>NZ_PNLB01000004.1 GCF_013822795.1 Phenylobacterium sp. | reverse complement strand
GTTCGACAACGCCGACGCCCAGGCCGTGATCTTCCACGCCGGGTTCGCCGAGACGCTGGCGCCGCTGCGCGCCAAGCTGCCGAGCGTGAAACGCTGGATTGCAGTGGCCGAGCCGGGCCACGCCGTCCCCGACTGGGCCGACGACTACGACCAGATCGTCGCCGTGGCCCCGGCCCAGCGGCCGTTCAAAGCGCCCTGGGGCCGCTCGCCCGACGACTTGCTGCTGCTCTATACCGGCGGCACCACCGGCATGCCCAAAGGCGTCATGTGGCGCCAGGACGACCTGTTCAACGTCATCGGGTCCGGCGGCCACCCGTTGAAGGGCCTGGCGCCGCTGGAGGCGGTCGGCGACCTCGACGCGCGGCTGGGAACCTATCCCTCGCCGACCACGCTGGTCTGCTGCCCGCTGATGCACGGCACCGGCCAGTTCTCGGCGTTCATCACGCTCAACATCGGCGGCGCGGTCGCCAGCCTGCCCTCCCGGCACTTCAACGCCATGGAGCTGTGGGACGAGGCGGTGCGGCTGGAGGCCGACAACATCGTCATCGTCGGCCTGGCCTTCTCGACCCCGATGCTGGAGGCGCTGGAGGCCAACCCCGGCCGCTGGGACCTGTCGAACGTCAAGGCGATGAGTTCGTCCGGTTCGATGTGGAGCCAGGAGAACAAGCGCGGCCTGCTCAGCCACGCGCGCAACGCCATGATCATGGACTCGTTCGGCTCCTCCGAAGCCGTCGGCCTCGGAGCCTCGGCCTCGGCGCCCGGCGCCGAAGCCGCCACCGCAGCGTTCATGCTCGGTCCCAACTGCGCGGTGTTCACCGAGGAGGGCCGCCGCGTCGAGCCAGGCTCGGGCGAGCGCGGCCTCGTCGCGGTCTCGGGCTTCCTGCCGGTCGGCTACTACAAGGACCCCGAAAAGAGCGCCAAGACCTTCAAGACCATGGAAGGCCAGCGCTGGAGCGTCCCGGGCGACTGGGCCGAGGTCAATCTCGACGGCACCCTGAAACTGCTCGGGCGCGGCAGCCAGTGCATCAACACCGGCGGCGAGAAGGTCTTCCCTGAAGAGGTTGAAGAGGCGTTGAAGACCCATCCGTCGATCCGCGACGCGGTGGTGGTCGGCGTGCCGGACCCGCGCTTCGGCGAGCGCATCTGCGCGGTGGTCGAGGCCGAGCCGAGCGCCGACCCGCCCAGCCTAGAGGACATGGCCGCCCACGTTCGCTCGCGCCTGGCCGCCTACAAGGCTCCGCGCGAACTGGTCGTGGTGCCGAGCATCGGTCGCGCGCCCAACGGCAAGGTCGACTACAAGGCCAGCCGCGAACGCGCCCTGGCGGCGTTGGGCGTGGGGGCCTAGCGCCCCCTTTCAGCGTCAGGCGTGCCTGGGCTCAGGGGAGACCTGGATCAGCAGCTTGCCGTCGTGGTCGCCGGTGAACAGCCGGCCGAGCGCGGTGACTGCATTCTCCAGGCCGTCGACGACGTGGACTTTCCACTTGAGCTGGCCGCCGGCCACCAGCGGCTCAAGCTCGGCCATCGCTTCGGCCGCGCGCGGCAGATAGTCGATGACGATGAAGCCCTTGATCAGGATGCGGTGCATCAGCACGCGCCCGAAATCGGTCGGGCCGGCGATCGCGCCCTCGCGGTTGTAGGTCGAGATCATCCCGCACAGCGGCATGCGGCTGAAATTGTTCATGTGGCCGATGACGGCGTCCATGACCTTGCCGCCGACGTTCTCGAAGTTGATATCGACGCCGTTCGGGGCCAGACGCGACAGGGCCTCTGCGACATCCTCGGACTTGTAGTCGATGGCTGCGTCGAACCCGAGGTCCTGAGTCAGCCAGCGGCACTTCTCCGCCCCGCCGGCGATGCCGATCACCCGGCAACCCTGCAGCTTGGCCAACTGTCCGACGATCGAGCCGACCGCGCCCGCTGCTGCTGACACCACCACGGTCTCGCCCGGCTGCGGCTTGCCGATGTCGTTGAGCCCGAAATAGGCGGTCAGCCCGGTCGCGCCGAGCACGCTCATGTGCGCGGTCAGCGGCACGTCGGTCAGGTGCGGCACCCGCCGCGCCATGCCCTCGTGCACCACAGCGTAGTCCTGCCAGCCGCCGAGGCCGGCGTTGACGATGGCGCCCTCCGGCAGCGCCGCATTGCGCGACTGCTCGACCACCCCGATCGCCCCGCCGCGCATCACCTCGCCGATCTGCACCGGCGGCAGATACTGGTCCTGGTCGCTCATCCAGATGCGGTGAGTGGGGTCGAGGGACAGGTAGATGTTGCGAACCAAGACCTCGCCGTCGTGCAGCTCCGGCGTCTCCGTCTCGACCAATTCCAGGTCTTCGGGAACGATCTCCCCGGCAGGGCGGCGACGCAGGATCCACTGACGGTTGATCGGCATGGAGGTCTCCTCGGAGGGCTGCGCCGATCATGGGCCGCGATACGCGGCGGAGTCGAGCGCCTAGAGCGGCTGCTCGCCACGTTTCAGCCGCCCGCTCAGCAGGCTCAGCAGGCCGAGCGCCGCCAGCGGCAGCGCCACCTGCGGACGCAGAAGCAGGCTGGCGTCGAGCGTCCGTCCTCCCAGGAAGGCCTGGCCCAGACCCGCGCCGAGATAACTGTAGATCAGCGAGTAGGGCACGGCGCCCACGACGGTGGCTGCGACATAGGCCCGGAACGGCGCACGCGCGCAGCCGGCCGCCAGGTTCACCAGGCCGAACGGACTGAGCGGCACCAGGCGCAGAGTCAGCAGGTAGCGGAAGGGGGCGCGGTCAAAACCGTCCATCAGTTTGCGGAACCGCCCGCTGGCCAGGAGCCGGCGGATGCTGTCGCCGGCCGCGAACCGAGCGGCCAGATAGGTCATGATCGCGCCGAGCGTCGATCCGACAATGGTCGCCAGCGCGCCGATCAGCGGGCCGAACAGGAAGCCGCCCGCCAGCATGAGCACGAGGCCGAGCGGCACGAATGCGCCGGTGGCCACGGCGTAGAGCCCGATAAACACCGCCAGCGCAGCCATCGGCGCGGCCGCGACCTCGTCGCGCAGCCGGACCTCATTGGCCTGGACGCTGTCAAAGGAGAGGGTGGCCAGGCCGCTGGCGTAGAGCGCCACCGCCGCGCCGATCAGCAGCACCGCCGGGACCCACCGTGCGACGATGCGCAGGCGGGTCAGGCGTCGATCTCGTTCGGTCTCGGTCATCCGGCCTGCGCCTTCGTCCCTGACGCGCATTCCCAGAAGAACGCGCGATCCTAGCCTAGGACTGATTTTGTGACCGGACCAAGACGGCTAGCTGCGCTGATCGTTGCCCTTCTTTTTCCACGGCGGCTTGCCGCCCTTGGGACCGGGCGAGCCGGGCGGGCCCTTGAACGCGGGCTTGCCGCCATCGCGCGGCGGCCCCTTGCTGAAGGGTTTGCCTTCACCAGGCGGGCCCTTGCGGTAGGGTTTGCCTTCACCAGGCGGCCCCTTGCGGAAGGGACGATCGCCACTCGGCGGTCCCTTGCGGTGCGGCCCGCCGCGCGGCGGCGAGGTCGGGCCGCCGGGCGGGCCCGAGGCTTCGATCTTAATCTCGTCGTTCGCAGTCGCCTTCACCGCGGCCGCGAACTTGCCCCCAGCTTCATTAGAAATCTCGAACTTCGTCTCGCGATCGAAGATGCGGATCGAGCCGATGTCCTTCTTGGTGACGTGGCCGAGGCGGCAGATCATCGGGATTAGCCACTTGGGGTCGGCGTTCTTGTCGCGACCGACAGTGATCCGGAACCAGGTGACGTCTTCCGGCGCCAGCCGCGGCGGACGGCCAACAGGACCGTCTTCGCGGTCGGACGGCTCCCAGCGATCGCCGCGCTGCGGACGCTCACGATCACGAGCCTGGGCGTCGCGCATCCGCGCGTCGTCATAGAGCTCTTCAGGGGCTGGCAGGCGCTGGCGGTAGAGCCGCATGAGGGCGGCGGCCACCTGTTCGGCGCTACGGGTCTCCAGCACCAAGCGCGCCAGGGCCAGGTCTTCCTCGGCCGGCGTTTCGGTGAGGATCGGGTCCTCGAGCATCCGGGCCTGATCCTTGGCCTTGATCTCGTCGGCGGTCGGCGGACCCTGCCATTGGACGTCCACGCCGGCCGAGGCCAGCAGCTGTTCGGCCTTGCGACGGCGGGTATAGGGCACCAACAGCACCGAGGTGCCCTTGCGACCGGCGCGGCCGGTGCGGCCCGAGCGGTGCAGCAGGGCCGGCTTGTTGATCGGCAGGTCGGCGTGGATCACCAGGCCAAGGTCGGGCAGGTCGAGACCGCGGGCGGCGACGTCGGTCGCCACGCAGACGCGGGCATGCCCGTCGCGCAGCGCCTGCAGCGCTTCGGAGCGCTCGCGCTGGCCAAGCTCACCCGACAGGCCGACGACTTGGAAGCCGCGCTCGCGCAGCGCCGCATGCATGTGGCGCACGCCGTCGCGGGTGTTGCAGAACACCAGCGCGCCGGGGGCCTCGAAGAAGCGCAGTACGTTGACGACGGCCAGCTCGACCTCGTTGGGCGCGACGCGGATCGCGCGGTATTCGATGTCCCCATGCGGTTCGTCGCGGCGCACGGTGTCGATGCGCAGGGCGTTGCGCTGATAGCGCTTGGCGAGGGCGGCGATATCCTTGGCGATGGTCGCCGAGAACAGCAGCGTGCGTCGATCGACCGGCGAGGAGTCGAGGATTTCTTCCAGATCCTCGCGGAAGCCCATGTCGAGCATCTCGTCGGCCTCGTCGAGGACGAGCACGCGCAGCGCGCCGAGATCGAGGTTGCCGCGCTCCAGATGGTCCTTCAGGCGGCCCGGCGTGCCGACCAGGATGTGGCAGCCGGCGGCCAGGGCGCGCTGCTCACGGCGCGGATCCATGCCGCCGACGCAGGTCTCGACCTTCGCCCCGGCCTGGCCATAGAGCCAGCTGAGTTCGCGGGCGACCTGCATGGCCAGCTCGCGGGTGGGGGCGATGGCCAGCGCCAGCGGCGGACCGGCCTGACCAAACCACTGCTCCTCGCCCAGCAAGGTCGGCCCGGCGGCCAGGCCGAAGGCGACGGTCTTGCCTGACCCGGTCTGGGCCGAAACCAGCAGGTCGCGGCCTTCGGCTTCCTCGGTCAGGACGGCCGCCTGGACGGGGGTGGGTTCTTCGTATCCCTGGCTCGCGAGCGCGCGCGCCAAGGCGGGATGGATGTTAGGGAAGGCCATGGTCGTCCTTGAAGGTTCGCGCCACACACAAAAAGAGCGCGGGCGCGCCTTAGAGGCCAAGCAGGCGTCTACGGCAAGCCTTACAACGCGGAATTCGTACCGCCGGGCGCAAGCGCCGCAGAAATAAACGTGCCAAGCTGGTCTGATCAAGGGAGATGATATGCCGAATTTCGACGTACAGATCGCAGCGGCCCTGGCCGTCACCGACGCCTTCATGGCCGCCTTCAACGCTCGCGACTTGGCGGCGTTCGAGCAGACCTTCAATTTCCCGAGCGTACGATTGGCCTCCAACACCCTGACGGTGATCGAGCCCGGCTATCATCAGCCGCAGATGTTCGAGAAGGGCCCGCTGTCGGACT
Source organism: Phenylobacterium sp. (assembly GCF_013822795.1). Lineage (GTDB taxonomy): Bacteria > Pseudomonadota > Alphaproteobacteria > Caulobacterales > Caulobacteraceae > Phenylobacterium. The sequence goes on along the minus strand of NZ_PNLB01000004.1, from coordinate 231,814 downwards.
GGGACCATTCGGCCTGGGAGCGGCGAGAGGTGATCCACGCCGGCCCTGACAAGGTTCACTTCGACACCCGCTTCACCCGCTACCGCAAGGATGGCAGCGTCATCGGCGGCTTCGACTCCATCTACGTGATCACCTGCGAGGACGGCCATTGGGGCGTAAAGGCGCGGTCGAGCTTCGCGCCCTGAGACTGGACTTTTGCGGCGGAACGGCCTCTGACCTCGCCGATGTCCACTTCCCTGAAGACCATCGCGGTCGTCGGCGGCGGCCCAGCAGGCCTGATCGCCGCCGAGACCCTAAGCGCGGCCGGCGCCAAGGTGACGCTCTACGAGCGCATGCCGACGCTCGGCCGCAAATTCCTGATGGCCGGTCGCGGGGGGCTCAACCTCACCCACTCTGAAGAGCTGGCGACATTCGTCGGACGCTACGGCGAAGCGGCCAGCTGGCTGAAGCCGATGATCGAGGCGTTCTCTCCAGCCGACCTTCAGGCCTGGGCGCAGGGCCTGGGACAGGAGACCTTCGTCGGCTCCAGCGGCCGGGTGTTCCCCAAGGCGCTCAAAGCCTCTCCCCTGCTGCGCGCCTGGCTGGCGCGCCTGTCCGCGCAAGGGGTCGAGCTGCGGCTGCGGCGCGAGTGGCGCGGCTGGGACGCCGCCGGCGGCCTGCTGTTCGCCGGCGCGGACGACGCGATCGAGACCGCGGTCCCCGACGCCACGATCCTGGCGCTCGGCGGCGCCAGCTGGCCGAAGCTCGGCTCGACGGGCGGGTGGGCCTCGCTGCTCGCGGACAGGGGCGTCGCCCTGGCGCCGTTTCAGAGCGCCAACAGCGGGTTCGATGTCGGCTGGAGCGCGATGTTCGCCGAGCGCTTCGCCGGCGAGCCGCTGAAGAACATCGCCCTGACGTTCGATGGCCGGACGGTGCGGGGCGAGGCGATGATCGCCGCCTATGGCATTGAGGGCGGCGCGATCTACGCCCTGTCGGCCAGTCTGCGTGAAGCGTTGGCTACAGACGGAGCCGTAACGCTGGAGGCCGATCTCACCCCAGATGTCAGCCGCGCCAAGCTCACCGATCGGCTGCATCGGGCGGCCGGCGGCCAGTCGACGACCAACCTCCTGCGTAAGGCGGCCGGACTGTCGCCGCTGGCGATCAATCTGCTGCGGGAGGCGCATGGCGTCGACCTGCCGCGCGAGCCGGGGGCCTTGGCGCGGGCGATCAAGACCGCTCCCTTGCGGTTGACCGGCATGCGGCCGCTGGACCGCGCGATCTCGTCCGCCGGAGGCGTCACACAGGCCGCCGTCGATGGCGATCTGATGCTGCGCGCTGTTCCCGGCGTCTACGTCGCAGGCGAGATGCTCGACTGGGAGGCCCCGACCGGCGGCTACCTGCTGCAGGCGTGCTTCGCTACCGGCGTCCACGCCGCGCGATCGATCCTTAAGGCTTAGCGCGCAGCCGATCGCTCAAGGTCGGGCGGGCCTTTTTCTTCGGCGCGGCGGGTTTGGCGCGCGGCGCGGGCAGCGCCGGCAATTGCTCTGCGCCCTCGGCCAGGAAACGGCCCGCCAGCATCATGTCGGCCTTCACGGCTCCGAAGTCGCCGGACTCCACCCAGGCCCGCACGGTCACTTCGACGAAGGCCTCGGACATCCCCGTCAGTTCGACCGCCGGAGCCGGGTCCTTGAGCACCAGGGGATTGGCCTCGGCGCGGGCCTTGAGGCCCTCCATCAGCGCCGGCACGTCGCGCTTCAGGTCGGTCTTGATCACCGCGTCGACGCGGCGGCGGCTGTGGTAGCTGGTGTTGACGATCACGTCGCCGAACACCTTGCCGTTGGGCAGGACGACCTTGAGGTTATCGGGGGTGGTCAGCTCGGTGACGAACAGGTCCAGCGTCCGCACCGTGCCGGTGCGCCCGGCCACCTCGATCACGTCGCCGACCCGATAGGGTCGGAACAGCAACAGCATCACGCCGGCTGCGACGTTGCTCAACGTGCCCTGCAGCGCCAGACCGACCGCCAGTGACGCCGCGCCCAGGACCGCCAGGATCGAGGTCGTCTGGACGCCGAGTTGCTGCAGCACCGCGATGATGCCGACGATCATCACCAAGTAGCGGGCCGCCGAGCCGGCGAAACCCTGCAACGTCACGTCGGGCGGTCCGCCGCCGTGCACCCGGGCGATCAGCCGCCGCACCAACCGCGCGGCCCAGCCCGCCGCCCACCAGGTGACGGTCAGGATGATGACGGCGACCACGAGGTTCACGGCCAGGTCGCCGGCCGCGTCCATGAACTTGTGGAAGACGTTCTCGTCGGAGCGAACCGTCTGATTCAAACGGGTGGCGATCTCGTGTTCAATTCCCTGCATGCCCACCGCTTAGCATCGACGCCCCCGCCAAGGCCAATCTGCGCCCAAACGCTAGGCCGCCTTCTGGAGTTCCTGCTTCACCCGTTCGGCCAGCGTCTTGATGTCGATCGGCTTGGGCAGGAACGAAACGTTTTCCTCGCCTTCCAGCAGGTTCGAGAACTCGGCCTCGGCATAGCCGGAGATGAACATCACCGGCGCGCCTGCCAGATAGGCGCGGGCGTGCTTCAGCAGATCCGGGCCCTGCATGCCCGGCATCACCACGTCCGAGATCATCAGGTCGATCTGTCCGGCGTGCTGCTCGGCCAGCTCCAGCGCTTCCTCGCCCGATCCGGCCTCGATCACCTCGTAGCCGCGAGCCCGCAGCAGCTTGGCGGCCACGGTGCGGACGGCGTCCTCGTCCTCGACGAACAGGATGCGGCCGGCGCCCGAGAGGTCGCGCGCCTTCGGCGGCGCTTTGTTGGCGGCCGGCGTCGGGGCCGGCGAAGCGGCCGTCGGGATGTGGACCGGCAGGAAGATCCTGAACGCCGCGCCTTCACCGGGTTTGGAGGCGACGCTGATCCAGCCGTCTGACTGCTTGACGATGCCGTAGACGGTGGCCAGGCCCAGGCCCGTCCCCTCGCCCACCGGCTTGGTGGTGAAGAACGGGTCGAAAATCTTGTCCATCACCTCGGGCGGGATGCCCGGACCATCGTCCGAGACCTCGATCAGCGCCTGGTCGCCCTTGGCGGCCGGATAGCCCTGCGCGGACGCCTCCTCCTGGGTCAGCCGGGCCAGGCGGATGCGGACCACGCCGCCGCCATGCGCGCGCACCGCGTCGCGCGCGTTGACCGCCAGGTTCATGACCGCGGTCTCGATCTGGCTGCGGTCGGCGCGCACGTGCGGCAGGTTGCGGCCGTACTCGGTCTCCAGTTTCACGTCCTCGTAGAGCACGCGCCGCAGCAGCACCTCGGACTCGCTGATCAGTTCGCCGAGATCGAGAGTCTCGCGCTGCACCGTCTGCTTGCGCGAAAAGGCCAGCAGCTTGCGGACCAGGTCGGCGGCGCGGGTCGAGGTCGAGCGAATCTCGTTCAGCCCCTCGTACGAGGGGTCGCCGACCGGGTGGCGCTGGGCCAGCACGTCGAGTTGGAAGAAGATCGCGGTCAGCAGGTTGTTGAAGTCATGGGCGACGCCGCCGGCCAGTTGGCCGATGGCCTGCATCTTCTGGCTCTGCGACAGCTGCAGCTCGATCTGCTTCTGCTCGGAGACGTCGACCAAGTAGGCCACCCAGCGGCCGTCGCTCTTGGACAGATAGAGGTGGGCGATTTTGGCCTGATCGTGCGCCAAACGCACCTCGAGCACGCCCACATGTCCTTCGGCCAGCTTCTGCGCAGCGTCGGCGCGGGAGGCCGCGTCGATCAGGTCGCCGAAGCGTGAACCGCTGGCGCCGCCGCCGGACAGGCCGGCCAGAGCCGGATTGGCCTCGATGATCGTCGCCTCGAACGGGTCGTCTCCGTCCAACAGCGCCGCGCCGAACGGCGAGGCGGCGGCGAAAGCGTCCAGCACCTTGGGCGGCGGCGGCTTGGCGGAGTTGAACGCCTGCAGCACCTCGGCCGCCGCCGACGGCAAGGCGAGCGGCGGAGCTTCGGCCAGGCGCACCAGGAAGCGACGCTCCCCCAACGGCGCGACGGTGGCCGAGTGCTCGGAGCCGTTGTTGCGGATCGAGGCCTGGGCCGTCTCGCCACGGCGCGCCGCAGTCAGGGCCGAGAACAGGCTGGCGGCCGACGAGCCGCCCTTGGGCAGGCGGGCCGCCGCGCCCAGCAGCGAACGCCACGCCGCATTGGCCGCGTGGATACGCCCATCGGCGGCGGCGATCGCGGCCGGCTCGGTCAGGGCGTCGACCATCTGGTCGGCGCCGGGCTCGCCGGCCACCGCAGGCTCAGCCGAGTTGCGCAGCGCAAACAGGCCCAGGCACGCCACCCCGAACAGGCCGATCAAGAGCATCACCCCGGCGCGGGTGGCCGGGCCGGCGTGGAAGGCCGGCACGGCCGCAAAGCCCACCGCGGCGAGAAAGCACAGCACCGCGAGCGCCGTCATCGGGTCGAAGCGGCGGGCCGCGCGGTCCTGCGTCTTGGGCTTGGCCATGCGACGGTCCCGGTTGAATTCGAGCGGGGAGGCCTGCGCCTCCGGCGAATCAGTCACGCAATGTTCTCATATTTCTCAGTGGTGGCGGGCCTTTGCGGCCACCCGGGCGCTGCTCTGCATGATGAAGCCGATCAGCTTGGCCACGGCTTCGTAGTGAGCGGGCGGAATGAAGTCGTCGAGTTCGACCGCCGCGTAGAGCGCGCGGGCCAGCGGCGGGTCCTCGATCACCGGCACGCCGTGCTCCTCGGCCAGGGCCCGGATCTTCAGCGCGACGGCGTCCATACCCTTGGCGACGCACTGCGGCGCGTTGGTCTCGCCGGCCTCGTAGCGCAGCGCCACGGCGTAGTGGGTCGGGTTCATGACCACCATGGTCGCGTTGGGCACCGCGGCCATCATCCGGCGGCGCGAGCGCTGGATGGCGATCTGCCGGCGCTTGGCCTTGAAGTGAGGATCGCCTTCCGCGTTCTTGAACTCTTCCTTCTGCTCTTCCTTGGTCATCCGCATGCGCTTGAGGAAGCGCTGACGCTGCCAAAACCAGTCGAACCCGGCGATCACCAGCATCAGACCGGCCGTGGCGAAGACCAGCTTCCGCAGGATCTCGACCATCAACGGCAGCATGGCGGCGGGGTCGAGGGCGGCCAGCTCCTTCAGCGGGTAGATGTACGGCTTCATCACCACCCAGCCGACCCAGCCGACCATGATGATCTTCACGATCGACTTGAAGAACTGCATCAGGCCGTCCGGCCCCAGCGTGCGCTTCAGGCCCGCCATCGGCGAGACCTTCTTCCAGTCGGGCTTGATCTTCTCGGGGCTGTAGAGAAGTCCGGTCTGCACGATGTTGCCGGCCGCGCCCATGATCGCCGCCACCACCATCACCCCAAGCAGGATCGGCGCGGCGGCGCGGGCTGCGTGGCGGGCGACGTCGATGGCGCCGTGCCCTTCCAGGCTGATGCTCTCGGGCCGTGAGATGAAAGGCAGCAACTCGGCCGCCAGGTTGCGTGACATCCAGCCGCCGGCGATGGCGATCACCGCCGCGGCCCCGGCGAACGAGGCCAGCGTCGCCAGGTCGGGGGTCTTGGCGACATCGCCCTTCTCGCGCGCCTTGGCGAGTTTCTGGGGTGTCGCCTCTTCTGTCTTGGAGGCTGCGTCCTGTTCGTCGGCCATGACCTAGCCGAGGAACAGCGAGACGAGCTCGCGATAGCGGTTGAGCCAGACCATGCCGATCACGCCCAGGCTAAGCGCAAAAATCGACAGGCCCAGCAGCACGATCAGCGGGGTGACGACGAAGAACACCTGGAACTGCGGCATCACCCGCCCGACCAGGCCGGCGGCGACGTTGAAGATCACCGAGAACACCACCACCGGCGCGGCCAGCTGCAGGCCAAGCCGGAACGAGCCGGCCACCGTCTGCACGGCCAGCTGGGTGCTGTCGGCGATCGCCAGCTCGCGGGTGAACGGAAACACCGCGTACGAGTGCACGATCGCGGCCAGGAACATGTGGTGCAGGTCGGTCGCCATGATCAGGGTCACCCCGATCAGCATCAGGAAGGTGCCGAGCGTCGTCGACGGCGTCGCTTGGCCGGGCGCGGCCGTCTGGGCGAAGGACAGCGTCGTCTGGATCGAGATGATTTCCCCTGCGGTCGACAGCGACGACAAGAACAGCTTGAGGATCGTGCCGATTATCAGCCCGATCAGCAGCTCCTTGATCACCGCGCCGGCCACGCCCGACACCTCGCCCGGCACCGGCAGGCCCTTGGCCACGATGGGCATCAGCATCAGCGCCATCAGGAAGGCGAACGACAGGCGGATGCGCGGCGGCACGCTGGTGTCGCCGAAGCCGGGCAGCAGCATGATGATCGCGCCCACCCGGGCGAAGATCAGCCCGGCGGCGTAGACCTGATTGGCGGCGGCGAAGCTTTCCATGCGGGCGGCCGGGCGGCCGCTACATCGCCGCGATGCGGGCGGCGATCTGGCGCATGAAGCCGCTCATCAGCGCGCCCATCAGCGGCAGGAACAGCAGCAGCGACAGGAAGATCGCCACGATCTTCGGCGCGTAGACCAGGGTCGCTTCCTGGATCTGGGTCAGGGCCTGCATCAGGCCGACGCCGACCCCGACCACCAGCCCGACGATCAGCACGGGCGCGCAGAGCTGAATGGTGAGCCAGATGGCGTCGCGACCGACGTCCAGAACTTCGGCGCCGCTCATCAGTAGGCCTCTTGGGTACGCGTGAAATGCTGGAAATCAGCTAGGTCGAAATTGCCTACTTATGGTTAACGAAGGGCTACTTCGAAGGTTCGAGCGCCCGCGCCGCCTGGGCCGGCGACAGCTTGCCGCGGTCGCGATCGACGTTGTAGTTCGCCGCCCGCATCGCCTCCACCGAGATAGACCCGACGAGGGGCTGCAAAGCGTCCAGGAGACGCGCATCGCCCGCCCGCTTTGGCGACACCAGGATCACCGCGTCGTACGGCGGCAACGCTCCCTTGGGATCGCTGAGCACGACCAGCTTGTCGGCCGCGATCCTCCCGTCGGACGAGAAGGCGGAAATCACGTCGGCCTCGCCGCCCGACAGCGCGCGATACATAAACGTCGGCTGGAACGAGCGTTCGGCCTTGAAATGAAAATCATAAGCGGCGTCGACGGCCTTCCACTCGGGCCGCGACAGGAACTCAAGGTCCGAGCCCAGGGTCAGGCGCGGGGCCTGGCGGGCGAGATCGGCAAGGCTGGTGATCCCCAGCGCCCTGGCCCGGTCGGCGCGCATGGCGAAGGCATAGGCGTTCTCGAAGCCCAGCGAACCCAGCACCACCACGCCGTCGCGTTTCTTCAGTTCGGTGGTCAGTTCGGCGAGAACCGCCGGCCGGCCCGGATTGTCCTGGCGCTTGAGGACGTTGGTCCAGAGCGTGCCGGAGTAGTCGACATAGACGTCCAGCTCACCCGCCGCGAGGGCGCGATAGGCCACGGCCGAACCCAGGTCCTCCTTGCGCGAGACGCGGGCGCCGGCGGCTTCCAGCCGCTCGGCCATCAGTTCGGCCAGAATGTACTGCTCCGAGAAGTTCTTGGCCCCGACGACATAGCTCGCCGGCTTGCCGAACGCCGCCAATGGGCTCATCGCCGCCAGAGCGCCCAGAGCGAGCAGCGCCGCGCCGGCGACCACCAGGCCGCGCCGACGCCTCGCCGCACCGGTCTCGATCAGGCCCAGCAGTTGATCGACGACCATCGCCAGCGCCGCCGACGCCGCGCAGCCGAACAGCACGAACACCCAGTTCTCGGTCTGCAGGCCGGCGAAGATATAGTTGCCGAGACTGGTCTGGCCGACCGGGGTCGACAGCGTCGCCGCCCCGATGGTCCAGACCGCGGCGGTGCGCACGCCGGCCATGATCACCGGCATGGCTAGCGGCAACTCGACCTGGAACAGTCGCTGGCGCGGGGTCATGCCGACGCCGTCGGCGGCCTCGCGCACAGCTGGGTCGACCCCGAGGATGCCGGTGGTCGCCGTGCGCAAAATCGGCAGCATGGAATAGAGCGTCAGGGCCAGCAGCGAAGGCGGGAAGCCCAGCGCCGAGAAGCCCTTGCCGAGCACCGCCTGGCTCGCCGCCGACAGCCCGAGCAGCACCGGATAGAACAGCGCCAGCAACGCCAGGCTGGGAATGGTCTGGATCAGGCCGGCGAAGGCCAGCACCGGCCAGCGCAGACGCGGGCTACGGCTGGCGGCGACGGCCAGCGGCAAGCTGATCAGCACGCCCAACACCAGGGCGCTGGCGCTGAGCACCACGTGCCAGGCCAGGTAATCGGCCAGCAGGGCGAAGGCCTGAGCGATGCGTTCGTTCACGCCGCGCCTCCCAGCCGCTGTCGCAGACGTTCAGCCTGGCGGCGCGGGGCCTCCAGCAGGGCGCGCACCTCCGGATCGGTGGTGGACGCCAGCAGCTCGGCCGGCGCGCCGTCGGCCAGGATCCGGCCGCCAGCCAGCACGACGATTCGGTCGGCCAGCAGCACCGCCTCGGCCATGTCGTGGGTGACCATCACCGTGGTCAGGCCGAGCTTATCGTGCAGGGCGCGGTAGTCGCCGCCGAGGGCGTCGCGGGTCAACGGATCGAGCGCGCCGAACGGCTCGTCCATCAGCATGATCTTCGGTTCGGCGGCCAGGGCGCGGGCGACGCCGACCCGCTGGCGCTGGCCGCCCGACAATTCGGAAGACCCTCGTCCCGCGACCTCCTGCGGCAACGCCACGAGATCGAGCAGTTCGTCGACCCGGCCCGAGATCCGCGCCTTGTCCCAGCCCAGCAGCCGCGGGGTGACGCCGATGTTCTCGGCCACGGTCAAATGCGGGAAGAGGCCGATCTCCTGGAACACGTAGCCGATCCGACGGCGCAGAAGGTGTCCTGGCTGATCGGCTGTATCCTCACCGGCGATGCGAACCTCGCCAGCATCGGGTTCGGAGAGGCCGTTGATCGTCTTGAGCAGGGTCGTCTTGCCGGAGCCCGAGGGCCCGACCAGGGCGACGAACTCGCCCGCCCCGATCGTCAGGTCGACGCCCGCCAGGGCGGCGTGGCCCCCGAAACGCTTCTCGATGTTCGAAAGCTCAATCGCCGCCATGGGCCTAGGCGTAACACGGTGAGGTGGAAGGGGAACCCCCGCCTCGCCCGTCAGATCGGCATGCGCATGATTTCCTGGTAGGCGTTAATCACCTGGTCGCGGACGGCCATCACCGTCTCCAGGCTGGCCTCGGCGGCGGAAATCGCAGTGACGACGTCGATCAGCTCGGCCTTGCCGGCCACCTGGGCGGCGATCTGGCCTTCGGCCTTCTTGGTGTTGTGCATGACGTCGTTCATGGCCGACTTGACCATGGAGCCGAAGTCGAGGCCCTGGTCTTCCTGGCCGGCCGACGGCGGCTTGATCACCGCCGTGTTCTGGGTCGCGGCGTAGGCCTTGGCGGCGGCGAGCGCGGTCATCATGGCTTAGGCCGCCCTACTTCTTGAGGATGTCGAGGGTGCGCTGCTCCATGGCGCGCGCCGTCTCGATGACGTTGAGGTTGGCTTCGTAGGCCCGCTGGGCTTCCTTCATGTCCAGCGCCTCGACCAGGGTGTCGACGTTGGGCAGCTTCACATAGCCCTTGTCGTCCGCCGACGGGTGGCTGGGGTCGTAAACGCTGCGGAAGTCCTTGCGGTCGGGCTCGACGCGGGCGACCCGCACGCCTTGGCCGGCGTCGGTCTGATACGGCGTAAACACCGGCACCTGCCGGCGATACGGGTCGCCGCCGGGCTGGCGCGACACGGACTGGGCGTTGGCCATGTTCTCGGCGATCACCCGCATGCGCGCCTGCTGGGCCCGCAGAGCGCTGGCGGCGATCATCTGGGTCGCGCCGGTCATGGGCTTGATGTCGGCCATCTAGCGTTCCCTTAGCCGCGACCCGGCGCGCGGCTGGCCAGCCGCAGCATGCCCAGGGACTTCTGGTAGAAGCTGATCGCGGCGTCGTAGTTCATCCGCGCCTCGGCCATCTTCATCATCTCCTCCTCAAGCACGACGGAGTTGCCGTCGAGCGTGGTCTCGGAGTCCTTGGCCTTGATCGGCTTGTACGGCGTGCGGTGCTGCGAGGCCGGGGTCATGTGCCCGGCCTGGGTCACCGCCTGCCCCCGCGCCGCCGAGCCGACCGTTCCGGACGCCGTCTGCGCGGCGCGCACCTGCGCGTCGAAGGAGTAAGCCTTGAGATCATTGGGCGTGTAGCCCGGGGTGTCGGAGTTGGCGACGTTCTGCGAGATCAGGCGCTGGCGCTCACCGAGGTGCGTGAAGCGCCCCTTGAGCATCGCGAACAGCGGAATCTCGTTCAGGTTCATAGCTGAAGATGGTGAACAAACAGGGTTAACCGCGTCTTAAGACCCTGCGGCGCACACGAGGGAGGACAGCGCACGAGTCGCGCCCCCGCCCCTTTCGAACATCCGATGAACCTGGCTGATTTCCTCCGCGCCGTCTTCGCCCTGGCGCTGACCCTGGGGCTCGTCGGCCTGGCGGCCGTGGCCTTGCGACGCTTTGGACCCGACGCCGTGGCGCGGCTGGCCAAGGCCAAGGCCGACCGCCGGCTGAAGGTCGTCGAAACCCTGGTTCTCGACCCCTCGCGGCGGCTGGTCGTCGTCTCGTTCGACGGCGAGGAGAAGCTCCTGCTGCTCGGCGAGGGCCAGGTCCTGCCGAGCCCCGCCAAACCCGCCCGCAAGCCAAAGATCCCCGCCGATGCGTAAGGTTTTCGCCGCCCTCTTCCATCTACGTGCCGAGGACTGGCGTCGTGCGGCCGGCCTTTCGGCGCTGGCGACCCTGGCGGCGATGGTGTTCCCAGCAGCCGCCGCCGCCCAAGCCATCAACATCGACCTCGGGACCGGCGCGGGCCTGTCCGAACGCGTCGTGCAGATGGTCGGCCTCCTGACCGTCCTGTCGTTGGCGCCGTCGATCGTCATCATGACCACGTCGTTCGTGCGCATCGTCGTGGTGCTCGGCCTGCTGCGCACGGCGCTCGGCTTGCAGCAGAGCCCGCCCAACGCGGTGATGATCAGCCTGGCGCTGTTCCTGACCGCCATCGTCATGGGCCCGACATTCCAGAAGTCCTACGACGAGGGCATTAAGCCGCTGATGGATCAGCAGATGGAACTGCCGGCGGCGTTCGACGCCTCCGCCGCGCCGGTGAAGACCTTCATGTTGAGCCAGGTCGACCAGGACGATCTGGCGCTGTTCCTCCGCCTCTCGAAGACCCCGCGCCCGCCGACGGCCCAGGAGACCCCGCTCAGCGTCGTCACGCCGGCCTTCATGATCTCGGAACTCAAGCGCGCCTTCGAGATCGGCTTCCTGCTGTTCATTCCCTTCCTGGTCATCGACCTGGTCGTCGCCAGCGTGCTGATGAGCATGGGTATGATGATGCTGCCGCCAGTGGTGGTGTCGCTGCCCTTCAAGCTGATCTTCTTCGTGCTGGTCGACGGCTGGCGGCTGGTCGCGGGCAGTCTGGTCGAGAGTTTCCAGCGCGGCGCAGGCGGCGGCTAGAACCGCCGCGAGAGCCCGACCAAGACTTCCAGGTCAGGCGTGTCTCGGGTCAGCCCGCCATAGACCCCGACGTCGAGCTGCAAGTCCTCATGGCGCGGCGGGGTCCAGGCCAGCGTCAGGTCCAGCGAGGCGCGATGCGCGCGCTCGGCCGGATCGTCGTCGATTGAACCCCAGAGCTCGGCGCCCAGGCTGACCGGTCCGAATGTTCGGCTGAGCCCGGCGGCCATTGTCCACGCCGGGTGCACGCCGGCGCCGTCGCTGTCGCGATTGACGTCGACCTCGGGCGCCAGGCTCAGCGTCACATCATCGGAGATCGGTACAGAGAACGGCACGACCAAGCCGCCCTGCCAGCCGCCGGAGCCGAGACCACGCGTGGCGGTCGGCGCCGAGACGAACGGCTCCAACGCGATCGATAGCCCGGACCCATCCGGATTTCGCAGCGACCGGCGCAGCAGCAGGACGAGGTCGCCGACGCCCTCCACCCGGGTCGCATCCTCGCCGCGCGTCCGCACCTGAGTATAGGGCGCCCATTGGACCTGCCCTTCGAGGGTCGGCGTCAGCCCGAGCCGCCACTCCATGGCGCCGACCGAGTACGTATCGGTCGCCCCTGGCCCGGAACGTTGAAAGGCGGCGTCGAGGCCGCTGAGCTCCAGTTGAAGGACGCCTGGATCGACGACGCAGGGCGGCGATCCCTTGCCGGGACGATCGGGGCAGAACTCCCTGCGTGGGGCGGCGTGGGCGGCGCCGGCGGACAGCAACGCGGCCCCGAGCACGGCGACTGCGCCGACCCGGACCCGCACGAGCCTCAGCCTCGCGCCGCAGTCGTCGCCGCCGCCTGCTTGGCGGCCGGCGCAGCGGGCGCCTTGGCGGGCGTCGGCGGCCCCAGCGGAGCCGGCCTTTCGCGGAACCGAACCTTCATCTTCGCGACCCAGCCGGAGAAAGCTTCGTTATCAGCGGTCGCCCGGCCAAGGTCAGAAACGCTCAAGGGGCCCGATTGGACCCCGGTCAGGGCGACGCGAAGCGCCTCGGGGTTGCGCGCCTGATCGTAGAAGCCGGCGTAGCGCTGCTGCATGCGCGCCAGCGAGGCGTCATCCCCGGCCAGGCTGTAGGCGACGCCGGCCCGCAACAGCTTGCCCTCGTCTTCAGCGCTCAGCGGTCCCGGCTGCTTCCAACGCTCGCCCAAACTCTTCTCGAAGATGCCCGCAGCCGCGGCCCAGTTCTTCTGCTTCCAGAGGATCTCGCCGCGCAGGTCCTGGGCGTCGCGGCCGGTGTCGCGCTCCAGCAGCTCCAGACCATGGTCGTAGCGGCCAAGGCCCATCATGGCGCGCGCCTCAACGACGCGGCGCTCGGCGTTCAGGGTCGTCGGCAGGACCGTCGTGCGCGAGGCGTTGATCGCCTGCAGCGCCTGCTCGGGACGGCGGTCCATCAGGTAGATCAGCGCCAGATCGGTCGAAACCTGGGCCCGCGGCACGCCGTCGAGGCGGTTCTCGGCCTGGTACTTCAGGAGCTCGGCCGCCTGGTCCAGCAGGTCGACGTCGACGAGCCGGCGCACCAGCCGGCGCACCATCATGTCGCCGTCGGCGCCCAGCGGCGTCAGTTCGCGGAAGTCGTAGAACATGGCCAGCGCCTGGACCGGCTCCAATCCGTCGGCGGCGCCGTCGAGGAACAGGGTGCGGAAGGCTGCGCCCAGGTCAGCCTGAAGCTGCAGCGCCTCGGGCAGGTCGGGCAGCCGCGTACCAGCGCCGCGCAGAGCCTCGAGCGCCTCGCGGTAGCGCCCCTGGCTCAGATAGAGGTGGCCGAGCGCGCGGATGGTCTCCAGCTCGGTGGCGTCGCCGCGCCAGCGATAGCGCAGGCCGGCGAACACGTTGGCCGCCTGGACCGGGGTGATCTTGCCGGTTTCGAGCCTGATCTTGGTGGCGCGCAGGGTGGCGGGTGCGGCCAGGCCCTCGCTCGGCGCGCCGGCGACGGCGGCGTAGATGCGCAGAGCGCGGTCCTTGTGGCCAAGGGCCTCGACGACCTGGGCCTGAACCAGCCGCGTAGCCAGCTCCTCCAGAGAGTCGGTCTTGTCCATCAAGGCGAGCTTGATGCGCGCGTCGGCGCCGTTCACGTCCCCGAGCGCCAGCGCCGCCTGGGCGTCCGAGCGGGCGAAGCGGGCCTTCCAGGTCGGCGAGAACTGGTTGAACGCCTCGGCCCCAGCCCCGAACTGGCTGCGCGCCTCCGGCCATTGGGCCAGCTGGGCGGCGATGTAGGAACGCCAGAGGGCGACCGATGGGTCGTCCTGCAGGATCGGCGCGGAAAAATCGGCCTGCGCCTCCTTGTAGCGGCGGGCCATGACCCGGGCGATGCCGCGCAGGCCGCGAAACTCCGGATCCTCCATCACCGAGGGATTGCGGCGGGCCGTGTCGTTGAGCACGCCGATCGCCTCGAACGACAGCTCCGAGCCGACCAGGAAGCGGGCCAGCGCCATGCGCGCAGCCACGGGCGCGTCGCGGCCGACCGCGGCTTCCTCATTGGCGGCCGAGAGCAGCGCGCTGTAGCGCGAGAGGAACCCGCCCGAACCGGTCTTCGGCCAGTTCTGATGGTCGATCAGCCCGGGCAGGCTGGCCGGCTGCGGCGCGCCCAGCGTCGCCTCCGCGCGCGCCACCGAGGCCGAGGCCGGCGACAGAGTCAGACCGCTCGGGCGGCCGATCTGCACCAGGTCGCCGTCGTGGCGCATCGCCAGGTCGTCGATATAGGACTCCACGGCCATGCCCTGGGCCGAGGGCAACAGCGCCATCTGCACGAACTCGCGGCGCGAGGGCAGACCCTTGGCCGGGCCCAGGGCGGTCACGACCGACATGGTGTCGCCGACCACCGGGTCCGTAACCCGCACGACCTTCGTGGCTCCGGAGACGGCCGCCTTTAGCCCGGCCGGGCCGCCAGCCTGATCGCGCACCACCCGGATTTGGGCGGCCGGCTCGACCTGGGCGCCGGGCCCAAGGATCACCGTCCAGGTCGAGCCCTGGGACGAGGCGAAGAACGGCGTGTTCGGCGCAGATTCGATCCGCACGGCCGCAAAATCGGTCCCGCGATAGGCGGTGGCCCCGGTCATCTGGCGCAGGCCGCGCGGCGCGGCCGAAACGTCGAGCGTCGCCGGGGCGTCGAACACCACCCACACCGCCCCGCCCCTGCGGAACACCGAGGCGCCGGCGGGATTGGCCCACGGGAAACTGAGCTGCACCTGGCCTGCGCCGATCTTCGTGGCCATGCGCACGACGCCGCCGGCCGGGATCGGATTGAGCCGCGGCGGGGTCGGCGCGGCGACGGGGTCGGCCTGGGCCACCTCCGGCGCGGCCGGCGCCGGCGGCTTCTCGAACAGATTGACGTAGGTCGCGCCGTCAGCGGTTCCGACCCGGGCGTCGGCGTTTTCGGCCAGGGTGAGCACCAGGGCGGAGCCGGCGGCGCTACGGCGGAGCTCGGCGCTCTTCAACCAGCGCGGCGGCGAGGTCCGCAGCCGGCTGATGTCCGGATTGGCCCCACGCGCCAGTTGCAGGGTCAGCACCTGGCCGTCGCGGCGCGCCACCGCGCGGCCGCCCAGCTCGATGCGCGAGAAGTCCTTGGCCTGGGCGACCCGCACCTGGGCGGCGCCGCCGCGCGGCGCGGCTTCGGAAGTCTGCGCCGACAAGCCGGTAGGCGCGGCGACGCTGGCGATGGTGATCGCCGCGACGCTCGACCTCAGGGCCTGGCGCATTTTCATCGGTTAGCCGGCCTTGGCGGGCGGCGCGGCGGCCTTGGGCGCGGGCGCAGCGGCCTGGCCGGCGGCGCGCGGCGCGGCCGGCAGCGGGCCAGCGGCGGCCTGGGCCGCGGCGGCGACCTTCTTCACCTCGGCGAAACGCGCGGCCAGGGCCTCTGTCAGCTTCTTCGCCTCGACCGGCGGCATGTTGGCAATGATCGGCGAGAGCGCCCGCTCCTTCATGCGCGAGGCCACCGGCAGGCGCACCGCGTCGTCGAGCAGCACCATCCGCGGCGCGGCGTCCTTAGGCTTCATCAGCTCGAACACCTTCACCAGGCGATCGATCTCGGCCTGCTCCTTTTCGTCGGCGTCGACCATCAGCTTGGCGATGTCGCCCTTCATGCCGTTCAGCGCCTGGATCTTGGCGTCGAGCTTGGCCTCGGCGGCGGCCATCAGGGCCAGCTGGACGTCCAGGTCCTGTTCGCGCTTGTCGAGCTGCCCGCGGCGGGCGCCCAGGCTCTGCAGCACCTGCAGCTCAGCCGGCGACAGCCCGGCCTCCTTGGCAAGTTCAGCGGCGGTCGGCGCGCAGACCGCGGCCGGCTTGGCCGCCGGCGGCAGGTTCGGAACCGTGGCGGCCGCGTCCTTGGCTTCACCCGTCGCGGACTTGGCGACGTCCTTGGCCGGCGCCGCGCCCTTGACCGCTTCCTCGGCGAAGGCGCGCGCGCCCGACACTAGGTCCGGCAAGCTCTGGGCGCCGGCCAACGCATTGAGGCCCAGCACGCCGACCATGGCGACGCCGACCAGCGGCAGGATGCGGGGGACGTTCTTCATCGGCGGACTCCCAGGCGCGTGCCGGGCGTCGGGCGACGTTCGGCGGGCTGGTCAAAGAGGTCGTCGTCAATGGCCGCGCGCGACGGCGCCGGCGCGGTCTGACGACGGGATGGGGCGGCGGGCGCACGCTCCGGACGGCTGTCACGCGCCGCCGAGAGCAAAGACCCCAGGCGCTGGGTCACGCGCTCGACGTCGGCCTCGGCCACCGGCTCGGCGCCGTCGCGGCGCGCGGACGACACGGGCGCGCCCTGCAGCTGGCGATCGAGCTTGGCGGTCAGGGCGCGGGCCTTTTCGATGCGATCGGCCAGGGCGTCGTGAGCTTCGTCGGTGGCGGCGCGCAGATCGGCCAGGCCCTGCTCGGCGCGGGCCGCGGCGGCGTCCAGCTCGGCGACCGCCCTGGCGAAGCCCTCGTGGCTTTCACGCAGCGCCTTCAGGCGTGCGTTCAGGCGGTAGCCCATCATCAGGGCGGCGGCCAGCAGGCCGGCCAGCATCAGGTTCAGGCCGATAGCGATGGCGCTCATTTGAACCTCGAAATGGCTTTCTTGGCGTGCGGCGACAGCGGGCCGTCGACGCGTACGGCGATGTGGTGATTGCGCCGGCCCATGCGCCCGCGGGTCAGCGGGATCGCGCCCGCCCGCAGCTCGACCTGGCTGTCGGGGGTGGCGTTCAGCATCAGCGTGTCGCCGACCTTCAGCTCCAGCACTTCGCGCAGTGGCAGCTGCTGCTCGTCGAGCACGGCCCGGACGTCGAGCTGGGTGGTCCAGAGCTCGGTGGCCAGGTGGCTTTCCCAGATGTTGTCGCGCCCGAACTTCTCGCCCATGAACTGCTGCAGCAGCATCTTCCGGATCGGCTCGAGCGTGGCGTAGGGCAGCAGCAGCTCGATGCGCCCGCCGCGGTCTTCCATGTCGATGCGCAGCTTGACCAGGATCGCCGCATTGGCGGGACGCGCGATGGCGGCGAAGCGCGGATTGGTCTCCAGCCGGTCAAGGGTGAAGGTCACCGGGGTCAGCGGCTCGAACGCTGCGCGGGCGTCGGCCAGCACCACCTCGACCATCCGCTGGACCAGCACCCGCTCGATGGTGGTGTAAGGGCGGCCCTCGATGCGCATGGCGGCCGTGCCGCGGCGACCGCCCAGCAGCACGTCGACGATCGAATAGATCAGGTTGGAGTCGACCGTCAGCAGGCCGTAGTTCTCCAACTCCTCGGCCTTGAACACCGAGAGGATGGCCGGCAGCGGGATCGAGTTCAGGTAGTCGCCGAAGCGGATCGACGAGATGTTGTCGAGGCTGACCTCGACGTTGTCCGAGGTGAAATTCCGCAAGGAGGTGGTCATCAACCGCACCAGGCGGTCGAAGACGATCTCCAGCATCGGCAGGCGTTCGTACGAGACCAGCGCCGAGTTGATGATCGCCCGGATGCCCGAGCGTTCGGCCGCTTCCTCGTCGGACAGATCGAAGCCCAGCAGGCTGTCGATCTCGTCCTGATTGAGAATGCGCTCAGCGCCCAGCAGCCCCTCGACCTTCTCGTCGGGGTTCTGCCAGGTGGCAGGGTCGTCGGGGTTCATCGCGCCCTGCATCCCGCCGATGATCTGGGGTTCTTCGTCAGCCATGGGTCACGCGCCAACCAGGGACGAGCCCTAGTTGATCAGCATCTCCTCGATCAGGACGGCGTTCACCTTCGACGGGGCGATGACCAGGTTGACCCGGCGCTGGATCTCCATGCGCAGCTGGTACGAACCCTGGCTGCCCTGCAGATCCTCGGGGCGCAGTTCACGCAGGAAGGTCTGGAACATGTCCTGCAGCCTGGGCATGTTCGGCTCCAGCAGGTCGACCGTCGCCTGATCCGGCACTTCCAGGGTCAGCTTGAGCTTCAGGAAGGTCGAGCGGCCGTCGGCGGTCTGCATGTTCACCACGACGCTGGGCATGGTGTAGAACAGGATGCCGTCGGGTCCTTCGCGGACCTGGCCGACGGGCTTCTCGCCCTCGCCCTTCTTCTCGCCCTTCTTTTCCTTCTTCTTCTCGGCCGCCTTGCCGGCCGCCGCCTCGGGCTTCGGCTTCAGCAGGAAGAACGCGCCGGCCCCGCCGCCGCCGAGCACGAGCACGGCCGCGACCCCGGCGATGATCATCATCTTCGGGGTGAACTTCTTCTTGGCCGGCGCGCCCTCGCCGTCTTCGCCTTCGGCGTCGCCTGACGGGGCTTCCTTCACCTTGTCCTTGGCCACGCGCGCGCGCTCCTTAGAATCTTACTCCGTCTCATGACCCAGGCATGGTTAAGGACAAGTTTTTAACGTGTGTTAACGAGCGCGATTTTCGTGCCGGGCAATTTCCGCCGGGCGGCCGTCGTTAACCTTATTGCCTGCTGTTTTTATTGAGCTTTTGAACTGGCCCGATCCTTGCAGCCAAACCGGCGACGAAAACGCCGCAGGTTAAGGCATCGCCATGGACAACGCCCTCTACGTCGGACTCTCGCGCCAGATGACGCTGCGCCGTGAACTCGACATCGTGGCCAACAACATCGCCAACATGGATACGACCGGCTTCAAGGTCGAAAACCTGATGGTCGAGACCGAGCCGATGGCGCCGGCCCACACCTTCGGCGCGCCGCGGCCGGTGAAGTTCGTGATCGACCGCAGCGTCGGACGCGACTTCGGCCAGGGCGTGCTGCGGGCGACCGGCGCGCCGTTCGACCTGGGCATCCAGGGCGACGGCTTCTTCCGCGTGCGCACCGCCGACGGCGAACAGTTCACCCGCGACGGCCGCTTCCACATGGACGAATCCGGCCGCCTGGTCACCGAGGACGGCGCGGCGCTGCTGGATGAAGGCGGCGGCGAGATCGCCATCGACCCCAAGCTGGGACCGGTCCTGATCGCCAAGGACGGCACCGTCAGCCAGGGCGCCGAGCGCCTGGGCAAGGTCGGCATGGCCCGCTTCGACGAGCTCTCGGTGCTCGAGAAGGTCGGCGAGAACCGCTACCGCAACACCTCCAACGCCCAGCCGCAACCGGCCACGGAAGCGGTGATCCAGCAGGGAATGCTGGAGGGCTCGAACGTCAAGCCGGTCGCCGAGATCACTCGGATGATCGAGATCACCCGCACCTACGAGTCCGTCGCCAAAATGATGGACGCCAACGCCGAACTCTCCCGCCGCTCGATCGAGCGGATGGGCAAGGTGAACTGAGGAATTTCCGCCGATGCAAGCGCTCCGCACCGCCGCGACCGGCATGGCCGCCCAGCAGCTCAACGTCGAGGTCATCTCGAACAACATCGCCAACATGAACACCGTCGGCTTCAAGAAGCAGCGGGCGGAGTTCCAGGATCTCCTCTACCAGACCATCGAGCGGGCCGGCGCACAGTCGTCCGACCAGGGTACGGTGGTCCCGACCGGCGTGCAGGTCGGGGGCGGGGTGAAGACCGGCTCGGTCTACCGCATCACCCAGCAAGGCAACATGACCGCCACCGGCGGCAAGTTCGACATGGCCATCTCCGGCCGCGGCTACTTCCAGGTGATGATGCCGAGCGGCGAGATCGCCTACACCCGCGCCGGCAACTTTTCGCCCAACGACCAGGGTCAGCTGGTCACCGAGGACGGCTATCTGATCGAACCGGCGATCACCATTCCCCAGGACGCCACCGACATCTCGATCTCCAAGAGCGGTCAGGTCCAGGCGATCCGCGCCGGCCAGACCGCCCAGGACATCATCGGCAACCTGGAGCTGGCGACGTTCGTCAACGAGGCCGGGCTCGACGCCATCGGCGACAACCTCTTGAAGGAAAGCGCCGCCTCGGGCGCGCCGACCGTCGCGGTCCCCGGCGTCGACGGCACCGGCACGATCAACCAGGGCTACACCGAAGCCTCGAACGTCGACGCGGTCACCGAAATCACCGCCCTCATCGTCGCCCAACGGGCGTATGAGATGAACTCGAAGGTCATCACCTCGGCCGACGAAATGCTGCGCACCGCCAGCAACATCCGGTCCTGATCATGAAGCGTCTCCTGATCGCCGCCGCCGTACTGCTCGCCACCCCGGCCCTCGCCGGGCAGCCGGTGATGCTGAGGGCCGACCCTGTCGACAGCGACGGGATCATCACCCTGTCGGACCTGTTCGACGGCGCCGGCGCGGCCGGCAAGACCCCGGTCGCCGCCAAGCCCGGAGCCTCGGCGGTGCTGGACGCCGCGGCCGTGCAGGGCATCGCCCGCCGCGCGGGGCTGGAGTGGGCAAACGCCGAGGGCTTCCGCCGCATCGTGGTCCGCGCCGCCGCCAGCGGCCCCGGCCTGGCCTCGACCACGGTCGCCGCGCGCGGCAACGTCGAGGTGCTGACCTACGCCCGCAGCCTGTCGGCGGGCGAGATCGTGCAGCCGCAGGATCTAGTCTGGGGCAAGGCCGCGGCCGCGCCGGCCGACGCGCCAAACGACGCCGAGGCGATCATCGGCCTGGCCGCCAAGCGCCCGCTGCGCGCCGGCGCGGCAGTGTCGGCCCGCGACGTCTCGGCCCCGCAGGTCATCAAGTCCGGCGACCTGATCACCGTCACCTACGAGGACGGCGGGATTTCCCTGGTGCTGCAAGGCAAGGCGATGTCCGCCGCGAGCCTGGGCGACACCCTGGCCGTCCAGAACGTCACCTCGAAGAAAGTCATCCAGGCCGTCGCCAGCGGCCCGGGCCAGGCCGTGGTCGGCCCAGCCGCCGACCAGCTGAAGGCCCTCCCCCGCACCCAGTACGCGCTCCGTTAGGGACACCTGCCATGCGCCTTTCCGTTCTCGCCGCCCTCGCCCTGGTCCCGCTGACCGCCTGTACGACCGTCACCGAGGCGGTGAGAGGCCCCGAACTCGCCCCGGTCGGCTATCCGTCCGCGCTGGTCGCCCGCGAGCAGCCGACCTTCGTCTCGGCCCGCGATCCCGGGCCTCAGGCGGCCTCGGCCAATTCGCTGTGGCGGACCGGCGCACGCGCCTTCTTCATCGACCAGCGCGCCAACCGCGTCGGCGACATCCTGACCGTACAGATCGACATCGACGACAGCGCCCAGACCCGCAACGCCTCGACCAGCAGCCGCACGGCCGGCATGCAGGCCGGCGTCGACAACTTCTTCGGGCTGGAATCGAGCCTCGGCAAATTTTTCCCGGGCGGCTACGACCCGTCCAACATGATCAACACCAACTCGGCCTCGAACAACGCCGGGGCGGGCGCGGTGACGCGCTCGGAGAAGATCTCGCTGACCATCGCCGCGGTGGTCACCAACGTCCTGCCCAACGGCAACATGGTGATCCAAGGCACCCAGGAGGTCCGCACCAACGCCGAGCTGCGCCAGTTGACCGTCGCCGGCATCGTGCGTCCCGAGGATATCTCCTCGGCCAACACCATCCGCCACACCCAGATCGCCGAGGCGCGGATCAGCTATGGCGGCCGCGGCGATATCAGCCGGGTGCAGAAGGTGCCCGCCGGCCAATCGCTGGTCGAGCGCTTCCAACCGTTCTGACGGTGGAGGCGCGGTCAGGCCGATGCTAGGTTGAACCGATGAAGTCCGCCGCTCTCGCGCTCGCCCTCTTCGCCGCCGCCGGCGCGGCCCAGGCCCAGGCCCAGGAACCGCTGCACGTCTGGAGCGTCGAGACCCCGAAAGACGCCGAGGCGGCCCTGCGCTTTGGCCTGCCCGACACCGACGATCAGCCGATCGCCTTCACCTGCGTGCGCGGCTCGGGCCAGGTGAAGGTCAGCGCCGACATCGGCAAACGCCTGGGCGTCGAGCGGGTCGGCGAAACCTGGGTCGACAAGTCCGGCGTGCGCGCGCCCTGGCCGATGAGCGTGGCCCTGGCGTCTGAAGGCGCATCGCTGAACCTGCGCGGCCTCGGCCATCCCAACGACATCACCGACGGCACCCTGGTGCTGACCGAGTTCTCGACCCGCGCGCCGCTGGCCGCGGCCTTCCGCAAGACCGGCGTCATCAGCCTGACTGCGGCCGGAGAAAGCGTGAAACCGCCGCCCGCGCCCAAGGGCGCGGTGCGCAAGTTCCTCGGCGCCTGCAAATAGGGTGTTAGGCCCGGCGGCCCGCCGCCGAGACGTTGTCCACGCCCAGCGCCGAAAGCGCGCCGGCGACGATGCCGTCGGCGTCGAGGCCCGCCTGGGCGTACATCGCTTCCGGCTTGTCCTGGTCCTGGAAGATGTCCGGCAGGGTCAGGGTGCGGACCTTCAGGCCGCGGTCCAGCGCGCCGTGGCGGGCCAGTTCCTGCAGCACAAAGGCGCCGAAGCCGCCCATCGCGCCTTCTTCGACCGTGATCAGGGCCTCGTGGTTGCGGGCCAGGTTGAGGATTAGGTCGATGTCGAGCGGCTTGGCGAAGCGGGCGTCGGCGACCGTGGCCGACAGGCCGCGGGCGGCCAGCAGGTCGGCGGCCTTGAGGCTCTCGGCCAGGCGGGTGCCGAACGAGAGGATGGCCACGGCCGAACCTTCACGGACGATGCGGCCCTTGCCGATCTCCAGCGGCGCCGCGAGGTCGGGGATGGCGACCCCGACGCCCTCGCCGCGCGGATAGCGGAAGGCCGAGGGGCGGTCGTCGATCTCCGCCGCGGTGGCGATCATGGCGGCCAGCTCAGCCTCGTCGGCGGCGGCCATCAGCACCATGCCGGGCAGCGCGCCCATGAAGCCGATGTCGAAGGAACCGGCATGGGTCGCGCCGTCGGCGCCGACCAATCCGGCGCGGTCCATGGCGAAGCGGACCGGCAGGCCCTGGATCGCCACGTCGTGGACGACCTGGTCGTAGCCACGCTGCAGGAACGTCGAATAGATCGCGCAGAACGGCTTCATGCCGTCGGCCGCCAGGCCGGCGGCGAAGGTGACCGCGTGCTGCTCGGCGATGCCGACGTCGAACATCCGCTCAGGGAAGCGCTTGGCGAACAGGTCGAGCCCAGTGCCGGAGTCCATCGCCGCGGTGATGGCGACGATCTTCGGATCGAGCTCGGCCCGCTTGATCAGTTCCTGGGCGAAAACCTTGGTGTAGGTCGGGGCAGCCGGCTGGCTCTTGGCCTGCTGGCCGGTGATGACGTCGAACTTCGCCACCGCGTGCAGCTTGTCGGCGGCGCTCTCGGCCGGGGCGTAGCCCTTGCCCTTCTGGGTGACGACGTGGACGAGGACCGGCTTGTCCTTGATCTCGCGGACGTTCTTCAGCACCGGCACCAGGGCGTCGAGGTCATGACCGTCGATCGGGCCGACATAGTAGAAGCCCAGTTCCTCGAACAGCGTGCCGCCGGTGACCATGCCGCGGGCGTATTCCTCAGCCTTACGGGCGGCTTCCTGCAGCGGCTTGGGCAGCACCTTGGCCACCGACTTGCCGAGATTGCGCAGCGACTGGTAACCGCCGCCGGAGACGACCCGGGCCAGATAGGCGCTCATCCCGCCGACCGGCGGGGCGATGGACATGTCGTTGTCGTTGAGAATGACGGTCAGCTGGCCGGTGGTGGTGTGGCAGGCGCTGTTCATCGCCTCGTAGGCCATGCCGGCGCTCATCGAGCCGTCGCCGATCACGGCCACCACGCTGTTCGACTTGCCGGCCGCGTCGCGCGCGGCGGCGAAGCCCAGGGCCGCCGAAATCGAGGTCGCCGCGTGGGCCGCGCCGAACGGGTCGTATTCGCTCTCGCTGCGCTTGGTGAAGCCCGACAGCCCGCCGCCCTGGCGCAGGGTCCGGATGCGGTCTCGCCGCCCGGTCAGGATCTTGTGCGGATAGGTCTGGTGGCCGACGTCCCAGATCAGGATGTCGTCTGGCGTCTCGTAGACGTGGTGCAGCGCCACCGTGAGTTCGACCACGCCGAGACCCGCGCCGAAGTGCCCGCCGGTCTGCGACACCACGTCAATCATCTCGGCCCGCAGTTCATCGGCCAGCTGGCGCAGTTCAGGCGCGCTGAAGCCGCGCATGTCGCGGGGATACGAAACCTTGTCGAGCAGGGGCGTGACTGGCGGCATATTGTTGTTGTTCTCGATCTAGTTCCGGCGATCTAGCACGAAATCGACACTGGCCCGCAGGAAATCGGCCCGCGGACCGAACGGATCAAGGTGCGATTTCGTCTGTTCGGCCAGTAACGCCAGGCGCTCGCGCGCCGCATCCGCCCCGAGCAGGGTGACATAGTTCGCCTTGCCCTTTTCGGCGTCCTTGCCGGCCTTCTTGCCCAGCACGGCGCTGTCGCCCTCGATATCCAGCAGGTCGTCGACGATCTGGTAGGCCAGGCCGATGTCCTGGGCGAAGGCCATCAGGGCGTGACGTTCGGCGTCGCCCGCATGGGCCATGACCAAGGGCAGCTCGAACGAGACGGCGATCAGCGCGCCGGTCTTCAGCCGCTGCATGCGGGCCACCGCGCCGAGGTCGTCGCGCACGCCCAGCATGTCGATCATCTGGCCGCCGCACATGCCGCGCGCGCCCGAGGCCAGGGCCAGCTTGAGCACCATGTCGGCGCGCACGGCGCCGTCATGGTGAGTGTCGGGGTCGGCGAGAATCTCGAACGCGAAGGTCTGCAGCGCATCGCCGGCCAGGATCGCCGTCGCCTCGTCATAGGCCCGGTGCACGGTCGGCCGGCCGCGGCGCATGTCGTCGTCGTCCATGCTCGGCAGATCGTCGTGGATCAGGCTGTAGGCCTGAATGCACTCCAGCGCGCACGCGGCGCGCAGCACCGCGCGTTCGTCTAGGTCGAACATCCGGCCGGTCTCGATGGCGAAGAACGGCCGTAAGCGCTTGCCTGGGCCGAGCGCGGCGTAGCGCATGGCCTCGGTCAGCCTCTGCTCGGGCCCCTCGGCCCGCGGCAGAAGTTCGTCGAGCGCCACCGTCACAAGGTCGGCGGCCTCGGAGAGGCGCTTGCCGAGCGCCATGTCAGTTGAACTCGGCCGGCTCGACGCCGGCCTGGCCATTGGCCCCGACGACGATTTTCTCGACCCGCAGGCGAGCGGCCTCCAGACGCTTCTCGCAATGCGCTTTCAGCAGCGCGCCGCGTTCGTACAGCTCGATGGACTGTTCCAGCGGCGCCTGGCCCGACTCCAGCTGGCCGACGATGCGTTCCAGCTCGGCCAGGGCCTGCTCGAAGGAGAGCGCGTCAATGTCAGCGGCGTCGGCCATTCCGATTTCCTTGAGAAGCTAGCAGGTTAGTGACCGGCGCTCCGGCCCGCAACTTTTCGAGCGTCTTTCAGGATCGCTCGTAGCGCCGGGTGGACCAGTACTTCCAGCCCTGATTGGCCGTCAGGCGCCAGCCGCGCCGACGCAGCGCGCGCCCGACCATGAAGTTGAAGAAGCCGTGCGCCAGGACCACCACGTCCTGACCGCCAACCGCCAGGTCGATGATCAGGTCGGCGGCCTCGTCAGCACGCTGCTCGGCCTGCCGGCGAGTCTCCTGGCCGTCGTGGTGATTGAAGAACCACCACCAGAACCGCGCGATGAAGCCCCAGATCTTGGGTGACATCCGCACGAAGCCCGGAAAGTGCGGCGGCGGCAGGGGCGCCTCGACGAACAGGGGCGTGCGGTCGAACTCACGGCCCGCGGCCAGCGCCAGGGCGCTCTCGATGGAACGGTTGCGGACAGATGAGATGATCACGCCGGCCCGGGCCGTCTGTTCGATCAGCGCCGGCGGCGGCGTCTGGCCCGGCCGAATGCCCAGCTGTTCGTAGCGGCTCCAGTAGTCGCGGTAGCCGTGCACGTTCAGCATCACCTTGCGGTGAATGTCGGGCTCACCATGGCGCGCAAGCACGATCGCCCCGGGGCGCATGGCGTTCGTTCTCGGAGGGTCGGCGGTCAAAGCGTCGGCCATGTCATCCAATGGCCAGGATTCGTGCAACCCAGCCTACGCCCTCACCCCTGCGAAAGTGCCTGTACATGCGCAAGCGCAGAACGGCCTAGAGCCTCCAGGTCGTACCCGCCCTCGAGCGAGGAAACAACCCGCCCGCGACTATGGGTCCGAGCGAGGCTCATGATCGCACGGGTCGCCCATGCGAAATCCTCGGCCTCGAGGTTCTGGCTGGAATCGCCGATCGGGTCGCGGGCGTGAGCGTCGAACCCCGCCGAAATCAGGATCAGGTCGGGCGCGAAGGCGTCAACATGGGTCAGCAGCCCTTCGAACTCCCGACGCCACAGTTCACGCGGGGCGTTCGCCGGAACCACGGCGTTGCGGATGTTGCTCGGCGCCACCTCAGACGGATGACCGCTGCCCGGCCACATCGGCCATTGCTGCACGGAGGCGAAGAACAGGTCCTCCCGGCCGCCCAGCGCCGCCTGCGTGCCGTTCCCGTGATGGACGTCGAAGTCGACGACCGCCACACGCTGCAGCCCCTCCAGCTGCGCGGCCCGCGCCGCCAGGGCCACGTTCGAAAAGATGCAGAATCCCATCGGCAGCGCCGGTTCGGCATGGTGCCCCGGCGGCCGCACCGCACAGAAGGCGCGTTCAATGCGGCCCGCGGCCACGTCGCGCGCGGCCTCGACGACGCCGCCCGCCGCCCGCAGCGCCGCGTTCAGGCTGCCGGCGGACATGTAGGTGTCGTCGTCGAGTTGCAGCATCCCCTGGGTCGGGGCGCTGTCGATCACCGCCTGGACGTAGGCGCCGCGATGGGCAAGCTCCAAGTCAGCCCGGGCGATCAGCGGCGCCTCGCGCCGATCCAGCTTCAGGTCGCTCTCACTCAACGCGCCGAGCACCGAACTCAGGCGCTCGGGCCGTTCCGGGTGCCATTCGCCCGGCCGGTGGTCCAGCATCTCCAGATGGGTGTAGAGGGCGACGTCCATGCGAATCGCAGCCTAACCCGGCTTACGTGGAACCCGAATGCTACAACCGACGATACGCCGCGCAGATCCTTCCGACGCCCAGGTTTTGTCCGAACTCGGCGCGCGGACGTTCACCGAGACCTTCGCCCATCTCTACCCGCCGCAGGACCTGGCCGACTTCCTGGCCCAGGCCTATGGCCTCGAGCGCACGCGCGCCGATCTCGCCGATCCGGCCAAGGCCCAGTGGCTGGTCGAGGCCGACGGCCAGGCGGTCGGATACGCCCTGGCCGGCCCGTGCGACTTGCCGCATCCGGACGTCACCGCGACCAGCGGCGAGCTGAAGCGCTTCTACCTGCTCAAGGACTGGCAGGGCGGCGGCACGGGCGGGCGACTGTTCGCGCAGGTCATGGCCTGGCTTGAGCGCGACGGCCCGCGCGACCTCTGGATCGGGGTTTGGTCGGAGAACCTCGGCGCCCAGAGATTCTACGGGCGCCATGGCTTCGAGCAGGTCGGCGCCTATGGGTTCCAGGTGGGCGGCACGACCGACCATGAGTTCATTCTACGGCGTGCCGCGCAAAGGCTCTCCACCTAGGGGCGAATTTTTGGGCGGAGCTTGCCAGATAGGCTGAAATTTATCGTCCGCTTAGAGAAATATTGCTGCGATTTAACGTCGGGGACTTTGACGCTGCCGCTCGCATTTGCGAACTTCACCGCAATCATCGACGTAGCTGCACGCGACGGGTGGGATGCTCAAAATCGGATATGTCAGGCTGCGCGACGCGCGGTCCGCTGACGACACTGCAACGCTGAAATCGATCGGTTGCCATGTCGTGCGCGCCGAGGAACCGACCGGCCCGGGCGCGGACGGCGCGTCCGTGCTCATGTCGATTCTCGACTTCATTTCCGAGGGCGACCAGCTGGTCGTCACCCGCCTCAACCACCTCGCCACCTGCACCCGCGAAGTGCTGGACGTGCTTGAGCGCCTGGAGATCCGCGGGGCCAGCCTGTTCGTGGCCGAGTCCGACGTCAGCAGCCTGGGCGAAGGCGGCCGCGCGCTGCGTGCGGCGCTGGAAGCCGTCGCCTCGGTCGAACCGCCGTGGAACCGCCGCCGCCGCGGCGCCCCCGCCGCCGACATCCGCGCCCTGCAGGCGGCTGGCGTCGGCCCGGTGGAGATCGCCCGCCGGCTCGGCGTGTCGCGCATGACCGTCTGGCGCAAGCTCAAGGAAGCGGCGATCTGACGCCGCCCCGCCGCAAGCGGGCTTGAAACTGAAACGTTATAATATTACATTGCCTCTGCCGCGACGGTTGCGGTCGTTGTGGAGGGACGCTTGAAATCTGCCCCCAGTTCCCTCCTGGACGCCTCGGCCATCAGCCTGTCGGGCCTCTGCCTGGCTCACTGCCTGGCCCTCCCCCTTGTCGCCGCCTTCTCCCCAGTCGTGGCGACCTGGGCGGAGGCCGAGTGGGTCCATGCGCTCGCCATCGGCCTCGCCGCGCCGATGTCGATCCTGGCTCTGTGGCGCAAGGGCCAATCGCCGGCGGTGATCCTGCTCTCGCTGGCCGGGCTGTCGCTGATGGCGCTCGGCGTGGCCCATTGGCCGAGCCACGAGGCGGAAACCCCGATCACCGTGGTCGGCAGCCTGCTGCTGGCCGGCGCCCACATCGCCAACTGGCGGCGGCGGCACAAGTGCGCGGATCAGGCCGCCTGACTCAGGCCGCCATCAGGGCGTCGAACCCGTCGATCTCCACGATCGGCGAGGCCAGGCCCCCATCGATCCGCATGACCTTGTTGCAATAGGTCCGCAGCGTCATCGGATCATGCGAGGCCAGGACCAGGATGCCGGCGCGCTCGACAAGCTCTTGCAGGCGCCGGTGCGCCAGCCCGCGGAAATCGGCGTCGCCCACCGCGATCCACTCGTCCATCAGAAGCACGTCGGCCTCGACCGACGTCGCCACCGCAAAGGCGAGCCGCGCCTGCATGCCCGCCGAGTAGGTCTTGAGCGGCATCTCCAGGAACTGGCCCAGCCCAGAGAACTCGGCGATGTCCGACATGCGATCCTCGACCTCGCGGCGAGTCAGGCCGGCGATCAGGCCGCGCAGGCGGATGTTGTCGAAGCCCGTGGCTGTAGGGTCGATCCCGAGGCTGAGATCCAGCAGCGAGGCGATCCGCCCGTCCACCGCGACGAGCCCCTCGTCGGGCTCGTAGGCGCCGGCCAGCGCCCGCAGCAGCGTGGTCTTGCCCGAGCCGTTATGGCCCACCAGGCCCAGGCGATCCCCAGGCCTGAGCTCGAAACTGACGCCTTGCAGCGCGGTGATGATGCGTCCGCCATTGCTGAGCGCGCCGCCGACCGCGGCCCGCGCCAGGTGCTTCTTCAGAGAGCGATTGTCAGCCCCGTAAACGGGAAAGCGGAGAGTCAGGTCGCGGACACGGACCGCGACTGGCGAAGTTTCAAGATCGGGCGTGATTGGTCGCACGGACGGTCCCGTCCGCGTCCCCGCCAGCCACCTGCGTCGCGTCGCGATCATAATTTGTTACGTGACTCGTTTTAACTTATTAAGTTAAAACTGTATCCCGCCCTTCCCATGCGTTCAAGGCGAAGGTCCGAATGCCGGAGGCCCGAGTTCGGTTCCATATCCCCGGTAGAAACCCTAGACGGCGGCGTCCGGCCTGCGGCGTCGCAACCAGACGCAAGGGCATGCTGGACAACGGCGATTTGCGGCCCCATCTTTCGGAGTCAAACGTCTGTTCGTCTCCCAGCGGGAAGCTTGCCCATGTTCATGCGCTTTTTCACCGAGCTGCGCGAAGCCAAGGTGCCGGTGACGCTGAAAGAGTACCTGATGCTCATGGAGGCGCTGGACAAGGTGGTCATCGACCGCTCGGTCGAGGACTTCTACTTCCTGTCGCGCTCGGCCCTGGTGAAGGACGAGAAGAACCTCGACAAGTTCGACCAGGTCTTCTCCCACGTGTTCAAGGGCCTGGAGAAGGTCGAGGGCGCGGGCACGGCGGACATCCCGGCCGAATGGCTGCGCAAGATCTCCGAGAAGTTCCTGACCGAAGAGGAAAAGGCCCAGATCGAGGCCATGGGCGGCTTCGACAAGCTGATGGAAGCCCTGGCCGAACGGCTCAAGGAACAAAAGGAACGCCACGAGGGCGGCAACAAGATGATCGGCACCGGGGGCACCTCGCCCTTCGGCGCCAACGGCTACCATCCCGAAGGCGTGCGCATCGGCCAGGACAAGGGCCGCCACGGCAAGGCCGTGAAGGTCTGGGACAAGCGCGAATTCAAGAATCTCGACGACGCTGTCGAACTCGGCACCCGCAACATCAAGGTCGCCCTGCGCCGGCTGCGCAAATGGGTCCGTGACGGCGCCGCCGACGAACTGGACCTGCCCGGCACCATCAAGGGCACCGCCGAGAAGGGCTACCTGGACATCCAGCTGCGCCCTGAGCGCCGCAACAAGATCAGCGTGCTGATCTTCTTCGACATCGGCGGCTCGATGGACAGCCACATCAAGGTCTGCGAAGAGCTGTTCTCGGCCGCGCGCTCAGAATTCAAGAACATGGAATTCTACTACTTCCACAACTGCCTCTATGAGAGCGCGTGGAAGGACAACCGTCGACGTCACACCGAAAAGCTGAACACCTGGGACATCCTCCACAAGTACTCCAGCGACTATAAGGTCATCTTCGTTGGCGACGCGACGATGAGCCCCTACGAGATCACCTATCCGGGCGGCTCGGTCGAGCACTGGAACGAGGAAGCCGGCGCGATCTGGATGGACCGCGTGGCCCAGATCTACGAGCACGTGGTGTGGCTGAACCCGACGGCCGAGCGCCATTGGGACTACACCCCGTCGATCGAGGTGATGAAGCAGCTGGTCAACGAGCGCATGTTCCCCCTGACCATCGAGGGACTCGACAAGGCGATGCGGGAGCTGGCGCGCTAGGCCGCATCGCCCATCTCCTGCGACCTGCTAAGGTGGCGCGACGTATGAGAGATTCGCCCGTGGACCCGGCTCAGGCCAACGAAACCGAAGAAACCAACGAAGCCGCCACCAAGGCGGCCGTATTCTGCGCGGCCGAGCGATTGTTCGCCCTGCACGGGTTCCAGAACGTCTCGGTGCGCGACATCACCGCCGATGCGGGCGTGAACCTCGCCTCGGTGAACTATCACTTCGGCTCCAAGGACGCCTTGCTGTTCGAGATCTTCCGTCGCCGGACGGCGGAGCTGAACCGCGAACGCGCCCGCATGCTGCACGAGGCGAACGACCGCCATCAGGGGAACCCGCCGGTGCGGGACATCCTGGAGGCCCTGTTCGCCCCGCCGCTGCGCTGGGGCTCGCCCGAGAACGACCGCCGCATCTCGATCCAGTTCATCATCCGCTCCCGCAGCGAGGGGAACGAGGAGATGCGCGAGGCGCTGGCCAAGGACGTCAGCCACCTCGCCCGCTTCGCCGACGCCTTGGTCAAGGCCCGTCCCGAGCTGGCGCGCGACACCGTCTACTGGCGGCTGCACTTCTGCCTGGGCATGGTCCACAACAACCGCTTCGCCGAGTTCGACCGCCTGCACGTATTGTCGGATGGGGCGACGCGCGAGGGTGACACCACCGCGCTGCTGACCCGGATGCTCGACTTCGCCGAGGCCGGCTTCCAGGCCTAGACAGTCTCGACGAGCAGGCGGTTCGCCGCCTAGCTTGCTGCATGGATCTCATCGACCCGTTCGCCCAGGCCAGCCCGCGCCTGGCCACCCGCCACAAGAACGGCGAGCCGCATCAGGTGTTCTCCGGGTTCCTGTTCCACGTCGAGAGCGACCGCTACATCATCCTCACCGCCCTGCACTGCCTGCTGGCGCCCAACACCTTCTATTTCAAGAACCGCGGGACCGAGGCGACCTGGGCCGACACCTACGCCCACGATCTCGACTGCGCCGCGCTCGGCATCAGCG
The DNA here is from genome assembly GCF_013822795.1 of Phenylobacterium sp. Lineage (GTDB taxonomy): Bacteria > Pseudomonadota > Alphaproteobacteria > Caulobacterales > Caulobacteraceae > Phenylobacterium. The sequence goes on along the minus strand of NZ_PNLB01000004.1, from coordinate 200,131 downwards.
TCCCGCTCTATGACGGCCAGACGCCCCGCTTCCGCTGGCACCACGACCCGGACGACGCCTCGCTCGACGTCGCTGGCGTGCCCGTGCGGCTGCGCGGCGAGCCGCAGGCGATCAACTGGACAGGGCGCTTTGGCGACTACGACATCCTGTCCCAGGGCCTGCCGCTGACCACCGGCTCGGCGGGGATGATCTACGGCTTCCCCGGCGGGGCCGCGATCCTGCGCGAGGCGCCGATCGCCCGCGGCTTCACCCTGGCCAGCGACTATCGGCTCAATCCCTACGCCTTCCACATCGACGGCATCGGCGGGGCCGGCTGTTCCGGCGGCCCAGTCGCCCTGCGGGCCGAGCGCGGAGATCGGACCTTCATGCAGTGGATCGGCATCTACGTCGCCACCTACGAGGCCGAGCGCCTCGGCCGCTGCATCCCGCGCGAGCGGGTCATGGAACTGGTCGATGCGATGATCGACGAGCCGGAACTGTGGGCCTGACGCGCGCAAAAAGGAGTTGCGCCCCGGCCTAGCTTGGCGTCCCGTACCGGTGTTGTCGGGGGACGCATGGAGGCTTAGGGCTGCATGGCGACGACGTTCAAACTGAATGGCCGCGAGGTCACGGTCAAAGGCCCAGACGATAGCCCGCTGCTCTGGGCCATCCGCGACGAGCTCGGCCTCACCGGCACCAAGTTCGGCTGCGGCATCGGCGGCTGCGGCGCCTGCACGGTGCACCTCGACGGCGAGCCGGTGCGCGCGTGCGTCACGCCGGTCAGCTCCATCGCCGGCCACGCCATCACCACCATCGAAGGGCTGGACGCCAACGGCCGCGATCCGCTGCAGACCGCCTGGATCGAGGCCCAGGCCCCGCAGTGCGGCTACTGCCAGTCGGGCCAGATCATGTCGGCTGCGGCGCTGCTGAAGTCGACGCCCAATCCCACCGACGCCCAGATCGACGACGCCATGAACGGCAACCTCTGCCGCTGCATGTCCTATGTCCGGATCAGGAAGGCCATAAAGCTGGCCAGCTCCAAGATGCAGGGAGCCAAGGCATGAACGCGATCGCCCCCTTCTCGCGCCGCGGCTTCCTGGCCGCGATCGCCGCCACCGGCGCGGCCATGACCTTCGCGGTCGGTCCCGACGACGCCGCCGCCGCGGCCGGCGATTTCGAGCCGACCATCTGGTACTCGATCGGCCGCGACGGGATCGTCACCGTCAACGTGATCCGGGCCGAGATGGGCCAGCACGTCGGCACCGCCATCGCCCGCATCGTCGCCGACGAGCTTGAGGCCGACTGGTCCAAGGTCCGCATCAACCACGTCGATTCCGCCGCCAAGTGGGGCCTGATGGTCACCGGCGGCAGCTGGTCGGTCTGGCAGAGCTACCCCCTGATGAGCCAGGCCGGCGCGGCCGGCCGCATGGTGCTGATCGAGGAGGGCGCCAAGCTGCTCGGCGTCGATCCGAAAACCTGCACGGCGGCCAATAGCGCCGTCAGCGGCGGCGGCAAGTCGATCGGGTACGGCGACATCGTCGCGCGCGGAAATCTCAAGCGCAGCTTCACTGCCGACGAACTCGGCAAGATGCCGATCAAGAAGGCCGCAGACCGCCGGCTGGTCGGCAAGCCCTCGGCCCAGCTCGACATCGGTGAGAAGGTCGACGGCTCGGGCAAGTTCGGCATCGACGCCAAGGTCGACGGCATGGTCTACGCCCGGCCGAAGATCCCGCCGACCCGCAACGAGTCCAAGGTCGTCTCCGTCGACGACAGCGCCGCCAAGGCGGTGCCCGGCTACATCAGGACGATCACCCTCGAGGACCCGTCGAACACCGTCCCCGGCTGGGCGATGGTCATCGCCGAAAGCTTCGTCGCCGCCGACGCCGCCTGCGAACTGATCAAGGTGGAGTGGAGCTCGGGCGACACCGCCAAGACCTCGGAGGCCGACATCCAGAAGCGCGCCAGCGCCCTGATCGCCGATCCCAAGGCCGGCGCCCTGGTGGTCGAAGATCCCGGCGTCGATGCGGCATTTGCGGCCGCCAAGACCAAGCTGGAGCGCACCTACACCACCGCCAGCGCCCTGCACTTCCAGCTCGAGCCGGTCAACGCCCTGGCCCTGGTGAACAAGGACGGCTCCTACGAGATCCACACCGGCAACCAGTGGCAATCGCTGGTTCTGCCATGGCTGTCCAAGGCCCTAGGCGTGCCTGAGGACAAGATCGTCCTGAAGACCTACCTGCTGGGCGGCGGCTTCGGCCGGCGGCTCAACGGCGACTATGCGGTGCCCGCCGCACTGGCCGCCAAGGCGCTCGGCCGGCCGGTGAAGATGGTCTGCACCCGCGCCGACGACAGCCGCTTCGACTCCTTCCGCTCGCCCTCGGTCCAGGTCGTGAAGATGGCGTTCGGCGAGGGCGGGCGCGTGACCGCCATGGACCACGCCGCCTGCGCCGGCTGGCCGACCCAGGTCATGGCCCCGTTCTTCATGCCCAAGGGCGCGAACGACGTCGCCTACGACCCATTCGCGATCAGCGGCGCCAATCATTGGTATAGCGTCGGCGCCCAGCGCGTGCGCGCCGTGCCCAACGACCTGGCCAATCGCGCGTTCCGCCCGGGCTGGCTGCGCTCCGTCGGCCCGGGTTGGACCAACTGGGCGGTCGAGTGCTTCATGGACGAAGCGGCCCAGTCGGTGGGCAAGGACCCGCTGGCCTTCCGGCTGGCCATGCTGGACGGCGCGGGCCGCAACGCCGGAACCCCGCCCAACTCGGTCGGCGGCGCCAAGCGCCAGGCCGCAGTGCTCTCGCGCCTCGCCGCCAAGGCCGGCTGGGGCCAACAGCTGCCCAAGGGAACCGGGCTCGGCATCGCCACCACCTTCGGCCAGGAGCGCGACATGCCGACCTGGGTCGCCTGTGCGGCGCGGGTCAAGGTCGACGCCGCCAGCGGGGCGGTGAAGGTCGAGAAGCTGACCTTGGTCGCCGACGCCGGGACCATCGTCTCGCCCGAAGGCGCGCTCGCCCAGATGGAGGGCGCCGCGCTCTGGGGCATGAGCCTGGCGCTCTTCGAGGGCACCGAATTCGAGAACGGATCGCCGCGCGACACCAACCTCGACGGCTACACGCCGCTGCGGATGGCCGACACCCCCGCCCTCGACATCGAGTTCATCGAGAGCGCGGAAGTTCCGGTCGGATTGGGCGAACCGGCGACCACCGTGGTCGGCCCGGCGATCGGCAACGCGATCTTCAACGCCTGCGGCGCGCGGGTCCGTCACCTGCCGATCCGGCCCGAAGCCGTGCTCAACGCCTTGAAGACCAAGTCTTAACCCGCGGCGGCTATTTCCGGGCCGCGCCGCCTCCCCTCGCGGCGTGCAGCAAGTTCCGGAAAGCCCCTCGATGTATCGCCTTGTTCTCGCCGGCGGCGTGGCCGCCGCCGCGCTCCTGTCCTCCAGCGCCGCGCTCGCCGCCGACGCGCCGCAGGTCGAGGAGCTGATCGTCACCGGCGAGAAGACCGACCGTAGCCTGCAGGACACCGTCGCCAGCGTCGCCCTGTTCACCGAGCGCAGCCTCGACGCCCGCAACATCCAGGACCTCGGCGATCTGGTGAACCACGCCGCCAACGTCGCCGAGACCTATCAGGGCTTTGGCTTCACCATCCGCGGCGTCGCCAACAACGGCGTCTCGGGCGGCGGCAGCGGCGGCCTGGCCACCGTCTATCTCGATGGCGCCGCCCTGCCCGACCGCGCGTTGGCCGCCGGCCCGCTGAACATGTGGGACATCGCCCAGGCCGAGATTCTGCGCGGCCCGCAATCGACCCTGCAGGGCCGTAACACCCTGGCCGGCGCCATCGTCCTGCGCAGCAACGACCCGACCTGGACCTGGAGCGGCGTGGCCCGCGCCGACCTGGCCGACGACGAGTCCCGCATCCTGGCCTTCGCCGCCGGCGGTCCGATCGTCGCCGACCAACTGGCCTTCCGCCTGTCGTTCGAGGACCGCAACGCCGAAGGCTTCACCTACAACACCACCCGCAAGACCCAGGAAGACCCGCTGCTGTCGACCACCGTCCGCGGCAAGCTGCTGTTCACGCCCTCGGCCCTGCCTGACCTGACCGTGCGCGCCAGCGTGCTGCACAACCGGCACAAGGGCGGCTACATCTACAGCTACTCGCGTTCCGACGTCCCGAACCCGGCCGAGAACCGCGTCGCCACCAGCGACTATCCGGGCCAAACCCGCAGCACCTCGGACATCCTGACGGTCAACGCCGACTACGCCATCTCCGACCAGCTCAAGCTCACCTCGGTGACCGCCTGGAGCAAGGTGCGCAGCGACAGCCTGTTCGACATGGACGGCGGCCCGGCCTCGATCGCTTATGGCCAAGAACACGATCTCGACCGCTCGATCTCGCAGGAACTGCGGCTGCACTATGAAGGCGAGCGTCTGTCCGGCCTCGCCGGCCTCTACTTCGCCAATCGCGATCGCGACTTCTCGGTCGCCACGCGCAACGCCCTGGCCACGCCGCGCGCCACCCTGCTGGGCGTGCTGATGAGCGCGCCGTTCAACCTGCCGGCGGCGACCGCCAACGCCGCGGCCAACGCCTATGTCGCGGCCCTACCCGCGGTCTCGGTCGACTTCGCCGGCCGCGCGCCGGAAGAGATCCAGACCGTCGCCCTGTTCGCCGACGGCCGTTACCAGCTGACCCCGCAGCTCTCGCTGCTGGCAGGTTTCCGCTATGACCGCGAAGAGAACACCCTGTCGGTGGCCCAGGCCACGCGCTTCGCCGGGACCTATCCGAACCCCGCCGCCTTCGGCGCCCTGGCCCCGGTGATCGCCGGACTGAACCAGGTCGTCGGCCTCTACGTCGCCCAGGCCACCGCCAACCAGCCGGAGACCTCGCGCACCTTCGAGGCGTTCCTGCCGAAGGTCGGGCTGAAGTACGACCTGACCGAGGACGCCTCGCTGAGCTTCGTGGCCCAGCGCGGCTATCGTTCAGGCGGCGCCAACATCAACGTCATCCGCTCGGCGGTCGTGCCCTATGATCCGGAATACACCTGGAACTACGAGATCGCCGCGCGCACCAGCTGGCTGGACGGCGCCCTGACGGTCAACGCCAACGCCTACTATGTCGACTGGACCGACCAGCAGGTGGTCGTGAACCTCAGCGCCACGCCGTACGACTACCAGACCGAAAACGCCGGGGCCTCGACCCTCTACGGCGCCGAACTCGAAGCGGCCTATCGCCCGTCGGCCGCCTGGGACATCTACGGCTCGGTCGGCTACAGCCACACCGAGTTCGACGACTTCACCATCCGCGCCGGGACGACCACCATCGACCTGTCGGGCAGCGAGTTCGCCTTCGCCCCGGAATGGACCTTGAACCTCGGCGGCGCCTATCGCTGGGCCAACGGCGTGTTCGTCAACCTGGACGCCGGCTATCGCAGCGAGTCCTACGGCGTCTCGGGCCCGACCCAGAGCGCCAACAAGCTCGACGCCCGCACCCTGCTGGGCGGCAAGATCGGCTACCAGGCCGAACGCTGGACCCTGGCCGCCTACGCGACCAACCTGCTCGACGAAGAGTACGTCCAGTTCCGCCAGCCGACCCTCAACCGCGCTATGTACGGCGCGCCGCGCGTTTTCGGGGCCGTCCTCGAAACTCGTTGGTGACGACAGCGTGATCCCGCCGGACCGGCTCAGGTTCGGCGGGCGCATGCTCCAAATCCAAAAAGCTCAGAGCGCGATCAGATTCTATCGAAGCCGTTTGCGCTCTGGGCCCCGCGCGCCCCTTCCCCCGCGGTATCGGACTCTGGTACGACGGTCGGCATAAAATTTAGCCGTAATGATTAGGGAGTCGCCCGCGCGACCCATTTAGCGATCCGCGCGCGGGCGGGACGCGATTGGAAGCACATATTTCAAGAGAGGACGCGGCCGTCGCCGTGTCTGAAGACGCCCCTGTCGAGCTCACCCTGGCGGAGAAGGAAGCCGCCTACGAGAAGTTCGTCTGGGACAATCTGAAGCGCAACTACATCGGCAACTACCTGCACGGCATGCTCGGCATGACCGGGTTCAGGTTGATCAACGCGCCGACCTTCCTCCCCGCCTACCTGCACATGATCTCCGGATCGAACACCATCGTCGGCCTCGGCCTGGCGCTGCAGCAGGTCGGCAGCGTGATTTCGCCGATCTTCGGCGCCACCCAGATCGAACACCGCAGCAAGGTCATGCCAGCCGCCGTCTGGATGGGCGGCCTGGCCCGTGTCCAGATCGTCGGCATGGCGCTAGCCGGCTGGTTCCTCAAGGGTCAGTCGCTGGTCGTCACCATGATGATCCTGATGTTCCTGTTCGGGCTGTTCATGGGCACCCAGCGGGTGGTCTTCGGCCTGCTGATGGCCAAGGTCATTCCGCTCAGCCGCCGCGGCCGTCTGCAGGCCTGGCGCAACGCCACCGGCGGGCTTATCGCCGCCGCCCTCGCCTGGGCGGCCGGCAAATATCTCATCGAAGGCAATGTGCTCGGCAACGGCTACGCCACCACGTTCGCCCTCGCCGCCTTCCTGACGACCATGGGCCTATGGGCGCTGCAAATCCTGCTGAAGGAGCCCGAGCCCCCGAACCTGCCGGCCCAGGCCAGGTTCCGAGACCGCCTCAAAGACTTCCCGGCGCTGATCATGTCCGACAAGGGCTATGCCTGGTTCCTGGTGGTGCAGATGGTCGCCACGGCCAGCCGGATCGCGACGCCGTTCTACATCATCTTCGTCTCCTCCACGATGAAGCTGGACGGCATGACGCTGGGCCTGCTCAGCCTCGCCTACCTTGGCGCCGACACCCTGTCGAACCTCGTCTGGGGCTATCTCGGCGACAAGACCGGCTTCAAGCTGGTGTTGGTCTGCTCGTTGATCGGCTGGGCGGCGGCCACGACCCTGCTGATGCTGAACCATGAGCCGTGGGCAGTGTTCGTGGCCTTCTTCGGCCTCGGCGCGGCGCAGTCCGGCTACATGATGGCCGCCCAGACCATGATCCTGGAGTTCGGCTCCCGGGCCGAGATGCCGATGCGCATCGCCATTTCCTCGACCGCCGAGGGCATCATGGCCTCGCTCGGTCCGCTGGCCGGCGGCTTCATCGCCGACCACTACGGCTTCAACGTGGTGTTCGGCGCTTCGATCGGCTTCCTGGTCGTCGGCTTGGTCATCCTTCTCACCGTTGTGAAGGAACCGCGCACCGCACGGATGGCCTCACTCTGAAGGCGTGCTAGATCGATCGTATGAAGCCCGAGAAGGATCCTGAGGTCGTCGACCTCGCCCAGCATCGAAAGGCCGTCCAGGCTCGCGAGGCGGCGGCCAAGGCCGCCCGCGAGAAAGCCGCCCGACAGGCGAAGTCGGGCGGCTCGATGCTCGGTGGGCGCAAGCACGCCGGCCTGATCCTGATCGTCGCGATCCTCGTGCTGCTGGCGGTCTTCGTTCTGCCGCGCCTGCTCTAGGGCGAAATACCTCCGCGCCGTGTCACACGGCGCGGGGCCAGCGCGTCCTGTTGCTGAACCCCAAGCACAGGACCTCCCCATGTCTGCTCGCCTGAACCCCTTCGCCGCCGCCCCGGAAATGATCGCGGCCATGACCGCGCTCGAAGAGGCCGTAGTGTCCTCCGGGCTCGAACACAGCCTGATCGAGCTGGTGAAGACCCGCGCCTCCCAGATCAACGGCTGCGCCTTCTGCATCCACATGCACACCCGCGACGCCCGCGCTCACGGCGAGAGCGAAGAGCGCCTGTACCTGCTGTCGGCCTGGTGGGAGAGCTCGCTGTTCACCCCGCGGGAGAAGGCGGCGCTGACCTGGACCGACTCCCTGACCCTGATCGCCCAGACCCGCGCGCCGGACACCGACTACGCGACCATGCGCGAGCACTTCGACGAGGGCGAGGCCGTGAAGCTGACCATGCTGATCGGCGCGATCAACGTCTGGAACCGGCTGGCGGTCGGCTTCCGCACGCAGCATCCGCGCAAGTGGGTCGCCGAGAAGGCGGCCTAAGCCGCCAGCTTGGCCGCGGCGGCCTGGGCGATGCGCGCCTTGGCCATCTCGTTGGCGACTTCGTGGCTCGGCCGTCCCTCGGACGCGGCGCGGTCGAGCACCTCTTCCAGCGTCAGGGTCAGGCGGTCGAGCTTGGCCTCGACCCAGGCCTGGTCGAACGCTTCGCCGCGCTCCAGAGCGCGGATCTCGCCGGCGACGTTGATGATGCCGCCGCCGTTGATCACGTAGTCGGGCGTATAGAGGATCCCACGCGCAAACAGCTCGCGGCCGATCTCCGGGCTGGCCAGCTGGTTGTTGGCGCCGCCGGCGATGATCCGCGCCTTCAGCCGCGGCAGGGTGCTCTCGTTGATCGCCCCGCCCAGAGCGCACGGCGCGAAGACGTCGGCCTCGGCGTCGAAGATCGCGCCCGGCGCCACGATGCTCGCCCCGGTCCGCGCCGCGACCTGCGACAGCGCCTCGTCATTGACGTCGGTGATGATCAGCTTGGCCCCGGCCGCGTGCAGCTTTTCAGCCAGGTAAGCGCCGACATGGCCGACGCCCTGGATGGCGACGGTCACCCCGTCCAGCTCGCGATTCAGGCCGCGGCGCACCGCCAGCCGCACGCCGCGGAACACGCCCTCGGCGGTCACCGGGCTCGGATCGCCGGAGGCGGCCGGGTGGCCCTCCAACCCGGCGACGTAGCGGGTCTGCTTGCGCGCATAACCGAGATCGACCGGCGAGACGCCGACATCCTCGGCCGTCCAGTAGACGCCGTTCAGCGCCTCGATCGCACGGCCGAAGGCTTCGAACAGCGCCGGGGTCTTCATCGTCCGGCTGTCGCCGATGATCACCGACTTGCCGCCCCCGAGTTCCAGGTCGGCCATGGCGTTCTTGTAGGACATCGCCCGCGACAGCCGCAGCGCGTCGTCGAGCGCCGCCTCGGCGCTGGCATAGGGCCACATCCGGCAGCCGCCCGCCGCGGGCCCGCGCGCGGTCGAATGCACCGCGACGATCGCCTTCAGGCCGGTTTTTTCATCGAAGAACGAATGGACGCCTTCGTGACCCTCGAATGCGGAGGAATCGAACAAGGTCATGCTGCAATCAAAGCCTCAGACTGGAAGAGCTTGCCTCCGCCTTACGCCCCTGCCCTGCGCTTCACAAGCCTGCTCTGACTCGCCCCGCGGCCTCGGCGTTGATGGGCGCGTTGGGCTGGGTCGGCGAACCTGGAATGGGCGGCGCACCGGACGGCAGCGGCGCCTGCGGCGTCTTGATGAACGACAGCAGGTCGGCCCAGACCACCGGCCCCTGATGGTCGCGGGTCATCAGATGCCAGCCCTTGCTGTAGTAGGCCGAGCGGTCGGTCGGCTTCAGCCGCTTGGCGGCCTGGAACGACGGCTTCTCCGGAATGATCTCGTCGTTGGCGCCATAGATGTAGAGCGTCGGGACCTTGATCTGCCCAGTCCCCGCCCAGGCCCGCTCCATCATCGCCACCAGGCCGTAGAGCGTGTCCGAACGCGCGCCCCAGACCATCAGCGGGTCGCGGCCCATGGCCACCAGTTCCTCGTGATTGTCGGTCGGCTTCACCCGGCTGGTCAGCCAGCGGGGCGGCTCGTAGACCTTGGCGGCGGTGAACCGCGAGGCGAGCCAGAGCATGGTCTTGTAAGGCAGCGGTTGGTTCGACCAGCCCCAGACCGCAGGCGCCATCAGGATCAGCCGGTCGGCGGCGGGCGGCACGTCGGAGGCGAAGGCCTCGATCGCCACAGCCCCGCCCATGCTCTCGCCTGCGACGATCAGCGGCACGCCCGGATGGCGCGTCCGGACCACCGAGACCATGGTCCGCAGGTCGTCGATCATCAGCTCGTCGCCGCCCCAGATGCCGCGATGAGGCGACCGTCCGAAGCCGCGCTGGTCGAAGGCGTAGGTGGTGACCCCGTTCTGCGCCCAGTAGGGCGCGGCCAGGTGAAAGGCGTTGGCGTAGTCGTTCATCCCGTGAAGCGCCACGACCACCGCCTGCGGTTCGCCATCGGCCTCCCAGCGGCTCAGGCCCAGCCGCGCGCCATCGAACGAGACGAACGCGTCGCGCTCCAGATGCGGCCCCTGGAAACTCGACGGCGGCGCGCCGGCCTGCTGCACCATCAAGGGGGTGCAGGCGCTCAGCATCACGGCGGCGAGGATGGCGACGAGGCGTTTCACGAGCCGAGGATCTCCAAAACCCTTTGGCGAAGATAGGGCGCCACCTCGGCTTCGAACCAGGGATTCCGTTTCAGCCAGCCGGTGTTGCGCCAGGATGGGTGCGGCATCGGCAGATAGCTCGGCGCATAGTCGCGCCAGGCCCGCACGGTCTGCGTCATGTTGCCTCTGGCCCGCGGCCCCAGCGCCCAATCCTGGGCATAGCTCCCAACTAGCAGCGTCAACTCCACCTTGGGCAGCTCAGCCAGCAGCCGCGCCCGCCAGAGCTGCGCGCAGCGCCGCGGCGGCGGATAGTCGCCGCCCTTCGGGTTGGTCCCCGGGAAGCAGAACGCCATGGCCGCGACGCCGATCTCCGGCCGACCGTAGAAAGTCGCCGCATCGATCCCCATCCACTGGCGCAGGCGATCGCCGGAGGCGTCGGTGAACGGCAAGCCGCTCTCGTGCACCCGCCGGCCGGGCGCCTGACCGGCGATCAGCAGCCGGGTCTGCGCGCGCACGAACACCACCGGCCGCGGCGCATGCGGCAGGTCGCCTGCGCACGCCCGGCAGGCTGCGATGTCCTCGAGAACGGCCGAAAGGCTCATCGGCCCGATATAGGGCGCCCGGCCGGCAAGGACAGCGTCGCAAGCGCCGCATAACTAAGCCTTATCGATGTTCCCGTACGTTGCCGCGACGTTCGGGGGACGGCCATGAGCGAGTATTCCGATCCGCAGCCACATGTAGACCTCCGCACAGGGGAGTCCTGGCTCGCGGCCTTATCTCGGGCCTTGCGCGAAGATCGACTGCTGTACGCCGTCATCGGCGCCTACGTGTTCGCGACAGCGGCCTTGGCTTGGAGCCTGGGCAGGCATGACGCCGCCACGGTCCTCCTGCCGTTTCTAACGCCATTGAGATTCCTCTACAGCGGAGTTGTGCTCTTCGTTGTCGGCGTCGATCTCACGAGGGCCATCGGGGCCGCCCCAAGGGCGCCTCTGACAGAGTTTGTCAGTCGAGTGCGGGCGCGGCTGACCCCCGACATCGTTCGCCCGATCTTGATGATCCTGGCGCTCACGGCGTTCTTGGGCTCGTTCACCACCGCCAAGACCAGCTTGGCCCATTTCGGCGGGTTCACGTGGGATCAGAAGCTCGCCGAGCTCGACGCTTGGCTGCACGGCGGCGTCGATCCCTGGCGCCTGCTGCATCCTCTGCTGGCCCATCAACCCCTAACCAGGGTCCTGCAGTTCTGCTACCTGCCGGTATGGCTTACGCTCGCCTTCTGCGCGCCGCTGTGGGTGGCGACGGCGCCGCGGCTCGCGAGCATCCGCACCCGTTTCTTGGCGGCCTATCTGCTGACCTGGATCCTGCTAGGCAACGTCTTGGCCGCAACCTTCCTGAGCGCGGGGCCCGTCTATTTCGGCCAAGTCACCGGCGACGTCGATCGTTTCAAGCCGCTGATGGACTATCTCGCCTTTAGCGCCGGAACGTCCAACTCAAGCTACGACCTGCAGCAGTGGCTCTGGCTCCTGCACAGCACCGGCCAGGCCCACACCGGATCGGGCATCTCGGCCTTCCCAAGCCTGCATGTCGCAATGGCGACGCTGATTGCGATCCTAGGCTCGTTAGTTGGCCGCAAGGCGTTTGCGCTCGCCGTTGGTTACCTGGTGCTGATCCTGGCCGCATCGGTGCACCTAGGATGGCACTACGCGATCGACGGCTACGCCTCGATCATTCTGACGACCACCCTCTGGTTCGCGCTGCGGCCCTTGGACGGCCGCAACCAGACCCGGCCGATCGCCTAGTCCTCGGCGTTGGGACCTGCGCCCGGCGCGACCACTTCGCCTTCCAGCGGCAACCGCAGGCGATAGACGCCCTTGAACTTCTCCGGGTCCGCGGGTTTGCCGTGGCGAGTGATGACGATCTTGCCCTGACGAGCCAGGCCCCGCGCGGTGTTGCGCACGTGGCCGGTCAGCCGACGCCAATTCTCGTTGTCGGCGGCGCGCGCCACCTCCTCGGAGGAGGCTGACTTGCCGGGCGCCAGCTTGCCCAGCACTTCGAAGATCACGGCTTCCATGTCGACGCTCATGGGCCTCCTATGCCTGATGATCGGCCCGATGGCGAGGCGAGGCGCAAACTGGCCTGTAAGAAATCCCCCAGCGGCGCGACTACCTTGATCGATGGAGCACCCGGGCGAGGTCATGGATCAGGACGAGCGCTACGCTGAGGCGGCGCGGGGCTATGGCGAGGCGATTGATCGCTTGGCGCGCGGCTACGAAGCGGACGCAGACGCCCGGCGGGATCTGGTCCAGGACATTCACCTGGCGCTCTGGCGCAGCTTCGCAGTCTTTGACGGCCGCTGCTCCTTGCGGACCTGGGTCTATCGCGTGGCGCACAATACGGCGACCAGCCACATCCAGGTCCGGCGCCGCCATCGCCGGGTCGACGGCGACTCCGGCGCGCTGGCGCAACTGCCCGCCGAGGACGACCCCGAAGCGGCGACCGGACAGGCCCAGGCCCTGACCCGGCTCATGGACCTGGTCCAGGCCCTCGCCCCTCTCGAGCGCCAGGTGGCGCTGCTTTACCTCGAAGACCTCGACGCGGCGTCGATCGGCGAGATCACGGGTCTTAGCGCCGGCGCGGTCGCCCAGAAGATTCACCGGCTGAAGGCGTTGCTCGCCCGCCGGTTTCGCGGAGGCGCGGCATGACTCCCGACCAATCAGACCAAGACCTGAAGGCCCTTTGGCGCAACCAGCAGATGGAGACCGGCCCCATGAGCATCGAGCAGATTCACGCCCGCGCGTTCCAGTCGCGTATCCAGGTCCGCAATCTGGTGGAGTACGCCGCCAGCGTGCTGGTGCTCGCGCTCTTCGGCTTCTACGCGGTCTACTTCCCGCATCCGATGATGAAGCTGGGCGCCGTGATGATCATGGCCGGGACCGCCGTCATGGCCTGGCAACTGCACCGCCGCGCTTCGGCCAGGATCTTGCCTCCGGAGGCGGCGGCCGGCGCCTCGCTCGCCTTCCATAGGGCCGAACTGGTCCGACAGCGCGACGCCCTGCGTTCGGCCTTCTGGTGGTACATCGCGCCCTTCGCCCCGGGCATGATGGTGTTCGTCGCCGGGATGGCGCAGGCCCGCGCAGGGGCGTCTCTTGGCCACCTCGCGCCGCTCGCGGCGCTGATCTGCGCCTATCTTGCGGCCTGGTTCCTGATGAACCGGCGCGCAGCCAAGCGGCTGCAGGCCGAGATCGACGACATCGACGCCCTGATGGACGCCCCTTAGCCGCCGCGCTTGATGGTTTCGCGGGCGATGACCACCTGCTGGATCTGGCTGGTGCCTTCGTAGATCCGGAAGATGCGCACGTCGCGATAGAAGCGCTCGATGCCGTGGTCGGCGACATAGCCGGCGCCGCCGAAGATCTGCACCGCGCGGTCGGCGACACGGCCGACCATCTCCGAGGCGAAGTACTTGGCCGCCGCCGCTTCCATGGTCACGCTCTGGCCGGCATCGCGCTTGCGGGCGGTCTCCATGGTCATGGCCTTGGCGACCAGCGCCTCGGTCTTGGAGTCGGCGATCATCCCCTGGACCAGCTGGAAGTTCGAGATCGCCTGGCCGAACTGCTTGCGCTCGGTCGCGTAGGCCACGCAGTCGGCCAGCAGCCGCTCGGCCACGCCGATGCAGACCGCCGAGATGTGCAGCCGGCCGCGGTCCAGCACCTGCATGGCGACCTTGAAGCCTTCGCCCTCGGCGCCCAGGCGGTTCTCGATCGGCACCCGGACGTTGTCGAAGATCACGTCGCAGATGTGCGCGCCCTGCTGGCCCATCTTCTTCTCGGGCTTGCCGACCGACAGGCCCGGCAGATTGCGCTCGACCAGGAAGGCGCTGACACCGCCGCCGCCGGCCTTGCCCGGATCGCTGCGGGCCATGACCGTGAATAGGTCGGCCTTGTTGGCGTTGGTGATGAAGCGCTTGGTGCCGTTCAGGACATAGACGTCGCCGTCGCGGAGGGCGGTGGTCTGGACGTTGGCGCTGTCCGATCCGGCCTCCGGCTCGGTCAGGGCGAACGAGGTGATGATCTCGCCCGAGGCGATGCCCGGCAGGTACTTGGCCTTCTGGGCCTCGGTGCCGAACATCACCAGTCCCTGGCTGCCGATGCCGACATTGGTGCCGAACGCCGAGCGGAAGGCCGGGCTGGTGCGGCCCAGCTCGACGCCGACCAGGCACTCGTCTTCCATCGACAGGTCGAGGCCGCCGAACTCCTCGGGGATCGACAGGCCGAACAGGCCCAGCCCCTTCATCTCGTCGATGACCTCGGCCGGAATGGCGTCGTCCTCGGAGACCTTGGCCTCCAGCGGCCGAAGCCGTTCGGTGACGAACCGGCGGACGGTGTCGATGAGTTGCTCGCGGGTTTCGAGGTCGAGGGCCATGGAGAAGTCTCGGCTATTGGCAGACGTGCTGGTCCGCCGGGGTCTCGGCGAACTTGGACAGGGTGACGCTGATAACGGGATCGGGCCAGACCTCATAGCCCACCGCGCCGGCGGGCACAGAGCAGATCGTGCTCATCCGCTTCATCAGCTTGCCGCCGCGCAGGGCGGTGATCTCGGCCTCATAGGCCAGCGGCCGGGTCAGGCCGTTCCAGATTTTGAGGATCGACTGGCGTTTCTCGACCGAGGCGTCGAGCGCAAAGGCCAGCTTGCCGGCCCCCGCGCCCTTGTAGGTTTCCTTGCCGTCGGCGACAGCCATGCCGATGCGGCCGGCCTCGACGTCATCCAGCGCCGGCTGGCCGGCTCCATCCAGGCGGATCACCGCCCGTTGGCCGGTCATGACCTGGACCACGCCGCCCTCGACCTTGGTGTGCGGGTCCAGCCCGGCCGCTTTCAGCGCTTCGACCGGAACGGTCGGCATCTGAGCGTGAGCCGCCCCGGCCGCGAGCCAGACGCCCAGCGCCGCGATGGCCAGAATTCGCATGTCAGGCCCGCGCCAGCGCCAGGGCCGAGCCCTGCCCGACCCCCACGCACATCGTCGCCAGGGCACGCTCGCCGCCGTTCAGCTTCAGCGTGCGGGCGGCGGTCAGGGCGAGCCGGGCGCCCGAAGCGCCGAGCGGGTGGCCGATAGCGATCGCGCCGCCGTGGGCGTTCACATGGGCCGCATCGTCGGCCAGGCCCCAGGCGCGCGTGCAGGCCAGGGCCTGGGCGGCGAAGGCTTCGTTCAGCTCGACGACGTCGAAGTCGCCGACCTTGATCCCCAGGCGCGCGGTCAGCTTCTCGACCGCCGGGATCGGGCCGACACCCATGATGCGCGGCGCGACGCCGCCGGCCGCCCCGCCCTGGATCCGGGCCAACGGCTCGAGGCCGAGCTTCTCGACCATTTCGGCGCTCGCCAGCAGCAGCGCCGCCGCGCCGTCGTTGACGCCCGAGGCGTTGCCGGCGGTCACCGTGCCGTCCTCGCGGACGATCGGCTTCAGGGCGCGCAACGCCTCCAGGCTGGTGTCCGGGCGCGGATGCTCGTCCTGCGCCACGACGATGTCGCCCTTGCGGTCCTTGATGGTCAGCGGCGCGATCTCACCGTCGAAGAAGCCGGCCGCGCGAGCCGCGCCGACCCGGGCCTGGCTGCGCTGAGCGAAGGCGTCCTGGTCCTCGCGGTTGATCTGATAGTCGGTGGCGACGTTCTCGGCGGTCTCGGGCATGGCGTCGACGCCATAGGCCTTCTTCATCGCCGGGTTCACGAACCGCCAGCCGATGGTGGTGTCGTAGATCTCGGGGCTGCGCGAGAACGCCGTGTCAGGCTTGGCCATGACGAACGGCGAGCGGCTCATGCTCTCCACCCCGCCGGCGACGATCAGGTCGGCGTCGCCCGAGGCGATGGCCCGCGCCCCGGCGATCACCGCATCCAGGCCCGAGGCGCAGAGGCGGTTGACCGTCAGGCCCGGTACGCTTTGCGGCATTCCGGCCAGCAGCAGCGCCATACGCGCGACGTTGCGGTTGTCCTCGCCGGCCTGATTGACGCAGCCGTAGACGACCTCGTCGACCAGCCCCCAGTCCAGTTTCGGATAGGCGGCCATCAGCGCCTTCAGCGGATGGGCGGCCAGATCGTCGGCCCGCACCTTCGACAAGGCGCCGGCGTAACGACCGATCGGAGTACGCAGGCCTCCGCAGAGAAAGACAGTCCGGCCTTGCATCACTTGTCCCCGCCGCCTAGTTCGCTTCGGGCCGCAAACTAGTGACTGGGACTGCGGCGGGCAAACCCTTCATGGGGGTCAGGGGACGGGAATGGACGGCGGCGAAGAACTCGAAATCGGCGGCTGGAAGCACCAGGTCGTGAAGGACGGCGAGTGGGCCGGCTGGACCAAGTACAGCAGCGACCCGTTCGAAGACCACGCTGGCCCCTTCTTCTTCCGCCCCGACGAGACCGGCCAACGGGTCTGCGCCATGCGCGCCGAGCCGCACCACATGAACGGCGGCGGCTTCATGCACGGCGGGGCGATCATGACCTTCGCCGACTACTGCCTGTTCGTCATCGCCCGCGACGACCTGCAGGACAGCCGCAGCGTCACCGCCCAGTTCAACGGCGACTTCGTCGGCGCGGTGCCGGTCGGCGCGCTGGTCGAGTGCCGCGGCGAGGTGGTCAAGGCCGCCCGCAGCATGGTGTTCGTCCGCGGCCTGATCACCACCGGCGGCGAGCCGGTGATGAGCTTCTCAGCGATCATCAAGAAGACCAAGCCCCGGACCTGACTATGAAGAAGCTCGACGCAGCGACCGCCAAGAAGATCGCGCCCTCGGCCCTGATGGTCCTGGTGGCCGGCCCAGTCTTTCTGTTCATGGCCATGGACCTGATCCTGTTCGTGGCCATGAGTTCCACGCGTGGAGCGACCTCGCCGAACCAGGTCGTCGACATCTCGATGGAGATCGTCATCTGCATCATGACCGGCGTGCTCAGCGCCTTCGGGATCCGCAGCATCTGGCGCGTCCTGAAGGACTAAGGGCCATGACCGACCTCGTTTCGCTGACGCCTGCGGACATCGACGAGGTCATGCGCATCGAGCGACTGCCCGGCTACGACGTCTTCATCGGCAGCTTCACTGGCGAGGAACACGCCGCCGAGTTCGCCTCGCCCGACGCCCGCTATCTCGGCTATCGCCGAGGCGCCGGCCTCGCCGGCTTCGTGATTGTCCAGGAGTTCACCGCCGAGGTGGTGCTGCTGCGCCGCATCGCCGTCGACCAAACCGGCGAAGGAACCGGCAGTGCCCTCTTCCGCGCCGCCGTCGACTGGATCTTCGCCAACACCAGGGCCGCGGCGGTGAAGCTGCACGTGCGGCCGGAAAACCACCGCGCCCGCCACATCTATCTGCGCGAAGGCTTCACTCGCCACGGCGACGATCCGGCCAGCGAGCACCTGTCCGTCAGCCGCTCGCTCTGGGGCGGCTAACCAAGCCCCCTACATCGCCGCCTTGGCCGCCGGCCGGCTGCGCATGACGTCGGCCCAGCGGTGCAGGTTCGACAGCTCTTCGGGGATCGGCAGCTTGATCATCCGGGTGAAGTCGATGCCAATGAAGGCGATGATGTCGGCGATGGTCAGCCGCTCGCCGGCCAGCCATTCGCTCTCGCCCAGGCGGCGGTCGAGCACCTTCAGGCCCTTCAAGCCCACCTCCTTGTTGTACTCGCCGACCGGCGGGTTGGGGGCTTCCAGCGCCGCCAGCGCCGGGTGGGTGTGACGCACGCCCAGCATGAACGGATTTGCGACCAGCATCTCGGCGCGCCGGGTCCACATTTCGACCACCGCTGCCTCCTCGGGCGTGCGCCCGAAAAGGTTCGGTTCGGGATAGCGGGCTTCCAGATAGCGGCAGATGGCCAGCGACTCGGTGATCGTCGTCCCGTCGTCGAGCTCCAGCGCCGGGACGTTCGGCAGCCCGGCTTTCGCCAGGTAGTCGGCCTGCTTGTGCTGGCCCTGGATCAGGTTGAGCTGGACGATCTCAATGTCGCCGATGCCCTTCTCGGCCATGAACCAGCGCACGCGGCGCGGGTTGGGAGCCATCGCCGTGTCGTAGAGCTTCATCCCTGATCCTCCCGCGGCTCTGGCGGCCGCCCTATTGTCCGAACAGTTCCCGCGGCATGGCCCCGACCAGCGCCCCGGTCATGCAGGTGGCCAGGAAGCCGGCGATCAGCGCCTTCCAGACCATGCCGATGATCTCGTTGCGTCGCTCGGGCATCAAGACGCCCATGCCGGTCACGGTTATCCCGACTGACCCCACGTTAGCGAAGCCGCAGAGCGCATAGGTCAGGATCATGCGGGTGCGCTCGGACATCTCGCCGGCCGGCACCGCGCCCAGTTGGATGAAGGCGATGAACTCGGTCAGCATCAGCTTCACGCCCAGCAGATAGCCGGCCTTCAGCGCCTCGTCCCAGTGCACGCCCATGGCCCAGGCCAGCGGCGAAAACACCAGGCCCAGGACGCGTTCGATGGTGATCGGCGCGCCGCCGATCGCCGGCAGCACCGACAGCAGCGCGTTGCCGATGGCCACGAAGGCCACGAACACGATCAGGATCGCCGAGATGTTCAGCACCACGGTCAGGCCGTCCATCGTGCCCTTGCTGATCGCGTCGATCGAGCTGTCGTACTTCAGCAGCGAGGAATAGTCGGCGTAGAGCCCGCCCTGCCCCGGCTTCTCCGGGATCATGATCTTGGCCAGCAGGATGCCCGCCGGGGCCGAGATGATCGAGGCCACGAGCACGTGTGCGGCGGCGTTCGGCAGCACGGTCTTCAGGATCGTGGCGTAGGCGACCATGGTCGAGCCGGCGACGGTGGCCAGGCCGACGACCATCATCAGGAACAGCTCCGAACGGGTCAGCTTGTCGAGATAGGCGCGGATCACGATCGGGCTCTCGATCATGCCCAGGAAGATGTTCACCGCCACCGCCAGG
This sequence comes from Phenylobacterium sp., assembly GCF_013822795.1. Lineage (GTDB taxonomy): Bacteria > Pseudomonadota > Alphaproteobacteria > Caulobacterales > Caulobacteraceae > Phenylobacterium. The sequence continues at coordinate 181,089 of NZ_PNLB01000004.1, read as the reverse complement.
GCCGACGCGCCGCCCAGGCCCATGGTCTTCTGGAACAAGAGGCCGAAGCCGCGGGTGATCCATTTCAGGATGCCCCAGTGCCACAGCAACGCCGACAGCGCCGAGATCACCAGGATCAGCGGCAGCACCTGGAAGGCGAAGACGAACAGCGCCCCGGAGTTGGTCACCTCGTAGGGCTGCGCTCCGCCGCCCATGTAGCCGAACACGAACTGGGTGCCGGTGGCGGTCGCCGCCGCCAGGCCGTCGACCCCGCGGTTGATCGTCTCGATCACCGCCTGCGCGCCCGGCAGCCCGAACAGCAGCAGGATCAGCCCGATCTGCACAGCGACCGAGCCCAGCGCCAGCCGCCAGGGAAAGGCCTTCTTGTTCTCCGACAGCGCCCAGCAAACGGCGATCACGAAGCCCAGGCCAGCCAGGCTCTGGGCGTTCTCAGGACGAAACATGCATGGCCCCCGGACTCCGCGTTTCGCGGCGTCCAATCTTCCTCAGGTCCGCGCGGACTCGCGCAGGAATTCCCGCGCAATTGACTACGGCAGGGCAGGGTCATGCAAGCGCACGCAGCGTCGCGCACGAACAGCAGCCCTTGACGAGGTCGAATGGCGCCATATTTAATTGTGCACAATTGAATTGGAGATAATCAAATGACCGCTCTCTACGCCACCCAGGCCCGCGCCGTCGGCGGCCGCGCCGGCCACGTCGAATCGCAGGACGGGCTGCTCAGCCTCGACCTGGCCCTGCCCCGCGAAATGGGCGGCAAGGGCGGCGGGACCAATCCCGAGCAGCTGTTCGCCGCCGGCTACGCCGCCTGCTTCGAGAACGCCGTCCGCTACATCGCCGGCCAACAGAAGATCCTGCTGAAGGGCGCGGCCGTCACCGCCACCGTCGAACTGCATCCCCGCGCCGAGGGCGGTTTCAAGCTCGGCGTGGCGCTCGACGCCGAGACCCAAGGCCTGGACCAGGCCGCCGCCGAAGCGCTGGTCGCCGCCGCCCACCAGGTCTGCCCTTATTCCAACGCCATTCGCGGCAACGTCGATGTTGCGATATCTGTGCGAGCTGAATGACAGCCAAGACCACCAGTAAGACGACAGCGTCGGCCGCCCCTGCGGCCGGCGACCTGCTGCGCCTCGACAACCAGCTCTGCTTTGCGCTCTACGCCGCCAGCGGGCTGGTCACGCGCGCCTACCGCCCGCTGCTTGAGCCGCTGGGCCTGACCTATCCGCAGTACCTGGTGATGATGGCGCTGTGGGAGACGGCTCCGCGCACCGTCAAGGCGCTGGGCCAGGCGCTGGACCTCGACTCCGGCACGCTCACCCCGCTGCTCAAGCGGCTGGAGGCGGCCGGCTTCGTCACCCGACGGCGCGACGCTCAGGACGAGCGCAAGGTCCAGATCGAATTGACCGACGCCGGCCGTGCGCTGCGCGAGAAGGCTGCCGAGATCCCCGCCGCCCTCGCCTGCCAGCTGCACCTGCCGCTGGATGAGATCGTCGACCTGCGCGCCACGCTGCAGGATCTCGCCCGCCGGATGAAGGCCTAGCTCGCGCCCAGCCGCATCAGCACTTCGCGCGGAATGCCGTAGTGATCGATGGCCGGCTTCTGGTTGCGGATGCCGCAGGCCTCGCGCTGGATGAAATAGTACCAGACCGCGGTGGCGGCCTCCTTCAGCAGCGGCGCACGGTCTTCATCGGAACCGTCGTGCGCCTTCAACGCCGCCAGCGCCTGCTCGACCCGCTGGCCGGCGCGCCCGAGCGCATAGCCGCGCTCTTCCTGGATCTCGTAGTCGAGGATGCTCGCGCCGGTCTTGAACAGCGGCGACGTCGATCCCTGCGGCATGCGGAGACTGGACATGCCGCCAATATGAGGCGCGCGGCGCGCACGGCAAGCTCGGACAGGTCCTCCCCACTTGGGGGAGGTGGATCGATGCGCAGCGTCGAGACGGAGGGGGACTGCTCTCAAGCTTATGAGTCAAAGTCCCCCTCAGTCAGCCGTTCGGCTGACAGCTCCCCCAGTGGGGGAGCATCTTTCTCTGACGGCCGCCCTACTTCCCGGTCAGTTCCTTCACCAAGGCGGTCTGACCGTAGACCTTGGTCAGGGCCTCGGTCGCCGCCGAGGTGGCGACCACCACGGTGCGGTTGATCGAACCGTCGTAGCCGAAGGCGCCGCCCAGCGAGTGGATGTTGCCGTCGAAGGCCGCGCCCAGCACTTCGCCCTTGGCGTTGACCACCGGCGAGCCGGAATTGCCGCCGATGATGTCGTTCGTGGTGACGAAGTTGTAGACCGTGGTCGGGTTGACCTTGGCCTGGGCCTCGACCCAGCGCGGCGCCAGCTTGTAGGGCTCGGCCCCGGTCGCCCGGTCATAGAGGCCCGCGAAGTTGGTCATCGAGGGCACGGTCACGCCGCGATAGCTCCAGCCGGCGACCTTGCCGTAGGAGAGCCGCAGGCTGAAGGTCGCATCCGGATAGACCGCGTCGCCATAGGCCGCGAACTTGGCGCGGGCCACCCGCTCGGCAGCCGCGTCGGTCGGGCCCTGGACGTCGGTCTCCCAGGCCTTGCGCACGGCGCGCGCGGCCGGGTCGTTGCGCAGCACCAGCTGGATCATCGGGTCGTCCGAGGCCTTGATCGCCGCCAGGCCGCCGTCCCACAGCGCCTTGCGCGCTGCCGGATCGGCCAGCTTGGAGCCGGCGACCGCGCGCTTGGCCAGGCCCTCGGGGCTCTCCTTGCCCAGCAGGGTCTTCACCGCGGCGTCGTCCGTCGTCAGGTATTCGCGGGTCTTCGACAGCCAGAAGGCCAGGTAGACCTCCTCCAGCTCCGCATCGACCGGCTTGGCGTCCAGCACCTTCTTTTCGACCAGCGGCAGGCGCGTGTCGGCGTACTCGGCCAGCCGCTCGGCGCTCGGCTTCTCGCGCTCCTGCGCGGCGCGGACCAGGGTCTGGGCGTAGTAGTAGAGGTTCGAATAGGCCGCGCCGCCCTCGATCTGGCGATAACGCAGGTAGTTGTTGGCGTAGGCGGCCTGCGCCTTGGCGATGTCGCCCCACGGATCGCCGATCTCGCCGGCGAGCTTCGGGTCAGCGGCGACCTTCGCCTTCAACTCGGCTTCCTGGGCGCGCTTGGCGTCCATGAACGCCTTGTCGTTCAGCGCCGACTGCTGGCCGTAGAACACCTTGAAGCTGTTCTCGATGCCGAACAGCGGGTCGGTGGCGATGCGCTTGTGCTCGGCGCTCTCCTGGCCGAACTGCGCCAGGCGTCCGCGGATCTCCGAGCGCTGCAGCTGGCCGACCGGGATGGTCAGGTCACGCAAGGTCTCCAGCTGCGAGACGGTCATCAGGCGGTTGGTCGAGCCGGGATTGCCGGAGACGAAGGTCGCCTCGCCTTCCTGCGGCGCGCGACTGACCCAGGTCAGGTGGGTCGGCGTCACCGCCGGCTTGCCGTTCTCGTACAGCCGCACGAAGCCGACATCGAGGTTGAAGCGCGGGAAGTTGAAGTTGTCCGGATCGCCGCCGAAGAAGGCCGTCGCGAACTCCGGCGCGAACACCAGCCGCACATCGGCGTACTTGCGATACTTGTAGAGCTTGAACTGGCCGCCGCGGTACAGGCTGATCACCTGGCAGCGGACGTTCGGGTCATCGCCGCAGCCGGCCTTCTCGGCCGCCGCCATCGCCGCCTCGCGGGCGCGGACGTAGTCCTGGCCGGTCTTGCCGGCGCCGGCCGCCTGGATGTCCTTGGTCACGTCGGTGATCGAGGCCAGGATCTCGGCCTGCATCCCCGGGCACTTTTTCTCGTCCTCGCGCGCGGCGGTCAGGAAGCCGTCCTGCACATAGTCCTTGTCGCCCGACGACAGGTCCTGGACGCACTCGACCACGCAGTGGTGGTTGGTCAGCACCAGGCCCGAACCCGAGACCAGCGAGGCCGAGCAGCCGGTGGTCAGACGCACCGAAGAAGCCTGCATCCGGTCCAGCCACTTCTGGTCCAACTTCAGCCCATAGGCCTGGTTCACCTTGGCCAGCGGGAAGTTGTCGTAGGTCCACATGCCTTCGTCGGCCAGGGCCGGCGCGGCGGAAATCGAGAACGCGGCGGCCAGTCCGAGGCCCGCGCCGAACTTCACTGAATTCATCGTCACCAACTTGAAAGACGGCCGCCACTGAGCGCCGCAAAGATGTAACTCCGTAACACCTGCATTTCGGCGGTGCCAGCCGCCACGGCCGCGCCTTACCTCGATTTAACTAGGCGAGAACGGCGGTCGGCCGCACATGCTGAGCGCGAGGAGTGCCCCATGTCATTGGCTCTAGCGACCCTGATCTACGAGTGGCGCCGCTATTTGGCGGCGGTGATCGCGCTCGCCTTTTCAGGCCTGCTGATCCTGGCCCAGGTCGGCATGTTCACCGGCATGATCCAGGCCGCCACGGCCACGATCAACCGCTCGCGCGCGGACTTGATGATCATGCCGGCCAAATCGGAAAGCCTTATCAACTCGGGCCCTTCCAGCCTGCCGCGGCGCATCGGCCCGCAGCTCTACCTGAACCCCAACGTCGCCGAGGTCGCCAGTTTCGACGGCGGCGGCGGCCGCTGGACCAACCAGCCCAAGGACGGCCAGAAACAGGTCACCACCTTCGTGCAGGTCAATATGGTCGACACCGAGCCAGGCGCCCTGACCTTGCCAGTCGACTACCCGGAAAGCGTGCGCATCGCGCTGATGGAGCCGAACGCCGTCGCCATCGACCGCTCGGCGCTCGGACGTCTCGGCGTCAAGCTCGGTGACACCGCCACGGTCAACGGCAAGACCGTCCGGGTCCGCGCCCTGCTCGACAACTATCCCGACATCAACCAGCCCTCGATCGTCGTCTCGCGCGACACCCTTCGCCGGCTCGGCATGATGGAGAAGGGCGAGAAGACCGGCCCGCTGATGGTCCGCGTCAACAATCCCGCCCAGGCCGCCGCCGTCCGCGACCAGCTCAACGCCGACGCCAAGGGCGCCTATCGCGCCTGGACCCGCGCCGAGCTCGCCCAGGCCAACGAGAGCGCGCTGATGAAGGAGCAGATCATCGGCATCTTCCTCGGCTTCTCGGTGTTCCTCGGCTTCCTGATCGGGGTCGGCATCACCTCCCAGACCCTGCGCGGCGCCATCCTCGCCAACATCAAGGAGTTCGCCTCCCTGCGCGCGCTGGGCGTCTCGATGGGCTCGCTGCGGCTGATCGTGCTGGAGCTGTCGTTCTGGGTCGGGGTCGTGGGCCTGGGCGCCACCGCCCTCTTCACCTTCCTCGTCTCGCTGCTGGCCCGCAGCGGCGGCCTGCCGATGGGCTTCCCGCTCGGCTGGGTGGTCGCCGTCGGCGTGCTGCTGATGGCGATCTCGCTGGCCTCCGGCCTGATGGCCCTCGGCATCCTCAAGAAGAGCCAACCTGCGGACCTGCTGCGATGATATCCACGAACGCCGTCGCCCTCGAGGGCAGGGGCCTCACCAAGCGCTTCAAGACCGGCCGCACCCATGTCGAAGTCCTGAAGTCCGTCGACTTCGATTGCCGCCACGGCGAGATGACCATGGTCATGGGTCCGTCCGGCTCGGGCAAGTCGACCCTGATCGCCAGCCTTTCTGGCCTGCTGCGGCCCGACACCGGGTCGGTCACCGCGCTGGGCGAAGATCTCTGGAGCCTGCGGCCGGGCAGGATCGACAAGTTCCGTCTCGACCACTGCGGCTTCATCTTCCAGGGCTTCAACCTGTTCGGCGCGCTCAGCGCCCTGCAGCAGGTCACCACGATCCTCAAGTACAAGGGCTACTCGCCCTCCGAGGCCAAGGACCGCGCAGCCCTCGCCCTGAGCGAAGTCGGCCTTGGCCACCGCCTCGACCAGCGCCCGGCCGAGCTGTCGGGCGGCGAGAAGCAGCGCGTCGCCATCGCCCGCGCCCTGGCCAAGGATCCGCGCCTGCTGTTCGCCGACGAACCGACCAGCGCCCTCGACGGCGAGAACGGCCAGATCGTCATCAAGCTGCTGCAGCGCGCGGCCAAGGAGCACGGCGCGGCGGTCATCTGCGTGACCCACGACCCGCGGCTCGAGGCCTATGCCGACCGCATCATCCACATCGAAGACGGACGCATTCTGGACGATCGCCGCACCGGTGCGTCCCAGCCTGCCGCCCCCGTCAGCCATACCGAGCTCGTTGGAGCCTAAGAGACCATGCTCGCCTTCGTGAAATCCAACCGCATCAAGATCGCGGTCGTCGCCGCCCTCGTCGTTCTGGGCGGCGGCGCCTTCATGGCGTCAAGCCAGGCCAAGGCCAAGAAGGAGGCCGAGGTCAAGGCCGCCGCGGCCGCCGCGCCCAAGAGCCCCTTCGTCGCCGTCGCCAACGGCAAGGCCGACGTCGAGGGCGGCATGATCCAGGTCGCCGCCCGCCGAGCCGGCATCGTGCGCGAGGTCTATGTCCAGGAAGGCGACCAGGTCGTGAAGGGTCAGATCCTCGCCCGCCAGGAAGACGACGAGCCCAAGCTCTCGGCCGCCCGCGCCGCCGCCGCCGTCGAACAGGCCAAGGCCCAGATGGCCCAGTACCAGGTCCAGCTCTCCACCGCCGAGCGCGAGCACAAGCGGCTGCAGGGCCTGGTCTCGACCAACTTCGTCGCCGCCCAGAAGGTCGACCAGGCCGTCGACAAGATCCGCGAGGCGGAGGCCAACATCCAGGCCCAGCGCGCGGCCATCGCCACCGCCCAGGCGGCGCTGGAGGAGGCCCGCTACAACCTCGAACTGACCATCATCCGCGCCCCGACCGACGGCCGCATCGCCCGCCGCTACGCCAATCCGGGCGCCGGCGCCTCGACGCTGAACGTCTCCAACATGTTCGACCTGGAGCCGGAGGCCCCGCGCATCGTCCGCGCCGAGATCGCCGAAAGCGCCCTGCCCCACGTCGCCATCGGCCAGACGGTCCAGATCGCGCCGGAGTCGGAGCCGACCAAGATCTACAACGGCAAGGTCCTGCGCCGCGCGGCCGTGTTCGGCGCCCGCAAGCTGCAATCCGACGATCCCAGCGAGCGCGCCGACGACCGCGTCGTCGAGGTGGTGGTCAGCGCCGACAGCGCCCCGTTCCTGATCGGCCAGCGGGTGCTGGTGAAGTTCATGCGTGACGGCGCAACGGCGCTGGCGGCGCGCTGACCGATCGCCGCCCAGCAGCCTGCGGCGGGCGCCGCAGCGCCACGGTTGAGGGATGCACCCGATTGGCGCGCCCGCCCCTTTGACCTTCCATGATCGCCGCCGGGGCGCGCCGTAGCCTCGTCGGCGACGCCGCCCCGGCCGACAAGGAGTTGGTCCATGGGCACGACAGCCACCCCCTCGCCCCCGCCGAGCGACACCGACGTCTTCGCCGGGATGGACGCCGTCGAAATCAAGGTCACGATCCGTCCGGACCAGGAGCTTCGCGCCGAACGCGAGATGCGGGTCAACGAGGACACGGCCGACGTCCGCGTCATCTACTTCTACGACACCCCGAACCTCGATCTGTTGAACGCCGGGATCGCGGTCCGCTCACGCCTGGTCAAGGGCGACGACGACGACTCCACCGTCAAGTTTCGGCCGGTCGACCAGGCGAGCATCTCGGCGGTCTGGAAGGGCCTGGAGGGCTTCAAGCTGGAGGCCGATTGCGTCGGGGAGCGCGTGGTCCGCTCAGCCTCCCTCACCTGCATCCAGAAGCACGACGAGATCAACGAGGTCGCCGACGGCAAGCGGACGATCGACAAGCTCTTCTCCCAGGATCAGGAGCGTTTCCTGGCCGAGTTCTCCAAGCATCCCGTCGACTTCGGAAAACTCAGCGTGATGGGCCCGATCCGTGTGCTGCGCTGGAAGCTCGAGCACAAGGGCTTCCCCTATCGGCTGACCGTCGAGGAATGGCGGCTGCCCAATGGCGACGATCTCGTCGAGGTTTCGATCAAGAGCCCTCCGGCCGAGGCGCTCGAAGCCCAGAAGGCGTTCGAGGCTCACCTGACCAAGCTCGGCCTCGACCCGCAGGGCGCCCAGGAAACCAAGACCCGCACGGCGCTGGAGTACTTCGCCAAGGCCATCAAGGACGCCGCGGCCTAGCCTGAGGCGCCAGCGAGGAGTGCCCGATGCCCCCGATCATCCCTCGATGGGAGTGGCGCGCGTTCGCAAGCGATTTCGGAGCCGTCGGAGACCGCTTCGCCGAACGGCCGCAGACCGGCGTGCAGGACAGCGACGAAATCTACTTCGTGGGCGGCGCCGGCGCGATCGTGAAGGTGCGCGACGCGCTGATGGACATCAAAGTCCTGCGCGAGGTGGACGCCTTCGGGCTCGAGCGCTGGGAGCCGGTGCTCAAGCACCCCTTCCCGCTTCCGGCCGCGGAAGTGACGCGGGTGTACGCCGCGCTCGGGCTGGATCCGCCGCAGCTGGCCCGCGAGGCCTACACCCTGGCCCAGATCATCGAGGAACTCGTCGCGCCGTCCGGGGTGCTCACGCCGGTCAAGGTTCGCAAGCATCGCGTCCGCTACACCGTCGACGGCTGCACCGCCGAGCTGTCGGATGTCCTCGCCGCCGGCATCCCCTGCCGCACGATCGCAATCGAGGACGAAGACCCGGCCGCGGTCGTCCGGGCCGTCACCTCGGCTGGCCTCGGCGGCTATCTGAACACAAACTATCCCCGCGGCCTGCAGCGCCTGCTCGACGAGGCGCCGGAGCGCTACGGGGTGATCGACGTCGGCACCAACTCGGTGAAGCTGCACGTCGCCGAGCGCGCCGGCGACGGCTGGCGCGCCGTGCTCGACCGCGCCGAACTGACCCGGCTCGGCGAAGGCCTTGAGGCGAGCGGCGAGATCTCGCCCCAGGCCGCCGCGCGCACCGCCGACGCGATCTGCGAGATGGTCGGCGAGGCCCGCCGCACCGGCGCGAATGTGATCCTCGCCGTCGGCACCGCCGGCATGCGGCTCGCCCGCAACAGCACGGCGGTCGTCGAGGTGGTCCGCGCGCGAACCGGCGTCACGATCGAGGTGATTTCCGGCGAGGACGAGAGCCGGCTGGCCTATCGAGCGGTGGAAGCGGGCTTGGCTGCGGCCGGCGGCTCGCTGGTGGTGTTCGACACCGGCGGCGGCAGCAGCCAGTTCACCTTCGGCCAGGACCGCCAGGTGCTCGAACGGTTCAGCGTCAATGTCGGAGCCGCCAGCTACACTGAGCGGTTCGGGCTCGGCGGCGTCGTCGCCTCCGACGTGCTGAACGAGGCGCGGGCGGCCATCTCGGCCGACCTCTCCAGCCTCGACGGACGTCCGCGGCCGGACGCCCTGGTCGCGATGGGCGGTGCGGTCACCAACCTGGCGGCGGTCAAGTTCGCGCTGAGCGTCTACGACCCCGACATCGTGCAGGGCGCCGTCTTGGACACCGCCGAAATCGACCGCCAGATCGAGCTCTACCAGTCCTGCGACACGGCCACGCGACGATCAATCGTCGGCCTGCAGCCCAATCGCGCCGAGGTCATCCTGGCCGGAGCGTGCATCGTCAGGACGGTGATGGACAAGCTCGGCGCCGCCTCGCTGACCGTCAGCGACCGCGGGCTGCGGCACGGCGTCATCGTCGATCGCTTCGGCGCCTAAGCCTCGCCCGCCCGCAGGTCGCCTCCCCGACGCGGGAGGAATGCTTGACGTCACCTCTCCCGCACCGCACAAACCGCGGCGAAATTTCAAACCCCTGTTTGATGGGAGACTTCTCATGGCGGACATCCGCTTCGACGGCAAAGTCGCGATCGTCACCGGCGCGGGCGGCGGCCTGGGCCGTCAGCACGCCCTTGAGCTGGCCCGTCGCGGCGCCAAGGTCGTCGTCAACGATCTGGGCGGTTCGGTCGACGGTTCGGGCGGCTCCTCGGCCGCGGCCGACGCCGTGGTCGCCGAGATCAAGGCCTTCGGCGGCGAAGCCATCTCCAACGGCTCGTCGGTCACCGACGACGCCGGCGTCGCCCTGATGGTCAAGCAGGCCATGGACACCTGGGGCCGCATCGACATCCTGATCGCCAACGCCGGGATCCTGCGCGACAAGTCCTTCTCCAAGATGGAACTGTCGGACTTCGAGCTGGTCGTGAACGTCCACCTCATGGGCACCGTGAAGCCCGTGAAGGCCGTCTGGGAAATCATGCGCGAGCAGAACTACGGCCGCATCGTCGTGACGACCTCGTCGTCGGGCATGTACGGCAACTTCGGCCAGTCGAACTACGGCGCGGCCAAGCTTGGCATCATCGGCTTCATGAACACCATCAAGCTCGAAGGCCAGAAGAACAACATCCACATCAACGCCATCAGCCCGGTCGCCGCCACCCGCATGACCGAGAACCTGATGCCGGCCCCGGTGCTGGAAAAGCTGAAGCCTGAGTACGTGACCCCCGGCGTCGTCTACCTGGCCTCGGAAGAAGCCCCCACCGGCGCGATCCTGACCGCCGGCGCCGGCGCCTTCGCCCTGTCGCGCATCTACGAAACCGAGGGCGTGTACCTCGGTGAAGGCGGCCTGTCGGTCGAGGAAGTCCGCGACAACTGGTCCAAGATCGCTGACCCGGAAGGCCAACAGGCCTACGTCAACGGCGGCGAGCAGAGCGGCAAGTTCTTCCGCAAGCTGCAAGGCGGCTAAGCCTCCGCACCTGACGGACGCGAATGCGCGGGCGGTCGTTCCTTTACAGGAGCGGCCGCCCGCTTTCGTTTCAGGCGCCCGCCGCCTCGATATCGGCGATCAGCCCCGGCCCCACGGGCGTCCAGCCCAGCTTCTCGCGGGTCAGGGCGCTGGAAGCCGGCACGTCATGCGTCGCGAACATCGCCATCCAGCCGAAGTGCGCAGGCGCCTCCTCCGGGGTGATCGACCGGGCAGGAACCCCGACGCGCCGTCCGACCGCCTCGGCGATGGCGCGCATTGCGATGCCTTCCTCAGCGATCGCGTGATAGCGGGCGCCTCGCTCACCCCGCTCCAGCGCCAGCCGGTAGAGCCGCGCCACGTCGCCCACATGAGCGGCGGTCCAGCGGTTGGCGCCTTCGCCGACAAAGGCCGAGACGCCCTTCGCCCGCGCCAGGTCGATCGCATAGGTGATCAGGCCGTGCTTCTGGGTGTCGTGCACCTGCGGCAGCCGCACCACGCTGGCGTTGACGCCCTGCGCCGCCGCCGCTTGCGCCGCTTCCTCCGACGCCGCCCGCGGCAGCAGCGCCGAGTTCGCCGGCGGGTCGTCCTCGGTCGCCGTCCGCCCGGGACCGGCCGTGCTCATGCCCGTCCCCGAAGTCACCACCAGCGGCCGGTCGGAACCCGACAAGGCGGCGGCCAACGCCGCGACCACCCGGCGGTCGTCCTCGCAATTGGCCTGGTAGGTCGAGAAGTCGTGGTTGAAGGCCAGGTGGATCACCCCGTCCGCCTTCGCGGCGCCCGCCTCCAGGCTGGCCAGGTCCTCCAGCGATCCCGGATGCGCCTGGGCGCCCAGCGCCGCCAGCGCCTCGGCCCCGGCCGTCGAGCGCGCCAGCCCTACCACCTGGTGGCCGGCGCCGACCAACTCGGCCGTCACCGCCGTCCCGACGAAACCCGTCGCCCCTGTTACGAATACGCGCATCGCCCGATCTCCTTGGCTGTCTCGATCGCTAAGGTGCGCGCCCCTCTACATCCTGGTAAAGTAGTGCCGTTATCAGGGTATAATGGGTACCAGCATGAGCCTCGCCTTCGCCGACGACAACCGGCTCGGGACCTACCTCAAGGACCGCCGCGACAAGCTCGACCCGGTGGCGTTGGGCTTTGCTACCGGCCGGCGGCGCACCCCGGGCCTGCGCCGCGAGGAAGTCGCCCAGCGCGCCAACATCAGCCCCACCTGGTACACCTGGCTCGAACAGGGCCGCGGCGGCGCACCGTCGGCCGACGTGCTCGACCGCATCTCGCGCGCGCTGATGCTGACCGAGGCCGAACGCGAGCACCTGTTCCTGCTCGGTCTCGGCCGCCCGCCCGAGGCCCGCTACCGCCGCAGCGACGGCGCCTCGCCGCGCTTGCAGCGGGTGCTGGACGCGCTGCTGCCCTGCCCGGCCCTGATCCGCACCGCCACCTGGGACGTCGTCGCCTGGAACCGCGCGGCCAGCGTGCTGCTGACCGACTACGACGCCGCCCCGCCGGAGGAGCGCAATGCGTTGCGGATGATGTTCCTCGATCCTCAGGCCCGAGCCCGCCACTACGACTGGGACGCCATCGCCCGCTTCGTGGTCAGCGCGTTCCGGGTCGACGCCGCCCGGGCCGGCGCGGCCGCCGAGGTCGCCCCTCTGGTCGAGGAGCTCTGCCGCCGCAGTCCGGAATTCGCCGCCATGTGGCGCGAGAACGAGGTCCTGCCCCACGTCGAAGCGGTCAAGCGCATGCGCCACCCGCAGCTCGGGACCATCGCCTTCGAGCACTCGGTCTTCGCCGTCGACGGGCGGCTGGACCTCAGCATGCTGGTCTACAATCCGGCCAGCGCCGCCGACGCCGAGAAGATCGCCGCCTTGCTGAGCACGACCGCGAGCAAGAACTGATGGCTCGCGCTCAGCGTGCAACCGCCTGAGACCTCAGCGACGCACCGCCGACGCTCTCTTTCGCATTTCAACGAATTCACTTGCCGCAACCTAGGTGATCGCGCGTAACCTAAGGGAATGAGCTGGCCCGTCAGAGGCTCGCCCACCCTAGGGAGAATCGAACCTTGACCCAGGCCTCGCCGGGCCCGCGCGCCAGCTCGCTGCCGCTGTCCACCATCTTCGCCTTCGCGGCCACCAGTCTGCCGATCCAGGCGGTGATCATCGCGGTGGCGGTCTACCTGCCCCGCCATTACGCCAGTCACCTGGGCGTCAGTCTCGCCGCCGTCGGCGGCGCCTTCTTCATCGTCCGCATGATCGACATTCCGGTCGACGGCCTGCTGGGCTGGGTGATGGACAAGACGCGGACCAAGTGGGGCCGATACCGGCTCTGGACCGTGGTTGGCGCGCCGTTCCTGATGGCCTCAATGTACTGGCTGTTCATGCCGGGCGAAGGGGTCGGGATCGGCTATCTGATCTTCTGGCTGCTGGTCATGTACCTGGGGACCTCGATCCTCAGCCTGTCGCACGCCGCCTGGGCCGCCACCCTGGCGCCCACCTATCACGACCGCTCGCGCGTCTTCGGGATCATGACCGCGGTCGGGGTGCTCGGCGCGGCCGCCATCCTCGCCATCCCGATCATCGCCGAACAGCGCGGCCTGCCCGATTCCGGCAACGTCGCGACCATGGGCTGGTTCATCCTCGCCCTGACCCCGATCGCCGTCGGCCTGGTGGTCTGGCGCACGCCCGAGCGCATCGCGCCCGAGGTGCCCGGCCAACAGTTCAAGCTGCGCGACTACTGGTCCCTGGTCTCGCGTCCCAGCATGGCCCGCATCCTCGCCGCCGACCTCTGCCTGGCGCTCGGCCCGGGCTGGATGAGCGCCCTCTACCTGTTCTTCTTCACCGACAGCCGCGGCTTCACCACCGGCCAGGCCTCGATCCTGCTGGCCGTCTACATCCTGGCCGGCTTCGCCGGCGCGCCGATGATGGGCCGCCTGGCCATGATGATCAGCAAGCACCGCGCGGTGATGGTCGCCACCACCGGCTACTCCCTGATCCTCATCTCGCTGATGGCGATCCCCAAGGGGAACATGCTGGTCGCGATCTTCCCGATGTTCGGGGCCGGCTTCCTGGCCGCGGGCTTCAACGTCCTGACCCGCGCCATGACCGCCGACATCGCCGACGAAGTGCGCCTCGAACAGGGCCGCGAACGCTCGGGCCTGCTCTACGCCATCACCACCATGACCTCGAAGATCGCCGGCGCATTCTCGATCGGCCTGACCTTCCTGGTGCTTGAGGCTGTCGGCTACGTGGCCAAGGAGGGGGTGGTGAATACGCCGCAGGCCATCCACAACCTCGAGCTCGCCTACATGATCGGGCCGGTGGTCTTCGTCATGCTGGGCGGCGCCTGCATGATCGGCTACGGCCTTGACGCCAAGCGCCACGGCGAGATCCGCCGCCAGCTCGACGAGCGCGACGCCCTCTACACCGAGACCGTCGTCGTCGAGACCCTCACCACCGAAAACATGACCCTCGAAACGGTGACCATCGAAACGACCATTGCGGTTCCGCCTTCGGCGGGCCGATAATCAGACTGCCCCGGCCCGGCTTTGTCCGGGCCGGTTTCATTTTGACCCTGCCCCTGTTCATTTTTCTGGGGCCTGACATTTGAGGCGATACATGGCGCATTCCGCCGCCGGCAGCCCCCGTCTGCCCTTGCCCGTCGTTATGGCGTTTTCCTCGACCGCCTTGCCCATCGCCGCCATCGGCCTGGTGATGGCGGTCTACCTGCCGCGGTTCTTCGCCGGTCAGCTTGGCCTGTCGCTGGCCGCGGTCGGCCTGGCCTTCACCATCGTACGGCTCATCGACCTGGCCATCGACCCGCTGCTGGGCATGGCCATGGACCGCACGCGCTCGCGCTTCGGCCGCTACCGGCCCTGGCTGCTGGCCGGCGGCCCGATCGTCATGCTCGCCGCCTACATGCTGTTCATGGCGCACCCCGGGATCACCGAGGTCTACCTGATCGGCTGGCTGCTGGTGCTCTATCTGGGCGTCTCGATCCTGACCCTGGCGCAAGCCGCCTGGGGCGCGTCGCTGGCCACCGACTACCATGACCGCTCGCGCGTCTACGGCGTCATCCAGGCGGTCGGGGTGATCGGCGCGGTGCTGATCCTGCTGCTGCCGCTGGCGCTCGGCAAGCAAGGCGAAGGCGCGAACGGCGTCCACGCCATGGGCTGGTTCTGCATCCTGCTGATCCCGGTCACGCTGGCGCTCTGCACCCTGATCACCCCCGAGCGCGTCGCCCCCGACGTCAGCAAGGAACGGGTCACCCTGCGCGACTACTGGGACCTGGTCCGCCGCCCGGAAATGGCCCGGCTGATCTTCGCCGACCTGTTCATGGCGCTCGGCCCGGGCACCACGGCGGCGCTCTATCTGTTCTTCTTCCACGACGCCCGCGGCTACACGACCCCGCAGACCGGCGTGCTGCTGGTGTTCTTCATCGGCGCAGGCCTGGTCGGCGCCATGTTCTGGGGCTGGCTGGCCCAGAAGATCGGCAAGCACCGCGCCCTGATCGTCTCGGCCGTCGCCTACGCCGTCACCCAGTCGGCGCTGATGATCATCCCGCCCGCCACCATGGCCCTGGCGATCCCCGGCATGTTCTCGGTCGGCTTCGTCTCCTCGGCCTTCGTGCTGATCGTCCGCGCCATGGTCGCCGACGTCGCCGACGAGGTCCGCCTGGAAACCGGCAAGGAGCGCGTGGGCCTGCTCTACGCCCTGGTCACCACCACGCAGAAGATCGGCACGGCGATCACCGTCGGCGTCTCGTTCACCGTCCTCGACCTGGTCGGCTACAACGCCGCCGAAGGCGCGACGAACACGCCCGCGGCGATCCGCGGCCTCGAGCTCTGCTACGTCTTCGCCCCGATCATTCTGGTGTTCTTCGGCGGCGCGGCCTTCATCGGCTGGAAGCTCGACGCCAAGCGCCACGCCGAGGTCCGCCGGCAGCTCGACGAGCGCGACGCCCTCAACGCCGAAGCTGACCTGCTGGACGCCGTCAGCGGCGTCGGGCTGGCCACCGAGGCGCCGCGCTAGGCCATCAAGGCCTTCGCGGCGGCCACGAACGCCTTGGCCGCGGCGCTCTCGGGCGCCGTGGCCACCAGCGGCCGCCCCTGATCGCAGGCCTCGCGCAGCGAGACCTCCAGCGGGATCTCGGCCAGCACCGGCACGCCCAGCTTCTGCGCCTCGGCCTTGGCCCCGCCGGAGCCGAAGATCGGGATCGGCGCGCCGGTGGTCGGATCGCTGAAGAAGGCCATGTTCTCGATCACGCCCAGGATCGGCGTCGCCGTCTTCTGGAACATCGAGGCGGCCCGCCGCGCGTCGATCAGCGCGATCTCCTGCGGGGTCGAGACGATCACCACCCCGTCGATCTTCATCTTCTGGATCAGGGTCAGCTGAATGTCGCCGGTGCCCGGCGGCAGGTCGACGACCAGCACGTCCAGCGGTTCGGACTCCGAGCCCCAGGCCACGTCGTTCATCATCTGGCGCACCGCCGAGCTGGCCATCGGCCCGCGCCAGATCATCGGCGCGCCCTCGTCGACCATGAAGCCGATCGACATCACCTTCAGGCCCCAGGCCTCCAGCGGCTGCAGCTTGCCGTCCACGAAGGCCGGCTCCTGGTCGATGCCCAGCATCCGCGGCGCCGAGGGGCCATAGACGTCGGCGTCGAGCAGCCCGACCTTCAGCCCCTGGGCGGCGAACGCCGTCGCCAGGTTGACCGAGACGGTCGACTTGCCGACCCCGCCCTTGCCGCTGGCCACCGCGATCACCCGGCGCACGTGGGCCGGGCGCTGGGCGTCGGCCGGTGGAGCCGGGGCGGCCTGCGGGTCCTGCGCCACGCGCGCGCCCTTGCGCACCCGGGTGACGCCTTCGGCCGGCGGCTCGGCGGCATGTTCGGCGGTCAGCACCACCTGGGCCTTTTCCACGCCCGGCAAGGTCGCCAGCAACTCTTGGGCGGCGTCGCGCACCGGGGCGTACAGCGCCGTTTCGCTGGCCGGCACCTCGAGCATGAAGCCGGCGCGTCCGCGACCGACCGTCAGCCCACGGACGAGCCCGGCGCTCGCCAACCCCTTGCCGGTCTTCGGATCGAGGATACGATCAAGCGCTGCCAGGACGCTGTCGCGGTCGGGGATTGTCGGCTCCATACGGCCCTTTGACTTGCTTTAACCGGTGTTGAGCCACATATCCGGCTCACAGCGCCGGTTTACAAGCCCACGCACGGGCCTAACGACGCGGCCGCGCCGAGACGAAAGCAAGACGACGCGACCATGCCTTGGAATGACAACGCGAACCCCGGCCCTTGGGGCGCGCCGCCGCCCAACGAAGGGAACGGCGACAAGAAACCCGGACCCCGCCGCCCGCTGGGCGGTGGCGGCGGAGGCCCGCGCGGCCCGCGCCGCCCCGAAGGGCCCGAACTGAACGCCGCCTTCGAGCGGCTGCAACGCCAATTGCGCGACTTCTTCGGCGGTCCTGGCGGCGACGGCGTGCGTCCCGCGGCGGTGGCCGCGGTGGCCGGCGTCGGCGTTGGTCTGTGGGCGCTGTCGGGCGTCTACATCGTCCAGCCGAACGAGCAGGCCGTGGTCACCACCTTCGGCGCCTATTCGCGCTCCGAGGCCCCGGGCATCCGCTACCATCTCCCCGCCCCGATCGAGCGGGTCGAGAAGGTGCCGGTCACCACCCTGAACCGCATCGACATCGGCGGGGTGGGCGACGCCAAGGTTGCCGAAGAAAGCCTGATGCTGACCGGCGACGAGAACATCGTCGACCTGAACTTCAGCGTCACCTGGCGCGTCGCCGACGCCAGCAAGTACGTGTTCACGCTGCGCGACCCGGACGCCTCGGTGAAGGCTGCGGCGGAAAGCGCCATGCGCGAAGTGGTCGGCAAGTCCGACCTGCAGCCGATCCTCACCACCGGCCGCGGCCAGGTCCAGGCCCAGACCGCCGAACTGATGCAGAAGACCCTGGATTCCTGGGGCGCCGGCATCAGCGTCGTCGAAGTCCAGATCCGCTCGGCCAACCCGCCGCAGGAAGTGGCCGCCGCGTTCCGCGACGTGAACAGCGCCACTCAGGACCGTGAATCGGCGCGCAACGAGGCCAACACCTACCGCAACCGGGTGGTCAACGAGGCCAAGGGCGACGCGGCCAAGCTGGTCCAGTCGGCGCAGGGCTATCGCGAGCAGGCCGTCCGCGAAGCGACCGGCGACGTCGCCCGCTTCAACCAGATCTACAACGAGTACCGCCGCGCTCCGGGCGTGACCAAGGACCGCCTCTACATCGAGACCATGGAACGCGTGCTGGCCAAGTCGAACAAGGTCGTCATCGACGGCAAGGGCGCGAGCGCGCCGATCATCCTGCCGCCTGACGTCTTCCGTCCGCGCACTCAGCCGGCTCCGGCCGCGGAGCCCGCGCCGCCCACGGTCGCTCCGTCGACGGGAGCCGCCCGATGACCCGCAGCCTTCCCGTTCTCGGCATCCTGCTGGCCGGCGCCCTGATCGTCGCCTCGCAGACCTTCTTCATCGTCGACCAGCGCAAGCAGGCGGTGATCGTGCGGCTGGGCGAGCCCGTCCGCGTCATCAACGCCCCCGGCGATCCCGATCCGGGCCTGAAGATCAAGGTCCCGTTCGTCGAGAACGTGGTCATGTTCGACAAGCGCAACCTCGCCATCGAGGCCGCGCAGGAAGAAATCACCGCGTCCGACCAGCAGCGCCTGGTGGTCGACGCCTTCGTCCGCTACCGGATCTCCAATCCGCTGCTCTACTACCGCACTCTGCGCGACGAGCAGACCGCCAGCGACCGCATCGAGCGGCTGGTGAACTCCTCGCTGCGCCAGGTGCTCGGCACCGCGACGTCCAGCGAGATCATTTCCGGCCGCCGCGAGGCGCTGCTGGCTCAGACCAAGAAGGACGTCGTCGCCCGCGCTGAAGCCTCGCGCCTGGGCATCCAGATCATCGACATCCGCATCAAGCGCGCGGACTACCCGCCGCAGATCCAGGAATCGGTGTTCCGCCGCATGCAGACCAGCCGCCAGCAGGCAGCGGCACAAGAACGGGCGCTTGGCGAGCAGGAAAAGCGCGAGATCATCGCCGGCGCCGACAAGGAAGTGGCCATCACCCTGGCCACCGCCCGCGAGCAGGCCGAGACCACCCGAGGTGAAGGCGACGCCGTGCGGACCCGCCTCTTCGCCCAGGGCTTCGGCAAAGACCCGGCCTTCGCCTCGTTCTACCGCTCGATGCAGGCCTACGAGGCTTCGCTCGGCCAGGGCGACACGACCATGGTGCTCTCGCCCGACAGCGCCTTCTTCAAGTACTTCGAACGCGGCCCCAACGCCCGCTGATGGCGCCGCGTCTCGTCCGGCCTGACCTCGCGCATATGCCGTCCTTCGTGGCGGCGATGCGCGAGGGCTACGCCCGCGACACCCTCCGGCCCGAGACGCCGGAGAGCATTGCGCAGGTCGCCGATGACCCGGCCGCCTTCGTCGCCAGCCAGCTGACCCCGCCGACCCACGTCGTCCTGCCCGACGGCAGCCACGGCCCGGCCGTGCCCTACACCGTGCTCTGGTGGGTCGAGGGCGAGGAATTCCTCGGCTCGCTGCACATCCGCCATCACCTGAACGAGAACCTGGAAAAGGTCGGCGGCCACGTGGGCTACGCCGTGCGCCCCGGCGCCCGCGGCCAGGGCCACGCCAGCGCCATCCTCGCCGCCGGTCTCGACCACATCCGCGCCCACCTGCCGTTGACCCGCGTGCTGCTGACGGTCAGCGCCAGCAACGCCGCCTCGATCCGCGTCATCGAAAAGAACGGCGGCGTGCGCACCGCCGCCATCCCGCACATCTGGCTGCCCGGCGAAACCTCGGTCCACTACTGGATCGAGCTCTAGGATACGCGGCGCCGAACGGTCGCTGTCAGCGTCCGCAACAAAGGGTGGTCTGGGGCCGCCCGACGACCCGAGTTAGGTGGTCACCTGATCGCCCCGCCCTCCCCAGTCGTGTTGCAATGATGGCCTAAGACAACTTGAGGCCGTCATGACGAAGGCGACGCCGAACATCCTGTTCTTCCACGTCGACAACCTCGGGTTCGGCGAACTCAGCTGCTATTCCGGCGGGCCGTTCCGCGGCGCCACGACTTCCCGTATCGACGCCTTTGCGCGGGAGGGCCTGCGCCTCACCAACTACTGCCCGGAATCGCAATGCACCCCGACCCGCTCGGCCTTCCTGACCGGACGCCACGCGGTTCGCTCAGGCACCCACAGCGTCCCGCTCGGCGCGGCCAAGGGCTGGGGCCTTGTCGCCTGGGAAAGGACCATCGCTGATCTGCTGGACGAGGCTGGCTACGCCTGCGCCGCCTACGGCAAGTGGCATGTGGGCGAGGGCCTCGGCCGCTGGCCGACCGACAAGGGGTTTCAGGAATGATACGGACCGCCGCGCACCTATGACGAGGCGCTTTGGCCGGACGATCCCTGGTACGATCCGGCCCGCGATCCTGTCAGCCGCATGGTCGAGATTCGGCGCGGCGAAACCGACGTCACCGAAGGCGACCAGCTCACCCTGGAGGTCCGCCGCGACTGCGACCGCGAGTACCTACGGCGCGCGGCCGACCACATCCGCCGCTCGGCCGCCGCCCAGACGCCGTTCTTCGTCTATTTCAACCACTCGCTGATGCACATGCCGGTGATCCCGCGGCAGGAGTTCAAGGGCTGCACACGGCAGGGCGATTGGGCCGACAGCCTGCTCGAACTCGACGCCGACTTCGGGGCCCTGCTCGACCTGCTGGAGGAACTGAGCCTGACCGACGACACCCTGGTGGTGTTCGCCGGCGACAACGGCCCGGAGGAAGTGCTGCTCTGGCGCGGCTCGCCCGGCTATTGGCAGGGGTCGTACTTCGCCGGCGGCGAAGGCAACCTGCGCACCCCCTGCATCGCCCGCTGGCCCGGCCGCATTCCCGAGGGCGGCGTCAGCGACGAAATCATGCACGTCACCGACTGGTTCACGACGCTGCTGCGCGCCGCCGGCCTTGAGCCACCAGACGACCGAGTGATCGACGGCCTCAACCAGCTCGATTGGCTGACCGGCAAGAACCCCGCCTCGGCGCGCGAGGGCTACATCTACTGGATGGGCCAGGAAATCTACGGCGCGAAGTGGCGCAACTTCAAACTGATCATGGTCGCTCAGAAGTACCTGACCGACGCCCCGACCAAACTGGCCACGCCGCACCTGATCAATCTCACTGTCGACCCGCAGGAGCGCGAACCCAACAGTCTGCCCTACCTGCATACCTGGACGGTCGGCCACTTCAATCGGCTGCTGGCCGACCATGCCGCCAGCGTGGCTCGCGAACCGCTCATTCCGGCCGGCGCCCCGCTCGATCACGTACCGAAGCGGTGAGTCCTAGATCATGCCGCGCGCCCTTAGCACCGCGATGGCCTGGGTCGGATTGTCCGCCCGCCCGGCCACGATCTCAAGCACCTCGAACAGCGGCGAAGCCATCGCCGTGAACTGCTCGCGCGTCGTCCAGGACGATAGGTAGTTGGAGCCTTCCATAGCGTCGTTCAGCACGATGAACGGCTCCCGCTCCAGGCGCTCGGCGACGCCCTTCGGCCCCCAGGCGCGCGCATAGCCCTCGTCGTGGAAGGTCAGCAGCGCCAGGCCGCCCGGCCGCAGCACCCGGTGAACCTCCTCCAGCCAGGCGCGCACCGCCTTTTCCCGCAGGTGGGTCAGCACCGAGTACGCATAGACGACGTCCTTGGACTTCGGCTCCAGCGGCGTCGGGGTCCGCAGCCCGTTCAGCAGATAGCGCCCCGGCAGGTTCGCGCTCGTCCAGTCGACGAGCTTGCGATTGATGTCCGAGCCCGTGAAGCCGCCGCCGCCGGCGATCACCTTCGGCGCCAGCCGGCGGGCGATCCGTCCGCAACCGCTCCCCAGGTCCCAGACGTCTTTGCCTGCGCCGACGTCGACGCCGTGCGCGGCGGCCAGGTCCTCGAACATCGCGGCGTGCTTTTGTCCGCCCTCCGAGAACCACCGCCCGTCCGAACTCGCCCCGACCAGCACCAGCAGCTCGGGCGGCGGCATCGGCAGGCCGTCGTCGAACGGCGCGGCCGGCGCCTGGGCCAGCCGCCGCTCCTGGCGGCGATGCAGCACGGCGATCAGGCCGCTGACCTCCAGCGCTCGTTGCACGTGCGGCTGCAGTCGCCGCCGAAGCGGCGCGGGCATCAGCTTGGCGTAAAGCGTCATGGCGCTCAGTCTCCCCCCGCGGTCCGGCCCTTCGGCCGCGTCGCCGCCAGGACACACTCAGTAGCGCCGAAGCCGCCTGCGCCGCAACGCGGGGTTGGCGAAGACAAGACCTAGTTGAAATCGACCTTTCGGTCGAAGCGTCGGCGTCGCCGCCTGGACGATTCCTGGGCAAACTCGCCCCGAAAGCGCCCCAAACTGCGGCCATCCGCAGCACGCCCCAAAGGGAACCAAGCTGCGCCTTGGCCGCTTTCCGGCGTGAGTCACTACGTCGGAGCCTGCATTTTGCGCACTCAACAGCTTCTCTACGCCGCGGCCGGCGTCGTTATTTTCCTCATGCTCTTGCTGATTGGCTGGGGCCTCAGCCATCGCGGCGACCAGGCCCCCGCCGCGCGCGGCGGGACCAACTTCGTCGACGCGGTTCAGCGCGCCCAGGCGGCCACGGTCATGCTCACCGTCTCCGGTTCGGACGGCCGCGGGGGCGGCGCGCCGATGCAGATGGGCTCGGGCTTCGTGGTCTCGGCCGACGGGCTGGTGGTCACCGCCGCTCACGTCACCGGCGGCCTGCCGGTGGTCAATCTGGTGTTCGCCGACGGCTCGGTCGCCCGCGCCGAGCTGGCCGGCGCCAACGAGGCCGCCGACGTCGCCGTCTATCGCGCCACCCCCGGGCGCCAGCTCGCCGCCCTCTCGTTCGGCGACAGCAATCAGGTCAAGGCCGGCCAGCCGGTCGTGCTGATGGGCGCGCCCTACGGCCTGGTCGGCACCGCCACCTCGGGCATCATCTCGGCGGTGAACCGCCAGATCGGCGCGCCGATGGACGAGGACGATCCCTTCGCCGGCGCGGCGCTCAGCGGCCCGGTGAAGGCCTATCTGCAGACCGACGCGGCCCTGACCGCCGGCGGCTCCGGCGGCCCGCTGCTGAACAGCGCCGGCCAGGTGATCGGCATGGCCAGCGCCCGCGAGTCGCGCGGCGAGCCCGGCGCCGGCCTGGCCTTCGCCATCCCGGCCAATGTCGTGAAGGCGATGGTCGACGAGGTGAAGGCCGGCCCGCCGCCGGCCGCCGCGCCGCCTACGCGCCAGCCCTGATCAGCGCCTCGACCTCGTGCAGGTCGCGGGCGATGCGGATGCACAGGCTGTGCATCTCCTCGGTCGCGTCCAGCAGGTCGGGCACCATGATGGTCATCATCCCTGCCGCCGCCGCGGCGCGCACGCCGTTGTGGCTGTCCTCCAGCGCCAGGCAGTCGACCGGGGCGACGCCCAGCGCCTCGGCGGCGCGCAGATAGGGATCGGGCGCCGGCTTGGCGTTGGCGTAGTCGCCGGCCGCCATCACGGCGTGGAAGCGGTCCAGCAGCCCGTGGCCGCCGATGTGATGCTTGACCGACTCGTGGCCCGACGAGGTCGCGATCGCCCGGGGGAGACTCAGCACGTCGAGCAGGTCGAGGATCTCGCGCACCCCGGCCTTCAGCGCCACCTCCGCCGCGACCAGCTCGCGGAACCGCGTGACGCTGGCGACCTTGAACGCCTCGGGGTCGAAGCCGCGACCATAGTGGGTCTGCAGGATCTGGGCGTTGGCCGGCCAGGACAGGCCGATCAGGCTGAGAAAGAGCTCGTTCGGGAACTCCAGCCCCTCGGCGATCGCCGTGGCGGTCATGGCCTCGCGATAAACCGACTCGGTGTCGACCAGCAGGCCGTCCATGTCGAAGATCACGGCCTTGGGGATGCGGGGCAAACTCATGGCCGGGCTTCTAGCGCGCGGCGGCCATGAGCGGAATTCAAACCCGGCTTCAGTCCGTTACGAATTCGTCGGCGCGATAGCCCTGGAAGTAGAGCAGCGCCGTCAGGTCGGCGCTGTCGACCTTGGCGTCGGCCTGGGCCGAGACGATCGGCTTGGCGCGGTAGGCCACGCCCAGGCCTGCGGCCTCGATCATCGCCAGATCGTTGGCTCCGTCGCCGACCGCCAGGGTCTGGGCGAGCTCGATGCCCATGCCGGCCGCCTCTTCCTTCAGCGCCGCCAACTTGGCCTCCCTGCCCAGGATCGGCTCGCCGACCGTGCCGGTCAGCGCGCTGCCGTCCTCGTTCAGGGTGTTGGCCCGGTTGGCCGCAAAGCCCGCCGCCTGCGCCACCCGCGAGGTGAAGAACGTGAAGCCGCCCGAGACCAGCACCGCGCGGCCGCCGTTCGCCGACATCGTGCGCACCAGGGTCCGCGCCCCAGCGTTCAACCGCACGCGCTCGTCATAGGCCCGCTGCAGGTCGCCCAGCGGCAGGCCCTTCAGCATCCCGACCCGCTCGCGCAGCGCGCCCTCGAAATCCAGTTCGCCGCGCATGGCCCGCTCGGTGATCTCCGAGACCTTGTCCTTCACGCCGGCGAAGTCGGCCAGTTCGTCGATGCACTCGACGTTGATGATGGTCGAATCCATGTCGGCCAGCAGCAGCCGCTTCTTGCGGCCGTCCCAGGGCTGGGCGCAGGCGTCGACCCCGGATCCAGCCAGGGCCGCCTCGGCCGCGGCGCGGACGGTCGCTACATCAGCGCCCTCCACCAGCAGGTCGAGCGCGCCGGGGCCGAGGGTGCGCGGCTCCTTGACGCGGGCGTGCACGCCTGCGAGCGCTGGAGCCAGTGTGGCGAGCGCCTTCGCGGCGGCGTCTGAATCGGGACCGACAAGGGTAAGGGCGATCTGCATGGAGCCCCGCATCTGGCTGATCGCCGGGCCGACCGCAAGCGGCAAGTCCGCCCTGGCCCTGCGCCTGGCCCGTGAAATCGGGGGCGAGATCGTCAACGCCGACGCGCTCCAACTCTACGCGGACCTGCGTCTGCTGACCGCCCGCCCCTCCCCCGAGGAAGAGGCCGCCGCCCCGCATCACCTCTTCGGCGTGGTCGACGCCGCCGAGGGCTGGTCCGTCGGCCGCTGGCTGCGTGCGGCCCTCGCGCTGATCCAGCAGATCGCCGCCCGCGGCCGCCCGACCGTGATCGTCGGCGGCACCGGCCTCTATTTCCGCGCCCTCACCCACGGCCTGGCCGAGGTGCCCGACACCCCGCCGCAGATCCGGGTCCAGGCCGCCGCCGAGTTCGAGGCCATGGGCGAAGCCGCCTTCCGCCAGCGGCTGGCGCAGGCCGATCCCGCCGCCGAGGGCCGCATCTCGCCGGCCGACCGCCAGCGCCTGACCCGGGCCTGGGAGGTGTTCGCCGCCACCGGAACCTCGCTCAGCGACTGGCAAGCGCGCACCGATCCCGCCATCGCTCCGGGAAGCTGGGCCGGCGTCGCGCTCGATCCCCCGCGCGAGGCGCTGTTCGATCGCTGCGACCGGCGTTTGGAGATCATGGTCGGCGCGGGCGCGCTGGACGAGGTCGCCGCCCTCGCCGCCCGCGGCCTTGATCCCAATCTGCCGGCCATGAAGGCGGTCGGCTATCGCGAGCTGGCGGCCACGCTGTCGGGCGAGGTCAGCTTTGCGGCAGGTTTGCAGAACGCCCAGCGCGAAACCCGCCGATACGCCAAGCGCCAGGCCACCTGGCTGCGTGGTCAGATGGCCGACTGGCCGCGCCTCACTGCCGTCGCCCACGAGGACCAATGGAGGCAGTTTATTGCGCTACACCCTGCCTTGACGGGGTGAACGGGGCATGTCATGACCTCGGCGACTTCATTTGGAGAATGCTCGTGCGTGAGCTTCTTGTACTCTCTGTGCGACCTCTCGCGGACTGACCACGTGTCAGACCGCTGAAGGTCGCTCGCCCAGGCCCCTCGAGGGCCTTTTTTATTGCCGAAAATCAAGGCCTTGCTGAAATGACAGCCCACCAGACGATAGCTGCCGAAACGACGGTTGAGACCCTGACCGGCGCCGAGATCGTGGTCCGCGCCCTCATCGACCAGGGCGTCGAAGTGCTGTTCGGCTATCCGGGCGGAGCAGTGCTGCCGATCTATGACGCGCTCTTCGAAGAGCAGCGCCTGCAGCACGTCCTGGTCCGCCACGAGCAAGGCGCGACCCATATGGCCGAGGGCTACGCCCGCTCGACGGGCAAGCCCGGCGTGGTCCTGGTCACCTCCGGCCCCGGCGCGACCAACGCCATCACCGGCATCGTCGACGCCCTGATGGACTCGATCCCGATGGTCGTGTTCACCGGCCAGGTCGCCACCCACCTGATCGGCACCGACGCGTTCCAAGAGTGCGACACGATCGGCATCACCCGCCCGATCACCAAGCATAACTACCTGGTCAAGGACGTCGCCGACCTGCCGCGGATCATCCACGAGGCGTTCCACATCGCCACGTCCGGCCGCCCCGGCCCCGTCGTCATCGACATCCCCAAGGACGTTCAGTTCTCCAAGGGCGTCTACCAGGGCCCGACCGAGGTCACCCACGCGCACAACTACAATCCGCGCACCAAGGGCGAGCCGAACAAGATCGCCGAGGCCGTGGCGCTGCTGGCCGGCGCCCGCCGTCCGATCCTCTACACCGGCGGCGGCGTCATCAACGCCGGCCCCCGCGCCGCCGAGTTGCTGCGCGAGCTCGCCCAGCTGACCGGCGCGCCGGTCACCTCGACCCTGATGGGCCTGGGCGCCTTCCCGGCCTCCGATCCGGCCTGGCTGGGCATGGTCGGCATGCACGGCAGCTTCGAGAGCAACAACGCCATGCACGACTGCGACGTCATGGTGGCGGTCGGCGCGCGCTTCGATGACCGGGTCACCGGCCGTCTGGACGCCTTCGCCCCTGGCTCGAAGAAGATCCACATCGACATCGACGCCTCGTCGATCAGCAAGAACGTCCGCGCCGACATCGGCATCGTCGGCGACGCCGCCAGCGTGCTGGAGGACATGATCGCCGCCTGGAAGTCGCGCAACCTGTCGACCGACAAGGCCGCGCTCGACGACTGGTGGCGTCAGATCGAGGCCTGGCGCGCCCGCCAATCGTTCCGCTATCGGCCCGACACCAAGCTGATCAAGCCGCAGTATGCGATCGAGCGCCTGTACGAGCTGACCAAGGACCGTGAGACCTACATCACCACCGAGGTCGGCCAGCACCAGATGTGGGCGGCCCAGTACTATCACTTCGACAAGCCCAACCGCTGGATGACCTCCGGGGGCCTCGGCACCATGGGCTACGGCCTGCCGGCCGCGGTCGGCGTGCAAATGGCGCACCCGGACGCCCTGGTCATCGACATCGCCGGCGACGCCTCGGTTCAGATGACCATGCAGGAGATCTCGACGGCCATTCAGTACGACCTGCCGATCAAGGTCTTCATCCTGAACAACGAATGGATGGGCATGGTCCGCCAGTGGCAGCAGCTGCTGCACGGCGAGCGCTACAGCCACTCCTACTCGTCGAGCCTGCCGGACTTCGTGAAGATGGCCGAGGCGTTCGGCGGCGTCGGCATCCGCGCCGAGCACCCGGACGAACTGGACGACAAGATCCGCGAGATGATCGCCAGCCCCAAGCCGGTGCTGTTCGACTGCCGGGTCACCAAGGAAGAGAACTGCTTCCCGATGATCCCGTCCGGCAAGGCCCACAACGAAATGATCATGGCCGAGGAAGCCCGCGACCTCGGCTCCATCATCGACGACGCCGGCAAGCGTCTGGTCTAGGTCGAGCGGCGGCGCCGAGGGTCACCTGGCGCCGCCCGCCTCGTCAGCTTCCGTAGAAGAAACGCTCCTCGGCGATCTTGCCGTTCTTGATCGTGTAGACGCCGACCTCGTCCATCTGGATCCGGTTTCCGGATTCCTTCTGCGTCAGGTCCATCTTGAACCGCACCACGAACTGGTCGCCGTTCACATAGGGCCCCTCGACCTCCGTCGAATGCACCTCGTGGGCGCTCGCCCACCACTCGCCCTTGCCGCGCAGGGCCTCCTTGCCGCGCATCTGCGCCATGTCGCCGGGCGCGGCCTCGACGCTCAGCACGTCGTCGGCCCAGTACTTCTCTCCCGCCTCGTCGAACTTGCCGGCCTTGCAGAGGGCGACCAGATCGTCGGCGATCTCTTGGGTGCTCATGACTGTCAGCTCCAGGGGGTTCGGGCGCAGTGCCCGGCGCGGCATTCACTTCACCAAACGGCGTTCTTCGCAAGTGAAATGTTCATGACTTGTTCACGCTCGTTCCGCAGTCGCGGCTTGCCCCCCGCGCGCGCATGTGACACCTGCTCGGCGACCGACGTTTAGAGAGCCCCGCATGTCCGACGCCCAGCCCGCCTCCGTCTACGACCTCAGCCACGCCGAGGAAGCCGAGAACCTGGCCACCTTCGCGATCCTGGTCGAGAACGAGCCCGGCGTGCTGCACCGGCTGGTCGGGCTGTTCGCGGCCCGCGGCTACAACATCGAGAGCCTGACCGTCGCCGAGACCGACCGCCGGGCCCACACCAGCCGCGTCACCATCGTCACCCGCGGCGCCCCGCACGTGCTCGAGCAGATCGAGGCCCAGCTGGAAAAGATGGTCGCCACCCGCCACGTCCAGGACGTGACCCGCGACCCCAACGGCCTGGAGCGCGAGCTGGCCCTGGTCAAGGTCAAGGGGACCGGTCCCGACCGCGTCGAAGCTCTGCGCATCGCCGATATCTTCCGCGCCAAGGTGCTCGACACCACCATCGACAGCTTCATCTTCGAACTGACCGGCGCCTCGTCGAAGATTGACAAGTTCATCGAGCTGATGCGCCCGCTCGGCTTGGTGGAACTGTCGCGCACCGGCGTGCTTTCCATCACCCGGGGCCCCGACGCCATGTAGGAGGGAGGATCAGATGGTCCGCATCGCCGCGACCATTCTCGCCCTCGCCTTCCTGCCCGCGCCGGCCTTGGCCCAGGCCCAGGCCGCGCCGCGACCATCGCCGCCGGGGCCGGTCCTCGACTGGCCCTGGCCCGATCCCGATCCGAAATCCTGGTGGGACGACAAGCGCCCCAAGCCCGACGAGACCGCCGATCCGCTCGGCGGTCGTCGGCCGTCCCGCGGCGAGCGGCCGCTGATCGTCGCCAACGGTTATGATCCCCTGCTCTACCGGCTGTGGGGGCTGCCGCCCCTGCAGAACCAGGTGCTGCGATCGGGCGAGCTGATCATCGAGGTCGCGGTCCGGCCGGCGACCTCGACGCGCCAGACCCTGGTGCGCGCCATCGTGCGCCGTGACGGCAAAGCCTTCATCCAAGCCCGCGCCGGCCTTGGCTGCTGCGAACCAGGCATCGCCCGACGCGTGGGCTTCGACGTCGAGGCGCCGCCGGACGCGGCGGCGCGGCTGACCGCCCTGGCCCAGGATCCGCTCTGGAGTTCGCCGCGCGAGGTCCGAGTGGTGGAGAGCTCCGGCGCCGCCGACGCGCTGTGCGTCGACGGCACGTCGTATGATCTGACCCTGGCCCAGCCCGGCCAGGTGCGCGCCGTGCGCCGCGCCTGCGACAGCGCCGAGATCGGCCAGGCGGCCGACGTGCTGGAGACCGTGCTCGGCCTGGCTCTCGGCCACGAGCCGCGCATCGACGTGATCTATCCGGGCGGCGCTGACTACTCGGCCGCACGGACCGCCTATCGCGACCTGATCGCCGCGGGCGGGATGCTGAAGCCCTCGCCCAACGCCCGCGCCCAGCCGCCGAGCTTCGCAGAGCCGCCGCCGCCCGAGGACGAGCCGGCGGCTCCGCCTTCGCCTAGCGCAGAACGTTGAGGCGATAGATCGCCCCGCCGATGATCGCCCCGATCGCGGGGGCGACGAAGAACAGCCAGAGCTGCGACAGCGCCTGGCCGCCGACCAGCACCGCCGGCCCGAAGCTCCGCGCGGGGTTCACGGAGACGCCGGTGACCTGGATGCCGACGATGTGGATGACGGCCAGCGTGATGCCGATGGCCAGGCCCGCAAAGCCAGCTGGGGCCGCCGTCGACGTCGAGCCGAGGATGACGATGACGAACAGGGCGGTCATCACCACCTCGAAGATCAGCGCCGACTGCATGCTGAATTCGCCGTTGTAGCCCGGCCCCCAGCCGTTCTGGCCCAGGCCCCCGGCCGTGCCGGCGATGGCCGCCAGTATGCCGGCGCCGACCAGCGCCCCGAGAAACTGCGCGATCCAGTAGAGAACGAGGTCGCGGGCGTTCATCCGCCCGGCGATGAACACCGCCAAGCTGACCGCCGGATTGACGTGGCAGCCGGAGATCGAGCCGATCCCGTAGGCCATCGCGACGATCGCGAAGCCGAAGGCCAGGGCGATGCCCAGTTGGCCGACGTTGTCGCCGCCCAAGACGGCGGCGCCGCACCCGAAGAGCACAAGCGTAAGCGTACCGATGAATTCAGCTACAAACTTCTGCATGAGATGCCTCCCGTTTGAGCGGAGGCTAACCCATGGTTGAAGCTTGAGATAGCGTCGCTCTACGAACACGGGGATGCTCACTCAGAGTTGAGCGCCCAGCGGCTGACCCGCGTCAAGCCTGGCTGTTAGAATGCGGGCCCGCGTGCAACCTATGTAGTTTCGCGGAATTGGAACTGCGCAGTTCAGAAGCGAATACTCGATTGGGTCGCAGCTGACGCGGCCCGGCCCAGTGCATGGAGACAAAATGTACAAGCACGTCCTCATCTCCACCGACGGCTCCGAAGTCGCCCAGAAGGGCGTCGATCAAGGCCTGGCCCTCGCCAAGGCGCTGGGTGCGCAGGTCACCCTGATAACCGTCACCGAGCCATTTCCGGTCTATGCCAGCGCCGCCGGCGGCTGGGTCCCGACCGAGATGGGGAACTATGACGAGATCCAGAAAGAGTTCGCCGACCGCGTGCTCGGCCTGGCCAAGGCCGAGGCCGACAAGGCTGGGGTCGCCGCCAAGACGCTGCATGTGCCGAACTCGCCGCCGGCCGAGGCGATCATCGAAACCGCAAAGTCGCAGGGCGTCGATGTGATCGTCATGGCCTCGCACGGCCGCCGCGGCCTGGGCCGTCTGATCCTGGGCAGCCAGACCTCCGAGGTGCTCAGCCACGCGCCGGTCCCGGTGCTGGTCGTCCGTTAGACGCTCACGCCGGCCGCCAGATTGCGCCGCGCAACCGACCTGAACAGCAGGTACTGCGCGGCGAACAGGGCCAGCTTCGACCCCGGCGCCCACAGCGTCATGATGCTGGCCGTCAGCTTGGGGTCGGCCAGCAAGGTCAGGCCCAGGTTCAGCAGCCCGCTGACGAACATCAGCCCCGCCCAGACGTATCCGGCTCCGTTCACATAGGACGCCGGGATACGCCCCTGCGCGACCGGCGGCATGTAGCGGCCCATCCAGCCGCGCTCGAGCATCGCCGCCCCGATCGCCGCATAGACGATGCTCGCCTTGAACAGCACGAACCGCGCGTCGTGGGTGATCAGGGTGGCCCCGCCCATGATCACCACCAGCGCCAGCGCGGTCCACTGCATGGCCGCGATCTTGCGCCCCCGCAGCTTCATCACCGCCACCTGCGCCACGCCCAGCGCGATGCCCACGCCGGTGGCGAGCGCCACGTCGCCGGTGGCGGCGAGGAAGGCGTAGAAGACCAGGGTCGCGGCCATGTCGATCAGAATCGGGCGGGCGGCGTAGACGAGCGGGCTCACGGGCGGAAACTCCAGGCGTTGAAAGCGTGCGCAGAGCCTAGCGGCCGTGGCTGGCGACCGACGAACCCGCCCGCGCAGCCAGCGCGGTCGTTCGCGAAATCCACCTGTCGGTTCGCGCTTCGCGAACGGTCATCCACCGTTCCGCGGCCGGAAGTCCTTCTAAAACCGGCGCGCAGCCCCTATATTGGCGGTGTCGGGGTTCGCCCTGACTATGGAGATAAACGCGCACGTAATAAGCGGACTGGACCCGGGTGCGATTCCCGGCGGCTCCACCAATCTTCCCCGGTCGTTATCGCCGGAAAGCATGGGGCCGATCAGCATCGACAGACGTCTAAAGGTGTTGCTTTCTCTCGGCTTGGCCCACCGTTTCGGGCTTTAAACTAAATGCGAACGATAACTTCGCTGAAGAAGTCCGTCTGGCCGCGTAAGCGGTTCGATAGATTTCGACCTAAACTCCTAGCGTCTTAGCAGCGCTAGGCGGGGCCCGGAGGGGGCCTTGCAACAGAACCCCTCCACCTTCACCTGACCTATCCTGCGATTCAACGCCGCCTACGGCGAGAGCCGCCTTGCGCCCGCACGCCGAAACGCTACCCTCCGCACCACGTTCAGTACCCCCGGAGTTTCGATGGCCCAAGACCCGCCGGCCCAAGATCAGATGCACTACGAAGCCATGGCCCAGGAGGCCCTGCGCGGCGTGGTGAAGGCCGCGTTGAAGCGAGCTGCGGCGCCGGAAGGCCTGCCGGGCGCGCACCACTTCTACATCACGTTCAAAACCGAGGCGCCGGGCGTCTCGGGCCCCAACGATCTGCTGTCGAAGTACCCCGACGAGATGACCATCGTCCTGCAGCACCAGTACTGGGACCTGGCGCCCGGCGAGACCTTCTTCTCGGTGACCCTGAAGTTCGGCGGCCAGCCCAAGCGCGTCTCGGTGCCGTATGCGGCGGTGACCCGCTTCTACGACCCCAGCGTCCAGTTCCTGCTGCAGTTCGAAGCGCCGACGGCCACCGCGACGCTATCGCCGGCCGCGGCCGAACCGCCCGCAGCATCGGATCCGGCCGAACCGACCGATCCCAATGCGCCGAACGTGGTCTCGCTCGACACCTTTCGCAAAAAGTGACCGCGCCCAGATGACCGATGTCGCCGCCGAACCCGAAGTCCTGACGGACGAAGCCATCCTGGCGCGCTTCCAGCGCTCGAAGAACCAGCCGACCGGGTCTCAGACCCTAGGCTTCCGGATCGTTGCGGTCAGTCAGGCCGAGAAGTCGGTCGAGGTCGAGTTCGACGCCAAGCCGGAACTGCTGCTCAACCCGATGAAGCAGATCCAAGGCGGCTATCTCTGCGCCATGCTCGACGAGTGCATGTCGGTGGCCTGCATGGTCGCCTCGGGCATGACCCACGTCGCCCCCACCGCCGAGATGAAGACCACCTTCTTCCGGCCGGCGGCGCCTGGAAAGCTCAAGGGAATCGGCAAGGTCGCCAAATGGGGCCGCACCATCGCCTTCACCGAGGGGGAGCTCTACGACGCCGACGGCCGGCTCCTAGCGAAGGCAACGGGAACGGCGGTGCCCACGCCCTTCCAGCGGTACAAGAGCTGACATGTTGAAACGCGCTGGCATCGTCGGCGCGTTTTTCATTTGGGCCTTGGCCATGGCGGCGCCTTCCGTAGCGGCAGCCCAGACCGGGACGTTCGGCGACTGGGCCGCGGTGGTCATCGCCGGCGACTTTCATGGCGCGGGCGGCGGCCCGACCGAGGCCTTCGACAACGCCCGCCGCGACGTGTCCAAGGAGTTGCAGCGGCTCGGCTTTTCCCGCGACAACATCGTCCAGTTCTCGGTCCGGCCCGAGCGCTACAAGGACAAGCCGCTGAAGTCGGAGACGGTGGCGATCTACCGCTCGCTGAACGACCTGTCGGCCAAGACCAAGTCCGGGTGCCTCGTCTACTTCACCTCGCACGGCGCGCCGCAAGGGGTGGTGGTCGACCAGCAGATCCTCACGCCCGGCCTGCTCCGGCGGATCCTTGACACCACCTGCCAGAGCCGCCCGACCGTGGTGATCATGTCGGCCTGCTTCTCGGGCGTGTTCGTGCGGCCGCTGGCGCATCCCAACCGTATGATCCTAACCGCCGCGCGGCCCGACCGGACCTCGTTTGGGTGCGGCGAGGACAACGTCTATCCGTTCTTCGACGACTGCGTGCTGAAGTCGAGCCCGGCGGTCCGCGACTTCGCCGCCCTCGCCAACGCGGTGAAGAGCTGCGTCGCCTTGCGCGAGATCGCCGAGGGCATGCGGCCGCCCTCCGAACCCCAGATCTGGATCGGCGGCGAGCTGCGCCCGATGCTGCCGCTCTACGCCTTTCCCACCGGTCCGCCGGGCGGTGATTGAACAGCGATCCACGGCCTGATCGTCGCAGGCTGCAACCGCTCTAGCGCCCCGCGCGCCAGGCGCCCTACAAGAGGAATCGTGGGGCAACAGGGGCCAGCGGGTAATCAACCATGCGTTTGATCTTCAAGGCTGTCTTCGCCGCCGCCTTCGCCTGCGCGGCCACTGCCGCGACGGCCCAGGAGACGGCCCAGTCGGCCCCCGCTTCGCCCCCCGCCGCCAGCCCTCCGCCGGCCACGGCGCCCGCCGCGGTCAACCCGCGTGGCCCGGTCCCCTACACCAGCCTCCAGCGCCCGCAGCGCCCGCGCCCGGCTTCGCGGCCGGCCGCCGCGGCAGCCCCCGCCGCCGTCGCTGCGACGGTCGCAACGGCCGCGACAGCGGCCCCGGGAGCGCCGCTGACCGCCGCTGCAGCCTTGCCGGCCGCGCCGTCCGGGGCGCGCCTGGCGCCCGGTGAGACAATTCCCGCTGCGGAGCTCGAGGCCTACGTCGACGGCGTGGTGCGCAGCGCCATGGCCCGCGACCATATCGCCGGGGTCACGGTCTCGGTCGTGCAGAACGGCCAGGTGGTGCTGAAAAAGGGCTACGGCCTGGCCAGCCTGTCTCCGGCTCGCAAGGTTGATCCAGACCAGACCCTGTTCCGCATCGGTTCGATCTCCAAGACCTTCACCTGGATCGCGCTGATGAACGAGGTCGAGGCCGGGCGGATCCGCCAGGACGCGCCGGTCAATCTCTACCTGCCCGAGCGCCTGCAGATCCGCGACCAGGGCTTCCGCACGCCGGTCCGGGTGATCAACCTCATGGACCACTCGCCGGGCTTCGAGGACCGCGCGCTCGGCCACCTGTTCGAACGCAATTTCGACCGCGTGCGCCCCATGGCCGACTATCTGCGCCAGGAGCGGCCCCGCCGCGTGCGCGCGCCAGGCTCGGCCTCGGCCTACTCCAACTACGGCGCGGCCCTGGCGGGCCAGGCGGTGTCCTATGTCGCTGGCAAGCCGTTCGAACGGCTGATCGAAGAGCGCATCCTCCTGCCTGCGCGTATGAACAACACCAGCTTCCGCGAGCCGCATCCGCCCAAGGCCGGCATCCCCGGGGCGATCCCAGAGCGCCTGGGCGAAAACATCTCCGAGGGCTATCGCTGGACCCCCGGCGGCTACGTCGCCCGCCCGTTCGAGTATATCAGTCAGGTGGCGCCGGCCGGCTCGGCCTCGTCCACCGCCGCCGACATGGCCCGCTACATGCAGCTGCTGCTGAACGGCGGCACGCTGGACGGTGCCGTCATCTACGGCCCCGGCGCGGCTAAAGCCTTCAACACCCCGATCCGCAAGACCGCGCCCGGGATCAACGGCTGGCGGCATGGCTTCGTCGAATACGCCTTGCCGGGCGGCCGGGTCGGGTTCGGCCATTCCGGCGGCACCCTGTCGTTCCTGTCGAACATGGTGGTGATCCCCGACCTGAACCTCGGGGTGTTCATCAGCACCAACACCGACACCGGCGGCGACCTGGCCATCGGTCTGGCCGGGAACGTCGTGCAGCAGTTCTACGTCGCCCCCGAAGCCTTCCCCCGCAAGGGTTCGCGCGCGCTGGTCGAGCGCGGCGGCGACTTCGCCGGCTACTATGTCGGCTCCCGCCGCGCCTATCGCGGCCTGGAGGGGATGGTCGGCCTGATGATCGGCGGCGCATCGGTGAGCGTGACGCCTGACGGCTACCTGCTGGTCACGTCTAACGGCAAGACCAAGCGCTTCGTCCCGCAAGGCGATCTGTCGGAAGGCCGCTTCATCTCCGCCACCGGCGCCGACCACCTGGCCTTCGCCATCGACGGCGGCCGGGCGCACAGCTTCCAAAACGCCGGCGGCGATCAGACCTACGAGCGGACCGGCTTCTGGAAACGCCCTGGCGTCCTCGCCGGCGCCGCGATCCTCGTCGGCCTGGCGGCGCTGGCCACGATCGGCGGCCTCTTCCTGCGCAACCGTCGCGACTTCCGCGAGACCGCGATTCAACGCCAGGCCAGCCTGCTGCAAACCACCCAGGCGGTGCTGTGGCTGACCGCCCTGGCCCTGTTCGGCGCCTGGGCGGCGAGCGCCGCCGATATCGCCAACGTCATGTACCGCTGGCCGGGCGCCACGCTGATCATCGCCTCGGCCTGTGTGCTGGTCGCTGCGGCCCTGACCCTGGGCGGGCTGATCCTGATGCCGGCGATCTGGCGCGG
Organism: Phenylobacterium sp.; assembly: GCF_013822795.1. Classification (GTDB taxonomy): domain Bacteria; phylum Pseudomonadota; class Alphaproteobacteria; order Caulobacterales; family Caulobacteraceae; genus Phenylobacterium. The sequence goes on along the minus strand of NZ_PNLB01000004.1, from coordinate 145,208 downwards.
TGGGCGGCGAGTTGATTCGTGGACCGCCCTGCGCAAGGGCGCGTTTACCTTTACCGCCCTGCTCTATGGCGTCTTCACGGTGCTGCTTGGCCTCTGGGGAGCGCTTACCCCTTGGAGTGGTTGATTTTTCTCAACCATAGAGAACAAGATTCTTCCACGAATTGAGGCGTTAACGCCCCAAATGTAAACGCGTCGTTTACCAAGCACTGGGTAAATCCTGCCTAGCGGCGGGCGAGTGAGCGTCCGTCCCGCGTACCCCGGGAAGGACGCCCGCGTTGAACAACTTCGTCGCCGCCCTGCAGAGGTTCGGAATTGGACGACTGGCGGCCATCCTCGGGATCGGGGTCGGCGTCGCCGCTGCGCTGATCGCCCTCACGATGAACCTGGGCGAGCCCAAGGCCCTGCTCTATTCGAACCTGGACCTGAAGGAAGCGGGCTCGATCACCACCGCTCTCGACCAGGCGGGCGTGAAGTACGAGGTCAAGGGCGACGGCTCGACCATCATGGTGCCGCGCGACCAGGTCGCCTCGACACGCCTGATGCTGTCGTCCAAGGGCCTGCCGACCTCCGGCTCGGTCGGCTACGAGATCTTCGACGAGGCCAACGCCCTCGGCCAGACCGACTTCGTCCAACAGCTGAACCGCCAGCGCGCGCTGGAAGGCGAACTCGCCCGCACGATCCAGGGGCTGGACGGCGTCACCTCGGCCCGCGTCCACCTGGTGCTGCCCAAGCGCCAACTGTTCGAGGAAGAGGCCGAGCAGCCCTCCGCGGCGGTCACCATCGGCGTCGGCGGCCGCGCGCCGTCGTCCGATCAGGTGCAGGCGATCCAGAACCTGGTCTCCAGCGCGGTGCCGAACCTGAAGCCGGGCCGCGTGACCGTCGTCGACCAACACGCCAAGACGCTCTCGGCCGGTGAAGACGGCTTCGGCGCCCAGGCCGCCGACGGCCGCCGCAGCGACGTCGAGCAGCGCATCGCCAAGACCGTCACCAAGCTGGTCGAGGGCGTCGTCGGCCCCGGCAAGGCGCGGGTCAACGTCACCGCCGACCTCAACCTGGCCCGCGTCACCGTTCAGCAGGAAACCTTCGACCCCGACGGTCAGGTCGTCCGCTCGGAGACCACCAACGAAGAGACCTCGCGCGAGAACCAACCCGACGCCAACGGCGCGGTGTCGGCCAGCGCCAACATCCCCGGCGGCGTCGGCGCCAACGGCGAGGCCATGAACCAGTCCGCCAGCGGCCGCACGGAATCGACCACCAACTACGAAATCTCCAAGACCGTTCGCACCGAGGTCCAGGAACCGGGCGACATGAAGCGCCTGTCGGTCGCCGTGGCCGTCGACGGCGCGACTGCCCCGGGGCAGGACGGCAAGCCTGGCGCCTACACCCCGCGCACGGCCGAGGAGATGCAGCGCATCGAGCAGCTGGTCCGCACCGCCGTCGGCTTCAACGCCGACCGCGGCGACCAGGTCACCGTCGTCAACGTCCGCTTCCCGACCGCCGACGCCGAGGGCGGCGTCGAGGCGACCAACCCGCTGATGGGCTTCGACAAGAACGACATCATGCGCGCCGTCGAGATCGCCATCCTCGGCCTCGTCGCAGTGCTGCTGATCTTCTTCGTGGTCCGCCCGCTGCTGAAGCCGTCGAGCGGCGGCGGCATGCCCGCCCTGGCCGGCGGCCCGCCCATCACCCGGCTGGTGACCACCGCCGACGGCCAGCCGATGCAGATCCAGGTCGATCCGGCCACCGGCCAGGCGCTGGCCCTGCCCGGTCCGGGCAACGAGCTGGAGCAGCGCATCGACATCGCCCGCATCGAGGGCCAGGTGAAGGCCTCCTCGGTGAAGCGCGTCTCGGAGTTCGTCGAGACACACCCAGAAGAGTCCGTCTCGCTGCTGCGTAGCTGGCTCCACGAAACGACATGAGCAGCCGCGTGAAGTCCATCAACGACGCATCGAAGCTCAGCGGTCCCGAGCGCGCGGCGGTCGTGCTGCTTGCGCTCGGCGAAGAGCACAAGACGATCTGGGAGCACCTCGACGAGGAGGAGATCAAGGAGATCTCCCAAGCGATGGCCGGCCTCGGCACCGTCTCGTCCAGCGCCGTCGAGCAGCTGCTGGTCGACTTCATATCCGGCATGTCCGGCGCCGGCGCGATCATGGGCTCGTTCGAGCAGACCCAGCGCCTGCTGCAGGCCTTCCTGCCGCCCGACAAAGTCGACTCCCTCATGGAGGAGATCCGCGGTCCCGCCGGCCGAACCATGTGGGACAAGCTGGGCAACGTGAACGAGGCGGTGCTCGCCAACTACCTGAAGAACGAATACCCGCAGACCGTCGCCGTCGTGCTGTCGAAGGTGAAGTCAGACCACGCCGCCCGCGTGCTGGCCGCCCTGCCCGAGGACTTCGCACTGGAGTGCGTCACCCGCATGCTGCGCATGGAGCCTGTGCAGCGGGAGATCCTCGACAAGATCGAGCAGACCCTGCGCACCGAGTTCATGTCCAACCTGGCGCGGACCTCCAAGCGCGACAGCCACGAGATGATGGCGGACATCTTCAACGCCTTCGACCGTCAGACCGAGGCCCGCTTCATCGCCGCCCTGGAAGAGCGCAACCGCGAGAGCGCCGAGCGCATCCGCGCTCTGATGTTCGTGTTCGAAGACCTGTCGAAGCTCGATCCGGGCGGCGTCCAGACCCTGCTGCGTAACGTCGAGAAGGACCAGCTGGGTCTGGCGCTCAAAGGCGCGTCCGACTCCCTGCGCGAAATGTTCTTCTCCAATATGTCCGAGCGCGCCGCCAAGATCATGCGCGAGGACATGGAGGGCATGGGCCCAGTGCGCCTGCGCGACGTCGACCAGGCCCAGATGGCCATGGTCCAGGTCGCCAAGGACCTGGCCGCCAAGGGCGAGATCATGCTGGCCGGCGCCGGCGGCGATGATGAGCTGATCTACTGATGACCAGCCCCCCTCACCAGAAATTCGGCTTCGACACGGTGTTCGACAACGCCGGAGACGTCGCCTACGCCGCTCAGCGTCCCAAGCGCCTGTTCCCCGCCGAAGAGGTAGAGGTCCTGCGCACCCAGGCCTTCGCCGAGGGCGAGCGCCAGGCCCTGGCCTCGATGGCCGCGCTGCAGGCCCAGGCCCTGTCGCAGATCGCCGCCAGCGTCGGTCAGGCCCTGCCGCGGCTGGCCGGCGTCGCCCACGAGCATCGCGTCGGCTCGGCGGAACTGGCGCTGGCTTGCGCCCGCGCGATCGCCGACGCCGCGCTCGCCAAGTTCCCCGAAGCGCCGATCCAGGCCGCGCTCGAGAACCTGGCCCGCGAAATCGAAGCCGCGCCGCGGCTGATCGTCAGCGTCGGCGCCGACCTGGCCGAAGGCGCCCAGGCGGCGCTTGAACAAACCGCCCAGGCGATCGGCTACCCCGGCGCCATTCAGGTCCGCCCGGCCCCCGCCGTCGGCCCCGCCGCCTTCACCCTCGATTTCGGCGACGGCGCGGCCGCCTTCGACCCCGCCGCTGCCGCGGCGCGCGTGGCCGCTGCGCTTCAAGCGGCGTTGGCCGCCGAAGGTCTGCACGCCGAACCCCTCATTCCCGGAAGCGAAAGCTGACCGCCATGTCCGACAACGACCTCAAACTCGACGAATTCGGTCCCTCCGACATGCCCATGGCCGACATGGGCATGGAGATCGAGGACAAGACCGCCAGCGACCTGGCTCCGGTCTTCGACGTGCCGGTTTCGATCTCGGCGGTGCTCGGCCGCGCCACGATGTCGGTGGCTCAGCTGCTGCAGCTGCAGTCGGGCAGCGTCCTCGACCTGGACCGCAAGGTCGGCGAGGCGATCGACATCTACGTGAACAATCGGCTGGTCGCCCGTGGGGAGGTCGTCATCGTCGACGACCGCCTGGGCGTGACCATGACCGAAATCATCAAGGACGGCGACACTCAGGGCTGATCGCCTGAGGGTCTGTAGGAGATAGAGTTATGCGGCTTTTGGTCGTCGGAAAACTGAACGGACAGCTCTCCAACGCCGTGAAGATGGCGATGACGGCGGGCGCCAAGGTCAGCCACGTGGAGACCATCGAAGCGGCCACCCACGCCCTGCGCGCGGGTCAGGGCGCAGACCTGCTGCTGGTCGACTACGACCTCGACATCGCCGGGCTGATCGCCGCCAACGAGGGCGAGCGGATCCGCGTGCCGGTGGTCGCCTGCGGCGTCGATCCGGACGCGCAGAAGGCCGGCGACGCCATCCGCGCGGGCGCCAAGGAATTCATCCCGCTGCCGCCGGACGCCGAGATGATCGCCGCCGTCCTGGCCGCCGTGTCCGACGACGAAAAGCCGATGGTCGTGCGCGATCCCGGCATGCAGTCGGTGATCAGCCTGGCCGACCAGGTCGCGCCGTCGGAAGCCTCCATCCTGATCACCGGGGAAAGCGGCTCGGGTAAGGAAGTCATCGCCCGCTACGTGCACCAGAAGTCACGCCGCGCCAGCCGTGCGTTCATCTCGGTCAACTGCGCCGCGATCCCGGAAAACCTGCTGGAGAGCGAGCTGTTCGGCCACGAGAAGGGCGCCTTCACCGGCGCGCTGGCGCGCCGCATCGGCAAGTTCGAGGAAGCCAACGGCGGCACGCTGCTGCTCGACGAAATTTCGGAAATGGACGCGCGCCTGCAAGCCAAGCTGCTGCGCGCCATCCAGGAGCGTGAGATCGACCGGGTCGGCGGCGCCAAGCCGGTGAAGGTCGACATCCGCATCCTCGCCACTTCCAACCGCGACCTGGCCCAGGCCGTGAAGGACGGCACGTTCCGCGAGGACCTGCTCTATCGCCTCAACGTCGTGAACCTGCGCCTGCCGCCCCTGCGCGAGCGGCCCGGCGACGTCGTGGCCTTGGCCGAGTTCTTCATCCGCAAATACGCCAAGGCCAACGGCATGCCCGAGCGGCCGCTCTCGGCCGAGGCCAAGCGCCGCCTGGCCGCCCACCGCTGGCCGGGCAACGTCCGCGAGCTGGAGAACGCCATGCACCGCGCGGTGCTGCTGGCCTCCGGCCCGGAGATCGAGGAAAACGCCATCCGCCTGCCCGACGGTCAGCCGCTGGCCGCTCCCGATCCGGCCGCCCGCGCCGCCCAGACCGCGGCCGACGCCGCCGAGGCGGTGACCCGCACCTTCGTCGGCCAGACCGTCGCCGACATGGAACAACGGCTGATCATCGACACCCTGTCGCACTGCCTGGGCAACCGCACGCATGCGGCCAACATCCTGGGCATTTCGATCCGCACCCTGCGCAACAAGCTCAAGGAATACACCGAGGCCGGCGTCTCGGTGCCCGCCCCGCAGATGGGCGCCAGCGCGGCCTGAACGAGTAACTGATGTCCGACGCTTCGTTCTCCTCCTCGGCCCGTCCCTCGCCCCGCGAAATGCTGGGCTGGCTGATGAAGGGCGAGGTCGCCCTGGCGCTGGGCGTCATCGGCATCGTCATCCTGCTGATCCTGCCGATCCCGCCGTTCGTGCTGGATATGCTGCTGGCCATCTCGATCACCTCCTCGGTGCTGATCCTGATGACCTCGCTTCTGATCAAGAAGCCGCTGGAATTCACCGCCTTCCCGACCGTCCTGCTGGTCACCACCCTGTTCCGCCTCGGGCTGAACATCGCTTCGACGCGCCTGATCCTCGGTCACGGCCACGAAGGCGCGCACGGGGCCGGCAAGATCATCGAAGGCTTCGGCAAGTTGATGATGGGGGGCAACTTCGTCATCGGGGTGATCGTGTTCATCATCCTGGTGATCGTGAACTTCGTGGTCATCACCAAGGGTTCTGGCCGGATCGCCGAAGTCGCCGCCCGCTTCACCCTGGATTCGATGCCCGGCAAGCAGATGGCGATCGACGCCGACCTGTCGGCCGGCCTGATCGAAGAGAACGAGGCCAAGAAGCGCCGCAAGGAGCTGGAGCAGGAATCGACCTTCTTCGGGGCTATGGACGGCGCCAGCAAGTTCGTGCGCGGCGACGCCGTCGCCGGCCTGATCATCGTCGCCATCAACATCATCGGCGGCATCCTGATCGGCGTCGTGCAGCACAAGGTTCCGATCGGCCAGGCCGCATCGTCCTATACGATCATGACCATCGGCGACGGTCTGGTCAGCCAGATCCCGGCGCTGATCATCTCGATCGCCGCCGGCTTCCTGGTGTCCAAGGCCGGCGTCGACGGCTCGGCCGACAAGGCCCTGGTCGCCCAGCTGGCCATGAACCCGATCAGCCTGGGCATGGTCTCGGCCTCGGCGGGCGTCATCGCCCTGATCCCTGGCATGCCGATCATCCCGTTCGCGGCCCTGGCCGCCGGCTCGGGCTTCCTGGCCTGGAAGCGCTCGCAGGAGGCCCTGGCGCCGCCGCCCGTGGAACTGGCGCCGGTCGACGCGGCCGCAGCCGGCCAGGAGCAGGAAGAGCCGATCAGCCAGGCCCTGGCCATCGACGAGATCAAGATCGAACTGGGCTACGGCCTGCTGCCGCTGATCAACGACCTCGAAGGCCGCCGCCTGACCGACCAGATCAAGGCCCTGCGCCGCACCCTGGCCCAGGACTTCGGCTTCGTGATGCCGGCGGTCCGCATCCTCGACAATATGCGCCTGCCCTCGCAGGGCTACATGATCCGCATCAAGGAGATGGAAGGCGGCGGCGGCGAGGTCCGGCTTGGCTCGCTGATGGCCATGGACCCGTCCGGCGGCCAGGTCGACCTGCCCGGCGAACACATGCGCGAGCCGGCCTTCGGCCTGCCGGCCACCTGGATCGACGACTCCCTGCGCGAGGAAGCGACCTTCCGCGGCTACACCATCGTCGATCCGGCCACCGTGCTGACCACGCACCTGACCGAGATCCTCAAGGAGAACATGCCCGACCTGCTCTCCTACGCCGAAGTCCAGAAGCTGCTGAAGGAACTGCCGACCGAGCAGAAGAAGCTGGTCGACGACCTGGTCCCGTCCGTCGTCTCGGCGACCACCATCCAGCGCGTGCTGCAGGCCCTGCTGCGCGAGCGCGTCTCGATCCGCGACCTGCCGGCGATCCTCGAAGGCATCGGCGAGGCCGCCCCGCACACGTCCTCGATCACCCTGCTGGTCGAACAGGTCCGCGGCCGCCTGGCCCGCCAGCTGTCGTTCGCCTATCGCGGCGACGACGGCGCCCTGCCGATCATCACCATGTCGGGCGAGTGGGAGAACGCCTTCGCCGACGCGCTGATCGGCGCCGGCGAGGAAAAGCAGCTGGCCCTGGCCCCGTCGCGGCTGCAAGACTTCATCCGCGCCGTCCGCGACAGCTTCGAGCGCGCGGCCCTGGCCGGCGACAGCGCCGTGCTGCTGACCAGCCCGCAGATCCGTCCGTATGTCCGCTCGATCATCGAACGCTTCCGCGGCCAGACCCCGGTGCTCAGCCAGAACGAGATCCACCCGAAGGCGCGGCTGAAGACGGTCGGGCAGATCTAGCTGCGGGTCAGCCCAGCGGCTTGGCGAAGATCAGCTGGGCGCCGAAGCCCCCTTCGTGGCGTTCGCCGGTGTCGATGAAGCCAATCTTGCGGTAGGCCTCGATCGCCGCGACGTTCCGGGCGTTGACCGCCAACATCAGCTGCGGCTGCACCGGTCGCTCGCGCACGAACCACTCTTCCAGCAGGCTGATGCAGCGGCGTCCGACGCCCTTGCCCTGGAAGCCCGGGCGGACCCGGAAATTGTGCAGGCTGACCGTGCCGGGCGGCGCCCATGACGGGCGGCGCAGGCCTTCGCGCAGCACAAAGAAGCCAACCACCTCGCCGCTGGGTTCGATCACCGCGAAGCCTTGCTCGAGCCCGACGGCGTCGGCCTCGTTCAAGCGCCCGAACACCTCGTCCAGACTGCCGGCGAACGCCTCTTGTTCCGGCGGCAAGCCGATGACCTCGACCACGTCGCGGTCGGCGCCCGAAATCGGCTCGAGTCTCCAGTCGGCAGCTTGTGTCGTCGTGCCCATACCTCGAAGGCTAACACGCATTCAGCGAATGTTGTCATCCCAGCGCTCGCCAGGCGGCCGGGCGCGCGTTCAAATCCTCGCCGCTGCGAGCGGCCCAGCCGGCCTTGCGGCTCGACGGGCGTTGCAGGCGCGCGCCCCGGCTGATAGCGATTTGCCCCTGGCGCGGTCGATTGGGCCGCGAAGCGTTGGAAATCGAATGCGGCGACCTGCTTCCCCGACCCGGCGCGGCCCGGGCAGCACGATCTTCTGGGATCTGCTGACCTTCGAGCGGCTGATGACCAACCAGGTGATTCATCTCATCTATTGGGCCGGCCTGGGGGTTATCGCACTGATCGCGTTCGGCACGGTCGGCGCCGCGGTCGGCGTCGCCCTGCGCGAGGAAAGCTGGATCGGCGTGATTCTGGCGATCCCGGTCCTGGTCGCCGGTCTGCTGGTGGTCGGCGGCCTGGTGCTGCTGTGGCGCTCGTTCTGCGAGCTCTATGTCGCCCTGTTCCGCCTCAGCGACGACCTGCACGCGCTGCGCCAGGCGGCCGACGCCGCCGATGAGGCGCCCGCCCGCGCCGCGCCGCGTCAACCGACGCCCGGCCCGCTGAACTAACGCCGCGAGAGCGCCGGGATCACCGGCCGCCGGCCGCCCGGCGCAGGCCCAACTCGTCGAGGGCGGCCGTCTCCAGCCGCGCAGCCTCCTTGACCCGGGCCAGGCGGATGCCCTCAGCCACCTGCTCGTATTTCTTCTGCTCTTCGAAGGCCAAGGCCAGGGCGTCGCGCGCGCCGGCCTCCTCGATGGCGATGCGTGCGATGTCGGCCTGGATCAACGCCTTGCGGGCGCGCAGGCCTTCCCAGAACCCGACTTGATACCAGCCGGCCTCGACGTCGTGGCGCGCGCGCTCGGCCTCAGCCTCGCCTTCGGCTTCAAGGAAGGCGAGCTTCATTTCGCACTGCAGACGCCGGTCTGCGATCTCTCCCAAGCGCTTCTGCAGGACCTCGACCTCATAGGTCGCGAGTTTGATCAGGGACTGCGCCCAACTCATGCGGCTTCACCGTTCAGGATGTGGGCGAGGATGTTGAAGCTGTCGTCCAGGCTGGTGGCTTCGTCCTTGTCCTGGCCGAGGAACGCCTCGAGCGCCGGATTGAGGGCGATGGCCCGGTCGACCTGCGGATCGGCCCCGGCCCGATAGGCCCCGATGCGGATCAACTCTTCCATGTTGGCGTAGGCCGACAGCGACTGGCGGGCCGACTTCACGATCTCGCGCTCATGCGGCAGATGGCAGCCGGGCATGGTCCGGCTGATCGACTTCAGCACATTGATCGCCGGGAAGCGGCCGCGCTCGGCGATGGCCCGCTCCATGACGATGTGCCCGTCCAGGATACCGCGCACGGCGTCGGCGATCGGTTCGTTGTGATCGTCGCCGTCGACCAGCACCGTGAAGATGCCGGTGATCGGCCCGGCCGTCGTGCCGTCCGGGCGGATCGGCCCCGGCCCCGCGCGTTCCAGCAGCTTGGGCAGCTCGGTGAAGACGGTCGGCGTATAGCCCTTAGTGGTCGGCGGCTCGCCGGCGGCCAACCCGATCTCGCGCTGGGCCATGGCGAAGCGGGTGACGCTGTCCATCATGCACAGGACTTCGAGGTCCTGGTCGCGGAGGAACTCGGCGATGGCCAGGGTCATATAGGCGGCCTGTCGGCGCTTCAGCGCCGGCTCGTCGGAGGTGGCGACCACGACGATGGCGCGCTTGAGCCCCTCCTCGCCCAGGGTCTCCTCGATGAATTCGCGGACCTCGCGGCCCCGCTCGCCGATCAGACCGACCACGACAACGTCGCAGTCCGATTGCTTGGCCAGCATCGACAGCAGCACCGACTTGCCGACCCCCGAACCGGCGAACACGCCCAGGCGCTGGCCTCGGCAGCAGGTGGTGAAGACGTTCATCGAGCGGACGCCCAGGTCCAGGCGTTCGCCCACCCGGCCGCGCGCATGGGCGGCGGGCGGCGCAGCGCGCAGCGGGTACGCCGCCGTGCCCTGCGGCAGCGGGCCAAGGCCGTCGATCGGCTCACCGAACGCGTCAACGATGCGGCCGAGCCAGGCCGTCGTCGGCCGCACCGCCGAGCCCTGCGGCTCGATCCGGATTTCGGCGCCCGGCGCGACGCCCTCGACGGGGCCAAACGGCATCAGCAGGGCGCGGGTCTCGCGGAAGCCGACCACCTCGGCGGCCAGCGGCTTGTCGGCCCGGCGCTCGATCTCGGCGCGCGCGCCGACCGCCAGTCGCGTCAGCCCGCCGCGGGCCTCGATCAGGAGGCCGTTCACGGCCGCAACGCGGCCGGACACGGTAAGCGGATCGATCCGCTCGACAGCGGCGACAAGGCTACGCAAGGACAGCACCCCGGCGGTCAGATTCGACCGCCTGGGAGAATCCGCCCGCCGCCGTTAACTCCCGATGAAGATTTCCCGCTGGTCAGCGCAGGGCGGCGGCCAGCCGTGCGGCCTTGGCCGGATGACGCGCCACCAGCTTGGCCGCCGTACCGGGACGCTGCATGGCCGCCCGCAGCAGGAGCGGCCGCGCCGCCTTGGCCAGCATCGGCCGGGCGTTCTTGGCCAGGCTCTCGCGGCCGAGGAAAGCGGCCAGGCCGACGACCGCGAGCGCGCCGAGGCCGAGGGTCAGGCCGGGCCGCTTCTGGGCCTCAGTGTAGACGCTGAAGCGCCGGCCCTTGAGGTGCTCGCTCTCGGTCTGGCCGTCACGGCCGGGCTCGTAGAGGCTGTCGTGCGCCGGCTTGTCGCCGCGGCCGCGGCTCATCGGCGGCAACATCCGCGCCAGCACCTTGTCGACGATGATCGGAGCGGCGGCGGAACCGATCGCCATCGGCCGCGCGCCCGATCCGACCACGATGTCGCGCACCGGATGGACCGTGGCGTGCAGGATCGCGTCGGCGACGACCTCCGGGGCATAGCGCGGCGGCCGAAGCGAGGCCGGCGCGTCCATCAGGTTGCGGGCGTGATCAGCGAACGGCGTCGAGATGCTCGACGGCTTGATCAGGGTCACCGAGACGGGGATCTTCTCGCGCAGCACCTCCAGCCGCAGCGCATCGGTAAAGCCCTTCACCGCATGCTTGGAGGCTGAATAGGCGCCCATCAGCGGCGCGGCGACGTCCGACAACGCTGAGCCGACATTGATCACCGCGCCGGGCCGGCGGCCCTCCCGGAAGTGCTTAACCGCCTCCAGCGAGCCGTTGACCACCCCGAAGTAGTTGGTCCGGAACAGCCGCTCGTGATCCTCGGCGGAGGTGTCGGCCAACTCGCCGTAGAGGCCGACTCCGGCGTCGTTGATCCAGGTGTCGAAGCGGTCGAATCGGGCGATCGCCGCCCGGGCGATCTTCTCGACGTCCTCCGGCGCGCCGACGTCGGCGACCACCGCATGGGCGCGGCCGCCTTGGGCGTTGATCTCATCGCAGATCGCCCGCAGCGCCTCGCCGTTGCGCGCGGCCAGCACGACGGCCGCTCCAGCCTTGGCGGCTTTACGCGCGGTCGCCAGGCCGATGCCCGACGATGCGCCGGTGATGACGATGACCTGGTCGGCGAGCGGCTTCAATTTCACGGCCATGACGATCCTTTGGGCTGGGAAACAGTTCCAGGTCCAAACGACCCGCCGACGCGACCGTTCCGCTCGCTGCACGCGGTTAACATCGGGGCGCGGCGGCAGCCGCTGTTCGCCCATCAAGTCCAATCACAAAAGATTCAACGGCCGCGCGACTCGCCCCCGGAGGCCAGCGCTTGTGGCCGATTCCCGAACCGAGTTAACGATTCGTCCGAAGGGGCTTCACCATTAACCGGTCATAAATTAACTCGCTGGCAAGTTAACCGCGAAGATCGGAGCGGATTGCCCGAATTTAGGTTTCTAGCGCTACCGTTCGAGGAGGAACTGATGCGCGTACTGTTGATCGAAGACGACAGCGCCACGGCGCAGAGCATTGAATTGATGCTCAAATCCGAGGGTTTCAACGTCTATACGACGGACCTCGGCGAGGAAGGCGTCGATCTGGGCAAGATCTATGACTACGACCTGATCCTGCTCGACCTGAACCTGCCCGACATGAGCGGCATGGACGTTCTGCGCACCCTGCGGGTGGCGAAGATCAACACTCCGATCATGATCCTGTCCGGCACGGCCGAGATCGACACCAAGGTCAAGACGTTCGGCGCCGGCGGCGACGACTACATGACCAAGCCCTTCCACAAGGACGAACTGGTCGCCCGCATCCACGCGGTCGTCCGTCGCTCCAAGGGCCACGCCCAGTCGGTCATCAAGACTGGCGACATTACTGTGAACCTCGACGCCAAGACCGTCGAAGTGAACAACAGCCGCGTCCACCTGACCGGCAAGGAATACCAGATGCTGGAGCTGCTCTCGCTCCGCAAGGGCACCACGCTCACCAAGGAAATGTTCCTGAACCACCTCTACGGCGGCATGGACGAGCCCGAGCTGAAGATCATCGACGTGTTCATCTGCAAGCTGCGCAAGAAGCTGGCGGCCGCCGCCGACGGCAAGCACCACATCGAAACCGTCTGGGGCCGCGGCTACGTGCTGCGCGACCCGCATGAGAGCGCCGTCGCCGCCTGAACGGGCCCGACGCTTCACTGAACTGCCGAACGCCCGCCGCTCCTTCCGGCGGGCGTTTTCTTTTTGCGCAGGTTCCGCGCTAGGCTCCACGCCAACAGTTCGCGGGGAGGCGGCGTTGGGAAGAACTATCGCACTGGTCGTGTGCCTCGCGGTCGCGTTCCTGCTTGGCTGGGCGCAGGAGCGCACGCCAGCTCCCCTGCCCGCCAACGCGCCCGTCACGGCGTTCTCCGCCGCCCGCGCCATGGCCGACGTCGAGGTCATCGCCAAGACCCCGCACCCGATCGGCAGCCCAGCCAACGTCGTCGTCCGCGACCACCTCGTTGCGCGGATGACCGCGCTTGGCCTCTCACCACAGATCCAGCGTGCGGAGGTGCTGCGCCAGGAGGACGGCTGGATCGCCGGCGGGACGGTCGAGAACGTCATTGGCGTGCTGCCGGGTCGTGACCGCGCCGTCCCGGCCGTGGCGATCATGGCCCACTACGACAGCGTCCCAGGCTCGCCAGGCGCCGCCGACGACGCGACCGGGACCGCCGCCGCCCTGGAGATCGCCCGGGCGATCAAAGCCAAGGGCCAGCCGGCCCGCGACATCATTCTGCTGATCACCGACGGCGAGGAGAGCGGCCTGCTCGGCGCCCAAGCCTTCTTCGACCAGCACCCGCTCGCCGGCCGCATCGGCTTCCTGCTCAACATGGAGGCCCGCGGCGGCGGCGGCCGCGCCCAGATGTTCCAGACTGGGGCCGACAACGCCGGCACGATCGAACTCTTCCGCAAGAGCGCCGTCGCGCCGGTCGCCTCATCGCTCACCGTGTTCCTCTACGAACACATGCCCAACGACACCGACTTCTCGGTCTCCAAAGCCAAGGGGATCGCCGGGCTGAACTACGCCTTCATCGGCAGCCAGTTCGACTATCACATGCCCGCCTCGACTCCGGCCAACCTCGACAAGGGCTCGCTGCAGCACATCGGCGAGCAGGTGCTGGCTGCGACGACCGCCGCCGCCGAAGCCAAGGCGCTGCCGGTTAAGGGACCAAACCTCGTCTACGCCAACACCTTCGGCGGCCACATCCTCGCCTATCCCCAGGCCGCCGGCTGGATCGTCGTCGCGGTCTCGGGCCTGTTGCTGACGCTGGCGATGCTGCGCGCACGGCGGGCCGGCGCGCTGTCCTTCATCGACGTCCTGAAGGGCGCCGGCGCCGGCCTCTTCGCCCTGACGTTCGCCGCGACAATCTTCCGGCTCGCCCGGCGGGCCAGCGGCGCGCAGTTCGGCTTCCTCGAGCAGAGCCAATTGCTGGCCCAGGCCGGCCGCTGGGAAACCGCGCTCGCCCTGCTGGGCGTCGGGGCGCTGCTGCTGGCCGCCGCCGCGGCCGGCCGCGGCCGCACCCGTCTAGCCGGCGCGGCCCTGGCGCTGATCGCCGGCGGCGCCTGCTCAGCCTTCGGACACCTTGATGTCATTGGCCTGGCGCTAGGCGCGAGCGCGGCCTTGCTGGCGGTGCTGAGTTTCGGACGTCCGGCCCGCCCGGCCGGCGCCTGGGCAGGCGTCCTTGCCACCGGCCTGCTGATCGCCGTCGCCCTGCAATATGCGGCCCCGACCACCGCGTTTCTTGTCGGCTGGCCGCTCGTTCTGGCGTGCCTGACGGCCGTGCTGACCACCCTCGGCGCGCGCCGCAGCTTGCCGGTGCTGATCGCCCTCACGATCGCCGGCGCGCTCGGCCTGTCGTGGCTGCTGGCGTTCGGGCACGGCATCTACCAGGGCCTCGACCAGCCAGAATTGCTGGCGGTGATCGTCTGGCTCGCCGCCCTCGGGCTCTGGCCGCTGGCGCAGCCGGCCGAGGACCAGAAGGGCGCGCGGATGTCGGCCCTGGCCGTCGTCCTGCTCGGTGTGGTCGCGGTCGCCGTGGTGCGGCTCGACCCGCCCTGGACCGCCCGCCACCCGCAGATCACCCACGTCGCCTACTATCTGAACCGCGATGATGGCCGCGCCTATCGCATCAGCGACGCGCCGGCCCTGCCGGCATGGACCCGCAAGGTGCTCGGCGCCGACGGCGGCGCGGTGGAAAAGCTGAAGCTGCCGGGCCTGCGCCGCGACGGCGTCTGGGCGGCCCCGGCCGCGCCCGTCGCCGCCCCGCCCGGCGGCCTGGAGTTCACGCGCCAGCCGGACGGCGCCTACCGCCTGCACCTCGACGCACCCGGCGCGCGCACGCTCTCGCTGCGCCTCGACGCCAAGACCAAGCTGGAGGATGCGGCGCTCAACGGCCGCCCGCTCAAGCCGCTCGCCGGCGGCTCGGCCCGGATCGCGTGGGAGGCCCCGACCGAGGGCCTCACCCTGACCTTCCGTGCCCCCAGCCCGGGGGCGATCGAGGTCAAGTATTCCACGGTGATCGACCAATGGCCGGCGGAGGCGAAGCCCTTGCCCGCTCGCCCCGCCGACCTGATGGCCTCGGGAACCTCGGGCGCGACCATCGTCGGCGGCGCCCGTAGGTTCACTTGGTAGGACGCCTTACTTCTCGAAGGCGGCCGTGATCTTCAGATCGACGTCGTCGCCGACCACCGGCAGGGCGTAGCCCAGGCCGAATTCGCTGCGCTTGATCTTGGCGGTGGCTTCGAAGCCGACGGTGGCCGCCTTGCTCATCGGGTTGGTCCCGGCGCCGGTCAGCTTGGCGTCCAGGGTCACCGGCTTGGTCACGCCCTTCAGGGTCAGGTCGCCATTGATCTTGGCGGTCTGGCCGTCGACGACGACCGAGGTCGAGACGAACTTGGCGGTCGGGAACTTCTCGACGTCGAGCAGGTCCTTGCTGGCCAGGTGCTTGGTGAAGCCCGGCGAGGTCGTGGTCGAACCCGACATCGGGATGTCGATCACCACCTTGGCGGCCGAGGGGTTGGCCGGGTCGAGGGTCAGGCTGCCGGTCATCTCGCCGAACATGCCGTAGAGCACCGAGAAGCCCATGTGGCTCAGCGACCAGACGACTTGGGTGTGGTGGCCGTCGACCTTGTAGGTCGCCGCGGCGATCCGCGAGGTGTCGGCCGCGCCGGGCATCTGGGCGAAGGCCGGGGTGGCGATCACCATCGCCAGGCTCGCGGCCGCGAGAAGCTTCTTCATCGTCTGCAGTTCTCCGAATATCGAAATGGCCCAGATCGGACCTAGATCGAACCGCTCCTGCCGTCCGTCAAGAACAAGCGCTGGTTTTCACAAGACCGTCGCAGGTCTGGCGCACCGCCGGGCGAACGCGCTATGCCGATCCCGCTTAGCCCAGCCAGGCCCGGAGGACCCCGCATGACCGCGCAGGACGACATCGTCATTTATCACAATCCCGCCTGCGGGACCTCGCGCAACACCCTGGCCCTGCTGCGCGAAAAGGGCCTCGAGCCCAAGGTCGTGGAGTATCTGAAAACCGGCTGGACCAAGGACCAGCTGCTCGACCTGACAGCCCGGATGGGCGTCCCCGCCCGCGAAATTCTGCGCGAGCGCGGCACCAAGGCCGTCGAGCTCGGCCTCACCGATCCGGGCGCCTCGGACGAGGCCATTATCGCGGCCATGATCCTCGATCCGATCCTGGTGAATCGCCCTATCGTCTCGACATCGAAGGGTGCGGCGCTGTGCCGTCCTGCCGAACTGGTCCTCGGTCTGCTCTAACCGGAGCTATGGGGGTCGCCGGAATGGTTACCGGCGATTAACCATATCGGTAGAGAACGGTTAAGCCGTTCACCAGCTACGACGCCGCTTTCGCATGGTCGGTAGGCCGTGTGGCATCGCGAGTACGGGGGCACGATGCAAGAGTTCGATCCGCGACGTCCGACCTTTCGGCTGACACCGCGCCTGGCCATCGGCATGGCCGGCGTCGCCGCCCTGGCGGTGGGCTGGAAGCTCACCGCCGATCAGGCCGCCGCCCCGCCCAAGGCCCCGCTCGATCCGGCGGCGATCACCGCCCTGCAACACGCCGCCTTCACCCAGTCCGAGGCCCAGCCCGGCTTCGGCCGACCGCAGAGCGTCCCGGTCAAGGTGCTGCCCGGCGAGACCCTGGAATCCGCCGTCGAGCGCGCCGGCGTGCCGCGCGACGAGGCCCGCCGCGCCGTCGAGACCCTGGCCGAGGCGATGGACACCGTCCACATCAAGGCCGGCATGGCCTTCGACGCCGCGGTCGCCATGCCGCGCGGCGAGCGCGGCCCTGCCCGCCTGGTCGGCCTGTCGCTGCGCACCGGCCCGGCCCAGTCCATCACTCTCTCGCGCACCTTCGACGGCGCCCTGCGCCTGCGTGAGATGGAAGAGAAGATCCGCGACGAGCAGATGGTCGCCCGCGGCGAGATCACCGGCTCGCTCTACGAGAGCGCCTCGCGCATCGGGGCCAACCCGACGATCGTCGCCGGCATGGTCAAGCTGTTCTCGCACAAGGTCGACTTCGACCGCGACCTGAAGGCCGGCGACGAGTTCACCATGGTCTTCGACCGCAAGGTCACCGAAAGCGGCCGCACCATCGAGACCGGCGACCTGGAATACGCCCAGATCAAAGGCGTGCAGTTCTACCGCTTCGAGCGCGCTAACGGCGACGTCCAGTACTTCGACGAAACCGGCAAGAACATCAAAGGTTTCCTGCTGCGCACCCCGGTCGACAACGCTCGGATGACCAGCCGCTTCGGCATGCGCCGCCATCCGATCCTCGGCTACAACCGCATGCACCAAGGCATCGATTTTGGGGCCGGATCGGGCACCCCGGTTCTCGCCGCCGGCGACGGCGTGGTCGTCGAAGCCCGCCGCTGGGGCGGCTATGGCAACTGGGTCCGCGTCCGTCACTCCGGCGGCTTCGAGACCGGCTACGCGCACCTGTCGCGGTTCGGCAAAGGCATCAAGCCAGGCGCTCGCATCAGCCAGGGCCAGGTTGTGGCCTATGTCGGCTCGACCGGCGCCTCCACCGGCCCGCACCTGCACTACGAGATCTGGCAGCACGGCAAGCGCGTGAACCCGATCGGCGCGAAGGTGCCGCAGGGCACGGTCCTGGCCGGCGCCGAGCTGGCCGCGTTCCGCGCCCAGAAGTCCCGCATCGACTCGCTGGTCCGCAGCCAGGGCGCCGACGAGGCCCCTGCCCGCCTGGCCGTGGCCGAGACCGCTCCGCCCCTCGCGCTGCGACGTTAGGTTGTCCTAGGGGAAGCCGCCACGCGGCTTCCAACCGGCCTTCCTGCGCACTAATGTGGCAGATCGAACCCTGCCCGCGCGGAGAGTCGCCTTGACTGCAGCCGTCAAACCCAAGCCCCGCGCACGGTACGCCGCCAAGCGCGACGCCATCATGGCGGCCGCGACCAAGGTGTTCGCCGATCACGGGATGAGCGGGTTCACCCTGGCCGCCGTGGCCAAGCGGATGGACCTGCATCCGGTCAGCCTGACCTACTACTTCAAGCGCAAGGAAGACCTCGCCGCGGCGGTGCTACACGACACCATCGCCCGCTTCGCGAAGATGCTCGACGAGGCCGAGACCCACGCCACCCCGGCCGAGCGTCTGACCGCCTTCGTCGCCGCCTATTTCGAGACCCGCCGCCGCATCGCCGTCGGCGAGGAGGACGTGCTCGCGCCGTTCAGCGAGGTCTATCTGATCGAGGGCGAGCAGAAGCAGCCGGTGATCCAGAGCTTCGAGGCGCTCTATGTCCGTATCGGACGGCTGCTGAAGTCCGACGAGACGCCCTGGGTCAGCACTCCGCGCCGCCAGGGGCTGGCGCGACTGGTCGTCAACCAGCTGACCTGGGCCGACACCTGGCTGTCGACGTACGAGCCGCAGGACTATCCGCGGGTCGCCGCCCGGCTCAGCGACCTGATGATCAACGGCCTGCCGGCCGCGGGGCAGCCCTGGCCCGATGGCCCGCTGCTGGCGCTCGGCACGCCCAGTGCAGAGAACGACGAGGTCACGCGCGACCGGTTTCTACTGGCCGCCACCAAGCTCATGAACCGCGAGGGTTATCGCGGCGCCTCGGTCGACAAGATCTCGGCCGAACTCAAGGTCACTAAAGGCTCGTTTTATCACCACAACGCCGACAAGGACGAACTGGCCGTGGCCTGCTTCGGCGCCACCTTCGACCTGATTGACCAGGCCAAGCGCGAGGCGGCCAAGGCCGGCAGCAACTGGACGCGGCTGTGGCTGGCGGTGACCTCGCTCGGCATGCTGCAGGCCGAGAGCGCGGGCGGGCGACTGCTGCGCCACCACTGCATGGCCGCGGTGCCGCACGCCATGCGCCGGCAGATGCTGGTGCGCTTCATGCAGACCACCAATTCGTTCGCCGGCATCATCGCCGACGGGGTGGCCGATGGTTCGATCCGTCCGGTCGACCCGCTGCTCGCGGCGCATGCGATGATGGTGACCTTCAACGCCTGCCTGCCGCTCGAGCCGCGCCGGCGCCCGGTGGTCACGGACGGGGTGATGGAGGAGTACCTCCGCCCAGCCCTGCTCGGCTACTTCGTGAAATAGAACCCCCGGACGGGTGCGATCCGCCCGGGGGCTCCTAGCCTCCTACTTGGTCGGGGGCTTGGCGGCAGGAGGCGTCTTGGCGGCCATCGCGCTCGTCGTCGCCGAGGCCGACGAGCACTTGGCGTAGTGGCCCTTGGC
This sequence comes from Phenylobacterium sp., assembly GCF_013822795.1. GTDB lineage: Bacteria > Pseudomonadota > Alphaproteobacteria > Caulobacterales > Caulobacteraceae > Phenylobacterium. Next base: position 126,060 of record NZ_PNLB01000004.1, on the reverse strand, counting down.
GTCTCGACACTTGGCGGGCTTGGCCGGCGCGGAAGCGCACTTGGCGAAGTGCCCCTGGGCGTCACGGCATTGGGTGGCGGCGGAGGCCGCGCCGCCGGCCGAGAGGCCGGCGACCAGGGCCAGCGCCGTCATCAAGGACAGACTGCGGGACATGGCGTTTCTCCCTAGCGGGCTCCGGCTACTTGGCGGCCGGGGTCGTCGCGGTCGCGGTCGGGGCGGCCTTGTGGTGCGACTTGTGCTTCTTGTGATGGGCAGCCGGCTTGGCCGGCGCGGTCTGGGTCGCGGGGGCGGCGGTCGGCGCAGCGGCCATGGCGACGCCGGCCAGGGCGAGCGAGGCGGCCAGCGAACCGGCGACGATGAGGGTGGGCTTCATGGGACTTGCTCCGAACGGCGGGGACATCCGCCTGTCCGCAAGCCTCGTCCCGTCATCTGACGCGGTTCGGGCGCGCGTCTTACAAATAGTTGAGCGACCTTCGGCTCACGAAAAAGCCCTCCCCGAGGGGAGGGCTTCCAGCGTCTTGCGACGGCTTGGATCTATCAGTCGAAGACGATGACCGAGCGGGCCAATTCGCCCTTCTTCATTTCTTCGAAGCCTTCGTTGACCTGCTCCAGCTTGATGCGCTGCGAGATCATCTCGTCCAGCTTCAGCTTGCCGTTCATGTACATGTCGACCAGGCGCGGCATGTCGACCGGGAAGCGGTTGGAGCCCATCATCGAGCCCTGCAGCTTCTTTTCGCCCAGCAGGGCGAAGCCCGGCAGGGTGATCGACTGGCCGATCGGGATCATGCCGATGACGTTGGCGGTGCCGCCACGGCGCAGCATGCCGAACGCCTGCTCGGCGGTCTTCGACAGGCCGATGGCTTCGAACGAGTGGTGCACGCCGCCCTTGGTCATCTCGAGCACTTCCTTAACTGCGTCGGTCTTGGAGGCGTCGATGAAGTCGGTGGCGCCGAACTGGTGGGCCAGGTTGCCCTTCGAAGCGACCATGTCGATGGCGATGATGCGGCCGGCGCCGGCGATCGCCGCACCGTTGATCGCCGCCAGGCCGACGCCGCCGCAGCCGATGACCGCCACGGTCTCGCCGGGACGCACGCTCGACGTATGGATCGCCGCGCCCACGCCGGTCATGACCGAGCAGCCGATCAGGGCGGCGCGGTCCAATGGCATGTCCTTGCGGATCGCGACGCAGGCATGCTCGTGGATCAGCATCTGCTCGGCGAAGGACGACAGGTTCAGGTACTGCTGCATCGGGCCGGTGGTGGCCTTCAGACGCGGCTCTTCGTCGGCGTCACGCTTGGTGTCGGGCGACACGCACAGCGACAGGTGGCCGGTCAGGCAGAATTCGCAGTGGCCGCAATAGGCCGAGAGGCAGGTGATGACGTGGTCGCCCACCTTCACGGTGCGCACTTCCGATCCGACCTGCTCGACGACGCCGGCGCTCTCATGGCCCAGCACGGCCGGCAGCGCGGTCGGATAGGAGCCTTGCATGAAGTGCAGGTCGGAGTGGCAAAGGCCGGCGGCCTTGGTGCGGATCAGCACTTCGTGCGGACCCGGCTTGTTGATCAGGACGTCTTCGATCTGAAGCGGCTTGCCCACTTCGCGCAGCACTGCGGCTTTCATCTACGGCGATCTCCCCAAGCGACGCCCGATCGGGCGCGGTTTATCGAAGCCACGGTATGGCCGCGGCGCTCGTCACGCCAACCTTATCGCTGTTCAGATGGCCGCGGCCAAGGGCGTTTTTGACCCGAGGCGGCCGATCGGGCGCAGGAAAGCTCGCTGGGGTTATTTCGGCGCCCAGACGTCGGCGCGGCTGGACGACGAGATGATGTCCGAGCCCGAGGTGCTGAGGCTCGACATCGGCACCTTGGTCGTCTTGCCTTGCGAGGACAGCGTCACCATCCCGCCGTCGACCTTGACCACGCGGCCGATCTCGGCCCCGGCGGCGTCCTTCACGCGCGAGCCGGCCCGCACGTCGGAGGTGGTGGCGGCGGTGTTCACCGCTCGCCCGGTGTCGGCGACCGGAGGAGACTCATAGTCCCTGGCCGGCTGGTTGGCCGGGGTGTCGATCGGCGGATAGAGCCCGCGGCCCTGGTCGTAGGCCGACGGTTGCTGCGCCGCCGCCGAAGCCGCGAGCGCCGCCAGCGCAACGCCGGCAAGAGCTGGCAAGAGCTTGATGTTCATCGTGGGTCCTCCAGAGGCCCGCCCAGCGGCGACCCAACCCTGGCCCCCGCGTGAAGTTCCGCCCAGGGGCTAATCGTGATCAGGCCTGCGCCGTCCGCCCGCTCAAGCGTAGCTTCGGCCAAGCCGGGCGCGGCAAGGCCGGCAGTTGCAGCCGCCAGGGGCTGCGGGCCGGGATGCAGGCCTCCAGCGAGGCAAGTAGCGGCTCCACCGGGCCGTCGCTGATGAAATGGTTGCCGCCGGCCACGCGCTCGAAGCGGATGGGCTTCCAACTCTGGGTCTGGACGGCGAGCCGCTCGGCGATCTCGATCGGCGCGAAGTCGTCCCTGTCGCCGTGGATCACGTGCACCGGAATGCGCAGCCGGGCCAACGCCGCGTACAGATGCTCCAGCTGGCTCGGCTGGTTCGACACTTCCAGCACCGCGTGGCGCAGGTCGCGCGGGATGATCTTCAGCAGCTTGGTGCCCAGGTGCACCAGCCAGCGCGCGGTCGGGCCGGATTCGCCGAAGTAGCCCGACAGCATCACCAAGCCGGCCACCCGGCGCGGATTCTGCTCGGCCATGATCGAAGCGATCGCCGCGCCATAAGACTGGCCGACCAGCAGCACCCTCTGGCCCGGCCGCGCCTGCAGAAGCGGCGCCAAGGCTCGGGCCTGAACCTGGATGTCGCCGACGTACTCGACCGGCTCGGACCCGGCGTAGCCCGGGCGGTCGACGACCACCATCTCGCGGTCCTGGGGCAGTCCCGCCAGCACCGGCGACCAGTACTCGGCCCAGGACGGCGCTCCGGTCACGACCACGATCTTCCAGGGGGCAGGTCGCGCGCGCGGGGTGGTGAGCGCCGAAATTTTCCAACCGAGGCCGCCGCCGGCCTCGAAGCGAAAGCGTCGCACGACGCTGTCGGGGTAGTCGTCCGACGTCGGCACGTGTTCGGTGCGACCGCTCGCGGCCGATGTGAAGCACGCCCAGCCCACGGACAACACGCCCTTGGGTCTCTTATGCAAGGTTCAGCTCCCAACTCGGATACCTGATAGGAGCTGAACGCCTTGAAGCGACGGCAGTTTCGTTGCGTCGCAACATCTCAACCAGGGCGGGACAGGTTCGCCTGGCGCGCGAAGCGTCAGACGAAGGGGCCAAGGCCCGCGAAGTCCATGGTCAGGCCGCCATGCGCGCCTTGAAGACGCCGTCGGGCAGGTCGGCCGCCCGCTCCGGGTGCACGAAGAAATAGTCCTTCCACGGCGCCTCGACGTCGAGGTCGGCGCACTCCTCCAGACGGTCGCCGTTGAGCGCGAACATTCGGTAACCGCGGGACAGGAAGACCTCGAGCACCGCCCCGGCGGTGCCGCCGAAGTGGGTCTCCAGCATCAGCGGGTGGATCTCGATCAGCACGTGCGGCCGGTCGCGGTCGATGATCTGCTCAGCGCCCTTCAGCGCCTTCAGTTCCGCGCCCTCGATGTCCATGCGGATGAAGTCGACGCGGCTCAGGCCTTGGGCCTCGCAGTAGCCGTCGAGCGTGGTGACCGCGGTCGGTTCGACCTCTGCGCCCATGTCCTCGAAGTCCGGGCGCACCGGGCTTTGCGGCCGCTGGGCGGCCACATAGGCATAGCCTCGCGCCATGCGGCCCGAGGTCTTGATCGGGGTCACCAGCAGCAGATCCCCGGGCACGTCGGCGACCGCGGCCTGCACCGGGGTCACATGCCCGGCGATCCCGTGCCAGGCGAGACAAACCTTGAGAACTTCGAAAGCGAAGGCCGACGGTTCAAAGGCGTGAATCCGGGCGGCGGGCGCAACCTGGGTCATGACGTAGCAGTGACGCCCGTCGCTGGCCCCCACGTGCAGGCAGACCGGCGCACCGCTGAGCAGGTCGGCGAGATACGGGGTCTCGGGCTCGTGCTTGGCCCATGCCCTGTTACGGCGCCAGGCGCGATAGGCGTGACCGAGCACCCTGATAGACGGCATGGGTACTTCCTCGTGGCCGGCCTCTTTACGCTGCGTCCCGCGTTACCGTCACCATGTAGTTGATGTCGCAGTCCGAGGAGCGGACCCACCGGTCGGTCAGCGGATTGAACGCCACGCCGAACGGCCCCTGCACCGCGACCGGCTCGCCGTCGAGGAATCCACGCAGCTCTTCGGGCTTCAGGAACTTGTTCCAGTCGTGGGTTCCGGCCGGCACCCAGCGCAGCACGTACTCGGCCCCGATCTTGGCCAGGGCCAACGCCTTCAGCGTGCGGTTGAGGGTCGCCACGATCATCAGACCGCCCGGCGCCAGCAGCCGCGCACAGTCGCGCAGATAAGCCCCCGGATCGGCGACGTGCTCGATGACCTCCATGTTGAGGATCACGTCGAACGGGCGCTCGCCGGCCGCCAGCAGGTCCTCGGCGGTGGTGGCGCGGTAGTCGATGGCCAGGCCCTGCTCGGCGGCGTGCGCGCTGGCGGTGCCGATGTTGCGCTCCGAGGCGTCGACGCCGGTCACCTGGAAGCCCAGCCGCGTCATCGGCTCACAGAGCAGCCCTCCGCCGCAGCCGATGTCCAGCAGCCGCAGCCCCTCGAACGGCCGGATCGCCTTGGCGTCGCGGCCAAACCGCGCCTGCACCTGGTCGCGGATGAACGACAGCCGCACCGGGTTGAACTTGTGCAGCGGGGCGAACTTGCCCTTCGGATCCCACCATTCGGCGGCGATGCGCGAGAATTGTTCGACCTCTTTCGGGTCGATCGAAGATGCGGACGCGGACGACATGAAAGCCTTTTCCTACCGAGCGGCGCGCTACGCCAGCCCCTATCGCCCGGCGAGGCCGTTAATGGGCGCCATCTTGCGCGGGGCGCGTCCTTTTCGCGCCTGCGAAGGCAGACATTGCCCCTGACGGCAGGCCCCGCTATTAGGCGCAGCCTTCCCTCTCAAGCGGAGCTCCTGCGCTGTCTCGGCTAGTGATGAAATTCGGCGGCACGTCCGTCGCCGACCTCGAGCGTATCCGACGCGTCGGCCGCCTGGTGGCGGCTGAAGTCGCGGCCGGACACAAGGTCGCCGTCGTGGTGTCGGCCATGTCCGGCAAGACCAACGAGCTGGTCGCCTGGACGGATGGCGCGGGCGCCGCCGCCCAGGGCCTGCCCTCTTCGGACGACGAGTACGACACCGTCGTCGCCTCGGGCGAACAGGTCACCGCCGGCCTGCTGGCCATGACCCTGCGCAACATGGGCCTGCCCGCCAAGTCGTGGCTCGGTTGGCAGATCCCGATCATCGCCGACGACGCGCACGGCCGCGCCCGCATCGACGACATTCCGCCCGAGAAGCTGGCCGCGGCGCTCGACGCCGGCGAGGTCGCCGTGATCGCCGGCTTCCAGGGCGTGACCCGCGACGGCCGCATCGCCACCCTCGGCCGCGGCGGCTCCGACACCAGCGCGGTGGCCGTCGCCGCGGCGGTGAAGGCGATCCGCTGCGATATCTACACCGACGTCGACGGCGTCTACACGACCGACCCGCGCATCGAGAGCAAGGCCCGCAAGCTCAGCAAGATCTCCTACGAGGAGATGCTCGAGATGGCCTCGCTGGGCGCCAAGGTCCTGCAGACCCGTTCCGTCGAGCTCGCCATGGCCCAGAACGTGCCGGTGCGGGTGTTGTCCAGTTTTGTTGAGCCCGGCGAAGCGCCCGGCCAAGGCACCATCGTGTGCGACGAGGAAGAGATCATGGAAAAGCGCATCGTGAGCGGCGTCGCCTATAGCCGTGACGAAGCCAAGATCAGCCTGTTCGGCCTGCCCGACCATCCGGGCGTCTCGTCGGAGATCTTCGGCGCGCTGGCCGACGCCAACGTCAACGTCGACATGATCGTGCAGAGCCATGCTCGCACCGCCGACACCGCGAACATGGAGTTCACGGTCGGCAAGCGCGACGCCCAGCGCGCAGTCGAGATCGTCCGCGCCCACCAGCCGCAGATCGGCTTCGACGACGTCCAGGTCAACGAGGACGTCGCCAAGGTCTCGGTCATCGGGGTGGGCATGCGCAGCCACACCGGCGTCGCCAAGACCATGTTCCAGGCCCTGGCCGACAAGGGCGTGAACATCCAGGTCATCTCGACCTCGGAGATCAAGATCAGCGTCTTGATCGACGCCGCCTACACCGAACTGGCCGTGCGCGCGCTGCACGCCGGCTTCGGCCTCGACCAGCTCTAGATCTTCAAGAGCACCCGCCCCTGCTTGCCGCGGGCGGCGAACCGATCAAAGGCGGCGTCTGCGTCCGAGAGGTCGTAGACGCTGTCGATCGCCGGCCGCACGGCCCCTTCCCGCCAGAGCTCGACCAGTCGCGACAGCTTGGCCGGGTCGGTGCGCAGCATCATCAGCCAGCCGGCCCGCTTGTCTGAGAGCGCCGCTCGAACGAAACCGCCCATGTCGGCGGTCGGATTGGTCGTCACATAGGTCCCGCCTGGCGCCAGATAGGGCCCGGCCTGCGCGAACGACGACTTGCCCGGCGCGTCGATCACCAGGTCGAACCGGTCCTCGGGCCGATACCGATCCTCGCCCTCGTAAGCCCGCACCTCGCCCGCGCCCTGCGCCCGCACCCAGCCGGCGTTGGCGGCCGATGCGATCGCCGTGACTTGGCCGCCCTGGCTCGCCGCCAGCTGAACGGCATAGGCGCCGACGCCGCCGGCCGCCCCGATCACCAGGCAGCGCTCGCCCGGCTCGAGCCGCCGGATGCGCTCCAGCACTTCGATGGCCGTCAGTCCCATCACCACCAGGGCGGCGGCGTCTTCGTCGGGCAAGTCGTCGGGGATGACCTGCAGGTCGCGCTCGTCGAGACACGCGAACTCGGCATGGGTGCGCGGGCCGCTCAGCACATGGCTGTAACCGATGATCCGCTGGCCCGAGCGGATGCGCGCGCCGTCGCTGCGCGCCACGCCGACGAACTCGAAGCCGGTCAGCACAGGGCCCGCGCGACGAAACCGCTTCACCTGGCTGGCCCAGCCGCCGGAGCGCACCTGCACATCCATCTCGTTGACCGCTGACACCTTGATCTCGACCAGGATCTGCCGGCGGCCAGGCTTCGGGACCGGCGCCTCGACCACGCTCGTGCGGCCCCGCGCCACGTCCACGCTCAGCGCTCGCATCACGCCGCCTCGATCCGCACGCCGACCGTGCGCAGACGCTCGACGGCCCAGTCGGGATCGACCGTCGTCTCCGGCAACCTGAACCCCGCGGACGGCGGCGGGCGGCCGTCCAGCCCCAGCACGCGCTCGGCGCCGATCAGGACGCCCAGCGCCGTCAGGTGCGCCTGGCCCTTCGGATCGCTCATCAGGGTCCGCTGCGTCGTCTCTCCGGCCGCGGTGGCGCCGGTGATGTCGATGTAGAGATCGTGCGAGGCCGCCCCGCCGCCAGCCGTCCCGATCGACGTTCCCGTCCCCAGGTCGAACCGCACGTCGCGCGCGCCCGTCATCGTCGCCAGGCCAGGCGTGTCGAGCACGCCCATCGGCATGGCGTCGAAGCCCGGCAGGTCGCCCCGCTCGATCCGACGAGCGCTGGCCGCGGCGTCGAGATTGGCCCAGGCGCCGTGCTCTCGGACCAGGGCACGGCCGACGAAGCCGCCCGAATCCGACGCGGTCATCGGCCCGATCGGATCGGCGTAGTCGTAGAGCGCCGCCAGTTCGATGCGGTCGATCCGCACGAAGGCCTTCGCCGCCGCCATGGCCGCGAGGGTCAGCACCCCGGCCTGCCAGTGCCCGAGCATCAGGGCCGGCTTCTGCGCCAGATTGGTCGCCGCGACGGCGCTGGACGCCATGCTGTCGGCGGTTCGGACGATCCCGATGTGCGCGGCTCCCGCTCGCAAGGCAGCGGCCAGCAGATTGTCGCCCGGGTCCTGCAGCGTGGCGATCACCAGGTCGACAGGACCCAGTTCGGCGAGCGCCGCCGCAGGATCGGCCACGTCCAGCCGCGCCGTCCGCGCGCCCAGTTCGGCCGCCAGGGCCTCCCCCTGCCCGGGATTGCGCCCAGCCAGCACCAATTCCAACTGATGCCCCGCCGCCCGCAGATGCCGTGCGACCATGCCTCCGACCAGACCGTAGCCCCCGGCGATGACGACCCGCGGGCTCACAACGTCACCGCCATGCGGTACTCGGACGGAAAGCCGTGGTCCCGCGAAAGCTCAGGCGAGCGCAGCTCGGCCAGGATACGCAGTCCCATCGCCTGGTAGAAACCGACGGCCGGATTGTCGGCCAGCACGTCGAGCTGCAGCTCGCGGTACCCCGCCGCCTTGGCCCGCATGATTGCGGCCTTCAGAAGATCGCGTCCCACGCCCTTGCCGCGATGCTGCGGCGGCGTCGACAGGGCGTGCAGATAGTAGACGTCGTCCGGAACATGGGCGTTGAGATAGCTCGCCGTTTCGGCCCGCGCCGCCAAGCCCGCGAACTGCTCGTAGCTGGCCTTGCCCTGCGCCATCAGCTCGGGCGCGAGCGCCGCCAGATTGGTCTTGAAGACGTAGAAGTTCGGCCCGGCGAAGCCGAGTTCGATCCCCAGCAACTCGTCGCCCTGCGTCACCGCGGTCGTGCAGGCTGCGCAGAACAGCGTGTCCGGCGTGGTCCAGGAGGCGGCCACCGCCTGCTCCAGCAGACCATCGACGCCGAACTGATAGTCGTAGCTGACCGGTCCGGTCGCCCGGATCAGGCCAGGGATCAGCGGCGCGAAGCGCGCGACCTGATCCGCACCGACCGGCGCGAGCTGAAGGGTATTGGCTGTCACGTCCGCCTCCGCTAAATCTGTTGTTACGATCCGTAAGTTACTGATCGTAAGTTACGGATCGTAGGATCGCTGTCAAGCGGCGTGAAAGGACAGGCGTGTCGAGCAGGCGGATGCCGCGCGATCAGCGGCGCAACCAGCTTCTGGAGACAGCGGCGGCGATCGTCCGCGCCGAGGGCACCGATGCGCTCACCCTGGCCCGGCTGGCCGAACAGGCCGGCGTCACCAAGCCCATCGCCTACGAGCATTTCGGCACCCGGGCCGGGCTGCTGATCGCGCTCTATCGCCATTTCGACGCCCGCCAGGCGCAGGCGGTCGAGGCCGCCCTCGCCGCCCAGACGCGGACGCTGGAGGACGTCGTCGCGATCCTCAGCGCCGCCTATGTCGATTGCGTGCTGCAGGCCGGACCGGAGTTCGGCGCCATCGCCGCGGCCCTGTCGGCCAGCGAGGAGATGGACGATTTCCGCCAGGCCCTGCGCGAGGGCTATGTCGACCAATACCTGGCCGCGCTCGCCCGTTATGCGCCATTGCCCGGACCCGCGGGACGCGCCGTCCTGCTGGGCGTGATCGGCGCTGCGGACATCCTATCGCAGGCCGCCGCCGCTGGGCGGATGAGCCGCGACGAGGCGATCGCGGCCCTGTCGCGCATCATGCTGGGCGCGCTTCGCCAGCCTTAGCCGAGGTCAGGCCGAACGCCGCCCAGACGCCGGCGACCGCCAGCGGCAGCACCGCGACGAACACCCACAGCCCTGCCGACCTGGCGCTGGCCTCGCTCAGCCCCTCCGAGAAGCCGACCAGATTGGCGACCGCCCCGGCCGCCGCCGCGCCCACAGCCGAGCCGGTCAGCCGCACCGTGGTCATGGCCGCCGCCCCGATCGCCCGCTCGTCGCCCTCCGGCAGCGAAGCCAGGATGCGCTGACTCATGAACGCCCAGGACAGACCAAAGCCGCCGCCCAGGAACAGCCCGGCGACCACCACGCCGACGATCGAGGCCGACGGCATGGTCAAGGCCGCGAACGCGACGCCCAGGGTGGCGACGATCGCCCCCAGCCGGATCATCCGCTGCGGCCAGGCGCCGGTCAGGTGCGCCACCATCAGGCCCATCACCGTCCAGGCCGCCGCCTCGCCAGCGATCACGTAGCCGGCTTCCAGCGCCGACAGCCCAGCCAGCTTCTGCAGGATCGCCGGGCCGTAGATCGCAAATCCCATCGAGGCGACGGTGAGCAGGAACATCGCGGCGAAGCCCGCCCCCGGAATGGTGGTCATGTCGCTCGCTCCTTTCGGCAGCAACCGCGTGCGCGCCCGCTCGTCGAACCAGACCGTGAAGGCCAGCAAGGCGCAGCCCAGCGCCGTCAGCAGACCCGAGCGAAGGAAGTCGCGGGCCATGTCGGCCAAGCCAATGGCCATCACCCCGGCCGCGATCAGGCCCAGTTGCGGCCAGGCGACCTTGGCGCCCTCGTCGCCGCGGTCGCTGGGCAACATCACGTAGGCGGCCCAGGCCACCCCAGCGCCTTGGATGGCGAACAGCCAGAACACCCAGCGCCACGCGCCAAGGTCGGCGAAGATCCCGCCGATCAGCGGGCCGAGCAGGCTGGCCACGCCCCAGATCGCGGTGATCGTCGCATAGACCCGCGGCAGCAGCCGGTCGGGAAACATCAGCCCGATGGCCACCGAGCAGAACCCGACCACCCAGCCGCCGCCCAGGCCCTGCAGCACCCGGCCGATCAGGAAGCTGGCGATGTCGGGGCCGCCGGCGCTGAGCGCGCAGCCGACCGCGTAAAGCACCGCGGCGGCGGCCGTCGCCCGTCGCAGGCCAAAGCGCAGGCCGAGCAGACCCGAGCTCGCCCCCGCCAGCACCGATCCGAGCAGAAATCCCGCCGTCGCCCAGCCGAAATAGGCGTAGCCGCCAAGGTCGGCCCCCACGCTGGGCATAATCGTGGCCGTGACCATCGAGTCGGCGGCGCTGATCCACACGCCCAGGCAGATCAGAACGAAGCGCGGCAGGCGCCCCTCACCCACCACATCGGCCCAACTTCCGTCCGCGCGCGCCGCAGCAGCCATTTGACAATCTCCAACTTTACATATTAGGCGCTAGACCCGGCGCGCGGGTTTTGCAATCATCTATTTGTCAAATGCACAGCACATCCGACCAGATCCTCCTGCTGCTGAAGAGCAAGGGCCCGGCCCAGACCAAGGCGATCGCCGAGGCCATGGGTGTCACCCGCCAGGCCGCCCGTCTGCAAATGGAAAAACTCCAGTCCGAAGGGCTGGTCGAGCATGTCACCGAACGCATGGGCGTGGGGCGGCCGCGACGCTCCTGGTCGCTCAGCGCCCTCGGCAACGAGCGCTTCCCCAACACCCACGCCCAACTGACCGTCGAATTGCTGGAGGCGGTCCGCAGCGAGTTTGGCGAGGAAGGCCTGGACCGCCTGGTCAGCCGGCGTGAACGGGCCGTCGAAGTCGGATATCGCCGGGCGCTCGGCGCCGCCGACAGCCTCGAGCAGAAGCTGGAACGCCTGGCCGCGGTGCGCGCCGCCGAGGGCTACATGGCCGAGTGGACGCCGCTGGCCGAGGGCGGCTACCTGCTGATCGAGAACCACTGCCCGATTTGCGCGGCGGCCAGCGCCTGCCAGGGCTTCTGCCGATCGGAGCTGGCGCTGTTCCGGGCCATGCTCGCGCCGGCCGGCGTCGAGCGCACCGACCACATCCTGGCGGGAGCCCGGCGGTGCGCGTACCGTGTCACGCCATGGACCTCGTCGCCTTCGAACACCTGAACGCCGCCCAGCGCGCCGAGTGCGCGCGTATCCTGCGCGAGGCCTTCGCCCACATTCCGGCCTATCAGGAGGACGGCGAGGCCGAGGCCGAGGTCGAGACCTTCCTCACCGTACCGGAACGCTTCGCCATCGCCGCGTTGGAGGGCGAGGCCGTGCTGGGCGTGATCGGCGGCATCGACACCTACAGCCACGCGGCCGAACTACATCCGCTGGCCGTCGATCCCCGCCACCACGGCAAGGGCGTCGGCGCGGCGCTGACCGCGGCGCTGGAGGCCCGCGCGGCGGCCATGGGCAAGCTGACGGTCTATCTCGGCACCGACGACGAATTCGGCGGCACCAGCCTGTTCGGCGCCGACATCTTCCCCGACGCCCTGGCCAAGCTGGCCCAGATCACCCCGACCAGCGGCCACCCGTTCTTCTTCTACCGAAAGCTCGGCTACGAGGCGGTAGGCGTGGTGCCCGACGCCAACGGCTTTGGCCGGCCCGACCTGCTGATGGCCAAGCGGGTCGCGCGGCCTTAGCCCGGCATCGGCAGCTGGAAGCTCGGCGACCAGTGGGTCGCCGTGCCGGCGCTGACGTACCAGGCCAGCAGCAAGGCGCAGATCAGCGCGCCCGGCAGGTGGCTGCCGGTGCGCCGCCAGGTGAACACCGAAACCACCCCGACCAGCGCCAGCAGCGGTACGAACTGGATGGCGATGATGGTGTTCAGCGGTTCGGCCATGGCCAGCCGGCCGGTCAGGAACAGCGCCCCGTACTGGATCGCCAGCAGCACCACGAAGCCGAGCGACATCGCGGCCATGCCGGCGATGTAATGCGTCCAGCGCCCCTCGCCCGCCACCGCCAGCCGTCCATGCAGCCCGCGCAGCGCGATCACGAAGAACACGGTCCACAGCGGCAAGTAGGCCAGGGCGAAGCCCAGATGGCGCAGGTCCAGCGGCTTCAGCCCCACGACCCAGAAGCGGTAGTCGACGTTCAGCACCCGCGCCACGACCGCGAGCGTCAGATAGCCCGCTGCGACCGTCAGCAGCGCGATCGCCGCCGACCGCGGCCAGTCGGCTGCGACGGCCGGCTTCGGCGCCTTGGTCGCCAGCCCGATCGCCAGGGTCAGGGCCGCTCCGCCCAGCGCCCAGACCAGCAGTTGATTGGTGATCCACTGCGGATAGAGCGGCATCGGCAGGAACAGCATGCCGAGCTTCATCAGCGGGAAGTAGGTGATCGCCGGCAGGGCGGCGGTCACTGCGAAGAACAGCCACCAGCGTCCGTCCCGGCCGGACGCGAGCGGCGCCAACGGCTGCGGGCGGCGGTCCAGCCGATGCAGCCAGCGCACGCTGAGCAGGATCTCGAAGGTCGCCAGCAGCACCGCCGCCATCCCGGCGAAGGCGATGAGGGTTCCCAGCTCCTTCCAGAACCAGATCTGGTCGCCCGGCGGCAACGGCCGCGCCTCGCCGTCCAGCGTGCGCTGGAACCAGTCGACGGTCGGCGCGACGCCCCCCGACGAGAAATGCTCCCAAGGATGGGTGACCGGCGGCACGTGCAGCACATGCGCCGTCCCTGCGCCGATGTCGCCATAGACCCGGCCAGGAACGATGGGTTCGGCGGTCCTGAACAGCGCCTGCAGGGCCCGCGAGCGCGGAACGTCGAAGCCGCGCGGGACCTGCCACATCAACTCGGCGAACTCGTCGTACCCGCCGAACACCAGCGCCAGGTTGCGCAGGTCGGCCTTGGCCTTGGAGCCGAACACCGCCCCGATCGCCGGGGTCGATCCGACCAGCACCGCCGCGCGATAGCCGTCAGGATCGGACGCCGCCGCGCCGACCACCGGCCCACCGCCAAGACTGTGTCCGGCCAAGCCGATATTGGCCCTGTCGACCTGCGGCAGGCTCTCCAGGTAGCGCAGCGCCGCCGGCCCGCCGAAGTCGTTGGCCCCGACGATGGCGTCGGAATAGCCGTGGCCCGGCTGGTCGATCGCCACCACGACGAAGCCGCGCCGCGCCAGCTCAATGGCGAAGGCCGACTGCATTTCGCGGGTGTTGATGTAGCCATGGCTCAGCAGCACCCCAGGCGCCGGGCGCTCCGGCGTGGCGGACTTCGGCGTGTAGACCAGGGCCGACAGCGTGGTTCCGCGGTCGCCGGCGAAGCGCACGTCGCGCACGCTCACCCCGCCCGCCGTCTGCACCAGCCAGGCCAGCAGCGCGCCCGTCAGGATCACCGCCAGGCCGCCGACCAGCCCCAGCCATGCCTTACCCATCGCCCACCCCGAACATTGTTATGCGACGACTATGGGCGCGACCGCGGCGATCAGGCAATCGCCTGCCGAGCGTCAACCTTCAGGCTTTGAAAAGGTGACCGGGATCGTCACCAGCGCGCCATCAGCAGCACCACCGCAAGGAAGGCGCCGAACACCCAGAACGTCGTGCGGGCCTGCCGCGTCTTCTCGCGCCGGGCGATCCGCCGATCCCAGGCCTCGACCACATCCTGGTCGAGCATGTGCAGCACGCCGGGCGCCTGACCGACGGCGAAGTTGAGAAAGGCGGCTACCGGACGATGGCGGCGGCCCAGCCGCAGCCGGCGCCAGAACCCCATCGTCTCCAACGGTCCGGCGCACAAGGTCATGTAGCCGACATGATGCTGGTGGCGGCGGTCGCTCAGCCGCGTCATGACGGCCAGCGCCCGCTCGCGCGACAACACGCCCCGGATCTCGGGCGACAGATCCCAGCGGTCCTCCTGATCGTACCAGCCGAAGTGCTCGATCGCCCTTGGCAGCAACAGGTCGCCGCGCGGGGCGAAATGCAGCAGCACCCGCGCCAGTCCCACCTCGGTGTCGGCGAAGATCTCCAGGTTCTCCATCGACTCAGTCTGCAGCACCGCCTCGAGCGCCGCCGTCATCGCGGCGGGATCGACGTGCTCCATGGCCAGCAGCTGCTCAAGCCGTCCGCAGATGCGCCAGTGCGCCTCGTGGGGATCCTTCTCGGGCGCGCACGCTTCGACGACCTCGGCTTGCGGCTCGGGATGCGACTCCTGGGCGGGCTCGGCCGCGTGCGCGCGAGCCGCCGCGTGCGCGGCGATCGACGTCGCCCGCTCGTATGCTTGTCGCAGGAGCTGGAAACCGGCGGCGTCGTCCTCCGGATGCGTGCGCTTCAGCTGTTGGGCGTAGGCGCGCTTGATGGCCCGCTGGTCGTCGGTCGGAGGCTGGCCGAGGACCTCCCAGATCGACAGTCCGCTCACAGGAAGCTTTCGCCTTCCAGCTGGTCCAGCGCCGCCAGCAGTTCGCTGCGCGCCAGGATCGCCGACCGCGGATCCTGGCGGTCCAGTACACTTTCGAACTGGCCGATCAGCCGCGCGACGTAGTCGCGACGTTCGCCGATGAAGTCTTCGTAGCAGCGGCCGGCCCGCGCCATCGCCGCACGGTTGGAGGCTTCGTCCCGCGGATGCACCTTGAGCTGGGCGAGCTCGGCGCGGCGCGTCGCCACGTCGGCCTCGTCGGTGTTGTCCTCGTCGACGATGACCAGTTGCCGCCGCTCGCCGGTCAGCGGCACCTCGACGTCGACCTCCAGCAGCCCGTTGATGTCGTAGGTGAACCGGCACTTCACCTCGATCTCCCCGGCCGGCCGCGCCGGGATCGGGATCACGATGTCGCCGAGTTTGACGTTCTCTGCGACCCAGCGCGCCTCGCCTTGATAGACGCCGAACTCGATCTGACGCTGCCCCGCCCGCAGGGTGCGGAACGACTCCACGCGGCTGGCCGGAATGGTCGTGTTGCGCTCGATGACCGGGGAGAACAGGCCCGTGCGGATCTGACCGTTGGGGCCGTGCTCGCCCACGTCCACGCCCAGCGAATAGGGGCAGACGTCGGTCAGCACGACCTCGTTCAGCGCCGCATCCCGCGCCTTCAGGCCTGCCTGCACCGCCGCGCCGCGGGCGATCGCCTCGTCCACATTGATCGAAGCGGCCGGGAAACGGCCGAACATCCGCGTCACGGCCCTGCGGACCATCGGCATCCGGGTCGCGCCGCCGACCAGCACGATCTCGTCAAGCGCGCCGATCCTCAGGTCGCTGTCACGCAGCGAGCGCAACACCGGATCGCGCAGACGGCTCAGCAGGCCCTCGGCCGCCATCTCCAGAGCCTCGGCCGTCACCTCGTGCTCGTAGGCCTGGCCCTTCCAGACCACCGACAACGTGGCGCTCGGCTTCTCCGACAACTCGCGCCGTCCGCGCTCGGCCGCCGCGCGCAGGCGCTGGTGCAGCGCCGCGTCGTCCCGTCCGGCCTCGCCCCACTTAGCCTCGAAGCGCCGCCGCAACATGTCGACCAGCAGGTCGTTGAAATCCTCGCCGCCCAGCCGGTTGTCGCCGGCCGAGGCGCGCACCTCCACAACCCCGTCGAAGAGTTCGAGCACCGAGACGTCGAAGGTGCCGCCGCCGAGGTCGAACACCAGGAACCGGACCTCATCGCCGCGCTCGCCGATGCCGTAGGCGAGCGCCGCCGCCGTCGGCTCGTTGATCAGCCGCTCGACCTTGAAGCCCGCGAGTTCGCCCGCCCGTCGCGTGGCCTTGCGCTGCTTGTCGTTGAAGTAGGCCGGCACCGCGATCACCGCTTCGGTGACAGGCTCGCCCAGGAAAGCTTCGGCGTCCGCCTTCAGCGCGCGCAGCACGAGCGCCGACAGCTCCTCGGGCAGAAACTCGCGCTGGCCCAGCCGCGTCTGCTTCTGACTGCCCATGTAGCGCTTGAACGCCGTGGCCGTGTCATTCGGGTGCGTTGATTGCCGCTCGCGCGCGGCCATGCCGACCAGCACGGTGCCGTCGTCGGCGATGCCGACCGCCGACGGGGTCAGGAACTGGCCCAGGCTATTGGGGATGAGCTGCGCCTCGCCGTCACGCCAGACGCCGATCGCCGAATTGGTGGTCCCCAGGTCGATGCCGACAATCACCGCCGCACTCCGCGCTCGCCGCCGGGCCGCGTACTCCTGCTCCCCGCGCCCCCGACGCGCCCCGCGCCACAAGAACGGGCGAAGGCTTCAATCAAGCTCCAGTATGATGCCGGGCATGCGGCGGGGAAACGCATGGCACTGCGCTGGTTGTATTTTTCGGCTCGCGGGCGTCTCAGCTCGAAAGCGGTGCAGCGAACCCCGACGCCGCTATCATCCAGCTGGCTCAGGTCAACGCCTTGTTTTTAGGCGCCGCGCCGACGGCCGGACTGATTTCACGCGGCTTCCTGATCTGGGTGGCGTTGGCTCCAGGCCCAGGCGGCGCCAATGTTTACAGCGAACATTCGATCGGCATCGCGCCTTTAACGGGGCCGCCGCGCGCAGCGGCGCCGCTGCGCGCAAATTCGGCAAACCCCCTCCTGGCGCAGGCCGCGTCCTGCGCGCCTTGCACTGCCGCGCTCACAAAGTTGCGCCGCCCTGTTTTCGTCTCCGTTCCGACGCGCAAAGCTGCTAGGAGGCGATTAGGGAAAAGGGAGCGAAACTCACCCGATGGCCATGCCCGGTATCGCGGTTCGGGGACAACGCAGTCTGCTGCGGCAGATTCGCGAAGCACTCGCCTCCGGCGGGCCGGCCCAGTCGCGTCTGGACGTCGTCGTGCGGATCATCGCCCGCTCGATGGTCGCCGAGGTCTGCTCGCTCTACATGCGCCGCGCCAGCGGCGACATGGAGCTGTTCGCCACCGAGGGCCTGGACCCTGGCGCCGTGCACGTCACCCGCATGAAGCCCGGCGAGGGCCTGGTCGGCGAGATCATGCGCCTGGGCCGACCGCTCAACCTGTCTGACGCGCCCAACCATCCGGCCTTCTCCTACCGCCCCGAAACCGGCGAAGACCCGTTCCACGCCTTCATGGGCGTGCCGCTGCTGCGCGGCGGCCGCGCGATCGGCGTGCTGGTCGTCCAGAACCGCACCGAGCGGGTCTATACCGACGACGAGGTCGAGGACCTGCAGATCGTCGCCATGGTGCTGGCCGAAATGGTCGCCGGCAGCGAGCTGGAGGGCGAACTCAAAGGCGTCGAGATCGCGCCGCACCGGCCCGAGCGGCTGATCGGCTCGAAATTCGCCGACGGCCTGGCCCTGGGCGTGGCGGTGCTGCACGAACCCCCGGTCGCTCCCTCACAGTTGCTGGCCGAGGACGTGGTGGCTGAGGAGGCCCGTCTGAAGACCGCGATCGTCGGTCTGCAGGCCCAGATCGACGACATGCTCACCGGCGAGCACGGCCTGGTCGACGCCTCCTACGAGGTGCTCGAGACCTACAAGATGTTCGCCCATGACCGCGGCTGGAACCGCAGCCTGGAGGACGCGGTCCGCAACGGCCTCACCGCCGAGGCCGCGGTCGAGCGGGTGCGCTCCGAGCACCGCGCCCGCCTGGGCCAGGCCCGCGATCCGTATCTGCGCGAGCGACTGCACGACTTCGAAGATCTGGCCGACCGGCTGCTGCGCCACCTGTCGGGCGACGGCCACACCGCGCGCGAGCTGCCCGAGAACGCCATCCTGATCGCCCGGAACCTCGGTCCCGCCGACCTGCTCGAATACGACCGCACCAAGCTGGCCGGACTGCTGCTGGAAGAAGGCTCCTCGGCCAGCCACGCGGCGATCGTCGCCCGCGCGCTGGACATTCCCTGCGTCGGCCGCCTGCCAGGCCTGCGCGACAAGGTTTCGGAAGGCGACCCGGTCATCGTCGACGCCGAGACCGGCGAGGCCTACCTGCGCCCGCGTGTCGATGTCGTGAAGGCGCTGCAGGCCCGCCTCGAAGTTCGCCTGCAGCGGCGCGCCGAGTTCGCCAAGCTGCGCGACACCCCGGCCTTCACCCGCGACGGGGCCAAGGTCACCTTGCTGATGAACGCGGGGCTGGACGTCGACCTCGACATCCTCGGCGAAACCGGGGCCGAGGGCATCGGCCTCTTCCGCACCGAGTTCCAGTTCATGGTCGCCGAGGAGATGCCGCGCTTCAACGCGCAGACCGCGCTCTACGGCCGGGTGATGGACGCCGCCGGCGATCGGCCTGTCACCTTCCGCACCCTCGACCTCGGCGGCGACAAGGTGCTGCCCTATCTTGAGGCCGAGCGCGAGGAGAACCCCGCCCTCGGTTGGCGCGCGATCCGCATGGGGCTGGACCGCCCCGCCCTTCTGCGCCTGCAGTTGCGCGCCCTGATCGCGGCGGCTCGCGGCCGCGCGCTGCGCATCATGTTCCCGCTGGTGGCCAGCGTCGACGAGTTCCGCGCCGCCCGCGCCCTGGTCGATCATGAGGTCGCCTGGGCCCAGCGCCGCGGCCGCCCCGCCCCCTCGCGCCTCGACGTCGGGGCGATGATCGAAGCGCCGGCCGTGGTCTGGCACCTTGATGCTTTGCTTCCGATGACTGATTTCGTCAGCGTCGGCACCAATGACCTAATGCAATACCTGTTCGCCGCCGACCGCGGGAACCCGCGGGTGTCGGACCGCTACGACTTCCTCTCGCCGCCGGCGCTGCGGGCGCTGGAGGTGATCCAGAAGGCCTGCGAAGAAACCGGCACGCCCGTCTCAGTGTGCGGCGAGATGGCCGGCCGCCCGCTGGAGGCGTTCGCCCTTGTGGCGCTTGGGTTTGACCGCCTGTCGATGCCGCCGGCCGGCATCGGTCCGGTCAAGCAGATGGTGCTGTCCTGCGACCGTGAGGCCGCCCGTCGCGGCGTCACCGCCCTGCTGCGGACCTCCGCCGGATCGGTCCGGAACGAGATCGAAACTCTCGCCCGAAAATTGTATTTGGCGATCTAGGCAGCGCGCTCAGGGGGACGCTGCGTCGCACCCCCACGCCCCATTAGCGCATTGAATTTCAATGCCTAGGGTGGTACTTACAACCTAATATTAAGATCTATACTGTAACTCTGGCAGGGCGCGACTTCGCCTTTAGATCGTAAACGCTAGCAAGAGGCGCCAAAGTAGCCATGCCGCTCGATACTGGCGGGGTTACCAGTCTGGATTTGCGTAACGGCGGTGATCGCGAGACCAACCGCGCCGGCGGCCTGACGCCGTCCCTCGAAGTTGGACCCGATATTGGCGCCGCGCTGAAGGCCGCCCGGGAACTTCGCGGCCTCAACCTCCAGGAACTGGCCGACTCCACGCGAATTCGCCGCAGCTACCTGGCGGCGATTGAAGAAATGCGGCTGGACGAGCTGCCATCGCGCCCGTTCACCATCGGCTACATCCGAGCCTACGCCGCGGCCCTGGGCCTCGACGGCGACGCCGCGGTCGAGCGCTTCCGCCGGGACGAGCCGATCCACGACACCGCCCTGCGCGCGCCGATCGGCGTCGTCGAATCCAAGGATCCGCGCCTGACCCTGGTCGTCGGCGGCGGCATGCTGGTGATCGCCGCGATCGTGCTCTGGAACGTCGCCCAACGCGCGATGACCGCCGAGGCCCCGCCCCCGCACACCGCCCCGGCCGCCGCCATCGCCAAGGCCAAGCTCGGTGCGCCCGCCGGCCCGGTCGCGCTCGGCGCGCCGCTGCCGGCGCCGGTCGAATCCACCACCCCGACGCCCTACGAAACGCCCGGCCTGGCCGAAGCCACCGCCGCGGGCGGGTCGTCCGACGCCGTCGTCGCCGCCAAGAAGGCCGCAGCCGCCGCGCCCAAGGCCGAGCCCGCCGCGCCGACCGAACCCCTGCCCGCGACCTTCGTGGCCCGCGGAACGGTCTACGGCGCCGAACCTGCCGCCTCGCTGGTCACCCTCCAGGCCCGCAAAGGTGCCTCGCTGATCGTTCGCGGGGCCGGCGGAGCGGCCCACTTCGCCCGCCAACTGTCGGCAGGCCAGGCTTACCGCGTCCCGAACCTCAAGGGCCTGACCCTCGAGGTCACCGACCCGGCCGCCTTCCAGGTGTTCGTCGGCGGCCAGAGCAAGGGCCTGATGCCGGCCCCCACGATCGCCGCCGAGAAGCTTGCGGGCTAGCCTCGCGGCGCCGTCTCGGCGAAGTTGCCCTCCGATTCAGTACGGAGGTTCAGTCATGGTCGCAGGTGTCACGAACAGCGAGGCCCATCCCGGCAACGCCACGCAGATGGCCTCGCCTTCCTATCGGCTGGCCGCGCTCGACGAGGACTTCCTGCTCGGCGACTCCATGCGCGGAGTCCGCTTTCTGCTGGAGTACGCCAAGGCCGAAGAGGCGCTGCGCGCGTGGGGCGTGCGCTCGACCATCGTCGTGTTCGGCAGCGCCCGCATCTCTGAGGACGGCCCTGGCCGCCATGGCGCCTGGTACGCGGCGGCGCGCGAGTTCGGCAAGATCGCGTCGCAGCGCGGCGGGGCCCTGCTGAGCAACGGCGGCCCCCGCGACAATGTCATCGCCACTGGCGGCGGGCCCGGCGTGATGGAGGCGGCCAATCGCGGCGCTGTCGACGCCGGCGCCCCTTCGGTCGGGTTCAACATCACCCTGCCCTTCGAGCAGGAGCCGAACGCCTATTCGACGCCAGACCTGACCTTCCGCTTTCACTACTTCGCCATGCGCAAGATGCACCTGGCCATGCGCGCCAATGCGCTGGTGGTGTTCCCGGGTGGGTTCGGCACTCTGGACGAGCTGTTCGAGATCCTCACCCTGCGCCAGACTGACAAGGCGCCCAAGATCCCCGTCGTCCTGTTCGACGAAGCCTACTGGCGCTCGGTGATCAACTTCGACGCCATGATCGCCGAGGGCATGATCAAGGCCTCCGACCTCGACCTCTTCACCTTCGCCGAAAACGCCGAACAGGTTTGGACCCAGCTGGTCGCCGGCGGGGTCAAGCACGGCGAGGACATCACCTGACGCCATGCGGGGCCCGCCGCTGCACTGCGGCGCGGCGCGGCCTCGCGTTTTGTCCTGGAAGCCCTTATTTTCGAGGCCATGACCGTGCAAGATCACACCCACGTCCGTCCCTGGCGCGCCATCGACCGCCGGGTCTCGCGCAAGATTCGCGTCGGCAAGGTCGAGGTGGGCGGCGACGCCCCGATCACGGTCCAGTCGATGACCAACACGCTCACGGCCGACGCCGCGGCGACGATCGATCAGATCCGCCAACTGGAAGAAGCCGGCGCCGACATCGTCCGGGTCTCCTGCCCCGATGTCGACTCCACCGAGGCGTTCAAGACCATCGCCCGCGAGGCCAAGGTCCCGCTCGTGGCCGACATCCACTTCCACTACAAGCGGGGCATCGAGGCGGCCAAGGCTGGCGCGGCCTGCCTGCGGATCAATCCCGGCAACATCGGCTCGCCCGACCGCGTGCGCGAAGTCATCCAGGCGGCCCGCGACCATGGCTGCTCGATGCGGATCGGCGTCAACGCGGGCAGCCTCGAACCCCACCTGCTGGAGAAGTACGGCGAGCCCTGTCCCGCCGCCATGGTCGAGAGCGCTCTCGATCACGCGCGCATCCTGCAGGACAACGACTTCCACGAGTTCAAGATCAGCGTGAAGGCGTCCGACCCCTTCATGACCGTCGCCGCCTATCAGCAGCTGGCCGAGGCCATCGACTGCCCGCTGCACGTCGGCATCACCGAAGCCGGCGCCCTGCGCACCGGCACCGTGAAGTCCGCGATCGGCATGGGCGCGCTGCTCTGGGCCGGCATCGGCGACACCATCCGCGTCAGCCTGGCGGCCGACCCGGTCGAAGAGATCAAGGTCGGGTTCGACATCCTGAAGTCGCTGGGCCTTCGGCACCGCGGCGTGAACATCATCGCCTGCCCGTCCTGCGCGCGGCAGGGCTTCAACGTCATCGCGACCGTCGAGGCCCTGGAGCAACGCCTGGCCCACATCGCGACCCCGATGAGCCTCTCGATCATCGGCTGCGTGGTCAACGGCCCGGGTGAGGCGCTGATGACCGACGTCGGCTTCACCGGCGGCGGCAAGGGCGCGGGCATGGTCTATCTGGCCGGAAAGCCGGATCACAAGATGGACAACGCGCGGATGGTCGACCACATCGTCGAGCTGGTCGAGGCCAAGGCCGCCGAGCTCGCCAAGGCCGAGCAGGCCGCGCTGCAGGCGGCGGAATAGATCACACGTTATGCGAACTGCGTCGGGCCGCTATTCGCGCCCGGCGAAATGCCCTAGACCTTATAATGAGTGCTCTGGGGTATTGATTTGACTACGTTCTCTCCGGTTCCAGCGGACACCCGCCGCGCCGTCGTTCGCATCGTCGCCACCGAGATGACCAAGATCGCTGGCGCCATGGCCAAGGTCCATGACGGCGACGTCATCGAGTACTTCGTGTTCACCGCGATCTGGGTGCTCAACTCCAGTCACCTGATCGGCGACCCGCGCTACGTTCAGCTGAAGTCCATTCCACCTGACGCCCTGCGCAAGCCGGCGAGCCTTGACGAGCTGCGCCACGCGCTGCCGATGCCCGACGACATTCTGCAGACCTATGTGAAGCGCCTGCTGGACAAGGGCCTGGCGGAAGAGGTGTCAGGCAGGCTGGTCGTGCCGACCGCGGTCTTCACGCAGCCCGAGATGCTCCAGGGCACGAGCGAACTTTACGAAAGCGTCGTCCAAATGGTCACCTCGCTACGCTCGGCCGGTTTCTCCTTCGGCGACTGACCAGGACAGTTGACCAGGGCGGCGGCGGTTCGCATAGGTCGTTCGGCGAACGCAAATCGAAGGGGGGCGAACATGGACGCAGCAGCCGACAACAGGCGCGCCGTGCTCCGCACCGGAACTTTCGAGATCCTCGCCGCCCTTCGCTCCTTCGCCAAGCTGCACGGCGGCGACGTCTTCGCGCTGCTGGTGTTCACCACCATCTGGAGCGCCAACGGCGAGAACCTGCTCGGCGACGAACGATATGCCGGCCTGCACCGCATCGGCCCCGACAAGGGCAGCCTGCCGATGACCGACGCCGCCCTGCGCAAGGCCATCGGCGCGCCAGGCGAAATCGTCGACCGCTACGTCGAGGCGTTTATTTCGCTCGGCGTCATCGAGCGCGTCCCAGGCGGCCTGATCGCCCCGGCCGCGGTCTTCACCTCGCCCGAAATGATGGACGCCGCGGTAGAGTTCTACGAGCGCATCCAAGGGCTTGGCCGGGCGCTGCACGCCGTGGGGTTCGAGCTCATCGAGCCGGAGCTTCCGCCGCTCAGCGCGTGAACGCCGGTCCCCGAACGGCATTTCAAATTGAACATTGTCAAAGATGACGCCCGCGTCACCTCTTGCACTCGCGCCTTAGCCTTGATTAGGTGCCTCGCCTAAACCCCAGGGAGGGACATCATGTCCGCTGACGGCAACTGGAAGATCACCATCAATTCGCCGATGGGCGCTCAAGAGGTCGAGGCCTCGATCACCACGAGCGGCGACACCTTCACCGGCCAAACCAAGGGCCGCATGGGTGAGCAGGCCATCGAAGGTAAGGTTTCGGGCGACACCCTGACCTGGTCGACCGCCATCACCCAACCGATGCCGATGACCCTCGAGTTCTCGGCCACCGTGGCCGGCGACTCCATGAGCGGCAACGTGAAGCTGGGCGCCTTCGGCTCGGCTCCGCTCACGGGCGTGCGCGTCTAAGACGTTTTTCCGCTCCGGCGGACGGATGGGCCCTCTCCTCGCGGAGAGGGCCTTTTTCGTTGGAGGCGCGGCGCGGGGGCGTTAGAGAAAGCGCCCCTTTAGTTCAGCAGCGACTGGAACTCCGTGCGTCTCCCCCAGGCCAGATTGGATCAGGTCCTCGACCGCTTCCGCGAGATCGAGGCGCGCATGGGCGCGGCCGCCGACGGCGCCGAGATCGTGCGGCTGTCCAAGGAGCACGCCGAGCTGAAGCCTGTCGCCGACGCCGTCCTGGCCGTGGCGCGGGCGCGCGAGGAACTGCCCGAGCTTGAAGAGATGGCCAAGGCCGGCGACCCCGACATGGCCGCCCTGGCGCAGGACGAACTGGCCGAGCTGAATGAGCGCCTGCCCGGGCTGGAGCATGAGGTCGCCCTGCTGCTCGCCCCCAAGGACAAGGACGAGAACGCCTCGGCCATTCTGGAAGTGCGCGCCGGCACCGGCGGCGACGAGGCCGCGCTGTTCGCGGGCGACCTCTTCCGCATGTACCAGCGCTACGCCCAGACCCAGGGCTGGCGCGTCGAGATCGACAGCGTCTCGGAAGGCGAAGTCGGCGGTTACAAGGAAATCATCGCCTCGATCACCGGCGACGGCGTGTTCGGCCGCCTGAAGTTCGAAAGCGGCGTGCACCGCGTCCAGCGCGTGCCCGAAACCGAGGCCGGCGGCCGCATCCACACCTCGGCCGCCACCGTTGCGGTGCTGCCCGAGGTCGAGGACGTCGAGATCGAGATCCGCGACGCCGACCTGCGTATCGACACCTATCGCTCGTCGGGCGCCGGCGGCCAGCACGTCAACAAGACCGACTCGGCGGTACGCATCACCCACCTGCCGACCGGCATCGTGGTGACCTCCTCCGAGAAATCGCAGCACCAGAACCGCGCCCGCGCCATGAAGGTGCTGCAGGCTCGGCTCTACGACCAGCAGCGCGAAGCCCTCGACACCGCCCGCGCCGACGCCCGCAAGAGCCAGGTGGGCTCGGGCGACCGTTCCGAGCGCATCCGCACCTACAACTTCCCGCAGGGGCGGGTGACCGATCACCGCATCAACCTGACGCTCTACAACCTGGCCAAGGTGATGGAGGGCGAGGCGCTGGACGACGTCATCAAGCCGCTAATCGCCGAGGACCAGGCCGCCCGGCTGGCCGCGCTGGAAGACGAGTTCAACTAAGCGCTCGGCCTAGCGCCGCAGCGCCCGTCGGACTTTCTCGGCCTGACGCAGGCTGTCGCTGACCGCCCGCTCCTTGATCTTCGAAATGTCCAGGTGAAAGGCCAGGCCGACGCTGTCGGCCATGGCCGCGCCGCGTTCGCCCATCGGCTTGTCCGGTCCGCTCGTGGTGTCGAGCGCCGTCTGGTGCTCGATCTCGGCGTTGATCTCGGCCCCCAGCAGCACGACCATGACCGAAAACCAGATCCAGGTCATGAACGCCACCACCGCGCCCAGCGAGCCATAAGTCACGTCGTAATGGGCGATGTTGTTGAGATACCAGGAAAAGCCCAGCGACCCCACCAGCCAGAACCCTGCCGCCAGGGCCGCCCCGACGCTCACCCACCGCCAGCGTGCCCGCGCCCTGCAGGGGGCGTAGCGATAGATTACGCCGAACGCCCCGGCCGCGATGCCCAGCAGGATCAGCCAGCGCAGCGGGATCCAGATCAGGGCCAGCTCCTCCAGTCCCAGGCGTTCGAAGGCGAACGGCGCGGCCACCAGCACCGCGCTCATCACCACCAGGAACAGCAACGCCCCAAAGGTGAACAGGTAGGTCAGCAGCGTGCGGTTGAAGAAGTTACGCTTCTCCTTCTCGTCATAGGCGACGTTCAGACCATCGAAGAGCGCCTTCATCCCGGCGTTGGCCGACCACACCGACAGCAGCAGGCTGACCAGGAACGCCACCGACAGCGTCGCCGACGGGCGGCTGGCCAGCAGGATCATCTGCTGGCCGACGATGTCGATGACCTCGGCCGGAAACACCGTGGCCAGGCTGTCGAGTTGCTGCTGGACGGCGCTCACATCGGCGATCAACCCATAGAGCGAGACGAACACCCCCATCGCCGGGAACAGCGCCAGCAGCGTGTAGAACGTCACCCCGCCGGCCACCGAGGGCAGACGGTCGCGACCGATCTCCTGATAGGTGCGCCAGGCGATGTCCTTCCAGCCCTTCGGCGGGATGGCGTGCGGCCCGTGGGCGATGCGCCCGCGCCGCGGCTCGGCGGCCTCGAAGGCCGCGGGGGTGGCGATGGCGTCGACGCTGAGCCCGCCGCCGACATGCTGGCGGCTGCGCCGCCAGAGCTCGGTCATGGCGATGAATCCGACCCACGGCGCGGCCCGCCAGAAGATCCCGACGGCGCGGTCCCACGCCGATCGCTCCTTCTGATCCGTCATCCGCACCCTTTCTCCGCCGCGCCAGACAGGCTGGAACACCCTGATCTTGCCAGTGTTCCCCTGGCCAGACAGCTACCGGCGCGGGCGCGACTGTGCGAAGACAACCCATCAGCCGAACGCTCGGGAAGACGAGGGGCACATGACCGGCCACATCGCTGCGCTTTACCGCCACCCCGTCAAGGGCTTCACCCCCGAGCGCCTCGACCATGCGGAACTGACCGCCGGCGGCCCGTTCCCCTGCGACCGGCTCTACGCGATCGAGAACGGCCCGTCAGGCTTCGACCCGGCCGCGCCGGCCTATATCCCCAAGCAGAAGTTCACGGTGCTGATGGCCATCGCCGAGGTGGCCAAGGCCCGCACGCGCTACGACGAGGCGAGCGGCGTTCTGTCGGCCACCGCGGACGGCCAGCCGGACTTCAGCGGCTCGCTGCAGCAGGCCGACGGCCGCATCGCCTTCGCCGGCTGGCTGACCGCTCTGCTTGGTGAGGAAGTCCGCGGTGAGCTCAAGGTGCTCGATGCGCCCGGCTACCGGTTCATGGACCACCCGTTGGGCCACGTCTCGATCATCAACATGGCCAGCGTCCGCGACCTCGAGGCCAAGATCGGCCGCCCCGTGGACCCGCTGCGCTTCCGCGGCAACCTCTATGTCGAGGGCTGGCCCGCCTGGGTCGAGAACGAGTGGGAGGGCCGCGAGCTGATGATCGGCTTCGCCCGCGCCAAGGTGTTCAAGCCCATCGTCCGTTGCGCCGCCACCCACGTGAACCCGGACACCGCCGAGCGCGACATGGATGTGGTCAAGGCGCTGTTCGACAACTATGGGCACATGAACCTGGGCATCTATGTCCACGTTACCGATTCTGGGCGGATCACGGTCGGCGACGCCGCCACCATGCCGTCCCTGGAGCCCACTGCATGACGATCACCCTCCTGCAAGCCTGGCAGTCGGCCAAGTCTCGGCTGGAAGCCGTCGGCCTGGTGGGCCCGGTGATCGACGCACGGCTGCTGGTCGAGGCCGCGGCCGACGCCACCCGGGCCGACATCGTCACCGACCCGCACCGCGCCCTGACGCCTGAGCAGGCGGAACGCCTGGAGGACTACGTCTCGCGCCGCGAGCGCCGCGAGCCGGTCAGCCACATCCTCGGCCGCAAGGGCTTCTGGAAGGTCATGCTGGCAGTCAACGCCGACGTCCTGACCCCGCGGCCGGAGACTGAGGTCATCGTCGACTACGTGCTCAAGCAGTTTCCCGAGCAGATGGCCTTCGACATCCTCGACCTGGGCGTCGGCTCGGGCGCGATCATCCTGTCGATCCTGGCCGAGCGCCCCGCCGCCAAGGGCCTGGCCACCGACATTTCCGATGACGCCCTGGCCG
Organism: Phenylobacterium sp.; assembly: GCF_013822795.1. Classification (GTDB taxonomy): domain Bacteria; phylum Pseudomonadota; class Alphaproteobacteria; order Caulobacterales; family Caulobacteraceae; genus Phenylobacterium. The sequence goes on along the minus strand of NZ_PNLB01000004.1, from coordinate 98,153 downwards.
TGGCCCGCGAGAACGCCTCCAACCTCGGCCTGGCGGGCCGCGTCGCCTTCGCCCGCGGTGATTGGACCGCCGGCCTGCAGGACGCCAGCTTCGACGTCATCGTCTCTAACCCGCCCTACATCGCCAGCGAGATCATCGAGACGCTGGAGCCGGAGGTGCGCCATTTCGACCCGCGCCTGGCCCTGGACGGCGGCGTTGACGGGCTGGACGCCTATCGCCGCCTGGCGCCGGAGATCATGCGCGTGCTGAAGCCCGGCGGGCTCTTCGCGGTCGAGATCGGCTACGACCAAAAGGACCAGGTCGAGGCCCTGTTCAATGAAGCAGGCGGTAGTGAAGTCTGGACGATCAAGGATTTGTCCACGAACGACCGCGTCGTTGTGGGCGTGAAAAACCCCTTGGAAACCCGCAAGTGAATCGCTAAGTCTTTATCTCGTCTCCACCCAATTCGCCGGTGCTAGAGGTTCAGGACGTCCTGGGATCACAGGGCGGACACCCGCTCCGGCAGGCGCGCAGGCTTAGCGTGTCTCGCGCCTCAAGGTCAGGGCGGACGACGGAGAACACTTACGTCTTCAACACGGACTTACGGGCGAACGGCCCGATCAAGGCGAGAGGATAGACCGCGCGCACACCGGCGAAGACCGAGGCGGCGGCGGACACAGCGAATGAGAGATTTCAAGGGTATGAAGCGCCAGCGCGGCCGCAATCGCGGTGGCGGCGGCGGCAAGCCGCAGCAGCAGAACGCGAACCGGGCCTTCGACTCCAACGGCCCGGACGGCGTGAAGGTGCGCGGCAACGCCCAGCACGTTTTCGAGAAGTACCAGCAACTCGCCCGAGACGCGTCGTCGTCCGGCGACCGCGTGCTGGCCGAAAATTACCTGCAGCACGCCGAGCACTACTTCCGCACCGTGCGCGCCATGCAGCCGACCAAGCCCGCCGCCGAGATTCTCGGCCGCGACACCTATTCCGGCGGCCTCGACATCGACTTCGAGGACGAGAGCGGCGCCCAGGCCGCGGCGGAAGCCGAGGCGGCGGCCGCTGCTGAGACGGCTGACGCCCCCGAGGGCGGCGAAGGCGAAGGCCAGCAGCCCCGTGGCGAGCGCTGGCGCGACCGTGACGATCGCCAGGATCGTCAGCGCGACGACCGCAACCGCGACCGCGACGACCGCCAGCGGAACGATCGCTTCGAAGGCCGTAACCGCGACCGCAACGACCGCTATCGCGACCGCGACGACCGTCCGCGCGACGACCGCGCCCGTGATGATCGGCCCCGTGATGATCGGCCGCGTGACGAACGTCCCCGCGACGATCGCCCCCGTGACGATCGTCCCCGTGCCGAGCGCGAAGATCGCCGCGAGCGTGACGACCGGCCGCGCAGTGAGCGTTTCGAAGGCCGCCGTGACCGCGAGGATCGCAGCGAGCGCCCAGACCGCGCCGAGCGGACCGAACGGCAAGACCGTCCCGAGCGCGATCCGCTGGCCGTGGTTGAACCCAAGGCCGCGCCGCTGGTGGCGACCGAACAGCAGGCTTCGCCCGTGCTGCGCGACGAGGACGGCGGTGAAAGCCACGCTCCGGCCTTCCTGAAGGCCCCGCGCGCGCCCCGCGCTCCCAAGGCCGAGGCTCCCGCCGCCGCCGAGGGAGAAGAAAAGCCCAAGGCCCGTCGCCGCCGCGCCCCGCGCAGCTTCGAAGGCGGAGAAGCTTCTTCGAACGAGACCGAAGAGGCCTAAGGCTCAAGCGCCCCGGCGCTGAAACGATAAACCCCTCCCTCGCGGGAGGGGTTTTTCTTTGCCCGGACTAGAATTTGTAGCCGACGCCGAGCCGGAAGCTGCGGCCCGGCAACGGGGCTAGGTCCTTCAGGAACGAAACGTGCTCGCGAGCCTCGGCGTCGTTGAGGTTCCGCCCTTCCAGGAACAGCCGTAACTGGCGGTCGGCGAACGGCGTCGCTGATAGGTAGGCGTTGAGCGTCCGGTAGCTGTCGGTCGGCAGCTCGAACTCGGCCACCCGGTCCTGCTCGCCCACCTGGCGCAACTCCAGCTTGCCGCTCCACCAGCCGCCGTCGAACACCGCCCGGCCGGTGACCGACCACGGCGGAATGCGGGCCGGCGGGCCGAGATCGGTGTCGCCATGGACATAGTCGGCCGCGCCCTGCAGCGAGAAGCTGCGCTCGCCGTCCTGCCACAGGCGGTACGACGCCTCGGCCTCCGCGCCATAGAACGTCGCGTTGGTCTGCAGGTAGTCGAACACGGCGAAGCCGCTCTCGGGATCGAACTGGCCGTTGGCGCGCAGGTCGATGAAGCCGTCGTACTTCACGGCGAAGGCGTGAAGATCCATCTCCCAGGGCCCCTCGCCGTAGTGGACCGTGGCGTCCAGCGAGTACGAGACTTCCGAGTCCAGGTCAGCGTTCCCGACCTCGAAGCCGCGGGTGGCCGCATGGGCCCCGTTGGCGAACAGTTCCGCCTCGGTCGGCGCCCGCGCTGTCCGCGAGGCCGACAGCCCCAGGAACCAACCCTCCGCGGGGCGCAGGAAGCCGCCGATGCTGGCCGAGACATTGGTGAAGTCCCGCGACAGCGTATCGGTCTCAAGCTCCCGACGGTCGAGCCGCAGCCCGCCCTCGACGCCCCAGGTGTCGTTGTCCAGTCGCTGCAGCGTGAAGAGGCCAAGCTCGTGGGTCTCTGTCGAGGGCACGTAGGCTTCGTCGCCGTTGGCGTCCAACGTGCGCGACAGGGCCTGCAGGCCGACCGCGCCTTGCCAGCCGCCGCGCGCCTTCTGCACCAGCTCGGCGCGCGCCTCCCAGCCTTCCGAGAGGAACTGGGTGCCGATGTGGCCGCCTTCCAGTTCGGCGTGCTCGTAGTCGGCGTAGCCGGCCGAGACCTTCAGCTGGTCGAACGGGCCGAGGTCGAGGTTGAGGCCGCCGCGCAGATCGTAGCGCGTCTGCTTCAGGTCGATCTGGACACCGCCCTCTTCGTCCTCATGCTCATGATCGTGGTCGTCATCCCCATGCGCTTCGTGCGAGTGGCCCGGCACGCCATAGGTGGTGTCGGTGCGCTTCACCGCCATGCCCAGAAAGCCCTTGTCGCCGACATAGGACACGCCGCCGCCGTAGGCGTTCAGCTCGACCGCGGTGTTGGCGACGGTCGAAGGCTCCTTGCCCAGGTACTCCTCGCCTTCGGCGGCCATGAACCGCCGCGACTCCGCCGGCGAGGGAATGTCGTAGTCCGAGCTCTCGCGATGCAGGCCGTCCAGGCTGAACACCCAGCCGCCGACGCCGGCCTTGATCGAGGCCGAGACCGACGAACCCTCGTCGACGCTTGTGCCCGAGGCCAGCATGCGGCCGTGCACGCCCTCGACCTTGGTGCTGGAGATGCGCTCGTCGATGATGTTGACGATGCCGCCGATCGCCGAGCCGCCATAGGCCAGGGCCGAGGGGCCGCGCAGCACTTCGATCCGCTCGGCTTCCTGCGGGTCATTGGCCACCTGGTGGTCGGGCGACAGCGCCGAGGCGTCGATCATCCCCACACCGTTGCTCAGCACCAGCACCCGCGGCCCGGCCAGGCCGCGGATCACCGGGCGGCTGGCGCCGGGTCCGAAGAAGGTCGAGCGCACGCCCGGCAGCCCCGACAGCACGTCCCCCAGGCCGGCCGAAGGCGCGGCGTCGAGGTCGTCGCGCTTCATCACCTCCACGCTGGTCGTCACCGAATCCATCGAGACGACATAGGGCGCGGCGGTCACCACCAGCTCGGACACCTCCTTGGGCGCCTCGGCATGGGCCGATCCCGCGGACAGCGCAGCGGCGCCGGCGGCGGCGAGCAGGTAGGTCTTGGTCATTCTAACGCCTCGGGCATACTCACGACGGCGGCCTTGAAACCGGCTCGCCGTGTTACGAAATAACATCGACCGTTATGAGATAACATAACCCACCGTCAAGCGGCTTTGCTTGCGGCGGGCGCGAGAGGCAGGTAGCCAAGGCATATGGGAAGCGAGTGTCATCACGCGGACGGCGCGCATCCGGGCCTCAAGGGGCACGCCCTGACCCATGCGCTCGGCGCGGCCGAGCACCGCTGCGTGGCGACCCAGGAGCGCCTGACGGCGCCGCGTCGGCGTGTGCTGGAGCTGCTGCTCGAGTCGGACGGCCCGCAGAAGGCCTACGACCTGATCGCGGCCTTCGGCGAGCACGGCGAACCGGCCAAGCCGCCGACCGTCTACCGGGCGCTGGAGTTTCTCGAACGCCTGGGCTTCGCGCACCGGATCGAGAGCCTGAACGCCTACGTGCCCTGTCGCATCGACGGCGGCGAGCACCGCGCCGCCTTTCTGATCTGCGACTGCTGCGGCGCGGCCCAGGAGTTCGAGCCCGACTTCACCGCCCAGCTCGCCGCCGCCGAGGCGGCGGGCTACCAGGTCTCCACCATCACCCTGGAAGCCCGCGGCCGCTGCTCCGCCTGCCGCGCCGGCTAGGGCCGCAGGCGCGCCATCGAGATGGCGTCGGCATAGGCCCCGTCTCGCCAGGCGTACGACCGAAGCACGCCTTCGCGCTCGAAGCCGAACCGCTCATAAAGCGCGATGGCGCGGACGTTGTCGGTCCAGACGAACAGCTCCAGCCTCTGAACATTCAGCCACCGATCGGCCTGATCGACGATGGCGGCCATCAACGCCGTGCCTGCGCCACGGCCGGCATAGGCGTCGTGCACCGCCATGCCCAGCGTCGCCGAGTGTCCACGTCGGCCCTCGTTGCGCGCCAAGCCCAAGGTCCCGATCACCTTGCCCTCGATCACCGCCACCAGATGGGTGTCGGGCCGTCCCTCGTACTTGCGGCGGCGCTCGGCGACGCTGGTGAACGGGACCTGCATGGTCCCCCAGACGGCGCGCGGCTGGTTCAGGACCTCGGTCAGGTCGGCGATGTCCTCAGGTTCGGACGCGCGGATCAGAATGTCGCTCATGGCTGCTTCTCTCTGGAATGCGAGACGGAGCCATGAAAAAAGCCCCGTCCTCGCGGCGGGGCTGGCGGGGTTGATGCGGCCAAACGGTCCTAGCGCACGACATCCCTCACCGATCCCGCTTGGGCGGTTCGGCAGGTCACGTGCATAAGGGTCGCGAAAGTGCGCATGCGGCATAGTTAGCCGGAACCCAGGTATCGGAAAAGCCCGGTGATCGAAGTCACCCCCACCATCGCCATCTCCGAGGACGAGATCACCGAGCGGTTCATCCGCGCGGCCGGTCCGGGCGGACAGAACGTCAACAAGGTCTCCACCGCGGTGGAGCTGCGCTTCGACGTGCGCCGCTCGCCCTCGCTGCCCAACGACGTCGCCGTGCGGTTGATGCGGCTGGCCGGGCGCAAGCTGACCCTGGACGGCGTGCTGGTGCTGACCGCGATGAGTTTCCGCACCCAGGAGCGCAACCGCGCCGACGCGCTGGAACGGCTGCTGGAGCTGATCCGCGAGGCCGCCAAGCCGCCGCCCCCACCCCGCAAGAAGACCAAGCCGACCAAAGCCTCGCAGAAGCGCCGCGTCGAAACCAAGGTGCGTCGCGGCGGGGTCAAGGCCATGCGCGGCAAGGTCCGAGGCGACGACTAGGGGTAAACCCTTGGCGGTGAGGCTTCCGGATGCGTAATGTGCGCGCGCCATGTCACGCATCCGTCTTCTCTCCGCCTCCGCCGCCCTGCTGCTCGTCGCCGCCTGCGCTCCGACCCTGGGCCCGCCCCCGCCTCCGCCGCCCGGCGCCGGCGGTCCGGCCACGGCCGGCGTCTTCCGCGCGGAGGACTTCTCGTGGTCGGCCGTCCCCGGTTCGGGCCGCGTCGATGGCCGCCTGACCTTCAAGGCCGGCCAGACCCGCTACTCGTGCACTGGCGCGGGCGTGGTCTTGACGCCCGAGACGCCCTGGACCCGGCGGCGGATGAGCATTCTCTACACGTCGGCCGACCGCGCTGCCCTGCCGGCCGACGAGGTCCGCGCCCGCACGCCGTCGGCGCCCAGCGGCGACTACTCGGCCTTCGTCAAGCGCACGGTCTGCGACGCCAACAGCGCCTTCAGCTTCTCGGGGCTCGCCAACGGCGCCTGGTACGTGATCACTGTCGCCAAGCCGGTCAGCGGCTCGGGCCCCGACATCGCGGTCATGCGCCGCGTCGAAATCCGCGGCGGCCGCGCCGTGAAGGTCGAGCTCTAGCTCCCGACCATTCCGCAGAAACAAAAGGCCCCGGAGAGCGATCTCCGGGGCCTTTGCCTTAGTGGACCTTGGCCTTGCCGATCTCCAGGCCGTCGGCGTCGGCCCCGACCTGGATCACCGCGCCGTCGTCCAGTTCGCCCGCCAGCAGCTTGCGGGCGATCGGATCGACCAGTTCCTTCTGAATCACCCGCTTCAGCGGACGGGCGCCATAGACCGGGTCATAGCCCTTCTCGGCCAGCCAGTGCATGGCCGCCGAATCCAGGACGATCGACATGCGCCGGTCGGCCAGCAGCTTCTCGACCCGCTGCAGTTGGATGCCGACGATGTTGTCCATCTCTCCGCGGCCAAGGCGCTTGAAGAGAATGATCTCGTCGATCCGGTTGAGGAACTCGGGCCGGAAGTGGCGGCGGACCACCTCCATCACCATCGGCCGCGCCTCCTCGACATCCTCGCCCTCGGCCTGGTTGGCCAGGAACTCCGAGCCCAGGTTCGAGGTCATGATCAGGATCGTATTTCGGAAGTCGACCGTGCGGCCCTGGCCATCGGTCAGGCGACCGTCGTCCAGCACCTGCAGCAGCACGTTGAACACGTCCGGGTGCGCCTTCTCGACCTCGTCGAACAGCACGACCTGATAGGGCCGGCGCCGCACGGCTTCGGTCAGCGCCCCGCCTTCGTCGTAGCCGACATAGCCGGGAGGCGCGCCGATCATCCGGCTGACCGAATGTTTCTCCATGTATTCAGACATATCGAGGCGGGTGATCGCGCTCTCGTCATCGAACATGAACTCGGCCAGCGCCTTGGTCAGCTCGGTCTTGCCGACGCCGGTCGGACCGAGGAACAGGAACGAGCCGATCGGCCGATTGGGGTCCTGCAGGCCGGCGCGCGCGCGACGGACGGCGTCGGACACCGCGACCAGCGCCTCTTCCTGGCCGACCACGCGGCCGCGCAGGGCGTCCTCCATCTGCAGCAGCTTTTCGCGCTCGCCTTCCAGCATCTTGTCGACCGGGATGCCGGTCCAGCGGCTGACCACGGCGGCGATCTGCTCGGCGTCGACCACCTCAGGACTGATCGGATTTTCGGCCGCGGCCGTCTCCTCCTGCGCCAGCCGGCGCTCCAGGGCCGGGATCTCGCCATAGGCGATCTCCGAGGCGCGCTGCAGGTCGCCGCGCCGCTGGGCCGCAACCAGTTCAGCGCGCAGCCGGTCCAGGGCCTCGCGGGCCTGGGCGGCCGACGAGACCTTGTCCTTCTCGGACTTCCAGCGCGCGGTCATTTCCGCAGAGCGGCCTTCCAGGTCGTCTAGTTCGTCTTCCAGCTTTTCCAGCCGCGCCTGGGAGGCGGCGTCCGGCTCCTTCGACAGGGCCTCGCGCTCGATCTTCAGCTGCACGATGCGCCGGTCGATCTCGTCCAGCTCCTCGGGCTTGGAGTCCACCGCCATGCGCACGCGGCTGGCCGCCTCGTCGACCAGGTCGATGGCCTTGTCGGGCAGGAAGCGGTCGGTGATGTAGCGATTCGACAGGGTCGCGGCGGCCACGATGGCGCTGTCGGAGATGCGCACCCCGTGGTGCACCTCGTACTTCTCCTTGAGGCCGCGCAGGATCGAGACCGTGTCTTCGACGGTCGGCTCGCTGACGAACACCGGCTGGAACCGGCGGGCCAGAGCCGCGTCCTTCTCGACGTGCTTGCGGTACTCATCCAGCGTGGTCGCGCCGACGCAATGCAGCTCGCCGCGCGCCAGGGCGGGCTTGAGCAGGTTCGAGGCGTCCATCGCCCCGTCGGTCTTCCCGGCCCCGACCAGGGTGTGCATCTCGTCGATGAACAGGATGATCGAGCCTTCGGCCGCGGTGACTTCGCCGAGCACGGCCTTCAGCCGCTCTTCGAACTCGCCGCGATACTTCGCGCCGGCGATCAGCGAGCCCATGTCCAGGGCGTGTAGTTGCTTGTCCTTCAGGCTTTCGGGCACGTCGCCGTTGACGATGCGCAGGGCCAGCCCCTCGACGATCGCGGTCTTGCCGACCCCGGGTTCGCCGATCAGCACGGGGTTGTTCTTGGTCCGGCGGCTCAGCACCTGGATCGTGCGGCGGATCTCCTCGTCGCGGCCGATCACCGGGTCGAGTTTGCCGTCGCGCGCAGCCTGGGTCAGGTCGCGGGCATAGCGCTTGAGCGCGTCATAGCCTTCCTCGGCCGAGGCGCTGTCGGCGGTCTTGCCCTTGCGCATCGACTTGGCGGCCTCTTCCAGCGCCGCGGCGTTCACGCCGGCGTCCTTCAGGGCCTTGGCCGCGTCGCCGCCTTCCTTGGCGATGGCGATCAGCAGCCTTTCGGTGGTGACGAAAGCGTCGCCGCCGGCCTTCGCCCCGGCCTCGGCCTCGGCGAAGATGCGCGCGGTCTCGGGCGCCATGTAGAGCTGGCCAGAGCCGCCTTCGACCTTGGGCCGCTTGGCCAGCAGATCGTCGGCGGCCTTGTCGGCCGCATCTGGACGTCCGCCGGCGCTCTGGATCAGTGCGCGGCTGAGGCCGTCCTTTTCTTCAAGCAGCACCTTCAACAGGTGCTCGGGCGCGAGTTGTTGATGGCGGCGCGCCAGCGCCAGGCTCTGGGCCGACTGGATCGCCTGCTTGGCGCGGTCGGAATAGAGGTCGATGTTCATGCGTTCCCCTCGATAGGCGGATTGACGCGACCGCCTTCATCAAGCACGGCCGCGCCTCGACGGGATGTAGTGTGGCGATTTCGCCACACAACCGTGACCACCCCGAAATCAGCTCGGCGGGTTATTCTTCTCCAGGAACATCGTCACCGCATTGAGCATCCGCAATCGGGTCTCGCCCCGAGACAGCCAGTGGTCCTCACCGTTCAGAACCACCAGTTCGGCAGGGTTCCCCGCCTCCTTCAACGCCCGCGCCATCGCATAGCTCTGCTCGATCGGAACCACCTTGTCGTCGCCGCCGTGCATGAGGAGAATCGGCGTCTTCACGCCCTCCAGGTTGAAGACCGGCGACAACCTGATCAGCTTGTCGTCGTTGGGGCCTTCAACGCCCATGAACCGAATCCAGTAGCGCTGCGCGGCGGCGCCGCCCTCGCTGCGGGCGAAGATCAGCATCTTGCGCAGATCAGAGACGCCGGACACCGAGGCCGCGCAGCGATAGACGCCGCGGTCAAGCGTAGCGCCCGCCAGGGCCGCATAGCCGCCGTAACTTGCGCCGACGACGCACACCCGCCCTGGGTCGATGGTTCCCTGGGCCGCCAGGTGGCGCACGCCATCGGATAGGTCCGTCTGCATCTTGCGGCCCCATTGGCCGAAGCCGGCCTCCAGGAACTCGCGGCCATAGCCGGTCGAGCCGCGGAAGTTCACCTGCAGCACGGCGTAGCCGCGCGACGCCAGCGCCTGCGCCCACCAATCGAAGCCCGGCGCATCTCGCGAAGCCGGGCCGCCGTGCGCGAGCACCACGAGGGGCAGGCCCTTGGCCTGGCGCCCCTTGGGCACGGTCAGGTAGCCCGAGAGCTCGAGACCGTCGGCGGCTTTGAACCGAACGGGCGCCACCGTCGCGATGTCCGCGGCGGTCAGCTGCGGATAGTAGGGACCGATCCAGTCGGCCTTCTTCTTGCTCCAGTCGACAAAGGCCAGCGCCGGCCCCTCGACGGGCGAATCCACGCTGACGATCAGGCGCTGGTGATCATCCGACCATGAGACCAGCTCCACCAGTTGCCCGGGGTAGGCGGCCTGGACCGAACGCCAAAGCTTCTGATCTTCGAGGTCGCGGAACTCATGACGCCGCTGGTCGCCCTCCAGATAGGTGACGCCGGTCATGCGCACGCCGAGCGAATCCCAGATCACGCTGCGGTCGCTGATGTCGGCGAAGGGATCGGGCCAGGCGGCCGCATCGGGCGCGAGTTCGCGCAGAACCTGCTTGCCGTCGACGTTCTCCGACACCAGCGCCGAGACCCCGTCACGCCCCACTCCCAGCAGCGCCGGCGTTTGGGCGAAGGTGGTCATCGACTTCACGTCGCGCCATCCGGCCGGCGCCTTCAGCTTCAGCGTCCAGCGGCCCTTGTCGGCGTCGTATCCGGTCTCGGCCAGCGGTTCGCCGCCCATGCCGACCAGCCAGTCCTCGGTGTACTCAGATCCGGCTTGAACCAGGGCCGCGCGCCGCGTCACGGGATCGACGCGGTAGAGGGCCAGTCGGCCCTTTCCCTCGATGTCGAACCGCACGCCCTTGACGAAGATCTGCGCCTCGCCGCCGACATTGCGGACTTGGGGCTCGCCCACGGTGACGTTCAAGCCGGTGGTCGCGTCGATGATGAGCGGGAGCCCCTTCCTGCGCTCGACGTCGTAAAGGCTGATGGTCGTATAGTCGGCTGGGGAACCCAGGGCGCCGACGATTTCCGCTTCGCGGCTGGTGGTGACCAGCAGATAGCGCGGCCCGGCCCAAGTGACGCCGGGCGTGTTCGTCCGGCCAGCGACCATGACTTCCGTCTGGCCGGTCTCGACATCCTTGATCAGGATCCGCCGCTCGTCGCCTTCCGTCGTCACCAACACAAAGTGCTTGCCGTCCGGCGCGATGGCGGCGGCCTGGATGGCGGGCAGCCGGCCGTACGCCTCCAGCGGCGCAGCCTCTGCGACCGACGCGACCGAAAGCAGCGCTGCGGCCAGCGCGATCACCCTGATAAGCACGATGGTAGTCCTCCCCGATCAAGGAAACCTTGGCCGAGGCTGGGCCCGCACGCAACCCGCAGTTGGGTGACGCAATCTACTGGCGCGCCAGCTCCGCAGCCCCCACAGCCTCGCCATCGAGGGCCTGGTCGGCGTCCATGGTCACGGTCACGGTGCGCAGGGCGCCGGTGAACTTGAACGGCTCGGCATAATCGCCGACCGCGCTGCCGCGGTCGCGGCCGATGTCCAGGCCCGACCACGAGATCAGGGTCATGAAGCCGAGGTGGGTGGCGACTTCGCCGGCCGGCTGGCCGTCGATGCTGAGGATGAAGCGGCGGCCGTCGCCCTGCACGCACTGCACGCCCAGCCGCCGGCGGCCCGGCTCGAGCGGCGCCTGCGAGCTGACCGTGGTGCGCAGCCCGCCGACGTTCAGCGTATGGTGCAGCCGCCCGTCGCGGACGAACAGCGAGTAGCCGCTGGTGGCGTCGCCATGGGCGATCAGCACCCCCTCGTCGCCCTCGCCCAGGGTCACGTCCGCCTCGATGAAGTACGAGCGCGAGCGCACGTCCGGGGCGCAGTCGCTGGGCACGTGCCCCATGCCCTTGTGGAACACGAACTGCTTGCGCGCGCCCTGGTGGCGCAGGGCGTTTTCGGCGAACCGCGGACCGAAGCGGTCGTCCAGCGGCAGGACGTTGCTGCGCTCGGCCTGCGCCCACCACTCGTCGATCAGCGCCTCCAACCGCTCGGGCTCAGTCTGCGCCAGGTCGTTGGTCTCCGAGAAGTCGGCGTCCAGGTGGTAGAGTTCCCAGACGTCCTTGTCGAAGGGCGCGCCCGGCGGGTGGAACGCCACCGCCTTCCAGCCGTCCTTCCAGAGCCCGCGGTGGCCAAACATCTCGAAGTACTGCGGCGAGGTCTTGGCCGGGGCGCCCGCGTCGCTCAACGAGGCGGCGAAGCTCTCGCCCTCCATCGGCATCTGCGCGACGCCGGCGATGACGTCCGGCGAGCTCATCCCCAGCAGCTCCAACAGGGTCGGGGTCAGGTCGCAGGCATGGGCGAACTGGCCGCGGGTCTCGCCGCGCGCGGCGATGCCGTTCTTCCAGCTGATCACCAGCGGATCGCGGATGCCGCCCCCGTGCGTGTTCTGCTTATAGCGGCGCAGCGGGGTGTTCGAGGCCTGGGCCCAACCCTGCGGGAAGTTCGAGTGGCTGTCGGGCCCGCCGATGTCTTCGATCCGCGCCAGTTTCTCCGGCATCGGCTCGAACTTCATGTTGTAGGGGCCCATGGCGTTGACGAAGCCCAGCGGTCCGCCCTCCTGGCTGGCGCCGTTGTCCGACAGCACTAGGATCAGGGTGTCGTCCTTCACGCCGGCCTGTTCCAGGAAGTCGACCAGCCGGGCCAGGTGCCGGTCGGCATGGTCCAGCATGCCGGCGAAGGCGCTCTGCAGCCGGGTGAACACCTTCTGCTCGTCGGGCGAATAGTCGGCCCAGGGCCGCACCCCGTCGTTGCGCGGCGGCAGCGCCGTGTCGGCCGGCACGATCCCCATCGCCTTCTGGCGTTCCAGCCGGCGCTCGCGCTCGACATCCCAGCCATCCTCGAACACCGCGTCATAGCTGCGGATGATGTCCATCGGCGCCTGGTGCGGCGCGTGGCAGGCGCCCAGCGCCAGCCACAGCAGCCACGGCTGGTCGGGGGCGTCGGCGATGTGATCGGCGACGAAGCGGATGCTCTCGTCCACCAGGTCCTCGGTCAGGTGATAGCCGTCGCGATAGCCGGCCGGCGCCTCGACCGGGGTGTTGTCGCGCACCAACTCAGGCGAGAACTGGTCGGTCTCCGCGTCCATGAAGCCGTAGAAGCGGTTGAAGCCGCGGCCCAGCGGCCAGCCGTCAAACGGCCCGGCCGCGCCCGTCTGGTTGACCGGCGTGGCGTGCCACTTGCCGACCATGTAGGTCCCGTAGCCCTGACCGCGCAGGATCTCCGGCAGGGTCCCCGCCTCCTTGGCGATCTTGCCGCGATAGCCGGGGAAACCGGAATCGAAGTTGGCCAGGCAGCCCATGCCCACCGAGTGGTGGTTGCGCCCGGTCAGCAGCGCCGCCCGCGTGGTCGAGCACATGGCCGTGGTGTGGAAGCCGGTGTAGCGCAGCCCCTCGGCCGCCAGCTTGTCGATCGTCGGGGTCTTGATCGGCGAGCCGTAGCACCCGAAGTCCGAGAAGCCGACATCGTCGAACAACACCACCAGGATGTTCGGCGAGCCGGCCGGCGGCTTCACCTTGGGCGGCCAATAGGGGACCGAGTCCGCCAGGGTGCGGCCAACCTTCGCCGCGTCGCGCGATCCAGACATATGACAGACTCCATGCCAATTCATTTAGTTGTGGCTCCTGGGCCACGGTTTGGCAAGCGGTTGATCGTCGTTCTGCAACCGGCGACGGGCTGACCGGGTTTGGGGGGCAACCGATCCGCGCGCGGATCCTCCCCGGAAGACGAGCACCTCCCATGACCCGGCTGACCCTCCTGGCGGCGACCACGGCCGTAACCGCCCTCCTGTCCACCCAGGCCCATGCGGCCGGCTATTACCTGCAGGAACAGTCGGTGAAGGGGACCGGCCGCGCCTATTCCGGCGAGGTCGCCGACCAGGGCGTCTCCTCGCTCTGGTGGAACCCGGCCGCCATCGCCCGCTCCGGCCGCGAGGCCTATGTCGGGATGCACGCGGTGTTCGTTGACGCGACCGTGAAGAACGAAGGCTCGACCATCACCTATCCGAACGGCCTGACCATTCCGATCCAGGGCGAGCCGCGCGCCTTCAGTCCGATCCAGGACGGCGTCGCCCCCAACTTCGCCATCGCCACCCCGATCGGCGACCGCTTCGCGCTGGGCCTGTCGGTCGCCGCGCCCTTCAACTTCACCACCGAGTACCGCAAGACGTCCTGGGCCCGGTACGATGCGCTGACCTCGCGGCTGACCACCGCCGACATCCAGCTGACCGGCGCGATGAAGGTCACCGAGTGGCTCGACATCGGGGCCGGTGTGAACGCCCAATACGCCGACGCCAAGCTGCAGACCGCCTATCCGAACCTCTCGCCGCTGCTTCCCGACGGCATCTCCCAGCTCAGCGGCGACGGCTGGGACTTCGGCTGGACGCTCGGCGCCCAGGCCTATTTCGGGCCGGTGACGGTCGGCGCCAGCTACCGCTCGAAGGTCGAGCATGACCTCGACGGCAATGTGCTGGTCGGCGGCCTGGTCGGGCCTCTCGCGCCGGTCAATCGCGAGGTCGGCGGCTCGGCCGCTTTCACCACGCCCTGGATCGCCACCCTCGGCGCCCGCTGGCAAGCGACCGACAAGCTCGCGCTCAACGCCCAGGTCCAGCGCATCGGCTGGGGCGAATTTGAATCTATCGACGTGACGTTCCCCGGTGGCGGCGAGAACCTGTTCCAAGGCTACGAAGACGTCACGTCCGGCGGCGTCGGCCTCGACTATGCGGTCAACGACAAGCTGACCCTGCGCGCCGGCGTGCAGTACGACCCGACCCCGACCCCCGACGCCGACCGCACCGCCCGGGTGCCCGACGGCGATCGCTGGCTCTACGGTGTCGGCGCGACGGCCGACGTCATGTCGGGCCTGAAGGTCGACGCGGCCTTCGCCTACATCGACTTCGCCAACTCCGACGTCCACCACGACACGGTGTTCTACGGCGGCACCCCCGCGGCCACGACCACGCGCCTGCGCGGTGAGGTCGAGGGCGCCGGCTACGTGTTGTCGCTGGGCCTGAGGAAGACGTTCTAAAAATGCTCCCCCTCTGGGGGAGCTGTCAGCCGATGGCTGACTGAGGGGGACTTTGACTCTTCAGTTTGAGAGCAGTCCCCCTCCGTCTCGGCGCTCCGCGCCGATCCACCTCCCCCAAGAGGGGAGGATCTAAGGCTACTTCTGGTTCGCGTAGAGCTTGACCACCTCGTAGAGGAAGTCGCGGCCCTCATAGAGCGAGCGCACGCGCATCTTCTCGTTCAGCCCGTGGGCGCCGTTGCCGGTCGGCTCGCTGAACATCCCGGTCAGGCCATAGGTCGGCACCCCCACCGCATTCAGGAAGCGACCGTCTGTGGCGCCGGTCGCCATCACCGGAACCACCGGCACGCCCGGCCACAGCTTGGCCGAGACGGTCTCGACCGGGCCCATGATCTGCTTGTTCAACACCGGCGGCGGGGTGACCGGGCTCGGCTCGCCGACCGTGGTCACCTTGATCGCCGGATCGGCCAGCACCTTGACCAGCGCCTCGCGGGTGGCCTCGACGCCCTCGCCCGGCAGGATCCGGCAATTGACGTTGGCCCGCGCCCGCTGCGGCAGGGCGTTGGGCGCATGGCCGGCGTTGACCATGGTCGCCACGCAGGTGGTCCGCATCATCGAGTTGCGGCCCGGATCGCGGGCGACAGCCGCCACCGCCGCGGCGTTGGACGGGTCCTTGGCGACGGCGGCCATCGCCTCGCCCATCGGCCCGCCCTCGATCTTGGCCATCTGGATGAAGTTGCCGCGCACCGCGTCGTTCAGCTTCACCGGGAAGTCGTACTCGCCCAGCCGCGCCAGCCCCTGCGACAGGTGATAGATGGCGTTGTCGCGCACCGGCGCCGAGGAGTGGCCGCCCGGATTGGTCACTTCCAGGGTGTAGTCCTGATAGACCTTCTCGCCGGCCTGGATGCCCAACGAGACGCGCTGGCCCTGAGAATCCAGCCGCCCGCCGGCGCCCTCGTTCAGCACGAAGGCGGCGTCCATCAGCTCGCGGTGGTTCTTGATCAGGTACTGGACGCCGTTGAAGGTGTCGGGCGTCTCCTCGCCGCAGGTCAGCGCCATGCGGATCGTCCGCCTCGGCTTGAAGCCTTCGGTCTTGTAGCGCGCCAGGGTGTCGACCCAGACCGCGGCCTGGGCTTTGTCGTCGGCCGCGCCGCGGGCGTAGAAGAAGCCGTTCTCCTCGACCAGCTTGAACGGGTCGCGCTCCCAGTCGGCGCGATTGGCCTCGACCACGTCGATATGCGCCAGCAGCAGGATCGGCTTGGCCTTGGCGTCGGTCCCTTTCAGCGTCGCCACCAGGTTGCCGTCCTTGGGGCGGTCGGGCGAGACGATGATCTTCAGGTCCTCGTCGGCGAACCCGGCGCTCTTCAGCCGCGCGGCCATGGCCTCGGACGCCGCCGTGCAACTGCCCACCGACAGGGTGGTGTTGATCTCGATCAGCTCTTTGTAGAGGTCGCGGAAGGCAAGCTGGTCAGCGCGCGGGCTCTGCGCCATCGCAGGCGAGGCGACGGCGGCGGCCGCCAAGGCGGCGGCGGTGAAAGTACGGATCATTGACGCTCCCCATGAACTGGCCGGGAGCCTATGGGGCGCAAAGCGCCACCGCAATGGCGGAGCCGCCTTCACGACAACCGCTCACCGCGGCGGAGTTTTAGTTCACGTCCGACTTCTTCGGCGGCGCCGGCGGCAACGGCGCGATCTGGATCCCGTCGTCCTTCAGCGCCTTGATCTCGGAGGGGCTGGCCTCGCCATAGATGCCGCGGTCGTCCGAGCGGCCCTCGTGGATGGCGCGGGCCTCGCCGGCGAAAGCGTCGCCGACATAGTCGAAATTCTCCTCGACGTGGGCGCGGACCTTGCCCATCGCCTCCATCACCATCGAGCGCACCTGCGGCGGCAGGTCGGCCGCAGCGCTCTTCTTGGTGCCCGCCACCGACGGGGCCATGATCTGCTTCTCGACGGCCTTGCTGTCGCAGACCGGGCAGGAAACCAGCCCGCGGCCGGCCTGGTCGTCGAAGTCGCCTGACGAGCCGAACCAGCCCTCGAACTCGTGGGCGTTCTCGCAAATGAGCGCGTAGCGGATCATGCGATAGATATAGGCGCTGCAAAGCTTCGCGCATTGGGCAGGGCCGGGATCGCCGCCCGCGCCTTGGCGACGGCGGCCAGGTCCAAGTCGGCGATCAGCACCCCCGGCTCGTCGTGATCCAGCCTGCCCAACACCTCGCCCCAGGGGCCGATCGCCAGCGTCCGCCCCCAGGTGCCGCGGCCGTCTTCGTGGAAGCCGCCCTGCGCCGGCGCCAGCACGAAGCTGCCGGTCTCGATCGCCCGGGCGCGCAGCAGCGTCTCCCAGTGCGCCTCGCCGGTCGGCCGCGTGAACGCGGCGGGCGTGACGATCACCTCGGCCCCGGCCAGAGCCAGGGCGCGGTAGAGCGCCGGGAAGCGCACGTCATAGCAGATGGTCAGGCCAAGCTTCAGGTCACCGGCCCGCGCGGCTACAGCCTGCGCGCCGGGCTCGTAGGTCTCGCTCTCGCGCGCAGTCTCGCCGGTTGGCAGGTCCACGTCGAACATGTGCAGCTTGTCGTAGGTCGCGGCGATCTGGCCCTGCGGCGTGATCAGCGCCGCGCGGTTGGCGGCCTTGCCGTCGGTTCGCTTCACCAGCGCCGAGCCGATCAGGAGGGTGACCGAGAGCTCCGCCGCCAGCGCCTGCAGGCCCTGCACGACGGGGTCGTCCTCCAGCAAGGTCAGCTGCGGCAGCAGCGCGGCCTTGTCCTTCTGCAGGATGTTGGTCCCCTCGGGCGTGGCGATGAAGCTCGCGCCTTCCGCCGCCGCCTGCCGCACCAGCGGCGCGACATGGGCCAGGGCGGCCGATTGGCTCGCCGGGGTTCTCGTCTGGATCAGGCCGACGCGTACGCTCATGGCCAACTCCGATAGGTCAGAGCCGGCCCGCGCTCAAGCCTCAGGCGGCCAGCAGGGCGTCCAGCTTGCCGTCGTATTCCAGCGCCATCATGTCGTCGCAGCCGCCGATGTGCTGCTCGCCGATGAAGATCTGCGGGAAGGTGGCCCGGCCGTTGGCGCGCTGGACCATCTCCTGGCGCTTCTCGGGGTCGCCCGACGCCTCGATTTCCTGGAACGCCACGCCCTTCTTCTCCAGCAGCGACACCGCGCGGATGCAGTAGGGGCAGTAGGGTTTCGTATAGATGGTGACTTCGGCCATGGCTCGACTGATACGGGTTGGATGGGCTCGGGTCTATATGGCCCGACTTGCGGCTTCTTTAACCCTCGCGACCACTGCGGCATTCACGCGCAGCGCCCCCGCGGCCAGCAAGGCCCGCGCGCAGCCTTCCAAAGTGGCGCCGGTGGTCATGACGTCATCGATCAGCAGCACCGTCTTGCCGGCCACCAGCCTGGCCTTGGCCGGCGGCACGGCGAACGCCGCGGCCACGTTGCGGCGACGGCCGCTCCCCGTCTTGCCGCCCTGGGTCGCCGTGGCCCGCACCCGGATCAGCGCGTCAGGCAGGTAGCTCACCCCCGACAGCCGGCCCAGCGGCCGGGCGATCTCGGCGGCCTGATTGAAGCGGCGTCCAAGCAGCCGCGAGCGGTGCAGCGGGACCGGAACCAGCACGTCGGCCTCGTCCAGCAGCTCTCGCGCCGAGCGGCTGATCCAGCGGGCCAGCAGCGGGGCCAAGTCGGTGCGGTCGGCGTGCTTGAGCTGCAGGATCGGCCCGCGCGAATTTTCGTCATAGAGGCAGGCGGCCCGGGCCCGCGCGAACGCCCGCGGCCGCGCCGAGCAGTCTGCGCAACGCACGCCGGGCCCCAGGTCGTACTCGAACGGCAAGCCGCAGCCGTCGCACAGCGGTCCGTCGATAAACGGGATCGCGCTCCAGGCCTGCGCGCTCAGACCGCCGCTCATCGCCGCCGCGCCGTCGAGCGTTTGGGGTGGGAAAAGCAGATCCAGCGCGGTACGAACCGCGGCCTTCGCGCGCGACCCGGGTTTCCACCGGACGTCCGCATCGCCATCTAGAAAGCCCATGTCAGCCCCGCCCCGTCTCTTCGACCGCGATCTGCTCCGCGCCCGCCTGGACCGCGCCGCCCCCGGCTACGCCGCCGCCGACTTCCTGAAGGCCCGCGCCGCCGAGGACGCCGTCGTGCGTCTCGAGGCGATCATGCGCGACTTCCCGCGCGCCGTCGATCTGGGCGCGCGCAACGGTCACTTCGCCCGGTTCCTCTCCCAGAGCGACGCCGCCGAGCGGGTCGGCCTGCTGGTCGAGACCGACCTCTCCCCGCGCATGTTGGCCGGCCGCCAGGGCCTGCGCCTGATCGCCGACGAAGAGCGCCTGCCCTTCGCCCCGGGCAGCCTCGACCTGGTGGTCTCCACCCTGGCCCTGCACTGGACCAACGACGTGGTCGGGGCCCTGATCCAGATCCGCCGCGCGCTGAAGCCCGACGGCCTGTTCATCGGCTCGCTGCTGGGCGGCGCCACCCTGACCGAACTGCGCCAGTCACTGCTGGCCGCCGAGGCCGAGCTGACCGGCGGCGCCGGCCCCCGCGTCTCGCCCTTCGCCGATCCGTACGACGCCGCCGGCCTGCTGCAGCGCTCGGGCTTCGCCCTGCCGGTGGCCGACGTCGACCGCCTGACGGTCCGCTATGCCCACCCGCTCAAGCTGCTCGCCGACTTGCGCGCCATGGGTGAGACCAGCGTGCTGGCCGAGCGCCATCCCAAGCCGCTGACCCGTCAGGTCCTGGCCCGCGCCTTCGAGATCTATGTCGAACGCTTCGCCGAGCCCGACGGCCGCGTGCCCGCGACCTTCGAGATCCTCACCCTGACCGGCTGGGCGCCCGACCCCAGCCAGCAGAAACCGCTGAAGCCCGGCTCAGCCAAGATGCGCCTGGCCGACGCCCTCGGCGTGGTCGAAAACCCTCTGCCGCGGGACGAGGACTAACCCAGCCTGGCCGAACCCAGGATCGCCTCGACCTCGGCCAGGTTGGCGTCGAAATAGTGCTCGGCCGGCGCCAGGTAGAGCAGGACATAGGTCTTGCCGCCCTGCTCGCTGATCACGCCGGTTCCTTTCACGTCCAGGCCGGACTTGGTCTGCGCCGTCAGGTCGAACCGCACCCCATTGCCCTGGCCAAGCTTGGCCGGGCGCGGCCGGACCAGCTGGACGCGCTGGTACTCCAGCGCCACGACGCTGTCGGCGACGAACTCCAGCCGCTCGCTGGCGCTCATATCCTTGCGGATCACCGGCGTCGGGGTCTCCTTCGCCGCCGGCTTGATCAGGTACTCGCCGGGCTCCAGCCCGTCGCTGAGATAGAGCCGGTTGAGCAGCGGCCCGTCGATCGACAGCAGGCGGACCTTCTTGGTCCGGCCGTTCATGATGTTGCTGATGTCCGACCATTCGCGGCCGAGCGCGACCTCGTAGGCGTCGCCGACCTTCATCGCGCCGGCCGGGGCCGACGTCACCGTGGCGCAGGCCGCCAGCGCAAGGCAGGCCGCAAGCGGCCCAAGGGCCCGGAAGATCGTGCGCATGGTCATTTCCCCTGATCGAGGCTGGAGAGGCTGTCCTGCACCAGCCAGGCGTCCTCGGCCTGCGGCGCCTTGGCCAGATAGTTGTCGTAAGCGGTCCGGGCCCCGGCCAGGTCCCCGTCGCGCCGGCGGATGTCGCCGAGTTCGCGCCAGACGGCGACCGGCGCGTCCGGTTGGGCGGCCGCGGCGAGATAGGCGTCCCGCGCCTTGGCCAGGTCGCCGTCGCCACGCCGCATCCGATAGGCTTCGCCGCGATAGTAGTTGAGCACGCCCAGGTCCTCGCCGTCGGCCGCCAGCCGATCGATGACCACCAGGGTCTGTCCAAAGTCGCGCTTGCGCAGGTCGTCGCGCAGCCAGGCGCCCAGGTGCGGCCGGATCGCCGCGCGGTGACGGTCGCGGCCGCGATCGCCGCCGGCCGTCAGGGTCCCGGCCTGCGTCTCCAGGGCCGCAATTCGCTGCGCGCCCAGCGGGTGGCTGGAGAACACGCTGATCCGCGTCTCAGACTCCCGCACCCGCTTGAAGTCCGAGCCCTTGGTTTCGGCCGTCAGCCCGCGCCAGCTCTCGGCCGCCGCCGCTGGATCGTAGCCGGCCTCCGCCAGCTTGCGCTGGCCAAGCAGGTCGGCCTCGCCCTCCTGCTCGCGGCTGAAGCGGAAGAAGGACGCCATCTGCGCATAATAGATCAGGTCGATCGTGTTGCCGGTGGCGTCCATGATCGACTGCGCCTCGCTCGCGGTGCCGGCGCTGGCCGCCGACGCAGCGCCGGCGACCGCGACCACGACCGTCGCGGCCAGAACCACGTTGGCTCGCGTCTTCTGGGCCCGATGCGCTTCAATCGTGTGGCTCTCGGTGAAATGACTCACCTCATGGCCCAGCACGTAGGCGAGCTCGGCCTCGTCGTTCGCACGCAACAGCAGGCCCGACCACACCTCGGAGTAGCCGTTCGGCGCCATGCTGGCGTTCATGAACGGCCGGTCCATCACATAGACCCGCAGATCGGGGCAGTGCGCCGCCGCCGCCTTGCACATGACCCCGCGGACATAGGCGTTCAGCGCCGGGTCGGTGTTGAGATCGGCCCGGGTCTTGGCCTCGGCCTCCGCCTTGTCCATCACTGCCCAGAAACCCGCCTCCGCCGAGGTCGCGTTCGGACGCAGTCCCGCGGCGCGTTCCTGCGCTGCGGCGGGCATGGCGGCCAGGACCGCCGCCAGGGCGAGGGCTGACGTGCGCATCGCCATGACCTAGAGCGGCGCGTCCTTGAGCACCGCCTGCACGAGCTGAGCCGCCCCATCCGGCTTGCGCATGTCGTCATTAGGTCCGGTGCTGGCGACGTTGAACCACACGACCCGTCCGGTCTTCAGGTCCACCAGCGAGGCGAAGCACTGTTGTCCGCCGACCGGGACGCCGACGCCCAGGATCGCCAACCCCACAGCCGTCGCCACCCGCGCGCCGCTGGCGTAGTTGCCGCGGCCGAACACGAACAGGGCGTAGTCGGCGTCGTAGGCCGCCCCCAACGCCTGCGCGCCCTCGCCCAGGGTCCAATCGAAGGACGCGGCCTTGGTCGGCAGGCTGACATAGCCGTAGTTGAACATCATAATCGACTGGCCGACCGCCTCGTGCAGCCGCAGCAGCTGACCGGTGCGCCCGCCCATCGCCTCGTCAGGATCGATCATGCGGAAGGTGTGCGCCCGGGCCGCCATCTGGCGCTCGACCTCGGCGGCGACGTTGACCCGGCCCTGTTCGGTCCAGTCGGCCCGCGGCTCCTGCATGCCCGATGCGGTCAGCACCGCCAGTTCGATGTCCGGCTCCACCAGGACGATCCGCGCGCCCGCCGACGGCTTGGTGGGATTGGCGGCCAGCTTGGTGTTGGTGGTGGTGCACGCGGCCAGCAACAGGCACGCGGCGACAATCCCGAACAGTCTCATGACGCCCCCCAGCGGCCCTCGGCTGCATCGGAGGGCTGGCGCAATCTATACGCGAGGAAAATCGGTTGTCGATGTGATTTCCGGCGCCCGCGGGCTCCCTGCATCAATTGCGGGCGCCGCAAGATCTTCCCGATCCCAACGGCCAAGCCGGGTCGCTTTTTGGCCACGTCGTCGCTCTAACGTCGGTCTTGGCTCGACCCCAAAACGACTACAGGAACCCCCCTACATGCGTATTGCTATCCTGGCCGCCGGCCTGATCGGCGCCGCTGTCGCCGCCACTTCCGTGCAAGCTCAGACCGCTCCGGCCGCCCCCGCCGCCGAAGCGCCTGCCGCGGGCGGCTTCTCCGACGCCGATCTCAAGGCCTTCGGCTCGGCGATGACCGAGATCCAGAAGATCAACGGCGAGTACACCCCGAAGCTGGCCGGCGCCGACGGCCCGACCAAGGCCGAGGTGCAGAAGGAAATGATCAGCAAGATGGGCGCGGCCGTGCAGGCCAGCGGCCTCGACCCGCAAAAGTACAACGACATGTCGGCCGCCGTGCAGAAGGACTCCGCCCTGCGCGCTCGCCTGACCACGGTGCTGAACGCCGAACCGGCCGCCTAAGGCCTCGGCTCACGCCTTTCAAATGGGCCGCTCCGGTTCGCCGGGGCGGCCTTTTTCATGTCCGCAAGGTCGGACGCCGCGCCGCGTCCAGCGCCACCACCACATCCGCCCGTCCCGGCATCTCCTCCAGGATCCAGCGCGTCAGCCGCTCGTAGTGGGCGATGAAGGCGGCGACCTCGGCGTCGCTCATCGCCCGGCTCGGGTCCGCCCCTTCGCGCGCCAGCCGCTCGCGCAGCTTGCGCTCCTGCTCGATCCGCCAGCCGAGCACCACCTCGAAGCTCGGCGCCTGCAGCAGCACCAGCAGATCCAGCGCCCCAAACAGTTGCTGGTAGGGTCCAGCCAGGGCGCTGTTCACGAAGCCGCGCCAGGCGCCGTCGGCGTCCTGCTGCGCCTCCAGGGCGTTGGCCGGGGCGGCCAGCGCCGCCGGCGGCTGGGGCCGCGCGCCCACGCACCAACCCTCGAACAGCACGACGTCGGCCGGCCCCTCGAACGGCGCGCCGTGTTCGCGGCGATCATCGTGGGCCTTCTCGAACACCGGCCGCTCGTGGACGCCTGGTCGGCGCAGGGCCGCCAGCAGCTCCACGCCCAGCGCCACGTCGTGGGTTCCCGGCACGCCGCGCACGGCCAGCAGCGGATGCACCTGTCGCGCCAACTGCGCCCGCTCAGCGCGGGTCAGGTAGAGGTCGTCCAGCGAGATCGCCGCCGCCTTCAGTCCCCGCAGCTCCAGCAGCCGCGCCAGCACCGCGGTCAGCGTCGACTTGCCGCTGGCCTGCGGCCCGCAGATCCCGACGACGATCCCCCCCGGCCGCGCCGCGGCGGCGATGCGGTCGGCCAGCGGGACCGCGACCTCGCGCACGACCTGCGCGTAGCTGTCAGGCAGCCGCTCTTGCGCCATGAACTGCGCCAGCCAGGGTTCAGCCGTCATGCGCGGCCTCGACCTTCAGTTGCAGGGCGATGTCCTTCAGCCGCCGTCGGCGCGCCGAGCCGCTGCGCCAGGCCATGACGATGGTCCGCCGCGGCGCCGGGTCGGGAAATCGCGCCAGACTGATGCGCGGATCGGTCAGGTCCCGGGCCGCCATCTCCGGCAACAGCGTCACCCCCTGGCCGTGCGCCACCAACTGCAACAGCGTGGTCAGGCTGGTCGCGCCGAAGGTGGAGAGATCGCTGAGCTCGCACGCGCCCAACGCCTGGTCGCGTAGGCAGTGTCCCTCCTCCAGCAGCAGCAGCCGGTCGGCCGGCAGGCGGCGCGGGTCCTCGGCCGCCAGCGGCGCGCTCGCCGGGCTGGCGAGCAGGAACGGGTCGTCAAACAGCGCGACGGCTTCGATCCCCTCGGCCGCCAGCGGCGCAGCGGCGATCACCGCGTCCAGCTCGCCGGCCGCCAGCTCGGTCAACAGGGTCGTGGTCTGGGTCTCGCGCACCTTCAGCTCCAGCCCAGGAAGCGCCGCCTGCAGCACCGGCAGCGCCCTGGGCAACAGATAGGGGGCGACCGACGGGATCATCCCCAGAGCCAGCCGCCGCGACCCAACCCCGCGCCGCTCGCGGGCGAAGTCCTCCATGTCGCGCACCCCGGCGATCAGCGCCCGCGCCCGCTCAGCCAGGGCGGCGCCATCCGGCGTCAGCACCGTTCCGCCCCGCCCGCGCTCGACCAGCACCAGGTCCAGTTCGGCCTCCAGCTCGCGGATCTGCATCGATAGCGCCGGCTGGGTGACATGGCAGGCGGCGGCCGCCCGGCCAAAGTGGCGTTCGTCGGCCAGGGCCGTCAGGTAGCGCAGCTGTCGCAAGGTCGGCATGAAGATAAGCTAGCCTGATCACCGCGCCGGGCAAGCGCCTGGACACTTATCGAGCGTCCTTGCCACAGGTGCGACGTTTCGCCCCAGCCGAACAGCGTTACGGGGGCTGGCGCGGCGCAGGGACTCAGGTTCAACCTAAGAGGGTTCGATGCACAGCCTGCGTCGAGCCGGTTGGGGACCAGTAAGACCCGGCCCTGAGAGGCCCGCGGTGATCCGAGCTCACCGCGGGCCTTTTTCATGCCTCAGACCAGGTCGCGCAGCCACGCCACCAGCGGCGCGTCGGCCGGCGGCATTGGATAGTCACCCAGCTTCATCGGCTTCACCCAAGCGATGCCCGAGTGTTCCTTGGCGGTGACCACGCCCTCCCAGCGCCGCACCAGGTAGAGCGGCATCAGGAGGTGGAAATCCTCGTACGTGTGGCTGGCGAACACGAAGGGCGCCAGGCAAGCGTGCGAGACCTGGATGCCCAGTTCCTCGTCGAGCTCGCGGATCAGGCACTGCTCGGGCGTCTCGCCCGGCTCGACCTTGCCGCCGGGAAACTCCCACAGCCCGGCCAGCTGCTTGCCCGGCGGGCGCTGGCAGATCAGCACCCGGCCGTCGGAATCGATGAGCGCCGCGGCGGCGACGAGGACCATGCGCTTGGTGTCGGACATGCCCGCTTCCTCGCGGGATGCGCGGGGGAATGCAAGGGGGCGGCGGATTGTCGGCGGTCGACGTGCATGCTTCAGTCGGCGACATGCCTCACAAGCTGCCGCCATCAGGCCTTCGCGCCGAGTTGCTGGACGCGCTCATCTCCGTCACGTCTT
Source organism: Phenylobacterium sp. (assembly GCF_013822795.1). Lineage (GTDB taxonomy): Bacteria > Pseudomonadota > Alphaproteobacteria > Caulobacterales > Caulobacteraceae > Phenylobacterium. The sequence continues at coordinate 72,953 of NZ_PNLB01000004.1, read as the reverse complement.
GTCTCCTCGTCGGCCTCCCCGTCTTGCTGCTTGTTGAACGGACGCCCGCGGCATGGCTCGAACACTTCGACGTTCTCGGCCCCGCACTGCGGCCATGGCTGATGGGCGCCGCGATGCTGGTTTTGCTCGTGCCCACATTCCTGATCGTCGACACAGTCCTGCGTTCGGCTCTACGCGGCAAGCGCCGCTGACCGATCTCGCCAAGCTCAATCCCTTGCCAAACTTGACTTTCGGCGCGCCAGCCGTCATATCCCTGCTGCGCCGCAACATTCGTGGCGCTATCGGCGCTCCAGCCGCGTGATGGTTCCGCAACTCGGACCCAGCTGTCGAGCGCCCTGAAGAGATCGCATAGATCGCCCCGCCACGCGGGGGCTTTCCACAAATGACCCGCGACCTTCGCGACCCTCACAATATGCGAGCGGCCGCGCTCGGCGCATCCGTGAAAGACACTCGTTTGACCAAGTTTACCGACCTCGGCCTCGACAAGATGCTGCTCAAGGCCCTCAACGACGAGGGCTATGAAAAGCCGACCCCGATCCAGGCCCAGGCCATCCCCGGCGTGCTGGCCGGCAAGGATCTGCTCGGCATCGCCCAGACGGGCACCGGCAAGACCGCCGCCTTCGCCCTCCCCATCATCCACCGCCTGGCCGCCGACAAGAAGCCGGCGCCGCGCCGCGGCTGCCGCGTGCTGGTGCTCTCGCCGACCCGCGAGCTGGCCACCCAGATCGCCGAAAGCTTCAAGGCCTACGGCAAGCACATGAACCTCAGCGTCGCCGTGATCTTCGGCGGCGTGAAGTACGGCGGCCAGATGCGCGCCATGGCCCCGGGCGTCGACGTCCTGGTCGCCACGCCGGGCCGCCTGCTCGACCACCTGCAAGAGAAGACCATCACGCTGCAAGGCGTCGAGATGTTCGTCCTCGACGAGGCCGACCAGATGCTCGACATGGGCTTCATCGTGCCGATCCGGCAGATCCAGAAGCACCTGCCGCGCGTGCGTCAGAACCTGTTCTTCTCGGCCACCATGCCGAGCGAGATCGAGAAGCTGGCCAGCGAGCTGCTGCGCCCCAACCCGACCAAGGTCTCGGTGACCCCGCAGGCCACCACGGTCGAGCGCATCAAGCAGCAGGTCATCTTCGTCGAGACCGCCCGCAAGCGCGCCCTGCTCTGCGAGATGTTCGCCGAGCGCGACTTCAAGCGCGTCATCGTCTTCACCCGCACCAAGCGCGGCGCCGATCGCGTGGCCAAGTCGCTCGAGGCGGCCGGCGTCGAAGCCGCCGCCATCCACGGCGACAAGAGCCAGGGTCAGCGCGAGCGCGCCCTCGCCGCCTTCAAGGCCGGTGAAGTCCGCGCCCTGGTGGCCACCGACATCGCCGCCCGCGGCATCGACATCGACGCGGTCAGCCACGTCATCCAGTACGAACTGCCCAACGTGCCCGAAGCCTACGTCCACCGCATCGGCCGGACCGCCCGCGCCGGCGCCGACGGCTCGGCCGTGGCGTTCTGCGCCGACGACGAGCGCAACCTGCTGAAGGACATCCAGAAGGTCACCCGCCAGACCATCCCGGCCTTCGACCGCCGCAACGACCGCGGCCTGCACGTCATGACCCAGGCGATGCCGGAAGTGGCCGCCGAACGCGCCGAAGCCGGCCGCAAGAACGCCGAGCGCAGCGGCGGTGGCGGCGGGCGCAAGCCGCAGGGCCGCAGCGAGCTGCCCCCCGGCCTGCGCAAGCAGCGCAACCGTCCGGCCAAGGCCGGCGGCGGCGGACAGCGTCAGGGTCAGGGCGGCGGCGACCGCCACCCGCACGGCGCCCGCGTCCAGGGCGAGCGCGCCTCGACCAAGCCGATCGACCAGTCGCAGTTCAAGGGCCCCAAGCGCGACAAGGCCCAGGGCGGCGGGGAGAAGCGCTGGACCCCGCTGGACTAAGCGGCGTTAATTCCTCCCCCCTCAGGGGGAGGTGGCGCGCAAAGCGCGACGGAGGGGGCCTGCGGCCAAGATCGTAGTCCCCCTCAGTCCGCCATCCGGCGGACAGCTCCCCCAGGGGGGAGCAATTGGGCGCCTATCCTACGACCGATAGTCGCCGTTGATCGCGACGTACTGCTTGGTCAGGTCGCAGGTCCACATGGTCGCCGAGGCGCGGCCGACGCCGACATCAACCGACACCTCCAGCTCCTGGTTCTTCATGTAGGCGCTCATCTTGGCCTCGTCGTAGGTCGGCGAGATGAGACCGTCCTGCGCGGCGACCAGCGAGCCGAATTGAATCTTCACGCGGTCACGGTCGATGGGCTCGTCGGCGCGGCCGATGGCCATGGCGATGCGGCCCCAGTTGGCGTCCTCGCCGGCGAAGGCGGTTTTCACCAGCGGGCTCTCGCAGATGGTCCGGGCGATCTTGCGGGCGCTGGCCGAGCTTTCGGCCCCGCTCACCGTCACCTTCACGAACTTGCTGGCGCCCTCGCCGTCGCGGACCAGTTGCAGCGCCAGGTCCATCAGCACCGCCTCCAGCTTTTCGCGGAAGTCGGCCAGCCGCCGGTCGCCGGCGCGGGTGATGTTCGGCGCGCTCGACTGGCCGGTGGCGAACAGCAGCAGGGTGTCGTTGGTCGACCGATCGCCGTCCACCGTCACCGCGTTGAAGCTGTTGCGGGTGTAGAGGCTGGCCAGGGTCTGCAGCGCGCCCGACGAGATCTTCGCGTCGGTGGCCACGAAGGCCAGCATGGTCGCCATGTCCGGCGCGATCATGCCCGAACCCTTGGCGATGCCGGCGATGCGCACCTTCTCACCGTCGATGATCGCCTCGGCGTAGGCGCCCTTCGGGAAGGTGTCGGTGGTCATGATCGCCCGCGCCGCGCCGGCCCAGCCGTCGTCGGTCAGCTTGGCTTCGACGTCCGGCAGCCGGTGGGCGATCTTGGTGTCGTCCAGCAGCACCCCGATCACCCCGGTCGAGGCGACCATCACGTCACGCTGGCGGCAGTCGAAGCGCTTGGCCACGGCCGAGGCCACCCGCCGCACCGCGTCCGCCCCGGGCTTGCCGGTGAAGGAGTTGGCGCAGCCGGCGTTGACCACCAGGGCGCGCACGTCCGCGCCCTTGGTCATTTCCAGGTGCTTCTTGCACCAGTCGACCGGCGCCGAGCCGATGCCGTGGCGGGTGAAGACGCCTGCGCCGGCGGTGCCTTTGGCGAAGCGCATGACCAGCAGGTCCTCGCGGTCGTGCTTGTAGAAGCCGGCCCGACCGGTGGCCAACTGCACGCCGGCGATCGGCGGGACCAGCGGGAACGGCACGGCCAACGGCGAGACCGGCAACGCGCCCTTGGCGGGCTTGGGTTCTTCCGCCTTGGCGGCCGGTTCGGTCTTCTTGGTGGCGCGCTTGATGGCGGTGGTCAGCGGGTCGAGCGCGCCGGCCAGCGCCTCGACGGGCTTGGCGGCGGCTTCGAGGGCCTTTTCGGCGGTGGACTTGGCGACCTTCTTCGGGGCGTCGGGAGTCTTGGTCATGGCTGGGCGGCCTTGGCTGGGGCGGCGGACGCGGCCGGGGCGGCCTTCGTCGCGGGAGTTTGCGGAGCGGTCTTGGGGGCGTCGGCGGGTTCCTTCGGCTGACCCGGCACGTCTTGCGGCGCGCCGATCAGCGTCTGGACCTTCGCCCGGCTTCGGAGCTTCTCCAGCAGGTCTCGGACCTGGTCGTAGGTCAGAAAGCGCACGATCTGCGGCCGCGCCGCATCGAAGGTGATCGGCTGCTCCAGCCGCCGGTCCTCGATTTTCAGAATCGCCCAGCCGCCCTCGATCCCGAACGGGCCGACGATATCGCCGACCTTTCCGGTCTTCAGGTTCGCGGCATAGGTCTCCGGCATGACGTCGACCGTAAAGTAGCCGAGGTCGCCGCCGTTGAATCGGGTCGCCGCGTCGGTGGAGCGCTCCATCGCCAGGGCGTCGAATGAAGCCCCGGTCGCCAGCAGCTTGCGCACCGCCTCGGCCTCAGCCTCGCTGGCGACGACGATCTGGCGGGCGCGGATCTCCTCCGACTGCTTGGCCAGCTTCAGTTGCTCCTGGTAGAGGCCGCGAATGGCGATGTCGTTGACCGCGTCGCTGACCACGCTTTCCACCAACATGTCGCCAAGGATGCGCTCGCGCGCTGCGGCCAGCCGCTTCTGCGCCACCGGATCCTTGTCCAGCTTGCGCTTCAGCGCCTCGGCGGCCAGCAGCTTCTGGTCGACCACCTCGTCCAGCACCCGGCGGAAAAGATCCGACGAAACGTCCAGCGGCTCGCCCTCGCCGATCAAGCCCTGGGCGACCGCCTCGCGCTTGACGTCGGAGGCCCACACCGTCTTGCCGTCGACCTTGGCCACGGCGGTGTCGCCGGGCGCGGGCGCGCCCTCGGTCCCGCCGCGATCGCCGCAGGCGACGAGCAGCGTCGCCGCGACCAGCATGACCGCGGCCAGCGCCAGCGCGTTCGGGACGCGACGGAAGGCGGTGTTCGTCATTGGCGACGTACCTCGTGTGCGAAAACCGCCCGCAGGCGCTTGCCCGTCCCTAGCCAACTCGGCGCGGGGATGCAAAGGTCGCGCCCGATCTAAAGCCGCCCGGACCGGATAACAGCCGTCGCGGCCTCATTTTTTTCGGAGGAATCATTTCATGACGCGTGAAGCCGTAATCGTCTCCTACGCTCGGACCGGGATGGCCAAGTCCCAGCGCGGCGGGTTCAACATGACCCCGACCGTGACCATGGCCGCCCATGCGATCAAGCACGCAGTTGAGCGCTCGGGCGTCGACAAGGCCGCCGTCGAAGACGTGATCCTCGGCAACGTGGCGCACGGCGCGGGCAACCTGGGCCGTCAGGCCGCCCTGCTGGCCGGCCTGCCGATCACCACTTCGGGCGTGACCGTCAACCGCTTCTGCTCGTCGGGCCTGCAAACCATCGCCACCGCGGCCAACTACATCCGCAACGACGGCGCTGAAGTCGCCATCGGCGCCGGCGTCGAGTCGCTGTCCTTCCCGGGCGGCGGCGGCGGCGGCAGCGACAACTTCGACAAGAACCTGGTCGCCCAGTACCCGGCGATCTTCATGCCGATGATCGACACCGCCGACATCGTGGCCGAGCGCTACAAGGTCAGCCGCGAAGTCCAGGACGAATACAGCCTGGAATCCCAGCGCCGCATGGCCGCCGCTCAGCAAGCCGGCAAGTTCAAGGACGAGATCGTCCCGCTCGCGACCAAGATGAAGGTCGTGAACAAGGAAACCAAGGAAGAGAGCATCGTCGACTATCTGGTCGATCGTGACGAGTGCAACCGTCCGGACACCACCATCGAAGGTCTGCGCAAGCTCCAGCCGGTCCGCGGCGAAGGCAAGTTCATCACCGCCGGCAACGCTTCGCAGCTGTCGGACGGCGCCGCCGCCGTGGTGCTGATGGAAGCCAAGGCCGCCTCCAAGGCCGGTCTTGAGCCGCTCGGCGCCTTCCGCGGCTGGGCCGTCGCCGGCTGCGCGCCTGACGAAATGGGCATCGGCCCGGTCTTCGCCGTTCCGCGCCTGCTGGAGCGTCATGGCCTGAAGATCGACGACATCGACATCTGGGAACTGAACGAAGCCTTCGCTTCGCAGTGCGTCTATTCGCGCGACAAGCTCGGCATCGACCCGGAAAAGTACAACGTGAACGGCGGCTCGATCGCCATCGGCCACCCCTACGGCATGACCGGCGCCCGCCTGACCGGCCACATCCTGCAGGAAGGCAAGCGCCGCGGCGCCAAGTGGGGCGTCGTCACCATGTGCATCGGCGGCGGCATGGGCGCGGCCGGCCTGATCGAAATCTACTAAGATCGGCCACACGCCAAATGATCAGGCCCTCCCCTCGCGGGAGGGCCTTTTCTTTTGGCGCACGCAGTCGTTAGCGCTCTGGCCCGCGCGCCGCGTTGACACTGGCATGGGCGCTGCTTAAGTCTCGCGCGCCCTGAAAAGAGCGGAATTTCCGGGCAGGCGAGCAGGCTTAGAGGCGCCGCCGCCGGGCCCTCCCGCAAATCCGGAACGATTTCCCTTGAGCATCTTCCAACGCTTCTTCGGCTCCTCGAACGACCGCAAGGTCAAAGGCCTCAACTCGCGGATCGCCAAGATCAACGCGCTTGAGCCGAAGATGCAGGCGCTCTCCGACGCCGAACTTCGCGGCAAGACCCAGGAATTCAAGGATCGTCTGGCCAAGGGCGAGACCCTCGACCAGATCCTCGAAGAAGCCTTCGCCGTCGTGCGCGAAGCCTCGCGCCGGGTGCTGGGCCAGCGCCACTTCGACGTCCAGCTGGTCGGCGGCATCGTGCTGCACAACGGCGGCATCGCCGAGATGCGGACCGGCGAAGGCAAGACCCTCGTCGCCACCTCGCCGACCTATCTGAACGCGCTCGCCGGCAAGGGCGTGCACGTCATCACCGTCAACGACTACCTGGCCCAGTTGCACGGCGACTGGATGGCCCAGGTCTACGCCTTCCTCGGCCTCTCGACCGGCGTCATCGTCCACGGCCTTTCGCAGGGCCAGCGCCAGGCCGCCTATCAGGCCGACATCACCTACGGCACGAACAACGAGTTCGGCTTCGATTACCTGCGCGACAACCTGGTCTATGACCCGACCGAGATGGTCCAGCGCGGCCATAACTTCGTGATCGTCGACGAGGTCGACTCCATCCTGATCGACGAAGCCCGCACCCCGCTGATCATCTCCGGCCCGACCGAGGACCGCAGCGAGCTCTACAAGACCATCGACCTGGTCATGAAGGAGCTGATCAAGGATCCGACCACCTTCGATCACGACGAAAAGCAGCGGCAGGTCATCCTCACCGAGGAAGGCTCCGAGAAGGTCGAAGAGATGCTGACCGTCGGCGGTCACCTCGACCCCGACTCGGCTGGCCTCTACGACGCGGCCAACGTCTCGATCGTCCACCACGTGAACCAGGCGCTGCGCGCCAACGTCCTCTACACCCGCGAGAAGGACTACATCGTCCGCGCCGGCGAGGTGATCCTGATCGACGAGTTCACCGGCCGCATGATGCAGGGCCGCCGCCTGTCCGAAGGCCTGCACCAGGCCATCGAGGCCAAGGAAGGCGCCAACATCCAACCCGAGAACCAGACCCTGGCCTCGGTCACCATCCAGAACTACTTCCGCCTCTACGCCAAGCTCTCGGGCATGACCGGCACCGCCGCGACCGAGGCCCAGGAATTCGGCGACATCTACAAGATGGACGTCTCGGAGATCCCGACCAACCGTCCGGTCGCGCGGATCGACGACGACGACGAGGTCTATCGCACCGAGCGCGAGAAGAACGACTCGATCATCAAGCAGATCGAGGCTTGCTACGTCCGCGGCCAACCGATCCTGGTCGGCACGGTCTCGATCGAGAAGTCCGAGCAGCTGTCCGAGCTGCTGAAGGCCCACAAGTTCGAGCACAACGGCAAGACCCAGAACGGCGTCCCGCACAACGTCCTCAACGCCCGCTACCACGAGCAGGAAGCCATGATCGTGGCCGACGCCGGCATCCCCGGCGCGGTGACCATCGCGACCAACATGGCCGGCCGCGGCACCGACATCCAGCTGGGCGGCAACATCGACATTCGCGTGCTCAAGTGGCGCGACGAGCAGAAGGGTCTGGGCATCGAACCCACCCCCGAGGCCGCCGCCGAGGAGCGTTCGCGCATTGAGGCCGACACCAAGGCGCTGAAGGAACAGGCGCTGGCCGCCGGCGGTCTCTACGTGCTCGGCACCGAGCGCCACGAAAGCCGCCGGATCGACAACCAGTTGCGCGGCCGGACCGGCCGTCAGGGCGACCCCGGCCACTCCAAGTTCTTCCTGTCCTGCGAGGACGACCTGCTGCGCATCTTCGCCGGCGAGCGCCTGGATGCGATCATGCGCACCTTCGGCGTTCAGGAAGGCGAGGCGATCACCCACAAGTGGCTGAACGCCGCCATCGAGAAGGCCCAGAAGCGCGTCGAGCAGCGCAACTACGAGATCCGCAAGAACCTGCTCAAATACGACGACGTCGTGAACGACCAGCGCAAGGCCGTGTTCGAACAGCGCGCCGAGTTCATGACCGCCGCGGACCTCTCGGAAATCATCACCGAGATGCGTCAGGACACCGTCGAGGACCTGGTCGAACGCCACCTGCCGCCCAAGGCCTACGCCGAGCAGTGGGACATCGTCGGCCTGACCGAACGCGTCCAGGAACTGCTCGGCCTCGACCTCCCGCTCGCCGCCTGGGCGGCCGAGGAGGGCATCGCCAACGAAGAGATCCGTGAGCGCATCCAGCAGGCCGCCGACGCCCGCGCCGTCGAGCGCGAGGCGGCGATCAGCCCCGACCAGATGCGCAATCTGGAAAAGAGCTTCCTGCTGCAGATGATCGATCTGCAGTGGCGCGAGCACCTGATGCACCTCGACCACCTGCGCAACGTCATCGGTCTGCGCGGCTACGGCCAGCGCGATCCGCTGAACGAGTACAAGACCGAGGCCTTCTCGCTGTTTGAGAAGCTGCTGGTCGATCTGCGCCAGAACGTCACCCGTTGGCTGATGACCGTCGAGTTCCAGTTCGCCGAGCCCGAGCCCATCGCCCCGCTGTCCGGCTTGACAGAAGTCCATATGGACCCGCTCACTGGCGAGAACGTGGCCCAGATGGGCGCCCTGCCTGACGGCCTCTCGGCCGAACAGCGCCAGGCGCTGCCGATCACGGCCCTGCCCGACGGCTGGGAGAACACTGGACGCAACCAGGTGTGCCCCTGCGGCTCGGGTAAGAAGTTCAAGCACTGTCATGGTGCGCTGATCTAGGGGACCCTCGCAGATGGCCGACTTCCTCTTCCAGGTCGACGGCTTCTGCCCAGTCTGCGAACTACCCGCCACCTTCGCGGCCAGGGATCCCTGGCTGCGGGACCACTTCCTCTGCCAGACCTGCAACGCCCAGCCGCGCGAACGGGCGTTGTTTGCGGTGCTCACGCAGCTGCGCCCAAACTGGCGCGAACTGACCATCCACGAGAGCTCGCCCGGCACCGCCGCCAGCCGGCGCCTGGCCGAGCAGGCGCCCGGCTATCGGGCCAGCCAGTACGATCCCTCGATCCCGTGGGGCTCCACCCACCCGGCCGGCGGCTGGCGATCCGAGGACCTCGAGCGCCAGACCTTCGGCGACGCCAGTTTCGATCTCGTCGTCACCCAGGACGTCATGGAGCACGTCTTCGCCCCGGACCTGGCCCTGCGGGAGATCGCCCGCACCCTGAAGCCGGGCGGATTGCACGTCTGCACCGTGCCGATCGTGAACAAGGAAAAGCCTTCGGTGCGTCGCGCGGCACGCCGCGCCAACGGCGGCGTCGACCACCTGCTGGAGCCGGTCTATCACGGCAACCCGATGGACCCGAACGGCTCGCTGGTCACCATCGACTGGGGCTACGACATCGCCGCCTACTGGGACTCGGTCAGCGGCCTGACCACCACCATCTGGACCATCGAGGACCTCGGCCGCGGCATCCAGGCCGAGTACATCGAGGTGCTGGTCTCGCGCAAAGCCGCCCTGCCCGACCTCTCCGGCGACGCCCCCCCGCCGCGCAAGGGCCTGCTTGGCAAACTCTTCGGCGGACGGCCCACGGCTGATAGGCTCGCTACATAATAGGGAGGAGCCAGCTCATGGCCGACGGTGCAGTTCAGGGTCTCGACCACGACAAGTACGCCGGCGCCCGCACGGCGTTCGAAGCCAATCTCGCCAGCGGCGCCGACATCGGCGCCTCGTTCTGCGCCACGGTCGAAGGCGAGACCGTGGTCGATCTCTGGGGCGGTTTCGCCGACGAGGCGCGCACGCGCCCCTGGGAACGTGACACCATCGTCAACGTCTACTCGACCACCAAGACGATGACGGCGCTCACCGCCTTGCTGCTCGCCGATCGCGGCGAGCTGGATTTCGACGCTCCGGTCGCCCGCTACTGGCCCGAGTTCGCCGCGGGCGGCAAGGAGGCGGTCAAGGTCAGCCACCTGATGAGCCACTCCGCCGGCCTCTCGGGCTGGAAGGAGCCGATGGTCAAGGAAGACCTCTACGACTGGGACAAGGCCACCTCGCTGCTGGCCGCCCAGGCGCCGTTCTGGGAGCCGGGCACGGCGCCGGGCTACCACGGCCTGACCCAGGGCTATTTGGTCGGCGAGGTCGTGCGCCGCATCACCGGCAAGAGCCTGGGCACGGTGTTCCGCGAAGAGATCGCCCAGCCGCTGAACGCTGACTTCTACATCGGCCTACCTGCGTCGGAGGACGCCCGCGTCGCCGAGCTGATCCCGCCGCCGCCGGCGGAAGCTGGCCTGGGCCCCGGGGCGCAGAGCGAGCTGCAGGCCAACATGTCGGACAACCCGCCGCTGGAGGTGTCGGAGACCCGCACCCGCGCCTGGCGCGGCGCGGAGATTCCGGCCGCTGGCGGCACCGGCAACGCGCGCTCGGTCGCCGAGGTCCAGTCGGTTCTCGCCAACGGCGGCGTCGCCAAGGGCAAGCGGATCCTGTCGGAGGCGGGCTGCCGCAAGGCCCTGGAGCTGCAGATCGAGGGGCAGGACCTGATCCTCGGCATCCCCGCGCGCTTCGGCATGGGCTTTGGCCTGGCCGGCGGAGCGATGCCGCTGCCCAACCCCAACACCATCTACTGGGGCGGCTACGGCGGCTCGCTGGTGATCATCGACATGGATGCGCGCACCACCTTCGCCTACGCCATGAACAAGATGGCCGGCACCACGACCGGCGACATGCGCGCCTTCAGCCTGGCCATGGCGATGTGGGAGGCATTGGGCTGAGGCGGCGCGCCCGTACGCGCCGCCCCAGCCCGCGGGCTTCTAGGACGGCCAGGTCCTAGTCGCCCTTCTTCTTCTCGGCCGCGGTGACCACGCCGTCGCCATCGCCGTCCTGCTCGGCGAAGGCGCGGACGCCCGAGGCCTCGAATTCGGCCGGCGTCATCTTGCCGTCCTTGTTGGAGTCGAGGACGCCGAAGCGGACATGCGCCTGGCGCATCTGACGCACGCGCTGCTCTTCCTTGCGCTCGGCGCTCTCGCTGGAGGCGGCCAGCTGGGCGGTCAGCCGACCCTCGTACTCACCGACGTACTCGGCCTCGGTCAGCACGCCGTCCTTGCTGGCGTCCATGGCCGCGAAGCGCTGGTCGCGGACGGTCTTGAACTCGGCGGCGGTGACTTTGCCGTCCTTGTCGAGATCGTAGTCGGTGACGAAAGCCGAGTGCTCGTGCGGCGCGGCCTGCGCCGAAGCCGCGCCCAGCGCCAGCAGCGCGGCGGTCACGGCAAGGGGAAGACGAAAGCTGGTCATGGTCGGTCCTATTCGGTCGCTTCGAAGGTCAGGGTGTAGGAGTAGCTGCGGTACGGCGTCTCGGCGCCGGCCGGGGCTTCGGTGCGGTAACGGATCAGCGCCAGGTAGGTCCCGGCGTCCGGCGGCGTGATCGCGAACTTGCCGGCCGCGTCGGTGGTGATCTGGCCGCCGACCTGCTTCTTGCCGTCATAGACGCCGGCGCTGCGGAACACCTCGACGTGGGCGCCGCTGACCGGCTTGCCCTCGAACAGCAGCTCGAACTGCGCCGGCTGGGCCGCGAAGATCTCGCTCGGGTGGGTGATCGGGCGCAGCTCCAGGCTCTTGCCGGTCGGGGCCAGGGCGTCCTTGCTCGGCCCGCCGCGGGTCACATAGACCTCGGCCAGGGTCATGCTCTGCACCTCGACAAGCGGCGCGTCGGCCGGCTTGTCCTTGCCCTCGCTGATGATCCACTGGCCCTTGGCGTCGCGGTACATCTTGCCCTTGCGGCCGAAGCGCTCGCCCGACGACACGCGATAGGTGCCCTTGGCCGCAATCGGGGCCTCGAACACCGCCAGGTCGCGCAGATAGGTGACGCCCGAGATCGGCGTCACCGCCCCGCCCGGCCCGCGCACGTGCCAGGCGTCCGACTTCATCACCACCTCGGCCTGGAACGGGTCTTCGGTGAAGCTCGCCTGGACGGTGACATGGTCACGGTCGGTCAGGTCGAACAGGTTGGGCAGCATGTAGGGCATGTGCGCCTGCGCCATGCCTGGCGCCGTCGCCAACAGGCCGGCGCCTGCCAACGCCGCAATTCCGATACGCCCCATAGGGTCCCCCATCATCAGTTCGTCCATTGCCGACTAATGCAGTTGCGAGTCACTTGCAATTGACTTTCGGATGCGGCATTAGCGGCCTCGTTGAAGCGCCCACGGGGGGCGTCGCGCGACTCATATGCGATTGACTCGCACTTGCATATCTTTGGAAAGATCGATGGGGCGCGGTATGGGGCGTAGGCGGATTGGACTTCTGGCGGGCGCGTCCGTCCTGCTGCTGGCGGGGGCGGCCAACGCCCAACAGGCGTCGGAAGGCGCGGCCTCGCAGCTGTCGCTCGGCCGGATCGTGGTCTCCGCCGGCGCCGAAAAGGTCGCCATCGACACGCCCCAGGCGGTCACCGCCCTCGACCAGAACGACATCGACGACGCCCAGGCGACCACCATGGGCGACCTGCTGGAGGCCATTCCGGGCGTCAGCGTCGTGGGCGGCGTCTCGGCCCTCGGCCAAGGCTTCAACATCCGCGGCATGGGGACCGGCATCGCCGACTCCGACAGCCGCATCCTCACCCAGATCGACGGGGTGACGAAGTTCTACGAGCAGTACCGGATGGGCGCGCTGTTCAGCGAGCCCGACATGTACAAGCGCGTCGAGGTCCTGCGCGGCCCGGCCTCCTCGACGCTCTACGGGGCCGGCGCCCTGGCCGGGGTGGTCAACTTCACCACCAAGGACGCCTCGGACTTTCTGACGGGCGACGACCGCTTCGCCGTGCGCCTGCGCGCCGGCTTCGAGAGCAACAACGAGGGCGTCTTCGGCACCGCCATCGTCGCTGGCCAGCCGGCGGAGAACCTCGACCTGCTGGCCATGTACACCCGCCGCGAGGCCGACGACTACAAGAGCGGCGACGGAACCACCGTCGTCCCATCCGGCGTCAGCTCCAGCTCCTACCTGCTGAAGGGCCGCTACTACATCGGCGGCGATCAGGACCACAGCGTCTGGGCGACCTACCAGAACTGGCTGTCCGACAGCACCCAGATGTACGATCAGGCCGAGGCCTTCGGCACGACGCCGGTCCGCCGCAAGGTCGACGACATCACCGCCACCTTCGGCTACGAGAACGACTTCGGCGGCTCCAAGCTGTTCGACCTCGAGGCCCAGGTCTCCTACGCCAACTCCAAGGTCGAGCAGCGCGAGACCACCTTCCTGCCCGGCGTGACCTATTCCGAGTTCTCGTACGAGACCTGGCAGGGCCGCATCCAGAACACCTCACGCTTCGACTGGGGCGAGGACTGGACCGGCTTCCTGTTCCTCGGCGCCCAGGCCTACACGCAGGAGCGGCGCAACCCGCGGACCAACGCCGCCGGCGTGACCAATCCGGGCGCAGCGACCCACCCGGAAGGCGACATGGACAAGTACGGCCTCTACGCCCAGGCCGAGCTGATCTGGACCGACAAGCTGACCATCATCCCGGGCGTCCGGGTCGACTGGACCAAGCTCAAGCCCGGCGCCGGCGTCACCAATCGCACCGAGGTCGAAGACAGCGCCGCCTCGCCCAAGCTCGCCGTGCTCTACTCGTTCACCGACAACTTCGCGGTGTTCGGCTCGGTCGCCCGCACCGTGCGCATGCCGGTGCTGGACGAGATCTACAGCCGCACCAGCGCCACCGCGAACAACTTCAGCCTCAACCTGAAGCCGGAAGAGTCGGACAACTTCGAGGGCGGCTTCACCCTCTCGTTCGATGACGTGCTGACCCAGGGCGACGCCGTCCGCGCCAAGGTCACCGCCTTCCGCAACGACGTCTCCAACCTGATCACCCGCGGCACGGCCAACTCGGCGTACTTCGTCAACGTCGGGGAGTCGCGCTTCGAGGGCGTCGAGATCGAGGCTGAATACGCCTCGCGCAACCTCTTCGCCCGCGCCGGCCTTTCGCGGATCGAGGGCGAGAACCGCCTGACCGGCCTGCCGCTCAACACCATCCCCGCCGACGAGCTCGACATGACCGTCGGCTGGCGGTTCACCGACCAGAACCTCAGCGCCGGCTGGCGCGGCGAGTTCGCCGCCGACCAGGACGACATCGGCCCGGGCGGGCGCCGCACCGGCGGCTACGGCGTGCACGGCCTCTTTCTGACCTGGACACCCGACCAGGGTCCGTTCGAGGGCTTGGAAGTCCGCGCGGCGGTCGACAACGTCCTCGACAAGCAGTTCCGCCGCCATCTGCAGTCGCTCGACGCCGAAGGCCGGACCTTCAAGCTGACGTTGGCGCGGACGTTCTGATGTTCGCGGTCACGCCCACACGCACGGTCGCCTTCGCGGTCTCCGCGGCGCTGAACCTCGGCCTTATCGCCCTGGTCATGCGCTCGGCCGCTGACGACCCGCCCGTGTGGGACGAGACCGTGGTGATGGCGGAATTGGTTCAGGTCCGGGGCGGCGCGAATAACGCCCCGCTCCCCACGTCGGCGCAGGCCCCTTCCTCCCCTCCTCGGGAGCCTGCGCCGACGTCTTCCGCCGCCCAGCCCACGCCGCCCCAGCCGCGGGAGGCGCCCGCCGCGTCGTCCGCCGCCGCTGCGGCCGCGCCGGCCCCGTCGCCGGCGCCGGCCCAGGTCGCCGCCGCCCTGGGCCCTCCGGCCCCGGCCGCGGTCGCTCAGCGGCAAGGAACCCGCGACGGCCTCGACATCGACGCCAAGAACGGCTCCAGCACCGACTACGCCTCGCGCCTGCGCGCCTGGCTGGAGGCGCACAAGACCTACCCCAAGCGCGCGCGCATGCGCCGCGAGGAGGGCGTCGTGCATGTGCATTTCGCGGTCGATCGCCAGGGCCGTCTGCTCGGCGGCGACGTCACCCGCTCGTCCGGCTACGCCAGCCTCGACGCCGAGGCCATGGCCATGCTGGACCGCTCCAACCCCTTCCCCGGCGCCCCGCACACCGTGCGCGGCGAACGGATCGAAGTCTCCACCCCGGTGGAGTTCTTCATCACCCGCTGACGCTCATCCTGGCGAAGGCCGGGGCCCACGACCGTGCTTGGAGTCGGTCACCGGCTCGGTCGATGCGCTGGACCCCGGCCTTCACCCGGATGAGCGGCCCGCCTCAAGTTCCTCCCCCACTGGGGGAGGTGGATCGCGGCGCAGCCGCGAGACGGAGGGGGCCTGCGGAGTCAGAAGTCCCCCTCAGTCCGCCATTCGGCGGCCAGCTCCCCCAGAGGGGGAGCAATTGCCATCACACCCCGTTCGCCGCGCTGAGCACCGCCCGCACCGAAGCCGTCGCCACATCGGCGTCCATCCCCACCCCGAACACGGTCCGTCCGTCGGTAGTCCGGCACTGGACAAACGCCGCGGCCATCGCATCGCTGCCCGCCCCGATCGCGTGCTCCTGGAAGTCGGCGACGTCCAGCTTCAGCCCGCAGTCGTGCGCCAGCGCCGCCAGCAGCCCCGAGATCAGCCCGTTGCCCCGCCCGCGGATGGTCATCTCGCGCCCGTCCAGCCGCAGTTGCCCGACGAACACCCGCTGATTGTCCACCCGCGAGACGCCCGACTCCTCGAAGCTGACCAGTTCGAAACGCTGGCCCGGGGTCAGGTGATAGGCGCGCTCGAACGCCTCCCAGATATCGGCCGTCGCCAGCTCGCGGCTGGTCTCGTCGGCCAGTTGCTGCACCACACGGCTGAAATCGGCCTGCATCGGCTTGGGCAGCTTCAGGCCCTTGTCCTGCTGCAGCACCCAGGCGACGCCGCCCTTGCCGGACTGCGAGTTGACCCGGATCACCGCCTCGTAGCTGCCGCCCAGGTCGGCCGGGTCGATTGGCAAGTAGGGCATCGCCCACAGCTGGTCGTTGCGCTTGGCCTGGGCGTCGAAGCCCTTCTTGATCGCGTCCTGGTGGCTGCCCGAAAACGCCGTGAACACCAGCTCGCCGGCATAGGGATGGCGCGGATGCACCGGCAGCTGGTTGCAATACTCGACCGTCTTGACGACGCTCTCCATGTCCGAGAAGTCCAGCCCCGGATCGACGCCCTGCGTGTAGAGGTTCAGCGCCAGGGTCACCAGGTCGACATTGCCGGTGCGCTCGCCGTTGCCGAACAGGCAGCCCTCGATGCGGTCGGCGCCGGCCATCAGCCCCAGCTCGGCCGCCGCCACCCCGGTGCCGCGGTCGTTGTGCGGATGCAGCGAGATGACCACGCTGTCGCGCCGCGAGATGTGGCGGCACATCCACTCGATCTGGTCGGCGTAGATGTTCGGGCTCGCCGCCTCGACCGTCGCCGGCAGGTTCAGGATCACCGGCCGCTCTGGCGTCGGCTCCAGCACGTCCAGCACCGCCTCGCAGACCTCCAGGCTGAACTCCAGCTCGGCGGTCGAGAACGTCTCGGGGCTGTACTCATAGCGCCAGTCGGTGCCCGGCCGCCGCTCGGCCTGCTCGCGCATGATGCTGACGCCCTCGACCGCCAGCGCCTTCACGCCCGCCCGGTCCAGCCCGAACACCACCTCGCGCCAGACCGGCGAGACGGCGTTGTAGAGATGCACCGTCGCCGTCCGTGCGCCCTCCAGGGCCGCGAAGCTGGTCTCGATCAGGTCGCGCCGCGACTGGGTCAGCACCTGGATCATCACGTCGTCGGGCACGCGGCCCTGCTCGATCAGCCCGCGGATGAAATCGAACTCGGTGGCGCCCGCCGACGGAAAGCCGACCTCGATCTCCTTGGCCCCGATCCCGACCAGCAGGTCGAAGAAGCGCTGCTTCTTCTCGGCGTTCATCGGGTCGGCCAGCGCCTGGTTGCCGTCGCGCAGATCGGTCGACAGCCAGCGCGGCGCCTTGGTGATGGTCTTCGACGGCCACTGGCGGTCGGGCAGGTGAACTTGCGGGAACGGACGATATTTGACGGAAGGGTCGCGCAGCATGGTGCAGCTCTCTGGGAGGCGGGCAGTTACGAATGTCGATGAGGCTGGCGTGCCGCCGCCGGGGCAGCCGATTAGATCCGGCGGCCGCCGGTAAGTCGCGCAAGAAGGGCTGCAAAGGTGCGAACCATGCCCCTTCATAGCCGCGCGGCGCAGACGGTTCAATCGTCGCCGTGCGCCTGGAACCGCCTCGACATGCCCCCGTTACACCAACAAGCTGCGCCGCAAGCGCCGCGGGGAGGGCCGGGCCATCTGGGAACACGCGCCGCTTGGGCTGATCGGGGTCGGCGTCTTCGCGCTGCTCATCGCTTGCGTCGAGTTCGGCTTCTTCGGCCGCAAGCAACTCGAACGCGTTGGCCGCAGCACCGCCGTCTCGCGTGAGGGCGAGAGCTTCCTGCTGTCAGCCGCGCTCGGCCTGCTGGCCTTGCTGCTGGGGTTCACCTTTTCACTCGCGCTCGAACGGTTCGAGACCCGCCGCGGACTGGTGCTGGAAGAAGCCAATGCGCTGTCGATCGTCTGGCTGCAAACGCGGTTGATGCCGTCTCCCGACCGCGAGCGCATGAATGGCCTGCTCCAGCGATATGTCGACCACCGCCTGACCTGGTCAGAGGCCGACACCTCGGCCCCGCCGCTGGTCCAGACCGCCCGGATGCGCGAGGAGCTCTGGATCGCCGCCACCGCCGCCAGTCGCACGCGCGAGCCGGAGTTCCTCGGCCCCGATCTGCGCAACAGCCTGGAAACCAGTTTCAACCTCGCCGCCGCTCGGGCCGAGGCGCGGACCTCACACATCCCCGGCCGGGTGATCAGCGTGCTGCTGGTCTACGCCGCGCTATCCTGCGTCATGCTCGGCTATGTGCTGCAGTACACCGGCAAGCACCACCGGATCGCCGCCAACATGCTGGTGCTGCTGCTGACCATCGCCCTGGTGCTGATCCTCGACATCGACCGCCCACGCAGCGGCGCGATCACCATCTCTCAGCAGCCCCTTGAACAACTCGCCGAGGTGATGCGCGCCAGCGCCCCCGGCGCCGTCCAGGCCCCGCCCTAGCCGGTGGTCACAAACGTCTCGCTCTCGATCACCCACTGGCCGACCACCTTCTTCCAGGCGGCCAGATACGGCCCGGTCGCAGTCTGGTCCTTCCAGGTCGCCAGCCAGGTCCCAGCCTCGGCGGCGCGCGTCCCGTCCGCCGCCAACGTCACGCTCTGCGTCGTCCGCAGATAGGTTACGAAGCTCGGATCGACGAACTGCGCCTCGAACGCGGCGATGATCGCCGGCGCGCCCATCAAGAGCCCGCCCTCGCCCGAGATCAGGTTGGCGTCGGCTGCGAAGAACGGCTTCAGCCGCTGCGCGTCGTGGGCGGCGATCAGCTTGTTGGTCAGCTTGCGCCGTGCGCGGATAGCGTCTTCCGGAGCGGTCACGGTTCGACCACCACAGTGCCGACCTTGCCGCCGCTTTCGACCAGCTCGTGCGCCCCCGCGCAGTCCTCCAGCGGGAAGCGCCCGGCCACCGACAGCATCCGCCCGCCGGTTCCGATCCAGCGGGTGATGTCGGCCTGCGCGCGCCGCCGCGCCTCGTGCGGCGACACCGGCAGGTAGACGCTGTTGATCTGCAGATTGAGGCCCATGGCCGCCCCGGCCGGGACCACCGGCTCACGGTTCCCCTTGGTGGCGTAGTAGGCGATCGAGCCGTTCATGCGCAGGCTGGCCAGGGTCGAGGCCAGGTTGCCGCCGAAGTCGACCTCGACCACGTGATGCACCCCCTCGCCGCCCGTCAATTCCCGCACCCGCGCGGCGACGTCCTCACGCCGGTAGTCGATGACATGATGCGCCCCGCCCTCGCGGGCCCGCTGCGCCTTTTCCTCCGAGCTCACCGTGGCGATCACGGTCGCGCCGGCCCAGGCCGCCAGCTGCACCGCGTAGTGGCCGACCGCCCCGGCCCCGCCGGTGACCAGCACGGTGCGTCCCTGCACCGGCCCGGCCAGGAACAGACTGCGATGCGCGGTCATGCAGGGGATGCCCAGGGTCGCGCCTTCCGCGAACGACACCGCCTCCGGCAGCTCGCTTAAGAGGTCGACATCCAGTTCGATGTACTCGGCCGCCGAGCCGAACGCTCGGCCGTTGCGCTGGCCGTTGTAGAACCAGACCCGCTTGCCGACCCAGCTTTCGGCGACGCCCGGCCCGACCGCCTCGACCACGCCGGCCCCGTCGCTGTTGGGGGTGATGCGCGGATAGGCCATCGGCGCCGGTCCCGCCCGCATGCCGGCGTCGGACGGATTGACCCCCGAGGCCCGCACCCGGATCAGCGCCTGGCCCTGCCCCGGCTGCGGCGTCGGCCGGTCGCCCAGGTGCAGCACCTCGCGCGCCGGTCCCGTCCGGTCGTACCAGATCGCCCGCATGACGCCTCCGCTTCGTGTCAGGGCGACAGGTCTAGGCGAAGGCGGCGCAAGCTTCCAGTTCCTCCCCCGCTGGGGGAGGTGGATCGCCGAAGGCGAGACGGAGGGGGACTACGGATTCAGCAGTCCCCCTCAGTCAGCTTCGCTGACAGCTCCCCCAGCGGGGGAGCAATTTGAGCGGCCTACTCCGCCACCCAGTTGCCGTGGAAGCCGAACGGAACCCGGCGCGGCAGGTGCGCGGTCCCGATCGGGCCCTTGGCGATGTCCTGGGCGTCGAACACCACGAAGTCGCTGCGGTTCTCGGCCGCCCGCCAGACCACCGCGGTGACCCAGCCGTCGCCCTCGTCGGCGCTGCCTGAGCGCGGGGTGAACACCGGCTCCGACGTCATGTCGCCGCCCGACAGCTCATAGACCTGGCGCTTGCCGGTCTTGAGGTCCAGGTGTGCGATCGCCGTCTGCTTGATGGTCTTGGCGTTGCTGGGATCGGCCGCGTACCAGCCGTGCCGATAGGCCAGGCCCGCATGCCGCTCGTCGAACCGCGGGAACTCGCCGTCCAGGTCGTCGATCGCCTCTTCCTTGATGGCGTCGGAGGCGCCGCTCAGGTCGAAGGTCCAGCGCACCAGCCGGGCCGCAGCCTTGGCGCCGGGCGACCCGTCCGCGTTCGGGAACAGCGGGGCGCTGTCATAGCGGAACACGTCGGCGATGATCTTGCCGTCCTCCTCCCAGGCGTTCATCGGGTGGAAGACGTAAGACGGCGGGGCGTTGAACCAGCGGATGGTCGAGACGTCGGCGTCGCGACGCATCACCGCCACGTGGCTGCCCTTGTCGGGCTCCCAGGCGTAGGCCGGCAGGCCGCTCATGGCCCGCTGCATGCTGCCGGTCAGCGGCAGCACCGGGAACAGCACGTAGTTATTGGTGACCAGGAAGTCGTGGATCATCGAGGAATAGGGCGCCTCGAAGTCGTCGCGCCGCACGACCTTGCCGCTGGCGTCGGTGACGCCATAGCTGATCCCCGTGCCGAACGGCATCGGCCCGATGCCATAGCCGAACCAGACCATCTCGCCGGTCTTCGGATCGATCTTCGGGTGGGCGGTGACGCGGCCCTTGTACTGCTCGACCGGGCCCTTCGACTCCAAGGTCCGCGGCTGCATCTCGAAGGGCATGTGGCCCTCTTCCAGGGCCAGCAGCTTGCCGGCGTGGAAGACGATGTTGGTGTTGGCCACCCCGCCGCTGTCCTTGCCCAGGACGCTCGGATCGGTGGTCGCCGGATTGCCGAACGCGCCCCACAGCGCCCGACCGGCGGCGTTCTCCGCCTCCCACTTGGGCGTGCGAACATAGCGGTTGCGGTAGCTGACCTTGCCGTCCTCGACATGGAAGGCGTGGATCATGCCGTCGCCCGAGAACCAGTGGTACTCGCCGCGCGGTTCGAACTGCGGGTTGGGGCCGGTGCGATAGAGGGTGCCGCGCAGGCCCTTGGGGATCTCCCCGGTCACCGTCAGCTCGAAGTCGTCCTCGCTGCGGACCGGCGCGAAGTTACCGGACAGGTAGGGGTTGATGCGAACATCGCCGTCCATGGTCTTCCTCCTCTTTGGCCGGCTTCACGCCGGTCGAATGATGTGTCCTTCGTCGGGTCGGGCCCGGCCTTCCAGCACCTCGCGATAGGCGGCCAGAAGACCGTCGGGCCCGGTCGATTGCTTGAGCTTCAGCCAGCCGGCGTCGGCCACGAACTCGCGCAGCGCCGTAACGAACCGTTGGTCCAGCTCCTGCTGGCCCCATTCGGCCGCGCGCTTGGGATCTGGTCGGGCGCGAAGAACAGCACCGGCTGCGGACCAACCAGGGCGCGCGGCGCGCGATCGCCGCTCCAGTGGGTGCCGCCGACGATGATGCTGCGCGCCAGCGTCTCGCCCAGCGCGGCGTGCACCGTCTCGTTGACCTGCGCGTCGCCGGCGAAGTCGACATAGACCGCCGGCCCCTCGACCTTCAGCGATCCCGCCTCGCCGTAGGGAACGATGCGGTCATAGAGCCCGAGGCCGCTCAGCGTCTGCGCGTTGCCGGGCGAGGTCAGCCCCACCACCGGCACGCCGCGCCGCCGTGCGAACCAGGCCAGTCCCATGGCCGTCTTGCTCGACGCACTCGACAGCACCAGTGTCTTCAGCGACGCGTCCTCGGACAGGAAGTCGTCCAGCAGCCACGAGGTCATGAACAGCGGCCGCAGCAGCGCCCGATGATCGTCCATCCCGTCCTCGGGTGCCTCGGCATAGGCGTTGTAGGTCGGCGGCAGCTCGGCCCGGTGCGCGGAGGTGTCGATGAAGCCGCCGCCCTTGCGCGCCAGCTTCGCCACAAAGCTGCTCGACATCGGCAGATAGCCGAACACCCGCAAGCCGACCGGAGCATCGGCGGCGTTGGATTCGACCACCGTCGCAAAGCCCCAGACCGGGATGCGGCCCAGCCCGCCCTCCGCCGGGAAGAACTTCCAGTAGCCGAAGGTCTCGCCGATCAGCCCGTAGGTGATGTTGTTGGCGGTCAGCGAAAACCGCTCGACCTCAAGCCGGACCTCGCCGTCCGCCAGCGGCGCCCGCGGCGCGGCCTCACGCACCTCGATCTTGCGCAAATCGTCCTTCGCGACGAGCACATCCCAGTCCGACATCGCTTCCTCGCCTTTTTACGTTGTAAATTTATTACGTAAGAGCTACCCCAGGACAAGCACTTTCTTTGGGTCGAGTTTACCGATGCCCCGCGTCCTCTCCGAGTCCGATGTCGCCGACTTCCGCGAACGCCTGTGCGACGCGGCCGAGAAGCTGTTCGCCGACAAGGGGCCGGACGCGGTGACCATGCGCCAGCTGGCCGCCGAGCTGGGGGTCAGCCCGATGACCCCCTACCGCTACTTCACCGACAAGGAAGACATCCTGGCGGCGGTGCGCACCAACGGCTTCAACCGCTTCGCCGAAGCGCTGGAGACCGCGCTCTCGACCACCCAGGGCAGCGCCAAGGCCAAGAGCTCGGCAGTGGGCGAGGCCTATCTGAACTTCGCCTTCGAACACCCGCAGACCTACAAGCTGATGTTCGACCTCAACCAGCCGCACGAGAAGGACTATCCCGAGCTGGTCGCCGCCGCGGCCCGCGCCAACGCCATGCAGTCGGCCTACATCAAGGGTCTGGTCGAGGCCGGCGTCATGGAAGGCGACCCCGAGGAGATCGGCCGCATGTTCTGGGCCGCCACCCACGGCGCGGTGACGCTCGAACTGTCCGGCAAGCTGCCCAAGGGCATGGCCCGCACCCTCAACCGCCAACTCGGCCACGCCCTGGCCAAAGGCCTGCGGCCGGGGGCGTAGCGGATCGGTTGCCGCCCCCACGGCTTGGCTCTAGCCTCCGGTCCACGTTTGGCTTTGGGGAGGGCCGGGGATGGAAGTGCGAACGTCGGACGGCTGCCTGACGGCAGGCGGCGTGCTCAAGATCGTCACGACGGGCTATCTGGTTGGCGGCGGAACGCTCGCCTTTTCGGTCCTCGCCGTGTTGGAGATCTTCGGCGCGGCGCCGTCGTCGCCTGACGGCCCGCTCGTCAAGGCCATCGCCCTGCTTATCGCCGTCCCGATCATCGTAGGTCTACAGGGCTTGGCGCTGGGCCTGCTTGTGGCCTTCGGCCTATGGATCCTCCAGCGGGGAGGCAGGCTTCGGGTCGTCGTCGTCGACGCGCCTACGCCATCGTTGCAGCCCTAGGTCGCCTGCCCTCTTGACGCCCCTTGGGGCAAGCCGCTCATCCTCCCGCCCAACGAGATCGGGAGGGGTAATATGGTTCAACCGTTCGAGGTCGCCTGGAGCGACCAGGCCGTGCAGGCGGTGCTGGACCAGGTCCGCGCCTATACCTGGCCGCCGATCCCCGAGGTTCCGGACGGCTGGGCCTATGGCTGCGACGGCGCCTACCTGAAAGACCTCTGCGCCCACTGGACCGGCGGCTACGACTGGCGCGCGGCCGTCGCCGATCTCAATCGGTTCCCGCAGTTCACCGCCAAGGTCGAGGACTACGACCTGCACTTCCTGCACGTGGTCGGCGAGGCCGGCGGCAAGCGTCCGCTGCTGCTCACCCACGGCTGGCCGGGCTCGCACTACGAGTTCTGGGGCTCGATCGAAAAGCTCGCCTTCCCCAGCCGCTTCGGCGGCGATCCGAAGGACGCCTTCGATCTGGTGATCCCCTCGCTGCCCGGCTTCGGGTTCTCGTCAAAGCCGGTCCGCCCGATCGGCCAGCGCACCACCGCGCGGCTGTTCAACACCCTGATGACGCAGGTGCTCGGCTACGACCGCTACCTTGCCCAGGGCGGCGACTGGGGCGCGATGGTCACCTCCTGGCTCGGCCACGAGCACGGCGCACACGTCCGCGCCATCCACCTGAACATGATGGCCCTGCGTCCATTCGGCGGTCCGAAGGACGAGGCCGAGGTCGCCTGGCTCACCCGCCAGGGCCAGATGATGGAGCTGATGGGGGCTTACTTCCGGCTCCAGGCCTCCAAGCCGCAATCGCTGGCCTGGATGGGCGCCGGCAACCCGGTCGGCCAGGCCGCCTGGATCGCCGAGCGTTTCCACGACTGGTCGGACCTGCGCGAAAAGCCCTTTGATCAGGTCCACCCCAAGGACGCCCTGCTGACCAACATCATGCTCTACGTCATGACCGGCAGCTTCACGACCGGCGCCTGGTACTATCGCGGCTTCCTCGAAGAGGGCGGCGTCGCCCTCGCCGAAGGCCAGCGCTGCGAGACCCCGACCGCCTTCGCCAACTTCCCGGGCGAGCCGCTCTACACCGCCCCGCCGCGCGGCTGGGCCGAGCGGGCCTACAACATCGTGCGCTGGAGCGACCAGCCCCGCGGCGGCCACTTCGCGGCCATGGAGGAACCCGACCTCTTCGTCACCGACGTCCAGGCCTGGGGACGGGAGCACGGATGACTAATTCCTCCCCCGCTGGGGGGAGGTGGATCGGCGCAGAGCGCCGAGACGGAGGGGGCCTTCTGAGTCAGCAATCCCCCTCAGTCGGCCATACAGCCGACAGCTCCCCCAGAGGGGGAGCAACTTAAGAGACCTCCGTCACCGCCGCGATGGCGCCGATCAACCGCTCCAGCTCGACCGGCTTGGGCACCAGCACGTCCATGCCGGCGGCGCGATACTCGGCTTCGTGGTGGGCCATGGCGTTGGCGGTGAGCGCGATGATCGGCGTGCGCGCCAGTCCCCGCTCGGCCTCGCGCTCGCGGATCGCGCGCGCCGCGGTCGGACCGTCCATCACCGGCATCTGCACGTCCATCAGGATCACGTCCCAGCCGCCCTCCTGCGCCGCGGCGACCGCCGCCGCCCCGTCCTCGACGCAGCGCAGCTCGACGCCCAGCTGGTCCAGCAGCGTCTTCAGCACCAGCCGGTTGACCGGATTGTCCTCGGCCGCCAGCACCCGCAGCTCGCCGGCCGGGGCTGCGGCGGGCGTCTCCGGCGCAGACACCGGCGCGGCCTTGGCCCGCACCAGCGGCAGAGC
Source organism: Phenylobacterium sp. (assembly GCF_013822795.1). Lineage (GTDB taxonomy): Bacteria > Pseudomonadota > Alphaproteobacteria > Caulobacterales > Caulobacteraceae > Phenylobacterium. Next base: position 48,143 of record NZ_PNLB01000004.1, on the reverse strand, counting down.
CACGGTGAAGCTCGCCCCCTCGCCCGGCTCCGAAGCCACCGCGATGCTCCCGCCCATCAGCTCGGTCAGCTCGCGGCAGATCGCCAGCCCCAACCCCGAGCCGCCATAGCGGCGCGTCGTCGAGGCGTCCTCCTGCACGAACTTCTGGAACAGCGCCCCCTGGCGCTCGGCGGCGATGCCCGGCCCGGTGTCGGACACCTCGACCACCAGCCTGCCCGCCCGGCGCAGGGCCCGCACCCGGACGTACCCCTGCGCCGTGAACTTCACCGCGTTGGAGACCAGGTTGTGCACGATCTGGCGCACGCGGGTCGGATCGCCGACCCACACGCCCTTCAACGCCGGCTCGACCTCCAGCTCCAAGGCCAGCTCCTTCTCCGCAGCCAACGGCCCGAAGGTCGACTCTGCGCCCTGCATCAGGGCGAAGATGTCGATGACGCCCTCCTCCAGCTCCAGTCGCCCGGCCTCGATCCGCGACAGGTCCAGCAGGTCGTTCAGCAGCACCAGCAGCGTCTCGCCAGCCTGGCGCACCACGCCCAGCCGCTCCCGCTGCCGCGCGCTCAGCTCGTCCCGCTCCATCGCCTGGGCCATGCCCAGCACCCCGTTCAGCGGCGTGCGGATCTCGTGGCTCATGGTCGCCAGGAACGCCGACTTGGCGACATTGGCGGCGTTGGCTTGGTCACGGGCCCGCTTCAGCGATGAGTTGACCACCTTCAGCCGCCGCTCGGATCGCTTCAGATCCTCGATCGACTGGGTGACCACCACGCAGCGCACCGGACCCTCGCCCTGGAACCGCGCGGCGGTCAGCCGGAACCACTCGCCGTCCTTGGCCTGGTAGGCCCGCGAAAAATTCTCAGCATCGCCAGCGATCACCGAGCGCACCCCGCGCACCAGCGCCTTGCCGCGACCGTTGGGCAGGCCGTCGAACACCCCGAACAGGTTGCGGCCCATCGGGTAGGTTTCGGCGCCGAGCAGTTCGGCGCCGAGCGTCTTGAAGGCCGAGTTGGCGGCGATGATCGCGCCGTCTTCATCGATGACCGTCAGAAAGGCGGCGACGCTGTCGATCACCCCACGCCCGAAGCGCTCGGATTCGCGTAGGTCGGCGATCGCCTCGCGCTGGGCGGTGACGTCCTGACTGGCCCCGTGCAACGCCACGCAGCGGCCGTCGACCATCAGCGGCTCGCCCATCACCCGCACCCAGATGATCTCGCCGTCGGCCCGCCGGGCCCGCGCCTCGAAGTCGATCGGGATGCCCGTAGTCATCGCCTCGCGCAGGTGCTCCAGCACCCACTCACGGTCCTCATCGACATAGACCGCCAACGAGGCGATATGGTCGTCGACCGCCGGACGGCCAAACAGCTCGACCAGCTCCGGGCTCCAGCGCACCACCTCCGCGATCAGGTCGACTTCCCAGCCGCCCAGCCGCGCCAGGCTGCCCGCCGACTTCAGCGCCAGCGACGTCGACTTCAGCCGCTCACGGGTGGCGTGCGCCGCCGAGATGTCGGCCGTGATCACGATGTATCCGTCCAACGTCCCATCGACCGCGAAGCTCGGCCGCATGTCGACGTCGACATAGATGCGCCGCCCGTCCTTGGTCTGGTCGACGATCTCGGTGCGAAAGCCTTCGCCGGCGGCCACCGCCGTATCCATCATCACCAAGGTCTCGGGATCGGCCTCGGGGCAGCGCAGCACCTCGGCCAGCGTGCGCCCCTTCACCTCCTCGAACCCATAACCGGTCATGGCCGTGAAGCCGTCGTTGACCCAGTCGATCCGCCCGGCCGGATCGCACAGCACCACCGAGTGCGGCGTCAGCCGCGCCACGCTCGCCAACCGCGACGTCAGGTCGGCCGCCTTGGAACCACCCATACGCTACGCTCCCCCTGGGCGGCACCATGCCCCACGACTATGAAAAAACCAGAAAACTCCAGGCTTCGCTGTGACGTGAGGCCGCGCTACGAAGACGCCCATGGCCCGCTACGATTTCGCCTCCGACAACACCGCCCCCGCCGCGCCCGAAGCGATTGAGGCGCTGGTCGCCGCCAACACCGGCTTCACCTCCGGCTACGGGACCGACGAAGTCAGCGCGCGCGCCGCCGACGCCGTTCGGGCCCTGCTGGACGCCGACGCCGAGGTCCGCTTCGTCGCCTCGGGGACCGCCGCCAACGCCATCGCCCTGGCCACGCTCTGCCGCCCGTTCGAGGCGGTCCTGGCCCACGAGCACGCCCACGTCTGCACCGACGAGACCGGCGCGCCCGGTTTCTTTGGCCATGGGCTCGGCCTCGTCGGCCTGCCCGGCGCTTCGGGCCGCATCGATCCGGCCGCCCTCGCCGGCCCGCTGGCCCAGCCCGACATGGCTCACCGTCAGTTCCCGGTCGCCCTGTCGCTGACCAACGCCACCGAGTACGGCACGGTCTATTCGCTCGAGGAGATCGCCGCCCTGACCGCCCCGGCCAAGGCCAAGGGGCTCGGCGTGCACCTGGACGGCGCGCGGCTGGCCAACGCCGCGGCCGCCGGTTTCGACCTCAAGGCGATCGGCTCGCTGGGCGTCGACATCTTGGTGGTCGGCGGGACCAAGGCCGGCATGACCGCCACCGAGGCGGTGGTGATCTTCGACCGGACCCTCGCCCGCCGGTTCGACGCTCGCCTGAAGCAGTCCGGCCAACTGCCGTCCAAGGGCCGATTCTATGCCGCGCCTTTCATCGGCATGCTGGAAAGCGGCGCCTTCGTCGCCCGCGCCGCCCACGCCAACGCCATGGCCCGGCGGCTGGCCGAGCTCTCGCCCTTCCCGGTGCGCCACCCGGTCGAGGCCAACGCCGTGTTCGTCGAGATGGACGATGCGACGCTTAGCCGCCTCCACGCCGCGGGCTGGTTCGCCTATCGCTTCCTCGACGGCTCAGTGCGCTTCATGTGCTCGTGGGCCGTGACCCCGGACAGCGTCGACGAGCTCGGCGTAGCGCTCAAGGCGATCGCCTGATCGCCTGAGGACGTGCGCCCGCGCAGCTAGGCCCGACACACGTATCATGTGTGTCACATACGCCGCACATCTGGGCATTTTGATACTTACAGAGACGCAACATTACAAACCTGTGACTTTGCCGTTGCGGGCGCAACAAGCGCGTGGAAGCGTCCCGGTTCGCCGTTTTCGGGACGCAAGACCGTCACAATCGCGACAGCGATGGTAACAATCTGGCGTTGCGATACCGGCTGAGAAACCGTGGCTTCGGCGTCCCATCCGAAGCCCTCTTCCTCATTCAGGCCGGGGGGCCAGATTGAAAGTTCCAATGAAGAACGCGCTTCGAGCCGTATTGCTCGGCTCTGTCGCGGCGAGCAGTTTCGCCGTGCCCGCTATCGCTTCCGCTCAGGAGCAGGTCGCGGTTGACGAGATCGTCGTCACCGGTTCGCGCATCCGTCGCGACACCTTCAACTCGCCGGTCCCGGTCTCGGTCATGACGTCCGAACAGATCGCCGCCTCCGGCAACCTGTCGATCGGCGACATGCTGCTCGACATTCCGATGATCAACGCGGCCAGCAACGGCCAGAACACGTCCTCGACGCTGTTCCTCGCCGGTCAGGCCCGCGCCGACATCCGCGGCCTTGGCCCGACGCGCACCCTGGTGCTGCAGGACGGCCGCCGGATCGTGTTCTCCGACGCCTCCTCGCCCGCCGTCGACCTGAACCTGCTGCCGGCCATGATGGTCGAGCGCATCGACACCGTCGCGGGCGGCGCCTCGGCGGTCTACGGCTCGGAAGCCATCGCCGGCGTCGTCAACCTGATCATGAAGAAGGAATTCGACGGCCTGCAGATCGAGGGCCAGGTCGGCGCCTCGCAGGAAGGCGACGGCGAGACCTTCCGGATCTCGGGCATGTACGGCACGAAGCTGCTGGACGACCGCCTGAACATCCTGGTCGGTGGTGAAGTCTCGCGCGAAGAGCCGATCTTCCAGGTCGACCGCGAGTGGGGCTATCCCGGCATTCGCCGCAACACCCTGGCCAACCCCCAGACGGTGATCCCGGCCAGCAAGACCAACACCACCCCGACCGCCACGTTCCAGCTGACGCCCGGCGCGGTCGGCGTGGCCCGCGCGGTCACCCTCGACTACCGCAATCCGTCCCAGGTCGTGCGCCTCAGCGCCCCCTGCTCGACCCCGGCCGTGCAGCCGACCTGCCAGGACGACGCCCTGTTCTACTCGGCCTCGCTCAACGCCCTGCAGGCCAAGTCGCAACGCGGCACTATCCGCGGCTACGCCGACTATCGCGTCACCGACAACATCAAGGCCTTCGCCGACATCACCTACTCCAAGGTCGACGGCTACGGCTTCTTCCAGCCGCCGTTCTCCAACGCCCAGGGCGGCGGGACGATGCCGGTCAGTCTGAAGGGCGACAACGCCTACCTGAACGGCGCCGGCTCCACCGCCGCGGCCCTGCGCGCCGAATGGCTCGCGGCCGGCAAGACCCTGACCCAAGGCTCCACCGCCCAGGTCGGCAAGTTCTGGACCGAATTCGGCGGCCGTGACGTCAAGACCGAGCGCGAGACCCTCCGCGTCCTCGGCGGCATGGAAGGCGACTTCGAAGCCGTCGGCCGCACCTTCAACTGGGACTGGTACGCCCAGTACGGCAAGACCACCGGTACGACGACCTCCTACAACGTGCCGCGCGTGGCCCGCGTCCAGCAAGCCACCGATGCGGTGCTGGTCAACGGCGTCGTCGTCTGCCGTGACGTCGCCGCCCGCGCCGCCGGCTGCGTGCCGTGGGATCTGGTCAACGGCCCGAACCAGGCGGCCGTCGCCTGGACCAACGCCAACTCGGTGACCGACCAGGAGGTCAAGCAGACCGTCGTCGCCGGCAACATCAGCACGAACCTGTTCGAGCTGCCGGCCGGCCATGTCGGGATCAACGTCGGCGCCGAGTACCGCAAGGAAGAAAGCTACTTCGCCCAGGACGCCCTCGGCGCTTCGGGCGCGCTGTTCTTCAACGCCATCGGCACCCGTGAAGGCGAGTACGACACCAAGGAAGCCTACGCCGAACTGCGCGTTCCGATCCTGAAGGATCTGCCGTTCGCCCAGGAACTGACCTTCGAGGCCGCCGGCCGCATCGCCGACTACTCCTCGATCGGCAAGACCGACCAGTACCAGGTCCGCCTGGACTGGGCCCCGGTGCAGGACATCCGCTTCCGCGCCTCGCAAGGCACCGCCGTGCGCGCGCCGAACATCGTCGAGCTGTATTCGCCGCAGAGCCGCAACTTCACCACCGCGGCCGTCGACCCCTGCGACAAGGACAGCTACGCCGTCGCCAGCGCCGCCAACAAGGCCCTGCGCCTGGCCACCTGCTCGGCCGCCATCGCCAACTACAACCCGGCGACCTTCGTCTCGAACTTCGGCACCGGCCGCCCGTCGCTGCCGCTGCTGCAAGGCGGCAATCCGGACCTCGGCCCGGAAACGGCGAACACCTACAACCTGGGCGTCGTGATCCAGCCCCGCTGGATTCCGCGGCTGCAGATGTCCCTCGACTTCTTCAAGTACAACATCGAGGACCAGGTCGGCACGATCCCGATCAACACCCTGCTGCAGGACCTCTGCTACCAGTCGACCGACGCCTATGCGTCGAACCCGTTCTGCGCGCTCATCATTCGTGATCCGACCGGCACGAACGGCGGCGCGGTTCCGGGCGGCGTGATCGAGGTCATCCAGACCAACCAGAACGTCGCCAAGGTGAAGGTCGAGGGCTACGACGCCTCGATCCAGTACGGTTTCGACCTCCAGGACGCCATCAACAAGCCGTGGGGCCAAGTGGCCATGCGTCTGGACGGCACCTGGATGTACCGCTGGGCCCAGCAGGGCCTGCCGGGCCAAGCCTACACCCAACTCGCGAACACCATCACCAACGCGACGCCGGAGTGGAAGGCCCAGGGCACCATCCAATGGACCTATGACGACGTCAGCGTCAGCTGGACCACGCACTACATCGGCTCGATGGCCTCGACGACGGCCTTCACCGAGACCCAGCTCGCCCCGTACTACACGGGCGACTACTACAACCACGACATCAAGGTCAGCTACACCTTGAACGATCAGGTCTCGATGCGTGCGGGGATCCTGAACGTCACCAACGAAAACCCGCCGTACCTGCCGGAAACCTTCCAGGGCGTCGGCACCGGTTCGTCGAGCTTCGACAACCGTGGTCGCTTCTTCTACATGGGCGCGACCCTGCGCTACTAGGAACCGGACGCCGCTCGCCCGCCCCACGGGCGGGCGGCCGAAGGCTTCGCAGCCAACAGAAAACCCGCCGGGGCTCGCGCTCCGGCGGGTTCTTCTTTTTCAGCGATAGGGTTCGGCGCCTAGGCTGAAACCGCCTGCCTGGTCGGCGCAAAGCGGGCCAGGCGGCCGTGGATGATCTCCTCGGCCTCGCGGACGATGCGGCTGATCAGCTCCTCGCAGGACGGGATGTCGTGGATCAGGCCCTGGACCATGCCGGCCGACCAGATGCCGTGATCGGGATCGCCCGCCTCATAGACCACCTTGCCGCGCGCGCCGGCGACCAGGTCCTTGACGTCCTCGAACTTGGCGCCGCCGCGCCGCTCGATCGCCACCACCTCGTCGGAGACGGCGTTCTTCGCCACCCGCGCGGTGTTGTGCATGGTGCGGAAGATCAGGTTGGTGGCCCGCTCGTCGTTGGCGACGATCTGCTCCTTCACCTTCCGATGGATCGGGCTTTCCTTGGTGCACATGAAGCGGGTGCCCATGTTGACGCCGTCGGCGCCCAGCGCCAGCGCGGCCACCAGCCCCCGCGCGTCGCCGAAGCCGCCCGAGGCGATCATCGGGATCTTCACCTTGTCGGCCGCGGCCGGGATCAGGATCAGGCCGGGAATGTCGTCCTCGCCGGGGTGACCGGCGCACTCGAAGCCGTCGATCGAGATGGCGTCCACGCCCATGCGTTCGGCCGACAGCGCGTGACGGACCGCCGTGCACTTGTGGATCACCTTGATCCCGTGCGCCTTGAAGTGATCGACGTGCTCCTGCGGCTTGTAGCCGGCCGTCTCCACGACGGTGACGCCGCTGTCGATGATCGCCTGGCGGTACTCGGCGTAGGGCGGCGGGCTGATCGCCGGCAGGATGGTCAGGTTCACGCCGAACGGCTTGTCGGTCAGCTTGCGGCAGCGGTCGATCTCACGCCGCAGGTCATCCGGCGTCGGCTGGGTCAGGGCGGTGATGAAGCCCAGGCCGCCGGCGTTGGCGACCGCCGCGACCAGCTCGGCGCGGCCGACCCACTGCATGCCGCCCTGGACGATCGGGTGCTCGACGCCCACGAGCTCGGTGAAACGGGTTTTCAAGGCCATCGCGCCCTCCAAACGTTTGTTTGGAAGACACTGAGCCCGGCGCCGGAGCGTCAGGCAAGCGCGATTGGAGTCGGCCCCTACTGCAGGCCGCTGCGGCCGATGGCGTAGAAGCGGTCGGCGCGCTGCTTCTTCAGCTGCTCGGTGGTCATGTCGGCGATCTTCGCCAGTTCGTCGGCGATCACCTCGCCGACCGCCGCGACCATCGCTTCCTTGTCGGAATGCGCGCCGCCCGGCGGTTCCGGAATGATCCGGTCGACGATCTTCATGCCGATCAGGTCCTGGGCGGTGATCTTCATCGCCTTGGCCGCTTCCTCGGCCGTGCGCGCGCCGCGCCACAGGATCGAGTTGGCGCCTTCCGGCGGGATCACCGAATAGATGGCGTGCTCCAGGATCAGCACCCGGTTGCCGCAGGCGATGCCCAGCGCCCCGCCCGAACCGCCCTCGCCGGTGACGATGGCGATCATCGGCACTTCCAGCATCAGGCTCTTTTCGGTCGAGCGGGCGATGGCCTCGGCCACGCCGCGTTCTTCCGAACCCACGCCCGGATAGGCGGCGGGGGTGTCGACGAAGCTGATGACCGGCAGGTTGAACCGCTCGGCCAGCTCCATCAGGCGGATGGCCTTGCGATAGCCCTCGGGCCGCGCATAGCCGAAATTGTGCTTCACCCGGCTGACGGTGTCGCGGCCCTTCTCGTGGCCGATCACCACCACCGGCTGGCCGCGGAACCGGCCCAGGCCCCCGATCAGCGCCTGATCGTCGGCGAACTTGCGGTCGCCGCGCAGTTCGACGAACTCGTCGATCAGCCCGCCGACATAGTCGATGAAGTGCGGCCGGTCGGGATGGCGCGCGACCTGGGTCTTCTGCCAGGCGTCGAGCTTGGAGTAGGCCTGACGGCGGACTTCCTGGGCGCGGGCGCGCAGCGCCTCGATCTCGGCGTCCAGCGTTCCCGAGCCGGTCGTCTCCGACAGCTTCGACAGTTCCTCGATCTTCGCTTCGAGGTCGGCGATCGGGCGCTCGAACTCGAGATAGTGGGCGGCCATTCGAGGAATCTTCTCTTTCCGTTTGCGGAAGCGGCGGAACCTAGGCGCGAAGCGCCCGCCTCACAACCCCGAGGAACAGCCATCGCGCCCCCGGCGTCAAGACGCCAGCGCAGCGGGGCTGCGACTGGCCCGGCCCGCTCACGGTTTGTTGCGAACCCAGCCGTCCGCCGACGCACTTACTTCTTCGCCAGCGGATGCTTGCTGCGCACCACCTCTCGCAGCCGCTCGCCGGCGACGTGGGTATAGATCTGGGTGGTGGCGATGTCGGCGTGGCCGAGCAGCTTCTGCACCACCCGCAGGTCGGCTCCCCCCTCCAGCAGATGGGTGGCGAAGGCGTGGCGCAGCACGTGCGGGCTGACCCGGGCCGGATCGATCCCGGCGTCGGCCGCGGCCTCGTCCAGCAGCTGCGCAAACCGCCGCGGGGTCAGCCGCCCGGCCTTGCTGCGCGAGGGGAACAGCCACGGGTTCGCCGCGTCGCCCTTCGGCAGGAAATCCTTGCGGATCTCCAGATACGCTTTGACCGCCGCCCGCGCGGCGTCGTTCAGCGGCGCCAGCCGCTCCTTGCCGCCCTTGCCTTTGACGATCAGATAGGCCGGATCGCGCGCCAGTACCGACAACGGCAGCGCCGTCAGCTCCGAAATCCGCAGCCCCGAGGCGTAGGCCAGCTCGACCATGCAGGCCAGCCGCAGGCCCTGGCCGCCGTCCCGCGCGCCGGCCGCGCCGATGATCGCATCGACCTCCGAGCGGCTCAGCACCTTGGGCAGCGGCCGGCCTTTCTTGGGGGCGTCGACGCGGCGCGAGGGATCGTCCGCCCGCCACCCCTCGCCCAGCACGAAGCGATAGAACTGGCGCACCGCCGAGCGCCGCCGCGCCGCCGTCGCCGGCGACATGCCGCGGTCGCTGAGCGCGGCGAAATAGGCCTCGATCTGCTCGGCCCCGGCGTTGCTCAGATCCACGCCGCGCCCTTTGAGGAACGCCTGCGCATCGGCCAGGTCCTTGCCATAGGCGGTCAGGGTGTTGCGGGCGCTGGCCCGCTCGCCGGCCATCATCTCGAGAAAGGCTTCGATCCAGCCCGCGCCGCTCATCTTTGCGCCAGCAGCCCCTCGACTGCGAAGGCGCGGGCGTCGGCGTCCAACCCGGCCAGCCGCAGCGCGCGGACGATCCGCGCCCGATCGCCGGTCGCCGGTCCCGCCGCGCCGGCGTCGGCGCTGATCCACAGCGCCAGCAGCGCGCTCTCGCCCATCAGCCTGGCCTCGCCGGCCAGGTCGAGCGCCAGGCCCCGCGCCACCGTCGCCTTGCCGGCCTCGGCCCCGGCGAACTTGGCGAACTCGCCGCGCGCCTGCGGCGTCATCGGCCCGCCCAGCGCCGCCAGCAGGATCGCCGCGTTCTGCATCTTGCCGCGGATCTTGGCGTCCGACACCGCTCCGCGCTCGACCAGCCGGTCCAGCGTCGGGCCGTCCGGCTTGCCGCTCGCCGCCGCGATCAGCGCGTCGAGCAGCGCCAGCTCGTTGACCGGCGTCGCGTCGGCCGTCAGCCCGGCCCGCAAGGTCTGCGCGCTCGCCAGATCCCCGGCCGCCACCGCCGCCATCGCCGCGCGCAGCGGCCCCGGCCCGGTCTCGATGTTCCAGGTCGCCGCCCCCGGCTCGCCCGCCGCCAGCGCCGCGGCCACCGCCGGCGCCGGGGTCGCGGCCGTCAGATCCAAGCCCAGGCTGCGCGACAGCGCATAGTCCAGCCCGCCCCGCAGCGACGCCGCGCCCGGACTTCCCGCCCCCGCCAGCTTGGCGCCCATCAGCCGCCCGTAGGTCGCATCGCGCGCCACGCCCTGGGCCAGGTCGAAGGTCACGTGGGCGGCGTCGGCCTGCCCGGCGCGCGCCTGGCAGTAGGCCCGCAGCCGCAGCCAGTAGATGTCCTCACGGCCGCTCGCCAACCGGTCGCCGATCTCGCAGGCCCGCTCATCCTGCCCGGCCAGCAGCGCCGCCTCGGCGCCGGCCTGCGCCAGCGCCGGATTGCTCTCCAGGCCCGTCGTCCGCGACAAGATCGTCCCGGCGTCCTTCACCGCGCCCTGGGCGATCAGCGCCGCGATCCGCGCCCCGGCCAGGTCGCGGTCCTGCCCCGCGCCCTCCGGGCCGTTGGCGCCGGTCGCCAGCACCCGCCGCGCCAGCGCCGCGGCGGCCGGCGACAGCGGCTTGGCCGCCACCAGCGGCAGCACCGTGCGCGCCGTCTCGACTGAGGCTCCGCGCCACAGGTCGGCCGGCAGGCCGGTATCGCGCGCGCCGTTAGAGAAGGCGTCGGGCGCCGCCAGCGGCGTCACCTCCACCGCCGGCTGGGCGAACGCCGGAACAGCGCCGATCAGGAGGGCGCCGAGCGCCATGCCGGTTAGCCTGCGGCTCATCATTACCTGCCTTGCGTTACGCCAACTTGGCGCGGAGGCCTTTGCTCGTGTAAGACCTGCGCCGTTCATGGACCGTTACACACCGCTGCGCGCCCGCACCATCACCCTCGTGGGCCTGATGGGGGTCGGCAAATCAAGCGTCGGCCGCCGCCTCGCCAACGCGCTCGACCTGCCGTTCAAGGACGCCGACGTCGAGATCGAGGCCGCCGCCGGCCGCTCCATTCCCGATATTTTCGCCGAGATGGGCGAGCCCGCCTTCCGCGAGGGCGAGCGCCGGGTGATCACCCGGCTGCTGGAGAACCCGCCGCACGTGCTGGCCACCGGCGGCGGCGCGTTCATGAACGACGAGACCCGCAAGCTCATCAAGGAGCGCTCGATTTCGGTCTGGCTGAAGGCCGATCTTGACGTGCTCGTGCGCCGCGTCGGGCGCAAGGACAGCCGCCCCCTGCTCTCGGGCAAGGACCCGCTGGAAGTGCTCACCGAGCTCGCCGAGAAGCGCTACCCTGTCTACGCCGAGGCCGACGTCACCGTCGAAACCGGCGACACGGCGCACCACGTCGCCGTCGACCAGGTGATCCGCGCCCTGACCCGCCACCTCGAGGAAAATACCCCATGAGCCGCACCGTCCGCGTTGGTCTCGGCGATCGCGCCTACGACGTCGTGGTCGGCGGGGACCTGCTGGACCAGGCCGGCGTGCTGCTCGCCCCGCTGCTCAAGCAGGGCCGCACCGCCATCGTCAGCGACGAGACGGTGTGGGGCCTGCACGGCCAACGCCTGACCGCCGCCCTGGCTGCGGCCGGGATCTCGTCCCAGGCGATCGTCGTGCCGCCGGGCGAGCCGACCAAGAGCTGGGAGGGCCTCTCCGACGTCTGCGACCGGCTGCTGGAGCTGGAGCTGGATCGGGGCGACCTGATCGTCGCCTTCGGCGGCGGCGTGGTCGGCGACCTCGCCGGTTTCGCCGCGGCCATCTATAAGCGCGGCGTCGACTTCGTGCAGATCCCGACGACCCTGCTGGCCCAGGTCGACTCGTCGGTCGGCGGCAAGACCGCGATCGACACCCCGCGCGGCAAGAACCTGATTGGCGCCTTCCACCAACCCAAGCTGGTCCTGGCCGATCTCGACCTGCTGGCCACCCTCCCCGACCGCGAGATGCGCGCCGGCTACGCCGAGATCATCAAGTACGGCCTGCTCGGCGACTTCGCGTTCTTCGAGTGGCTGGAGAAGAACGGCCCGGCCGTGCTCGCCCGCGAACCCGACGCCCTGGCCTACGCGGTCGCCCGCTCGGTCGAGATGAAGGCGCAGATCGTCGAGGCCGACGAAAAGGAGGCCGGCCGCCGCGCCCTGCTGAACCTCGGTCACACCTTCGGCCACGCGCTGGAGGCCGAGACCGGCTACGGCGAGGCCCTGCTGCACGGCGAGGCCGTCGCCGCCGGCAGCGCCATCGCCTTCCGCTTCTCCGCCGCGCAAGGCCTGTGCTCGGCCCAGGACGCCCAGCGGGCCGAAAACGCCATCGCCGCTGTCGGCCTGCCCACCCGCCTGGACCAGGTCGGCTCGGGCGCCTTCGATGCCCGCAAGCTCGTGCGCCATATGGGCCAGGACAAGAAGGCCGAGGGCGGCCGCCTGACCTTCATCCTCGCCCGCGCGCTGGGCGATGCGTTCGTCGCCAAGGACGTCGACGGCCAGGCCGTGCGCGACTTCCTGGTCGCTGAAGGGGCGCTTCCGTGACGATCGTCGCCGTCCTCGCGGGCCTTGCGCCCGTGTTGGTCGTGCTGCTCTCGCTCTCGGGCCTGATCTCGGCGGCCGAGACCTCGATGACCGCCGCCAGCCGTGCGCGAATGCACCAGCTGGAGCGCGAAGGCGACCGCGCCGCCAAGCGCGTCAACAGCATGATGGCCGATCAGGAGAAGATGATCGGGGCGATCCTGCTCTCCAACAACGTCATCAATATCGGCGCCTCGGCCCTCACCACCCTGGCGCTCTCCACCGCCTTTCCCGGCCCGGTCGGGGCGCTGATCGCCACCGCGGTGATGACGGTGCTGATCGTCGTGTTCAGCGAGATCCTGCCCAAGACCCTGGCCATCGCCCGCGCCGACGACGTCGCCCGCTTCCTGTCGATCCCGACCTGGTGGGTGGTGCGCATCTTCGGGCCGCTGGCCAACGGCGCCCAGTGGATCGTGCGCCAGACCCTGCGCCCGTTCGGCATCAAGCTGTCGATGGAGACCGACGTGCTCGCCGCCCACGAGGAGATCCGCGGCGCGGTCGAGTACCACCACTCCGAGGGCCTGGTGGCCAGCAGCGACCGCCACATGCTCGGCGGCGTCCTCGACCTGGCCGAGATGGACGTCACCCAGGTCATGGTCCACCGCCGTTCGATCGCGATGATCGACGCCGCCCTGACGCCCAAGGAACTGCTCTCCGCCTTGCTGGAGACCGGCCACAGCCGCGTGCCGCTCTACCGCGACGACCCGGAGAACATCGTCGGCGTGCTGCACGCCAAGGACGTTCTGACCGCGCTGGCCGGGGCCCCGCTGGACGCCCTCGACCTGCCGGCCCTGGCCCGCGAGCCCTGGTTCATTCCAGAGACCACCTCGCTCAAGGACCAGCTCGGCGCGTTCCTCAAGCGCCAGAGCCATTTCGCCCTGGTGGTCGACGAGTACGGCGCCCTGCAGGGCCTGATCACGCTCGAGGACATCCTCGAAGAGATCGTCGGCGAGATCGAGGACGAGCACGACAGCGCCCTCGACGGCGTCCGCCGCCAGACCGACGGGGCGGTGGTGGTCGACGGCTGGGTGGCGATCCGCGACCTCAACCGCGCGCTGGACTGGGACCTGCCTGACGACGACGCCGTCACCGTCGCCGGTCTGGTCATTCATGAAGCCCAGACCATTCCCAAGGTCGGCCAGACCTGGACGTTTTATGGTCATCGCTTCCAGATCGTGCGGCGCGAGCGCAATCAGATTACTGCAATCAAGATCTCGCCGCCCCAACAAGGCGAGTAAGACTAGTTCCTTGGGCGTAGCCTCTTGACCTAGCTGGCAAAAGAACTTTGGTTTGCAGCCTAAGTCAGCACAGTTCTGGGGCGCCGTGCGAAACCGTGAGCATGACTGAGACGACGTCCGCCAGGATCGAGGCGCTTGAAGCGAGCCTGGCGCGAGCGCGCGCCGCTTTGGCGGAGGAGACCCTCCGCGCCGATGCCCTCAATCGCGTCGCCGCCGCGATCGGGGCCGGCGGCGACCTCGACCAAGTGGTCCAGGTTGTCGTCGACGGCGGCGTGGAGCTGACCGGCGCCGCTTTCGGCGCCTTTTTCTATTCGGCCTTCGACGACAAGGGCGACACCCTTACCCTCTACTCGCTGTCGGGCGCGCCGCGCTCGGCCTTCGACCACTTCCCGATGGTCCGCAAGACCGCGGTGTTCGCGCCCGCCTTCAACGGCGAAGGCATCCTGCGCAGCGACGACATCACCGCCGACCGGCGCTATGGCCGCAACGCACCGTTTCACGGCATGCCCGCCGGCCACCTGCCGGTGCGCAGCTATCTGGGCGTGCCGGTGATCTCCCGTTCGGGCGAGGTGTTGGGCGCCCTGCTGTTCGGCCATCCCGAGGCGGGACGTTTCTCCGAACGGCTCGAGCACCTGATGGCCGGGGTCGGGGCGCAGGCCGCGGTCGCCATCGACAATGTGCGCCTGCACCAGGCCGCCCGCGCCGAGGTCCGCGAGCGCGTGCTGGCCGAGGAACGCCAGCGCCTGTTGCTCAACGAGCTGAACCATCGGGTCAAAAACACCCTGGCCTCGGTGCAATCCCTAGCCCGCCAGAGCCTGGTTAACGCCAAGGATATCGACACCTACTACAAGGCGTTCGAAGCCCGACTGATGGCCCTCTCGCAGACCCATAACCTGCTCACCGCCCAGAATTGGGAAGGCGCCAGCCTGTTCGACATCCTGGCCGCCGAACTGCGCCCCTACAGCGGCGGCCGCCTGGACGGCGGCGCGCGCTTCACCCTCCAGGGCGACCAGGATGTGCGGCTGCGGCCCAAGGCGGCGCTGGCGCTCGGCATGGCGTTCCACGAGCTGGCGACCAATGCGGTGAAGTACGGCGCGCTTTCCACGCCCGCCGGCCACGTGGCGCTGCGCCTGCGCCTGGACGATCGCCAGTCGGACCGACGCCTGATGATCGAATGGACCGAGTCCGGCGGCCCCCACGTGGTCAAGCCGCAACGGCAAGGTTTCGGGAGCCGACTTCTTGAACGCGGGCTGGCGGGAGAACTCGCTGGCCGCGTCCGACTGGACTATCATCCTGCGGGGCTGTCCTGCCGGATGGATCTTCCCCTTCACGTCTTGGAGCCCTCCGAATGACCGGACTTAGCGACCTGGCCGGCCTGCGGGTCCTAGTGGTCGAAGACGAGATGATGGTCTCGATGCTGATCGAGGACATGCTCGAAGACCTCGGCTGTAAGGTCGTCGGGCCGGCCTCCCGACTCGAGGAGGCGATCGAACTGGCCAACAGCGTCGAGCTCGACTGCGCGGTGCTCGACGTCAATCTCGGCGGCCAGCCGATCTTCCCGCTCGCCGACCTGCTGCGCGAAAAGGGCGCCCCCTTCGCCTTCGCCACCGGCTACGGCGACGCCGGCCTGCGCGACGCCGACAAGGGCTCGCCGGTCCTGCAAAAGCCCTTCCGCGAAGGCGACCTCGCCCGCATCCTCGGCGAGCTCCTGCCGCGGGTGGGGTAGACGTCCCGCCTAGTTCCTCCCCCTCTGGGGGAGGTGGATCGGCGCAAAGCGCCGAGACGGAGGGGGACTGCTCTCAAGCAGCAGCAGTCAAAGTCCCCCTCAGTCAGCCATCCGGCTGACAGCTCCCCCAGTGGGGGAGCATCTGACCACTACAGCCCCTTGGCCATCAGCCCAGCCAGCACCTTGTCGGGCGTCATCGGATAGTCGCGCAGCCGCACGCCGGTGGCGTTGTAGATGGCGTTGGCGATCGCCGCCCCGGCCCCCGCGATGCCCAGCTCGCCGACGCCCTTGATGCCCATCGGATTGGCCTTGTCGTCGGCCTCGTCGAGGAACATCGCATCCAGGTCGACGATGTCGGCGTGCACCGGCGCCAGGTACTCGGCCATGTCCTGATTGACGAACGAGCCGAAGCGCGGATCGACGGCGTTGACCTCGGTCAGCGCCGTGCCGACGCCCCAGATCATCCCGCCGGTGATCTGGCTCTTGGCGGTCTTGGCGTTGAGGATCCGCCCGGCCGCGAACACGCCGAACATCTTGCGCAGCCGCACCTCGCCGGTCACCTGGTTCACCCCCACTTCGGCGAAGTGCGCGCCGTAGGTGTGCTGGGAATAGTCGCGCGCGTCGGCCGCCGGCGAGATCGAGCCCTCGACATAGATCCCGTCGGGCGCCGCCCGGCCGACCAGCGCCGCCAGCGTCTCGCTGCGGTTCTCGATGGCGATGACCCCGTTCTCGAAGGTCACGTACTCGGCCGGCCCGCCATAGAGCGGCGAGTTCGGGTCGCCCACCGCCAGTTCGGTCAGCGCCCGGCGCAGGTTCATCCCGGCCTCGAACGCCGCCGAGCCGGCCGTCGCCGCCCCGAACTGGCCGCCCGACCCGGGGGCCGGCGGGAAGTCGGAATCGCCGATCTCCACCCGCACGTGGCCCAGCGGCACGCCCAGGGTCTCGGCGGTGATCTGCGCCAGGATCGTATAGGTGCCGGTGCCGATGTCGGTCATGCCCTGGCGCAGGGTGATGATCCCGCCGGCGTCGATCCGCACCCCGGCCTTGGCCGGCAGCAGGAAGTTGCCGCGGATCGCCGCGGCCATCCCCATGCCGACCATCCAGCGCCCGTCGCGGACCTGGCCGGGAACCGGATTGCGCCGCTCCCAGCCGAAGCGCTGCGCGCCCTCGGTCATGCAGCGCACCAGCTGGCGGATCGAGAACGGCTTGCCGGTCTCCGGGTCGATGTCGGGCTCGTTGCGGATGCGCAGCTCGATCGGGTCGAGGCCGAGCTTCTCGGCCAGCTCGTCCATCGCGCATTCCAGGCTCAGCATGCCCGGCGCCTCGCCCGGCGCGCGCATGGGACCTGCATGCGGCAGGTCCATCCGCACCAGCCGGTGCCCGGTCAGCCGATTGGGCGCGGCGTAGAGGTTGCGTGAGAAGTTGGCCGCGTGCTCGGTGAAGGTCGCCGCCCGCGCGCAGTGGGTGGTCGCCTCGACCGCGAAGGCGGTCAGCCGCCCGTTCGGCTCGGCCCCCAGCCGCACGCGCATGTCCACCGCCGGGCGGTGGATGGTGCCGTGGAACATCTGCTGGCGGGTGTAGGCCACCTTGACCGGCCGCTTCAGCGCCCGCGCCGCCAGCGCCGACAGGATCAGGTCGTCATAGGGTTGGCCCTTGCCGCCGAAGCCGCCGCCGATGTAGCGGGTCAGCAGGTGCACGTCGCTCGACGGGATCGCGAGGGTCTCGGCCAGGGCGTGCTGCCCGCCCTTCACCATCTGGATCGAGGTGTGGACCGTGACCTTGTCCCCCTCCCACCAGGCGATGGTGGCGCAGGGCTCCATCTGCACGTGGTTCTGGATCGGGCTGAAATAGGTCTCGTCGATGGTCACCGGCGCGGCGGCGAATGCGCCGTGGAAGTCGCCGATGTGCACGTCCTCCTCGTCCGGCGGCAAGGTCGCCTGGTCGAAGCTGGCCATGAAGTCGACCACCGCCGGCTCAGCCGCGTACGCGACCTTGACCAGCTCGGCCGCAGCGCGCGCGTTCTCGAAAGTGTCGGCGACCACGAAGGCGACGCTCTGGCCGTAGTACTCGACCCGGTCGCTCCCCAGCGCCGGGTTCGAGGCCCGCTGGCTGCGTGGATTGGCCCGCGTCCCGCGCGGCGCCTGGGCCGGCACGTTGAGGTGGGTCCAGACCAACTGCACGCCCGGCGCGGCCTCGGCGGCGGCGGTGTCCACCGACGTCACCCGCCCCCGCGGGATCGTCGCGGTGACCAGCACCCCGATGGCGGGCGGCGAGGGCGCCACGGTGTCATAGGCGTAGGGCGCGGTCCCGGTGACCTTCAGCGCCCCCTCGTAGCGGTCGACGCCCTTGCCGATCACGCCGCCGCGGTTCTCGGTGACGGGGTTGGGCTCGGCCCAGTCGCGGACGGAGGTCATCGGGCGCTCCCGGCGTCTTCGATGGTCGCGGCCGCCAGCCGACGGACCAGGGCGATCTTGTGCGCGCGGCGGTCGTCGGCGTCGGCGCCGGCCACCTCGGCGCTCGCCGCCTCGGCCGCGCTCGCCCCGGCGGCCAGCGCCGCCTCGGCCTTTTCCGCACGCCAGGGCTTGTGGGCCACCGCGCCGAACGCCACCCGCCCGCCGGCCACCGCCACCATGGCCAGGCCGTGGGCGTACGAGGCGCGGTCGCGGACCTTGGCGTAGGCCTGGCCGCCCGCCGGCGGGGGCGGCAACACCACCGCGGTGATCAGCTCGCCGGCCGCCAGGTCGGTCTCCACCTGCGGGCTCGCGCCCGGCAGCCGGTGCAGCGCCTCGACCTTGATGGTCCGCGCCCCGCCGTCCGGGGTCATGGTCTCGACGCTGGCGTCCAGCGCGGTCAGCGCCACGGCCATGTCCGAGGTGTGGGTGGCGATGCAGGCCTCGCTGGCCCCGAAGATCGCCCCATAGCCGCCCGGTCCGCCGATCGCGCTGCAGCCTGAGCCCGGCTCGCGTTTGTTGCAGGGCTTGGCGGTGTCGTAGAAATAGTCGCAGCGCGTCCGCTGCAGCAGGTTGCCGGCCGTCGTCGCCTTGTTGCGCAGCTGACCCGAGGCCCCGGCCAGGATCGCGCGGGCCAGCACCGGATAGAGCTCGCGCACCTTCGGATGCGCCGCCAGCTTGGCGTTGGTCATCGCCCCGCCGATCCGCAGGCCGCCCTCGTCGGTCGCCTCGATCCCCGCAAACGGCAGCCGCCCGACATCGACCAGGTGAGTCGGCGTCTCGATCTCCAGCTTCATCAGGTCCAGCAGATTGGTGCCGCCGGCCAGGAACTTCGCGCCAGGGTTTTCGGCCACAGCTTTGACCGCGGCCTTGGCGTCGGCCGCCCGCTCGTAGGTGAAGGGCTTCATGCCACCTCTCCGGCCAGGTCGCGGATCGCCGCCAGGATCTGCGGATAGGCCGAGCAGCGACAGATGTTGCCGCTCATCCGCTCGCGGATCTCGGCGTCGGTCAGCGCCGTCGGCGCGCTGAGGTCGGCGGTCTCCTTGCTGGCCCAGCCGTCCGCCGCTTCCTGCAACATGCCGACCGTCGAGCAGATCTGCCCGGGCGTGCAGTAGCCGCACTGCAGGGCGTCACGCTCCAGGAACGCCTGCTGCACCGGGTGCAGCGCGCCCGGCTGGCCCAACCCCTCGATCGTCGTCACCTGATCGCCGTCGTGCATCGCCAGGATCGATAGGCAGGAATTGATTCGCACCCCGTTCACCAGCACGGTGCAGGCGCCGCACTGCCCGTGGTCGCAGCCCTTCTTCGAGCCGGTGAGCCCCAGATGCTCGCGCAGGGCGTCGAGCAGGGTGGTCCGCGGGTCGACGTCCAGCGTTCGCGCCGTCCCATTGACCGTGATCGTCGTGCGCATCCCCACCTCCCCTGATGTGAGCACTCACATACGTCGTCAGTATGCGGGTCCAGCTACGAACGTTCAAACGCTCGTTCCGGTCCGCGGCGTTGTTTTTAGGCCGCCTCGCCCGGCGCCAGCGCCTTCACCGACAGCGCATGCACCGGCCCGGCCAGTTCGTCGGCCAGGGCCTTGTAGACCAGCCGCTGGCGCACCACCTTCGACACCCCGGCGAAGGCCGCGGACTCGATCAGCACGTTGAAGTGACTTTCGCCGCCCTCGCGCGCGCCGCTATGACCGGCGTGCCGGTCGGAGTCGTCGACGACTTCCAGGCGGGTGGGTGAAAACGCCGCGTTCAGCTTGTGGCGGATGGCCTCAAATATGGCGCCCATCGTATCGATGTTCAATTCTTGAAAGGGACTCAGGGAGCCTCATACTTGGGCCATGGCCGGCGCGTTTCAATACAAGCCTAAATTCGTCGATATCCGAGTGCGTCCCCCCGGTTCGGAGGAGGAGGCCAAGCGGAATGAGGACGTCTATGCGCTGAAGCCCGGCGAACGGGCTTGCGACCATCCGGGCTGCCGGACGGCGGCGACGGCGCGCGCGCCCAAGTCGCGCGACATGCTCAACGAGCACTACTGGTTCTGTCAGCCGCACGCGGCCGAGTACAACAAGCAGTGGGACTTCTTCGCCGGCATGAGCGAGGGCGAGATTCGCAATCGCCAGGCCCAGAGCGCCGTCGGCGACCGCCCGACCTGGCAGTTCAAGGCCAGCAAGTTCTCGCGTGAAGCGGCCGGCGCCGCCCACGGCTTCGGCAAGGGCGAAGGCTACGCCGATCCGTTCAGCCTGTTCGGGGCCGGCGCCAAGCCGCAGGCCAAGGCGGCCGAGCCGGCCCGCCGCCTCGGCAAGCTCGAGCGCAACGCCCTGGCCGACCTCGACCTCGACGAGGACGCCGACGGCCCGACCATCCGCGCCCGCTACATCGAGCTGGTCAAGCGCACCCACCCCGACTCCAACGGCGGCGACCGCTCGGCCGAGCACAAGCTCCAGCGCGTCATCAAGGCCTACCAGGCGCTCAAGAAAGCCAAGATGGCCTAAGCCTGCGGCCGGATCATCCCGACCCGCAGGTCGGTCGCCCAGTAGACGCACTCGTCATCCGAAAACATCCGGCCGTTGGCGACGCCCAGCGCCAGCTGGCCGCGCCGCGCCTGCCGCAGGTCGACCTCGTAGCGGACCTTGCGGGTCTTGGGCGTGACGTCGCCGCGGAATTTCACCTCGCCGACGCCCAGCGCCCGGCCCTTGCCCGGCGACCCCGACCAGCCGAGCCAGTAGCCCAGCATCTGCCACAACGCGTCCAGCCCCAGGCAGCCGGGCATCACCGGGTCGCCTGGGAAGTGGCAAGCGAAGAACCAGAGGTCCGGGGTGATATCGAGCTCGGCGGCGATGCTGCCCTTGCCGAACTCGCCGCCGTCCAGGCTCAGCGACGTGATGCGGTCCATCATCAGCATCGGCGGGGCCGGCAGCTGCGCATTGCCGGGCCCGAAATACCTGCCCTTGCTGGAAAGCAGCAGCTCCGCCTTCGAATAGCTGGACTGCGGCGTGTGGAACGCGTGCGGATCGGCCATGGCCTTCCTCCCTTATTGCGACAGGCGCAGCGCGCCCGCGACGAAGACCCAGATCTTTTCGGTCAGCACCCCGCGGTCGGGGCGATGGCTGGCGGTGAGCGCACCGATCAGCGCCTGCCGGATGCCGCCGATCAGCAGCGCGATGGTCAGCCTTGGATCGAGATCGGCGGGGATCACCCCGTCCCGCTGCCCGGCTCTCACATTGTACGCGCCGGCGGTCAGCTGCCGGCGCGTGAACGCCTGCTCGACGTCCAGCACCTCGGGCGCCCGGCTCAGCGCCCCGACGACCAGCGGTGCGAACGGATGGTCGTAGTGGAACGAGATGTAGGCCGCGATCCGCTCCTTTTCGCGCCCCGCCCAATCCGCCGCGCTCAGCCTCGCCGGATCGAAGGCCGCCGCCTCGAGCCGGTTGTAGAACGCCTCGACCACCGCGGCGATCAGCCCGGCCTTGGAGCCGAAGTGGTGATAGGCCAGCCCGACCGACACCTTGGCCCGCTTGGCGACCGCCTGCATCTCCAGCAGGCCCTGACTGTGGATCAGCTCCTCCTGGGCGGCCTGAACCAGCCGCTCCGCCGTGCCGATCCTTGCAGCGCCCATAGCGGCCCCAGAGATTGAATTGAATTCAATTTAGGCGATGTTCGCTGGAGCACAAGCTCGAACGCGTCCCTGACTGGTTCTCAAGAAAGCCAAGATGGCCTAGGCCGCCAGGCAGTCGATCCAGACCTGGAACAGGAACCCGGCCCCCTCGGCCTCGCAGTCCTCGATGATCTCGCCAAGCCGCAGCATCGAACGCCCCGCCCGCTCGTCGGCTGAGAGTTTGGTCTCCTCGGCCGAGCCCTGATAGAGGCCAAGGTCGATCCTCGGGACCTCCAGATTGCCGCGCAGCTCATAGGTCTCGACGTTGCAGATCAGGTGGCCGCGCGACACCGCGTATCGCGCAAACCGCGACAGCTCGCCGGCGCCGCGGATCGCATGCCCCTTGCCGGTCAGCGCCGCCTCGAAGCCGATGATCAGGTCGCCCTCGCTCATACGGCGAGCCTCGCAGCCGGCTGCGGCCCGCGCAACGCCCTACCCCGGGTTCTCCGGGAACTGCTTGGCGCTGTCGCAGATCTCGTACCAGCCCGGCTTGACCGACACCCATTCGTGGAAGCGGTTGCGCACCTGCGGGTCGTCGTCCAGGCAGTGGGCGGCGATCGGGAAGGTCTCGGCCTCCGAGGCGATCTCCCCCAGCCCCGTGCCGCAATGGCGGCAGAAGCAGCGCGCGTACTTGAACGGCGGTTCGGGCAGATAGCTTGCCACCGCCTCGCGCCCGGCGATCCAGCTCAGGCTCTCGCGGGCGACCAGCACGAACGTCCCGGCCCCGGCCTTGCGGCAGCGCGAGCAGTGGCACGTGCCCATCATCGTCGGCGGCGCGGTCAGCTCGAACCTGACCGTCCCGCAGTTGCAGCTTCCCCGGATCATCCTCGCCTCCATGTCAGGACGCCAGCTTGCGTCCCCCGCCGCCCGAAACGTGTCAGCAGTCGGCGGCGCTCCTCAGCAAGCTTGGCGGCCGATGCTCGGCGCATGGCGAAGCCGGAACGCGATCCGCTTCTCGCATCCGGGATACCCCCGATAGACGCACGCCGGACTGTGTGGCGCCGTTCCTTGCCAAAAGGAGCGCACTCATGGGCCAAGTGAAAGCCGGCGGCGCCAAGTCCGATCGGTCGGACCGTCTCGCCCCCTCGCCGAACTGGGCGCTCGCCGCCCCCACGGCTCCTGATCGCGCGGTCACGATCACCGAGGCCTACGCCCGGCTCGTCGCCCGAAACGCCTATTTTTGGGCGTGGCCGCTGGTCAACATCTACAATCGCAGGCTGGCGTTCGCGCAGGTTCCGACGCCCGGGTTGATGGCGGGGGTCCTGCCGGCCGCGCCGCTCAACCGGCTCGCGATGCTCCACGACTATGTCGAGCCGCAGGAGCGCGACGTCGCCTGCCCCAACCAGGACGTGGCCTACGGCGGCGGCGTGCTAGCGTTCGATCTGAGCCCCGCCGTCGTGCAAGTCCCGGACTTCGGCGATCGTTTCTGGGTCTATCAGGTCGTCGACCTGCGCACCGACAGCTTCGCCACGCTTGGCCAGATGTACGGCACGCGGCCGGGCCTCTACCTGCTCGTCGGTCCAGACTGGGACGGCGACACGCCCAAGGGGATCGAGGGGGTCTTTCGCGCCAAGACCTCGACGGGGTTCATCGTCCCGCGCGTGTTCATGGACGACACCGACGAGGACCGGGCGGCGATCCAGGCCGTGATCGCGGGCGTCGATGTCTATCCCCTCGCCGAGTACAACGGCAAAACCAAGACGCGGGACTGGACCAAGCTGCCGTCCTTCGACAAGCCGCCCTCGGCGGACGCCGAAGCCGAGACCCATTGGGTGTTTCCAGACAAGATCTTCGACCAGCTGCCGGCGGTCCTGGCCGACGCCCCGCCCTTGCCGGGCGAAGAGGCCCGCTACGCCGAAATCCTGGCGGTGATCGCCGCGGCGGAACGCGACCCGGCGCTCAAGGCCGCGATGATCGACGAGGCCGCCAAGGCAGAGACCGAGCTGGTCGGCCCGCTGCTGCAGTTTCGAAACTGGGGGATCGAGCTCCCGGACCACTGGCGCACGGTCACCAATGGCGCGACGTTCGGCGTCGACTACTTCACCCGTACGGCGGTGGCCAAGTCGAACATCCTGGTCAACGCGCCCCGCGAGACCCGGTACTTCTACCAGGACCTCGACAGCGCCGGCGCGCGCCTCAACAGCGCCAATCGCTATACCGTGACCTTCGCCAAGGGGCGGACGCCCCCGGTGGATGGATTCTGGTCGCTCACCCTCTACAACGCTCAGCACTTCTTCGCGCCAAACGAGATCAAGCGCTTCTCGCTCGGCACCAAGAACAAGACGCTGCAGTACGGCGCGGACGGCTCGCTGACCATCTATGTGCAGGCCGATCCGCCGCCGGACGACCAACGCGCCAACTGGCTGCCCGCCCCCAAGGGAGCCGACTTCTCGCTGTACATGCGGACCTATTGGCCCAAGCGGGAGGTGATCGAGGGCTCGTGGACGCCGCCGGCGGTGATCAGGTCGAGCTAAGCCTCGCCTCAGCTGCGCGAGCGCAGCGCCTCGACCAGCAGCGCGAAGGCCGGCGTGTGCTGACGCCGGCTCGGATAGTAGAGGTGATAGCCGGAGAACGGCGGGCACCAGTCTTCCAGCGCCCGCACCAGCCGCCCGTCGGCCAGGTGCTCGGCGACATGGTCCTCCAGGACGTAGGCCAGGCCCAGGCCCGCGCAGGCCGCCCGCACGATCAGCCTGGTCTCGTTGAAGACCAGCTGCCCCTCGACCCGCACGTTCAGCTCACGCCCGTCCTTTTCGAACTCCCAGGCATAGAGCCCGCCCAGGGTCGGGAACCGCAGGTTGATGCAGTTGTGGCCGGTCAGGTCGTGCGGCGTGCGCGGCGCGGGCCGCTGTGCGAAATAGGCGGGCGCGGCGACCAGCGCCATGCGCAGGTCCGGGCCGATGCGCACCGCGATCATGTCCTTCTCGACCTGCTCGCCCAGCCGCACCCCGGCGTCGAAGCGGTCGGCGACGATGTCGCGAAAGCCGGTGTCGACGGAAAGCTCGACATTCACGTCGGGATAGTCGGGCAGCAGCTGCGCGATCACCGGGAACAGCAGCGTGTCGGCGGCGTGCTGGCCGGCGGTGATCCGGATCGTGCCGGCGGGCCGGTCGCGCAGCTCGCCGAGCGCGACCAGCTGGGTCTCGATTTCATCAAAGGCGAACCGCAGGGACGCCAGCAGTTGCTCCCCGGCCTCGGTGACCGCGACGCTGCGCGTGGTGCGGGTCAGCAGCCGCACGCCGAGCCGCGCTTCCAGCCGCTTGACCGTCTGGCTCAGCGCCGATTGCGACGTGCCCATCCGCGCCGCCGCACGGGTGAAGCTGGCCTCCTCGGCGACGGCGACGAAGGCGGCGAGCCCGCCAAGATCCTCGCGGCGCATTCATAAGCTCCAGGCATAAGTACATGCGCATCCTAGCGGCTAATCAGCTGGATGCACGCCGCCTAAATTCCTTGTCGCACCAGGCGCAGGAGGCCGCCTCCCGCGTTACATCCACATCACTGCGATCGGAACTCGACATGGAACAGCGCAAGCTTGGCGAGCTCGAGGTCTCCGCCCTCGGATATGGCTGCATGGGGCTTTCGTCCGCCTACGGACCACCTACGCCTCGCCCCGAAGCCATTGCCATCATCCGCGCCGCCTACGAACGCGGCGTGACCCTGTTCGATACGGCCGAGGCCTACGGCCCGTTCGCCAACGAAGAGCTTGTCGGCGAGGCGGTGGCGCCGTTCCGCGACCAGATCGTGATCGCCACCAAGTTCGGCTTCGACATCGATCCGCAGACCGGCGCCCGTAGCGGCGGCCTGAACAGTCGCCCAGACCATATCCGGCAGGTCGTCGAGGCCATGCTGACGCGCCTTCGCACCGATCGCATCGACCTGCTCTACCAGCACCGCGTCGATCCCGCCGTGCCGATGGAAGATGTCGCCGGGGCCGTGAAGGATCTGATCGGACAAGGCAAGGTCCGGTGCTTCGGCCTTTCGGAAGCGAGCCTCGCCTCGATCCGCCGGGCCCACGCCGTCCTGCCGGTGACCGCCCTTCAGAGCGAGTACTCGCTGTGGACCCGCGACGTCGAAGAGGGCGGCGTACTGGACCTCTGCGAAGAACTGGGGATCGGCTTCGTGCCGTTCAGCCCGCTGGGCGCCGGCTTCCTGACCGGCACGATCGACGCGGCGACCCCGCTGGCGCCCGGCGATTTCCGCGCCATCTCCCCGCGCTTCACCGCCGAGGCCCGCGCCGCCAACCGCGCGATCGTCGACCTGCTGACGACGATCGCGCAGGCCAAGCAGGCGACGCCCGCCCAGATCGCGCTCGCCTGGCTGCTGGCCCAGCGGCCCTGGATCGTTCCGATCCCCCGCACCACGAAGCTGCATCGGCTGGACGAAAACCTCGGCGCAGCCGCCGTCGAGCTGTCGCTGCAAGACCTCGGCGCCATCGACGCGGCGGCCGCCCAGATCACCATCCAGGGCGCCCGCCTGCCGCAGGCGGTCTTGGCTCAGACCAATCGCTGACCCGTCAGGCCGCGACGACCTCGATCCGCAGCGGAGCCCCGCCGGCGGCGATCTCCAGCAGGCGGTCGACATTCGGGTGCGCGCCCGGGCGGTTGCGGGCGTCGGCGGTGTGCTCGGCGAACACCGCCAGGCCATGGTCCGCCGCGCTCGCGTCCAGGCTCCCAAAGGCCTGCTTCAGGTACTGGTAGACGGCCAGGGAGCCTTGCTTGCCCGGCTGGTTCTCGATGCTGGCGACCACGCTTCCGGTCCCGTCCAGCAGGTCGATGCGCTGCACGCCGTCGACCGGCGGCAATTGCTGGAGGTTATCCTTGAACGTCGCACCTGGTTGAATCATCGCCCGCCTGTCTCCAGCGCCTAAGTTGATCGCGGCCGGCATCTAGCACCGCTAGCTTCCGGGGTGCAGCCCCGGCGCTTCCTGGCCCGTCC
This sequence comes from Phenylobacterium sp., assembly GCF_013822795.1. GTDB lineage: Bacteria > Pseudomonadota > Alphaproteobacteria > Caulobacterales > Caulobacteraceae > Phenylobacterium. The sequence goes on along the minus strand of NZ_PNLB01000004.1, from coordinate 21,623 downwards.
GGGCGACGTATTCCGAGTAACCGCCGCCGTACTGATGGACGCCCTCGGGGGTCAGCTCCAGCACGCGGTTCGACAGCGCCGCCAGGAAGTGGCGGTCGTGCGAGACGAACAGCATGGTGCCCTCGAAGTCGGCCAGGGCCGCGACCAGCATCTCCTTGGTGGCCATGTCGAGGTGGTTGGTCGGCTCGTCGAGCACCAGCAGGTTCGGCGGGTCGAACAGCATCTTGGCCATGACCAGACGCGCCTTCTCACCGCCGGACAGCACGCGGCAGGGCTTTTCGACATCGTCGCCGGAGAAGCCGAAGCAGCCCGCCAGGGTGCGCAGCGCCCCTTGGCCCGCCTGCGGGAAGGAGCCGTCCAGGGACTCGAAGATCGTCTCTTCGCCGTCCAGCAGGTCCATGGAGTGCTGGGCGAAGTAGCCCATCTTGACGCTGGCGCCGATGTTCACCGTGCCCTGGTCGGGCGCGGTGGCGCCGGCCACCAGTTTGAGCAGCGTCGACTTGCCGGCGCCGTTGGCGCCAAGGACGCACCAGCGCTCCTTGCGGCGCACCAGGAAATCGAGATTGGCATAGATCGGCTGGGCGCCGTAGCCCTTGTGGACATTGCGCAGGCTGACCACGTCGTCGCCCGAGCGCGGCGGGCTCTGGAACTCGAACTGGACCGACTGGCGGCGGCGCGGCGCCTCGACCCGTTCGATCTTGTCGAGCTTCTTCACCCGGCTCTGGACCTGGGCGGCGTGGCTGGCGCGCGCCTTGAACTTCTCGATGAACTTGATTTCCTTGGCCAGCATCGCCTGCTGGCGCTCGTACTGCGCCTGGCGCTGTTGTTCGCTCAGCGCGCGCTGCTGTTCGTAGAAATCGAGGTCGCCTGAATAGGTGATGAGGTCGCCACCGTCGATCTCCACCACCTTGCCGATGATGCGGTTCATGAACGCGCGGTCGTGCGAGGTCATGAGCAGCGCGCCGTCATAGGACTTGAGGAAGGCCTCCAGCCAGATCAGGCTTTCCAGGTCGAGGTGGTTGCTGGGTTCGTCCAGCAGCATGCCGTCGGGCCGCATCAGCAGGATGCGGGCCAGCGCCACGCGCATCTTCCAGCCGCCGGACAGCATACCGACATCGCCGTCCATGCGTTCCTGGCTGAAGCTCAGGCCCGCCAGCACTTCGCGCGCGCGGGCTTCCAGCGCGTAGCCGTCCAGTTCCTGGAAGCGCTCCAGCACCTCGCCATAGCGTTCCATGACGGCGTCCAGGGCGTCCGCCTGCTCTGGATCGACCATCGCCGCCTCGAGCGTGGCCATTTCGGCCGCCAGCGCGCTGACCGGGCCGACGCCGTCCATCACCGCGGCGACCGCGCTTTGGCCCGCCATCTCGCCGACGTCCTGGCTGAAATAGCCGAGCCGCATGCCGGGATCGATCGTGACCAGCCCGTCGTCGGGCTGTTCCTGACCGGTCATCATGCGGAACAGCGTCGTCTTGCCGGCGCCGTTCGGGCCGACCAGCCCGACCTTTTCGCCCTTCTGGATGCCCATCGAGGCTTCGATGAACAGGATCTGGTGGCCGTTCTGCTTGGAGATATTGTCGAGGCGGATCATGGGGCGGTCTGCTAGCTCGGGCCGGCGGCGAACGCCAGCCTTCGAGCCCCACCAAATCCAAACGCGACGATTGGGCCCGCGTCCGCCCTTAGTCGGCGACCGGCTCCAGCCACTCCACCGACTTGCCTTCGCGCGCCTCGGAGACCGCGATGTGGGTCATGCCCGACCAAGGCGTGGCGCCATGCCAGTGCTTCACGCCGGGCGGAATCCACACCACGTCGCCGGGGCGGATCTCCTCGACCGGGCCGCCCCACTTCTGGACGTGGCCGACGCCGACCGTGACGAACAGCGTCTGCCCCAGCGGATGGGTGTGCCAGGCCGTCCGCGCGCCACGTGCGAACCGCACCACGCCGCCGCCGACGCGCGCCGGGCCCGCCCGCTGGAACCGCGAACTGACGCTGACCTCGCCGGTGAAATTGGGGACGCCGGCGACCGGCGGCTGCGGCTTCGAACGCTCGATGACGATGGCGCTGGCGGCGGAGGCGCTCAGGGCGACGGCGGCGACGGACGCTGCGATCAGGCTCATTTCCCGGTCTCCTTTGACTGGTCCGGCTCGCTCCGAAACACCTCCCGCGCCACGCCCACCGCGGTGATCGCGTTCGGCCAACCCGCATAGAAGGCCAGCTGGGTGATCGCCTCGACGATCTCCTCCTCGGTCACCCCGTTGCGCCGCGCCAGCGCGATGTGCGAGCGCAACTGCTCGGGACGGTTCAGCGCCACCAGGGCGGCCACCGTCACCAGGCTGCGGTCGCGCTTGGAAAGCCCGGGCCGCTCCCAGACGTCGCCCAGCAGCACCTCATCGGTCAGCTCCGCCAACTTCGGCGCGACGTCGCCCATCAGTTGCTGCGCCCGCGACGGCGTCTGCGCCGCGGCGGCCTCCGCCGCACACAGGGCGCTCGCCGCCAGCAGCGGCCCGACCAGCTTGCGCGCGCCGCGCGGCGCCTGGCGATCAGTCAAGGTGGTTCTCCTTCAGAAAGCTCGAGACGACGTCGGCCACCTCGACATTGTTGAGGTCCGAGAACGGGAAGTGCGTGTTCCCGCGGACGCCGATCTGCGGCAGGTGGATCAGCGTCGCCTGGCCGCCGTGCCGGTTGACCGTGTCGCGCCACTGGCGCGCCATCTCCAGCCGCGCCCGCCAGCTGTCCTGGGCGGGCGTTGCGACCGGCCGATCGGGGATGTTGTCGCCATAGACGATCAGGATCGGGATCTTGGTCAGCGCCATGAACTGGTCCTTCGGCACGGCCGCGCCGGCCACCGTGTCGAAGGCGCTCGGGATCGGCGGCGGAAGCTCGCCCTCGGGAAAGACGAAGCTGCTTCCCGGTTCGAAGGCGACGACGGCTTTGACATTGGGGGCCTTGATCGCGGTCATCCAACCGGGCCCGCCGCCCTGCGAATGGGTGAACAGCACGCCTGGGCCGATCTTCTCGAACAGCGCCTGGCCGCCGTCGGACACCACGTCGACGTCATAGGCCCCGGTGTTCGGCGTCATCGACCGGAAGAACTGATCGAGCGTCTCCGACCCCTGGTCGAACTGGACGCCCTCGAAGTAACTGGGCCACAGGCCGACCCGGAACTGGTTGAACCAGAGCTGCTCGTCGGGGGTCGGCGTCAGCGTCGCGGCGACCATGCTGCGGCCGGCCGCGCCGCGACGCGGCTGGTCGATCAGATAGGTCGCGAACCCGCGGCGCAGGAAGATCGTCTGAAAGCCCTCGCGCCCGTCGGCGGTGGTCTCCCAGGTCTTCGAGGACTGCCCGGCCCCGTGCCACATCACGATCGGATAGCGGCGCGCGTTCACCGGCGCCTGGTAGCGGGCATAGAGGTGGTCGCCACGATAGGTCTGCCCCGCGGGCTCCAGCGGCTTTTGCGGATCGAACGTCCCGGGCGCGCGCGCCATCGTCCCGCCGACGGCGAAACTGCCCTGACTCTGGATCGCCAGCGGCTCCTGCGCCGATGCAAGCCCGGTGCAGGCGGCGACCGCCAGCATCGTCAGCCAAGCCGACCAGCCATTCATCGAAGCGCTCCTGTTGCCCGAGCGCCTCAAGATAGGTCCGGCGGCGCTCAGCCATTAGGTCGCGAAATGCGCTAGGACCTATTAGCTCAGGCTATCAATGGCTCGCGCCGCGCAATAAGTTTCAATTTGCAAGTTAAGGCGCGTCTGCTAGCACGCGCCCCGGCGCGCGGGTGCGCCGCGAGGGCGTAGCGATGAGCAACTATCACCTGAACCGGCGCGATCTCGACTTCCTGCTGTTCGACTGGCTGAAGGTCGAGGATCTGCTCGCCCGGCCGCGCTTCGCCGACCATTCGCGCGAAACCCTGGACGCCGTGCTCGACCTCAGCGAGGGCCTGGCCGCCGACGTCTTCGTTCCGGCCTACAAGCCCGCCGACCACCGCGAGCCGTGGCTCGACGAGGCCGGCGTCCACGTCATCCCCGAGATCGCCGACGCCGTGCGCCAGTACGCAGCCGCCGGGCTGATGGCCGGGACCTTTGACGCAGACCTCGGCGGCATGCAGTTGCCGATCGTCGCGGCCAGCGCCTCGATGGCCGCGTTCATGGCCGCCAACATCTCGGCCTCGGCCTTCCCGATGCTGACCATGGCCAACGCCCGGCTGATCGCGACCTTCGGCACGCCCGCCCAGGTCGCCGCCTTCGCCCAGCCGCAGATCGCCGGCGAAGCGCTCGGCACCATGTGCCTCTCCGAGCCGCAGGCCGGCTCCTCGCTCGCCGACATCACCACCCTGGCGACGCCCGACGGACAGGACAGCCTCGGCGCCCGCTACCGGCTGCGCGGCGGCAAGATGTGGATCTCCGGCGCCGACCACGACATCACCGCCGACATCGTCCACCTGGTGCTGGCCAAGACGCCGGGTCCGGACGGCAAGCCGCTGCCGGGGGTGAAGGGCATCTCGCTGTTCATCGTGCCAAAGCTGCTGGACGGAGCGCGCAACGACGTCGTCGTCACCGGCCTCAATCACAAGATGGGCTATCGCGGCATCCCCAACACCGTGCTCGCCTTCGGCGACGGCGCTCACACGCCCGGCGGCCGGCCCGGCGCTGTCGGCTACCTGGTCGGCGAGGTCGGCCAGGGCCTGGCGCAGATGTTCCAGATGATGAACGAGGCGCGGATCAATGTCGGCCTCGGCGCCGCCATGCTCGGCTACCGCGGCTACCGCCAGTCGCTGGCCTATGCGCAAGAGCGGCTGCAGGGTCGCCCGGCCGGGGCCAGCGCGCCCGCCCCGATCATCGGCCACCCCGATGTGCGCAACATGCTGCTGGCCCAGAAGGCCTACGTCGAAGGGGCCATGGCGCTGATCTTCTACTGCGCGCGCCTGCTCGACGAGGAACAGACCGGCGACGACGCCGAGACCGCCCGCCGCCTGCTCGACCTCTTGACCCCCGCCGCCAAGACCTGGCCCTCGGAGATGGGCCTGGCCGCCAACGACCTCGCCATCCAGATCCATGGCGGCTACGGCTACACCCGCGATTTCGACGTCGAGCAGATCTACCGCGACAACCGCCTGAACCCGATCCACGAGGGCACCACCGGCGTCCAAGGCATCGATCTGGTCGGCCGCAAGCTGGCCCGCGATCCGCAGGCGCTGGCCGAACTGCGCACCCTCATCGAAGCCACCGCTGCGGCCGCGCAAAACCACCCGGACCTCGCCCAAAACGCCCAGGCCCTGCTCGCCGCCTGGGAGCAGATCGCCGCCTTCGCGGAGGCCATCGCCTCGCCGCTGACCCCGCACGCCCTGGCCGGCGCCACCAGCGCCCTGCGCGCCTTCGGCCACGCGGTGGTCGGCTGGCTGTGGCTCGACCAGGCGCTGGCCGCCAAGGCCCTGCCCGCCGACGCCTTCACCGCCGGCAAGGTCGCCGCCTGCCGGTTCTTCTTCGAACAGGAGATGCCCCGCGTCGCCCTCTGGCTCGACCTCGCCGCCGGCTCCGATATCGCCGTGGCGCTCGACGTCGAGGGCTTCTAACACCGGCAAGGCGTTCGGAACCGCCCTCCCCGCCTCACGTTGGCCTCCCGCAAGGAGGCCGCCGATGACGCGCGTTCCCGAACCCCGCAAGGGGATGCCGAGCCCGCAGCTCGATGAGGAGGAGTTCCGCCGCCGCTATCTCTCGGCCTTCGTGGACCCCGCCTTCGAAGCGCTCGCCGTCGAGCTGGACAAGATCGCGACCGCCGCCTGGGACGCCTACGACAACGCCCGCAAGGCTCCGGTCACCCGCAAGGCCGGCCCCGGCTACGCCGATCCCGACTATGACCTATCCGTCGACTGGCTGGCGACGAAGGCCGCGATCGAAGCGGCCCAGGTCCGGCATGACGACGACGACGGCCCCTGCCGCGTGCTGGTGATCAACGCCTCTTCGCGCAGCGAGCACACCTGCCCCGGCGAGATGTCCAAGTCCTACCGCTTGGCCGACCTGGCTCGCGAGGCGATGGAGGAGGAGGGTGTTGCGGTGAACCTGCTCGACCTCTCGCGCCTCGCCTCCGAGTACGGCCGCGAAATCCATCCCTGCAAGGCCTGCTTCTCGACCGCCGCCGCCCTCTGCCACTGGCCGTGCTCCTGCTATCCCAACTATTCGCTGGGCCAGGTCCACGACTGGATGAACGAGATCTACCCGATGTGGGTCGAGGCCCACGGGGTGATGATCATCACCCCGGTCAACTGGTACCAGGTCTCCTCGCCGCTCAAGCTGATGATGGACCGGCTGGTCTGCGCCGACGGCGGCAACCCCGACCCCACCCTGACCCACGGCAAGGACGCCAAGAAGGCCAAGGCCGAGGAACTGAAGGGCTGGCCCTACCCCAAGCACCTGGAGGGCCGGGTGTTTTCAGTCGTCGTCCACGGCGACGTCGAAGGCGCCGAGAACGTCCGCCGCAGCGTCTCGGACTGGCTGCGGTTCATGGACCTGGTCCCCGCCGGCGTGAACGCCGAGCTCGACCGCTACATCGGCTACTGGAAGCCCTACGCCACCAACCACGAGGAACTCGACGCCGACCAGGCGATCCAGGACGAGGTCCGCAACGCCGCGCTCACCCTGGTCGAAGCCGCCAAGGCCCGGCACGCCGGCAAGCTGCTGATGGCCGGCCAGGACCTGAAGCCGCCCCGGCAGAAGTAGCTCCTAGATCCTCCCCCGCTGGGGGAGCAACTAGACGCCTAAGCCCACCGCTGCGGCGGAGCCTTGGCCTTCAGGTCCTCCAGCCGCACGCGCAGCTCCTCCAGGAAAGCCTTCCGGTCGCCCTGCCAATGCAGCGGGTCGCCGACCAGCACCGTGCAGTTCATCGGCACCGGCAGCGCCTCGCCCTTGGGCAGCACCCGGCCCGCGCCCTGCAGCCAGATCGGATAGACCGGCGCCTGCGGCACGTCCGCCGCCAGCCGCGCCACGCCGCTCTTCAGCTGCGCCATCTCCTCGCCGTCGCCGCGCGTGCCCTCCGGAAAGATCAGCACGATGTCGCCGGCCTCCAGCGCCGCGCGCACCGGGGCCAGCACGTCGACCCCGGTCCCGGCCTTGTCGCGGGCCACCGGCACGATGCCGATGATGGTGTTCGACAGCCAGCTGATCAGCCCGCCGCGCAGGAAGTAGTCGGCCGCCGCCGCCGGCCGCACCCGGTCCAGCCCCTTCGACGGGTAGAGCGTCAGCATCAGAATGGTGTCGACGTGGCTGGCGTGGTTCGCCGCCAGGATCGCCGGCCCCTTCAGCGGCAGCTTCTCGCGCCCGATGATGTCGGCCCCGGTGAACACGCGCGCGATCGGACGGCCGATCAGCACCAGGACGAGGCGGCGGAACCAGCGCATCAGAAGTGCCCCAGGGCGAAGTAGGCGAGGATGTGGAAGTAGAGCGGCGCGGTGAAGGTCAGGCTGTCGGCCCGGTCCAGCAGGCCGCCATGGCCCGGAATCAGCGCGCTGGTGTCCTTGACCCCGATGTCGCGCTTGATGGCGCTCATCGTCACGTCGCCGGCGAAGCCCGCCAGCGGCAGGAAGAGGGCCAGCGTCGCCAGCCCGATCCCGCTCAGCGGCGTGAACACGGGACCCAGGAACCAGATCAGCGCGCTCGTCGTCACCCAGCCGCCGATGAAGCCCTCCCAGGTCTTGTTGGGGCTGACCTTGGGGACGATCTTCCGCTTCCCGAACAGCTTGCCCCAGACGTACTGCGCCACGTCGTTGGCCTCGGTGACCACCAGCAGGAAGAACACCAGCCCCGCCGCCCCGGCCGGCTGCGCCTCGGCGGCCGGCGTGCGCATCAGGAAGGCGATGTAGCCGAGGTTGTAGACGCAGGTGACGATGGCCCAGTGGAACGTCGCCGTGGTCGCCAGGAACGCCCGCGTCTGGCCGATGCAGGCCATCAGGAACGGGATGATCAGGAACACGTAGGTCGGGATGAACACCCGATAGAGGCCGTAGTCGTCGAGGATGATGAAGAGGTAGTTGATCCCCATCGCCACGAACGCGGCCAGCACGATCAGCCGGTCCTCGCGCCGCACCGGCGCCAGCGACAGGAACTCGCGCAGGGCGATGAACGAGATCACGATCATCAGCGCCGTGAACGCCTGCCAGCCCAGCAGCAGCGCCCCGGCCAGCAGCGCGATCATCACCCACCACGAGGCGATCCGCTGGCGCAGGTTGGTGAAATCGCCGGCCGGCTTGAGCACCGGCAGCAGCGCCGTGATCCCCACCGCCAGGGTCAGCACCGCCAGCACCCCGCCGAGGCCCCAAAGCACCACCGGCGACTGCTGCGCGAAAAAGGCCGTGACCGCGTCCATCCGTTAGCTGCTCCCCGCTGGTTCGCTGGCTTGACCGTACAGCCGATGACGGCGCAGATTCCATCCCCCAGCAGCAAAGCCTCGTCCTGCCACCTTTGAGCGCGCTCCGCACCTTCGCCGGCACCACCTTCGCCCATGTCGGATTCGCGTTCCTGGCCATGGGCGGCTGGGCGCTGCTGGCCAACTCCGGCCACGGCCTGGCCGCCGCCGCCCTGCCCGCCGTGGCGCAAGGCGTGCTGTCAGGCCTGATCACCCTGGTGCTCAAGCGCGCGCTCGAGGCGATGAGCCCGCGCTTCCCCGGCGCCCTCGCCTACGTCGTCCCGCCGGCGATCACCGCCAGCGCCGTGCTCGCCCTGCTGGTGGCCGTGCACAAGCTGATCGGCACCCCGGAGATCGTCCGCACCATCGCCGTGCCGTGGTCGGTCTCGACCCTCTACGCCGTCGTCTACGCCGCGACCCTGGCGCGCGGCCAAGCCAAGGCTCCCAAATGACCGAGACCCCAGAGAACCGCCGCCCCCTGAAGTCGCGCGGAACCGGCTGGGCCCAGGGCCTGGCCTCGGGCCTGGCCAAGGCCGGCGCCAGCCCGGACATGATTTCGGCCGGCAGCATCATCTTCGCCCTGCTCGGCCTGCTGGCCTTCCTCTACGCCGCCGGCGACCAGACGCCGTTCCATCGCGGCGTGCTGCTGATCGGGGCCGGGGTCTGCATCCAGCTGCGCCTGCTCTGCAACCTGCTCGACGGCATGGTCGCGGTCGAGCACGGCAAGGGCGGTCCCTCCGGCCCAATCTGGAACGAGCTGCCCGACCGCATCGCCGACGCCCTGTTCCTGGTCGGGGCCGGCTACTGCGCGGGCCTGGCCGGCTTCACCCTCGGCGCGCCGCTCGGCTGGGCGGCTGCGGTGCTGGCCGTGCTCACCGCCTACGTCCGGGAGCTCGGCCGCGGCCTCGGTTTCCCGGCCGATTTCTCCGGCCCCATGGCCAAGCCGCACCGCATGGCCGCGCTGACCCTCACCTGCGCCATCGCCGCCTTCGAGCCGATGTGGGACTGGGACGGCCAGAGCCTGATCCTCGGCCTGCTGGTCATCGTCGCCGGCGCCGCCTGGACCGTCGTGCGCCGCACCCGCACCCTGGCCGCGCGGCTGGCGGGGCGCGACGCCTAGCTTTCGAGAGTCCAGAGTGTTCGAGAGAAGAGACGCGATCGCAGCGCGCAACAACGCCGAATGGTGCGCCGCCGTGTGGAAGGCGCATGGCCTCCCTGTCGAGCGCGCGCACGGCCTGTGGTTCTGCGCCCTAGAGACCCCGCAGTTCTACCCCAACGTCGTGACCGTCGATCCCGACGCCGATCTCCAGGTCCAGACCAGGTTCATCCACGACCTCGCCGGGCGGTCGGCGTTCGAGTTCAGCGTCAAGGATAGCTTCGCATCCCTGCCCCTCGCCGAAGCCGGCCTGGAGCAGCTTTTCGCCGCCACCTGGCTCTGGCGCGAGCCGGTCGGCGCGCCCGCCCTGCGCGACGACGTGCGCTGGCGGCGAGTCGAGCTCCCCGATCTGAACCGCTGGGAGCGTGCTTGGCGCGGGGACGACCATGTCGCACCCGCCCGAACCTTTCCCGACGGCCTGCTGCGCGACGCCCAAGTTCATGTCCTCGGCGGCTTCGACGCCGAAGACCAAATCATAGCCGGCGCGATCGCCTACGAAGCCGCCGGCGTGATCGGCCTGACCAATGTGTTCGGATCACGCGGTCAGGCCCTGGCGGCCGTCGCCTCGTTGCTGCCGCAACGCGCCGTCGTCTGCTACGAAGCCGGCGGAAATGCCTCAGCCCAGCAACGCGGGTTCGATCCTATCGGCCCGCTGGTCGTGTGGTCTCGGCGCTGAGTCTACGCCCCCGCTCTGCGGGAAAGCCCGGATGGCGCGGCCGCCCGCCGCCCCGGCACTCTGGCCCCTCCGGCCGGAGGACCACATGGACAAGCCGCGCATCTTCCTGGGCTCCTCGGGCAAGCAGGCCAAGCTGCTCGCCGCCCTGACCCGCGGCCTGGCCGACGTCGCCGAGGTCGAGCCCTGGACCACGACGTTCAACCCCGGCACCACCACGCTCGGCCGCCTGCTGGAGCTGACCGGCCAGGTCGACTTCGCCGCCTTCGTCTTCGCCCAGGACGACTGGACCGCCGCCGCCCCCGACCATGAGTCCGCCCAGGCCTCGCCGCGCGACAACGTGGTCTTCGAGGCGGGGCTGTTCGGCGGCGTGCTCGGCATGCGCCGCACCTTCATCCTGCACGCCCGCGGCGCGAAGCTGCCCACCGACCTGCTCGGCCTGACCTGCGTGCGCTACGAGGACGCGCTGACCGCCGCCGAGACCAAGGCCATGCTCCAGAAGCTGCGCGGCGCCATCGAGGCCGAACGCGCCCTGGCCCGCATCGAAGGCGCCTGGTGGCAGTTCTCGCTGACCGCCCGCACCGAGCGCGAGCCCTCGGCGCTCAGCCTCATGCGGATCGCCCGCGCCCGCGGCGGCGAGCTGGAGATGACCGGCCGGGCCTGGCGCGAGGACGGCGCCCTCTCCTCGCGCTACTGGAGCGAGGCGGTGAAGGAGCGGCGCGATCCGGCCGGCCTGTTCTACTACTGGAACGGCGAGCGCCCGCTCGATCCCGACGCCCCGCAGCTGCACGGAACCGGCGAGCTCAAACTCGAAGCCCCCGACCGCGCCTCGGGCTATTTCACCACCCTGTCGGCCAGCCAGCCCGACCTCAACGCCCGCACCTCCGGAACCTATCTGCGCGCCGCCCCGGACGAGGTCGCGATCATGGACGGCCGCGACGACGCCGCCCGCACCGCCCTGATCGCCCAGCGCCTCGACCACTGGAAAGCAATCCGCAGCGCCTAGCCGGCAGCACTCTCGGTAGACTGGGCCCGCGCCATCAGGGCGCTCCCGGATAACCGCCTCAGGTCCGGCCCCATAGCGTCGTCTCCGTCACAGGAGCGCCCGATGCCGGACACCACGCCTTACGTCGCGCGGCAGTTCAACGCCGCCCATCCAGACCTCGCCAACTCGGCCGGCGTGCCGGCCAAGCTGGCCAACGAGGCCTATGTCGAGGCCCTGGCCAAGCTGGTGTTCTACTGGGGCTATCCGGCGGTCGACACCTTCGGGCGCACCAGTTCGTGGGAGGTGATGAAGGCCGGTCCCGGCGCCACCTTCGGCCTGTTCCCCGGCGCGCCGAAGAACGCCATGGGCTATCTCGACGACTACATGTCGCCGGCCCAGCGCAAGGTCGTCACCCCCAACAGCGACACCATCTACGGCGTCTCCTTCGCAGACCTGACCACCGAAGCGCTCGTGGTCCAGACCCCGACGGAGGTTCCCGAGGGACACTACTGGACGATCCAGATCGTCGACCTCTTCACCACCGTGACCCACCAAGTCGGTTCGGCCTCCGGAACCCCCGGCGGCAAGCTGCTGGTGGTCGGGCCGGACTGGCAGGGCGAAAAGCCCGAGGGCTTCATCGACGTGCTGCGCTCGCCGACCAACGTCACCGGGCTCTTCGGGCGCAGCTACACCGCCCATTCGCCGGAGTCGAAGGCCCAGGCGCGCAAGGTCCTCAACCAGATCGGCGTCTATCCCTTGGGCCAGGACCAGCCGGGACTGCGGACCTTCGACTGCGAGGCCAGCGCCCGCAACAAGGTCTTCACCCCGCCGATCACGCCGCAGATGATCGCCGCCGATCCCGACATGCTGCGCGCCCGGCCGGTCCACGCCGCCACCTTCTGGGACGACCTCAAGGCGGCGCTGGACTTCAATCCCCAGGTCTCGAGCGACGACGCACCGATGGCCGATCAGGCCCGCACCCTGCTGGCCCTGCGCGCCAGCGGCCCGGCCTGGAAGGCGCTGATCGATCGCGTCGCGCTGGTCGCCGAGGCCGAGCTCTTCGAGTCCGCCAAGTACCATCAGGTCGGCGTCGGGGCCGGCGGCGGCTGGCAGCGGCAAGAGAACGGCGGCGCCTGGGGAACCGACTGGTTCGGCCGCGCCCAGGCCGCGGTGATCTACATCTATGTCAACGACTTTCACGAGGCGATCTACTTCGTTCGCGGCACGGACGCGAAGGGGGCGCTGCTCGAGGGCCGCTACGCCTACACGCTCACCTTCCCGAAGGACGGCCTGCCGCCGGTCGACCGCACGCGCGGCGGCTTCTGGTCGCTCAGCATGTACGACGAGGACTACTACATGCTGGCCGACAGCCCGAACGGGCGGACCAACCTCGGCACGGTCAATCTCGACGCCAACGAACTGGTCTTCGCCGGCGACGGCTCGCTGACCCTGACAATGTCGCACCGCGAGCCCGCCGATCCGACCGCCAAGGCCAACTGGCTGCCGGCGCCGGCCGGCCAGTTCGCGCTGCTGGTCCGCACCTACGTCCCGACCCAAGGGCTGCTCGACGGGACGCAGCAATTGCCCGAGGTCGTACGGGCGGGGTGAAGCGCTAGCTCCGCCGCCGCTCGACCAGTTCATGCACGATCCCGCCCGGCGCGCGGAACGCCGCATAGGCCAGGCCCGCCTGCGCGTTCCACGCCGGCTGCGCATGCAGGAATTCGACGCCCTTGGCGGCGAGGTCGGCCATCACCGGCCCGATCGCCTCGACCTCGAAGCTGATCACGCTGGCGCCGTCGGCGCCATGCGCGGCCTCCGGCGCCGGCCGCGCGCAGGCGAACACGTGCAGCGTCCGACCGCCGAGATCGAACACCAGCTGACTCTCGAACTGCTCGCTGAGGCTCAACCCCAGCACGTCACGATAGAAGCTGAGCGCGGCAGCGAGGTCGGGCGTCATCACCAACGCCGGGCCAAGTTTTAGCATCGCGCCTCTCGCTCACACCGCTCATCCCGGCGAAAGCCGGGACCCAAGCCGAGGCGCCAACAAGCGTGCGGCGCTCCAGCCTAGTCAAGGCGCCGCTTGGGCCCCGGCTTTCGCCGGGGTGAGCGGATGAGGTGTGGTCGAGCCAGCGCCCTTAAACCGGCGCGTCCCCCGCCACGGTCGTGCGGTGCATGACCCGCAGGTGGCCGTCATAGCCGCCCTCGGCGAAATGCACAGTGCAGCGGTTGTCCCACATCAGCAGCATCCCCTGCTTCCACTTGTGGCGGTAGATGAACTGCTCCTGGGTCATGTGCTGATAGAGGTAGCCGAGGATCGCGTGGCTCTCCTGGAAGGTCAGGCCCTCGATGCCGACCGTGTAGGTCGGGCTGACGAACAGCGCCTTGCGGCCGGTCACCGGGTGAGTGCGGACCAGCGGATGGGTCAGGGTCTTGTCGGCCTCGGCCGAGACGATGATCTCCATCGTCCGCGCCTCGGTCTCGTTGGCGTACGCTCCCGCGGTCCCGTAGGCGCGGGTCGCCGAGTGCACCGCCTTCAGCGGCGCCAGCAGCGCCTTCATCCCGTCCGACAGCGCGTCGTAGGCCCGCGCGCAGTCGGCGAACAGGGTGTCGCCGCCGACCGGCGGGGTGACCTCCGAACGCAGCAGCGTCGCGGCCGGCGGCTCCTTCTGGAAGCTCCAGTCCGAGTGCCAGCCGGCTCCGAAGTTCTTGGACTTCTCGTCGGGCTCGCGGCGCAACTCCAGCACGTTGGGATGGCCGGCCATCGGCTTGATGTACGGGTCGACCCCGAACGGCCCGATCTGCAGGGTGAAGGCCTCCAGCGCCTCCAGGCTCAGCGGCTGGTCGGGAAACGCCAGCACGCCATGCCGCGCCCAGGCGTCCTTGACCGCCGCCAGGGTCGGCCCGTCCAGCGGCCGCGACAGGTCCGGGCCGGTGATCTCCGCGCCGAAGCCGCTCGGCTGCGGCGTGACGGTGATGGCGTCGGCGAGCATCTGGCCCATGGTCGTTTCCTCCTGTTTGAGCGCCACCCTAGGCCGGCCAGCTTGACCCCAGGCGCCAAAGAATTGACATTACACGCCAGACGCGGCGGCCGGAGCGGTCTGCCCTGGCTTGGTCAATCGGACTGCCCCGCCGCGTGGAATCCGGCTAAAGACATTCCCCTTCCCTGGCCGACGCTACGTCATCCGCAAACAGCCGTTTGCATCGGCCCCGTAACCTTGTAATCGAACCGCGCCATGACCTCTTTCGCCAATACGCAAGAAGACAAGCTCATCGCCCTGGTGCCGGACAAGAAGGTCTCGGTCCGCGACACCTTCGGCGTCGACGTCGACATGACCGTCCCCGCGTTCTCCGAACGCGACGCTCACGTCCCGGACATCGACCCAGCCTACAAGTTCGACGCCGAGACGACCAAGGCCATCTGCGCCGGGTTCGCGTTCGACCGCCGCGTGATGGTCCAGGGCTATCACGGCACCGGCAAGTCGACCCACATCGAGCAGGTCGCCGCGCGCCTCAACTGGCCGCTGATCCGCGTCAACCTCGACAGCCACGTCTCGCGTATCGACCTGGTCGGCAAGGACGCCATCGTCCTGAAGGACGGCAAGCAGGTCACCGAATTCCGCGAAGGCATCCTGCCCTGGGCGATCCAGCGCCCGGTCGCCCTGGTGTTCGACGAATACGACGCCGGCCGTCCGGACGTGATGTTCGTGATCCAGCGCATCCTGGAGGCGCAGGGCAAGCTGACCCTGCTCGACCAGAACCGCGTCATCCGCCCGAACCCGTTCTTCCGGCTGTTCTCGACGACCAACACCATCGGTCTGGGCGACACCACCGGCCTCTATCACGGCACCCAGCAGATCAACCAAGGTCAGATGGACCGCTGGTCGATCGTCACCACGCTGAACTACCTGCCGCACGACGTCGAAGCCGAGATCGTGCTGGCCAAGTCGCCGCACTACGACACCGCCGAGGGCAAGCGCACCATCGCTGCGATGGTCCGTGTCGCCGACATGACCCGCAACGCCTTCATGAACGGCGACATCTCGACCGTCATGAGCCCGCGGACCGTGATCACCTGGGCCCAGAACGCCGAGATCTTCGGCGGCGACCTGGCCTTCGCCTTCCGCCTGACCTTCCTGAACAAGTGCGACGAGCTCGAGCGCGGCACCGTGGCCGAGTTCTTCCAGCGCGCCTTCGGCCAGGATCTGCCGGAAAGCACCGCCCGCGTCCGCGTGGCCTGACGACCTCACCGACTGAGGCGGGATGTCGCAGACCTCCCGCCCGGTCGGCGCGATTCACCATTTGCTAGCGCGGCGCAGGCGACATCTGGGGCGAACCAGGTGCCGTGTGTCGTGTGATCAGATCGAGTCTCGCCCGTAACCGGCGCGCCATCAGCCGGATTGTCGCCTTCTCCTCAGCGGTGCTGCTGATCGTGGCGGCCGGTTGCCTGGGCCTGATCTTCTACACCGCCAGCGTCGTCGACCGCGCCCACGTGGACGAGGAACGCGCGCTGATCTCGAACTACCTGAGCGAACGCGAGCACGAGCTGGTCGGCCAGGTGATCTCGGCCTCGATCTGGGACGACGCCTATCTGAAGCTCGGCCACGACGTCGACGCCGAATGGGCCGACCTCTACATCGGCAGCTACTTCGAAACCTACATGCGCCACGCCGCCTCCTTCGTGCTCGATGAGGCGGACCAGCCGGCCTACGCCTGGCGCGACGGAGCCCGCGCCGGCGAGCGCCAGGCCGCCGCCTTCCTTCGCGAGACCGCGCCGCTGGTCGCCCAGGTGCGCGAGCTGGAGGCCCTGCGCGGCGCGGCCCGCAATCGCGGCATCGGCGGCTCGATCACCCGCACCGGCGTGATCAGCGTCGGCGGCGAGCTCTACATGGCCGCGGTCACCAACATCGTGCCCGAGACCCCGGCGATCAATTCGCGCGGCGCTCCCGACCGGCTGCTCATCTCGGCCCGCCGCATCGACGCGGCCATGCTGCAGGACGTCGCCCAAGCCATGCGGGTCTCCGACGTGCGGCTGCTGCCCTGGAACCGCGCCATCCCGGCCAGCGTGCAGCTGCGCGCACCGGACCAGACCCCGATCGCCGCCCTGGCCTGGACCAGCAGCCATCCCGGCAACATGGTGCTGCGCCAGATCGCCCCGCTGTTCGCCCTCGGCATGGTCGCCCTGCTGATCTCGGCCCTGCTGCTGGCCGCGCGCGTCCACCGGGTGTTCGGCGAGATCGACCGCAACGACCTGGTCCTGCGCCAGACCATGGACGACCTGGTCCGCGCCCGCGACGAGGCCGCCGCCGCCAGCATCGCCAAGTCGCAGTTCGTGGCCAACATGAGCCATGAGATCCGCACCCCGCTGAACGGCATCCTCGGCATGACCCAGATCCTCTCGCGTGAGGACCTGACCCCCGGCCAGCGCCGCCAGCTCGACGTCGTGCGCGAGAGCGGCCAGACCCTGCTGGTGCTGCTCAACGACATCCTCGACATGTCGAAGATCGAGGCCGGTCGCCTGCAGCTCGACGCCCACGAGTTCGACCTCGGCCAGGCCGTCCACGTCGCCTGCGCCCCCTTCGCGGCCCTGGCCGAACAGAAGGCCGTCGCCTTCCGCTTCGAGCTCGACCCCGCCGCCGACGGCGTCTGGTGCGGCGACGGCGTGCGCCTGCGCCAGGTGGTCGCCAACCTGGTCTCCAACGCCGTGAAGTTCACCGCCGCCGGCGAGGTCGCCGTCCGCGTCCAGCGCGAAGCGGCCGGCGTGCGCATCACCGTCGCCGACACCGGCATCGGCATTCCGGCCGACCGCATGCACGACCTGTTCGACAAGTTCATCCAGGTCGACGCCTCCACCACCCGCCGCTACGGCGGCACCGGCCTGGGCCTGGCGATCAGCCACGAACTGGCGGCGCTGATGGGCGGCGAGCTCTCGGTCGAGAGCATCGAGGGGCAAGGCTCGGTCTTCACCCTGGTCCTGCCGCTCGAATGGCGCGCCGCGGCCCTGGCGCCGGCCGCGCCGCTGGCCCCGGCCCAGGCCCGCGTCGCCCGTCCCGGCGCCCGCGCGCGCATCCTGGCGGCCGAGGACAACCTGACCAACCAGCTGATCCTGCGCGCCATGCTGGAGCCGTTCGCCATCGACCTGACCATCGTCGGCGACGGCGCCCAGGCGGTCGAGGCATTCTTCGAGGGCGACTTCCAGCTGATCCTGATGGACGGCCAGATGCCGGTGATGAACGGCGTCGAGGCCACGGCCGCCATCCGCCGCCTGGAGGGCGAGCGCGACCTGCCGCCGATCCCGATCCTGGCGCTGTCGGCCAACGTCATGCCCCATCAGGTGGCCGAGTATCTGGCCGCCGGCATGAACGGCTTCGTGCCCAAGCCGATCGAGATCGCCCACCTGCTCGACGCCATCGACCGGGCGCTCGACACCCGCCTGGCCGCCGACCAGCGGGTCGCCTGACACTCTAGGTTAGCTAAGACGCCTGGACGCCAACCGACGTTCTGCGCATTCTCCGCCCCATTACGAAGACCAGATTTTCAGGTGGGGAACATGTCCAGGATAACGCTCGCGGCGGCAGCCGCCGGCCTGCTTTTCAGTGCTTTCGCCGTCCCGGCCGCCGCCCAGGCGCCGGCCGCAGCGGCCCATAACGACTACTCGAAGACCGAGAACTGGCTGTGCTGGCCGGGCCGCGCCGACGCCTGCGCGATCGACAACACCACCACGGTGATCCAGGCCGACGGCTCCATGACCAAGGAGACCTGGAAGCCCGACCCGGCCGCACAGGTCGACTGCTTCTACGTCTACCCGACCGTCTCCAACGATCCGGGCGTATTCTCCGACATGACCCCCAACGCCGAGGAGCGCCGCGTCGTCGAGCAGCAGCTCGCCCGCTTCGGCTCCAAGTGCAGGATCTACGCGCCGATGTACCGGCAGGTGACCCTGACCACCCTGCGCGCGCGCATGGCCCCGGGCGCCAAGCCGCCGGCCGGACCGATCCCGACCACCAACTACGACGACGTCGTCGACGCCTGGAACCACTACCTGACGCACGAGAACAAGGGCCGCGGCGTCGTGCTGATCGGCCACTCCCAGGGCGCGGGCCTGCTGACCGAACTGATCGCCAAGGAGATCGACGGCAAGCCCGCCCAGAAGCAGCTGATCTCGGCCCTGCTGCTCGGAACCAACCTGCCGGTGCTCAAGGGCCAGGACACGGGAACCTTCAAGTCGATCCCGCTCTGCAAGAGCCCGAGCCAGGTCGGCTGCGCGGTGGCCTATGTCAGCTTCCGCGAGACCTCGCCGCCGCCCAAGGGCAGCCGCTTCGGCGTCCCGCGCGAGCCGAACCCGGCCATGCAGGCGGCCTGCGTCAACCCCGCCGCGCTCGCCGGCGGCAAGGGCGAGTTGCACGCCTACCTGTCGTCGGGCGCGATGATCGCTGCGGAGTCCGCCGCCCCGCCGGCCTGGACCAAGGACGGCGCCAAGATCACCACGCCATTCGTCTCGGTCCCGGGCTTGCTGACCGGCGAGTGCGTCTCCAAGGACGGCTTCGACTATCTGTCGGTGCGCATCAACGCCGACCCCAATGATCCGCGTACGGACGAGATCGCCGGCGATGTGAAGGTCGGCCCGATCGTGCTCAAGGATTGGGGCCTGCATCTGATCGACGTGAACCTGACCATGGGGAACCTGGTCGATCTCGTCGGCAGCCAATCCCAGGCCTATCTGGCCCAGAAGTAGCTCCTAAGGCTCGTCATGGCCGGGCCGTCAGGTCCCGGCCATCCATAAACGCCGAGTTCCGTCGGTAATCCCCGGCGCATATGGATCCCCGGCTCGCATGCGCGGCCGGGGATTGGGGACCGCTATCCGCCGGTGATCTTCCGCCCGGCCATGAAGCCGAGCACCAGGAACAGCACGAAGCCGACCAGGAACACGAAGAACAGGATCTTGGCGATGCCGGCCGCTGCGCCGGCGATCCCGCCAAACCCCAGGGCGCCGGCGATCAACGCCACCACCGCAAAGATCAGAGCCCATTTCAGCATCGGAACGCCTCCTTGACTGTGAAGGCAACGCCCGCGCCCGGCGCCCGTTCCGGTCGCGTCAGTCGACCAGGCTCGCCCCGCAGTCGGCCACCGTGTCGCGCGCCGGCCGCGGCGCGAAGCCCAGTTCCGCGCGGGCCTTGTCAGTGCTGAACTTCTGGGTCCGGCCGAGCAACGGCAGCAGCGCCTTCATCTGCGGCGAGGCCACCGCCAGCCCCTTGGCCACCAGATCGGGCATGGCCGCGGTCGGGACCTTGGCGGCCTTTTCGCCCAGACGTTCCTTCAAGGCCTGGGCGACCTCGCCGTACCAGAGCGACTCGCCGAGCGCGATGTAGCGCTGGCCGGCCGCCTGCGGCGTCTCCATCGCCTTGATGTGCAGCTCGGCCAGGTCGCGCACGTCGGTGATGTTGAAGCCCAGCCGCGGCAGCGCCGGCGGCTGGCCGTCCAGCAGCCGCTGGATGATCCCCACCGAGCCCAGGTGCTCGCGGGTCAGCACCGGCCCGAAGATCGCGCCGGGCAGGATGGTGGTCAGCTGCGTCTGTGGCGCGCCGGCGATGAAGTCCCAGGCCGCCTTCTCGGCCAGCAGCTTGGACTTGCGATAGGCCGCCAGGTCCTTCTGCTCCGGATCGGTCCAGTCGTTCTCGTCGATGGCCCGCTCCAGCGGTTTCGCCGGCGTGCAGGCCGCGGTCGAGGAGGTCATGACCACGCGCTTGACGCCGGCCCGCGCCGCCGCGGCCAGCACCCGCAACGTCCCGCCCTGAGCTGCGGCGATCAGGCTCTCGTCATCGCCGCCATTGCCCAGCGGCGAGGCGATGTGCAGCACCGCGTCGCAATCGGCCGCCGCCGTGTCCCAGCCGGCGTCGGCGGTCAGGTCGGCCAACGCGAACTCCAGCCCGTCCGGCGCGATCTGCGTGCCGACCGCCGCCCTCACGTCCGCCTCGCGGGCGGCGCTGCGCACTGTGGTGCGTACGGCGTAGCCGCGCCGCAGCAGCTCCACGATCGTCCAGCCGCCGACGAAGCCGGTCCCGCCGGTCACCAACACCCGCTGCGCCATCGCCTGCTCCTGCCTGCACGCATCATAAGTCTTCACTTGTATACTTATCGAACGGGCGTATGTCTACAAGCGTAGAGTCATGACCGAGACCGCCGCCCCGCCCCGCCGCCGCAACGCCGCCGCCACGCGCGCGGCGATCCTCGCCTCGGCGCGGCGCGCCTTCGCCCGTTCGGGCTACGA
Source organism: Phenylobacterium sp. (assembly GCF_013822795.1). Classification (GTDB taxonomy): domain Bacteria; phylum Pseudomonadota; class Alphaproteobacteria; order Caulobacterales; family Caulobacteraceae; genus Phenylobacterium. The sequence continues at coordinate 1,156 of NZ_PNLB01000004.1, read as the reverse complement.
CGGAGCCGGCGTGCGCGAGATCGCCGCCGGCGCCGGCGTCACCGCCATGCTGGTCAACCGCTACTTCGGCTCGAAGGAGAAGCTGTTCGCCGAGGTCTGCGCCGACACCATGCGCGATCCCGTCATCCTCTCGGCCGCGAACCTGGCGGCCCCCGACTTCCCGGCCGCCTTCGCCAAGGCGTTGGTCCAGGTCACCGCCCCGGGCGAGACCCCGCTCGACGGCTTCCTGGTGCTGCTGCACTCGGCGTCGAGCGAACGCGCCGCCCAGATCGGCCGCGACTGGATCGGCCAGGGCCACCAGACGACCCTCGAGCGGATGATCGGCGGGCCGCTCTCGCGCGAGCGCGCGGCCCTGGCCCTGTCGCTGGTCGCCGGACTGCAGGTCATGCGCCAGATGATGGAGATCGAGGCCCTGGCCGGCGCCAGACCCGCCGACCTCGAGGCCATCCTGATCCCGGTCATCCGCACGCTGTTCGACGCCCGCGCGGACTAGGCGGCGCCGGAAGCGTTCCCGCCTCGCGCGATTGCAATTCCCAACCGCATTTAACCCCTGGTAGAGGTTCGCCCAGATTCTGCGGGGGAAAATTCCATGAAGAAAATGATGCTGGCGCTCGCCGCCTGCGCGGCGCTGTCGGCGCCTGTCTCAGCTCAAGCCGCCTCGGTGATCAGCGGATCCCTGGCCGGACCGGACACCAGCTTCGCGATCGACATGTCGTTCCTGAACGACCTGTCCTCGACCCTGAACATCACCTCGCTGATCATCGACGGCGGAACGGCCACGCCGGTCCCCTTGGTCTGGGACAGCGTGAGCTACAATAGCCCGGCGGGCGCCACGGTCAGCATGACCGGCGTCGACACCTCGGTGCTGACCTTCCTCTTCGGCGGCGACGGCTGGAACCCGGGCGAGAGCTTCTCGCTGTACGGCGTCGACCCCGACGCGGTCGACAACCCGGCCTACGGCGCAACCGTGCTGAGCCTGCTCGGAACCAAGGTGACGTTCGGCTTCAGCGACTCCAGCAGCAAGGTCTACAGCTTCGTCGACGACCCTGCGGACGGCGCGGGCCTGAAGCTGAACGTGGCGTCGGCCGTGCCCGAGCCCGCCACCTGGGCGATGATGATCGCCGGCTTCGGCATGATCGGCGCGATGGTCCGCCGC
>NZ_PNLB01000003.1 GCF_013822795.1 Phenylobacterium sp. | reverse complement strand
GAGCTCGACATAGGTCGCCGGACCGGTGTCGCCGAAGAAGTTGTCCGAGTAGTAGACGGCGGCGCCGAGGGTCGCCGGTCCCACTGGCGTCGAGCCGGCGGCCTTGAACTCGACGAAGTCCTGGTCCGAGCCCGTCGGTGCGTTGATGTAGCCGTAGTAGATGATGCCGAAGTCGAGGTTCACCGGGCCAAGCTGCGGCTTGACGCCGGCGTAGAGGTCGAGCTCGAAGTCCGTATCGTCGCCGAAGTCGACGTTCGATAGCCAGGCGCCGCCGTAGACCATGCCGCCGACAGTCGCGTCGACGCCGCCCGAGATCTGCGGGTTCTCGTCGGTCTGGCTGACGCCGCGCCAGACATAGTCGGTGGCGGCTCCGACGTTGAACGAAAGGTCGAGCGGGCCACTGTCATCCTGGGCGAAGGCGGGGAGGGAGAACAGCGACGCGGCGGACAGGCTGGCGGCGGCGAGGCTGAGGCGGAACGAAAACATTAAGCGGGTCCTAGATTGGATTTCTGAAGGGGCGTTCAGATGACCGCGCCCAGGAAGGCGCAGGCGAAGAGCAGGGCGATCAGCCCGAGCGAGACGAGGGTTTCGCGCATGACCATCAGGCGAGCCCCAGGCCGGAGATGGCGAGGTCGATCAGCTTGATGCCGACGAACGGGGCGACGAGGCCGCCCAGGCCGTAGAGCAGCAGGTTGCGCGACAGCAGCTTGGCTGCGCCGATCGCCTGGTATCGCACGCCGCGAAGCGCGAGCGGGATCAGCGCCACGATGATCAGGGCGTTGAAGATCACCGCTGACAGGATGGCGCTCTCCGGGCTCGACAGGCCCATGATGTTAAGGGCTCCCAACGCGGGTAGAGCGGCCACAAACATCGCCGGGATGATCGCGAAGTACTTGGCCACGTCGTTGGCGATCGAGAAGGTGGTCAGCGCGCCACGGGTGATCAGCATCTGCTTCCCGACCTCGACGATCTCGATGACCTTGGTCGGGTCGCTGTCCAGGTCGACCATGTTGCCGGCCTCGCGGGCAGCCTGGGCCCCGGTTTGCATGGCCACGCCGACGTCGGATTGCGCCAGGGCGGGGGCGTCGTTGGCGCCGTCGCCGCACATGGCGACCAGCCGGCCTTTGGCCTGCTCCTCGCGGATCAGCCGCAGCTTGTCCTCCGGCGTGGCCTCGGCCAGGAAATCGTCGACCCCGGCTTCGGAGGCGATGGCCGCGGCGGTGACTGGATTGTCGCCGGTGATCATCACCGTCCGCAGGCCCATGCGGCGGAGGTCGGCGAACCGCTCCTTCACGTTGGGCTTCACCACGTCCTTGAGGTGGATCACCCCGACCAGGACGCCGTTCTCGCTGACCGCGAGCGGCGTGCCGCCCGAGCGGGCGATGCGGTCGACGCTCGCCGACAGTTCGGCCGGAACCTGCTCGGGGGCGAGGTCCAGGCTGCGGATCACCGCGTCCACCGCGCCCTTGCGCCACGACTGACCGTCGGCGTCGAGCCCAGATTGGCGGGTCGTGGCGCTGAACGGGATGATCGTGCCGTGCGCGGGCGCTTCGTGGTCAAAGCCCTCGGCGCGGGCCAGCTCGACGATCGAGCGGCCTTCCGGGGTCTCGTCGCCGAGCGAGGCCATCAGGGTGGCGCGCATGGCGACTTCCGGGCGCACGCCGGGGGCGGGGATGACCTCGGTGGCCATGCGGTTGCCGAAGGTGATCGTGCCGGTCTTGTCGAGCAGCAGGGTGTCGACGTCGCCGGCCGCCTCGACGGCCCGACCCGACGTGGCCAGCACGTTGACCTTCAGCAGCCGGTCCATGCCGGCGATGCCGACGGCCGACAGCAGCCCGCCGATGGTCGTGGGGATCAAGGTGATGAAGAGGGCGCCCAGCACCATCGGCGACAGCACCACGCCGGAGTACTTGCCCAGGCCCAGCAGGGTCGCCACCGCGATCAGGAAGATCAGGGTCAGGCCGGCCAGCAGCACGGCCAGGGCGACCTCGTTGGGCGTCTTGCGGCGGTCGGCGCCCTCGACCATCGCGATCATGCGGTCGAGGAAGGTCTGGCCGGCCTCCGAGGTGATGCGGACCTTGATCCAGTCCGAGACGACAGTGGTGCCGCCGGTGACGGCCGAGCGGTCACCGCCGCTTTCCCGGATCACCGGCGCGGACTCGCCGGTGATGGCGGCCTCATTGACCGAGGCGACGCCCTCGATGATCTCGCCGTCGGCGGGGATCACGTCGCCGGCCTCGACCAGCACCACCTCGCCGACGCCCAGCTTGTGGGCCGGGGTGGGAACGACCGTGCCGGTCGTCGGGTCGACGATCAGCTTGGCCTTGGTGGTGACGCGGGCGGCGCGCAGGGAGTCGGCCGCCGCCTTGCCCCGGCCCTCGGCGACGCTCTCGGCCAGGTTGGCGAAGAGCACGGTGGCCCAGAGCCAGAGCGCGATCTGGATCTCGAAGCCGAAGTCCCGGCCAGCGGCGATCTCGTTGATCGTCGAGGCGGTGGCCAGCAGGGCCACGATCCAGGTGGCGAAGATCACCGGGTTGCCGGTCAACTTGCGGGGGTCGAGCTTGACCACCGCATCGCGCGCGGCGCGGGCGATCATCGGACCCGAAAGGCTGGTGGCGAGGGTCGAGGCCTTGCGGCGGCTCTCGCCTTGCGGTGCGTAGGACGCGGTCATTTTCTGACGCCTTGCGAAGATTAGCGGCCGGCCACGGCGCCGAGCACTTGGAAGTGCTCGACGATCGGGCCGAGGGCGAGGGCCGGGAAGAACTGCAGCCCGCCGAGGATGAGGATCACGCCGATCAGCAGGCCGACGAACTGGCCGCTGTCGGTGGGCAGGGTGCCGGCGGACGGGGCCAGCTTGGGCTTGGCGACCAGCGAGCCGGCGATGGCCAGCACCGCCACGATCGGCACGAAGCGGCCCATCAGCATGGCCAGGCCGAGCGTGGTGTTCCACCAGGGCGCATTGGCCGTCAGGCCGGCGAAGGCCGAGCCGTTGTTGGCCGTGGTCGAGACGTAGGCGTAGAGGATCTCCGACAGGCCGTGGGGGCCTTGGTTCAGCAAACCCTTGAGCGCCTCCGGCAGCACCGCGGCGATGGCCGAGAAGCCGAGCATCGACAGCGGCACGACCAGCACCGCCAGCATGGCCAGCTTGATCTCCTTGGCCTCGACCTTCTTGCCCAGATACTCGGGCGTGCGGCCGACCATCAGCCCGGCGATGAACACCGCCAGCAAGGCCATCACCACCATGATGGCGATGCCCGAACCGATGCCGCCGGGCAAGATCTCGCCCAGCATCATCAGGAACATCGCGATGCCGCCGCCCAGCGGCATGTAGCTGCCGTGCATGGCGTTGACCGAGCCGTTCGAGGCGCCGGTGGTCTGGGCGGTCCAGGCGGCCGAGGCGGCAGGACCAAAGCGGACCTCCTTGCCTTCCATGTTGGCGCTGGCGTCGACGTGGGCGGCGACCAGAGCTGGCGGGGCCTGGGTCTCGGCGGCATAGATTCCGGACGCGCCGAGCGAGAGCAGCACGGCTGCGGCGGCGACTAGGGCGCGGATGTCCTTGAAGGCGCGGGCTGAGCGGCCGAAGGCGAAGAACGCGGCCCAGCCGAGGACGTTGATCGAAACCGCGGTCAGGAAGTTGGTGAGCGGGGTCGGGTTCTCGAACGGGTGGGCCGAGTTGACGTTGAAGATGCCGCCGCCGTTGATGCCGAGCTGCTTGATCGCCAGTTGGCTGGCGACGGCGAACAGCGACAGCTTCTGCTCGCCGCCTTCGACCGTCGAAGCGATGGCCGAGGCTTGCAGGGTCTGCGGCACGCCCAGGGCGACCAGCGTCAGGGCCAGCACGATCGAGCAGGGCAGCAGGACGTAGAGCGTGGTGCGGACGAGGTCGGCCCAGAAGTTGCCGACGCCCTCGGCGCGATGGCCGATGAAGGCGCGGGCCAGGGCCGCGGCGATCGCCGCGCCGGTGGCGGCGGAGACGAAGTTCTGCACTGTCAGGGCGGCCATCTGGCTGAACTGAGACATGGTCGTCTCGCCGCCATAGGACTGCCAGTTGGTGTTGGTGACGAAACTCACCGCGGTGTTAAAGGCCAGGTGCTCGCTGACGCCCGAGAACCCCTGCGGGTTCAGCGGCAGTCCGCCCTGCAGCCGCAGGATCGCGTACACCAGGAAGAAGCCGGCAGCGTTGAACGCCAGCAGCGCGGCGGCATATCCGAACCAGGTCTGGCTCTTGTTCGCATCCACGCCGCAGCCGGCATAGACCAGCCGCTCGACGGGACGCAGCACCGGGTCGAGCCAGGTGCGTTCCCCATTCCAGACCCGGGACATATAGACGCCGAGAGGCCAGCCGAGCCCAATGGCCACGGCCAGCGTCAGGGCGATCTCCGCCCATCCTTGCCAAGTCATGTCAGTGATCCGTCAGAAGCGCTCGGGGCGCAGCAGCGCGGCGAGCATGTAGACGGCCACGGCGATCGCGCCGCCCGCCCAGAGAAGATCGACGAGCATCTTCAGATGCGCCTCAATCCGACGACGAACAGCGCGAACAGGGCGAACGCCCCCGCGCCGACGCCGAGAAAAATGAGATCCGCCAAGGCAGAAGCCTCCATAGCCAGGTTCAGGCCAGGAGGATGCGCCCCTCAAGCGTCAGGGTTCGAGACGGGACCCGCCCGCCGCGCATAAGGGAAACGTAAAGGTCGGGTGCTCAGCCGTTGCGCGCGAAGGTGAAGCGGCGGTGGCCGATCCAGCTGGTCGCCACCGGCACGGCGATCGCCATGGCGTGGCCGATGGTCTCTGCGTGCCAGGTGAAGCCGATCATCGGGAACACTCCGCGCACCAGCAGCGTGGCGGTCAGGAAGGTCAGGGTCGCGCCGATCGCGTTGACGATCAGGAAGTTGCGCGCCTGCACGGCGATTGGCAGCGGCGAGCCGGGGAACACCAGGACCCGGAACAGCACGAAGGCGAGCGCCATGCCGGTGGCGTAGGCGCAGATCACAGCCGCCTCGAACGGCAGCACCAGGCTCCAGGCGAAGCGCGAGGTGAAGTTCGTGCCCGCAGCCAGGCCACCGACGCCCAGGAACCGCGCAAAGCGCAGCAGGTCGAAGCTCGCCAGCTTCCAGCTGGGGGCCGCTGTCAGAACGTCTTGATGGTCGTTTTGGGACGCCATGACGCAATCCTGGCGCGTAGAGGTTGAGAAATCGCTCACGCCCGCACAGATTTTCACTCAAGGCATTACTACGCGTCGCGCCGCCCGCCGCCCAGCTCCAGGCCGGTTAGACTGGATCGGCGCGGAAGTAGCGCTCGGCCTGCTCGCTCCATCCGTAGGCGGTGTCGTTCAACTGCTCGCGGTCGTAGGCCGGGCTGTTCTTCAGCAGGTCCTTGGTCAGGTCGGTGAGATAGCTGTCCGACGGCTCGTCGTAGCGCAACGCCCGCCAGGGGATCGGGTGGAACTTGCCGCTCGTCCCGAACAGCCCGCCGAACTCCAGCGCCACGAAGCGCGCCTTGCCGGTGTCGCGCTCGAAGTAGATCTCGCGGATCGTGCCTAGCTTCTTGCCGGAAGCGTCCTTCAACGGCGCGCCCAGCAGGTTGGCGCTACGGATCATCAGGCTGTCCAGGCTCATGGCGTCCCTCCATTTCGCGTGGGGAACGCCTAGCTAGGCTGTTCGATCCCGCGGCGCGCTAGGCCGCGCTGGCCTTGCGGTCCTTGGTTCGACGCTCGGTCACCGTCTCGGGGGTGAGCGGGTGACGGCACTCGCTGCAGATGACCACGCTGTCGACGGGGTGGCCGCACTGGTTGTGGGTGACTATGACCGGCGGCTGATCGTCTTCCAGCAGCCACTTGTCGGCCCAGACCAGCAGGGCCAGGGCGTGCGGATAGAGGTCCTTGCCCTTCTTGGTCAGCCAGTACTCGTAGCGCGGCGGCGACATCTCGTAGAGCCGCCGCTCGAACACGCCATTGGTCACCAACACGCGCAGCCGGTCGGTCAGGATGTTGGTGGCGATGTCCAGCATCGACTGGATGTCATCGAACCGGTGAATGCCGAAGTACTGGGTCGAGATGACCAGGCCCGTCCAGCGGTCGCCGGTCATGTCGACGACGTCGGCCACCGGTCGAGCGGCGTCCTCCGCGCCTGACTGGCGGCGGCGGTGCAGGCGAGCGATCTCGACCTCTTCGTAGCCGGCTCCCGGTCCCGGATGATGGCTGCAGGTATGCAGCGAGATGTCGCCGCCGCAGTGGCGGCAGACCATCATCGGCAGCATCGACTTGCCGCACTCTGTGTGGACCAGCCCGGCCGGGCCATTGGGCGCGGTGGCGTCCCAGCGAATGCCCCAGCACCAGGCGATCAGCACCGAGTCGAACAGGTCCAGGCCCATCGGCGTCAGGTGGTACGACTGACGGGCCGCGCCCTCGCGATGGGCGCGTTGTTCGAAGATGCCGCTGGCGACCAGGCCACGCAGGCGGTTGGACAGGGTGTTGCGCGGCGCGCCGGTGCGGGCGCGGAATTCCTCATAGCGGGTCGCCCCGCGGAACGCCTCCTGGATGATCAGCTGACTCCAGCGGTCGCCGATCGTGTTCAGCGCTCGGTGGACGGAGTTCTTGATGATCTTGCGGGTGCGGGCCATGGGTCTCCTGCATCCAGGCGTATAGCCGCACAACCCCTATGTCCAGTTGGGATTGGCCGCCGCGAGGCCCCAACTGGACACTGAAAGTCCATTTTTGAAAGCAAATCCGGCGGGCCCGTAGGCTGGCGACCTCGAGGCCCGCCGACGCCTCAGAACCCGAGCTGCCGTCCGGCCAGATCGCGCAGAATCTCTTCCGAGCCCCCGCCGATCACGAAGATGCGGGCCTCGCGATAGATCCGCTCGACGCGGTTGTCGCCGGTATAGGCGCGACCGCCCAGCACCTGCAGGCTCTCGCGGGCGACGAACTCCAGGGTCGTCGTCGCCTGGACTTTCATCATGGCCAGTTCGGCCACTGGGGTCTCGCCGCGGTGGAAGCGCCAGACCAGGATGTCGAGGAAGGCGTAGCAGGCGTTCACCCGCTGGATCATCTCGACGATCTTGTGGCGGATGGCCTGGTGGTCGATCAGCCGTTGGCCGAAGGTGTGACGTTGGCGGGACCAGTCGATGGCCTCGGCGATGGCGGTGCGGGCCATGGCCAGGGTGGCGGCGATGCCGCTGAAGCGCTCGATGTTGAACTGATTGGCCAGCCCCGCGAAGCCGCGGTTCTCGACGCCGATCAGGTTGGCGGCCGGCACCTCGACATTGTCGAAGGTGAGCGTTCCGTTGTTGCCGTTGTACCAGCCGAGGCCCTTGACCGGGGCGCTGGAGACGCCAGGGCGGTCAGCCTCGATCATCAGCAGCGACAGCCCGCCGACGCCAGGACCGCCGGTACGCACTGCTGTCAGTAGGAAGTCGGCGCGGGTGGCGCCCGAGATCAGTGTCTTGCCGCCGTTGACGATGTAGGTGTCGCCGCGCTTCTCGGCGGTGGTCTGGAAGGCGCCAACGTCCGATCCGCCGGACGGCTCGGTGACCGCGAAGGCGATCTTCTTCTCGCCGCGCAGGATCGGCTTGGCGACGCGCTCGCGCATCTCTTCGGGGCCGAAGGCGATGATCGGCGGCAGGGCGATCCAGTGGGTGGCCAGGTCGGCGAACACCACGCCCGAGCCGGCCCGGAAGAACTCTTCGGCGAAGATGATGCGATGGTAGAGGTCGATGTCCTCGCCTGTGCCGCCCAGGTCCTCGGAGAAGCCCATGCCCAGGACCCCGGCCTTGGCGGCCTTCACGTAGAGCTCGTCGGGGAAAGTCGCCGCCGCGTCCCAGGCGTCGAGGTTCGGGTTGATCTCCGCCTCGATGAAGGTGCGCAGCTGCTGGCGCCAGGCGTCGTGCTTCTCAGTCAGGAACGGGCTCGGCGGGCGCAGCCCATCGAAATCCAGGCGAGGTTTGTCCGCCGCAGCCATCAGTTCGTCCTCCCGACTTGTTACTTGCGAAATGATACTAATGGCGCGCACGGGGTGGGGCAATGGGTGAGGCCCCTCGCTGGCGACATTTCTAAGGGTGTCATCCCGGAAAGCGCGCAGCGCTTGTCCGGGACCCATTCGCTCATGTGTGGGCCGGCCGTGGCGCGGTCGTGCTGCTGACTGCCAGTACGGTGTTCATGGGTCCCGGTCTTGCTTCGCAAACCGGGATGGCACATGGCGCTAGACCAGCGTCGCCCGCAGGTCGCGCTTCAGCACCTTGCCGACCGGATTGCGGGGCAGGGCGGGCAGAATCTCCAGCCGCTCGATCTGCTTGAACACCGCAACCTTGCGCTCGTCGGTCAGGAAGGCGTTGATCGCCTCGCGGTCCAGGGCCTTGCCCGGCCGCGGCACGACGAAGGCGCAGACCCGCTCGCCCAGCCGCGCGTCGGGCGAACCGACCACCGCGGCGTCGGCCACCTCCGGGTGGGCCATCAGGTGGCTCTCGATCTCCTCGGACGAGATGTTCATCCCGCCCCGAATGATGATGTCCTTCAACCGCCCGACGAAGCGGTAGTACTGCGCCTGGTCGCCGGCGATCTCGAACAGGTCGCCGGTGCGGAACCAGCCGTCGGCGTCGAACGCCTTGGCGGTCAGCTCTGGCGCGCGCCAGTAGCCGGCGAAGACGGTCGGCCCCTTGATCCGCATCTCGCTGTGACGGCCGGGCTGCGTGATCTCTTCCTCGGTGTCCGGATCGACGAGACGGGTGAAGAACCGGTCGTTGAGCGGGTAGGCCCAGTCGAAGCCCGGCGCGCCGACCCGCGGGAAGAACGTCGCCCGCTCGCCGTGCCCGGGAATGTCGTCGGACGTGCCGCACAGCGACATGCCCTCGTTGGAGCCGAAGTAATTGACGATCTCGACGTCGTAGCGGTCATGGAAGGCGCGGATCATCGCTTCCGACAGCGGCGCTGAGCCTGAGCCGATCGCGCGCAGACGGCCGAAGTCCACGCCCTCCAGCAGCTTGGGGTCGTGCGCCAGCAGGTTCAGCACCGCCGGCGGCGCCACAGTGTAGTCGATGGCGTGCTCGCGCATCTGCTGCAGCATCACGGCCAGGTCGAACGGATGGTGCTGGATCAGGGTCCCGCCGATCAGCAGCCAGCCGGCCAGCGCCGTCGAGACGCCGCCCATATTGACCATCGGAAACGGGTTCAGCAGCCGCGCGCCTGTCGACAGGCGGCCGGCGGCGACCACGCCCTGCGCCATGATCAGCCACTCGTTGTGGCTGCGCGGCACGCCCTTGGGCTCGGCCTCGGTGCCGGAGGTCCAGCAGATGGTCGCCACGTCGTCGGCGGTGATCGCGGCGGCTGAGGCGGCGGCCTGGGCCGCGGCAAGCAGTTCAGGGGGCGCGCCGGCCATGGCCGCGCCGAGCTCCTGCGCGCCGGGCGCCGCGCCGACGCTGAAGATATGGTCCAGCGGCAGGCCGCGAAGCTGGGCGACGTGGTCGTGCCCGCCGATAACGGCGCCGGTGATCGCTGCCTTGGCCGCGGTGCGGCGCACGATGCTGGAGAGCTCGTTCTCGCGGTATTGCACCGGGGCAGGGGTGACGATGACCCCCAGCTTGAAGGCGGCGAGGTAGGCGAGGGTCAGTTCGACCACGTTGGGCAACTGGACCAGTAGGATATCGTCCTTGGCCAGCCCCGCGCAGTGCAACACAGCGGACAGACGATCGACTTCGGCGCCGAGCTCGCGCCAGGTCAGGCGGCGCGGAGGTCGGCCGATAATGGCCCCGGTGTTCGGCGGATCGATCAGCGCGTCGTCGCCGGGCCGTTCGGCTACGTGGCGGTCCAGCAGGTCAACCATCGTGGTCTCGCCCCACCAGCCCTTGGCGCGGTACGCGGCGATGTGGTCGGCAGGAACAAGGATCATCGTCGGCTCCGATCAGGCGAGGCGTTCGACCACCATGGCCGCGCCGACCCCGGCCGCGCCGGTGGCGACGACAAGGCCCAGGCGGCCCTCGGCGGCGTCCAGGGCGTCCAGTAGCGACGACAGCAGGATCGCGCCGGTCGCCCCCATCGGGTGGCCCTTGGCCAGGTGGCCGCCGCCGACATTGACCTTGGCCGGGTCAGCGGGGCGATCGCGTAGGAACTTGGCGATGGTGACGGCGAAGGCCTCCATGAACTCGATGCGGTCCATGTCGCCCAGGTTCAGACCGGCTCTCTCCAGCGCCTTGTCCATCGCCGAGAACCCGGCCAGCAGCGAGGCCTGCGGGTCGCCGCCGGATTCGGCGTAGGCGAGGATGCGGGCGCGGGCCTTGCGGCCGCCGCTCGGTGCGCCGCCGACGAGCGCCAGTCCAGCGCCGTCGCAGACCGGTGGGGCGTGGGCGATGGTGTGGCGGTGGTCGATCGGGCCTTCCAGCGCCTGCGCATAGGTCGCCGCCAGCGGGGCGAAGGCGGCGGGCATGGCGGCGAGGGACACGGCGGTCGTCTGCGGCCGAGCGCACTCCTCGACGCCGGCCGCGCCGACGGCGATGCGCGAGGCGATCAGGGCCGGGTTCGCCTCCGCCTGGCCGGTGCGGACCTGGGAGGCGAGGGCGACGGCGTCCAATGCCTCGCGTGTGACGCCCTCGGCCTGGGCCAGCCGGTCCGCGGCGACCACCACCGGGATGTAGCGCGAGCGCTTCGGGAAGCTGTCGTCGGTATAGTAGCCGGCGTTGTCGCCCATGAACGGCACGCGCGACATCATCTCGACGCCGCCGGCCAACGCGCGGTCGATCGCGCCGCCGGCGACCATGGTCGCCGCATGGCCGATCGCGGTCAGGCCCGAGACGCAGTAGTTGTTGAGCGTGAAGGCGTAAGCGTCCTCGGAGACGCCGGAATGCAGCTTGGACACCAGGGCGATATTGGCCCCCTGGTCGCCGACCTGGCCGACGCAGCCCAGCACCATGGCCTGGCTGGCGCGGGGATCGTGGCCGCGGGCCTCCAGGGCATCGACAAGCGCTCCTACCAGTTCCTGCGGCTTGTTGGCGGCCAGCGATCCGTCCGGGCGGGCCTTGCCGCGCGGGGTGCGGACGGCGTCGTAGATCCAGGCGTCCACGTGCGTGTTTCCTCCCGGCCGCGCCCTTGATCGGGCGTCTGGCCATGCTCCGGCTTGCCACGATAAGTCTTGGAATGCAAGCTAACGAAAGGTGAGCGGGGAGCGGGCATGGCGCGCAAGGCTAGGGTCGTGCAGTGGGCGACCGGATCGATGGGGAAGACCTGCCTGCGGGCCGTGCTGGACGCGCCCGATCTGGAGCTTGTCGGGCTCTATGTCTATTCGCCCGCGAAGGCGGGCGTCGACGCCGGCGAGATCGCCCGACGGCCGGCGACGGGCGTCGTGGCGACTAGCTCGATCGACGAGATCCTCGCCCTCGACGCCGACGTCGTGCTGCACTGTCCGATGTTGGCCAGCCCTTATGACGGCCACGACGCCGACGTGAAGCGGCTGCTGGAAAGCGGCAAGAACGTCATCTCGATCAACAACTACTTCCACCCCTGGGCGCTGGGCGCGGCCTATGCGCAGGACCTGGAGACTAGCGCGCGCAGGGGCGGGGCGACCCTGGCCGGCGTCGGCGTCAATCCCGGCTGGGCGGCCGAAAAGGTCGCCGCGGCGGTGGCTGGGATCTCGCTGCGGATGGACCACGTCACGACGAGCGAAGTCATCGACTGCTCGGGCATCCCCAACGCCGCCTATGTGTTCGGCGCGCTGGGCATGGGCGCCGATCCCGCTGGCCTGGACCTCAAGGACGGTCCGCTCGCCCGGACCTTCACCGACATGTACGCCCAGTCGGTCGCGGCCCTGGCTCAGAGGCTCGGGATCGAACTCGACGCCATCGAGGCCGACCACGCCGTCACCCTGGCTGACCACGACCTCGACGTCCGCGCCGGGGTCGTGCGGGCCGGGACGGTGGCGGCGACCACCTGGCGCATGCACGGTCTAGTCGGCGGCGTGCGACGCATCACCCATGCGGTCAACTGGGTGATGGACATGAGCCTGCCGGCCTTCGCCAGCAAACCGCACTGGGCGATCGAAGTGACTGGCTTGCCCGGCGTGCGTCTCTCCATGGATCTGACCGAGACTCCGGATCCAGGCGTCCGCACCAAACCCGAGCAGTACGCCGTTGCCGGCATGGTCCTGGCCGCGATCCCCCAGGTGATCGCCGCGCCGCCGGGGCTGTGGCGGGGCTAGGCCAAAATTGCTCCCCCGCTGGGGGAGCTGTCAGCGAAGCTGACTGAGGGGGCTTGATGACTCAGCAGTCCCCCTCCGTCGCGCTTTGCGCGCCACCTCCCCCAGCGGGGGAGGAATTGGGAGCTACCCCGCCCGCCCGACGACGAAGCTGACCACGGTGCCCAGCGAGCCGCCGATGTTCAGGGTCTGGTAGGTGCGCGCGCCCTCGACCTGGTAGTCGCCGGCGGTGCCGGTGACCTGGCGGCCGGCGTCCAGCAGCATCCGGGCGCCGGTGGCCCCGACCGGGTGGCCGACGCCGATCAGCCCACCGGAGGCGTTGACCGGGCACTTGCCGCCCAGCTCGATCAGGCCGCTCTCCACCGCCTGCCAGGATTGCCCGGGCGCGGTCAGGCCCAGGTGGTCGATGGCCATGTACTCGGTCGAGGTGAAGCAGTCGTGGGTCTCGACGCCCGACAGATCCTGCGGCCCGGCGATGCCGGCCCGGCCCCAGGCGTCGGTGATCGCCTTGCGCACGTGCGGGAAGATGTAGTCCTGGCCCTTCGAGCGCTCGATCTTGTCGAGGAAGCGGATGCCGGCGTTGGTGTGGCCCCAGCCGAGGATCTGCGGGAAGTCGCTCGCCTTCACCCCGCGGCGGGCCGCGTAGCGCTCCATGAAGCGGTCCGAGCACAGCACGATGGCGCTGGTCCCGTCGGTGATCTGGCCGCAGTCCATGCGCCGGGTGCCCGGCTCGATGATCGGGTTGGCCGCATCGTCGTCGGTGAAGTTCTCGGGCGTGAACGCCCACTTGCGGGTCTGCGACAGCGGATTGCGCTTGGCGTTGGTCAGGTTGATCTCGGCGATCCGGTTCAGGTGCCGCCGGTCCAGGCCGTAGCGCTCGCCGTACTCCTGGGAGAGGCGACCGAACACCGCCGGCCACATGAAGCGGCAGTCGATGCCTTCGCGGCCCTGCCAGGAGGCGGCGTTCTGGACCTTGGAGGCCTCGTCGCCCGGCAGGTTCTTCTCTTCCTCGGCGCCGACGATCAGCACGCAGTCGTAGCGGCCGGCTTCGATCTCGGCGGTGGCGGTCAGCACGGCGATGGAGGCCGAGGCGCAGGCCGCTTCGTGGCGCATGGCCGGAACGCCGTGCAACTCGGGAACCACCTGAGCGACCATCGCCGCCAGGTGGCCCTGGCCGCGATAGAGCTCGCCGAAGGCGTTGCCGACGTGGACGGCGTCGATGTCGGAGGCGTCCAGCTTACAGGCGTCCAGCGCGCCCAGGATGCCGTCGCGCAGGATGTCCGACAGGTCGAGGCCCTCGCGCGACCAGGCGCGGGCGAAGTCGCTCTGATGACCGCCCAGAAGATAGATCGCCATGGCTTCCTCCAACCTGATCTTTCGTGATCTTGCCGGCGAGCCTAAGGTATCGGTTCGTAAATGCAAGTTATAGGGAGGCCGGCATGCGGGATTTCGAGGGCAGGACAGGCGTGGTCACCGGGGCGGCCGGCGGCATGGGCGCGGCGGCGGTGCGGCTGTTCGCGCAGCGCGGGGCCAAGGTCGTGGCCCTCGACCGGCGGCTGGAGGACCTGAGCGAGCTGGCCGAAACTTGGCGCGGGGAGGGGCTCTCCGTCGAGATCGCCGGCTACGACCAGGGCGATCCGGACAGCATCGCGGCGGTGTTCGAGCAGGTGGACGGCTTCACCGGCGCGCGGCTCGACTTCTGCTTCGCCAACGCCGGCTACGGCCGCTATCGCCCGGTCATGGAGATCGAGGCCAAGGAGTGGAAGCGGCACACCGCGATCAACCTCGACGGCACGTTCCTGGTCGTCCAGGCGGCGGCGCGGCGGATGCGCCAGAGCGGCGGCGCCATCGTCATCAACGCCTCGTCCGGGGCGGCGTTTCCGACCGATCTGCTCTCAGCATACTGCGCCTCCAAGGCCGGGCTGGTGATGCTGGCCAAGATCCTGGCTTCCGAGCTCGGGGCCTATGGAATCAGGGTCAACGCCGTGCTGCCCGGCGTTATCGAGACCCCGATGACCGAGAGCCTGCTGGCCGAGCCCGGCGTCTCCGAGACCCTGGCCAAGGCCACGCCGCTCGGTCGCGCCGGCCGCCCGGAGGAGGTGGCGCAGGCCTCCGCCTTCCTGTGCAGTTCGGCGTCCGGCTACGTCACCGGGACCAGCCTGCTGGTCGACGGCGGCCAGACCCTGCACGGCTTCCCGCGCTGGTTCAGCACCGACCACCGCGACCCGGCCGCGCCGTGGACCGCGTACGTGGATCGCTAGCCCAAGCCCCTTGCACCGCAGCATCGTTCGTGTAGCTTTCATATAAAGACTAAAAACGGCGCGGGGAGGAAACGCGCGCTCATGCAGCTTGAGGGGCCTTCATGCAGGTCAAGGATTCCGTCGCCCTGGTCACCGGGGCTAACCGCGGCATCGGCGAGGCGTTCGTGCGCGAATTGGTCGCCGCCGGCGCTGCCCACGTCTACGCCGCCGCGCGCGACCCGGCCTCGGCCAAGCATCTGGAGGCCGACTACCCCGGCAAGGTGACGGCGGTCGGGCTCGACGTCAGCCAGCCTGACCAGATCGCGGCGATCGCCGCCGCGCGGCCCGACGTTTCGTTGATCGTCAACAACGCCGGGGCCTTCACTCACGGTCTGCTGATCGGCTCCGACACCCTGGCCGGCGCGCGCGAGGAGATGGAGGTCAACTACTTCGGCCCCGTCGCCATGTGCCGCGCTTTCGCGCCTGCGCTCGCCAAGCACGGCGGCGGCGGGATCATCAACGTGCTGTCGGTCGGCGGCATTCTGGCGGCCCCGAACATGGGCGGCTACAGCCCCTCGAAGTTCGCCATGCGCGCCGCCACCCAGTGCATCCGCGCCGAGCTGGCCGACCAGGGCACCACCGTCTCGGCGCTGATCGTCGGCTCGGTCGACACCCGCATGGCCGAGCACGTGAAGGGCGCCAAGGAGCCGCCCTCGGTGATCGCCAAGGCCGGCATCAAGGCCGTCGAGCGCGGCCAGGACGAGGTCGACACCGACCGCATGGCCATTGAGACGCGCGCCGCCCAGGCCCGCGATCCGAAGGGCCTGGAGCGCCAGATGGCCAAGATGCTCAAGGCGACTGAAATTTCGACCGGCCGGTAGGGGGAAACGCCGATGCCTGAACTCACTCAGATCGCGACCTTGCTCGCGGTCAACTTCGGCCTTCTGGTCGCCGGCTTCCTGATCCTCTGGATGATCGGGACGGCGATCAAGGATGTCACCTTCGTCGACGCCTGCTGGGGCCTGGGTCTGGCCAGCATGGCGGTGGCGAGCTTCTTCCAGACGCCGGACGGTGCGCAGACGCGCCGCTATCTGCTGACTGGCCTGGCGCTGCTCTGGGGCCTGCGGCTGGGCCTGCACATCCTCGGCCGCTGGCGCCACGAGGGGCCGGACCGCCGCTATGTGAAGATGATGGACCGGGCCAAGGCCGACAAAGGCTGGAGCTACGCCCACGCCTCGCTGCGCATGGTCTTCGCCTTCCAGGCGCCGCTGCTCTGGGTGGTCAGCCTGCCGGTCCAGCTCGGCCAGATCTCGGCCCAGCCGGCCGCCATTGGCGCCCTCGGCTGGATCGGCGCGGGGCTGTCGCTGTTCGGCATCGCCTTCGAAACCACCGCCGACTCCCAGCTCAAGCGCTTCAAGGCGAACCCGGCCAACAAGGGCCAGGTGCTCGCCTCCGGCCTCTGGCGCTACACCCGTCACCCCAACTACTTCGGCGACATCTGCACCTGGGTGGGCTTCTACCTGATCGCCGCGGAGACGCAGCTCGGCCTGTGGGCGCTGCCCGGTCCGCTGCTGCTGATCTTCCTGCTGACCCGCTGGAGCGGGGGCCCGTCGTACGAGAAGCGCCTGACCCACCAGCGGCCGGGCTATGACGACTACATCCGCCGCACCAGCTCCCTGATCCCCTGGCCGCCGAAGCGCCTCGACGGGAGCGCCTCGTGAGGACTCTGCTGTCGCCCACCATCGCCCCGCCGGCCCCACGTCCGATCGGGACCCTGCCGGGCCTGCATGCGGCCCGCGACCCGGACGCCCCGGCTATCACCTGCGAGGGCAAGACCCTGACCCGCGCGCAGTTCGCCGCACGGGTGAACCGCCGCGCCCGCGGGCTGGCCGCTCACGGCGTGCGGGAAGGGGACTTTGTCGCCATCGCCCTGCCCAACGGCCCGGCCTTCCTGGAACTGGCCTTCGCGGCCTGGACCCTGGGCGCGACGCCGGCGCCGGTCTCCTACCGCCTGCCGGCGCCCGAGCTGAAGGCGATCATCGAGCTGATGCAGCCGCGCGTCGTCATCGGCGGTGAGGCCACCCGCGCCGCGGGCGTCGACTTCCTGGACGAGGCGACGACCCACGACGAGGCGACCTCCGCCGATCCGCTGCCCGAGCTGACCGCCAAGCACGTCAAAGCGATCGCCAGCGGCGGCAGCACCGGCCGCCCCAAGGTCATCGTCGACCACGCCCCCTCGATCATCGACCCGGACGCCGCCTCGCTCGGCATGCAGCTCGGCGACACGGTGATCATCCCCGGGCCGCTCTATCACGCCGCCCCGTTCGGCCTGGCCTACATGGCGCTGTGTTGGGGCTGCCATCTGGTGGTCACCAAGCGCTTTGAGCCCTCCGAGACCCTGCGCCTGATTGGCGAGCACAAGGTCCAGTGGGCCTATCTGGTCCCGACCATGATGCACCGCATCTGGCGGCTGCCGGACGCCGAGCGCGCCGCCGCCGACGTCTCCAGCCTGGAGATGATCGTCCACATCGCCTCGGCCTGTCCGGTCTGGCTCAAGGAGAAGTGGATCGAGTGGCTGGGCCCCGACGCGGTCTGGGAGGTCTATTCCGGCACCGAGGCCATGGGCGGCACCTCGATCGGCGGCCGTGAATGGCTGACCCATAAGGGCTCGGTCGGCCGACTGATGCCCGGCAGCGAGATCCGCATCCTGCGCGAGGACGGGACCCAGGCTCCAGCGGGCGAAGTCGGTGAGGTGTTCTTCCTACCGGCCGGCGGCCGCGGCGCGACCTACCACTACATCGGCGCCGAACCGCGGGCGAAGGGCGAGTGGGAGACCTTCGGCGACATGGGCCACATCGACGAGGAGGGCTACCTCTACCTCGCCGACCGGCGCACTGACCTGATCATCTCCGGCGGGGCGAACATCTACCCGGCTGAGGTCGAGGCCGCTGTCGACGCCTATCCGGGCGTGCTCTCCAGCGTCGTCGTCGGCCTGCCGCATGACGACCTGGGCCAGGCTGTCCACGCGATCCTCGAGATGGCGCCTGGCGGCCCGCCGCTGGACGAGGCGCAGGTCAAGGCGTTCCTGGCCGAGCGCATCGCCCCCTACAAGATCCCGCGCAGCCTGGAGGTCACCCACGAGCGCCTGCGCGACGACGCCGGCAAGGTCCGCCGCAGCGCCCTGCGTGACCAGCGCGCCAAGACCGAGGCCTGATTGCGCGTTCGGCCATGACCTCGCAGGTCATGGCCGCGGCGAGGGCCCGCGCCTAGCCTGCTCCAAACTCAACGGAGCAGGCGATGAACGGGTTCTGGCGGAAGTGGTTGAACGGGTGGTGCGCGGTGGTGGCGCTGTTCGGGGTCGTGCTGGCCGGCGGCGCAGCGGAGGCGACCAGCGGTCCGGTTCGTGCCTTGCTCGACCTGCTCAATGGGCCTGAGCCCCTGCAGATCGAAGGCCCAATGCGCTTTGGCCTGGCCGTGCTCGGCGCGGTGACCATCGGCTGGAGCCTGACGCTCTTCGCCGCCATCGACGCCGCGATGCGGCTGGGGCCCCTGGGTGCGCCGGTCTGGCGGATGATCCTGGCGAGCGGTCTCGTCTGGTTCGTCATCGACAGCGCGCTGTCGCTCGCCACCGGCTTTGGCCTCAACCTGATCCCCAACACGATCTTCATCGCCGGCCTGATCGCGCCGTTGGCGGCGAGCGGGGCGCTGGACCGGGGCGCCGTTCAAGCTCTGCCATAATTCCACCTTCAGCCGTCGCGAGCATCCGGGCGTAAGTTCGCGAGAGGGTGGAAATGGCGCGCGCGCAGCAACGGCTTCTGCTGCTGGCCGTGTCGGTCGGCGCGCATGCTGTCGTTCTGGGCTGGCTGATGGTCCAGCGCCATGTGCCGACGCCCCGGGAAACGCCCGCCATGGAAGTGCTGCTCGCGCCGCCGATCTTCCGTCGTCTGCCACACGAGCCCCAGCGACGCGCTGAGCCGCCGCCGCGGCCGCACCCAGCCAGGTCACCTGAACGCGCGCCCGTGCAACGCCAGGACCAAGATGTCGCCGCCCGGCCAGCCGGCTCGGGCGAGGCCGCGCCGCCTGCGCCGCCGGCCTTGCGGCGGGCGCTGCGCGGTCTGATCGCTTGCCGTCTCGCCGACCTCACCGACGAGGAACGCCAGCGCTGCGACGAGCGCCTGGCCGCGGTCGAGGACCGGATCGGCCGTAAGCTCGACCTCGATGTCCGCGGCGACTTCGACCGCGACCCCGATCCCTACCTGGCCCGCCGGCCGAAGAACGGCTGCAAGGCGCGGGCAGGGGGCGACGCCGATCCGGCCGGCAAGCAGGGCGCCGCCGTCGGCATAGGCTGCGCCTGGGCCTTCTAGGGGCGGCCGGTGACCGCGTCGGCGGCCGCCTGCTGGCGCGGATCGAGCCGACCGCTGCGAAAGCCTTCCAGGTACATCCGGCCCAGCAGGTGGATCGCCTTGGCGCCGCCGGGTGCAAGCTCATCACTGGCGACGTCGCGCTCGATGGTCTCTGCGTCCGGCGCGTCGATCTCGCTCTCCAGCAGCGGGTGTCCGGCCGACGCCGCGGCGTTGATCAGGAAGCAGGCGTAGTAGAGCCGGGTCATACGCCGGGTCAGGTTGAGCTTCTCGCGCAGCGCGGGGTCCGGCGGGCGGCCCAGCCAGCCGGCCAGCAGCCGCTCCGTCAATTCGGGCGTCGGCGCCAGGCCGTCTGCCAGGATGGCGAGGTCGATCAGCGGATCGTTGCGATAGGCCGACTCCCAGTCGATCAGCCACAGCCGGCGGCCGTCGAACAGGACATTGCCGGGGTTGGGGTCGTTGTGGCTCGACCGCGCCGTATCCTCGCGCCAGTTGTAGCGGGCGCGAAGATCGGCGAGCTGGGCGAGGTGATCATCGAGCAGGCCGTCCGCGAAGGCGCGCGAGGCGTGGACCTTGCCCAGCATGTCTTCGAGCAGGTCGCGATAGTCGATCAGCGGCGGAAAGGTCGTGCTCGCCTGCAATCGGCCGACCAGCTCGCCGAGCGCCTGCGCAAGGGCCGCGCCGCCGCCCGGAAAAGCGCTCAGCGGTTGTTGGGCGATGAAGTCGGTGACCGCGACGCCGGCCGCCGCGTCGACATGGTGCACCGGCGGCGCGATCCCGGCCTCGGCGGCGGCGATCAGGCAGGTGTAGCGGTGGGGATTACGGCGCAGCAGCGGGCTCTCTGGCCCGTCCACCCGCAGCAGCAGCGGCCGGCGGCCGGCCGCCTCGATCCGATAGAGCGCCGCCCCCGACGCGCCGCCGCTGATCGGCGTTACGTCGAGCACCGCGGCCTGGCCGATCGCTGCGCGCAGCGTCGCCTCAGCCACGTCCCGCTGCGCGTCCGCGATGAGGTTCAAAGGATCGCCCGCCATGATCGGGCGATCGCGCACGTGTTCGCCGCGCAGGTCAATCGGCGTGGACGCGTCGGCGCGGGCGCCGCCTAATCGGGCCATGCGCCTCTTTCATTTCAGCGAGGATCCGGGGATCGCGCGGTTCGAACCGCGGCCGGTGCGCACGCCGTCGGCGCGGCCGCCGGGCCGAGAGTGGCTGAACGGCCCGCTGGTCTGGGCGATCGATGAGCCACATCAGGCGATGTACCTGTTTCCGCGCGACTGCCCGCGCATCCTGCTCTGGCCGACCGCGGCCACCACGCCGCAGGATCGCGCCGCCTGGTGGGGCGAGAGCGCGGCGCGCATGTTGGCTCATGTCGAGCAGCGCTGGCTGGAGGTCCTGACGAGCGCGCGCCTCTATCGCTACGAACTGCCGCCCGACTCGTTCGACTGCCTGGACGACGCCGGCATGTGGGTGTCGCGCGAGCCGGTTACGCCGTTCTCCGTCGAAGAGATCGCCGACCTGCCGGCCGCGCTGGCCGCCTGTGACGCCGAGCTGCGGGTCGTCGACAGCCTGACGCCCCTGCGCGGGGTCTGGGACACGACGCTGCACGCCAGCGGGATCCGGCTGCGCAACGCCGCCGGCTGGTAGGCCTGTCTTCCGCGCGGCGGAAGACAGGCCCGCTGGTCAGTGCGTGGCGTTCGGGTCGGCCATCTGGAAGTAGTCGCGCCAGCCGATGATCTTGCCGTCCGGCTTGAACTCGATGATCCCCATATAGGGGTGGGTCACGGTCTGGCCGCTGGCGTTGACGTACTCCTCGCGGCCCTCGGTGAAGAGATGGGTGTCGGTCTCGGCATGGCGCTCGATCACCCAGGTCGAGCCCGAGTTGTCGGCCCAGTACTTGGTGATGAACTTTTCGACCCAGTCGCGGCCCATCAGCGGGCGGGTGCCGACGTGATAGTGGTACTCCACCTCCGGGGCGAAGAAGTCGAGGAAGCCGGCCTTGTCCTTGGCGGCGATGGCCTGCTGCAGACGGCGGATGAGGTCGATCTTGGCTTCGCTCACGCGGCGCTCTCCTGGTTGGGGGCGGCCTGGAAACGGGCCGAGTCGTAGTAGTCACGCAGCTTGCGGACCTTGCCCTCGCGGAACTCGATGGCCTGCATGAAGGGGTTGTCGATCAGCACCTTGCGGGCGCGGTCGTAGAGCTGCTCCAGCCCCTCGACCAACAGCGTGTCGCCCTTTTCGGCCCAGTTCAGCACGGTCCATTCGCGCTGGTCGAAGCCCTGCTCGTAGTTGCGGATGAACTTGAGCATGGTGGCCTTGTCGGAGATCGGCTTGGTCCCGACGCGCCAGTGATACTCGAAGTCGTCGGCGAGCGTGGCGAGGAAGGCGTCGTGATCCTTCCTTTTGGAGGCGGCGATCATCGCCTCCAGCGTCTTCATGTTTTCGCTCATGACCGCGTCCCTCCTGCGTTTCTTTGGCCGCAGGCTATTGGCATAAGTTCGATTATGCAAGTAACAACGCTGGAGCGGTTGACGCCGCTGCGAGCGGCCAATAAGTTGCTATTTGCAAGTCAAGGCTTGCGGCTTTTGGAGGCGCGGGGGGTTCGCGCCTGGGGATGTAAGGATACGCGATGCAGGATCTGGTTTCGCTCAAGGGGCGGCTGCGGCTGCCGGCCATCGCCGCGCCGATGTTCCTGGTCTCGGGGCCGGAGCTGGTGCTGGCGGCGTGCAAGGCCGGGATCGTCGGCTCGTTCCCTGCCAACAACGCCCGCACCATCGAGGTGCTCGACCAGTGGCTGGTCGACATCAAGGCCGCCGTCGGCGACGCGCCGTGGGCGATCAACATCATGGTCCACCGGACCTATGAGCGCATGGCCGAAGAGCTCGAGCTGGTCATGAAGCACAAGCCGCCGATCGTGATCACCGCGCTCGGCAGCCCTAAGGAACTGGTGGCGCAGGTGCAGGCCTACGGCGGCAAGGTGCTGGCCGACGTCAACTCGATCTCCTACGCCAGGAAGGCGGCCGAGGCGGGCGTCGACGGCCTGGTGCTGATCTCCGCCGGCGCCGGCGGCCACACCGGCCAGCTCTCGGCCTTCGCCTTCGTGCCGGCGGTGCGCGAGTTCTTTGATGGGGTCATCGTGCTGGGCGGGGCCATCGGCTCGGGCGAGGCGGTGCGCGCCGCCGAGATCCTCGGCGCCGACTACGCCTATCTCGGAACCCGGCTGATCGCCTCGGAAGAGAGCATGGCGCACCCCGACTACAAGACCATGCTGGTCGAGGCGAGCGCCGACGAGATCATCCTCTCGGCCTCGCTGACCGGCGTGCCGGCCAACTGGCTGAAGGGCAGCCTGGTCGCCGCCGGCTTCGATCCGGCCGCCATGGGCGCCAAGGCCGATATCGATCTCGGACGTCCCGAAGACAACGACGCCAAGCGCTGGAAGGACGTCTGGTCGGCGGGGCAGGGCGTCGGCGCGGTCCGCGCCATCGAGCAGGTCGGCGCCATCGTCGATCAGCTGGTCGACGAATACGCCGCCGCGAAGGCTCGCTAGGCGTCCGCTTCCAGGGGCGGCGGCGAGGCGCCCATCAGCGCGCCGATGACCCGCCGCTGCTCCATCGGCACCGGCTTGTTACCAAACACGTCCGACAGCCACAGGCCATCGGCGACCAGCCGCTGCAGCAGGGCGTCGTCGGCCCCGACCACGTCGTTCGGCTCGTCGCGGGTGATCTGGTCGGTCCACCACTGCCAGCGGTCGGCGAGGCTCGGCTCCAGCAAGCAGGCGACCAGCACCACCTTGCTGGTGCGCACCTCGTCCTCGCTCATGGTCAGCTGCACGGTGGCGGCCAGGTAGGCGCGGGAATAGCGGCCCACCGGGTGCGGGTCCTTGGCGGCCAGCGCCTCGATATTGTTGACGAAC
Source organism: Phenylobacterium sp. (assembly GCF_013822795.1). GTDB lineage: Bacteria > Pseudomonadota > Alphaproteobacteria > Caulobacterales > Caulobacteraceae > Phenylobacterium. Next base: position 253,591 of record NZ_PNLB01000003.1, on the reverse strand, counting down.
TTCTCGCCGGCCTCGTCGACCAGCGCCTTCAGCAGCTCGGCCTTGCTGGGGAAGTGGTGCAGCAGCGCGCCCTTGCTCAGTGGCAGCCGGGCGACCACGGCGTCGAGCGTGAAGCCGGCCGCGCCGCTCTCCTGCAATGTCTGCATCGCCGCCCCCATGATCTGGGCGCGGGTGGCTTCAGGCTGGCGTCGGCGGGGCTGGGTCATGACCGTTACATACCAACTGGACGGTAATTTGCAACGACCGTTGCCGTAACGTCAGGTGGTGGTCGTCAGCCACTGGCGCAAGACCGCGCTGGTCTCGTCCGGCTGTTCGATCGCCGGCAGGTGGCCGCATCGGTGGAACAGGTGGAACGAGGGGCGGGGCAGGGCTCGGAACATCGCCACCGACTCGGCCGGCGGGGTCAGCACGTCGCCGTCGCCCACGGCCACCAGCACCGGAATGTCGAGCGAGCTCAGCAGCGGGCGGCTGTCGGGCCGGTTGAGGATCGCCGTCTGTTGCCGCACGAACGCCGCGCCGCCGACCCGCTGGGCCATGGCCTTCAACTCCTCGCCGACCGGGCCGCCCAGGTGCTGCTCGTCGACCAGCCGCGGCAGCAGCCGGTCGGTGACGCCGGCGAACCGGCCGCGCGACAGCGAGGCCAGCGCCGCCTCGCGCTCGGCCGAGCGCCCCGGCGCGTCGGGCGCGGCGCTGGTGTCGAGCAACGCGGCCGCCGCGACCCGATCGCGCGCCTGGCGCAGCACTTCAAAGGCGACGTAGCCGCCCATCGACAGGGCGACCAACGTGAAGCGGGGCGGGGCGGCGGCCAGCAACCGGCCGGCCATGGCCTCGACGCTGTCGTCCAGCGTCACGTCGGCGATGCTCGACGGGGCCATATCCGACAGGGAATCGCGTTGGTCGCGCCACAGCCGCTCGTCGCAGAGCAGGCCGGGGATGAAGACGATGGGGAGCATGCCGCGGTTCTAACGCGGGCCGGCCTTAGCTGTCGCCCTCGACCAGCACTGGCGGCGTGTTGGGCCAGCCGGCTCGACGGCGCCGGCATGGCGCGGCTAGTTTCCCCTGGCCGGCGGCGGCGTGCGCCGCGGGCGAAGGGGCGAGCGATGGCGAGGCAGGCGGAACGACGGGCGGCGACCAGCGCGGCGATCCTGGCGGCGGCGCGCGACCTCTTCCGGGCCGAGGGCTACGAGGCCGTCAGCATCGACGACATCGCCGCGGCGGCCGGTTGCACCAAGGGCGCCTTCTACCACCACTTTCCGACCAAGCAGGCGATCTTCGACCAGTTGGTCGACGACGTTCAGGCCGAGATCGCCGCCGAAGTCTCCAGCCGGCCGCCGGCGACGGGCGAGGGCGAGGACGTCATGGCCGGCGCCATCGGCGCCTATCTCGCCGCGGCCAACCGGCCGGACGTGCGACGGATCCTGCTGATCGACGGGCCGGTGGTGCTCGGCTGGCGGCGCTGGCGGCAGATCGACGACGCCCACTTCGCCGGCATGGTGCGCGCCGGGGCGGCGCGGCTGATGGGACCGCAGGCCTCGGCCGTCGAGGTCGACGCCGCCGCGCGTCTCGTGCTCGGCGCGGTCATGGAGGCGGCGCTGGCGCTCGGCGACGCCGCCGACGAGGGGGCTTCGGCGGTCGATTACGGGGTCTCGCTGACCCGTCTGCTGCGCGGGCTTCGACCCGCCTGAACGGTCTTTCGTTGACTTGCATACCGACGGTCTGCAAAAACAGACTGAAAGTATGCAACCTAACGGAGGAGACGTCATGGCTATCGACACCGCGGCCCTGTTCGCCCGCTACCACGCTGCGTGGGAGGCCAAGGATCCGGCCCGCATCGCATCGCTGCATTCCGAGGATTCCGGCTTCATCCTGCACGACGGCTCGGCCCGCGTGCATGGCCGCGCGGCGCTGGAAGCCGACTTCGCCGAACTGTTCCGCAAGCTGCCCGGCTTCGGCTTCGAGATGCGCCGGACGATCTTCGGCGAACGCCACTGGGTGTTCGAGTGGGCGATGACCATGCCGCTGCCGGGCGGCGGATCCGCCAGCGTCGACCTGCTGGACGTCGTCGACGTCAATGACGCCGGCGAGGTGACCCGCAAGGACGTCTACATCAACGGCGCCCAACAGGCGGCGTTCTATGCGCGGATGGAGGCCGCCGCGGCGTGAGCCGCTAGGCCGCGAGCAGCGCCGCGACGCGGTCGGTCATGTGCCCCATCGCGGTGCCGACATTGTCCAGGTGGCAGTGCTGCTCGCCACCGTCCTGCGCCGTATAGACATGCAGTTCGGTGCTGCGCGCCTTCATCGCCTCGGCGACGACCTGCCGGGCCTGGGCGACCGGCACCTGCATGTCGGCCGCGCCGTGGAACACCACCAGGTCGCAGGCCAGCTCGCCGATCACCGGGGTCAGCGTGAAGCGCGGAACCTTGGCGACGATGTCCTCGAGGCTCTTGGCGCCGAAGAACCAGGCCATGGTCCTGGCGTCCAGGCCGTTCATCCCGGCCGAACCTTCGCCGCCGTCCTGGGCCGGCTTGATGCCGTAAAGCGCGCCCCAGGCCAGGCACATGCGATAGCGAGGGTCTGTCGACGCCGCCCGCACGGTCCGATAGCCGCCGAAGCTGCAGCCGACCGCCGCCACCCGGTCCGGATCGACGTCGTGGCGCGACAGCACATAGTCCATCGCCGGCTTGGCGTAGCGCTCGGTCTCCGGCTCCATGTGGACGTCCAGATGGAAGCGGGAGGTTCCCGAGCCTGGGCAATCGAACACCAGCACCGACACCCCGCGCCGGTTCAGTTCACGGATCAGCCCAACCTGCCAGAACCACTCCATCGACGAGTGCAGCCCATTGAAACAGACCGCCGTCGGGCGTCTGCCGCCGCCCGGCGCGGGCCAGAACATGCCTTCCAGTTCAACGCCCTGATAGGGGATTTTCACCGCCTCGAAGCGTTCTCCCGACAGTTCGATGGCGGCCAGGCAGAGCTCGCGCCCGCGATCAAAGGCTTTGTACTTCTCGGGGCTCAGCAGCATCGTCCACTCGGCATAGGCGATCAGCGCTGAGGCTCGACGGTAGATGTCCGCCGCCGTCAGGTTCTGGCCCTTGGCGCGGAAGCCGTCAGCGATGGCGGCCAGCCGCTCGCCCTCGGCCAGCCAGCCGGCGCACCAGATTGGATTGCCCTCCAGCAGCACCGGCGTCACGTCGGGCGGGACCGCGGCCGCGCGGCCGTCGAAGGTCAGCGGCGCCACGGCCTTGGCCCGTTCGAACACCGCCCGATTGGCCTCCACGTGGGCCAGATAGGGCCGCATCGCGCGCTCCAGATCGCCCATGGTCGCGCCCGCCGCCGAGGCGTTGTGGGCCGCGTAGTTCAGCCAATAGGTCGCCGCCGAGAAGGGCACGAGTTCGAGCATCGCAATCATCCGCCGCTGGTGTGAAGTTCACTATTGATCAATTGATCAATAAGAAATGAGTGTCAAGGCTGCGGCGCGGGCGTGGTAGGGCCAGGGCATGTCGGGAACGCAGGGCGATGAAACCGGACGGCGACGCACGCGGCTGTCGCCGGAGGCGCGCGAGCACGAGATCGTGCGCGCGGCCATCGGCTTCTTCGCGGAAAACGGCTTTGGCGGGCAGACGCGCGAACTGGCCCGGGCGATGGGCGTCTCCCAGGCGCTGATCTTCCGCTACTTCCCGACCAAGGAAGACCTGATCGAGCGGGTCTACGAGGAGGTCTTCAGCAAGGAGTGGAGGCCGAATCTCAGCCTGGTGGCCGACCGGTCACAGCCGCTTGAGACGCGGCTGATCGCCTTCTATCGCGACTATGCCGGGCTGATCCTCGGCCACGACTACACGCGTCTGCTGATGTTCTCGGCGCTGGGCGGCGTGAACTACCACGAGCGCCTGTTCGCCAGGATCGCGGCCGAGATCTATCCGGTCGTCATCGACGAGCTGCGCGCACACTACGGCCGCCCGTCGCTCGCAGAGCGCCCGGCCTCACAGAACGAGGTCGAAGCCGTCTGGGGCCTGCATGCGGCGATCTTCTTCGTCGGCATCCGCGAACATGTCTTCGGGCTCGGCGTCCCGCCGGCGGACGGGATGGTCGAACTGAAGGTCCGGACCTTCCTGCAGGGCGTTGCAGCGGCGCTAGCGGAGTAACAAACCCCGCTCATCCCGGCGAAGGCCGGGACCCAAGCTGAATCGCAAACAAGCCAGCGGCGCTCCAGCTTTGGCCAAGGGGCCGCTTGGGCCCCGGCCTTCGCCGGGGTGAGCGGAGGTGGGATCAAACCCCTAGTGCGTCGACAGCTTCTCGCGCTTGACGCGGATGCCGGCGGCCTCGCGATCCCAGGTCTGGGCGGTGACGCCTTCCTTGCGCAGCTCGACCTTCTGGATCTTGTTGGTCGGGGTCTTGGGCAGCTCTGCCTCGACCCGCACATACCGCGGCACCATGAAGTGGGCCATGCGCGGAATCAGGAACTCGATCAACGCCTTGGGGTCGACTGTTGAACCTTCGCGCGGAGCCACGCAGATCATCACCTCTTGCTCGCCGCCCGGCAGGTCGACGCCATAGGCGGCCACTTCGCGCACGTGCTCATAGGCGCTGACCTCGATCTCGATCTCCAGCGACGACATGTTCTCGCCGCGGCGGCGGATCGCGTCCTTCTTGCGGTCGACGAAGTAGAACAGCCCCTCGGCGTCGCGCCACAACAGGTCGCCGGTGTGGAACCAGCCGTTGCGCCAGGCCTCGGCGGTGGCGGCGGGATCGCCCAGATACTCCTTGAACAGCTCCCAAGGCCGGTCGGTGCGGATGGTCAGCTCGCCGACCTCGCCGACCGGAACTTCCTGGTCGAAGGCGTCGACCAGCCGGCACTGCACGCCGGCCCGCGGTCGCCCGCAGCTGCGCATGGTCTTCTCGTTGACTTCGCTGATCAGCGGCGAGGAGACCTCGGTCATGTTGAAGCCGGAGACGTATTCGAAGCCGAACCGCTCGGCCAAGGCCACCGTCTCCTCGGACACTGGCGACAGGGTGCAGATCCGCAGCGGATTGTCCTTGTCGTCGGCGCGCGGCGGCTCCTTGTGCAGGAAGCTGGTCAGCGCCCCGATGAACCCGCTGCAGGTGGTCGATCCGGTCTCGCGCACCAGGTCCCAGAAGCGGCGCGTGTCGAATGCCTCGAACAGGGCGATCGACCCGCCGCTGGCCAGCGCGGCCATGATCCCGCTGATCCCGCCGACATGGAACATCGGCAGGTTGACCAGCATCCGGTCGTCGGCGCGCATGTAGCCGTAGGTGACGCGGGCCGTGGTCCATTCCTGGACGTAGGAGGTGACCACCGCCTTCGAGGGCCCGGTGGTGCCGGACGTGAAGATGATCACCGGCGTGTCCCAGGGCTGCGGATCGGCTGGCGCCGCCTGGCGGGCGTCTCCGTTCAGCGCCGACGGCGGCTCGATCGCCTGGCTCAGATCCAGCGCATTGGGGCCCGGCGCGGTCAGGATCACTCGCTCCAGCGCCGGCAGGTTCAGGCCCGCCAGCCGTGGGGCCAGGTCAGGGTGGATCACCGCCACCTTCGCCCCGGTCTTGTTGACCGCGTGCTCCAGCAGCCGGCCGCGGAAGCTGGTGTTGATCGGGGCCAGCGCCGCCCCGGCGTAGTTGGCCCCGAACCAGGCCCGGCAGAGGGCGGCGGAGTTGGGCGCCCAGGCCGCCACGATGTCGCCGGGCTTCACGCCGCGCGCCTGCAGCGCTGCGGCCGTGGCCAGTGCGATTTCGCGGGTCTGGGCCCAGGTCCATTCCTCGCCGGTCTCGAACCGCAGGAACACCTTGTCGGGCGTCGCCTTCGCGTGCCGGTCGATCAGTCGGGGGACGACGCAGTCGGCGGCGCTCGGCGCGGCTTTCTGGTCGAACCAGACGGGATGGGACATGGGTTTCCTCCAACCAGACTCTGGCGCCAGGCGGCCGCTTCGGTCGGCGGCGCTGCCCTCGCGCTTGATTTGAGATACATCAAATCAGTTTCAAAATGAAAGTGATATTCGGTGCGGCGATCGGCTCAGATGTCGGCTTGTCGGAATCAAACTGGCAAATTGAAACTAAATGCGCCTATCATGCGCCAATGAGGATGGCCGCGAGCCGTCCAGCAAGGGAGAGCGACATGCCCGTCGAACTGGTGAACCGGGTCCACAGCACCATCGAGCCGAACGACCACCCCTATATGAACGGCGCCTGGACCCCGCAGCACGAGGAGTTCAACGGCGAGGGGCTGGAAGTGATCGGCCAGATCCCGGCCGACATCGACGGCGTCTATGTCCGCAACACCGAGAACCCGGTCCACGAGCCGCTTGGCCGCTATCACCCGTTCGACGGCGACGGCATGCTGCACGTGATGAGCTTCAAGGACGGCAAGGCGGCCTATCGCAACCGCTTCGTCCGCACCAAGGGCTTCCAGGCCGAGGCGGAGGCTGGCCGCGCGCTGTGGGCGGGCCTCGCCGAAAACCCCGCCAAGTCGACCCGCCCGGGCTGGGGCGCGCACGAGCGGCTGAAGGACTCGTCCTCGACCGACGTCGTCGTTCACGCCGGCAAGATCCTCTCGACCTTCTACCAGTGCGGCGAAGGCTACCGCCTCGACCCCTATTCGCTGGAGCAGGAGGGCATCGAGAGCTGGACGCCGATCGACGGCATCTCCGCCCACCCCAAGGTCGACGAGCACACCGGCGAGCTGCTGTTCTTCAACTACTCCAAGCACGCGCCCTACATGCACTACGGCGTGGTCGGCGCGGACAACAAGCTCAAGCACTACATCCCCGTGCCGCTGCCGGGCCCGCGCCTGCCGCACGACATGGCCTTCACCACCAACTACTCGATCCTCAACGACCTGCCGGTGTTCTGGGAGCCCGAACTGCTGGAGAAGAACCTGCACGTGGTGCGGTTCCACCGCGAGATGCGCTCGCGCTTCGGCATCCTGCCGCGCTACGGCAAGCCGGAAGACATCAAGTGGTTCGAGGCCGATCCGACCTACGTGCTGCACTTCCTCAACGCCTTCGAGGACGGCGACGAGGTCGTGCTCGACGGCTACTTCGAGGAGAACCCGGAGCCGAAGTCGTCCAACAGCGCCCCGGCCGGCTATGAGCGGATCATGGCCTTCCTCGACCAGAACGAGCTGCGGCCGAAGCTGCACCGCTGGCGCTTCAACATGAAGACCGGTGAGACCCAGGAACAGCGCCTCGACGACCGCATCCTCGAGTTCGGGGTCATCAACAACCAATACGCCGGCCTGCCGTACCGCTACGGCTACAGCGCCGTGTCGAAGCCGGGCTGGTTCCTGTTCACCGGCCTCGTCAAGCACGACCTGAAGTCCGGCGAGAGCTGGGCGATCGACTTCGGCGAGGAGCGCTACGGCAGCGAGCCGGGCTTCGCCCCCCGCGTCGGCGCCGTGGACGAGGACGACGGCTATCTCGTCACCTTCGTCACCGACATGATCGCCGACCGCTCGGAATGCGTGGTCTACGACGCCAAGAAGCTGGCCGAGGGTCCGGTCTGCCGGATCGTGCTGCCGGGGCGCATGTCCAGCGGCACCCACGCGACCTGGGGGCAGGGGCAGGCGATCCGCGCGGCGCAAGGGAAGTAGGCATCAGCAAGTCCGGGGTCTGCTCGACGGCTCCGGGCGACTGGTCGGGTCCCGGTCTGTGCTGCGCAGGCCGGGACTTCTTGTGTCCGCCTACCAGGTCTTCAGCGGCTTCACGGCCATCGGGGCCTTGTAGATGTAGAGCTGCGGCTTGGCGGCGCTGGCCGGCTTGGCGGTGAACCTGACGGTGTTGTCGGTCGTGGTCCTGGCTGGCGCGGTCTTATAGGTGGCGGCCATCAGCAGGCCGCTCGACTTCACGTCGTGGCGCACCTGTCCGCTGCTCTGCGCGGACGCCGTCCCGGCGGCTATCAGGCCGAGGGCGGCGATCAAGGCGACGAATCTCACGCGCCTTCCTCCCATGTATTTGTCTAGTCACGGACCTTCTTGCGGGTCCGTTCAGCAGGCTGCACCGCTTTCGCTGGCGGTGCAAACTCGCAATCTACAAACGTCAGTGATCGGACGCTTCGGCGGCCTCTTCCTGCGCGGCGCGGACATAGGGCTTGATCGCCGCGATCAGCGCTGTGACCCCAAGTGGCAGCACCACGGCGGTGACCACAGCCACGGCGACGCCGATCTTTTTGGGATCCTTCAGCCAGTGGTCGCTGATCAGCGCCACCGCCGTCGGCCCGACCGTGAAGGCGACGATGTTGCCGATCAGCAGGTAGAGGGCGATCACCCGGGCGCGCACGCGGTTGGGCGTCACCGCCTGGAACGAGACCGCCGGCAGGCCCTGGGTCAGGCCAAAGCCCAGGCACATCAGCGCCAGCATCGCCGCCGCCAGCTCGCCGGTCGCCATCATCGGCGCCGCCAAGGCGAACGGGAAGGCGAGGGTCGCGCCGATGATCGCCACGCGCAGCACCGCGTCCTTGCGGCCGGCGGCGGCGAAGCGGTCGGTCCACCAGCCGCCGATCAGCACGCCGAGCGTGCTGCCGACCAGCAGGATGGTCCCGTAGACGGCGCCGACCTTGCCGACCGGCCAGCCGTGCGCGCGCATCAGGAAGGCCGGCGCCCAGGTCAGGTAGGCGGCGATCACCACCCCGACCAGCGAGTAGCCGGCCGCCAGCAGGGTGAACACCAGCCAGCGGCGGCGCAGGTAGGGGCCGAGCGGAGCGGATGGCGCCGCGCCCGCGCCCTGGCGGGCCGGTTCGCGCAGGAACAGCATCGCGGCGATCAGCACGGGCCCGGGCAGGCTGACCAGCATGAACGCGATCTGCCAGCCCTTCAGCAGTCCGACCAGCGGCAAGCTGACCGGCGGGGCGGTGGCCGCCCATTCGATCACCGCGCCGCCGATGATCAGCGCCATGCCGACCCCGGCGATCGAGCCGATCGCATAGACCCCCATCGCCCGCGCCCGCTTGGCCGGGGGAAAGGAGTCGGCGATCATCGAATAGGCGGCCGGCGACAGCCCGGCCTCGCCGATGCCGACGCCGACGCGCGCGGCGAACAGCGACACAAACGACCCGGCCAGGCCGCAGGCCGCGGTCATCGCGCTCCACACCCCGATGCTGACCATGATCAGGTTACGGCGCGAGCCGCGGTCGGCCAGCCAGGCCAGCGGCACGCCCATCAGGGTGTAGAACAACGTGAAGGCCAGCCCGCTCAGCAGGCTGAACTGGGTGTCGGTGATGCCGAGGTCGCGGCGCAGCGGCTCGACCAGCAGAGTCAGGATCTGGCGGTCGACGAACCCCACCGCATAGGCGGCCATGAGCACCAGCACCATCGTCCAGGCGCGGGCAGGGGCGGGCCAGGCGACGGCCGTGACCTGCGTCGCACGCAGGGAAGAATCCGTTGCCGGATCTCGGGCCGGAGCTGTGGTCGACATCGACTTTTGAAGCATTACCCGGCCCCCAATGGCACCGCCGTCTGCGCGGCGTCGACCGCACCGTCACCTCGATGGTATCAAAATGCAAGCCAATCTAATGAGACTTTCAAAAAAGGACTTGTGCGGTTCAGTTCAGTAATGCAAGTCTCTCGTCACGGGCCGCAGAGCCCAGTGGATCGGCGCCGGCGGCGCTGCACGTACGGGGGAAACTCAATGACCAGGCAAGCGCTCATTCTGTTGGCTACCTGCGCCGTCGGGGCGCTTTCGACCGGGACCACGGCGGTCGCCCAGACCGCGCCGGCCGCCAGCGCCCGGCCCGTCGCCGTCGAGGAAGTGATCGTCACCGCCGACCGCCGCGAGCGGAAGCTGCAGGACGTCCCCTCGGCGATCAGCGCGATCACCGAGCAGGCGCTGGAACGCAGCCGCATCGTCGATCTCAGCTCGCTGTCGACCACGGTGCCGTCGTTCTCGATGACTGAGAGCTCGGCCCTGGGCAAGGAGCTCAGCATCCGCGGCGTGACCAGCGTGCGGATCCTCGACGCCACCGCCGAGCCGTCGGTCGGGATGTTCGTCGACGAAGTCTACCTCTCGCGGATGGGCTCGGCCTTCACCGACTTCTACGACCTGGAGCGGGTCGAGGTGATCCGCGGCCCGCAGGGCGTGCTGCTGGGCAAGAACGTGGTCGGCGGCGCGATCAGCGTCATCACCGCCAAGCCCAAGTTCGACCCGTCCGGGGCGACCACCGTCTCGTTCGGCAACTACGACTCGGTGATGGCCAACGGCTACGTGACCGGGCCGCTGACCGACGACCTGGCCGGCCGTGTCGCCTTCCAGGTCCGCAACCGCTCGGGCTACAGCCAGAACGTCATCCTCGGCGGCGACATGGACAACCTGAAGTCCTATCAGGGGCGCGGCGAGCTGCTGTATCGCGCGCCAGACGCCGACCTTCAGGTGCTGGCGACGTTTGACTACGGCCGGGATGAGACCGACGGCACGGCGCGGGTGATGACCGACGACCCGTTCGCCGCCGGCACCGGCGTGGTTGCGGCCTGGCGCGCGGCGCGGGGCCTCGGCCCGCGCGACGGCACCAGCCCAGAGCATGAGTACAGCCGCCGGATCACCCGCGGGGCCATGCTGCGCGTCGATTGGGGCGTGTTCGAGGGCGCCAAGCTGACCTCGATCACCGGCTACCGCTCGTCCAAGGGCGTGATGGGCTTCAATCAGCTGGGCATCGGCTCGCCTCCCGGCCTGGCCGACACCTTCTATTCGACCACCGAGAAGCCTGAGACGATCAGCCAGGAACTGCGGCTGGTGTCGGACAATCCTGACAGCCGCTTCGACTGGATCATCGGGGCGTTCCACCAGAGCGACGACGTTACGCGCTACGACTCCAACGTCGCCACCACCTACACGGCGATCCCGGCGCTCAGCGGCACCTTCCTCTACACCAACAAGGCCGACCTCAAGACGTCCGCGGTCTTCGGCCAGGTCGGCTACAAGTTCACCGACCAGCTCAAGGCCACGGTCGGCCTGCGCTACACCATGGACGACAAGAGCGGCACGCGCCTGGCCCAGTGTCTCGAGGACGGCGGCGACGGCCTCTGCGTGGCGGCCCTGGTGCTGGCCAAGGGCCAGTCCTTCACCGTCAACTACGGCAAGGACTGGAACGCCCTGACCCCGCAGGGGATCATCGAGTACCGCCCCAACGACAACGTCATGATCTACGGCAGCGTCGCCAAGGGCTTCAAGGGCGGCGGCTGGGACCACCTGCCGTCGACCGCCGCGGCCGCCGCCATCGGCTATGACCCGGAAAAGGCCACCAACTACGAGATCGGCGTGAAGTCGGACCTGTTCGACCGCCGGGTGCGGCTGAACCTCGCCGCCTTCAAGATGGACTACAAGGACCTGCAGTCCCAGCAGCTGGTCCTGGAATGCCTCTGCCTGATCACCAGCAACGCCGGCACCGCCGAGATCAAGGGCCTGGAAGCCGAAGGCACCTGGGCGGTCAACGAGGACCTGACCCTGACCGCCTCGGGCTCGTGGCTCGACGCCAAGTACAAGAACTTCGTCGACGGGGCCGGGGTGGTGTTCTCGGGCAACCAGATCCAGCGCTCGCCGGAGTACAAGTTCGACATCGGCGCCAACTACGTGTTCGGCATCGGCGAGTGGGACCAGGCCTTCAGCCTGCAGACCAACTACACCAAGCAGGGCAAGAGCTACTGGACGCCGGCCAACACCTTTGCCCAGGAGCCGTTCGGCCTGTGGGACGCCTCGCTCCGCGTCCAACCGCCCGGTGCGGCCTGGTCGGTCACGGTGTGGGGCAAGAACCTCACTGACGAACTCTACGCCGTCGCGGCCCAGACCTTCTTCGGCGATCTGATGAACTACTACGCCCCGCCCAAGACCTACGGCGTGGACCTGAAGTACGAGTTCTAGCAGCCCGCCTCCCGGGGCTGACGACTGAGCCGGCGCCGTTCCCCTGGCGCCGGCTTTTTCGTGTCCGCGGCTGCGGGTTCGTTGACAACGGCGCGGCGCGCGCTCTGAGATTTGGCGCAAGAGCCACGTGCGATGGCTCAAGCAGCCCAGGGAGTGACGCCATGACGGAAGCAACTCAGGTCGAGGGCGCCGCGGGCCCGGCCAGGAAAATCACCATCTATCGGGCCGAGGAGGGCAAGCACCTCCTTGAGGCGATGCAGTTCGCGCCCATGAACGACATCCAGGCCCGCGGCCTGCAGAACGTCGTCGAGGCGGGCTACGAAGGCGGCAACGTCGTCAAGGTGCTGTTCTCCAGTGAGGAGCTTGGCCTCAGCCTGACCTACGCGTGGTTCAAACAGGGCTTCCCCTTGCCCCGCCACAGCCACAGCGCCGATTGCCTCTACTACGTCATCTCCGGCGCCCTTCAGTACGGCAGCGAAGTTCTGAGGGCCGGGGACGGCATGTTCGTTCCCGCCGGCGCGGTCTACACCTTCGAGACGCTCGAGGACGGCGTCGAGTTCGTCGAGTTCCGCAAGGCCGCCAGGTACGACATCAACTACCAGACGTCCGAGAAGGTCTGGGAACGTCAGCTGCAGCAGACCAAGGACAACGTCGAAGCCTGGCGCGTCGCCGAAGCGCCGCCGGCGGCGCGCCGCATGTTGGGGTTGGCGTAGGGCGTCCGCCGTCGGCGATCAGGTCCGCGACCGCAATCGACCCATTGCGGACGATCAGAACATTGGCTTGTGGCCCGTGGACCTGCGGCTAAGGTCGTAACCATGCTCCACCAATTTGTGCCCGCTACGGTGCTTTTCGGCTGCTCGTTACTTGCGGCCTGCTCGCCACGAGTGGATGTTCTCGCCCGCCTACCTAGCCCGGATGGACGACTGGATGCGGTGCATGCGCAGCCTAAGACCGGCGCGACCGTGGGCTTTGTCGATTGGGTCTACATCGTACCGCATGGCGCGAACCCAAAAGGCGAACCAATCTTTGTCGCCGACAAGGTGAGCCCCGCCCTCAACATACAGTGGTCCGGTCCAAGCCTGATGATCGAGGCGCAGACCGCGCGGGTGTTCACGTCGGCATCCGGCGCGAAGGTGGGGGGCAGCGTCGTCCCCGTCCGAGTGCAGGTCGCCAATCGGGTGGATTGATGTCGGCTAACCACCCACTTTGGACCTTCCAGACGTCTGCCTTCGGCCGAGGCCTCCAACTTTGGCGTACGGGGAGCCGCGGGGGGGCTGGGTGAACCCGTCTGGCGGGTTCCCGCGGCTCCCCGTCGCCCCGCGAGCGCGCCCCGAAAGGCTCGCCCCCAGAACTCGGCGGGTCGCTGGCGCGTGTTATCAGGCGGTCAGGGCCGGTACGCGGCGCGCCCGGCGGTCATGACGGAGCAGGGCGCCCGCGCTCACGAAACCCAGGATCATGGCGCTCCAGATGATCGACACCTCGGCCGCGCGCGCGGCGCTCACGGCGGCGTCCTGGCCGCCAACGGCCGGGCTGGCGGAGGCCGCCATGGCGACGGCGAAAGCCAGCGTCGCCGGCAAGTGCTTCAACATCTGCGTCACGTCCTGACAAGCCGCCGGGAAGCGGCCTTCATGGACGCGGGTATGGCGCGCTTTGATATGTGTGCGCCAACAAGTATTTGAAAAATAACGTAAACGAATGTAACGCCCGCGACCCCAAGGTAGGCTGCGGGCGCCACCTGTGGGGTCAGAGTTCGACGAAGCTCTCGAACCCGCCAAAAATCATCCGCTTGCCGTCGAACGGCATCAGGGCCGGATCCATCTTGATGCGCGGATCGGCCATGACCTTGGCGTTGATCTCGTCGCGGCTGGCGCGCGAGGCGTAGACGATCCACGAGAACACCACGACTTCGTCGTCCTTGGCCTGGACGGCGCGCGGGAACGAGGTCACCTCGCCATAGGGCGTGTCGTCGCCGATGCATTCGACATAGGCCAGCGCGCCGTGATCCTTCCAGACGTCACCGGCGTTGCGGGCGATGTCCTTGTAGGCCTCGATCTTGGCCTTCGGCACGGCGAGCACGAAACCGTCGACATAGGGCATGGGACTTCCTCCTTTGGGTTGTGCAGACCAAAGGACGTTCGCGCGGCGTCCGATCCGACAGCCGCGCGATTTATTCTGCGAGGCGCCTAGTGAGACGCGCCTGGCTTGCGCCAGCGCCAGATCAACAGCACCAGCGCCGTGATGATCAGGATCGCAAAGCCCGACAGCATCCAGGCGTTCAGGTACCAGTGCTCGCCCCAGGTGAACTTGCCGGACATGATCTTCGCCCAGCCACGGAAGTGCTGCGTCGAGCCGACCGACAGGCCGAAGATCGCGAAGACCGCCGACAGGTAGCGGACCATCCAATGGGCCGGGTTCGGCAGCAGGAGCAGCAGCCCCAGCAGGCCGATCACCGTGCGCTGCGTGCGGCAGTAGGGGCAGTGATAGACGAGCCCCGCCCAATCGACGCCCCAGGTCGCGATGGCGACGGCGATAGCGAGCAGTCCGACGATCCGCCGGTGACGCAGCAGAATGTCGGGAAGGTTGTCGAACATGGGCGCCCCCTCAGCCTGGAAACACGGCCAAAGCGGGCCTGACCAGCGACCATAGGCGCCGTCGCCGCGCGGGTCGAACAAATAGCCCCGCTCGGGGGCTATCCGCTGTTGCGCAGCCCGGCGGCGACCCCGTTGATGGTCAGGTGGATGCCCTCGCGGACGGCCTCGGCCTCGTCGCCGGCGCGGCGGCGGCGGATCAGCTCGATCTGCAGGTGGTTCAGCGGATCGATGTAGGGCAGGCGGGTGCGCAGCGCCTCGGCCAGGTCCGGGTGGCGGTCCAGCAGCGCGCTCTGGCCGCTGATGGTCAGCAGCGCTTCGACCGTCTTGTTCCACTCGCCTTCGATACGGCCGAAGATCGTCTGCGCCAGGGCCTTGTCCTCGACCAAGCCGGCATAGCGGCGGGCGATCAGCATGTCGCTCTTGGCCAGCACCATCTCCATGTTGGCCAGCGTCGTGGCGAAGAACGGCCACGCTTCGTGCAGTTCGTTCAGTTCGCTCAGCGACGCGCCGGACGCCTCGATGGCCGAGCCGAAGCCGTACCAGCCGGGCAGCATGGTCCGCGATTGCGACCACGAGAACACCCACGGGATGGCGCGCAGGCCCTCGATGCTGCGGGTCGGCTGGCGCGAGGCCGGCCGGCTGCCGATGTTCAGCTCGACGATCTCGGTCAGCGGCGTGGCGCCATAGAAATAGTCCACGAATCCAGGGGTTTCGTAGACCAGGTTGCGATAGGCCTCCATCGAGGCCTGGGACAGCTTGTCCAGCACCGGGGCGTGCTTCTCGCCCTGCCGTTCGGCCGAGGCCTTGCGCAGCGAGGCCAGCACCACGCCGGCGGTGATGGTCTCCAGGCTCTGGTCGGCCAGCTGCGGGTCGGCGTACTTGTTGGCGACGACTTCGCCCTGCTCGGTGATGCGGATGCGGCCGCGCACGGTGCCTTCGGGCTGGGCCAGCAGCGCCTCGTAGCTCGAGCCGCCGCCGCGGCCGACCGTGCCGCCGCGGCCGTGGAACAGCTGCAGGCGAAGGCCCATCGCCTCGGTGGTGGCCAGCAGCGCCCGCGAGGCCTGGTGCAGTTCCCAGGTCGAAGTCAGGTAGCTGCCGTCCTTATTGGAGTCCGAATAGCCGATCATCACTTCCTGCAGCCGGCCCTCGGCCAGCAGCGACTTGATCAGCGGCAGCGACAGGTACTCGCGCATCGTCTCCGGCGCGGCGCGCAGGTCGCCGATGGTTTCGAACAGCGGCTCGGCGAACACTTCGGTGCGCGGGGTCCGGCCCGGATGGAACAGGCCGACCTCCTTGAGCAGGATGTAGACCTCCAGCAGGTCCGAGACCGAGGTGGTGTTGGAGACGATGTAGGCGACGATCGCCTGGCGGCCGTACTGCTGGCGCGAGCGCGCCGCCTGGGCCAGCACCGCGTACTCGCGGCGGGTCTCCTCGCTGTATTCGGCATAGGGCGAGTAGAGCAGCCGACCGTGCGCCAGCTCCGAGAGCAGCAGGTCCTGGCGGGTCTGTTCGTCCAGCGCCTGATAGTCGGGGCAGACACCGGCCACCGCCATCAGCTCGGCGATCGTGCGCGCGTGGACCGCCGAGTTCTGGCGCAGGTCCAGCGTCGCCAGGTGGAAGCCGAAGCAATCGACCGCCCGGATCAGCTCGGGCAGCGGGCCGTTCGCGAAGGTGTCGCCGTGGTTGGCGACCAAGCTGTCGAGGATGGTCTGCAGGTCGGCCTTCAGCGCCTGGGCGTTGGCGTAGGGCGCGGCAGCCAGCGGCGAGGGGCGGGGCGGGGCCTCGCCGGTCAGGATCGGATAGGTCGCCGCCAAGCGCGCATAGACGCCGCGCAGCGCCCGGCGATAGGGCTCGTCGCCGCGCTGCGGCGAGACGTCGCCCGAAGCGTCCGCCAGCGCCTGCAGCGCCGGCGTCACCTGGGCCAGGGTGCTGGACAGCGACAGCTCTGCGCCCAGGGCGTGGATCCGTTCCAGATAGTTCAGCAGCGCGGCCTGCGACTGGCGGGCGAACGCCTGGCGCTGGACCGCATCGGTGACGAACGGATTGCCGTCGCGGTCGCCGCCGACCCACGAGCCGATGCGCAGGAAGCTGGGCAGCTGGGCGTCCAACTGGCGGGTCCAGCGGGCGTAGAGCTTGGGCAGCTCGGCCAGGAAGCTGCGCTCGAAATACGAGACTGCGGTCTCGATCTCATCGATTACACCCAGGCGAACGCCGCGCAGCAGCCGGGTGCGCCAGAAGATCGCCACTTCGCGCAGCAGCTCCAGCTCGCGGTCGTGCCGCGCAGCTTCGCCGTTCGCCTGCTCCAGGGCGCTCAGCGCCGCGGCGATGGCGCCGGTGCGGTCCAGCACGCTCTTGCGCCGCACCTCGGTCGGGTGGGCGGTGATCACCGGGGCGATGAACGCTGTCTGCAGCATCTTGGCGACCTGCGCCGTCGAGACGCCTTCCTTGGCCAGCGCCTCCAGGCTGCCGGCCAGGTTGTCGGGGCGCGGGTCGCCGGCCTTGCGGCGCTGAACATAGTCCTCGGCGATGTTGGTGATCTGCAGGAAGCACGCGAACGAGTGGGCGAAGCGCACCGTCTCGCGCAGGTCCAGGCTGCGCAGCCGCTCCTCCAGCAGCGCAGCGTTCGCCGCCCCGCCTTCGCGATGGAATGCGACGGAGGTTTTGCGGATGTCCTCGATGCGGTCGAACAGCGTCTGGCCGTCCTGGGATTTGATCACGTCCCCCAGCACGCGGCCCAAAACCCGAACCCTGGCCCTCAGCTCCGAGGGCGGCGACTTGGCAGCTCTTTCCGGCACGCGCGCACTTTCAGAATGTCGTTACGTCAATTCGATGCACGGCGTTCTCTACAGGCGATTTGGCGCGCCGTCGCGGGCGAGTTTGAGCGCCTCAGGCGCGGACCGGAAACCAGACCTCGATCGCCGGCCGGCCGGTGTTGCCGGCGTCGTCGCCATAGACCTCGATGAAGTCGGGGGTCAGGCTGTCGCCGGCCGAGCGCAGGCCCAGGTTCGGCAGCCAGCCGTACCAGGCGGTCCAGATCGTGCTGCGCAGCCGGCTCACCGGTCCGAGATGGGCGAACACCGCATAGCGGCGGCTCGGAACCTGCAGCTGCTCGAAGGCGGCCGGCCGGCGGGCCTCGTCGTCGGTGGCCACCGCGGCGATCATCTCGAACCCGTCGCGCTGGGCGAACAGGTCGTAGTAGAGCCCGTATCCCGCGCCGCCCTTGCGCCCGCCGACCTTGGCGAAGCGTTCGGAGGCCGCGCACCAGTGCTCGTCCAATGCGTTCCAAACGCCTTCTTTGCGGGCATGGCGGCGGCGTAGGCCCGCAAAGGTCCATGGGCGCTCCTCGAAACGCGGGGCCTCGATGGCTGCCGGCTGAAGTCTCTCCATTGTCCCTCTCGTCAGTCTGGCGCGGCGAGCACCGCGGCTTTGCCGCGTCGCGCGCCTGCATCCAGATCGTGTGAAGGCCGCGCGAAGGAACGCCTGAGCGTGTCCGGACGGTGAGCGACCGTGTGGCCATACAGCCTAGCTGCGCGATGTCGCCGGCGTTTTGCCGCCCATGACCGCTGCGAAATGCTGATGGCGAAAATGCGCGCGACGTCAGGTTTCGACGCAATAGAGCCTGTTCGTCCGACCGCCATCTGATAGTCCGAACGGACTAGTTTGGTCGGGTATTGGACGATCTGAACTTAGTAAAAACAACTGTCAGGGGAAGTGTTCAGATCAATTGTAAAATGTTAAGCAATGTTGTTGTGCGTGGCGGAATTGTGGCGCAAATCGACTGCCATCTAGAACAACAACAAGGTGGGTTTGCGTGAATATGCTCAAATTTCAGGTCAAGGCGCCGGCCGTGATTTCGGCGCTGGTTCTCGCGGCCGCGATCGCGACTCCGGCCGCCGCGGCGGTGCAGGTCGAATTCAAGAACGTCGCGGGAGTGTGGTTCGACCCGGTCGGCGGCGTGAACCTCAACACCTCTGCGAACGGCGGCGACGGCACGATCCGCTGGGGCTATTCGACCGGCTACGGCCAGAGCGGCTACAACTTCGTCGGCACCGACTTCTCGGCCAGCCTCGACCAGGCCATCGACTCTTCGGGCTCGGTGAACATCGGCGAGTTCCAGCACGTGAACTTCCCGATCAGCAGCGGCGGGGCGATCACCGGCGTCGGCCTGCGCTTCACCACCGACGTCTGGGCCGACGGCTCGTTCCTCGGCACGAAGACCTTCGAGTACAATTTCTCGCACAACGAGACGACGAACCAGTCGAACCCGTGCGCCAACGGTCAGCCGAACAACAGCGGCATCAATGTGAACGGCTGCGCCGACCGCGTGACCATGAACTTCAACTCGAACTCGCAGGTCTTCCAGATCGGCGGCAAGCAGTACACGCTGAACCTCGACGGCTTCCTGGTTGACGGCTCGCCCAGCGGCGGCTTCTGGACCAAGGAGAGCGCGGTCAACAGCGCCTACATCCGCGGCAAGATCGACCTCTACAGCGTCGCCAGCGGCGTGCCGGAACCGGCCACCTGGGCGATGATGATCATCGGCTTCGGCGGCGTGGGGACCATGGTCCGTTCGGCCCGTCGCCGTCAGATGCTGGCGGTCTGACCCCAGCCTGCGACTTGATTGTGAAAGGCCCGCTCGAACGAGCGGGCCTTTTTCGTGGGGTTCAGCGGTCGAGGTATTCGCGGATCAGGGCGCGCGCCGTCCGCGGCAACATGCGGTCGGGGCCTTCGCCGCCCAAGGTGATGCGGGCCATGTGCGAGCCTTCGAGCAACAGCAGCAGCCCGTCGCCGAGCTCGTCGTCGGCGGCGCCCGCGGCGCGGGCCAGCTCGATCAGCCGCCGCCGCGTCTCCATCTTGTGGGCCTTGGCGACCAGGAACGCCGGATGGTCGGGTTCGTGCAGCTCGACCGCAGCGTTGCACAGCGCGCAGCCATGCGTCTGCGAACTCTCGGCGAAGGCGTCGAACAGTCCCTCCAGCTGGGCCCGCGGCGTGTCGAAGCGCGCGATGATCTCCTCCCACCAGGCCCAGCCTTCCTTCGACTGCTCGCGCAGCACCGCGGCGACCAACTCGTCCTTGGAGGGGAAGTTGCGATAGAGGCTCATCTTGGTCGCCCCGGCCTCGGCGGCGATGCTCTCGACGCCGACCGCGCGGATGCCCTTGCGATAGAACATGTCCCGGGCCGCCTCGAAGATGCGGTCGCGCGCCGAGCGCGGCGCGGTGTCCGTCGTCTTGGATGGTCTCGCCGCCATGTCCCGCCTTTCAGTGAGCGACCGGTCTGTATCGAGTTACATCACCGCGCGTCTTCCACAGGGTCAAGCGGGCAGGCGGCTGAGCTTCGCCTTATCGGCCGCGATGCTGCACGATCAGGCGGATGTTGCGCTGGCGGGTCAGCCAGCTCCACAGCCAGTCGAAGGCCACCGCGATGCGATTGCGCAGGCCGATCAGGAAGTAGACGTGGGCCACGCCCCAGAACACCCAGCCGATGAAGCCGGTCAGCTTGACCTGCCCGATCTGCACCGCCGCCGCGTGCCGGCCGATGGTGGCCAGGTCTCCGGCGTGCATATAGCTGAACGGCGCCTCGCCGGGCCGTCCGTTCAGCCGCTCGGCGATCTGCCGGGCCGCGTGTTTGCCGGCCTGCTTGGCGGCCGGGGCGATGCCGGGTACGGGCTTGCCGCCGCTGGCCATGGCCGCAGCGTCGCCGACCACGAACACCTCCGGATGGCCGGGCAGCGACAGGTCGGCGGCGACTTTCACCCGTCCGGCGCGGTCGTGCTCGGCCGCCAGCTCTGCGGCCAGCGGCGAGGCGGCGACCCCGGCCGCCCAGACGATGGTGCGGGCCGCGACCCGGGTCTCGCCCAGGACCACGCCCCCGGCGTCGACGTCGGTGACCATCGCCCCGGTGCGCACCTCCACGCCGAGGCCTTCCAGCGCCCGCTCGGCATAGGCCGAGAGGTCGGGCGACAGGGCCGGCAACACCCGCGGTCCGCCCTCGACCAGCAGCACCCGCGCCTGGCCCGGATCGATCTGGCGGAAGTCGCGGCTCAGGGCGTCGCGCGCCAGTTCGGCCACCGCCCCGGCCATTTCCACACCCGTCGCCCCGCCGCCGACCACCACGAAGGTCAGCAGCGCCGCGCGGCGCTCCGGCGGGGCGGTCTCGGCCTCCTCGAACGCCGACAGCACCCGGCGGCGCAACTCGGTGGCGTCCTCCAGGCTCTTCAGGCCAGGCGCGTGCGTCTCCCACTGCGGCTTGCCGAAGTACGAGTGGGCGGCCCCGGTGGCGACGATCAGGTAGTCATAGGGAAACTCCCCCGCCTCGGTGACCACCCTGCGGGCTGCGAGGTCGACGCGCGTGGCCCGGGTCATCACCACCCGCGCATTGGCCTGCCGGGTCAGCACGTGGCGCAGCGGCCAGGCGATCTCCGACGGCGACAGCGCCGCGGTCGCCACCTGATAGAGCAGGGGCTGAAACAGGTGATAGTTGCGCTGGTCGATAAGGGTGATCTGGCAGTCGGCCCGCGCCAGGGCCCGCGCCGCCTCCAGTCCGCCAAAGCCGCCGCCCACGATCACGACGCGGGGTTTGTCGGCCTGGGACATGGAAATCTCCGGTTGCGGCGCACACCCATCTAGAGGCCGTGCGGCTGCATCCGGCAAGGCGTCGAACCGCATTTGGCGAACGCTGTCCGAGAGCGCATGATGTCGAACAACTGTTTGAGGAATCCTGGCCGGGGGGCCGGGACGCGATTTCATAGGTGACATTGGTGGGCAGCGAACATTTCGACGTGCTGATCGTCGGGGCCGGGCTCTCGGGCATTGGCGCGGGCTATCATCTGCAGGCCAATTGCCCGGGGAAGACCTACGCCATCCTGGAAGGCCGCGAGGCCAGCGGCGGCACCTGGGACCTGTTCCGCTATCCGGGCATCCGTTCCGACAGCGACATGTACACCCTGGGCTACGCCTTCAAGCCCTGGCGCGAGGCCAAGGCCATCGCCGATGGTCCCTCGATCCTGAAGTACGTGCGCGACACCGCCATCGAGAACGGCATCGACCGCCATATCCGCTTCGGCCACCAGGTGAAGCGCGCCTCGTGGTCCTCGGCCGACGCCCGCTGGACGATCGAGGCGGAGGTCGGCCCGAACAAGGACGCGGTCCGCCTGACCTGCAACTTCCTTTTCATGTGCACCGGCTACTACGACTACGCCGAGGGCTACACCCCGCAGTTCGCTGGGACCGACCAGTTCCAGGGCCAGATCGTCCATCCCCAGAAGTGGCCGGAAGACCTCGACTATTCGGGCAAGAAGGTCGTGGTGATCGGCAGCGGCGCCACCGCCGTCACCCTGGTGCCGGAAATGGCCAAGACCGCGGCCCACGTGACCATGCTGCAGCGCTCGCCGACCTACGTGGTCTCGCGCCCGGCCGAGGACGCCGCCGCCAACTGGCTGCGCGCCAAGCTGCCGGCCAAGCTGGCCTATGGCATCACCCGTTGGCGCAACGTGCTGTTCGGCATGCTGTTCTTCAACCTGGCCCGCAAGAAGCCGGAAAAGACCAAGCAGCAGATCATCGACATGGTGCGCCAGCACCTGGGCCCGGACTACGACGTCGCGACCCACTTCACCCCGCGCTACAACCCCTGGGACCAGCGCCTGTGCCTGGTGCCGGACGCCGACCTGTTCGACGCGATCAAGGACGGCTCGGCCTCGGTGGTCACCGACCAGATCGACGGCTTCACCAAGACCGGCCTGAAGCTGAAGTCCGGCCAGGAGCTCGACGCCGACGTGGTCGTCACCGCCACGGGCCTGAAGCTGCAACTGCTCAGCGGTCTGCAGGTCAGCGTCGACGGCGAGCCGGTCAATATGGCCAGCACCATGAGCTACAAGGGCATGATGTACAGCGGCGTGCCGAACCTGGCCTCGGCCTTCGGCTACACCAACGCCTCGTGGACGCTGAAGTGCGACCTGACCTGCGAGTACGTTTGCCGCCTGCTCAACCACATGGACCGCACCGGCCAGCCGATCTGCACGCCCAAGCCCGATCCCACCGTCGGCGAGGCGCCCTGGCTCGACTTCTCTTCCGGCTACGTCCAGCGCTCCATCGACCAGTTCCCCAAGCAGGGAACCAGGAAGCCGTGGAAGCTGCACCAGAACTACGCCCTGGACCTCGTCAGCCTGCGCTTCGGCTCGGTCGACGACGGCGTCATGCAGTTCTCCAAGCCCCAGGCGCGGGCCAGTCAGGATCTTGCCGCCTGATCGAACGTCGATATGCGGCGGCTTGCCAAGCCGCCGCCCCGTGGCTCTGATAGCCCCGCCGGCCGCTGACGCCGGCCGGGGCGCGGGGAGGCGGCCATGGGGACGTTTGCGGGGCGTGCGTTGCCGGGCTGGTATGACGACGCCAAGTTCGGCGTCTTCATCCATTGGGGCCTGTTCTCGATCCCCGCCTTCGCGCCCAAGGTCGGCAAGATCTCCGACATCTTCAAGACCGACTACCGCCGGGCGGTGGCGCTTTCGCCCTATACCGAGTGGTACGAGAACGCGATCAAGTCGCCTGACACGCCCTCGGCCGCGTTCCACCGCGACACCTATGGCGGCGCGCCCTATCGCGACTTCCGCGAGCCGTTCCTGGCGGGTTTGAGCCAGTGGGATCCCGACGCTTGGGCTGAGGCGATCGCCGGTTCCGGGGCGCGCTACGTCGTGTTGGTCACCAAACACCACGACGGCTACTGCCTGTGGCCCTCGCGGGTGGCCCATCCGCACGCTCAGGGCTGGCGCACCGAGCGCGACGTGGTCGGCGAGCTGGCCGCCGCCGTGCGCCGCGCCGGCCTGCGCTTCGGCGTCTACTATTCGGGCGGCATCGACTGGAGCTTCAATCCCGAGCCGCTGCGCACGCTGATGGACTTCGTCGGCTCGGTGCCCGGCGGCCGCTACCCGGCCTACGCCACGGCCCAGACCCGCGAGTTGGTCGAGCGCTACGAGCCTAGCGTGCTGTGGAACGACATCTCCTGGCCGACCGCCCAGGGCGAGCTCGACGCGCTGTTCGACGACTACTACGCCGCCGTGCCCGACGGCGTGGTCAACGATCGCTGGAAAACCCCGACCTTCACCGCGCGGTTGCTGCGCCATAAGCTGCCCCGGCTGGTGCTCGACCGGATGATCGAGTCCCGCGCCGCCAAGTCCGGCGGCGGGGCCGACGGCGTCGTGCCGCCGCCGGTGCCGCACAGCGACTTCCGCACCCCCGAATACGTCCGCTTCGCCGACATTCAGGACCGCAAGTGGGAGGCGACGCGCGGCATGAGCCACTCGTTCGGTTTCAACCGCAATGACGGCGAGAGCGACTACGAAAGCGTCGAGCACCTGCTGCTGGAACTGGTCGACAGCGTCTCCAAGGGCGGCAACCTGCTGCTCAATATCGGCCCGCGCGGCGACGACGCCCAGATTCCCACGCCGCAGATCGAGCGGCTCAACGCCATCGGCGCTTGGCTGCGCGACAACGGCGAGGCGGTCTACGCGACCCGGCCCTGGCGCATCGCAGAGGCGCAGACGCAGGACGGCGCGCCCGTCCGCTTCACCACCCGCGGCGGGCGGCTCAACATCATCCCGCTGACCGCCGTCGAGGGCCGCGAACTGCTCGTGCGCGGCGTAACGCTCAGCGGCCTCGGCGCGCGTCTGTCCGACGGATGCCCGGTCGAGCTGCGGCCCGAGGGCGAGGACACCCGGATGATCTTCGCGCGGCCCCGGGCCGGCGCCTACGCTCCAGCGGTGGCGATCGACGGCGGCGCGTTCGAGAACCCCGGGGTGGGGAGTCCGACGCCTTGACGGCCAAGCCTGCGGCTGGACCAATGGGCGCATGAAGCCTGCGCGCACCCGGGCCATCTATGCCGGCTCGTTCGACCCGATCACGTTCGGTCACCTGGACATCATCCAGAAGGCGCTGCTCACCTTCGACGTCGTGCACGTGGCGGTCGGTATCAATCCGCTCAAGGCCGGCCTGTTCGACGTCGACGAGCGGCTGGACCTGATCGCCCAGTCGGTCATCGATCTAGGCTTGGCCGGGCAGGGGACCTTGCCGCCCCAGGTCGAGATCGGCGCCTTCGAGGGCGAGAGCGTCATCAAGTACGCCCACCGCATCGGCGCCACCCACATCGTCCGCGGCCTGCGCCAGTCGTCCGACTTCGACGACGAGTTCCGCTATCACGGCATCCTTGGCCGGCTCGAGCCGAACATGCCGATGATCCACATCATCTGCCGCGAGACCTTCCTGCACGTCAGCTCCAGCACCGCCCGCGAACTGGCCAGCCTCGGCGAAGACGTCTCCTGGCTGGTGACCCCCAGCGTCGAGCGGGCGCTGCGGGCCAAGTTCGGCGAGCCGGCGGGCTAGTTCGCCTCGGTCTCGGAGCCAGGCTTCCGCCGGCTCCGATGCAGCCCCATTCCGATTGTCCAGGCGGTGGTGAACATCAGAAGTATCGAGGCCTCGGGGGCCTGCAGGACCATGCAGACAAAAAGACCGGCGAAGGTGACGTAAAGCAGGATCGTCAGGCGTCGATCGAAACCCTTGTTCGACGCCTCCCAGGCGCCGCTGAACAGCGGGACGCGAGGACCCGTACGGGTGAAGTCCCTGGCCATCCACAGCAGCAGGGCGGGCAACCCAAGCAGCATCGTCGCTCCCGCCAGGATCATCAGCAGAATTTCCATGCGCCCGTCCAAGGCCCAGTTGCCGGCGACGAAGGCGGCGTTGGTCACCAATAGCCGCCCGGCGTGAGCTTCGACCTTGATGGCGAAGGCGCGTAGCCAGAACTCCTTTGGCTCGGCCATGGACGGCCGCCCCTAGCCCAGCCGCAGCCGCACCGGGTCCAGCTCGGTGCGCGGCGCATAGTGGTCGCCCAGCAGCCGGCTGCCCTCGATCGACAGTCCCACCGGAATGACCAGCTCGCCCGACGCCTCGGTCGTCGCCGCGGCCAGGTCCAGCCGCGCGACCTCGACCCGATAGTCGCGCTTGGGGGTGTCGGCGACGGTCAGCGCCGCGCCCTTGTCGTCGACCTCGATCGCCGGGTCGGCCAGGAACACCGACAGCATGCCGCCATGGGCCTGGAATTTCACCTCGCCAAGAAAGCCGCCGCGCCCCTGCAGCCGGCCGTCGGCGTCCAGGCTGAGCCCGCCATCCGCCGCGGCGAAGACGAACGCCCCGTCCTCGGCGGTCTGTGCGCCGCCGCCGACCTCCGTGGTGCCGCCGGTCATGGCGACATAGTTCCGAAAGCTCTGCTTGACGCCCCACTGCAGCGACGCCGCCGGCTTGTTCTGGTCGCTCATCGTCGACTCCCTCCCCATACCGAGCCCGGAAAGTAACATCTCTCGCCAAACCCGCAGCGGTTGCTTGCCGGCGTCGTGACAATTCCTTTGCTGTGCGACAGTTTGCCGGCCGCCGGACGATGGGTCGGCGCGGAGTGGGTATGGTCGACCTTCTGTCGTCGCGCGCCGAGGTTCGCGACATCTATGACGGGTTCAACGGACACGTGGTCGAAGGGCCGCGTTCGCCGCGCCATGGGCCGGCGGCCTCGGCGCGGCTGCCGGTCGAGCACGGCGCCGGCCATTGGGACGTCGTGCGGCTCTACGACTACCTGCTCGTCTGCGTCGCCGACAGCAGCTACGACGACCATTACACCCTGCCGATCCGCGCGCCGGAGGATCTGGTCTCCCTGCGCTTCGTGCTGGCCGGCGGCATCGGCGTGCACGACGACGGGCCCAATGCGGTGCGGGTCGAGAAGGGCTACGCCTCGGTGCTCACCCTGCCGGCTGGGCGCGACTACGACCTGCATATCCACGGCCGCGAGCGGCTGGCTTCGCTGACTCTCCACTTCCACGCCGGCAATCTGGCCCGGATCATGGGGCTGGCCCCCGACGAACTGCCCAAGCTGCTGCGTGATCTCGACCGCACAGGGCAGGGGTTCAATCACCTGGGCATGCGTCTGACCCCGGCCATGCACAGCGCGGTCGGCGACATTGTCGGGGCCTCGTTCAAGGGCGCGCTGCGCCAGCGCTATCTCGAGGCCAAGGTCATGGAGATGCTCTGCCTGCTCGTCGACTCGGTCGAGAGCGGCGAGCAGGGGCCCCGCGCCGCCTCGCCGGTCCGCCGCAGCGAGCGCGACAGCCTCTACCAGGCGCGCGAGATCCTGATGGCCGAGTTCGCCGACCCGCCGACCATCGAGGCGCTGGCCCGCCGCGTCGGCCTCAATCGCACCAAGCTGCAGGGCGGCTTCAAGGAGACGTTCGGGACCACGGTTTTCGACTTCTGCCAGGGACGGCGCATGGAACGGGCCAAGGATCTGCTGCGCGAGGGCGGCATGACCATCGCCGAGATCGCCGAATCGGTCGGCTACGAGCACCCGACCAACTTCACCGCCGCGTTCCGCCGCAGGTTCGCCGCCGCGCCCAAGGACTTCCGCCGAAGGTAGCGCGGCGGGGGTGCTGCACCTGCGGTTGCCGTTCGGCGACGACTGATTGCATCGCGCATCAGAATGGCTGCTTGGCGCATCATTCGCAGAAGCGTCACACGCCTATGGTCCCGCCTCGAAAATTCGCGCGCGCCGGCTGGAGCGGCGTCGCGCGCCTGTCATTCGGGAGGGGATTCCTATGATGAGCACCAAGACGCGCCTGCTGGCCGCTTCGGTTCTGATTTCGGCGACGGCGCTGACCGCCGCGCCGTCCTACGCGCAGTCGGCTCGCGACAGCGCCGTCGTCGACGAGCTGGTCGTCACCGCCCGTAAGCGCACCGAAAGCGTGCTCGACGTGCCGATGAGCATCAACGTGGTCGGCGAGCAGGCCCTTCAGAACATGGGCGCCGAGAGCTACACCGCGCTGCTGGGCTCGGTCCCCAGCCTGACCGCCTACCAGAACGGTCCGGGCCGCACGCGCCTGTCGATCCGCGGCGTCACCAATGGCGGCGGCAACGACAACGACACCCAGAACCAGGAAACCGTCGGCATCTACATCGACGAAATCCCGATCTCGATGGGCGCCCTGAACCCGGAACTGGCGCTGTTCGACCTGGAGCGCATCGAAGTGCTGCGCGGTCCGCAAGGCACCCTCTACGGCGCCGGCTCCATGACCGGCACCGTGCGGATGATCACCCATCGTCCGCAGTTCAACGTCTTCGACGGCAAGGTCGAGTACGGCGTGTCGAGCGTCAACGAAGGCGGCGACGGCTTCTCGCTCAAGGGCCTGGTCAACGTTCCGCTGATCAACGACCGCCTCGCGATCCGCGCCTCGGGCTACTACACCAAGACCCCCGGCTACATCGACAACGTCACCACCGGCGAGAAGGACCTCAATGACGGTCTGGCCCGCGGCGGCCGCGTTGAGGCCCGCCTGCAGGTCACCGACGACTTCACGGCCGACCTGTCGTACTTCAAGCACCACTACAAGGACGGCGGCCGCCCCGAGGACCTGGAGCGCGTGCCTGGCCTGGCCCGCGACTACACCTCGAGCGACGGCTTCGACGACAAGCTCGACATCTACAACCTGACCCTGAACTACGACCTCGGTTTCGCGAACCTGGTCTCGTCGACCTCGTATTTCGACCGCACGACCGTCAACAAGCGCTCGCTCGACGGCCTGCTGTCGGTGTTCCCGGGCGTGAAGCCCAGCCCGCTGGTCGACACCACGGACTCGACCTACTTCGCCCAGGAGATCCGCCTGGCCTCGCAGGGCGATGGTCCGTTCAGCTGGGTCGTCGGCGCGTTCGCCGACAAGAAGGATATCTTCTACCTGAACACCGTCCCGGTGCCGGGCTTCGATGCGGCCATGGGCATCGACTCGAACGACTTCGGCGCCCCGACCGACAACCCCTATTGGGGCTACGACGACCTCGAGGTGAGCACCTACGCCCTGTTCGGCGAACTGACCTACGAGATCGGCAAGTGGAGCGTCACCGGCGGCCTGCGCTATTTCAACTGGGAACAGAAGTACAAGCTGTACGCCTCGGGCTTCTTCAACGGCGCCGTCCCCAGCGACCCGCCGCGCCGCACCTCCAAGGAGGACGGCTACAACCCGAAGCTCAACGTCTCCTATGACGTGAACGACGACTTCATGGTCTACGCCCAGGCTGCGCGCGGCTTCCGCTACGGTGGCATCAACACCCCGGTGCCGCAGGACGTCTGCGCCGCCGAGCTGGCCGACTTCAGCCGCACCGGCACTGACCCGAACGTCTTCGAGGCCGACAAGGTCTGGAACTACGAAGTTGGCGGCAAGGGCTCCTTCGCCGACGGCCGCGTCCGCGTGAACGGCGCCTACTTCCACCTGGTCTGGGACGACATGCAGACCCAGCGCCGTCTCGACTGCGGCTTCGGCTTCCGTGAGAACGTCGGCGGCGCGACCAGCGACGGCGTCGAACTGGAACTCACCGCCAACCCGATCCAGGGCCTGACCCTGACCGCCGGCGGCGCCTACATCGACTCCAAGCTGTCGACCGACGTGGCGAACCTCAACGCCAAGAAGGGCGACAAGGCGCCGTTCGTGCCCGAGTTCACCTTCAGCGGCTCGGCCGAGTACGTGTTCCCGATCAGCGACGAGCTCGACGGCTTCGTCTACGCCGGCTACCAGTACATGGGCGAGCGCGCCACGGAGTTCAGCGAGACCCAGTCCGCCTACCGCAAGATGGACGCCTACAACGTCGTCAACCTGCGCGCGGGCCTGACCCACGAGGGCATCGAGTTCTCGGTCTACGCGAACAACGCGCTCGACAGCCGCGGCGTGATCCGCGCGCTGCCGGCCAGCCCGTTCGATCCCGAGGCGCGCATCCGCATCGTGCCGCGCACCGTCGGGGCGAACATCCGGGTGCCGTTCTAAAACTGCCGGCCGGCGGGGCGACCCGCCGGCCATCGACCTGACTAGGGGAGGGCCCGCCTTGGCCGTGACACTCGTTCGACGCGCCATGCTCGGCGCGGCTCTGACCCTGGCGATGGCGGGCCATGCGCTCGCCGCGACGGCTGTTCCGGTGGTGATGACCACCGACCTCGGCGTCGTGGAGCTGGAGCTCTATCCGGACAAGGCGCCCGTCACCGTCGCCAACTTCCTGCGCTATGTGGACGAGGGCCGCTTCGACGGCGCGACCTTCTACCGGGTCGTCCGCGCCGGGACCGATCCGAACCCCAAGGCCCCGATCCAGGTGATCCAGGGCGGCATCGACACCGACGCCCATCGCGGCCAGATGCTGCCGCCGATCGCCCACGAGACCACCGCCAAGACCGGCCTTACCCACACCGACGGCGTCATCTCGATGGCGCGGGATGGTCCCGGCACCGCGACCTCCGAGTTCTTCATCACGGTCGGCGATAACACCAGCCTCGACTTCGGCGGCGCCCGCAATCCCGACGGCCAGGGCTACGCCGCCTTCGGCCGGGTGACCCAGGGCATGGACGTGGTCCGCAAGATCCAGTCCCAGCCGTCCGACGCGCCGCCGCCGGTGGTGTTCGTAAAAGGACAGATTCTGGAACGTCCCGTCGAAATCCTGACGATACGGCGCAAATAGGAGCCCGATTGTGAAGTTCAGCGCACTTTCCGCCATCGCCCTGACGATAGCTCTCGCAGCCGGTCCGGCCCTCGCCGACGACCGCGCCGACGTCGCCAAGGTGCTGGCCGACGCCAGCGCCGGCTGGAGCCGCGGCGAGCTCGACACCTTCATGGCCAGCTACGAAAAAGCGCCGCAAATCAACTATGTTAGCGGTGGAAAGGTCATCCAGGGCTATGACGCGATCCGGGCCATGTACGCCCCGCGTTTCGCCGATCCCAAGGCCATGCCCAAGCTCTCGACCGAGGTCGTCGACTTCGATCCGCTGGGCGCCGACTACGCCGCCGTGATCGGCAGGTTCAATCTCGACATGCCGAATGGCGAGAAGGCCACTGGCCTGTTCAGCCTGGTGTTCCACAAGACCGCCGACGGCTGGCGGATCGTCTCCGATCACTCGGGCTGAGGCTTCGGCGGCCCGGCCTTACGCGCCCGGGCGACCGCCGCATCCAGGGCTGCGTCGTCCAGACCGCCCTGGATGAGATGGGGGCCGACCAGATAGGCCGGCGTGCCCTTCAGGCCCAGCGCAAACGCCTGGTTGGCGTGCGCCGCAAGTTGGCGATCTATCTCTTTGTCATGTCGAACTAAATCGGCCGCCAGCCGGTCCGGATCGAGCCCTGCCTGGGCGGCGATCCGGCGAACCTCGGCCGGGGTCAATGGCGCGTTGTCGGCCATCAGCGCCCGGTGCATGGCGAGGTACTTGCCCTGTCGGTCGGCGGCCAGCGCCGCGCGCGCCGCGATGGTTGATTGCTCGCCCAGGATCGCCCAGTCCTTGAAGTGCACTCGGACCTTCGGATCGCGCGCCAGCAGCCGCTCCAGCGCCGGATCGGTCCGCCGGCAGATCGGGCAGCGGTAGTCGGTGAACAGCACCACCACCACGTCGGCGTCGGCTGGCCCCACGCGCGGTGTGCCCGCGTCGCCCAAGACCCCGGCGACCACTGGCGTCAGCTCCAGCGGCAGCGCCGGCGGCGGCCTGTTCTGCAGGACGAAGGTGATCGCCAGCCCGACCGCAACGGCGATCGCCAGCACCCGCTTGGGATGGGCGTCCGCCCAGTCGGCGAGGGAATCGAAAAGCCGCTTCATGCAGCGGGGTTAGGCGTGGCCATGGGGGTAGTCTAGCTCCAGTCGGCTAGACTATTCGGTCCACCAGATGACGGATGTCCCGGGTTTCGATCGCGCGCACGTCCTCGCGCCATAGCCGCGCGCGATAGGCCCGTCCGGTGGCGCGCAGGTCGCCCAGCAGCACCGCCCCGATCTCGCGAGGCGGCGGGCGGACCGGCAGCTGACGGGCCTCACGCTCGATTGTCATGTCCATTTAAACGTCGCCGCATCCCTTGTGGTTCTTGGGATGGTGAACGCCAGGCGCTAGCTGCCGGCGAGCTCGGCCGCCAGCCAGTCTAGGAACAGCCGCGCCTGCGGCGACAACGGCCGGGTTCGGTGCGGTATGGCCGCAAAGCCGTCAGGGAAGCTCGCGAAGTCCGCCACCGCGGTCAGCCGGCCAGCGGCGAGATCGGCGCTCGCCAGTCGCCGCTCGGCCACCGCCACCCCCATGCCCGCGACCGCGGCCTGCAGGCAGAGATGGGTGTGCGGAAAGTTGACCTGGGCCGGGGCCTCGACGGACAGGCCCGACAGCCGGCTCCACTGCGCCCAGGCCCCGGTGGTGTGATCGTGGCCGATGCGGCGTCCGGCGCGCAGCACGCCGTCCAGGCGCTCAACCGGATAGTCTGGGGCCGCGACCGGTCCGAACTGCGCGTCGGCCAGGCGGATGGCGCGGGCCTGGTCCTCGGGCGGATAGGCGCTGCGGTCCCAGAGGATCACCAGATCGGCGTCGCGCTCTTCGCGCATCTCCTTGGCGGAGGTCATCGAGAGCTGCAGCCGCACCTGCGGATGGTGTTCGGAGAAGCGCGGCAAATGCGGAACCAGCCAGCCCATGGCAAAGCTGGCGCTGCAGGCGATGCGCAGCTCTGGCGCGCGCGCCTCGCGCACCGCCTCGGCATAGGCCTGGCCCAGATCGTCGAACGCCAGGCCCACCGCGGCGGCCAGCCGCTTGCCGGCGGCGTTGGGTTGCAGGCCGGTCCCGACCTTGTCGAACAGGGGAACGCCGGCGTCTAGGCGCAGCGCCTGCAGCTGCTTGCTGACCGCACCGTGGGTGCGCCCCAGCTCTTCGGCGGCGCGGCCGACCGATCCCAGGCGGGCGACGGCCTCAAAGGCGCGTAGAGCGGCGAGCGGCGGCAGGCGTGGGCGCATGATGGCGGGCCTAGATATTGAATTTGGCTCACATATAGCACCACCCGAACTCGATTTTCCGAGCACATATCGCGGAATAGATGTCCGTTTGTCGAAGCGAGCATGAGGAAAAGTGACGGATGGCTGTCGGTGGAGATGTCGATTACGAGCGTACGGGCGCTGGCTACGGCGCTCAGCGCCAGCCCGATCCGGTGCTGGCCGCGCGCATCCGCCAGGCGCTGGGGCCGGTGCGGACGGTGCTCAATGTCGGGGCGGGGACCGGGTCTTACGAACCCGAGAATTGCTACGTCCTGGCGGTGGAGCCGTCGGCGGTGATGCGGGCCCAGCGGCGGCCGGGCGCGGGCCTCGCGATCGAGGGCTTCGCCGAGGGCCTGCCGCTCGATGACGACAGCGTCGACGCGGCGATGGCGGTGGCCACGGTGCATCAGTGGCGCGACCTGGCGAAGGGGCTGGCGGAGCTGCGGCGGGTGGCGCGCGGGCCGGTGGTGGTTGCGGCCTTCGACGGATCGGTCCTCTCGCAATGGTGGCTGAACGACTACGCGCCCGAGCTCCTGGCCGCCGAACAACAGCGCTATCCGCCCATCGAGGCGATCGCGCGGGGCCTGGGCGGCCAACTGAGCGTCGAGACGGTTCCCATCGCCATCGACTGCGTGGACGGCATCACTGAGGCCTTCTATGCGCGGCCCGAGCGGCTGCTGGACCCGGCCGTGCGCCGCGCCCAGTCCTCCTGGGGCTTTGTCGCGCCCGAGGTCGAGCCGCGGTTCGTCGCCGCCCTTTCGGCCGACCTGGCCTCGGGCGCCTGGGACGCCCGCTATGGCCGCTGGCGGGACATGCCCGCCTATGACGGCTCACGTCGACTGATCATCTCGCGCCCATAGGGCCGGGGCCCGTCTTGCGCCTGTCATGAACCGATATGTAGGCTGGGGTGACAACGCCAGGAGCCATCGCATGAAGTTCAAGCAGCTTGGCCGGACGGGCCTCTACGTATCCGAGATCTGCCTGGGGACCATGACCTTCGGCGGCAATGAGGAGGCCGGGATCTGGAAGGCCATCGGCTCGCTGCCCCAGGCCGACGTCGACGCCATCATGGGCAAGGCGCTGGCCGCCGGGGTGAACTTCTTCGATACCGCCGACGTCTATTCGTTCGGGGCTTCTGAGCAGCGGCTCGGCCAGTCGCTGAAGAACCTCGGGGTCAAGCGCAGCGACGTCGTGCTGGCGACCAAGGTGTTCGGCCAGATGGGGCCAGGGCCCAACGACCGCGGCGCCTCGCGCGGGCACATCATGGACTCGGTCAAGGCCAGTCTGGACCGCCTGCAGACCGACCACATCGACCTCTACCAGATCCACGGCAACGACACCGTCACCCCGATCGACGAGACGCTGCGCGCGCTCGACGACCTGGTGAGCCAGGGTCTGGTCCGCTACGTCGGCGTCTCCAACTGGGCGGCCTGGAAGATCGCCAAGGCGCTCGGCCTGTCGGAGGCCAAGGGCTATGCGCGCTTCGAGACGCTTCAGGCCTACTACACCATCGCCGGCCGCGATCTGGAGCGCGACCTGGTCCCGATGTTGACCTCCGAGCAGCTGGGCCTGATGGTCTGGTCGCCGCTGGCCGGCGGCCTGCTGTCGGGCAAGTTCGGGCCGGGTTCGAACAATCCGGAAAACGCCCGGCGCACCAATTTCGACTTCCCGCCCGTCAATCTCGACCGGGCTTGGGCTTGCGTGGAGGTCATGCGCGAGGTGGCGCAGGCGCACGGCGCCACCGTGGCCCGCGTGGCTCTGGCCTGGCTGCTCGCAAAGCCGCACGTGATGAGCGTGATCATCGGCGCAAAGACCGTCGAACAGCTCGACGACAACCTGGCCGCCGTCGATCTCGAACTGACGCCTGAGGAGATCCTGCGCCTCGACGCGGTGAGCGAGCTTCCGGCCGAATACCCGGGCTGGATGTTCGCCCGCCAGGGCGGCGCGCGCGTGCCAGCGCCCTTCACGCCGACGACTTGAGGCGTCTGGCTGTGGATCATTCCGCACCGATCGCGGTCGTCCGCGGCGCGACGACGGCGCAGATCCAGGCCCTGTTCGCCGAATTCGTCGCGCGGCTCGGCCCGCAGGTCCGGGTCGCGGGCGTGATCGAGGAGGAGCCGGCCCCTGGCCATGCGCAGCTTCGCAGCCTGGCCGATGGGCGGCGGTTCGAGGTGTTTCAGGCGCTGGGCCGCGGCTCAAGCGCCTGCAGCGTCGACGCCGACAGCATCGTGACCGCCTGCGCGGCTGTGTGCGGCGACATTGAGGCCGGATGCGATCTGGTGGTGCTGAGCAAGTTCGGGCGGCTGGAGGCCGAGCGCACCGGCCTCAGCGACGCCTTCGCCGCCGGGCTGGCGGGCGAGGTCCCGATCCTGACGTCGGTGGCGCCCAAGTTCGACCCGGTGTGGACCGCCTTCGCCGCGCCGCTGTTCGTCATGCTGCCGCCGCAGTTGGCGGCGATGGAGGCGTGGTGGCGCGGCTTGCGGAGGCAGGCGGCCTAGTCGCGAAGACGCCGGCGCAGCCGCATGGCCTCGCGCTCGTCCACCCCCGGCGGGTAGGCTAGGCAGGCGTCCCAGCGCCGCGCGCCGCACCGCACGCAGGCCGCCTTGACCCGCGCGGCGACGTCGGCGACCGGCGTCTGTAGTCCGCCGTCGCCCAGGGTGTAGAGCCGGTGCGCGATCCGCAGCGGGTCATAGCGCCGTCGCCAGCCGCAGCCTGTGCACGACAGCAGCACGACGCAGCCAGGAAAGTGGCGGACATGCTCAAGCCGGGCCGCGGGCAGGGGAAGCTTACGATCTGGCGGGCGCGGGAGGGGCATGGCGCATGAAAACAAAACAAGAACATTGACGCCACGGCCTCAGGGTGGCCGAAGTCCGCCCGATGCCACCGGCCGTAGTGGTCGGCAAGGCGAGGGGCTCGCGTGCAGTTGGTCCGAGAGCATTCGCGCAGCCAGGGAACTCCACAGAATTCGTTTGAGCAGCTTGGCGTGCTGCGTCAGTCTCTACTGTCGGCAGGCGTCAAGGGTGTCCGGATGCGGATGATCTACCTGGTGCTCGTACACGAAGGTCGAGAGCAGCTCGACGCATTAGTTGAACGGCTTGCTCCGGAGGGCAGTTCGGACAAGGTCATCATTCACGCGGACCGCCGCTCGAAGCTGTGGCGAAGTCTGCGCGACCATCCTCCGGCAGATGCGGAGCGCGTGCACGTCATCAAGAACCCGGTCAAGGTGCGATGGGGCCACCGGAGTCTGCAATCGGCGATCGGGCTGCTCATCAATCGGGCGATAGACTTCGACTTTGACTATGCGCATTTGGTCAGCGGCGCGGACTGGCCGGTCGCATCGCGGCAGGAGATCTTGCGAGATCTTCAATCCGCCCAGCCGCCGCTCTGCTACATCGACGCGGAGTGCGGGCGCGAAGAGGATCGGATGCAGGGCTTCCGCATCGACGCCCGCTGGCTGCGGCCCGACCCCGAGCGCGAACCCCTGGCTTTCCGGCTGAAGCCGTACATCGAGCGCCTATCGCACTGGCTGGACGCCCGGCGCCGGCGTCTCGGCGACCGGTCGCGGCCCTGGGGGCAGTGGTTCAAAGGGGAGACTTGGTGGTCGTTGCCCAAGGAGGCGTTGCAGGTGGTCGCGGTGGAACTGCGCAAGCTGAACGGATCGAGCCGCCTCGTCGGGACCTACATCTGCGAAGAGCACGTCATCCCGACGATTATCGCCACCAAGTTTCCCGATCGGGTGGCTGACTACCGGCGCTACATCGATTGGACCAACGGCGGCGACAGTCCGCGCCTGCTGGGGCGCAGCGACCAGCAGGCTATCGCGCTCAGCGGGGCGTGGTTCGCCCGCAAAGTCTCACTCGCGCACGACGATTTCTTCCTGCGTCTTCCGCCTTACAGCTGACCCGTCGTTCATCCGCCGAAAGGGCCGTGTTCGAGGGACCAGATCAATCCGGTCTAGATCGAGGGTTTCGCCCGATACTGCCTGCGCTGTTCATGAGCTTTCATCTGGGGGTTCGATTTACTCCGCAAGGCTCGCGACGCCTGTCCCTGCGGTCGGCAACGAGGACCTCAGATGGCATCAATGAAGAAACTGGCGGCGCTCGGATTGATGGGCGCGACTCTGTGGGCCGCGCCTGGCCTGGCGCTGGCTCAAGAACCCACACCGCTCAAGGGACTGATCATCTCAAACGACGGCGCCACCATGGTCGTGCGCAGCGACGCCGGCGACACGCCCGTGAAGCTCACTGGCGAGACCAAGGTCCGCGGCGTCACCGGCGTGCTGGGGGTCCGCGGAAGCGACTATCCGACCAGCACCCTGATCCGCGGGCTGCCCGTCGAGGTCGTCACCGCCCCGAACGGCGACGCCGTCACCGCGTCCGAGGTCACCTTCAAGACCAGCGACCTGAAGACCGCCCAGCAGATCTCCGCTGGCCTAGTGAGCACCGACGCCGCCGTCGCCGCCAACTCCGAGCGGATCGACAATGTCGGGCTGCTGGTCCCGGCCGGCCGGACCAAGGTCTTCTTCCCGGTCGGCAGCGCCACGATTTCGGAAAAGGGCAAGCAGGACCTGCAAGCCATCGCCGAGCAGGCCAAGGGCATCAAGGGCGCCTATCGGATCGCCGTGGTCGGGCGGGCCGACCGTTCGGGAAACGCTGCGGCGAACCAAAGGCTGAGCGAAGCCCGCGCCGCCGCGGTCACTGAGTACCTGCAGCAATCAGCGGCGATCTCGCCGGCCAATTTCATCCCCAACGCAGCCCTCGGCTCGGCGCCCGTCGCGCAAGATCCCGACGAGCCCAAGAACGCCGCCGAGGCGCGGCGCGTCACCGTGACGATCGCGGTCAGCAAGTCTTCGCAGGCCGCGGTCGCCAAATAGGGCCAGGAGCGATCGCCGCCAGTCAGCGGTTGCTCGATGCCTTACGGATCAAGGGAAAAGAATGGTGGATGCGACAGGGATTGAACCTGTGACCCCCTCGGTGTGAAGCTCTAAATACTGTATTCGTGGCGTTTCAGACGGTTAAAATACCCAACAAAAACAGTGGTGGGGTGTTCTGCCGTTTTCGTCGTGATAAGATGAGTTTCGTTCTACTTGCCCCCCATTTGCCCCCAAAAATCGAGGGAAAATGGACTTGCGAGAGGGTCACTCATGGGTGTCGCGATCAACACTGAAAGAGAGCTCTACGCGCTGACTGCGCAGTCCAAGCGATACGAGCGCGCCATCGGAAGGGCGAGGGGCCTCTCGGTGCTGGTGCATCCAAATGGCGTCAAAACCTTCGTCTTCAGATATGTGGCCGAGAACGGCTCCAGGCGCCGCGTTCAGCTTGGTGATCATCCAGCTATAAGCCTGCTCGATGCGCGCATGAAGTCAGGCGCTGCAAGGGTTAGGGTTCTGGACGGGCGCGATCCTGCCGCCGAGCGCGCGGCGGCCAAAGCCGAGAAGCGGCTGGGTGAAACGCTTGAAGATCTGGCGGCGCGGTATTGGGCGGCCGCAGCTGTCGGCCTGCATGGCGGACGCAGGCGTCCGCTGCGGCCAGCGACGCTCGCGCGCCAGCAAGTCCTCTGGAGACGGCATCTCTCCGAGCAGATTGGTCCGCGGCGTTTCAAGGAGTTTCGCCGCGCTGACGTACGCGCTTTCATGCAAAGCATAGTCCTCGAAGGGAAGTTAAGTGCGGCAAGCATTGCGAGTATAGGAGATGTTCTGAGGGCTATTTTTACCTATGCGCTGCACGAAGACATGATTGAGGCCAATCCGACGTTGGGTCTCACCCGGCCGCTGGCCCCCCAATCGCGTTCAAGGCTGTTCAGCGATCACGCGCTTAGCGTGATCCTGCGCCAGCTCCACGACGCGTCGAACGCCAGAGATGGCCGCTTCGACCCTTACGCGCGCCTCGAGCCTCAGATGGCCAGGGCGCTTCGCTTCATGATCCTTACTCTGGCGAGGAGAACCGAGGCCGCTGGCGCACGGTGGAGCGAAATCGATCTGGCTGCGAGAGCCTGGCACATCCCGCCTAGCCGCACGAAGAACAACCAGTTCCACACAGTGCCCTTGTCGCCGGAGGCCATCGAGGTGTTGCATGAGGCCCGGCGAAGCTCGGCAAGCGAGTTCATCTTCCCATCTGCGACCAAGGACGGGGCTCACCTAGATCCGCACGCTCTGACGAGGAAGATCAACCGCATTTGCTCGCGCTTTGAGCTGCCGCCGGGGTCGCCGCACGACTTCCGCCGAACTGGCGCGACCGTATTGACCGGGGAGCGATACCGCGTGCGCCGGTTCATCGTTGGGCTGCTGCTTGGCCATACGCCCAATGACGGAGCGGCTATCACCGCAGTCTACGATCGCAATGAGTATCTGACTGAGAAGCGCGAGGCGCTCAATGCATGGGCCCGGCATCTGTTGGAACTCCACTCGATACCAGAGGAACCAGCCATTCCCGGAGCGCGAGGCCATCTGCGGCTGGTGATCGCGGGGTAGAGAATGCTTGTTCGTGAGCGGATCGTGGCGCGCATGGAGCCCATTCCTGTTGGAGAACCGGGACGGGAGAAGCCGGAGCTGCGGCTCCCTGAGGCCTTGAAGAGCGCGCGCGAAGGCGCACGTGGTGGCCTTCTGAGGCGCCTTGCGGCTTCAAGGCGCTTTGCGCGGGGCGATCGGGCGTTAGGGTCTGGGAGCGGGGCTCCACGCGTGAGGCTGGATCTCAGCCAACGGGTCATCGTCAAAGCGCTCGTTTCGCGCCACGCAATGGGCGCATCCCGAGGGGAGGCTCTTGCTCGGCATGTGGCTTATCTTGGCCGTCAGGGGGCAGGTCGTGACGGCGTACGCGCGACCTTTTTCGACCGCTCAACTGAGGGCCTGGATCTTGCCGTCACGCGCGCTTGGAAAGACGATCGCCATCACTTCCGGCTGATCGTCTCGCCAGAGCTCGGGGATCGCATCCCCGATCTTCGCGGCTATGTTCGCCAGGTCATGGCAAGGGTGGCGAGCGACTTGGGGGAGCCGGACCTTGATTGGATCGCGACCTGCCACTTCGACACCGACCAGCCGCACGCACACGTGCTGTTGCGAGGTCGCAGGGCCGACGCCAGCGACCTCGTAATTTCGCGCCAGTACATCTCCTATGGCGTCCGGGCGCGCGCTCAGGAAGTCGCCCAGGAACAGTTGGGAAATCTCGCACGCGCCGACGCCGAGCAGCGCCTATGGCGCGAGACGCAGGCTAACCGGTTCACCCGCCTGGACCGGCGCCTGCTCGACGAGCGACTTGCAGACGGCACAGTGAGCGACGGCGTCGGACGCTCTGGTTCCTGGTCGGCGCTGACCCGCGGGCGACTTCGCCATCTGGAACTTCTCGGATTGGCGCGGAAGGTGGGGGGACGCTATCGGTTGGCCGATGGGCTCGAGATGGAGCTTCGCACCGCCCAACTGCGGATGGACGTCATCCGGACGATGAACCAGCGCCGGCTTGAGACCGGCCTGGACGTGAAGGCCAAGTTTAGCGGTCTACTGCGGGGCGAGGTCGTTAAGAGCGGTTTCCACGATGAGTTGGGCGGGGCGTCCTACGCCATCGTTCGGGAGCAGGGCGTGGAGTACTACGCCGCCCTAAAGCTCGGGCAGCAACCGCTAGAGGTTGGGCGCCACGTGGCTCTCTCGCTCGGATCGGTGCGGCCGTTGGCGAGCAGCGTCGAGCATGGGCTTGGGCGCTAGTCGATAGCTCACGGCATAGGCGTTAATCGCCTGAGTGGCCCGCTCCAGCGAAGGGAGCGGGCTGTTTCATTTGCGCGGCGACTGAGACCTATATGTACCTGAAAAATATCCATATTGTGGAAATTGCGTACATTTGACAGGCGCCCCGAATGCCGCTCAGTTCCTGGCGCTCGCGACACCTCGGACGCATCTCGGGGGAGCGTGCGATCCGACGTGAGCGGCCCGCTCCCCCACCCCCGGAGCGGGTCAGTTCTCTGCAGAAGGAGCTGTATGGCAAGGCAAGGAGGAAGGCCGCCACCGAGGATCAGCATCTGCGACGTAGTAGACGAGTGGCTCAGTCACGCGAATGCTGCGGAGCTTGAACGATTGCGCGATCTGGTGCGCACCTGGACAGATATCGACGCTCAGCGCCAAGCGCTGGCGATCGTGGAGCGCCACCGGGTGGATTAGCTCCCGGCAGCAAGAATTTCCTTACTCCTTGCGGCCCAGGCGCCAGTTTTGCCGCTGGCGTATCGCGGCCCCGGCCGCACCAAACGCGACCACCATCATCGCCCAATTGGCGAGAATTTCGATTGAACTGACCACTTATTGCACGCCTCCGGTTGCCCTTGCGGGCGTCCCTCGGCGTGGGGAGCGTTTCGATACCTGGATGGTTCCGGCCCGTGCGTCATAGCGAGGCCACCGCGGCCCGGCTCGGCCTGCCGGCAGGGCTGGTCTACATCACCTGGAGCTAGGCGCCTGAACTGGCCCGTCTCTCTGCCGAGGGGCGGGTCTTTTTGCGTTTCAGGCGGCCTACGGTCGCGGAAACCGCTCATCGGCTAGCGATGCGCATTTCTGCACGGCCGCATTCCCGAGCGCCTCGCCACGCGTGTTGAGATCCGCATCTGTTGGCGCGTTAGCCAAGGCGTCCTTCGTTATGCAACGGCAGGCGAACTCGACTTCGCCTTGGGGGACGCCGATGTCGGTGAGATTGCGCTTACAGGCCGCAAGCATCGAGGCTTCGAAGTTGGTCCGAAAAGCTGACGCCTGCCTACCATTGGCCTCTTGCGTCTGACCGGGGCTGCAGGCCGCGAGCAGGATCAGGCAGACCAAATGGTATCGATTCATTGAGCCCCCAGGTCCCAAGTTCGAGGCCGCCCATTGGCGCTCCATACCGCAATTCTGCGGTAGTGCGCGCCCCGGTGGTCTGCCCAATGATTCAGCTTATGGAAGGCGCGTTTGCGCGGCCAGACCTTCCTGACCCGGTGCACTATCCAAGAACTTTTGAGGCTCCGGGCGCCTTAGATCACCACCTCTGGCCGACCGAGCTTGAGCGCCACGGCGACGGGATGTGGTCCGACCTGGTCGACCGCATCGGCCAACTCCGCCTCCGAGCAGTCCAGCTTTTCGGTGATCTCCCTGACCTTCGTAGGGTTAGCGAGGTCGATGGGATCGTGCGGGTCGAATGTCTTCGGCTCGTCGGGTCGCATGGCGATCTCCCGGGGGCTAGCTCCCAGCAGCTTAGAAGCGCTTGTCGCGCTAGGGCGTTCCCTCAATGCCTGGGCAGCCCAGCGCCGGCCGGTGGCGGATCAAGGCCGGTGAGGGGCAGGTGTCCGCGCTCCTCATGGTGGAAGACCTGGCCGAGATCGCGCTTGTCGACGGCCTGGCCGCAGGACTGGCAGTGGTAGAAGTGCCGAGCCTCGTCGATCGGCTCGCCGTCCTCCCGGCCAATGTAGTGAAAGTCGCTGGGCTTGGTCATGGAACCGGGAGCCTCCTGATCGACTCGACTCCTGAAGGCCCGGGAGGTTCCATGGCGACGTGCCTCGAACCCGAAGATCGCGAACGTCTCCGCCTGATCAGCCAGGCCGGCGGGAAGATCCACATCGTCACGGCGCGTCGACGGCAGAAGTTCGCCGACCAGGCCGCGCTCGTGCGCTGGGCCGAAGGCATGTGCAGGGCCGATTACATGCGCCTTGAGCGGAGGAAGGGTGACGCCAATGACCCGGCCGGCGAGGAGTTCTTTGACTACATTTTGACGCCGAAGGCAGAGCGGGCGGCGAAGCGGGCCAATTGACGGCTGAGCTTCGGCGCCATCACCTTCGCCTTATTGCGGGCCGCGTGGGGGCACACCATTGTTGAAGTCCGCAGAGCTCAGGCGGTCGGCGTCGCGCGCGGCTCTGGTCGGGGCGTCGTGGAGCGCGGTTGTCTGCACCTTTGGCGCAATCATCGCCGCCTTCGGTCTTGCTGCAAACTGGGAGGGGGCCAGTTCTGCCTTCCTTCTGGCTATTGCCGGCGTCGGCACGCTCTTTGTCGTTGGCGCGATCTGGAGCGCGTCTATAGCCGGCGCTGTGTGGCGATCGCTTAGGGGCAGTCGTAATGTGTAACCTCTACAGCCAGACCAAGGGCCAAGCGGCGATCAACGCCCTGGTCCGCCACATGAACGACCGGACGGGCAACCTGCCCCCGCTGCCGGGAATCTTCCCTGACTACGCCGCGCCGATCATCCGCCACGCGGCCGAGGGCGGCCAGGAACTGGCGATGGTCCGTTGGGGCATGCCGAGTTCCAGCCAGGCGATCTACAAGAACGCCACGGCCCGCGCCGACAAGCTCCGCGCCAAGGGCAAGGAGTTCGA
Organism: Phenylobacterium sp.; assembly: GCF_013822795.1. Taxonomy (GTDB): domain Bacteria; phylum Pseudomonadota; class Alphaproteobacteria; order Caulobacterales; family Caulobacteraceae; genus Phenylobacterium. The sequence goes on along the minus strand of NZ_PNLB01000003.1, from coordinate 211,026 downwards.
CTTCAACGAGCTGCTGAAGATGGAGCCGGACGGCGGGACGACCAACGTCCGCAACACGTCGAGCAGACACTGGACACGCTGGCTTGAGCCGCCGAACCGCTGCCTCGTGCCCTTCACCAGCTTCAGCGAGTTCAACCGGGAAGCCGGCGGCGACGTTTGGTTCGCCCACGGCGAGGACCGACCGCTGTCGTTCTTCGCCGGCATCGAGGTTCGAGGCTGGGAGAGCGTGCGCAAGATCAAGACCGGCCTGGAGACGATCGACCTGTTCGCGTTCCTGACGACCGAGCCGAATGCGGAGGTCGGCGCGATCCACCCGAAGGCCATGCCGGTCATCCTCACGACCGAGGAAGAGCGCGACGTCTGGATGCGGGCGCCCTGGTCGGAGGCCAAGGCGCTTCAGCGGCCGTTGCCTGACGGCTCGCTGCAGATCGTGGCGCGGGCCGTGAAGAAGGACGAAGTCGGGATGGAGCCAGTTGCGTGAGCGTCACCAAAGAGGGGCGAACCTTGATCTGGTGGGTCAACGCCGTCGTGTTTTTCGCGGGCGTGGTCGCGCTCGTGGCATTTGAGGGCATCCGACTTATCTCGCCGACTGAGCCAATCGCCGCGACCGGCCATGTGCACCTAGTCGCGGGAGCGTGGGCGTCGAGGTTCTATGTCGACGACAGTCTTCAGATGGTCGTCAGTGGCCTGAAAGCTGTCATGTACATCTGGCTCGCGTTTGCCTTTGCTTCCCTTATTTCGGGCGTGGTGAGCTGGCTGCTGCGGCTCCTTCGCTTGAATTGAGCCGAACCGGTGAGGTGGCGATCGTCACCTCGACCTTGGGCCGAGGAAGCAGAAGTGAGGTTGCAGACTGTCGCGCTGCTGACGGATGGTCGGCAGCGCTTCGATCCCGGGCTGGAGCCGGTCTAGAGCGTGAAGCCGATCACCGTATCCATAGTCGTCCTGGCGATGTTGGGGCTGATGTTCCTGCTTACGATTGCCCAACGATCGGCAGAGGGGCGTTGTCTTAGCAGGGGCGGCAAAGGCGGCGGCCTTGACTGTTCAGGCCCGGTCGAATCCGCTTTCCGGCCAGGGCTTTCGGACTAGCCCATGGCGCTTGTCGCCCTCGCGCGCTTCCAGCACGTAGGGGAGGAAGTTCTGGGTAAACTCGCCGCCGTTTCCCATCACCTCGATCGTGTACGAGGTCCCCTCGTAGGCTCCGGTGTAGGCAAACTTCAGATACCCCCACCAGCGGGCCTCATGTTCGGTGATCTGATGCTCGGCGTGCGCCGCCTGCAGGCTCGCGATAGCCTCGGCCGGCATCTCCGTCATGATCGCGCGGATTTCGTCGCCGGTGTGCTGCTTCATGGGGCGGTGATAGCCGCGACACTGGACGATTCGCGATCAGTGCCTGCGAGGATCGTCCAGTCGGAATCGATTGCGTGACGGCGGCGGCGGTCGTTCCAGCTCAACCAACACGCAATCTCCTCGCGAGGGACTACGGGCCGCGCCTGAACCTCGTTTCGATTTCCTAACCTGTGATCCACCCACTAGGGAGTTCATTCAAATGAGCTCCCATCACAATCAATCGGGAGCCGGTATCAAACGTAAGAACGACGTCCGCCCCGACTTGGCCAATATTGTAAGTCTGGCCTTCAACGCTAAGGCGATCACCTTCTTCAGCGTTGAAATCGTAGATGCGATCAACGCCTAAGCCGGCCGAAATTTTGAACAAATCCGCGCCGCTTCCACCAATAAGGGCGTCGTAACCTTCGCCGCCGGACAGCGTATCATCGCCGTCTCTGCCCATCAGGATGTCATCTCCCGAGCCTCCTAGTATTGCGTCGTTTTCAAGTGATCCGGAAATGACCAGCGGTCCTGATACCGCCTCTCCGTCATCACCACCCCGATGCGCGGTCGTCGGAATAATCTGATCAAGATCGAATCCGAAAGGAAGTAATCCATTCGGATATTTCGTTTGAATTTGGGTGTTAGTTGGGTAGGAAATCCCGTAGTAATTGGCGAGCTCCCTGCCGAGCTCATTTGCAAACTGTTCAATAGTATCTTATTCGTACTGACTCCAAGTTCCGTCTGAATTGAAGTGTGTTGCCAGGGCGAGGCTTGTCTTGTTGGCATGACCCATCTCGTGAGCCAATATGTAACCCAACTCAGTATCATCCATTACCGCTCCAAATCGCGGTGTATCCGTCATTATCTTTTGCGCATCAATATGAACAATGTATTTGCCATTAGAAAATATAGTTTCCGCAGCTTCACCAGATATTGTGGAGCTAACAAATTTGAACAACCAACGATTTTCCGACATTCCTAAATCTAGCGGAGTTTGATTGTTCGTAGATCCAGGAACATCTACGACGTCGACGTTAACGGTGCTAGCGTCGTTTCCTAGCGAAAGATTTATATATCTAGCTTGGGCCGGCATCTTCATTAGGAACTGATATACGGTGGAAACGTTGGCATCAAAAGTCACAGCTGACGTATCTACAGCATTGTATGCGAAATCAACTGAATGGTTGCTTCTAGCAACCCATTGAATGACCCATGGAAGGCTTGAGGGATCGGGATTTGGCGCCTGAGTGGGAAACGAGTTCCAGTTATATGTCGGTGGGGTGCCGACAACCGTGACGCCATCGACAGTGGTTGGTTCGGTCATATCGCCTCCGCATACATCCATTGCGAGAAAAATTTATGCTTTCTCTGTAAAGGTGTGACGTCAAGCGGAGTCTTGCTCACTTTAGGTTGAAGGTTGTGGCCCCGCGTTCGCTGTATGGTAGCGGTATTGGAAATGTTTCTAGGGGCGGACTGGCGCATGCGCGTGTTGTCGATTCTAGCTGCGTTCGTGATTTGTTCCTCGCAATTCGCGCGGGTTGAGGCTGCAAGCGCGGATTGTCAGGCTGCGGTCGCGGCGGCTCGCGAAGGGATGCGCGCCTTCCCAGATGCCACTTTGGTTTCAGCGCCAGTAGTTACTACACATGCAGCGATGTCCGACGGCTGGGTCGGGAGCAGCCCTTCCGTTGCGATGATTGCGCGCACCAAGCAGGGGTTCCAGTCAACTTCGACAACTTGTTCGGAGGTTCAGGACCTTGCGAGGTCGAATGAAGGTCTCGCCATGCACGGCGCGGTCGTTGAAGTGTCATTTCCAGTAATTAGCGACGACGGAAGAGAGGCGATTGCTTTGGCAAGAATGCGCGATCGGCAAAGTTCGATCGCGTACTTTATCTACCTTCGAAGAGAAGCACTGGTTTGGAAGGTCCGAGGGCATCGCCTTGGGGCAATTTCCTGATGCTACATCCTTGTGGGGCGAGGCCGGAGGGCAAGCGAAGAGGCGCTTGTGCAGCAATACAAGTCACGTGGCGTGAACGGCTTTGCGGGCCGATACATCGAAGACTATCAAACCCTTGAAACTCAGGCCGATGCGATGGCGAACAAGATCAGGATTTAATCAACGTCCGGTGTCCGCCCGTCTCGGATATATCAGAGCTATGAGCTAAATCATCACCTCGACCTTGCCGATCTCATGGCACCGGCTGCACCGCAGGCGCCGGCGGATGTCGAACGGGGTCGCGTCAGGGCCAAATAGGGCGATGGCCTCGGCCTGGCTGAAGTCGGCCTTGTGGCCGCACGCGCAGGCGATCTTGAGCCGGTCCTGGTAGCGCATCTCCGAAATCAGCGTCTCGTACTTGCTCATTTCACAGGCTCCGGCGGGGAGGGGCCTCTGGCGGCGGTCATGGCGGTCGGCTCGATATCCTCGGGGTTCAGGTAGGCGCCGCGGCCGGACGACATTGGCCCGGCCTTGGGCCGCAGCATCCTGGGCGGCGTGCCGAGATAGTCGAACCCGCTCGCGCCGGGCGGCTTGCCTTTGAAGAACACCCGGCCGCTGCACTCGCCCACGGAGAGGATCGCCCGGCAGCGGGTCGTCCTGTTCCAGAGCACGAAGCCTGGTCCCAGAAGCCTGACCATCGCCTCCAGATCCACACGCAGCTCCGTCGTGCAGCTCTCGCAGTAGGCCCGCACCTTCCAGCGGCCCTTCCACATGTCGGAGATGGTCTCAGCGCCTCGGCGGCGCTCGGCGATCGTTATGCGGTCGAGGTTGCGCGAGCCCATTGCGGTTCGGTCGTCTGACGGAGCACTTTCCAGGTCATCCACACTGGCCCGCGGATGCGCTCCAGTTCGAACCACGCCTCTTCGCCCTCGAACGGAGGAACCTCAGGCACGGAGAGATACTCGGGACGGTCACGTCCCATGATCTGGAAGTGAAGCGTGTCGCCGCCGTCCATTGGGGAAAGGCGGATGCGGCGAAGCTTGGCGATCGTTCTCGCACCTTTCACAGCAGCATTTCCTGCATGTGCGCTGAGGGGATGCGCGGGGATGAAGAGGCGGCGGAAGGCTTTGCGGAGAGCATGGCGCGACGAGAACAAAAATAGAACATATAAGTCAATCGACCTAGCGTCGCGATGCGCACGTCGAAGGCGTGAACAGAATGATCATCCACCGAAATCCGCCAGCGCCCGCGTTTCACGCGTCAACAAGACCGGTATGCTCGCCCCATGACGAGGGGCGGCGCATTGTTGGGGGGGATGGGCGTCGCGTTCTTGCTTACGCCGGCCGTGGCGCTCGCAGATCCTTGCAAGGCGATCCCCGACCGCGGACCGGCGCCGGCGCATCTCTCCCCCGGCTCGACGTTTCGAGGGCCCGTGACCTATGTGGGCGACGGCGACAGCCTCTGCGTCGGCCTGGCTGCAAGGCCCGATCAGTGGGTCGAAGTGCGTCTGGCCGATTTCTATGCGCCTGAACTGAGCGCACCTGGCGGGCGGGAGGCGAAACAGGCTCTGGAGCGTGTCGTTCGCGGCAAGACCCTGACCTGCATCGCCGGCCGGCGAAGCTTCGACCGCGTCGTGGCCGATTGCCGACTGGGATCTGCGTCGGTCGGCGACCTGATGCGCCGGGCCGGCGTCGCGGAGGGCGGAAACGGCCGCTAGGCTCAGAAGTCGAAACCCAGTTGCTGCACGCCGCGACGATCAGCTTTGCCTGCCGCCGACTGGGCGCGAGGGCGAGCGGGCGGGAGGGGTGAGGCAGGCGGTTCAGGACCGTCGGTGGGCGACGTCATCTTCCGCCGGCGCAGGGCATGGGACGCCAAGGACGCGGTCCAGGCGGCGATGTCTTCTTCGCGCCATCCTACGCGCCCGGCTGAGATCACGACCGGCAGAGGGAACGCTCCGGTGTTCTGAAGCCGCCAGGCTGTGGTGCGGCTGATGCCGACCATCTGGCGCACCGCCGGCCAAGCCAGCAGGCGCCCCGGGGGCGTCAGTCGGAGTGGATCGCTGGACATGGCTGGTTCTCCCTTCTCATGGCTTTGCGGCTTGAGGCTCGCAGGCGCGCACCGAGCGGACGGGCCGCCCGGCGGTCAGGGCCAGGAAGCAGCTGATGACCCGGTCGACATAGACTTCGGTCTCCTCGATCGCCGGAACACGGCCCAGGGCCTCTACGCGCGCTGGACCTGCATTGTAGGCGGCCAAGGCCAGCCGAAGATCGCGAAACCTTTCCAACTGCGCGGAGAGGTACGCCGCTCCCCCCAGGAGATTCTCGCGCGGATCATTGCGATCCGTGACGCCTAACTCGCGCGCCGTTGCGGGCATCAACTGGGTGAGCCCGACGGCCCCGGCGAGGGACACTGCGTCGGCGCGGTAGCCGCTCTCGACCAGCACCAGCGAGTGCAGGAGCTTGGGATCGAGCCCATGTCGGGCGGCGGCGGCATCCACGAGTTCGGCGAAGGGCTGCTTCGATAATTCGGACAATGCGGCCGGCTGCGCGATCGGCGGGTCTGGCGTGACTTGCGCGTTGGCCGGACCGACGATCAACGCGCCGCCCGCGCCGCTCCAGTCGGCGGCTGGCGCCGGCGAGGCCGCCAACAGCAGAAGCAGGCAGGGCAGCCTCGTCACCATGTCAGCACGCCTAGGAAACGGCCTTTGAGTTCGGCGCGGTGGACCGGGCCAAAGTAGCGGGCGTCGAAGCTGTCGGCGCTGTCGCCGAGCAGGAAAACCTGGCCTGGCCCCAGCGAGCGGCAGCCGCGCCAGGCCGGAAGCTGACGTCCTTGGCTGTCATGTCCGTGCAGGAGGACGCCGCGCCGCGGCGTTGAGACTCTCCTCCCGCTCGCGCAGACGACGTCTCCCTCGACGGCCGCGACGCGCTTCAGCAGCAGCACGTTCTTGGGCGTTCCAAGTTGCGCAAGGTAGGGCCGCGCGAGCGCTGGGGGCCGAAGCGCGACGACGTCGCCGACGCCCGGCGTCCCGGCAAGGCGCAGATAGAGGCCCTTGGGCAGGCTCGGGCTCTCATTGACTATGGCCAGCTTGAAGCCGCTCTGGCTGGCGAGGGCGAGCGCCGAGAGGCCCATCAAGGTCGCCTCGATGCGTGTGGGAAGGCGCCTCATGGGACGTACGGCTCCAGCACCAGGTCATGTGTGAGCAAGGCGCGGACAGGGGCGCCGGCCTCCAGCCGAATAGAGGGCGTGACCTGCATCTCGCGGTCGATCAGCCGTCCACCAACCTGGGCGGCCTCTATGGCCGCTGCGTCGGCCGCGCTCGTAGCCCAGCCTCCGTCGTCGCGATCGTGGCCTCGGGCCATCTCCCCAAGAGCGGTGATCGCGCCGGCGAGCAAAACGCCCAGGCCCATTTGCCCAAGGCGGCGGTCGGCGCGGCCAACGACGCCTGCCGCGCCTTGGGCGTCGACGCCGGCGGCGCCGATCAGCGCGACGCTCTTGCCGTTGGGCAGGATCAGCCGCTCCCAGACGATGAAGGCGCGCCGTTCGCCATAACGAGACGCCCCGTCCTGGCGGCCGACAAGGCGAGACCCTTGCGGCGCAAGAAGGTGTTTGGCGCTGACCGTATCGAACACGTTTGCGCTCACGAGCGCGATCACCGGCCCCGGCCGGGCGGTGTCGATTGCGTTCAGCAAGCTCGCCGGAATGATCGAGCCGGCCTTCAGTTCGTAGGGCGAGAGCGGCGCGACGAGACCGGCCGGCAGGTTTGTCGCCGCCGGCGGGACGGCTGCAGATTGCTGCGGGGCGATGGCGCCTGCCGAAGGCCTTGCAAACAGCAGCTCCGAGCGTTGGGGCGCGCGGTCCGGCGTCGGCGCAGGGGGCGGTCGAGAGCGTGGCGCAGCATCCTCGGCCGAAGAAGGCTCCGGAGCATTCCCCAACGCGCGAGGGGGCGGCAGGTCGGCCAGCCTGTCGTAGCTGGCCGGCTGTGACGTAATGATCTCCGCGGGCCGGGCCTGCCGCTTTGATCCATCGTGAGGGGCCTCGGTTATGGCGCTTTGGGCCCTGGCCTTCAGGTGAGGCGCGAGTACGAAAGACCAGACGAGTGCGCCAGCGACGAGCGCGGCGCCCGTCAGAACGAGGGCGAGGGCCGCGCCCTTCCTCAGTCGCGCCACGGCCGGTCTGGCGGCGCGAACGCTGAGTTCTGCGTCCTTGGCCATCGGCTCGGGCCTGCTCATGGGGCCGCCTCCGGCAGACGGACGATCTGGACGGGGCGTTGCTTGCCCAGTCGCAACTCTGCGCGATCAATGACGCCATCGACGATGAGGAGTGAGCCGCGCTGGCGCTGGTTCACGAGCTTGGGCTCACCGTCTGGCCCCAGAACCGAGAGGGTTGGAGCCTCACCGGTCGTCGCTCCCGAGGGCAGGGCGACGTAGGTGCGCGCGCCGTCCGTCATCACCGCCGTCGGCGTCCAGGGCGGGCGCGGGCCGCGGGCCGTGATCTTGAAGGCGCTCGCCAGGATCTGGGGTTCTGCGGGCGTAGGCGGCGATGCCGCGGGAGGCGGCGGCGGGGGCGCAGGCGGCTCTGGCGTCCAGGAGGCGGCGAGGTTGAAGTCTCCCTCGGCTCCGGAGCGCAGCATGACGAGGTAGACGCGCCGGTTGGTGGCGATCACGAGGTTGGTGGCCAGGCCGCGCTCGAAGGGCTTTATCAGGATGTGCGTCCGCTGGTCCGCGCCCGACCCTGAACGGGTCTCTGCGATCTGCCAGCGCACCGTATCGCCCGCGGCGATGGAGGCGACGTCCTCGCCGCGGCCAAGGCTGAGCGTGGTGACCCGCAGCGGCGCGGTCCAGATCTCGTAGAGCCGTCCAGGCGCATACGAGAACACTTGCTCGCCGCCGGTGAAGCGGTCGGGCCGGGAAGGTTCAAGCGCGGCTCGGTTGGCTTTGGCGACCGCGCTGGCGCCCTGGGGCGCAGCTACCGCGCCATGCGCTGCGATCGCCAGGGCGGCGAGCGCGCCTGTCGCTACGATGCGTCTGGTGTCCATGACACGTCCTCGATCTTGATCCCGAGCGGGTTCTTCATCAGGTCGGCTTCGGTGGGCGGCGGCTCGATCGTGACCGTGATCAGCGCGCGCCAGCGCTCAACGCCGGACGGCTGGCCGTTCACGTAGCGCCGCTCGCGCCACTGCAAATCGAAGGTCCTGGCGCTGCGGGCCACGACGTTCAGGACTTCCACGTGCACGGCCTCGCGGCCGACCTCGGCGAAGGGATCGTGGTCGCTTGCCCAGGCGCCCAGGAAGCTTGCCGCCTTGGGGCCCGCCAGGTCGTAGGCGCGCAGCCAGTTGGTGCGAATGACGATCGGATCGAGCGGCTTGGACCGGACGTTCGAGATCCAGCCCGCCAAGGCATGACCAATCTGCGCTCGAGACGGGTCATAGCGGTCTGGGAGTGCCGTGATCTTGGCCGGCGCGCCGTACTCCGAGATCTCCACAACGAAGGGGCGTACGACCGCCCGGTCGGCCTGCCGCCACCAGCCAGCGCCCAGGCAACCGGCCAACACGAGGTTGGCGACGGCGAGCCGCCGCCAGTTGCGGGCGTGAGCGAGAGCCAGGCCGCTGCGCTCGTCCCAGACCTGGCCGGCCTTCTGAAAGGGGGTTGAGATCGGCGCGGACGAGCGCGTCCGCCTTGGCTTGAAGAAGGGATGCATGGCTCACGGCTCCTTCGGCTTGAGCTGCGGGGAGATCGTGCCGCTCGACTCTGCGCCCGGCAGCAGGGAGCGGGCGTTGGCTGCGAAGAAGGCCTGCAATGGGCCCTGCTTGCGTGCGGAAGGCGAAGGGCCTGGTTTGTCTTCGCGGCGCAGCGCCTGCCCGAACTCGCGGCGGGCGGCATGTGCTTCGCGTTCGAAGACGGACGCTGGCCGCGGGGCTCCGGTTGGCGCCGATCCCGTGGGCCCAGAGCCAGGCGCAGGAGCAGGCGAGGGCGCAGATCCGGGGCCTGGCGGAGGGCCCGAGCCTGCAGGGCCCGTGGGCGTGGCAGGGGGGCGGGCGGCGCCCGTTGCTCCCGCCGCGGCGCGATGGCCTGAGACGAGATTGCGGCCAGCTGCGACCGCAGCGCCCGTGGCGAGCGCTCCGGCGCCGGCGACAGCGAGCGATCCGGTCACCGCAGCGCCCGCGCCGAGGGACGGGCCGCCGGTGACCAGGGCTGCGGCCAGGCTCGGGATGAAGATCGCCAGCATGGCCAGGAGCAGCGAGGCGCAGAGGATCGCCAGGGCCTCGTAGAGGTCGGGATTCTCCGTCGGCTGCAGATCCTCGAAGATTGTGCTCGCCAGCGAGACGACGATCGCCAGGGCCAGGACCTTGAGCCCGGCGGCCGCCACGTAGCCGAGCGGCCGCTCGGCGAGGAAGGCCGACTTTGACCAGACGCCGAAGGGCAGGAGGATGAATCCGCCAAGCGTGACGATCTTGAACTCGATCAGCGTGACGATGATCTGCAGCGCCAGGATCGCGAAGGCGAGCATGATCCCGATCATCGAGAGGCCCAGGATGAGGGCGTCGACGAGGTTGCCGCCGATGTCGATGGGATTGACGACCGGTGCGGGTGTTTCGCCCAGCGCGCGCACGATCTCCCAGCCGGCCTGAAGCACAGCGCCGGGGTTGAGAAACTCAGCCCGGCTCATGGACCCGCCGCCGGCGGCCAGTCCAAGGTCGATGAAACCGGCCTGGAAGGTTTCGGTGAGCGCCTGCCAGTCATTGATGAGATAGGCGAAGGCCCCGATCAGCAGGATCTTGCCGAAGGCGCCGGCGAGCAGCTCCCGGCCTGGAGAGAGCGCCCACTGGACGCCGGTCAGGGCGACGACCAGGGCGATCATCAGGCCAAAGATCCCATTCACCGGACCTTGCAGGGCGCTGAAACCCGCGCTGATCGCGTTGGAGAACACGCTCATCAGGTCGTTGGTCGTTTCCATGCCTGGCATCGCTCGTCACCTGGCGTTTGCGAACGGATCGAAGGCGGGCGGCGGAATGTCGGAAGGGGCGCGGCCGTAGTACTGGCGCCTGGCTGCAGCGGCCCCGGCACGCTCGGCCGCAGTCTGGGCTGCGTCCTGCGCCATCAGCCTTGATTGGGCCAGCAGCACGGCGCGCATCGCGCCAAGGTCCTCAGCCAGCACCGCCAGAACCTGGGTGCTCGACTGGATGGCCGCCGTCTGCCCGCTGGCGGACTGGCTGGCCGACAGTGCTCCGCTCAGTCTGCCGCCGCGGCCCTGGCTGAGCCGCTCCAACTCGGCGGCCGTCGCCGCCAGATCCTGCGCGGTCGCTCTGGCGTTGGCGTTCCTGGCGCCAGCGCGCTCCAGCGCCTGCCTCGGATCGAGCCCATCGACCGCTGTGGGGTAGAGCTCCTCGAATTGTCGCTCGAGCTGGCCAAGATCGGCGGCGAGGCCGCGCACCTCGCCGGCGAGCGCTGCGATGTCCTTGAGCGTCTGTGAGGTTTCAAGGAGATGGCTATAGGGCGAGGCGGCGAGGTCGCGGGCCTGGTTGATCAGCATCTGCGCCTCATTGGTGAGGCTCTGAAGCTGGCGCGCGGTCTGCAGCGCATTCTCCACGTGATTGGCCGGATCGAAGACGGTCACTTGAGCCGCCGCCTGCGGGGCGGGGATCAAGATCAACAGGCCGGCCGTCACGGCGCTTGCCAGAAGCTCACGGCGAGGGCGGGGGGGTGAGGTCGGGCGCGGCGTCGGACAACGCATCAAAGGCGGCGTCAACATGGAGGTGTCCCTTGGCTTTGAGGAATTCGGGGGCGAAGCGCTCGCAAGGCGCGCGGGCCAGGACCTCGTCGATGAGCGCCTGGTCCTGGGGGCTCGAAGAGCCGCAGAACGCGAGAGCCGCGCCGGTGAGCTTCAGGTCGAAGAGCCGGCGCCCGTGCGGTTGGCGCCAATAGTAGGCGCGCTTGGGCGGCGCGAAGGCCAGCAGCTCAAGCTGGCGCGCGTTGAGCCCGAAAGCCCGGTAGTGGTCGGCGCTGGCGGGCTCCAGGGCGCGAGGGTTGGGTAAGAAGATCTGCGTCGGACAGCTTTCGATCAGGCTGGCGGCGATCGAGGAGCGGGCGATGTCGTCCAGGCTCTGAGTGGCGAAGACCACCGCGACCCTTCGCTTGCGCAAGGTCTTCAGCCACTCGCGGATCTTGGCGGCGAAGCGCGGCTGGTCGAGGAAGAGCCAGGCTTCGTCCAAAATGAGCAGCGTCGGGCGCCCGTCGAAGTCGCGCTCGAGGTCGTGGAAGAGCGCCGTGAGGGTCGGGCCGACGGCGCGAGGGGCGCTCATGAGGCTCTCAAGCTCATAGGTGTCGAAGGCGCCTGGGGCCTGCAGCTGCGCGGCGCCGTCGAGCAGGGCGCCGTAGGGCCCCGCCAGAGTGAAGGGGGCAAGCGCGGCGGCCGCCGAGGCGTCCTGCACCAGGGCGCTCAGCACGCTCAAGGTCCGTTGCTCGGCCGGCGCTTGGGAAAGCGCCGTGAGCGCGCTCCAGATCGCCTGGCGCCGATCGGGCGTCTCTGCGACGCCGGCCGCAGCAATGAGGTCCTCGACCCAGTCGGCGGCCCAGGCGCGCTCAGCTTCATCGTCTATGCGGGCCAGCGGCTGCAGCGCCGCGATCTCGCCCGGTTCAAGCGCCCGCCATGTCCCGCCGGCGGCCAGGGTGGCGGCGCGCGCCGAGCGCTGCTTGTCGAAGAAGACCACGCGCGCGCCCGGATATCTGGACCACTGCAGCGCCAGGAAGCTCAGCAGCACGCTCTTGCCCGAGCCGGTCGGCCCGACCACCATCGCGTGGCCGACATCGCCGACGTGCAGCGCCATCCGAAACGGCGTCGCGCCGGTGGTGCGCGCGATGGCGAGCGGCGGGCCGCCGAGCGCTTCGTCCCACGCCGGACCGGCCCAAACCGCCGAAAGCGGCAAGAGGTCGGCGAGATTGAGCGTCGAGATCAACGGGCGGCGGACGTCGGCGTACGGCTCGCCCGGAAGGGAGCCCAGCCAGGCCTCGACGGCGTTGAAGTCCTCTTCGCGCGCCACGAAGCCGCGGCTGTTGAGCGCCGCCTCGACGATCCTTGCCTTTTCCCCGGCCAACGCCGGATCGATATCGGTGAGGCTGATCGTCATGGTCAGGTAGCCGAAGGCGCAGGCTTCGCCGCCAAGGGCTTCGAGCGCGCCGTCGCACTCTCCGGTTTTGGCGGCGGCGTCGGTGTCGAGCAGCGGGACTTCCTCCCGCGTGATGGCCTCGCGCAGCAGCACGCCCGCGCCCTTGCGCTTGGCGAACCAGCGCTTGCGGATCTTGGCGATCTCAAGCTCGGCGTCGGTCTTCGAAAGGGCGATCCAGCGGGCGCACCAGCGGAGCTCGAAGGGGAGATCTCCAAGGGCGTCCAACAGTCCAGGCCGGGTGGACGGCGGAAGACTTCGCACTGAGATCACCCTGAGCGCTTGCGCGCCCAGTTGCGGCGCAAGACCGCCCTTCAAGTCCCGGTCGCAGAGCAGCGCGTCGAGGAAGACAGGCGTCTCGGGCGGCGCAACCTCAGCGCTCGAGGTGGAGACGCAGGCATGCAGCCAGGTCAGCAGCGCCTCATCATCGAGGGGCTGGGCCTGGGGCAGGGCGTCCGCCAGCAACGCAACGATGGCGGACGCTTCGCGTGAGAAGGCCTCAAGGCTGGTGCGCCAGTCGCGGCCGTTCTTGGCGAGCCCCTCGAACATCCAGCGCTCGAGCCAGCGGACCTCGTCGCTTGGCGCGAGCCAGGTCAGGGCTGCGCGATAGTCCGTCTCGAAGGCGGGGTCGGCCGCGTCGAAGAGGTGGCGGCGCTCCTCATCGACCAGGCGCGCCGCCGGGGAAGGAAAGGCGCCGTCGGGATAGGGATCGGCCCGCCTGCGGCGGGCCTCCACATGCAAGCACCAGCCACTGCCCAGCCGCTTGAGCGCATTGTTGAGCCGCGCGCGCACCGCCATCAGCTCATGGGGCGTGGATGAATCCAGGTCCGGGCCGCGAAACGTAAGGCCGGTGGTGAACGAGCCGTCCTTGTTGAGCACGACGCCCGGGGCGACGAGCGCGGCCCAGGGAACGTGGTCGGCAAGGCAAGCGGGCCTGCGACGAAACTCTTCGAGAAAACGCATGGGGCCTCACACGCTCAGATGCGCGGGCAGGGCCAGGTGCCTGCGGGCGACGGCGAAGAACAGGCGGTCGCGCTGGGCGGCGAAACAGCCGGCCGCGTGGCTGAGCGCCCACCAGAGGAGCCCCAGCCACCAGATGCGCAGAGCCAGGCCGAGCACCAGGGCGATCGTGCCCATGAGCACCACGTAGTCGCGCGGCGCGCCGGCCAGCAGCACCGGCTCGCAGAGCGCCTGGGCGAGGGGGAGGTCGAAGCCTTCAGGATGATCCTCCATCACCCGATCTCCACGCCGCCGCTGAAGCCGAAGAAGTCGAGGAAGAAGGTCGAGGCCGCGAAGGCGATCGAAATCCCAAACAGGATGGCGATCGCGCGCCGCAGCCCCGAACCGCTCTCGCTCATGGCCACGCCCGCGCCGAAGATGACGACAGCAACGACCGCGGCCGCCTGCGCGACCGGGCCGGTGATCGAGTCGACGACCTGTTGCAGCGGCCCCTCCCAGGGCATCTGTGAGCCGGCGGCCAGGGCGGGCGCGGCCGTGAGCAGGCCGCAAGCCGCCGTCGCGGCCCAAAGGCCGCGCGCAAGGTGTTTGCGCATGGTTGAAGTTCCTCAGGTTCGGAGCCGCTCGACATCAGCGGTTCACGACTCAAGGCAAGCAGCGCTCGATGCGTGAGTCAACGCGAAAAATATAATAAAATCAGTGAGTTGAATAAAACTCCTGAGGGGTTTCAGGCAAGTCGTCGCTGGTCGGGGATAAGTCGAATGCGAACCTGGACGCGACTTGGCTGAACCAGACAGCGTCACCCTCAAATCTCAATGATATCAATGGGTTGGTGGCGTCGCGACGCGCTTGGTCACGATCGGTGTTGCGCAGGAATGGAGACGACGCTCTTGCGTTGGTGAGGGGCTGAGAATTGGAGCCCGTATGCCCCTTGGTCTGTCGCTCAGGTTCTGACCTTCGCTGGTCGGCGCCGGCTACAAGCGCTCGGAATAAGAGGCCTTCATCCGAGCGTTTTCACATCGTCCGTGGGCGACGGCGGCGATCCTCAGAGGCCAAGGACTTCGGATACGGCGCGGCCGGCGGGGGTGCGCTGGATGTGCACGATGAGGTTGATGCTCTGGGCGATCAGGCGCTGGGCAGGCGCGGCTAGGACCTCGGTCAGGAGGTCCTCCAGACGCGTGAGGGCCTCTGGCGCGGAATTGGCGTGAAGGGTAGCAAGGCCGCCGGGATGTCCGGTGTTCCACGCCTTCAGGGCTTCGAGAGCTGCCGCGCCGTCGCGGACTTCGCCGATGATGATGCGGTCGGGCCGCAGCCGCAGCGCGTCGCGGACCAGATCTCCGATCGTCACTGGGTTTGGCGCACGCCGGGTCAGCAAGGGTAGAAGGTCGAGGGCCGAGCACTGGAGCTCGGGGGTGTCCTCGATGAGGATGATGCGATCGCGGGCGAAGGTCTGTTCAGCCAGGAGGGCGTTGGCGAGCGTGGTCTTGCCCGAGCCGGCTCCGCCGCTGATCAGGATGTTGCGACGGTCGGCCGCCGCACGCCGCAGCTCCGTGGCCTGATCCTGGGTCATCTCCCCACGCGCCACGTAATCCTCGAGGCTGAAGATCACCGAGGGACGCTTTCGGATCGCGAACGCCGGCTGGGCGGTGATGGGCGGGAGCATCCCCTGGAACCGCTCGCCAGACGGCAACACGCCTGAAAGTCTCGGCGCCGTTGGTCCGACGTGCTCGCCCACATGGTCTGCGACCAGCCGGATGACGCGCTCGCGCGCCGGAGCGGGCAGCATCTGGCCGGTGTCTGACCGGCCTTGACCCACGATGTCGACCAGCACCCGCCCGTCGGGATTGACCAGGATCTCGACGACTGCGGGCGCGCAAAGTGCCGCCAGGATCGTGTCGCCAAGAGCGTGGCGAAGCGCCTCCAGCTTGCGCTCTGCGACGATCGGATGGGCCGCCGTCACGGTTGCTCCACTGCCGGAGCAGGGGGTTTGGCGTCTTTCCCGCGGCCGCCGGCCGCGATACGCGCGGCCGTGGCGTCCAAAAGGCGCTCGATCCGATGATCCACCGCGGCCTGAACGATCGGGTTTTCGTCGACCGCAGCATCAGGCAGCCGAAGGAAGAAGGCGCGGGCCAGCTCGATGAGCAGTTCCTGGATGATCTGCACGTCGCGGCCGGTCAGGCGCATGTGGTCGCGCAGCGACCGCTCAAGCTGCAACAGCCGGTCGTCTGGATCGCCAGGTCCGCTGCTGCGCAGACCCCGCGCGATCGCGCGGCCCGCGGCCTGGCTCAACGGCAGCCTGCCTTGGCGGGCTTCGCGATTAAGAGCGGACACCAGCTTGGGATCAGTCAGGTAGACCTGCACGCGCGCCGTGGCGCGAAGATCAAGCTTGGCCATCGTCGCGTCTCCGCATTTGCTCGAGCGCCGCGTCGCGCGCGCCCATCTCCTCGGCGATCCTGGCGGCGGCGCGGCTGTAGTGTTCCTCAGCCTTGGCCACGGCGCGTTTTTCGGCGATCGCCGCTTCGTTCTCCTTAAAGAGCGGCAGGGTCTGCTCGCTCGAAATCCCCAGCGCGCGCCGTCCCTCCCAGGGATGAGGGCGCGGGGGCGGCGCTTCGAGCTTTGCGGCCTGATCAGGCGGCGTAGCGCGTGCGCGCTGGCGGAACGGAGACTTGCGGTCGTATCGCAGCTTGCGCGCCAGGATCGGCGGGCCGCCGGGCGTGAAGACCAGTTGAGCATCGTGCGCCAGCGCGCCGATCTCTCCAGGGCTCATGCGCGGGCGCTCGATCATCGAACGCGTCAGGCTCGTGCGTCCGCTGTCGGGAAACTGGGGCGAGCTGCGGCTGATCTGTTCGCGTTCCTGCGTACCTGTCAGCCGGCTCACCTTCTCCTGCGTCATCGGATTGAGCGCGGAGAACGCGGTGAAGACGTGGCAGTTGTCGAGAATGGTGTTGTGAGGCCCATAGGTCTCGACGATGTCGTTGAGGCTCTGGGCGACGAGCATGGCCTTGAGCCCATAGCCGCTCATCAGCCGCAGGCTCTTTTCGAAGAACTCCAGTCGCCCCAGCAGCGGGAATTCGTCCATCACCAGCAGCAGCTGATGGCGCTTGGCTCCGCCACGCGCATCGCGCGTCTCCTCGGTGGTCAGCGCCTGGGTGGCGGCCTGAAAAATCAGCCGCACCAAGGGGCGCAGCGCCGCCGCGTCCGCCGGCGCGACCTGGACGTAGAGGGATACCGGCCTTGGCGCGCTCATCAGGTCGCAAAGGCTGAAGTCCGATGTACTGAGCGTCCGCTCCAGGTCATCGCCGGCCAGCCACTTGAGGTAGGAGCGGGCCGTGCCCTGCACCGAGGTGCGGAACCGGTCGTGCATGGCCGCATGGCCTCGCACGGCGATCTCGATGAAAGGATGGCATTGCGGCGCGCCGTCCGGGCCTGCGCGATGCAGGGTGCGCGCCATCACGTCCACGCTGGCGTCGAGGTCGGCCAGCATCTCGCGCACCGTGAGCAGGGTCTTGGCCCCGTCCTTGGCGGCGTAGAGCACATGCAAGATCACAGCCTCCAGGATCTCGGTCGCGGCCTTGTCCCAGATCGCCTCGTCGTCGCGTGTTCCGCCAGGATCGGAGAGGATGGCGGCCAGGCGCTGGACCTGGGCCAGTTCAGATCGGCCTGGGACGATCTCGGCCAGCGGGTTCCAGCGCGCGCCGGCGGCCGCGCGAGGATCAAAGCAGAGCGCCCAGGAGAACGTGGATCGAAAGCCGCTGGTGATCGGCCAGAGTTCGGACTTCGGGTCATGGACCAGGACGCTCTGTCGCCAACTCAGCAGCGTGGGCACGACATGCCCACGGCCCTTGCCCGATCTTGTGCCGCCGGTGACCAGGGTCGGGCGAAGGTCGCGCGTCGCCAGGACCTTGCCCTTGAGCTCGCCGATGACGCAGCCATCCCTGGCTGCAAGGCCGGCCTTGCGCGCAGCGCTCAGCCCGCCCCAGGCGAGCGTCGGGCCGCGCTTGCCGCTATCGGCCGCCAGGGCGGCCGCCAGGCCCGCGCCCAGGCCAAGCAGGGCCAGCCAGCCGGCGGTCCGAGCCTGATCAGGATGCTGCTTTGCGAGCGCATGCTTCCAGCCCAGCACCGCCCAGGGTGGATAGAGCACCGCCCCCGAACCCATCGCCAGGCCAGGGCCAAGCGCAGGCGACCAGCTAAACGCCCAGCCGACGTACTGACTGGCCGACTGAAGGCCAAGCACCAGACCTGCGGCGGCGCAGGTCAACCGCAGCCGCCCGCTCAACGCCCTTCTCCCACCAATCGCGACACGCTTCGCCTCCCTTGCGGATGCACACGCATGGCGAGAATGTTTGGCGCGAAGCTCGCAAGCGGCGACCCCGTAAACTTGCGGGGTCGCTTGCCTTGGAAATGCGGGCGTTTGAGGCCCGGCTTTCAGGGCGAAAGCAGCCCCAAGGCGATTGCGCGGGAAATGGCCTGAACCCTGGTGCGCACCCCAAGACGTGCGCAGGCCTCGGCGATGTAGTCGTCGACGGTGCGTGGGGAGATGCCAAGTATCGCGCCGATGTCGCCCGAGCTCTTGCCGGCCTGAACCCACCGCAGGCACTCAACCTGGCGCGGGGCGAGCAGGGGAGCAGCTGACCCGGCGGCCCGGGGACTGGCCAGGGCTGCGGCCCTGGCGAACTCGAAGGCTCCGGTGAGACTGCCAGCGGTCAGTCGCTGAAGGTCCTCGCCCAGCACAAACACAATGTCCTCAAGCGCGCCCAGCGCGATGCTCACAGCCTTGTTGTCGGCGCTGCGAATGGCGATGTGTGCGCCGAGGTGCTGGCAGAGCAGGAGGGCGGCGAGGTCGCAGTTGGCGGCGGCCGCGAAGCCAGCGAGCCGCTCATAGGTCATCGGACCCCGTCCGCTTTCGAAGTTCTCGTAGGTGCGCAGCGACATGCCCATTGCGCGGGCGACATCGCGACGGCGCAGACCGCGATGGCGACGGATCTCCTCCAGCGCGGCCGCCACGACGGCGCGTTCGCCTGGAACCTTTGCCATGCCGTCGCAACCTCCGGATGTTGATGTCGCCCTCGATAGCGCGTTTTCGCATGCCGCGCGCCCCGCAATCCTGACGGGTCGGATTGGGCGCGCCTTGTCGAGCGGTCCTCGGAGAAATCCTTTGCGCGGGCGCTGTTTGAGCGATGCGAAAGAAAGCTGCGTATATTCCGGCGCGTCACGTCCGGTGGTGAGCTCCGTCAGTCTACGGGATTTCGCAACCTGCGGACTTGCGGCCAACCTTAGTCAGCGCGACAACCACGGGTCGAGATGTTGCGGGGTGCGTTGGGTTGAGATGCTTCGGGTGCGTGATCCCTTCTCGGAAGCCGTATGCGCCATCCGCCGCCGCGTGCGGGCCGGTCGCTATGTCCTGGGTGAACGGCTGGCGATCACAGAACTGGCGTTGGACCTGGAACTGAGCGCGACGCCCATTCGCGAAGCCCTGGCGCGCCTGGCCGGGGAGGGGCTGATCGAAGAGCGCCGGGGGCAGGGCTACTTCGCCTGGCGCCTCGACAGCGTCGACCTCCTCGAACTCTACGCCCTCCAGGAGCTCTATCTTCGCTTCAGTCTTGAGCGCTCGCGTGCGGGGAGCTTGAGCGCTCTGAAGATGGAAGCCTGGGAGAGCGCGGAGGAGGCGTTCGAGGACATCGTGGGCTGGAGCGCCAACGCAGCGCTTGGGCGGGCCAACCGCCTGCTCGCCGATCGGCTCGCCGCGCCGCGCCTGGCCGAGCCTTTTGCGTTCGAGACGCAGGTCGATGACCTTGACGCCCTAAGGGCGGGAAGAGACGTCGATGACCTGCTGGCCGCTGTCGAGGCCTACCACGCGCGCAGGATCACGGCCGCAGGCATGATCATCCCGGTGCTGCGCAGCCTCCCGCAGCCGGTTGCGGATATATTCCCGCGATAGGCGATATATAGTTTGAATCAATGACTTGGCGAGTTCCTGCTGAGGGCGCCGCAACAAGCGGTGAACCCTAGCCAAGGAGGCTGTCATGTCTTCAAAGTACCTTCTGATCACCTTCGGCGACGCCAAGCGTCTGACCCGCGGCGTCATCGGCGCGGACTATGAGCTGGACTTCCAGCCGCATCCGTAAGGCGACAAGCGGGCGCGGCTTTATCCCGGGCGGCGCCCGCCCTCTTTCGGGGAGGGGCATATGCGTTTCACCCATCATACCTACGCCGCCGCTCCCGGCGGCGACCTTGTCCTGCTTAATCTGGCGCAGGGCGGATATGGCTGCCTGCCAGGTTGCGGCGCGCTGCTCACCGTTACGCCGGGCGAGGACGGCGTGGCGCTGGCCGATCCTGAGCTCGAACGCGCGCTCCTAGAGATGGGCGCCATCGAGGAAGGGCCTGCCAGGCGCCGGCCAGCCGCCGCCGCCAGCGAGCGCGATCTCAGCGGCATGGCGCTTCCCAGGCCGCAGCTTAGCGACCTTGCAGCGCTCGCAGGCGCGCTTGGTCAGATGAACGCGGAGTACCGGCGCGCGTCGTTTGGCGAGGTGATCGCAAGCGCCCGTCTCCATGGCCTGGGCGCGGGCGGCGACCTGGCCAGGATCGAGGAGCTGGCCCTGGTCTTTCGCAGGATGCTGCCCTGGATCCCATGGCAAGGCGTCTGCCTCTATCGAAGCTGGTTGTTGCTGGCCTTCCTGCGCCGCCGCGGGGTCTCGGCCACATGGGTGTTTGGGGTGCAGACCTACCCCTTCGAGGCTCATTGCTGGCTGCAGGCGGGCGACCTGGTGCTCGACGACTATGTCGAGCATGTGCGCGGCTTCGCGCCGATCCTGGCGCTGGCCCCATGAGTTACCTGGCCGTCTGCCGCAATCCGCGAGCGCCCGAGCCAGCGTGGCTCGGCGCGCTCGCCAGAGCCGTCCCGCCGCAGTGGAGCGTGCACGCGCCGGCGCCAGGCGTCCTGGTCGCCCGGGCGCAGGGCAGGAGGGCCGCGCTCATCCCCCAGCCCTGGGGCGTGGTGATTGGCGAGCTGTTCGGCGGGACCATGCGGGGTTGCGAGAGCGCACGCGAGCAGGCCGCCGGGCTGCTGGACCGCGCCTGGGGCGCCTATGTCGCGCTCATCTGCGAGCCCCGCTCAGGAGAATGGTCGGTGCTTCGCGATCCTTCCGGGGCGCTGGACGCCGTGGTCTGGCGGCGCGACGGCGCGGTGCTGATCGCCGGCGACCTGCAAGGCTGGCTCGCGCCCTGGCTACCCGCCGACCTCGCCATCGACTGGTCTGCGCTCGCCGGCCTTCTGGCCGATCCGGTGCGCGTCTCGGGGCGGCTCGCGTTGAGCGGCCTCAGCGGCTTGGCGCCGGGCGAGTTCTGGTCTGGCGGCGAAGCGACATTGCTCTGGTCGCCCGCCAAGGCAGCCCGGCGAGAAGCGACGCCGGCCTGCGAGGCGATGTGCGCTCTGCCGGACCTGGTCGACGAGGTCGTGAGAGCGATGGCCGGCGAGCGGGTCTTGATCGAGCTTTCGGGCGGTCTGGACTCGGCCATTGTCGCCAGCGCCCTTCGCAGCGTCGGCAAGGCCCCAGCGTGCGCGCTCAACTATCACACGGACGATCCTGGCGCCGATGAGCGAGCCTACGCCCAGATGGTCGCCGAACGGCTTGGCTTTCAGCTGACGGCGGCGTCGCTCGGGGCGCCTGTGCTGGATCTTGTGGGACTGGCGATGCAGGCGCGCGGCCCAAGACCGCCCTTCAACGCGCTGGACCAGCAGCACGAGGCCGATGTCTCTGCCCGCTGCGAGGCCCTGCACATAGACACCCTGCTCACGGGCCAGGGCGGCGACCATGTGTTCTTCCAGGCGCCCAGCGCGCTGATCGCGGCCGATGGGGCCCGCCACGGTCCGCAGATGCTGGCTGTGCTCTCACGACGCCTGGGCTGCTCGGCCTGGAACATCATCGGGGAGGCCTGGAAGGCGAGGTTTGCAGCCGCCCCAGCCCGACCCATGCCGGCCTATCTTACGAGGCAGGCCTGGGCGGAAGGACTTCGCGGGGAGAGTCATCCCTGGCTTTTGGACCTGGACGGGTTGGCGCCGGGCAAGCGGCTGCAGGCCGCGAGCCTGGCCGGCGCGCTGTCGCTGATTGGCGCCAGCCGGCGCGGCGAGGCAGCGCAGCTTCGCCACCCGCTGCTCAGCCAGCCGGTCATGGAGGCGTGCCTGCGCATCAGCGTCGGCGATCTGACGGCCGGCGGGCATGACCGGGCGCTCGCGCGCGCGGCATTTGCGAGCCGGCTGCCCGCCGCCATCATCGCTCGGCAGGGCAAGGGCCGGCTCACCGCCCACTATGGCCGCGCCATTGCAGCGGGCCTGCGCGAGCTGTCGCCGCTGATTTTAGAGGGGCGTCTGGCGAGCCAGGGCCTGCTCGATCGCGAGGTCCTGGCGCGAATGCTCAGCGTCGAACACCTGGCCTGGCGCGGCGGCTTCGGCGCGATCCTCAGCCTGGCGGCGGTGGAGCTTTGGGTGCAGGCCTGGGAAGCAAGGATCGGCGCGCGATCCTAGAACGGCTCCTGCTGCTCGATGGTGAAGGCGCTCAGCGGCACGAATATCCATCGGCCGCGCTCCTGATAGGCATAGCTTATGCGCTCTGAGAGGGCGGCGATCTGGCGCGTCGGTCCCTTGAGCTGAATGAACCGTTCTTGCCCGGTTGGTGAGCCGATCAACAAGTCGACCGCCGAGGCCTCTGGCCGATACCGGGCGGTGTAGGAAACGCAGGAGCGGCCCTGGCAGATACGCTGCTCCAACTGCGCAGGCAGTGGCGGATCTTCAGCGTCGCTGAGGACGATAGATGTGCGGACGCCGTCGATCGTCGTGACCGCCGTTGAGCCGCCGCCGTCCACAATGACCTCCATCTTCAACCGACTATCGGGAAGGCAAAAGGCCATGACCAGAATTGCGCAGGGAATGTCCATCGAGACGCTCGCGCCGGCGGGTGGAAGACGAAACAACCTTTACTGCGCCGTCCTGCGCTAAACGCGCGAGCATCCCTACGGCTCCGCTCGACGGCTCATAGCGGCTGGGAGTGGTGATGCGAGGGAGATCATCTTGGTTCTAGCCCTAGGGCGACGCTGACTGAGTGCGTCGCTCCAGCCAGGCGAAAGCGCGGTCGTAGACGGCCTTCAGGTTGCCAGGCGTGGAGACGATGTGTCCTTCGCCATAGGCGGTGATGAGGGTGACGTCCTTGGCCTGACGCGCCAGGGCGCTGAACATCTCCTGAGCCTGCCCGAGCCGCACGAAGTCGATGTCGCCGTGGATGAGCAGAACCGGCGCGGTGATCTTGTCCGCCTGGAAGACCGGGCTGTTGCGCACGAAGAGCTCGGAAGCTTCCCAGGGCGATGCGGCCAGGCCCGCCTGCCCAGCCTCCGACCAACCCACCATGTAAGCGCTGATCCCATCCTGCGGCCGCGCCTCTGCGTGCGGATCGAAGACGCCGCGGGCGCTGGCGAGGTTGGTGACGGCGGCCGAGGCGATCACGGCGCAGAACCGCTCGCTCTGGGCCGCCGCCATCAGCGCGGTGTAGCCGCCGAAGCTCTGGCCCCAGAGGATCGGGCGGGAGGCGTCGAAGCCTCCGACCCTCGCGGCGACAAGGTCGACGGCCGCGAGGATCTGATCGGCCAGGCCAGCGGCGGGCTCGCCGCCCGCAGGCCGGGGCAGGGCTGGCACGAGGACGGCGTAGCCGGCGCTCGCCATCAGCTCGGCGTTGGCGGGAAAGCGACCGGTCCCGCCCCCGTAGGGTCTGGGGGGCGGATAGGCCAAGAGGCCAGGATAGGGCACGACGATCAGCGGGGGGCGCTCGGCGCGTGGATGCCGCGGCAGGAGCAGGTAGTGCTCCAAGGCCGCTCCATCGGGCGCCCGATCCTTGATGATCCGCACAGTGGCGAACTCGACATCCGAGAACTGGGGATTGAGCGACATCACCACTCGCGGCCGAGGAGCTGCGAGGACGAGGTCAAGACCGCCCTGGTCGTTAGACGACACGCGAGCGTATGCGCCTGCGGTCAAGGCTGTGCTCCAGGCCTGGCCGGCGAAGGGTGGGGCGATATCTCCGGCTGTAGAATGCGCCCGCTGCGATCCATCCTTGGTCGAGAAGAACCAACCGACCGGCGCCGGCGCGGTCTGGCGCTCGCGGCTGCTCAAGGAAAACCCCTGCGGGGATAGGGGCGACGCGTGGGTCGCCACAGGTTCGGCTCGCCTTGGCCCGACCCGCCAGAGCGCGCCGGCGCTGGCGACGACGAACGACGCCGGCTCCTGCGCCAGCAGCCGTGGGGACGGCGCTACGGGAAGGTGCTCAGTGAGATTGACCGGCGCGGCATCGCCCAAGGCGTACCAATCGGCGCGGCCGCCTAGCGGCTTCAGCAGGGCGATCGGCGTCGCCCCCATCCAGCTGGCCGGCGGGATGACATGTCCCTCGCTGGTCTGGCCCAATACGAATTGCAGGTCCCCGGTGTGCAGGGCCGCGGCGCCTGTGGTTGCGAGCCGCAGCAGCTTGGCCTGCGCCTCGCCGCTGCGGCGTCCGTGGACCAGGATCTGGCGAGAGTCTTCAGACCAGTAGATCAGGTTAGGGGAGAGGTCGCAGTCTGCGCAGGGCGTCGCCACCGCGCCGGTCTGCAGGTCGGCCAGGATGAGGTTACGGCGACGGTTGGCCGTCGCGACCGTCCTGGGAGAGGGCGTAGGCGCGATAGCCTCCAGGTTGGTCATGGCCGCGACCTGTCTCCCGTCTGGGGAGATCGCCAGATCGTAGATGTCGCCATGGGCCAGGACCTGCCGCCTGCCGCTCGGCAGATCGACGAGCAACAGCTCTCCCTCATCATCGGGCCTGCGAACGCCGGCATAGGCGCTCGAGGAAGCGACCTCGCTGATTGCAGTCGCGCCCCTGGCTGCTGCCGACCATTGGGCCAAAAGCGTTTCTCGCGCCCGCCAGCCGGACCTTAGGCGCAAGGGTATGGAGCGGCGGGCCGCGATCACGAGCTGATCGTCCGACCGCCAGGCGATGGTCTGGCCAAGCTGCGCCAGCTCCGGCGTGACCCCAAGCCATCGGACCTTGCCGGTGGCGAGCGTGACGACGCCGGCTTCCCACTCTCGACCTTTCAGGCGAAGGACCACCATGGCCCCGCCGCCCGGCGAGATCGGGCCCGCTGTATGGCCTTCACCAGGCCCCGCCGCGATCAGGAGGCGCGGCGTGGCCTGGCTCTCGACGTCGACGACATAGAGCCGGCTGCGTCGGAGAGAGGGATAGGTGTCGTACTCGAACGGCCCCGCGTCCTTGAACGGCGTGTGCCGCTCAAAGACAAGGCTCTTGCCATCTGGCGTGAAGGCCATCTGGCCGAACTCCTCAGCCGCCAGTAAATCGGCGACCGAGAAGCTGCGGGCGCTGGCGCTGGTGGCGATCGCGGCCAGGCACAGGGCCGCGACCTGCGAAGCAAGGCGCATGGGAAAGGCGTCCTGATTGGCTAGGGTTTGGGCCTTGCGGCCTACCAGCGCTTGGTCAGCTGCAGCGAGACGTAGCGTCCGAGCGGATCGGCGTTGGCCGGGTCGTAGCCGATGCCGGTCGGCCCGTCGTAGAAGGGCGGATCGGCGTCGAGCACGTTCTGCACATTGAGCGCGAGACTGAGACCCTCAAGGCCGCCGACCGCGATCTGCGGCGCCCATCTCAGTTGCAGATCGGTGGTCGCCCAGGCGTCGATCTTCGCGCCGGTCTCGGACTTGTAGGTGTCGACATAGTTGAGGGCGACGCTCGCGCCGAAGTCGCCCCGCGACCAGGCGGCGCTAAAGCGACCCCGCAGGTCCACCGGCTGGCCTGGCCGGTTCAGGGTCTCGATGCTCGGCGCGCTCGGCGTGAACTGGCGCTCGAAGTCCGTCAGGTAGCTCATCGACAGGGCCAGATCGTATTGGCTTTGGCCAAGGTCGAAGCCGTAGGAGCCCGCGACGTCGATCCCGCGTACCCGCACCGAGCCTGTGTTGACGAAGCGCGCGTCGATGATCGCCCGATAGGCTTCGGCCGGAAACAGGCCGATGTTGGCCGAGGTCGAGGCGGCCATCAGGGCCCTGATCCTGGCGAGATCGGCTGGATTGTTACGTGGGTCGACGTAGGTGACGAAGGGCGCGAAGGCAGGGTTCTTGAGCGCATTAGCCGGGTCGGTGAGCACAGGCGTGCCGATCTGGTCGGTGAACTCGACGTCGAACCAGCTGGCCGACAGGTTCAACCCCGGCAGCGCCTCGGAGTCGTAGTCGAACCCGAACGACCAAGTGGTGGCGCTCTCGGGCTCGAGGTCTCGGTTGCCGCCGCCCATCAGCATGCTCAGCACCTGGCCGCCTGTGCTCTGGCTCAGCACCGGCGAGTTGTTGGCCAGCTGATAGAGCTCGGGCATGTTCGGAGCCCGGAACGAGGTCCCGTACGAGGCGCGAAGCGTCAGGGCGTCGGTCGGCGCCCACAGCAGCCCAAGCTTGGGATTGGTGGTCTGGCCAAAGTCGCCGTATCGCTCGACCCGCCCCGCCAGCGAGGCTTCGAGCCGACGCACAAGCGGTACATCCATGTCCTCGCCGATCAGAGGCACGCGCAGTTCCAGGAATGCGGCCTCGATGCTGCGCTTGTAGGTCTCTCCGCCGACGCGGACCGGGCTGGCGGTCGCCACCAGATTGGTCGTCTGCGGCTTGAACCGCTCGCGCCGCACCTGCACGCCGATGGCGGCCTTCACCTCGCCGCCGGGCAGCGTCCAGACCGGCCCGTCGGCCTTGGCGTCGAGCGTCTGCACGGTCGAGAGATTGCGGCTGCGGCTATAGCCGCTGGCCAGGAACGCCAACAGCGAGCGGCTGTTCGCTCCGCCGTCGCCATAGGGATTGAAATAGCCGTCGCGGACGGGTGACCAGGCAGTGGTCTGGTCGTCGGGAATGGCCCCGAGCGCCTCGTTCAGGAAGCGCGAGTTGATCAGGTTGCGGCTGTCGCGCTCCCCGAGCTCGCTGGCCATCGCCCCATAGACGTCCGCCCGCCAGTCGGCCGGAAGGTCGATCTCGAGCCCGGCGGAGATCCCCAGGCTCTTGGAGCTGCCATAGCTCGACTGGGCGCCGATCTCGTCGGCGAACGAGTAGCCGATGACATGCGAGGCCGAGCCGCTCGGCGAAACGAAGAACGGGTTGGCGCGGGTGATGGTGAAGGCCGAGATGGGGCTCGGTCGATTGATCTCGTTGCGGCGGTGGTTGTAACGCGCGTCGGCGACCAGGCGGACGTTGGAGCTGAGATCCTGGACGAGGCTGACATAGAGCCCCTGACGCTCATCCTTAGGCAGGACGTCGCCGCCTTGGCGCTGGTTATGCAGGTTCGGGACGCCGGCGATGAAGTCCGACGGCCGCAGCCCCACGCCGTTCTGCCCTGGAGGCACCGACCATCCGACCACGTAGGATGCGCTCGCCGGGTCCAAGACCAGGATGTTGGCCGGGTGGCTGTAGATCACCCGGTGGTCTGTCCCGCCAAGGCTCCTTAGGTCCGAGTTTGCAGTGAACGGGCGGTCGGACGCCTTCAGGCCCCAGCGCCGGCCATACTCATAGGAGACCACGAAGTCGCCGCCCGTCCAGCTGGTCCCGAAGGTGTGCGCCGCCTGGATTTCCTCGCCGCCGCCTTGCGTCGAGGTCCCTAGCCGTAGACGGGTCTCGGCGCCCTCGAAGCGGCGCTTCAGGACAATGTTGACGACGCCGCCCACGGCGTCGGAACCATACAATGCGCTCGCCCCGTCAAGCAGGACGTCGATCCGCTCGACCGCGGCGGTCGGGACCGCCGAGACGTCGGCGAAGTCCGCCTTGGTTCCGGTGCCGCCCATCCGCCGACCGTTGACCAGGACGAGCGTCGCCGAAGCCCCCAGGCCGCGTAGATTGACGCCCGTGGAGGCCAGGTCGTTGGTCCCACGCCCGTCTGTCCCGAGGATCGCCGTCGATGCAGATCCGGCGCCGCCGAAGTTCTGCGGCAGGTCCGCGAGCATGTCCGACACGGTGGCGGCGCCCGTGCGATCGATATCGTCACGGCCCAGCAAGATGAGGGGGGAGGTGGGAGCGTCCGCTCCCCGGATCAGGCTGCCTGTGATGATCACCTCGTCCACCAGGGTGGCCGTCGCGCCGGGTAGGACGCTCTCATGGGCGGCGGAAGATGCGTCCGGCGCCGAACCAGGCGCGGGCGCCTCGTTCGCCTCGCGGTCCCCTGCGGGTGGGTCGCCGGGACCGCGAGGCGCCCCCGTCCGGCCGGGCGTGGGCGCCGGCCGTAAGACGAAGACATCGGGGCCGCTCTGCTCGGCCCGCAGGCCAGTGCCGGCCAGTAGCCGAGCGAGCGCGGCGTCAGGGTTGAGGGTCGCCTTGATCCCAGGCGCGCTGCGGCCGGAGACCTGGCTCGGGTGAAAGAGCACCTGGCGGCGAGATTGGGCGGCGTAGACAAGCAGGGCCGTGTCCAGCGGCTGAGCTTCAATGGCGAAGGTGATCGCCGGCGCGGCGATGGCCGGCGACCCGGCGGTGATGACGGCGCTTAGCGCCGTGGCGGCCAGCAGGCTGGTCCTGTGCACGTGTTTCCCCTCTCGGGGCCCGATCTCTCGCCGGCGCTCGCCGACCTGGCGGGCGGTCCCGGTCTGGCGGGCCTCACGGGAATAGACGGCTCACGACACCCTCTACCCTAAATGGCGCCTGTCATTTTTCTTTCGGCAGATCGGAAACGGGGTCAGGCGGCCGGCGCGAGCCGGATTTCGCGCGCCGTCCGCTCCTGGATCGTCAGGTTGTGCAGGCTCTTCACCGCCGCAACGAAGGCTTCGGTGTCGCCGCTCTCGAACGAGCCACTGACCGGTATGGCGCCAAGCGCAGCGTCGGAGAGCACGACCTGCGTGCGGCTGTATCGATTGACCTCGTCGATGGCCGACTGCAGCGACTGGTTCTGGAAGACCAAGCGACCGCTGGTCCAGCTGGTGGCCGCGGCCGCGTCCACCAACTCGCGCGAGGCCGTTCCTTTGCGAAGGGTGATCTGCTGGTCAGGGGCGAGGATCCATGACGATGGACCAGAGGTCAGTGCGGTCGCGACTTCGACCTTTCCTTCCAACAGAGTCACTTGGACCTTGCCGGTCGAGCGGCGGACGTCGAAGCGCGTACCAAGCGCGCGGACCGACGTGCCCTCTGCGTGGACAATGAAGGGGCGGGAAGGGTCGTGGGCGACCTCGAAGAAGGCCTGGCCCTTCGTCAGCTCTATGCTTCGCTCTGCCTTGCTGAGCTTGACCTTCAGCTGGCTGTCGGTGTCGAGGCGAACGCGGGAGCCGTCTTCCAATCGCACCAGGCGCTGCTCGCCGATCTCGGTGCTGTAGGGCTCGCCCGTGTACGCGCGATAGCCGTAGGCGACGGCCGCGCCAAGGCCGACCGCGAGAAGGACGGCCAAGGCGCCTTTTCCGCCAGGGCCTTTGAAGGGGCCAGGCTTTGACTTCCGCTCCAGCGCATCCTGGCCCGCTTGGGCGATGTCCGGGTCGCCTTTCAGCTGTTCGGCGCGCCGCCAGAAGGCGTCGATGTCCGCATAGGCCTCGCGGTTGTCGCCTATCTCCTTCCAGGCCCGAAACTCGCGTAGGCACTCGGTCGTCACCGTCGTGGTGTTGAGCCGCGCATACCAGCGGGCCGCCTCATCGCGGGTCTCTTTGGCGATGGGGTCCCTGCCGTTCATGGCTCCGCCTTACTAGTCGCGCAGGGCCTCCTGGCAGAGGGCCAGCGCTCGGGACATGCGATACTCGATGGCCTTTACGGATAGGCCGCGTTCGCGGGCGATCTCCTCGTAGGAGAGGCCGTGGAACCTGGAGAGTATAAACACGTCCCGGTAGAGTTCGGGAAGCCCCATGATGACCTGCTTCAGGAGCAGGGCCGTTTCCTGGTCGGGCCCGACCCATGGGGCGATGTGGTCGGGTAGGGCGTCGATCTGGAGTGCGGCGCCGCCGCGAACCTTTAGCTTCCGGGCTTCGTCAATTGCGATGTTGCGTGCGATCCGGGCGATGAACGCGCGCGGATGTCGCGCGACCGCGCCGGAGCTTAGAGCGCGGAGGAGGGCTTCTTGGGTGAGGTCGGCTCCGGTGGTGGTGCGTCGATTAAGGAGAACATCGCGCGCTGCACTAGCGAACTTGGCCCAGCCGGAAGCGGCCCTACTCTGGAACTTACGCGGCATCAGATCCACCTCTTGATGACAGCAAGTCAACTCTAAGGGTGAAAATTACACCTTATAAGGTGGTAAAGATACCTAATAGTGGCGCGCTGAGGGCGATTCTCGGTCCATACGCTGCATGGTCACTGCCGCGCAGATTCGGGCTGCAAGGGCGTTGCTGGGCTGGTCTCAGCACATGCTCGCTGACAAGGCCATTGTGTCGGTGAACGCAGTAAATCGACTGGAGCGTGAGCTGGTCGATACGAAGATGAGCACTCTCTCGGCCGTCGAAAAGGCATTGCTCAGGGCCGGCATCGAGTTCATTTCGCCCGCGAGTGAAAAGGGCGAAGGCGTTCGGTTTGCTCGAGCGGACCGGTAGGGCCCACGCTTCGGAAACGCCTGACACGCAAGAGTCGCAGGGCCAGCCATCAATGTCTGCAACGGGCTCCTAGCGGTCCCTGGCGACGTCCGTTCTTCGGACCGCGCTGGAACCTAAATCCAGTGCGTCTGCGTCGGGTGGAGAGCGGAAGGATAGCGGCCGGCTCAAACCTGATTGCCCCCATACCGGACATGGGGATGGCGCAATGCGGCCTCACGTGAAGTCTGCCTCGGAACAGTTCGCGATTTCAGCAGGATCGCCCCTGAGCGCCTCAGGCCTGAGCGTGGCGTCGTAGTCGGGGGGCGAGGGCGCCGCCCCCCTTCGCCCAAGCAGCTCTTCCCGACCGGCAACGACGTGTCGACCTACAGGTTCTCGGTCATCGACCTGGCCGCGACCGGACCTTTCGTGATCGACGCCCCGGCCGGCGTGCTGGGCGGGATTGTCGACTACTGGCAGCGCGCCGTGCTGGACATCGGTCCGGGCGAGACGGCGCGGGGCGCGAGGCTGCTCTTGCTGCCGCCAGGACACACGGGCGCGGCGCCGGGGTTATCTGGCCGTGCCGTGCCGGACCTGGGCGGGTGTTTATGTTGGCGCGCGGTACGCCGAAGGCTGGCGAGGGCCCCGACGCTCTGGTCAGGCTGCTCGGCTCGATTGGCCTCTATCCATTGGCTGAGGTCGGCACGCCGCCGCCCACCCGCGTGGCTCGCGAGGTCATCGTGATCATTGGCGCTCGTCCATCGCACGACTTAGTTGGGCCGCACGGTGCGCTCTGAGCGATCGACACTGGAAATTCGCCCCGGACCGCCGCCGGCCGTACCGTGCCGGGACAGGCCCGCGGCTCGGTGGTTAATCCGCTTGCAAAGCGTTCACCTTTGACATTTCCTCCCGACACCAGACTGGAGGGGGGGCTCTGATGCGGGTGGAAGTTCTCGAACAGTTGGCCCCTTGGCTGACACGTCGGCTCGTGTTGATGGGCGCCTTGGCCTATTTCCTCGCATCTCTTGTCGGCTTCGTCGTCGCCAAGCTGTTCTTCCCCGACGCCGTGGTGATCTTCGGATCGTTCTGGGAATCCGGCCGCGCCGCGAGCGCGGGCCTCGATCCCTACCTCAACTATCCGCTGGTCTTCACACCGAAGTTTCCGTCCTTCGTCCACGAAGTGAACATGAACCCGCCGGCCGCGCTGCCGCTGTTTCAGGTGTTCGCTCTGCTGCCGGTCACTTTCGCCGCGGCGCTGTGGGTGGTCATCTTCGGCGCCCTGCATCTCGCCTGCGTCTTCGCGCTCGACCGCCGCCTCGATCTTTCCCGAGTGCAACTGGTCTGGCTGATCACAGTGTTCGGCCTCGGCGGGATCGGCATGGGTCAGATCTACACGTTGCTGCTGGCGCTGGGTCTCGGCATCTGGCTTAGCCTGCAATCCGACCGCCTCACGCTGGCCGGCGTGCTGCTCGGCATTCTCGTCGCCATCAAGCCCAACTTTGCGCTCTGCGGCATGGTTCTGTTCGCTTCAGGCCATTTTCGTCCGGTCATGATCGCCGCGCTGGTTGCCATCGCCTTGAGCGCGCTGCCGGTGCTGCTCTATGGCCCGCAGGTCTATGACCAGTGGCTCGCCGCCATCGCGCGCGACAATCATGGCACGGTCTTTGCCCACGAAGTTTCGCTCAGCGGCTTCCTGCGCCGCGCGGGACTGGGCATGATCGCCTTGCCAGTTGCCCTGTCGGCCTGCCTTGCGGGCCTCGCCTATGCCTGGCGCGCGAAACCGAGCAGCCTGGACGCGCTGGCGTTCGGAATCTGGCTCTCGATCATCTGCGCCCCGCTGGCCTGGGGCATTTACCTCGTCGTCATCACGCCGGCCCTCGTTACCCGGCGCTGGGACTGGACGATGATCCTCTGCGTCGCGCTTCTGTCGCTCTCGATCGACCTGAGCATCTGGGCGATCCGGCACCCCGCCTTCGTGACCCTGGTGGGCGCGCTCTACATGGCGCCGATCATGCTGGTCGGTTGGGCGATTGTGCGCCGCATCGGCATGGCGTCATCGGCGGGCGGATCGCCAAGCGGGCCGACACTGCAACCCGCCTATAAGAAGTCCGGGTCGGCGTAGTAAAAGGCGTCGATGCGCGGCTGGCCGGCGCGGTGAAGGTGCCGAAGGTCTCGACCCACATGCCAACCCGGTCAGCGGTAAAATAGGTTGCCTTGGCCATTGTTGCGGCGGTCACCCAGGTGTCGCCGAAGTCGAGGCTGAACTTGAGGATGTAGTTTGTGCTGTAACAGGTCAGAATTGCTGGCCCGGTGAGCGGGGTTTTTGTCCCAGGAACACGATCGAGCGCGGCGATCCGGGTGAGTTTCTGTCCCGCGCGGTCAGAACTTTTGTCCTCAGGTCGCGGAGATTTTGTCCGGGCTATAGGTCCGCTCAGGGCTGATTGTGTTGAAAAGGCCGGTCGATCCGTCGCTCGCCCATCATCGCCGTCTCTCCCGACCCAAGGAGAGTGAGTCAGGCCCGCGTCATCGCTTCAACCGGCCTTTTTCAACACAATCGGACGGAAGCGGTCGGGCCTGAGCTCCCGCAAGCGGACCTGGTCTAGGGTCTGCTTCTCGGCTGCGCCCCAACTTCTGCTGATGGCGCCGAGCCGACCTCAGAGCCGCTTCAGACATGGGTGCCCCGAAGCCGACTCCGCGAGCGGCTGGGCAGGGTGGGTAACGAACCTTGGCGAAGATCGGCCACGAGGAAGGTCCCGCCAACTGTCGACGTGCCGGGCGTGATGAGACTCTCCCGCCGCCTCACGCCCGCGCCCCGACCAACCGGCTGTTTCCGGCCGCCACTGCCCGCTGCGTCAGCTCCGTGCCAGGGGCTTGGACCGTTCCCAGTACAGAAGGATGCACACCCGGTACCATCCAGGGGTCGGCAATAGACGCGGCCGAACGTGCTGGCGTTGGGTCGGGCCGCGGCTGATGAAGCCACTCGCCAGCACGTTCGGTCGGCTCGACTGCCGTGGGGTACGGCCGCCAAGAAGAGCTGCAATCAAGCTCCGCCTGAACGCTAGCAGC
The DNA here is from genome assembly GCF_013822795.1 of Phenylobacterium sp. Classification (GTDB taxonomy): domain Bacteria; phylum Pseudomonadota; class Alphaproteobacteria; order Caulobacterales; family Caulobacteraceae; genus Phenylobacterium. The sequence continues at coordinate 178,069 of NZ_PNLB01000003.1, read as the reverse complement.
GTGTCTAGGCTTGTCTACTCGGCGAGATAGTGAGGCTTGAGAGATGTTCTTGCCGCCGTCCCATATGGGTTGGCGCTTCAGCCTATGGCCGACGTCCAAGCGTGGCCAAACGCGAAGGCTCAACATGCCGCTGCTGTGCCATCGCGCCGAATTCTCGCGATGAGTACCGCCTGCTCCCAAACTTCGACGACGGGACATTGACCGAACATGCTTGAAGCGATCCCGCGGGCTTCGTCCGGGTCCTTAGCGGCAATCTCGGCGCGCGAGACAGCCTTGTCATTTAATAAGCCGAACACCTGAAACTTTCGCACGAGTAAATCACCCGCATCTATGCCTTATTGATAGAGTGCCATAGCTATACGTTGAGTTGTAAGGAAAACGGCCGCGCCGAGGGCAAACCCTTGGGAGGCAGATTTACTCCAGCGGTTCGTGAACAGGTGCTTGGCTACTCCTGACACGAACGCTGAGGCGACCTGGACCCGCTGCAGGGATCTGTCGCCACCTTCTGGCAGGCCTGAAGGACGGGACCTGAATGGCGAGGTCGAAAGCGTCTCGCTCGGCGAAGAGATCCTGACCGACGCCGCCACCTTGCGTCGCTGGGCTGTGGGCGACCTCACCTCGGCCCAGTTTCATGCGCGCGCGCTGCGCGGTGCCTCTGCCCATGCGACGAACTGCAGAGCTGACTTCCTGACGGCGACGTGGCGAATTCGGCGCCTGGTCCGAGGAAGCTGAGGCATGTCTGTCGAAATTGAACCGGGGATGTGGGTGGAATGCGTGGACGCGCAGGCGCGCGAAGGCCTGTGGTTGCCTGGCGAACGCCTTACCGAGGGGGCGCTCTATCAGATCGACACGATCTTCGAGAACTTGGTCGGTCGTACGAATGTCACCTTGGCGCAACATCCACGCCATCCCGCCGCCCTCGCAAATGGGCGGCGCGGGTACAATGTTGATCGTTTCCGCCCGATCTATCGGCCCAACGAAGGTCTCATCTCATCTCTGCTTCGCCCGATTCCGGAGAAGGAAGTGGCTTGAGGCAGGCAGGGTAGGAGCCGTACGCAACGGACATCAACCCTGCACCGCAGCCGTTGATGTCCGCGCGTCCACACAGCCCCCTGTGCCTAGTCGACCGCCATCGCCGCGGCGGCAAGTTTCTCGAGATTGACGTACTGTTCTTTCTCCACGCTGACGGCGACGCCGTAGATCGTCCCGCCCTTGAACTCGCCCGGCGTCGTATAGTCCTCGCTCACCGCGTCGCCGCTATCGCGACCGATGCATAGGCCGTCCCCGGACAGCGTGAACTTGCCGAGCTGAGTCTTCATCTCGCCCTGCGCTGCGACCTCCTCGTTGACGTAGAGCGTGGTCTTGCCGAGCGACTCGCCGTGCTCGCCTTCCTTCTCGCGGATGAACTCCATGCCCAGCGCGTACTTGCCTGGCTTGAGCTCACCGGAGATGAACTTCTGCTCAGGCTTGATGCCGAGGAAGTTGTAGACGTAGTGGAGCTTGCGATCCTTGATGAACAGCGTGTGGCCGCCGAACCGTGAGCCGTGCGCGAAGATCACCCCGGACGTATCCTTGGTGATCTCGACGTCCGCGATGATCTTGTAGGAGCGTCCGCGAACATTGACCGCCACGCCTTCCGGCACTGGAGCGGTTCCCGGATAGTAGATGTAACGCTCGCGCGGCGGTTCGGTCGAAGGGCGTTCGGTGCCCAGAATCTCGGCGGCGCTACGGTCGTCCAGCGGCAGCACGTTGTTGGCTTCGGCTTCCTCGAACCAAGCGTCGATCAGCGCCTTGAGCTTCTCGGGATGCTCCTTCGCCAGATTGACCGTTTCCGAGCGATCTACTTCGACGTGGTAGAGTTCCCACTCGTCCTTGTCGAAATGGCCGGTGCCCGTCAGCGGCGCATGAATCGCGGCCGCCTTCCAGCCGTCCATCCACATGCCCCGCGTGCCGAGCATCGCGTAGTACTGGCGCTTCTTCTGGGTCGGGCCGTCCTTCTCGAAGCTGTACTTCATCGAGACGCCTGACAGGGGATGCTGTTCAACGCCGCGGAACACGTCGGGCATTTTGATGCCGATGCACTCCAGCAGCGTCGGCACGATGTCCACCGCGTGGTGATACTGGTTGCGCACCTCGCCTCTGGCCTTGATGCCCTTCGGCCAGGAGATGATCATCGGGCAGGCGGTGCCGCCGGCGTATTCCGAATAGCGCTTGAACATCTTGTAGGGGGCCGAGAAGGCCGCCGCCCAGCCGGTCGGATAGTGGTTGTAGGTCTCCGGCCCGCCCAGAACATCGAGGTACTTCAAGTTCTCGTCGAGCTCGTCGGGATAGTTGTTGAAGAACTTGTTCTCATTGACCGAGCCGTTCGGGCCGCCTTCGCCCGACGCGCCGTTGTCCGAGCAGTAGATGACGATGGTGTTTTCGAGCTGGCCGCTCTGTTCGAGGTAGTCGATCAGCCGGCCGACCTGCGCATCGGTGTACTCCGACATGCCGGCGTAGACCTCGGCCATGCGCGAGAAGAGTTTCTTCTCCTTGTCGTTCAGCTCGGACCACGGGCGGACAAAGTCGCCCGCGTTGGCGATGCCCTCGGGAAGGAAGTTGAAGTCTTCGATCTTGGTGTCCGCGGGGAGCATACCGCGCTCGATCATCCGCGGCACGACCCACTTGCGATAGGCGTCATAGCCCTCATCGAACTTGCCGGCGTATTTGTCGGCGTACTCCTTGGGGGCATGGTGCGGTGCGTGGTTGGCGCCAGGGCACAGCCACGTAAACCAGGGCTTGGAGGGATTGCTCGCCTTCTGGTCGCGGATCATCTGCATGGCCTGGTCAACCAGGTCCTTCGACAGGTGATAGCCGTCCTCGGGCTGATAGGGCTGGTCGATGAAGGCGTTGTCCTGGACCAGGTCCGGGTACCAGTTGTTGGTCTCGCCGCCGAGGAACCCGTAGTAACGGTCGTAGCCCTGCTGCAGCGGCCACTCTGACTTCGGCCCGCCGGAGCAGATGTCCTGTTCGGGAACGTTGTGGTCCTTGCCCAGCCAGAAGGTGCTGTAGCCGTTCTTTTGCAACATGGTCCCGAAGGACATGCAGTTCTCGGGAATGCGACCGCACCATCCGGGGAAGCCGTTCGCCGTCTCGGTGATGCTCGACATGCCGTTAAGGTGATGGTTGCGCCCGGTCATGAAGCAGGAGCGGGTGGGCGAGCAGAGCGCCGTCGTGTGCCACTGCGTGTACGTCAGGCCATTGTCGGCGAGCTTCTGCAGCGTCGGCATGTTGATCGCCCCGCCGTAGGGCTGCCACGCCGCCTGGCCGGTATCGTCGTAGAGGACGATCAGGATGTTGGGGGCGTCTTTGGGCGCCGTCGGCGGCAGAAAGGGCTCCCAGTCGGCTTTCGAGTCGCGAACGTCGAGTTTGATAACACCTTTGAACGGCTTAGTGGGCATCTGGGGCCTCCGCAGCGATGTGTGGATGTGCCTAGATCGAGCCGAACGCGCGACCACGGGCCATGTTAGCCAGCAACCATCGCCCGCGGCGTCTGGGTCGGGCGACCGGGTGAACCCCTAGGAGACGTGGTGGATTCGCCCGACCCGGACCCTCAGGCTCGGTGGCGGACCGGGTTTCCGCGGGTTTGGCCTGATGGACAACCTTCAGGGTATGAGCTCCCATTGGGCGCCGCTGGATCCTCCAGTTCCCGCGGATGAAGCTCCCCGGCTTCGAGCGGCGCCCGGCTGATAAGCGAGAGTCAGCCGGGTGTTTGCTTTTGCGGAGCGTGTATCGGCACATCAGCCATATCGGCGCTGTCGCCCCCACGGCGACGATCACGGAACGTCGGACAGCCACCGTCGTTAAGCACCCTCGCGTCCCAGGTTTAGTCGTTCAGTGTTTGGGTGGGTGGCGCGATTGGCTCCACCACGACGAGCGCGGTAATGTCGGCTTCGAAAATTATACAGCTCCCTACTGGCGAGACGCCGCCGGCCAGCAGCGTGCTGACAATCTGGCTTATTGAGCGTAACGGCAGCGACGGTCGCGTGACTGTTAGCGGCAGCCTGATCACCCATGAGATCGGGGCCGATGATTGGGCTGGAGCGTTGGACGCCGCACGATCTCTTGCTGAGCGGAGTGGCCTCAACTGCATTTATGTGACGCGCGCAAGTTCGCCGCTCCAGAATAAGGAGTGACCATCCGGGGTCACAGTAGACCTACTCTTGAGCGAGCCTTGGCTCCTCGCGGCTCTCCACGTCCTTTTCCAGGAAGTAGTTCAGCGCCGTGCGGATCGCGGCAATGGCGGCTAGTTGGCCGATCTGGTCCCAGGTCGGGGTGATGGCGGTGCGCACAATGTCCGCGCCGAGCGCGAACTCTAAAGCGAGGATGATCCAGCCGGCGAAGCCGACGAAGATAGCGCGGCGAACTGCAGGGTTCGTCCCTTGGCCCCGCACGAGCGCCAGGACCACCCGGGCGAGCGCGATAGCCGAACCGACCGCGACGCAGAGTACGCAGACAAGTTCAGCGGCCAGGGCGATGTGGCTGGCGAATTCTTTCAGCAGCTCTTCCATGCGAACGTCTCCTTCCCGTTGGGCGTCCCGGCGCGTTAGCCAAAGAGCGCGAAGTTAAAGAGGATGCTTGCAGCTGCCGCCAAGCCGGCCATCAACAGCAGCAGCGCGCAAATGAACGTGACGGATACGGGGTAGGGCGTGTCGGCATAGACTAGGCCCGCAGACGCCATGGCGCTTCTCAGCCCACGTAGCTCCAAGCCGAAACGGGCGTGGTTGATGATGCCGCCGAGAAGTAGGATGACCCCAATGGTGATCAGGGTGAGGCCGAAGTTTCTGGGCGACTCCGAATGCTCCATCACTCCGGTGCGGTGCAGCTTCTCGAACGCCTGGTAGATCGTGAAGCCGAAGCCGATCAACGAGAGCGCCGTCCGGACAACGGACATTAAGGTGCGATCCGCGCTCATTCTGGTGCGCTGGATCGACATTCCAGTGCGCCGCATCGAAAGTTCAGTCCGGTGGTCCGAAAGATCCGTGCGGTACTCAGATAGGCCCGTTCGGTGTTCCGACAGGTCGGTGCGATGTCGAGAGAGGCCGGTACGATAGTGCGAGTATTCGGTTGAAGCTTGCTCATCACTGCGACCGCTCACATCGGGGAGCGGAGCCAGCGGCGGCAGGACAACACGTGGGGGTCGCTTGGTGTCGGGCGTCGTCGCCATCTTAGCCTCCTTAGGCACGCCTAGCTTGAGATTTCGGGCAGGCCGTGCCCGCCCGCCGACACCCTTGGCGGTCTGATGCGGGGCCGCTATCCGCAAAAACCCGCGCCCTCCGGATGGCGAACAAGGGCGAATGGCGAGAGCTTTGCTGAAGCCGCGCCGGCCCGCCGCGGACTGCTGGCGCAGCCCCTAGGGTTTCACCCGATAGCCGCGAACCACAGCCCACCGAAGACTGCGTCATCGTCAGGACGGGGCGTTCCATGCTCAGCATCCAACGCACGACGGCGTTCATCGGCGGCCTTGCCGCGATCGCCGCCGCGGCTTGGCCCGCCAGCGCACAGGAGTTGGAGCCGCGCTCCTATTCGCCGTCGCCGGTGGGCACGAACTTCGTCGTCGCTGCTTACGGGCAATCCAGCGGGGAGGTGGTGTTCGATGCGGGCGCGCCGATCTCGGACGCGCAGGCTGACATCAACCTAGCGACCATCGCCTACAGCAAGGTGATCGACATCGGCGGCCACCAGTCGAGCGTCCTCATTGCCGTCCCGTACATGTGGGGCGATGCGACCGGCAATCTGCGTGAAGCGTCGCGATCCATAAGCCGCTCGGGACTGGGCGACATGCGCTTGAAGTTCAGCACCATGCTGATCGGCGGGCCGGCCCTTTCACCTGAGCCGTTCGCGAACCGCAAGCCGCAGCCCGTTGTCGGGGTTAGCCTCCTGGCTGTCGCTCCGACCGGCGAATACATGCCGAACAAGCTGGTCAACATCGGCGCCAATCGCTGGGCGTTTAAACCTGAGATCGGGGCCTCAGCGCCCTTTGGTCGCTGGCAAGTAGACGCCTATGCGGGCGTCTGGCTGTACGGCGACAATGAGAATTTCCTGGGCCTTCGACAGGAGAGAAGGCCGATGGGCACGTTCCAGGCCCATATCAGCTATACGTTCAAGCCGGGCCTCTGGGCCGCGTTGAACACCACCTACTACGTAGGCGGCGACACAGTCGTCGGCGGGCGTCTTGAGGCCAATAGGCAGGAGAACGCCCGGATCGGTGCGACCGTGTCGGTCCCGATCGCCCAGCGCCAATCCCTTCTTTTCAGCTACTCCCAGGGCACCCTAACCAGATACGGCGGCGATTTCACCTCATTCGCGCTTAGCTGGCGCGCTCTGTGGTTCGACTAGCTGTCGCGATGATCGTCTCGCGCCAGCCCGCGCTGAATTGAACGTCAGCTAAGGGTCGGATCCCGACGAGCGCCGCGCTCCCTCAAGCGGACCATTCGCTAGTTCCGCTATCCGCGCTGACGCCTAGGTCTCCTATTGGCGCGACGCGGTCGATAGCTGTTCACCCGTTGTGACGTCGGGGCTGCCTCAATGGAGGTGGCCATGAGCCAGCCCGACCTATTCCGCACACCAAGCAGGCCCTGGAACGCCAGCCGACTGATCGGCCCAAAGGCGCCGCTAAAGCCAAAGCACGTCTGGGCGATCCGGCAGGAGTTGAAAGGCGTGCGGCGCTGCCGCGACTTGGCGCTGTTCAACTGCGCTCTCGATTCAAAGCTGCGAGCCTGCGACCTGGTCCGCCTCAGAGTTAGCGATGTAGCGCCAGGCGGCGTACTTCGTACCCGCTCAACGGTCGTCCAGCAGAAGACCGGTCTCCCAGTGCCCTTCGAGATCACCGAGCCGACCAGTAGTTCGATCGAAGATTGGCTGCCGGTCAGGGGTGTTCGAGCAGACGATTGGCTGTTTCCCAGCCGAACCCGGCCCGGCCGCCACATGACCACGCGACAGTATGCGCGACTTGTCGACAGCTGGGTTCGGCTGATCGAACTGGAATCAGCGGCCTACGGCACCCACAGTCTTCGTCGCACCAAGGTAGCGCTACTCTACAAGAAGACCGGCAACCTCAGGGCCTGTCAGCTGCTTCTCGGCCACCGCAAGCTGGAGAGTACGGTCAGATACCTCGGCATCGAGGTGGACGACGCCCTCTCGATCTCTGAGCAGGTCGAGCTCTAAGCGACTTGGCGGGCCCGGCGAGCGGACCCGCCCTACGTCAGGGCAGGGTGGTAAGGTGACCTTCCACATGCCCGCGTGAGAGGCGAAAGCCCGACTACGGCAAGCTCACAGCGGTGAGCCAGGCCAGCGGTCATGCTGAAAGAGCATCTCGATCACAGCAGACAAGGAAAGCACCCCCCTGTCGTCCAGATGTCGTCCCATGATCTGGAGCCCGATTGGGCGGCCATCGGCTGTAAAGCCAATTGGAACCGAAGCCGCCGGCAGGCCAGTGAAGTTTGCGAGGGCGGAAAAGGGAACCCATGCGGACGGTGGAAGTGAACGCCCCGCTATTTCCACAGGGCCGTATGTGTCCGCTGCGAAGGCGCCGGTTGCGGTAGAGGGCGTCAAGAGGAAGTCGAATTCGCCCATGAACTGAGCGGTAATGTTAGCAATTCGCTTCCGCTCCATGAGCGCTGCGGTGAACTGGTCTGCACTCCACGTGCGGTCAAGAATACTTCCAATCCACCCATCCAGTTTGATACCTCGATCAGATGCCATGGCCTTTAGTCCGGCCCGATCCGTTTCAAGAGCGACGAGCGTGTCGAGAAGGCCTTCGGTGTTACCAACGGCAGGATAAGCACATTCAACAGAGCCTATCACTCTCTCCAATTGCTTGATGGCATCCTCGAATGCAGCGCGCACCTCGGGATCGACGACTGCAAAGCCAAGATCACTGGTGTAGGCGATACGAGCGCCCTTCATCGTCCCAAGGTCCTTCAAAATCCAAGCCTCGGCCTGAGACGGAATTGAATGCCTGTCGAGAGATGAAGGGCCGCTGATGACCGACAGAGCAAGTGCTGCGTCGGCTGCGGTGCGGGTCAGCGGACCAATATGTTCAAGCGACTCCCAGCCAGACTGACCGGGATAGCGTTCGTCCCTGCACCCCGGAAACAGTGGGACACGTCCCCAAGAGGGCTTCATTCCGAAGACGCCAGATAAGGATGCAGGGATGCGTATCGACCCCCCGCCGTCGCTTCCCAAGGCCAGAGGAACCATCCGAGCTGCGACTGCCGCTGCCGAACCGGCACTGGAGCCCCCAGGCGTCAGAGCCGTGTTCCAAGGATTCCGCGTTGTGGGAAAAACGTGGTTGTGACCGATGCCACCGTAGCCGAACTCTGACGTGTTCGTCTTGCCGACAATGATCGCTCCCGCCGCCTTGAGGCGCTCGACCACGATGTCATCTTGCTCGGGAACAAAGTCAGCGTAGATGCGCGAGCCAAAAGTTGTCCGCAAATCCTTTGTGCAGATCAGATCCTTCACCGCGACCGGAACGCCTGCCAGCGCACCAACCGGCAATCCCGCGCCAAGGCGACGGTCGATATCCTCGGCCTGCGCCATTGCCGTATCGTCAAGCGTGCAGAAGGCATGCAAATCACGGTCGAGCGTCGCCACTCGGGATAAGGAAGCCTCGATAACGTCACGGGCGCTCCAGCGACGTTCGGTGATTGCCCGGGATAGTTCTCTTAGATCAAGCTCCAACGGGGACTTCTCGGGCATATGTATAAGGCTCCAGAAATGAGATTTTTTGAACTCGCGGGCTGCCCTCAGGTTTCCGAAGGGGGAAACTAGCGTGACTGCAACCAGCTACGCATGGGCAGCGCCCCGGATCTGGCTCAGCCCTCGACATCGCAGACCACGGCGCCGCTCGATTGCGTGTAAGCCGCGAAGCTCGACACCAGGTGAAACCCACGGCCAGATTGGCTGCTCTCAAATGCATGGTTCAGCTGGGCCGGGCTGAGCGCGTTCATATTGGCCGTATCGATGAAACGAATTGCTCTGACAACAGCGGCGCAGTCTTCTCCTTCTCACCGACGGCTTGGGGCTGTCCGCTCATGTCCGCTATGGGTCGGTAGCGGTCGAGCCTGAAGCTCCCGCAAGCGGACCTCATTTAGTCCGCTTTCGGCCGCGACCCAACTTCCGCTGATGGCGCGATGCCGACGCCCACACATGGCGCAGGCCCGACCTTGAGGTCGCATGCACGGCTAAACCGGGCTCACGGCCGGCGTGCGTCAGCCCACGAAAATCCAACCGCCGGTCAGCGACGACAGTGAAACTCCGACCAGCACCATTTGCCCGCCCAGGCCCATGGTGATGACTGTGTCGGCTCCAACTTGCGCCACGGTGTACGTCGTCCCTGGATCCAGCATTACGCGGTCGCCTTCAGCCCGGTTGAAGTCTGTCACCCGGTCCAGGCCTGCGTCGCCGAAAGTATGGAAGAGGTCGGCCCCGGCGCCGCCGGTGACGACGTCGTCGCCCCTGTCGCCCGAGACGTAGTCGTCTCCCGCGCCGCCTAGGACGATGTCGTTGTCCTGGCCTCCGCGGACGGTGTCGTTACCGTCACCGCCTTGGCAGGTGTCTGCGCCGATGTTGCCGTAGACGATGTCCGCGCCGCCGTCGCCGGTCAGCAGGTCGTTGTCCTGGCCGCCGACAACCCAGTCGTCGCCAGCCCCGCCGGCGGCGGTGTCGGCCCCCGTGTTGCCGTGAATGTCGTCGAAGCCCGAGCCGCCCTGGATGCGATCATCGCCCGCTTCACCGCGTAGGTAGGTCTGTCCCTGGCCTGTGTCCGCAGCGCCAGGAGGCAGAGTCGCGGAGATGGTGTCATCACCATTGCCGCCCCAGATGGTGTCGCGGCCGCCGACGCCGGCCAGCACGTCGTCGCTGTCATAGCCCCGCAGAAGGTCCGCGCCCGGGCCGCCACTGACTGTATCGCTCCCCGCCAGGATGGTCGCGAATGCGGCCTGGGTGGCGTCGGTCGTTACCCAGGCTCCGATCCCAGCCGCCGGCAAGGAAAGGCCGGTGAACTGACCGCGGATGACGCCGACCGGAGAGCCGAGGTCCGCGAACGTGAGCTCGGTGACCGTTCCTCCTGCGAGCTGCTCGTTGGCGTCGTAGACCAGGCCGACCCCCACGAGGTCCGCCGTCGCGAGGAGCCCCTTTAGGACAAGGTGGGTCGATGTCGCGAGGTCGATGTCCGCGCCCAGCAGGTGCGAGATGTGGGCGTTGTCGAGGTTTCCCGAGATGGTGGCCGTGACGCCGCCGCCGGTGGGCGCCAGGGCCCCGGTGGCGCGCGAGGCGGTCACCGTCGCGACAATGTTCGACGCGTCGATTGCGTCTAGCGTCCGAGAGCGAAGGATCACCGCATCGTCCGCCGTCCGGTCATCGGCCTCGCTGTCGGCGAAGACGATGACGTCGCTTCCAACCTGCACTGCCACGTAGTCGATAGAGCCGTTCGCGATCTGGGCGTCGGCGAGCGATCGGGCCCCGGCGAAGGAGCTCGCGGTCGCCTCAAGGTAGTTTGTCTCCGACCCGGCGGGCCTTAGGAAACTCAGGCGGTCCTGCGGGGCCCAGTCGAGCACGACGTCCATCTGGCCGACGGCCGCAGGCGAGTCACCCGCCTCGACGATAAACAGGTCGCTGCCGTCCCCGCCAACCAGGCTGTCGGCGCCGTCACCGCCGCCCAGGACGTCGTCGCCGCCAGCGCCGTCGAGGAGATCGGACAGGCCGGAGCCCGCCAGTCCATCGCCCTTGGGTCCGCCCCTGAGGGAGCCGGCGCCAGGAATGCCGATCGCGAAGGCCGACCCGTCAGGGAAGATGACATCAGCGCCGCCGGCCAGGCCGACCCCAAAAACGACGGTCCGGCCGCCTGGGATGGAGAGCACCGACAGCGAGGCCGGCTCCGTCGTTGTCGCCGCGTTGAATGTGACCCGCATGCCTGCCCCCGTGGCGGTCGGAAGCGAAAAGACCAGGGTGTCGTTGGCGCGGTCGAAAGCCAGCGCCTGCGCCGCTGTGATGGTTTCGAAGACATAGGTCGACATCGGCCCAAGCGCCCCCCAACGCTCGAAGACCGGCCCTAAACACCTGAGCCGCAAAGGCGACGATGGGTTAACGGGCCCGCTACGTCAACGCGCGCCGAGAGATCGCTCAGCTGCCGGGCGAGCGCCGTTCGAAACGCCGCGCCGTTGGCGTCCCCTTTAGGCGCTGGCTTTGCGGTCTGGGAGGGGCTCTCAAATGTCCGCTTCGCGGAGAAACGCCAACGTCCGTTACTGGCGCTATTGCGACGTTGCGGACCGGACGGGCCGCTCTATCAAATGTTGATGTCGACAGTCGGCCGCTGCGCCTACCGTTCCCTCTGGCGGTCCGGCGACCCCTCCTCAATCCCTGGCGTCGAGCCGTGACCCGCTCCCTTCCAAGGGAGCGGGTCTCTCGTCCCACTCGGGGCGGCGGCTAAGCGGAACTGCGTCGCAGAGCGTCAGACTATCAAATGTGGGGATGTTCGTGTGCGAGGCGCCGTAGAATGGACGGGCGGCGCGCCGTGACGGCGATGCCGGGTGAAGGTCGATCGCCATCCGGTTTACGGCGAGGGACAGGGAGGGATTTAGGTTGCGCAACAGCGCGTTGATCGCGGCCAACGATCCGGTTGTCGCCGAGGCTCGGGCCGAACTGGCGATGGAGATCGCCGGGCTGGGAACCTTCGAGCGCGATCTGCAATCGGGTTGGGTGAGCTTCTCGGACCGCGCGAGCGAAATCTATGGCGTCGGTCCGGCCATGGCGTGGACCGACTGGTTGGAGGGCGTCCACGTCGAAGACCGCGCCGAACTGCTGGTGCTGAAGGAGCAGATCCTCGTCGACGCCAGCCTGATCGACTGCGAGGCCGCGTTCCGCTACCGGCGCCTGGACGGCGCCGAGCGCTACATCGTCAAGCGCTTCCGGGTGCTGCGGGACGCCGCTGGGGCGCCCGTGCAGGTCGTCGGCGTCATCGCGGACGAAACGCTGCGCCGGGCCGAGGAGCTGCGCGGCGCCTGGCTGCTGGCTCAGCTCCAGCATCGGGTGAAGAACGTCATGGCCATGGTCCGCTCGCTGGCGCGGCGCACGCTTGAGAATTCGAGCGATCTGGCGGGCTACTTCTCGCATTTCGATGGGCGGTTGAACGCGCTCGCGCGCGTCCAGAGCGCCCTTGTGCGACGGGTCGACGAGGGGTTGGACGTCGAGGAAATGGTCCGCGAAGAGCTGCTGCAGGTCGCGGCCGAGGATGAGCAGGTGGACGTGGCCGGGCCGGCGGTGCGCTTGCACGGGCCGGCGGCGGAGTACCTGGCGCTGACCCTCCATGAGCTGGCGGTCAATGCCATGAAGTTCGGCGCGCTGTCGGCGCAGGGCGGCAAGGTGATCGTCGCGTGGGACGTCTCGCGCGGGGAGGGGGGCGAGCGGCTTCGGCTGAGCTGGCGCGAAAGCGGGGTCCCGGCCCTGGCGGCCAATCCCTTGCGCAGCGGCTTCGGCCGCCAGCTCGTGGAGCAGGGCCTTCCCTATCAGCTGGAGGCGCGGACGGCGTTCCAGCTCGAACCGGGCGGCGTGCGCTGCGAACTGGATATCCCGCTGTCGACGGGGGAGAGCCGCCCGTGAGCCTCTTCCTGAACCAGCCGCCAGGTCCCCGCGCCGGCATCGTCATCCAGCGACTGAAAGCCATCGCTCAGCTCGGCGAGGACGCCGAAGCTCTGTTCGCCAGCCTCTCCGACGTCCAATCGCTGCCGGCTGGCGCCGAGCTGGTGACCGAGCGCGATACAATGGAGCGGCCGCGCTACCTGCTCAGCGGCTGGGCGGCCAAGGTGCGCTGGCTGCCGGACGGCCGTCGCCAGATCTTCAATTTCCTGCTGCCGGGCGAGGGCCTGGGCGTCTGCATGCGTCCCAATCCGCTGGCCCTGTCGACCGTCGTGGCGCTGACGCCGCTGCAGTACATCGACGCCGGTCCGGTGCAGCGGGCCCTGCTCAGCGACGACGATCGGTGGAACGACCTGCGCGAGGCCGTGCACGTCGCCTCCAGCCTGGGCGAGGCCTACCTGCTGTCGCAGATCATGCGGCTGGGCCGTCAGACGGCCTACGAGCGGCTGTGCCACCTGCTGCTCGAGCTCCGCGATCGTCTGACGCTCGTTGGCATGGCCAGCGAGACCCATTTCGCCATGCCGATGACCCAGGAAACCCTGGCCGACGCGACGGGCCTGAGCATCGTCCACGTCAACCGCATCCTGCAGCAGCTGCGCCGCGAACGGCTTCTGGAACTCCAGGCCGGAAAGGCCCACCTGCGCGATCCAGGCGCCCTGGCGGCGATCGCCGACTACAAGGCGCCGCAACCCTCCGAGGAGCGCCATCGCTTCCGTCATTAACATGGGTGAATGTCGTCGCCGGACTTCGGCGGCAATGGTCGCCTCGTGCGTACCGACGACGGGGGAAATCGACAGGACGGGGAAGCGGCGCTCGCCGGGCTGGCCGGGCGGCGCGTGCTCGTGGTCGAAGACGATTGGCTGCTGGCTAGCGAGATCGTCAGGGTCTTGGAGGCCGCGCGCTGCGTTGTCATCGGCCCGGCGCCAAGCGTCCCATTGGCCCTGGCCCACGTCGAAAGCGGCCAGGCGATCGACGCGGCGCTCCTTGACATAAATCTGCAGGGCCAGCTCAGCTACGAGGTGGCCGATCTGCTGTTGGCGCGGGGCGTGCGCTTCGCCTTCGTGACCGGCTATCCCAAGACCATGCTGCCTCGCCGATTTGGCGAAGTGCCGCTGTACGAGAAGCCGTTCGAGCCGCGCCGCGTGCTGGGCGGCCTGCTCGCTGACGACGCCGAAACGGCCTGAGGACGCTGCTGCCAGCGCAGGCTCCTGGGCGCACAATCAATCGTGTAGTCGACGCCGCCGCCCGAGAGGAACCGCGCACGCCGACTTAACATTGGTGAATGCGCGAGCCCTGCTCGACGACGTCATACTGCTGCGATCGGCCCTGGAGGTTTCGGTGAGCGCTCGGCAGATGAACGGCGGCGGCGTAGCCGTCGCAGGCGCTCCACCCGCGTCGCCCGTCAGCGAGTTAGAGGCGCTACAGGCGCTCTATGACCTGACGGATCGGCTGCTGAGAGCGGGGAGCCATGCCGACATCTTCGAGGCTGCGCTCGACGCCATCGAACTCGGACTGGGCTGCCCGCGCGCTTCGATCCTGCTGTTTGACGAGTTGGGCGTCATGCGTTTCGTCGCCTGGCGCGGGCTGTCGGATCAGTACCGTTCTGCGGTGGAGGGCCACACGCCCTGGCGTCCAGGCGAGGAGGGCGCCTCGCCGATCACGATCGGCGACATCAATAGCTCGGAAGAGGCCGACGACATCAAGGCGACGATACGCGCCGAAGGCATCGGCGCGCTGGCGTTTGTGCCGCTGACCGTTAGCGGCGGCGTGATCGGCAAGTTCATGGTGTATCGTCCGGCGCCGCACGACTTCGGCGAGGTCGAGACCCGGCTGGCGCTCACCATCGCGCGCCAACTCGGCTTTGCGCTTGAGCGCCATCGCGCCGAGGACCGCGCCCGGCGCAGCGCCGAGCAGTTCGGCGCCGTCTTCGACAACATCCCCGTGATGATCAAGCTGTTCGAGCCAAAGACAGGGCGGCTGCGTCTCAACTGGCAGTTCACGCGCACCCTCGGCTGGACGAGCACCGAAGCCGCTTCGGCAGATCTGATGAGCGAGCTCTTTCCCGATCCGGCGGTCCGCGCCCGGGTCCGCGGCAACATGGATCGCTGCGAACCAGGGTGGTTCGATGTCGCCATGGTGGCGCGCGATGGGCGACGTCTCGAAAGCAGCTGGGCCAACATCCGGCTCTCGGACGGAAGTCGGGTCGGCATCGGCATCGACATCACCGAACGTAAGCAGGCGCTGGAGCGTCAGGAGCTTCTCCTGCGTGAGATGGATCACCGCGTCCGCAATCTCTTTAGCCTGACGAGCAGCATGGTTCGGCTCAGCGCGCGCGAGCCGGGAGACCGCGCGGGGCTGGCCCGTGACCTGGAAGAGCGGCTCGCGGCCCTGGCGGCGGCTCATGCATTGACCATGCGCAAGGACGGCGAGGGCGCAGGCGCAGCGAGGCTTCATGATCTGATCCGGGCCATCCTCGCGCCTTACCGCCGTGGCCTTGAAGGGCAGCTGGACATCGTCGGCCAGGACCTGCCCCTGGACGGCGAGGCGGCCACCTCCTTTGCGATCCTGCTCTATGAACTGGCGACCAATGCAGCCAAGTACGGGGCGCTGTCGCGGGCCGGCGGCAAGGTCAGCATCGCGACGCGGCTCACCCAGCAGGACCTGGAACTGGACTGGGAGGAGACGGGCGGTCCGGTCGTCGCCGCAGAGCCTTCCGCCGGCTTCGGCAGCCGCCTCAGCCGGGCCGCCGTCGCCCAGCTCGGCGGCGATCTGCAGCAGGTCTGGCGCCCCGAAGGCCTGCAGATCCATCTCTCGGCGGCGCTGGATCGCTGTCTGCCGGATGATCGACTGGCCAGCTAGCTGCTAGCTGGCCCCTATCATTTGCAAATGCGCCGGCGATTTCGCGGCCGCAGTCTTTTTTCGGGGTGTGGAGAGCCGACAGATGCCCGCCAGCACCGAAATTGTCGTCATTCGCTCCATTCACGGCTGGAGTCTGCTTGCCGGAAGCGGGCGGTGGGGCCGCTATGCCTCGATCGAAGACGCGCTGAGGGGCGGCCGTAGAATACTGAACTGGGAGATTGCACGGGGCGCGCCTGCTCGCTGCTGATCCAGGACCCGAGCGGGCGCCGCCGGCGCGCGCTCATATGACGGCCTACCGGGTCATCGTCGTCGATACGATCGGCCTGCTGATCGGCGAGCTCGAGGTCGACTTCGAGACTGACCTGGAGGCTATCGCCGCAGTCTTCCTGGCGGAGATTCCTCACCAATGCGAACTCTGGTGCGGGCCGCGGTTGCTGGGGTTGTTTCCAGCATCAGTGAGCCTCAAGGCGCCTGACGCGTCCCGCCCATCACGGCCCAGGCTCGGGCCCGCGTGACTTCGCCAGCAGCGCCTCGCCCTGCCCAAATCCGAGCGCCCGGGCGACCCTGGTGTTCCAGTCGTAGGGATCGGCCCGCACGATCGCCTGGCCGCCCTCGTTGAAGAGCACGGTCTGATAGAGGAGCCGGACGGGAATAGGATTGGGCAAGGCGACGTTCTGCTCCCGACCTTCGGAACGTGCTCGCCGCCATGCGTCGCCGACGCCTTCCTGAGCGGCGATGATCTCCGCGAAGCCAAGGGCGTCCTCAACCCGCACGCAGCCATGGCTGCGCTGACGCTGCACCTCGCCGAAGAGCTGCTTGGCCGGAGTGTCGTGCAGATAGATGGCGTGCTCGTTGGCCATGTCGAACTTCACCAGGCCGAGGGAGTTGGCGGGCCCTGAAGACTGCACGATCCAGCCGTCCTTCCAGGCCATGTTGTTGCGGCGAAGATAGTCCTCGCCCTTGCTGGCGAGTTCCTTGCGTTCGATGGAGCGCGGCACGGTCCAGCTCGGATTGGCGACGAGGCGCTTGATGGGAGACGCGAGCTGAGGCGTCGCGGTATCCGGCTCGCCGACGATCACCCGCCGGCTGTCGATCGCCGCGCCGTCCTGCCAGTAGGTGAGACGCGCCGCGGCGATGTTGACGTCGATGCGTGTCGCGGGCGGCTCGCGCTCGAGCCATCGCAGGCGCTCCATGTTGGCGGCGATCTGCGCGGCGCGCTGCTCATCGGTGAGGCTGAGCGCTTCGAGCGTGCGACCGCCTAGCACGCCGTCGGCCTCGATGCCGTAGTCGCCTTGCATCCGCCGGACCGCTGCGACCATCGGGCCTGAATAGGCAAGGCCGCCCGCCTGGCGCGCCTCCAGGTAGTCGAGAGCGACAAGCTGGGCGGCCACAGCCGGAATGCGCACGTCGGACTGGCCTGGGCGGATCGACGTCGATGTCCTGGCGATGTCCGGTCCGGCGGCCGGCGCGCCTTCGCCCAGCGCCAGGTAGGCCTGCGACAGCTTGCGATAGTTCTCGTCCTGCGGGGCCAGCGCCTCCAACCAGGCGCCGACCTTCCGTTCGGACATGGCCTGCGCCAGCTCGCGCTGCAGGTCAGGGTCAGGGCGGGGCAAGGTATAGATCTCGAAGAGCTTGTGCGGATCGCTGGCGCCGCGCGCAAGGGCCGAGGCGTAGGCAAGGGCGGTCTTTGTCAGGGCCGCGTCGTCCTGACCGGCCTTGGGAGCGTCGAAGGCCAGTCTGTCCAGGCCGTGCGCGCGGCGCTTGTCGATGGCCTCGCTCAGTTGACGGGTGAGGCCCGCATCCCACGGCGGGGCTTCGAGCGTTGCGGATCGGTCGGGAGGCGGCTTGGCGTTGCAGCCGAGAAGGGCGAGGGACAAGAAAAGCGGGGCGACGAACTGGCCTGGGCGCACGCGGAACTCCTACTGGGAGCAGCCTGAACGCCCAAGGCGGCGCTTGCGCTGCATGGTCGGGCGACTTGAAATGGCGGGGGCGAGGTTCCCATCTGAGGGGCGAGGAGACGCCGATGGACATTTCGCCTGCCGTTCTGGGCTACCTGTTTGGGCTGTTCGCCGTTGGCGTGGTCGCGTTCGTCGTCGGGCTGCGCCTTGGCGCGCGCACGAAGATCCAACCCAACGCTTCCGAAGACGAACAGGCCGCCGCTGCGTTCGGCGTGCTGCATCGGCATTTCGAACGGCGCGCCCTGGCGGCGCTGGAGTCTTCCGGCGCGCCTATGTGGTCTCCCGACCCTGCGCGTGTCGCAGACCTCAGTCATGGCGGGGAGTGCGACGTCCCGGCGTTGGTCGGACGCAATGGTCTTGTGCAGCGGCCTCCGGGAAGCGGCCCGCGCCGGACCTAGAGGAAGCGCCGCCGCAGCTCGCGCTGGAGGCGCCGAGCCCAAGCCTCCCGTGTCGGATCGCCTGGCGCAGCGGCGCGTTTTCCCCGCATCCGTCCAGGAGGTGTCACATGCCAGCCAAGTCAGCGGCGCAGCAGAAGGCGGCGGGGGCAGCCCTCTCCGCCAAGCGGGGCGAAACCCCCAAGGGCAAGCTGAAGGGCGCCTCGAAATCGATGATGTCGATGAGCGAGACCGAGTTGGAGAAGATGGCCTCGACCAAGCGCAAGGGTAAGCCCGAACACGTCCGGAAGGCGCACTGACCGCGGGAGCCGAGCCCGTCAGCTGAGCTTGATCTTCCGCTCGATCTCGGCGGCGGCCTTCTCGGCCTTCTTGCGCCGTTCGAATACCCCTCGCATGTGCTTCCGGTCGCTGTCGCTCAGCTGCGCTTCGGCGGCCACGAACTGCTCCTGCTCTTCCTCGCGGATGTGATGCAGATACTCGGCCTTGAGGCCGGCGAACCGTCGCAGCCACCCGGGCGATGACATGTCGCGCGCGGCGAGGTCGGCGAGCATGTCCTCGATCTCCTTGTGCTCGGCGATGGCATGCCGCGCGAAGTCGGTGGTCTGCGGATCGCGCAGTACGCTCGACCACAGAGCCTGCTCCTCGGCCGCGGCGTGGGCCTTCAGCTCGCGGACGAGCTCCTCGAAGAGTTTGCGGCGCTCGGCGGAGGCACCCTGGGTTTCCTCGATCATTGCGAGCAGGGCGCGATGCCGGTCGTGATCTTCGACCAGGCGCCCGAAAACGTCGGGGTCGCCGCGGAAGCTGGTCCGGGGCGTGCTGCCGAGCCGCGCGGCAAGGTCCGGGGCCAACGCCTTGGCCTTGGCCACAGCAGAGGCCTTGGCCTGCGCTTCTGTCAGTCTGCCGCCTGCCTGCACCATGCTCGCGCCCTTTCCTGCGTGCCGCCCGCCAGAGCCGGGCTGCTGAGGCGTACGCTGTGGCAGGCGAAAAGTTCCTGCGGGCGGAACGGGCCCCGTCCTAGGCGCCGAGGTGCGACGCCTGGTCCGCCGCCAGCGGCAGGACGAGCGTGAAGCGGGTCTCCTGCGGACATGAGGATGCGCTCAACTCGCCGCCGTGCGCCTTGGCGATCTCCGAGGCGATGTGCAGCCCCAGGCCCAGGCCGCCCTGGCTCGGCTGCACCTCGCCGCGCACGAAGGGATGGAACAGGCGCTCCATTGTCGCCGGCGGAATCGGCTCGCCGCTGTTGGCCACCGACAGCGTCAGCTGCTGATCGGCCATCGCTGCGCGCAGACGGACCGGCGCCTGTTCGGCGCCATAGGCCAGCGCGTTGGCGAGCAGGTTCGAGACAAGCTGGCTCAGCCGGCCGGGATCGACCGGCGCCTGGGCGTGCAGCTGAAAGTCGCACTCGATCAAGCGTTCCGGATGGCTCGCCTCAAGCTCCTCGACCACCTGGCGAAGGATCGGCTCGAGGTCATGGTGCTGGCGCTCGAGGGCGATGCCGCCGCCGAGCCGGCCTCGCGCGAAGTCCATCACGTCGTCGATCAGCCCGGCCATCCGGTCGGTGCTCGATTCCATGAGCCGGATGACGTTCTGTCCCTTGTCGCTCAGCGGCTCCTTACGCAGCAGGCGGGCCGCGCCGCCGATCGAGGCGAGGGGATTGCGCAGGTCGTGGCCGAGCACGGCGATGAACTGCTCGCGCAGGCGCGCGGTCTCCTGCTCATGAGCGAGTTGGCGGCGCGTCAGCTGCTCCATGGTCTCCAGCGCCTTGGCGTGCGCCTGGAGTTGATCGCGCTGATCGGCCAGCTGCTGCCGCTGGCGGTGGAGATCGAAGAAGACGTTGGCCTTGCTGCGCAGGATGTCGGCCTCGATCGGCTTCTGGATGAAGTCGACCGCGCCGGCCTCATAGCCGCGGAAGCGCCGTCGCCCATCTGCGCTGCCGGCGGTCAGGAAGATGATCGGCACATGGCGCGCGCGCGCCGCGCCGCGCATGAATTCGGCGAGCTGGAAGCCGTCCATGTGCGGCATCTGGACGTCGACCAGCGCCAGGGCGAAGTCATGCACCAACAGCAGCTCGAGCGCTTCCTCGCCGGAACGGGCCGTGAGGCACTCAAGTCCGTCGCGCCTCAGCAGCGCTTCGAGCGAGATGAGGTTCTCTTCCAGGTCGTCGACCAGCAGGAACTTGACGGGCTGCATGAGCTATCGGCTTCCCATGGCGATAAGGATGGATGCAAGTTCGGCCAGCCTCGCCGATCGGGCGGACGGGCACGCCTTGAGCGCGGCGTGCGGCATCGTGGCCACATGGGCGTGGTCCGGGTCTTCCACCAACGCCACGCCGCCGGCGTCGGCGACAGCCTTGAGTCCGGCCGCGCCGTCGGAGCTGGCGCCGGTTAGCACCACGCCGGTCAGTCCCGGCCCGTAGGCGTCTGCGGCGCTCTCGAAAAGGACGTCGATCGACGGGCGCGAATGCAGCACGGGCGGGTCGTCCGAAAGGCCGAGGGTAAGGTCCTGCTCCACGAGCAGGTGATAGTCGGCCGGGGCGAAGTAGATCGTTCCGCCCTCGACCGGCTCCTTGTCGTCGGCTTCGCGCACCGGCAGGCGGCATTTGGCCTCGAACAGCGGCACCAGCGCGTTGGTTTGGGCGGGCGGCACGTGCACCACGATCAGGACCGGCAGTGCGAAGTCCTCCGGCAGCGCCGGCAAGATGGCCGAGAGCGCCTCCACCGCGCCCGCCGACGCGCCCATGACGATGGCCTGCGGGGTCATGCGTCGCGCCTCTGATAGATCTTCTCATCAGGGACGAACGGCGAGAAGGCGTCGGCATGGGCCGAGAAGCGCAGGCTCTCCTTCGATCCCAACCCGAGGAAACCCTTGCGGCTCAGGGCGTCGCGGAAGAGGCCGGTGGCGCGGTCCTGGAACTGCCGGTCGAAATAGATGAGCACGTTGCGACACGAGATCATCTGCATCTCGGCGAACACCGCATCCGTCACCAGGCTGTGGTCGGAGAAGACCACGCGATCGCGCAGCGACTGGTCGAAGACGGCGTTGCCGTAGTCGGCGCTGTAGTAGTCCGAGAGCGACGACTTGCCGCCAGCTTCCTGGTGGTTGGCGGTGAAGGCCTTGATGCGCTCGAGGCTGTAGACGCCGCGCCCGGCGCTGGCCAGCGCCTCAGGATTGATGTCGGTGGCGTAGAAGAGGGTTCGGGCCTCCAGGCCCTCCTCGCGAAACAGGATGACGAAGGAGTAGAGTTCTTCGCCACCGCTGCATCCGGCGATCCAGACCTTGAGCGACGGATAGGTGCGCAGATGCGGAATGACCTTCTCGCGCAGCGCACGCCAGTACGTCGGATCGCGGAACATCTCGCTGACCTGGACCGTCAGATAGTCGAGTAACTGCGGCAACACGGCCGGATCGTGCAGCACGCCGTCCTGCAGCGCCGAGAAGCTGGGATAGTCGAGCTGCTTCAGGGCCTGGCGCAGGCGGCGCTTGATGGAGGCGCGCGAATAGTGCCGAAAGTCGTAGTGGTACCGGCGATAGAGCGCCTCGAGCAGCAGCTCGATCTCGATGTCTTCGACCCTGCTCACGCCTACCTCGGCATCCAGACGCGGACGAGCGAGAGCAGCTTGTCGACGTCGAGCGGCTTGGCCATGTAGTCGCTGGCGCCGGCTTGCAGACACCGTTCCTGGTCGTCAGGCATCGCCTTGGCCGTCAAGGCCACGATCGGCAGCTTGGCCCATCGCGGGTTCTTGCGGATTTCCCGCGTCGCCGTCAGGCCGTCCATGACCGGCATCATGACGTCCATGAGCACCAGGTCGACGCCGCCGGCCCCATCCTGCGAGGCCTCGAGCGCGGCGATCGCCTCCTCGCCGTTGCGGGCGATCTCGATGACGGCGCCGCGCGGTTCGAGGATGTTGGAGAGCGAGTAGATGTTCCGCACGTCGTCCTCGACGATGAGGATACGGCGGCCTTCGAGCACCGCGTCGCGGTTGCGGGCCTTGCGCAGCATCTTGCGCTGCTCGGGCGGCAGCTTGGACACCACCTGGTGGAGGAACAGCGAGACCTCGTCGAGAAGCCGCTCAGGCGATTTGGCCCCCTTGATGATGATCGAGTGCGAGTAGCGCCGCAGCTGCTGCTCGTCGTCGGGCGACAGGTCATGGCCGGTGTAGACGATCACCGGCGGGAAGGAGCCTCCCTCGCTGCTCAGCGTCTCGAGCAGCGCGAAGCCCGAAGAGTCCGGCAGGGTCAGGTCCAGCACCATGCAGTCGAAGGTCTCCTGCTTGAGACGCTCGAGACATTCGGCGGCGGTGCCGACGCCGACCGTCTCCACATCGCTGGAGGCGAGGAGGCGGCTCACCGCGTCGCGCTGCACTTCGTCGTCCTCGACGATCAGCACCCGGCGGACGGTCCGCGTCAGCTGCGCCTCAAGGGATTGCAGGTCCTGCGCCAGCTCCTCGCGCTTGACCGGCTTGACGAGGTAGCCGACCGCGCCGAGCGAGAGAGCCGTCTGCGTGTGGTCGGAGGCCGAAACCACGTGGACCGGAATGTGCCGGGTCTCGTCGTCGCGCTTGAGCTGGTCGAGCACGGTCAGGCCCGACTGGTCGGGCAGCCCGACGTCCAGGACCACGGCGCTCGGCTTGAAGCGCTTGGCCAGGTCCAGCGCTTCCCCCGCAGTGCGGGCGATCAGGCTCTGGAAGCCGAGATCGCGCGACAGGTCGCGGACGATCGCGGCGAACGGGCCGTCGTCCTCGATGATCAGCAGGCTGCGCCGTCCGGGGACCAGTCCGTCGCGGTCGTCGGCGGGCGCCCGTGACAGGCTCGCCTGCGCGGCCGCGGGCCGGGCCGCCGGCGCCGCCGGCGTCGGCGCCGGGCTCGCCACGGGCGGAGCCGGCCGCGGCGCGACCTGGGCCGGATCATAGGCGAGCGGGACCACCAGCGTGAACGTGCTGCCTTGCCCCTCGACGCTGCTCACCGAGATCGTGCCGCCGAGCAGTCGGGCCAGCTCCGTGGAGATCGACAGCCCGAGGCCGGTGCCGCCGTAGCGGCGGCTGATCGTTCCGTCCGCCTGGTGGAAGGCCTGGAAGATGCTGGCCTGCTGGTCCTTGGCGATCCCGATGCCGGTGTCGGTGACCGAGAACGCCAGCCGGTCCTCGTCCACCGGGGCGATCGTCAGGCTGACGGCGCCGGCTTCGGTGAACTTGAAGGCGTTCGACAGCAGGTTCTTGAGGATCTGCTCCAGCCGCTGGCGGTCGGTCTCCAGGCTGGCCGGGCCGCCGTCGTCGACGTCGATTTCGAAGGCCAGGCCCCGCTCGGCGGCGAGCGGCTCGAACATCTGCCTCAGACCGGCCGCCAGGCTCCCCAGCGGGGTGGTCTCCGGACGGATCTGCAGGTGGCCGGCCTCGATCTTGGAGAGGTCGAGGATGTCGTTGATGAGCGTCAGCAGGTCATCGCCGGACGACTGGATGGTGCGGGCGAACTTGACCTGTTCCTCGGTCAGGTTGCCGTCGGGATTGTCGCCAAGCAGCTTGGAAAGGATCAGCAGCGAGTTGAGCGGCGTGCGCAGCTCATGGGACATGTTGGCCAGGAAGTCCGACTTGTAGCGGCTGGCCTGTTCCAGCTCGCGGGCCTTGAGCTCGACCGTGGCGTTGAACCTGGCCAGGTCGTCCCGCTGGGTCTCCAGTTGCTGGGCCTGCTCTTCCAGCTGGGTGTTGATCTGCTCGAGCTCGACCTGCTGCTGCTCGAGCCGGACCTGCGATTCCTTCAGGGCGCGGCCTTGTTCCTCCAACTCCTCGTTGGAGACGCGCAGCTCTTCGCTCTGGACCTGCAGTTCCTCGGCCTGCCGCTGGGTCTCGGCCAGCAAGGCGCGCAGTTCGCTGCGGAACTGCGCCGAACGCAGGGCTACGCCGATCACCGGCGCGGCTTTCTCCAGGAGGTCCATGACCGGCGCATCCACCGGATTGAGGAAGCCGAGCTCCATGACGCCGATCACCGCGCCGTCGGCCAGCAGCGGCACGATCAGCAGGTGAACGGGGCTGGATCGGCCCAAGGCCGACCCGATGGCGAGGTACCCTTCAGGCACCTCCCGCACCAGCATCGCCTTGCCGGTGTCGACGGCCTGCCCAAGCAGCCCCTCGCGCGCGGCGAACGTCTCGGTGATCGCCGTGTCGGCCGGCACGCCCAGCTTGGCGGCGAGCCGAAACTCCGGGCCGTCGCTGGCGAAGATCGCCCCGGCCTGCGCGCCGAGATAGCCGGCGTAGAAGTCCAGAACCCCGTCGCCCAGCTGGTTCAGCGACAGGTCGCCGAGCATCGCGGTGGCCGCGCCGGCCTGGCCGCTGCGCAGCCAGTCTTCCCGGGCCCGGGCCTTGGTCGCGCGCCGCACCAGCAGGCCGACGACGGCGGTCAGGACCAGGCCGAGCACGCACGACAGGATGCTGCTGATCCAGGCGGTGCGATAGGCCGCTTCCATCTCGACGAGCCGCATCGAGCGCTGGCGGATCTCCTCCTGCTGCATGCCGTCGAGCTGGGCGCGAATGGCGTCCATGACCGCCTTGCCGCGGCCGGCCTCGACCACCGCGGCCGCCGCGTCGCGGCCCTGGCTACGCCGCAGGGCGATCGTCTGTTCCAGCTCGACGAGCTTGGCGTTGACGTTCCGGCGCAGCGAGCCGATCCGGCTTTGCTGGACCGGGTTGTCCTTGGCCTCTTCGGCGATGGCGTCCATGCGCGAAGGGATCGCCGCAACCGCGTCGTTGTAGGGATCGAGATACCGCTCGTCGCCGGTCATGACGAAGCCGCGCTGGCCCGTCTCGGCGTCCTGCAACGCCGAGAGCAGGCGGCTGAACGACATGATGACCGTGTGCGTGCGGACGACCTGCTCGTTGTTGTCGCGCAGCATCTGGACGTTCAGGAACGCGACCGCGCCGCTGATCAGGAAAAACGTGAGCGCCGCGACAAGCCCGATGGTGGTCCAGACCTCCGAGCGTCGCGCGAACGGCGAGGAGTTAGCCGGCAATGACGCACCCGCCATTCGTATTCCTTGTATGGTTCCGGACGCCACCGCCCCGCAGCGTGACCGCAGTAACAGGTCGGCGCCGCCGGCCGATACCTCGTTTGTTAATGCGCGCGGGTTCGACGCGCCCCCATGCTCGCGACGGTCGCCCGTTCATCGCGGCCAAACGAAGCGAAGCTGTGCTGACGTACGGGATGTGTGGCGCCTGCTGGTCGCCGGCAGGACCCATGTCCCTGCGATCACATCCCGGTGAACCTTTTTCGCCAGTGCGGCTTCTCTACCGGCTTAGAACATGGAGGAGACAAAGATGCGCAATCTGACAATTCTCGCCGCCGGGGCCGCCGCCCTGATGATGAGCGCCTGCAACAGTCCGCAGGACAAGGCCGCCGAACGCGAGGCCGACGCCCTCGAGGCGCAGGCCGCGGCGACGGCGAACGAAGCCCAGGAAAAGGCGCTCAACGCCGAGGCCGACAGGGTCGAGCAGCAGGCCGGCAACGCAGACGGCGGGGCGACCACCGCCAACACGCCCGACACCAGCCCGTCGAAGTAGGACATGCCGTGGCGACTCTATTCCGCGGGCAGTCCGAGCCTGGCCCTGCTGGAAGTGCTCGTGCACCTCGACCTGCCGCCCGAATTGATCCCGATCGACTACCGCCTGCTGGCGATACATGTACCCGATGGGGCGCCGATGGAGCGTCTGGACGACCTCCCGGTCGATCCGCTGGTCATCGGCGACGACTTCCTGGCGCGCGGGGCGGCGCTGGCGCTGCTCGTGCCCAGCGCGGTCGTGCCTCAGGAAGTCAACGCCCTGATCAACCCGCGCCATCCGGCCGCCGAGGGCCTGAGGGTCGAGACGAACGCGCCGTTCCGGTTCGATCCAAGGCTGTTCTAGCCCTCGCTAGAGCTCCCAGACGATCCGCTCGATGCCAGGATCGCTACGGCGATAGCCCCGTCGGGGCGCGATGGAAGCGGCCTCGGAGACCTCCGCGTCCAACGCTTCACTCAGGTCAAGAAGCTTCCACCCTTTAAGTTCGCCGCGGCGGCCGCTTCGGACCCAGGCGCGCAAGATTGCGCGGCCGGTCCTGGAGTAGCCGATCGCGTGCACTTCCACGTGGCGTGAAAACGTCTCGTATCGAAGTTCGAGCTGCCTCTGAGTGCGCAGCGCTTCGGCGGCCTTATCAATCAGCATGGCGCGATCCTAAGCTGACTCGCGACGCATAAGGGCTCGGCTGGGCGCCGCAGGCCTCAGGCGCTGCCCCAGCTTCCCGTGGGAGCGGCGCATCCCGGTCGGGAGACCCATCCGCCTTATGAGCGGGGCGACCGACATGGTCGGGACCGGCGCCCCTGGTGGTCGAGGTCGGCGTCTAGCTGCAGCGCAGCGCCCCGCGGACCTCGCGGCTGTTCTGCGCTTAGAAGGCGCCAGCAGCGAGTTCGTGAACATAGTGCGCGACATCGGCGGGCCAGCGCTCGACGAGGGCATCGAAGCGGGAGCTCTCGCCGGCGTAAAGTGCGCGCAGGGCGTCCTCGTAGCCGGGAAGGTGGCCGGCCAGGGCGTACATCACCTTGTAGGTCGCAGTCTGAGCCTTGCGCGCCCGATCCTTGTCGGCGTTGTCATGTTGGGCCTGTTCCACGAGGCGTCGAAGCGCGGCTGAGGCGCCGCCGGGCTGCTCCTGCAGCCAGGCCCAGTGTTTCGGCAGCAGTGTGATCTCGCGCGCGGTGACGCCAAGCTTTGGACGCCCGCGGCCGCGCGGCGGTTCGGCGTCATTAGGGGCGGGGCGCAGTCGGCGGGCGACGTCCAGCGCATCGCCGCGCAGGTCGAGATCCACCACGTTTCCGCTCGCGTCCTCGAATACGATCGGCATCTCGGCCTGACGGTCCTGCGCCGCGTGGGCCGCCAGTGCGACGGCTTCCAGATCGCCGTCGGCCAGGCGCGTCGATCCGACGAAGGCTGTGTAGGTCTGCGGCATGGGCGGTTCCGTGGGCGATCCCACAGGCCAATCTTTCAGCGCGGCGCGCTTGTCAATATGCCCGGGTAGAAATGGGGGGTAGAGCGCCAGCCGCGCGCAGATCCTCGGCCATGGTCCAAAGTGGTTGGTGCAGGTGCGCGGCGAGGGCAGGTCGGGGGACGCCCGGACAGACGCCTGGCGAAGCGCGCCGGCCTGGGCGACGTGCGCGCGCAGCCGCTTGAGGATTTCGACCTTGGGAAGGAACAGCATCCGCCGGTCACGCTTGGCGGCCGCGGCGGTAATCCAGACGAGGGGAACGATTGGAGCGCAGGCGCCTGGGACGTAGAGGACGCTCTCGGCGGCATTGTCCAGCCGCTGCCCCTCAAGCGTCCGGCGCCGGCGTCCGAACCGGTAGACGCCCGCATACTTCGGATTGCCGAGCAGGTTGCCGACCGTCCAAGTCGACCAGGGCCGGCCGTCCTCGCCGGCGATCCCCTCGCTGTTGAGCGTTTCGGCGATCTGGCCCTGCGCGAAGCCGCCGTGCAGGAACATACGGAAGATGCGCTGGACGGTCTCCACTTCCTGTTGCGGACCGTGGACGAACGCCACCCGGTCGCCCCGGATGAGCCGCTGCTGGCCAGGCTGTAGGACGGCTTTGATCTCTCCTTGGTCGTCCACGATGGCGCGGCGTAGGCCATAGCCGGCGACACCGCCCATCTTGCGGCCGTCCCGGGCGTGCCGGTACTGGGCCGAGCGGACCTTCTGCGAGAGCTCGCGGCTGAAGTCCGCCGCCAGCAGGCGCTTGACCGCCTTGACGATGTCGCCGACGCGGCCGGACATCTCATCGAACGGCTCGCTGCAGTAGCGGACATCCACGCCGGCGGAGCGGCAGAGGTACTCGTAGTGCGCCGCCTCGTCGGTGTCCTGAAACCGGCCCCAGCGGCTGACGTCCTGGACCAGCACCGCCTCAAAGCCCGCGTCCCCTGAAACGACATCGGCGAGCAGGCCTTGCAGGCCTGGCCGGCCCTTCAGTCGCAGGCCGCTGCGGCCAGGGTCCTCGTAACTGCGGACGATCTGGTACCCGCGGGCCGCCGCGAACTCGGCGATCTGCGCTGATTGCGCCGAAAGGCTGTGGCGCTGCTGATCGCTCGAGACGCGGATGTACTGGGCGGCGGGTTTCAAGATTGACCCCGCCGGCTTGGGTGGCCGATCAGTCTGCAAGCTTGGCCCAGGCTTCCAAAGCGCCGCCTGTAAGTCCAGGAGCAGGCCGCGTACGGCCACCCATCGACAAGCGCGCAGGTGATGCGTCCCTCGCGGTGGAGGAGGGCGCGCAGGTCGGCGAGCAACTCCTCGTCGGTGCGCCAACGGCGAGCGTCCAGCAGCGCCTTGGCCCTGTCGAACAGCGCGCGGCCCACAATCGCGGGCGAGGCGCCTTCCACCCGCAGCCACTGCCGTGGCGGCGTCCGGAGCGCTTCGCCGAGCCGGCAGCGGGTGCGGCCGTAGACGTAGGTTCCTGTGTAGGCCTCTTGGCGAAGCACGGCCTTGACCTGGGCGGTGGTCCAGCCTGTTGCGCAGGGGCTTGGGCCGCCCTTGCGATTGAGCTCGCCGGCGATGGCGCGGACCGAGAGCCCGGTCACGGCATAGAGGCGGAATATGGCCTGGACGATCGCCACTTCGCCTGGCGGGCCGGGCGCAAAGACCGTGCGGTGGGCGGACGAGGCCTTGGCTTCGCCTCGATGCATCAAGCCGACCGGGCGACGTTCGCGATCGACCGCCAGCCGGCGCAGGCCAAAGGGCGGGGGGCTGTCCGTGAAGCCCTTAGTTACGACGTAGCGTCTGCCCAGGGCGACGCGTTCGGACTGGGCGCGGCTGAACTCCGCGGCCATCGCCCGCTTGACCTGTTTGATCAGGTTGGCCTCCGGAGAGCCCTCGTTCTCGAAGGGTTCGGCGCAGTAGTGAACGGCGACGCCCGCCTGGCGGCACAGGAATTCGTAGTGAGCGCCCTCGTCGATGTCCTGGAAGCGGCCCCAGCGGCTGACGTCGTAGACCAAGATCGCTTCGAAGCGCCGCGCGGGCGACAGGGCGTCGGCAAGAAGGCGCTGCAAGCCGCGCCGCGCGCGCAGCGTCAGGCCGCTGACGCCGTCGTCGCTATAGGTGTCGAGGATCTGAAAGCCGCGCACAGCGGCGTAGGCCGCATTGGCGAGGCCCTGCTGTTCCAGGGAGCAGCTCTGCAGGCCGGTCGAGGCCCGGACATACTGCACGGCGGGCGTCATGGCCCAAAGCTAGATCCTCGCCCCCGCAAGGCAAGCGTCAGTTGGGCCAACGTCTCGTTCGAGCCCCGCCTCGGCTGAGGTCCGGAAGCGGGCGGGCGGTCCGCCGATGTATAAAACATACATAATGTGTTCGCGGAAGTCCCGTTTGGGGCGTACCATGAACGAATGGTCGAGCGTGCTAAGCCCTCCGAACCCCAGCCGAAGGACACTCTTTCCGTAGAGGTCGGCGATTGGTTCAAGGCCAACGCCACCGGGCGGGGCGTATTGGTGATCGGCGTGGTCCTTGTGTTGCTGGCCCTGGTCGGGTTGGCCCAACTCTGGGTCTCCCTCGTCAGCTGAGACGGCGGGCGCGCCGACTGGCGACTCGGTGCACGGGGGTGACCAAGGGGCTGATCCTAACGGCCTTCGCCGACGCGGCGGAAGGCGAGGCCGCAGGACGCCTGGCAAGCTTGCAGCCCAATATGGTCGCCCCGCCGAACCCATCGTCCCTGACGCGGCCTGGCTGCCTGAGAGCTGCGCACCGCGCTTGGCGACGTCCAACGGCCGGGCGCAAAGGCCGCTTGGCGCAGAGGCGCCCGGGCCGCGCGGCGCTGCTGCAAGGTTCATCTTCTTGCCTGCTTCGAACCGATGGCGGGGCGTGGCGCCTCGATGTCTGCAGCGGGCCGCGCCCATCGCGGCCTTGATGGCCTGATCTGGCCGCAGGATAGCGGCTTCGCCGCCGCAGACCCTCCGCAACGGCCCCGGGCCCTTGGCCTTCTTCCCCTGACGGCTGCGCCGTCATTCCTCGCGAGGCAAGAAGCCCTCGCCGGGGCCGTCCTGCGCTCCGCTCCGGGCCCTACCGGGCTGCAGGGGCCTGCGCCTGCGGACTGCCGATCGCCATCAAGGCCGCGATGGGCGTGGCCGAGAGACCTCAAGAGGAGGCCCACATGGCCACCATCGGCACCTTCGCCAAGCATGAAGACGGCTCCATTTGCGGCGCCATCAAGACCCTGACCCTCAACGCCAAGGCGGTCCAGTTCCGCCCGGCCGAGAAGGATAACGACAAGGCCCCGGACTATCGCATCTTCGCAGAGCAGACCGAGTTCGGCGCGGCCTGGAAGAGGGTCTCGCGGGAGAACCGCGATTACCTCTCGGTCAAGCTCGACGACCCGAGCTTCGCGGTCCCGATCTACGCCAGCCTGGTCGACGCCGACGAAGGTTACAGCCTGATCTGGTCGCGCAGCCGCATCGCCGACTGACCCGCCAACGCCTCGCCGCGTGGAGCGGCGAGGCGCCTCCCTCAAACCATCCGAATTCGAAAGGAGGCCGCCATGACCGGCCCCAACGAGAACACGCGTCAGGACCTCTACGCCGCCGTCACCAACCAGATCATGGCCGACCTGGATAAGGGCGTCACGCCCTGGACCAGGCCTTGGACCGCCGAGCACTTGGCAGGGTGCGTCAGCCGACCGCTGCGCCACAACCACCAGCCCTACAGCGGGATGAACGTGCTACTGCTCTGGGCTCAGGCGCTCGCCCGCGGCTACGCCGCGCCGATCTGGATGACCTTCCGCCAGGCCCTGGAGTTCGGCGGCCATGTCCGCAAGGGCGAGAAGGGCGCAACCGTGGTCTACGCCAACGCCATCAGCCGCCCCGAAGAGGGCGGGGACGATGCGGAGGTGGAACGCAAGATCCCGTTTCTGAAGGCCTACACCGTCTTCAACGTCGATCAGATCGAGGGCCTGCCGGCCGCCTACTACGCGCTGGCGGCGCCCGCGCTCGATATGCGGCAGCGGGTGGAACGGGCCGAACGCTTCTTCGGGGGCACCGGCGCCGAGGTGCGGCACGGCGGCAAGCAAGCTTACTACGCTATGGCCGGCGACTATGTGCAGTTGCCGCCGTTCGAGGCCTTCATCGACCCCGAGAGCTACTATGCGACCCTGGCGCACGAGTGCACCCACTGGACGCGCCATCCAACCCGGCTGGATCGCGACTTCGGTCGCAAGCGCTTCGGCGACGCTGGCTACGCCCGTGAAGAACTCGTCGCCGAACTCGGCGCGGCCTTCCTCTGCGCGGACCTGGGACTTGAGCTGACGCCTCGCGAGGACCATGCGGCCTATATCGGCTGTTGGCTCGAGGTGTTGGCCGGCGACAAGCGCTTCATCTTCTCGGCTGCGGCCCACGCCCAGCGCGCTGTCGACTATCTCGTCTCGCTTCAAGCGCCTGACGCTTAGGCATGCGCGCGGCGGGCTCTCAAGTCCGCCGCGCGTCCGACCTCATGTCGCTTTCCCGGGGACGTAGGTGCGGGGCTTGGCTCGGAGTGAGCCCCGTCTTCTGGAGGGCCGGCGCAGCCGTTGCTGAGCGATGTGCTCGGCTTCCTTGTGCATTCGCGACCCCACTCTGGGCCGCGTGGCGGTCAGGCGCGGCAAGGCGCTGTAGTCCGCGGGAGGTGCGGTGAGGGCGGAGGAAGTGACGGAGTGCCGGTGTAATCGGGCCGGCGGGCCGCGCGCCCGTCGCCGCGCCCGGCCACGCCGTCGCGTCCGTCGGCGTTGTCGCTGTTGCGGGCGCACCGCCGCGACCCGCTCAAC
This sequence comes from Phenylobacterium sp., assembly GCF_013822795.1. GTDB lineage: Bacteria > Pseudomonadota > Alphaproteobacteria > Caulobacterales > Caulobacteraceae > Phenylobacterium. The sequence goes on along the minus strand of NZ_PNLB01000003.1, from coordinate 146,396 downwards.
GGCGGAGAGGGACGATGACGGAACACTATGCGGGCCTGGACGTGGGCGTGGCCGAGACGGCGATCTGCGTCATCGATCTGCAGGGCGAGGTGCGGCTGGAGGCGACGGTGGCGACCGAGCCGGAGGCCATCGCCCGGGCCCTGGCGCCCTGGCGCGCCACGCTGCGACGGGCCGGGCACGAGGCCGGGGCGCTGTCGCCGTGGCTGCAGCCGGCGCTGAAAGCCCTGGGCGTGCCGGCGACCTGCCTGGAGACCCGCCACGTGCGCGCGGCGCTGTCGGCCCAGCGCAACAAGACCGACGCGACCGACGCCCTGGGGCTGGCCCACCTGATGCGGACCGGCTGGTACCGGACCGCCCATGTGAAGACCGAAGCGGCCTATCGGCTGCGGCTGCTGCTGATCCAGCGCCGCAACCTGAAGCGCAAATTCCTCGACCTCGAAAACAGCATCCGCCATTCGCTGAAGAGTTTCGGCGTCAAGCTGGCCAAGGTCGGCCGGGGCGCGTTCGACCGGGCCGTCCGCGACGCCTGCGCCGACGATCCGCTGACCGCCGAACTGATGGACTGCATGCTGATCGCGCGCGCGGCCTTGTGGACCCAGTACCTCAAGCTGCACGCCCTGACCGTGCGCGCGGTGGCCCAGGACGACGTGTGCCGGCGCTTCATGGCCATCCCCGGCGTCGGGCCGATCGCGGCCCTGACCTTCCGCACGGCGGTCGACGATCCGATGCGGTTCAAACGCTCCCGCGACGTCGGCGCCTACTTCGGCCTGACCTCCAAGCGCTGGCAGTCGGGCACGTCGATCGACATCCAGGGCCGCATCAGCAAGGCCGGCGATCCCGATGTCCGGCGCGCCCTCTACGAGGCGGCCTCGGCGATGCTGACCCGCTACAAGGGGCGCAGCGCGCTCAAGACCTGGGGCGAGACCCTCGCCAAACGCTGCCACAAGAAGGCGGTCGTCGCCGTGGCCCGCAAGCTCGCCGTGATCATGCACGCCATGTGGCGCGACGGCACCGTTTACGCCGATGCGGCCACGACCGGCGCCGCCGACGGCGGGGCGACGGCCAAGGACCGCAAACTGCTGGGCGCTTACGCATGACGCTGCGCCCTGACTGTCACGCCGCCGCCAGCTCCGCCTGACCGCGAAGGAGATCCGCCCCCGGCGGATGAGGACTGATGCAGACCAGGAAAGCGGGAAGCACGATATCTTGCCTGTGGCCGGAGCGATCCAGGACCACGCCGGAGTGCCTGTGATGCTGCCCCGCGAGACCGATGCCGACATGCGCCGCGACGGATCCAGCACCGCCCAGTCGGTCGAGACCCCGCCGTCGATGAGCGCGGAAGAGTGCACGGCGCATCAGGACTCGGCCGCCGACCAGGCTCCGGGCCGGCGATCGCACACGCAGGCGTGTCGCGGCGTCGCCGTCGGTTCGGGCGTACAACCCGCATCCAGGAGATCCATATGAAGACCCCGAAAAGCAGCAGACCGATTAAGAGGGCAAGATAAAAGGGGAGGGAGCGCAGTTCTCACCATCGCCCATCAGATCAATGGGTTGCGTCGATGACCTTAGAGATCCCACGACTTGCGACGAGTTTTGTTTCTCGTGGCTTCAGTCTGTTTTCAGTGCCTGTGGGCGGGGCCGGAATGGGCTCAAAGCGGACATCCAAAATACCCGCTCAGCGCACCGCGTTGCATCCCAAAGCCAGTGCGTCTGAAACGGCCACATAGCGGCCCATCGCAAATGGCCGCAATCGACAACTAGCCCCGTGCCGGCGACCGTGGCCGGGTTGGCTTCATGGCGAACCTCTTATCGTCTGCTCGCGGCCCCAATGGAGGCGATGGGACGAGCGCGGGCTCACGCGGCGCTAGATGGCGCAAGCCCATAAACAGCAGGAAACATCCGGTGCGCCTGGGACAACGCCGCCAGGAGGGTCAGATGGGCTCGCCAACCGCGGTACTCCGCGTCCTCATCAATCCCGAGCGCGCGGTCACCGGCGGGGGCGAAGCGTATGAGCTGCTCGGTGATCCCCTGGCGGCCGAAAATCCAGCAGCCAATCCGGTGGCGGGACAACATTACGCAGAGGCGTCCGGCGTCGAGGTGGAACGCCGTGGCGTCGGCGCGGCCCGACAGCGGGTGGTGGACGAACATGAAGGGCCGTTCGATGCCCTGGAACCGGTTTGCGGTTTCCACGAAGACATCGGAGAGGCCAGGCCCTAGTCGCTCGCGCACGGCGTTGACCTGGCTGACGTGGGCGCAGACGACACCGATGTCCGCCGGGGTCACGTCACGGACATGGCCGTCGTCGCTCATTCGGGGGCCGCGGCGCAGCAGGCGTAAGATTGAAGCGACGAGCTCCTCGGCCAATTCACGGTCTGCTTCGCCGGTTATCTGCGGCGGCAGCTCCACCATGACGATGGAGGCACCAGCCGCCACACCGTCCAGTGCAGCATCGAAGGGCATGATCCCGGCGACCTGGAAGCGGACCGAGCGGTCGCGACTCATCGCCTGGAACGGCATGTCCGGATAGAAGGCCGGCTGGATGATGCTGACCGTGTCTTCGTTCAGTCGGCGTGATACCGGCAGGGCAAGCTGCATCACGTCTGGGTGGCGTTTCACCAGCGCCGCGGGGCACGAGACCTGAGGGCCGGACGGATCACAGCGCCAACGCTCGATCTCGCAATTCACGAAGGGGTCGATCTGGCCCGGGTCGCCGATCAGTGCGTGGCGCGGCGCGAGGTTGGCGATCAGATGATATTTGTAGTCCGGAAGCTGGAAGGCCTCGTCGACAATCTGCATGTCGAACATCTGATCGGGGGTTTGAATCCACGACCATTTCGCCGCGTTGCCGACGGTGATGGAAGGCCCATGTGGCAGGTCGCCGATCCGATGGACGGGTATGACCCTCGGCGACTGACGAAGGTCGTCAGGCAAAGCCAGCGACTTCTTGGCGAACATGTAGATGGGCAGCCCGCGGGCGTTCGCGGCCAGGCGGCGCGTTAGCTCGAACGCCTGTTCGTTCGTCTGGGTGACGACCATGCAGCGTTCGTGGAGCAGAGCAGCGCTTTGCAATGCCATGCGCTGCGCCACACCAGTCTTTCCAGCGCCCGGAGGTGAGCGCAGGACTAGGGCGGGAACGCCTTGCCACTGGCTCGCTAGGACCGCATCAAAGGCCGCGTCGGCGGTCGCCTGTGGATCCGGTGCGCCGCTCATGCCAGGTCCTCCACGACAGCGCGAAGGTTCGCCGGCTTCATGCGAAGGCTAGGTGTGGCGGGCGGAAGCACGTCGCCGTGGGTCCAGGGCTCGCGCGCCAGGCGCGTCATCATTTGGCTGAGATCCCCCGCGATTCCCGGCCAGTCTGGCGCTTTTGGCCCGAAATCTAGCGTCGGGCCGACAGTCATCTTCTTGGCGACGTTTTTGCCTGGCGTGCCGACACGGCCCGTGACCCAGGTAAACGCTCCGCGCCGCTCGATTTCGGTGACTCGCATCACCAGATTGCCCCTGTCGAACAGCCAGAGTTCATCGCCAAGGCGTAGATGCAGACCGTCCTGGTGGCTGCTAAGCACGAGGTCGTATTCATACTGCCGCGGCCCGAGGTGATGCTCGTGTCTGCCGACCAGCTGGCCGCGCAGCACGCTGCCCTTCACCACGCCGCGTTCGCGTGCGGCGTTGTCGTGACGGAGCATCCCGGCCTCCACGTTGCTGACAGCACGTTCGCGGGCGGCGACCTTCATTGCGGCGGCCTTAGGACGGTCTTTGTAAGGGAGGCGATGGCTCTGGTCGCGGGCCTGCATGAAGCGCTCGAACTCCTCGGTCTCCTGTTGGGCCAACGCGATCAACGCCGGGTTGTCGAGCCAGCGCGGCTGGGCCAGCACGGCGATCGCCCGCTGTGTGGCCGTGTAGATGGGCCGGATGACTCCTTCGAGCATGTGGTGAATACGCGTCTGGTGGAACGCCTGCTCGGCGCCAGGCGCGGCCTTGTGAAAGGCCTCGATCGCGGGCTGCAGCGTGGAGCTGTCGAAGGCTGGGTCGGTCTTCACACCCACAGGCGTTTCTTCCGCAATGGCGACGGCGGCGAAGATATCGCGACCGGGGGGCGGATCGATCCAGGTCAGAAGGGTCAGCAGGTGTTCGTCCTCGGCCTCCTGCTGGCCGGTGGCGTAGTGCAGGCGCAGCGCCCCCGACGCACTGATAAGCGCCTGTTGACCGGCGACCGGCGAGCGTTCGCCCGCATAGGTCCAGAGTTCACCGAGCCGGCGCATGTCCGGCTCGTCGGTGAACCGCAGGCGGTCGGCGAGGGTGTCGAGGTGTCCGAGGGCGCCGGCCGAGGAGACCCAGATTTGCGGGAACGTCCCGTCGGCGCGACACTGCGCGTAGTAGGCTTCAAACAGCGGCAGGAGCTCGCGCAACAGCGCGTTTTGGTCGTCGCGGCGACGTGGATCGGCGACAATGAAAACTTGGGCGGGATCGCCGAACCCGCCGAAGGCTGCCGCATGGACGGAGGTGTCTTCGCCGGCCATCGAGATCAGGGTGAGGATCTTGGCGTGCGGCTGGATCACCACCTGGCGCTGAGAAACGATGGGCACGGCCTGGCCGTTTTGGAGGGCGCGCAGCCGGGCGGCGACGTGAAGGAGGTCAGCCATTGGCGATCCGATCCAGCACCTGGCCGGCGTCGCGCAGCGCCTCCATGAGCGTGGCTTCCGCCTCGTTCTCAGGCGGCCGGCCACGGCCGTTCCAGAGGTCCAGGGCCCGTGAAATGGAGCCGGCCGCCGCTAGCTGCTCGGCGGCGAGATCGCCCAGGACGATCGGCTGGCCGGCCGCCAGCGCGTGCGCGCGGCATCGCTCCCAGAGCGCGCAATGCTCTTTGCAGGCGGAACGATAGTTGTTGGGCAGCCGCTCGATCATGGCAGGATCGGCCAGCGTGCCGCCGGCTGGCAGCAGTCGTTCCACATCGTCCAGGTCCGCCGGTGCCGTAGCGAGCGCGCGGATGAGGGAGGCCAACTCGGATTCCGCCCGCATTTGAGCAAAGAGACGTGGGTTGAACGAGCCTGGCGCGCGCAGCACCAGGTCGATCTTGTCGACCGCCATCTCGGGGGCGCGGCTACGGCGAGCGATGTGCTGACGCAGGGCGAGCGTGCCGACGGCGGCTTCGCGGCAGGCGGCGCGGATGTCGCTCTTGTCGGTCTTACCGCCCCGGTCGGCGAACGACTTGATCACGCCCACCCGGTAGGCGGGTTCGGTGTCGCTGGCGACCAAATAGGCCAGCTCCACTGGATGGTAGACGCCGACGATTTCAAGCGGCAGCCTGGGTCTCAAGATAAGGTTCGGGGCGCGGGGGTCGCCAGCGAGCTTTAGGTCGAGCAGCCGTTGCGTTTCGCTCTCGCGACGCGCCCGCGCCATGGCGGTGTCGCCCGGGGCCATGTCTTCGACCGAGGTGATCTTCACCTCGGTCTGGGTGAGCAGGCCCTTCTCGCGGTAGGCGGTCAGCAGCGAAGAACCGCCGTTGCCCAGCAGCCGCCGTTCGAAGCTCTGGGACAGCGTCATGGCGAAGGGCGACATGGCGTCGCCGGCTTCATGGAAAACCTTTTCGATGACTTCGCTGGGCGTGAGGCCGGCGATGACAATCGCCCGCAGGCGGGTGCAGGCAGTGTTGCGCGCTACGCCTTCGAGCCCGCGCGCGCCGACCTCGACGGCCGGAAGGCCGCCGCGCAATTGAGCGAGGCGCGCGTTCTCAGGCGTCACCGAACGGCCCTCTCCGCCGCGGCGGTGTCGATCAGCACCGGTCGGCCCCAGAGGCGCACCTGCGGCCCAGCGCCTGCCAGCTTGGCTGCGGCTTCGCGCCGTTCCTCCAAGTCTGCGGCCTCGATCGGCGCCAGTTCAACGCGGGCGGCGTCAATTGTGCGCTGGGTGTCGATTTCTTGGCCGTGCTGCACGGCGCCGGGCACCGAGCGCGCGAAGGGAAAAAGAAGGCGCTCGACCTGCTTGGCTTCGTGCGCGCCCGCCTCGCGCAGGTGCGCCAGGCGGGCGGACAGGCTGATCGCGATCCGTAGATTGTCGGTCCGAATGCTGCGGGCACCGACGATGCGGCGCTCCATTTCCCAGGACGAATTGGTGAGCAACCGTGGAATGGCGGTCAGCTGCTGGGCATTGATCGCCGGTACAACCCAGGCCGGACGCGCTGCAATGTTCCGTCGTGCCGCGTTTTCCTCGTCACGTCGTAGGCTCGCAAACCGCGACGGCGACGGCCGGTCCCCGGTGAGAGCCGCCGTCAGGTCGGCGATGAGCGCCGGCGCCGCGGGCACGCCCAGGTCATCCAGGGCGTCGAGCGCCAGCTCCCGCAGCGGCTTTCCGGGCTTGCGCGCCCGGGGCGTGGCGATCTCGCGGGCCTCCAGCTCGCTGAAGCGAAGGGATTCGGTAAGCCGCTGATATTCTGCCGTCAGCTCTACGATCTTCGCCTGTGCGCGTTCGCGACCAGCGGCATCGCTCGCGGCCAGAGCCTTCGCCATCGCCGCAAAGGCGTCCTGCTGGCGCTGAACGTTGCGCGCTAGCTGATCAGCGATGGGACCGGTGCGAGACATGACTCCCATATAGCGTTCCACGCTCTTCCATGCAATCCCACGCTTCCACATGGTCATCCATGCTTGGGAGTCAGTGGAAACCACGCGCTCGTGGGGTGTGGCCGTCCCAGATTATTTGGTGAGACAGAGCACCGATTCAGTGGCACCCGACGGCCGCACATATGTCTTGCGCCCCGGATTGACGTCGGACATTGAGCGCAGATGGAAGGATTTACTCTGGGCCAAGGTCAGCCCCTGGCCTGCGCCAATCTCGGTGATGATCTTTGGCAGGTCGTTGTGGATATCCTTGTAGTATGAATCCTGCACCACCAACACGGCGCGGCCGCCGGGCTTTAGGCTGAGGGCCAGCCGCTGCATCGAGCGGTGCATCTTGTCGAAGTAGTCGAGGTGGGTGCGGTAGTAGTAGCCTCCCGACGCTTTGGATGGGTGGGCCTTGAGCGCCGCGAGAAAGCGGACGCAGGTTTCGCCCCAGGCCTCGTCGACAGCAATGTCCCGGGTGGGCACCTGGGTTGAGCCGATCATCTGCCGGCCCAGCGCACGTTCTGCAGTCTTCAACAGGGGCGCCAGCACGGCCAGCTCGATGCGAGTCGCGGCTGTGTAGTCGATCCGTGTGCAATAAGGCGGTGAGGTCAGCACGAAGTCGACGCTGTCGGCAGCGATCTCCATCGCGACGGTGTCCGACAGACTGACCTTGCAATCCCCCGGATGAGGCAGCTTCTTCACGCTCTGGTCGGCGTCGCGCTTGGCCACCAATGCCGCGGTCATGCCGCGCACGTTGTTGCCGAAGTCCCGCGCGAGAGCCGCCTTCGCCGCGGCGATCCGGGTGTCGTCGGCCTTGGGCGCCCGCAACCACGTGGGGTTTGACGACCGGAAGGGCGCGACCAGCCGCCGGCAGGCGGCGAACAAGGCCACATACAGCGTCGCCGCAGTGCCCGAGATCCGATCGAGGTGCACCCCGTCTGGCGACTTGGTCATGCTGCCGACCAGGCTGCGCCGGATGTTCTGCTCGATGCCGCGGACGAAGGCCGCGGTCGCCGGATCGAACCAGCTTAAGAGCGCATCGTTCGGCTGCAGAGTCGGCGGCGACGAATGAGCATGCGAAAGAATCGTCGCGGCCAGGGGGCGCAGGTGATCAGCTTCACTGGGCGGGAGCAGGCGTGCCCGCGCCACGATGATCATCACCGGGTTCAGATCGATCCCGATTGAGTTCAGGCCCAGCGACGTGGCGGTGTAGGTCGTGGTCCCGCTGCCGTTCCACGGGTCCAGCACGACGGAGCCGTGCGGCAGCTTGGCACTCTTGAGCAGCTCGCGGGCGAAGAGCTCAGGGTAGCCAGCGTAGTAGGGGAAGAAGCCTTCCCATCCGGTTTGCAGACGTTTGTTCCGCTTTGGCGAAACGATGCGAAGTCGCTTGGCCATCAGCACGCACCAGGATCAGGGCGCGGATCATGCGCCAGTCTCCTCATGGCGCATAGCCCCGCTCGCGCCGCAGGATGATGTTCAGCCGGGTGATCTCCACCGGCAATAGGGCGGCCTGCATCAGGGCAATCGGTACGGTCGCCGACAGCGCGGAGAAGGCGCGGTCGAAGATGGCGACGCATGCGCCGTTGGTCAGGCGAGAGTCGAACAGTATGGCGTCGACGTCGGGCAGCTCATCATGCACCGCCTGCGAGAAGGTCTGGCCTACCGTATGGTCGCGGGCCCGGCTGGCGTCGGTATCGATGCCGAGCTCGTAGGCACCGGCACCTCGCAGATCGAGCAACACGAGCTCGCGGCTGGAGCTGACTGTCGTCAGGCAGACCTGCTCCAGGTGCGGCCGGTAAAGGAAACGGCGCGTTTTGCCCTCGAACCGGTCGCGCACGACCGCTTCGGCGAATGCGGTCGGGAAGTCGACGGCCGCGTAGAGCACCCGGAAAGCGTCGGTTGGGCTGGAATAGCGGCTCGATCCAAACCCCGCCCCGGCCGGTGTCGCCCGATGCTTGGTGGGGAGGATGCGCGGCCAGTCGGCAAGCTCGGCGGAGATCACCCGTTCTCGGAGTTTGGACGTGGCGAGCTTCACGCGTAGTCAAAGGCTCCGGCCGCTGCCCTGACGACGTCCTGAACTTCCCCGGCGTGAAGTGCGTCGATCGGTGCCTTGCCGTCTGTCATCCGGTTCGGGGTAACCAGCCACTCCCACGCCTCCTCGGCGGAGGCGAAGTGCTCGGCGACCTTGTCGAGGCCGTCCACGGGCCAGCGGCGATCGAACTGCCGCAACGGGTAGACGAAGTTCCGCAATCCCTTGCGCAGCGCCAGAACCCTGCCAGCCTTACGCCAATTGTCGAGGGTGCCCCGTGCGATGCTAAGCCGCTCGACCAGCGCACCGGCACCGACGAGCTCGCTCTGGGCCCAATCGGTCGCTTCGTCATCGACGGTGATGGCGTCCAGAAGTCGACTTCCCTTTGCGGCAGAAACAACCGGGCCAACGCCAGCACCCTGCAGCACACGCCCCCCTGGCGCGGCTGGCGGAGCAACCGCCTTCGCCTCGCGTCGACGGATCGTATTGACGGCCGCAGGCACGGTGACCTTCAGCGTCGCGGCCAACTCGACAAGGTCCTGCAGCGGCATGCGCTCGACCTTGCTTTCAATCGCCTTGGTCAGTGCGGCCCGCGTAAGGGATGGTTTCAATGTGCTCATAGCTCGTCCTTCGAGGCAATATGGGCAAAGTGGGCTAAATAGGCAACTGTTTCGCTGCAAATTTGTTCACCGACGGTAGCCACGCGCAGACTCTCGAAGGGCCCTCGTTGTGCTGAATGTTGAGCGCCAGTGTCATGCGGATGGCCTCTGAGCGCTGGCAGCCGACGCTCATTTCCTCCGCTTCAACTCATCTGTTAGACTGATGCTTCAGTAACCGCCCCTGTTCGACGCCTCGACCCGTCGCGTAGACTGGACGCCGCCCCTCTGACCCCCGGTTCGATCTCCGGGCAGCCAGGTCTGGCCCGTGACCGGGCCGCAATTTTCACCCTGCGCAACATTCAAAAGACCCGGGTCCAAGCCGCCAGCGCGCCCGCCAGGGCTGCAAACGCCACCGCAACGACTGTCAGGACAGGCCGAGTTGATCCTTCGAGGCGGGGCAATAGCCAGAGGAGGGGCCCACGCACCGGGCGCCGGGCTAGCAGGACGAGAAGACTGAAGATCAATGCGGCCGAGTACATCGCTAGCGGAAGTAGAGGTAGGATTATCGAGGTCGCGAGGTAGCCGAATGTTAGCTCCGGCGCTATGTCGAATAGCCGCAATTCTTCGGTCGCGATCCAGAAGGGCCACCCAATCCTGTCCGAGATTTCTACCAAGGCAAGCCCGATAGCGAGGCCTAGGACCGCGCATCCGATTGCGACGGCCACTGAAGCGAGAATGGTGAGCGAGGCGATGAAGGGCCCCGATCGCTGGACTATGCGCATGAAGAAGATCGCCGCAGTCCAAGAGAGGATGTCGCCGGGTACGTTCATCAGCGAGTAGGGGAGTAGATCTAGGGCGACCGAAAGCACGCTCCAGATCGAATCCTCACTGGTGACGTAGTTCACCATGACCGCTAACTGGAAGGGGAAGGTGGCCAGGATGCTGATCGCTGCAATGCGCAGAATCTTTGTCATGGGACTCAGGCCAAGCCGAACTGCCAGGAATTCCTGCGTTGCGCGGGCTGGAACCTGGTAGGATGCTCGCCAATTCTCGTCGAGTGAGACGTAGAGATCGACCAGCCGCATTCGGATGGCGTCGTCACCGCTCTTGCCGATCCAGAACTCGGCAAGTTGTGCGATCGAAGCGATCGTGACGAGCAATGCGATGAAGAGTACTAGCAATTTGCGGTTACCCTTCACGACTTAAGTTGGATTCAGGACGAATATCTGGGTTTACGCGTATGATGTCGTGGCGGGAGGCGGCTTGTTCTTCGTGCTGGCCGAACGCCTAAGTATTTAGGGCCGTGGAGAAGTCATATCTCTCTGAGTTCACCCAGCCCCCGCCAGTCGCGATCGCCCCCTTCCGATTCAGCACAACGTGCCGCCACTTTGGAACGGCAGAGGCTGACCGCAGATAGGAAAGCACGAGGAGCTCCAAGGGGAGCCCGTTTGGCGTTGTGCGCCACAGCTCTGCGTTCTTGTGAGCATCCTTGATGTGGCCAGATGGCCCTGAGAGGCCGGCCAGGAACTCACAAACTGCGTCCGCGGCTCCGGTGGAGCTGTTCTGCGCTATGAAGGCATTGATGTCGCGGGGGCTAAGTCCTTCCAGACCGCCATTCTGCGTCGTCAGGTCGAAGAACCACAGAAATTCACGCTTGCTAGGTGTGTTGCGCCCGCAGTTCGCCGCCCATTTGGTCGCTGCGGTCAGAGCACGTTCACCGACAGCGCTGATGCGCAGCTGTTGCTGAGCCCTCATCTCTGTCGTCCCCATCAGCCTGGCCAGTTCTGTCAGGGCGGTCGTCGGCAGTTTTTTGTTCGGTTGCCAGCCACGAACAATGGCCAAGGCGGCGCGGACGCCTGTTTCCTTCTCGCATGCGCGCCAAAGGTCAGCGCCAAGCGTTGGCATGGCCGACATGACCACATCTTTGCCCGTCGCTCGAACCATCGGCTGCAAGGAATTGCTGCCGATGTTCCATTGGAGCGCCCCGCAGGAAATCCCCATCTCGTCGAAGTCATCCGAAACGCCGAGGTAGGGATCGCCTCTGACCTCAAAACCAGGCGTAATCTCGACCGCCGAGGTGAGCCATTCGCCGGGGACGCCAGCGACCGTCGCGCCGCTCCTGACGGTAGGGGTCGCTGCAGCTAAAGTCGTCGCGATGGGCGGCCAAGGAATCTGAAGCGCTCCAGCGGTGTTAGGGCCGACGACACCGTCGGCTTGGCTCGCACCAAATGTCTCCGCCTGGAAGCCCATTACAGATTCGAGGGTGTCTCGACCAAAGTCGCCGTCCGCCTCCAGGAATGGGAAGCCGTTCGTACGAAGAGCATTTTGAACAGCGGTCACCCACTCGCCCTGCGATCCGAACCGCAATGAACGCGTGAGGGAACTTTGAGGTTTTGCAGAGACTAGGCCCGCCTCTGTTCCTGAAAACAGCAGATACGGAAAGTGGGCCTGTCCGCTTGCGTCTACACCATAGGCGTTGGCTACGAACCGGGCCCACGGACCAGATTCAGGAAGGTTGCCGTTGGCCGGCATGGTCGGTCTGCCAGCGACGACCTGACAGCCATTGCTTGAGAAGGCGGGAGTGTCGACGTTGTCGTGGTAGGCGCAGTGGAGATTGTCCCAGGGGTACTGGTCGGGAACCCGCCCGCTAATATCCAAGCGATCCGCGAGATCGAAGTCCAGATCATCCGCGTTGCGCCACACCGGGAAGAACATGCCCTGGCGGAAGGCGCGGTGGCCGGTTGGCTTGCCGGCCTTGTGAACGCCCCGATCGTAACCGTAGCGACCCAGCATAAGCATGTTCGCGCCGATACCGCCGGACGCCCGCGCGGATTGAATCGCCTTCAGGTTCGGAACCGTGGATCCGGGAAAGAGCGCCAGCACTCCGTTCTCCGGCCGCCATTGGCCGAGTGTGCAGCGCATATGCTGGTTGTCGGGTGTGACGAGACGCGCTCGATGGCCGCTCGAGAAATCCGTGCCCGTCACGTCGAGAGGGAGCAGGCCTCGAAAGCCAAAGAAGACCAGACCTCGTTCAGGAACAGTGAAGCATGTGCGCTCGGCGAGCAGCCGCAGCAGTTCGTGAGTGATCGTAATTTCGGCCACAACCTACCCCTCCAGTCGGCAGCCAGGGCGAGGACGACACAGACGCGCGGTTGAAAGATCGGCGTTCTTAGTGTGTCACGGTTCGCGTGGGGGTTCAACTGATGGGGGCGTGGGGCGGAAGCACTCGCGATACGCTAACTTATCGCTTCGGCGCTGCCGAGTCGCCAATGGGAGCTAGGTCGTCAAGCGCGCAGCCAACACCTCGAATTCACGCCAGAAGACGCCGCGACGCGTGGACGTTTCCATCAGCACCTCGTGAAATGCGTGCTCCACGATCGTGAACTGATCGAGCGTGTCGGCGGCCCTCGCGACCTGGCGGGCCGCTTCGGTGTCGGCGAGCCGGTCGTCCCCGGCGGCGACAATGCGCAATTCCGCCGGGCGGCCTTTCAGCTCATGGGCGCGGCGGCGGATCTCCGCAGATGATTTGAGGGCAAAGCGGACCCATCCCCAGGTGGGCGAGCCTAGGGCCAGTTCGCGATGCGCCATCAGCATGTCGTGCGTACGCCGCCAGCAGACTTCGTCGTGGGTGACCTCATTGTCCGCAAAGGTTTCGGCCCAGGGATCGGAAGCGCCGCGGGCATAGGCCTCAGCCTGGCCGAGCAGGCACCGCGTGTCGGCCATCGCCCCTGCGAACCAGGCGGGCATGGACAGTTTCACGCCGAGCATGGGCGCGGAGAGTACGACGGCGGCGAAGTCGCCAAGGCGGTCGAGGTGAGCGAGCAAGGTCAGGGCGCCGCCCATCGAATGGCCCATGCCGATCCATGGTCGCGGCAGGCCGCGCCGCTCGGCCTGCGCCAGCAGCAGTGCGTAGTCCTGCAGGAAAAGCTCAGAAGTCGTTGCGTGGCCCTTGAGCGGCTCAGCCGGCAGCATGCGGTCCGAGAGGCCTTGCCCGCGCCAGTCGTGGGTCACCACGGCGAATCCGCGCGAGAGGAGCTCATCGACGACCGGCCGGTACTTCTCGATGAACTCCGTCCGTCCGGGACTGAGCACGACGCCGCCCCGCGCGCGACCTGCCGGCCAGTAGATTGCGGCCCGCAGCCGCGCGCCGTTCTTGCCCTCGTACCAGAAGGCGGCGGCGTCCTCTAAGGCGCTCATGGGGCCTGGACCTCCACGTCGTCAGGGTGGAGCGCGACATCCACCCAGGGGGCGTCGGCGCCCTTGGCCCGCGCGGCCTCGATCACCAGGGCGCCGCCGACTGCCAGGCCTTGCGCGAGCCGGGGGGGGAGCTGCGCCGTGGCAACCACCACCAGGCCCTGCAGTTGCGCCATCCTCAGACGGCTGAGGACAATTTCAGCGTCGTCGTTGTGCAGAGCGCCCAAGGTCACCAACTGGACGGACGGCAGCAGTTGGGCGAGGTCGCCCATGGCATAGGTCTGGTCGGCCCACGACAGCCAGCTACCGGCCCTCGCGTCGGCAGTGAATAGGAGACGGCAGGCGCTTTGGGATCCGATCAGCCGGGAGAGCTCAAGGGCGACCACCAGCGAAGCGTTGTCGCTGGCCGCGTCCATCTGCAGGCCGATCGTTGATCCGACTTGCAGCCACTCGTAGTCGATCTTCCGCCAAGTGTCGGTCTGCAGGTAGCGCTCGTTCAGCCACGCAGCTGCAGGATCGACCCCCTTGGGCAGAGGGGATAACCGCGCGGTCGCCGCCGCGACCGTCGCCTGGTCGAGGCCATGATAGGCGGGAGAAAAGGGTTCGGTGAGCAGATCGGCCGGGGCGGGCGCGGCCGGCGCAGGCCGGCTGGCGGGCGGGGCGAGGATCACGGCGCCCCCGCCGCTGCCTGGAATGACGGGATCGCCGCTCGGACTGTCGGTCGCGCTTCTGGGAAACAGCGCTCCACCGCCGCTGCCTGGAATGGCTTCGCCGCCGCCGGCTGCTGCGACCAGGTTCTCGGCCAGATCCAGCGGCGTCCAGCCGCCGTCGGCCTCCAGCCTCTCATCGGCTCGCGGCTTGGCGCGGAAAAGCCGCTGGGAGGCGCGGGGCGGCGCGAGCACCTCGGCCTGAAAGCCGGCGCTCATGCGGACCGTCTCGCCCGGCTGCAGCCAGCGGGTGCGGGCCGGACCTACGTCGTTGAAGATCATGGCTAGACTTGGATCGCTGCTCGCATCGAACGGTCCCCAGGGATCGGAGGTCCCGAGGTCGTCGGCCCTAATCGCCAAGGGGTCCTCGCGTTCGCGCCGGTCGCGGGCTTTCGCCGCGGTCTTCCATTGGCGGGACAGCGTCTCGACCTCGGGATCGCGGTCGAAAGGCGACAACGGCCAGCCCGTCCAGATCTCCCGGACCTTCAGGCCCTTGAGCTGGCGGCTGGCTGCGGCGAAACCTCCGGCCTGCCGGTCGGCGCGGCTCGCAAGGATGAGGAGGTCGAGTTCGCCGCCGGTTTCCTCCATGATGTTCTTGGCCGCTTCCCGGGCCGCTGGCGCGCGATCTGGCGCGCAGCCAAAGCCGATCAGCACCTGACGGGGCCGCTGGTCCTGCGATCCTGGCAGGGTGAGCAGGAAGCACTCGCCGCCCAGTCCGCGGTAGACGCGCAGGCGAGGCAGCCCTTCAGTCGTGGAGGCCATGGGTCAAACCTCGTGCAGGAAGGCGAACGGCTCGTCGCTTTCGAGCCCGACGCGCGAGGCCGGCGGGACGTCGCGATCGAGCATGTAGTCGCGTTGCTGGGCGAGGCGTCGATTGTCGTCGATGCGCTTTCGCACGACATAGCGAATGGACCAGTCGCGCGGGTCCACGACCATCGTACAGCCGCCTCGGAACCAGAAGTCCTGGTCGGCGCGCGCGCCCTGGGCGCCGCGATCGGCGGCCTCCTGCTCGGCGGGATCGAAGAAGGCGCGACGGTCCTGCGTCACCTCGATGATGATTTGTCGGAGGTCCTGCCCATCCGGACCGGCGCGCCTGGCCAGCCGCACCGAATGAACGTCGAGCTTGGGGAGGCGATCGGGGCCGAGCGGTATGGTCTGCAGGTTCCGCGCCCAGGTCGCGCCGGTGAGCGCCACCCCCATGCGCCGCTCCCACATGGGGTCCAGGGGAGAGGGGACATCAAGCCAGGCTTGGACTCGCATGCGATTGACCTGCGCCTGGCGCCAGATTTCGTAGCGCTCGAACTTCGGCTGGATGTCGAGCTCGACGCTTTCGTCGAACCGACACCGGCCTTCACGCGCGTCTATGTCTTCGGGGCTTTCCCATTTCAGGCTGTCGGGTGCCATGGAGGCGGTCCCGTCGGGGAGAATGCCCCGGCGCCTGAAGGCCGCGGCGATGGCGACCCGGTAGTGCATCGGATCGTCCGGCACGAGATCGGCGTCCGCGGTGATCATGGCCCGGAGGAACTCTCCGAACCTTGGGTCCACCGGAGGCATGTAGTCCAGCGCGCGCACGCAGATCCGCAGCATCTGGTCGGCGACCTTTGTCGCCTCCTTGGCGAGGCGCGCGATCAGGTCAGGATGCAGTTCCGTCCCCGGGGAGCCGCCCGCAAGGCGCAGCAAGTCGGCCGAGCGCTGCTCGAAGATGGTCAGAAATCCGTCGAAAACCGCGGCGACCAGGTGTGCGCCGCGTGCATGCGCTTCGCGCTCGCCGGCATAGGCGCCCACGACCGGCGAAGCGCTCTCGTCGGTCCCGTCGACCCCCTCCCGCATCGCCCCGGCGCGTCCGCGGGCGTCGTTGAACTGGCGGGCCAGACCCGTCAGCAGGCTGCGCAGGCGCAGCACTCCGCGGCTGCGCGCCAGGTGCGCGGCCACGACCTCACGCATCGTGAAATGCTGCAGCAGCGCGACCACGTCGGCAAAGGCCTCATGGAAGGCCGGGGCGTCCGGGCTGGAGCGCTCGATGAAGCGGGTATGCGTGCCGTCCAGGATCGCGTGGGTGATCTCATGGGCGATGATGTCGTGCGAGAGGGCGGCGAACACCCAGGCGCCGGGCAGGCTGCGCGAGCCCTCCTTGGACTTGGCCTGGAAATAGCCGAACAGCACCGCCTTCTTCTGGGGACTGTAATAGGCGTTGTTGTGCCGGAAAGCGTGAGGGTAGAGCCGCAGTTTCTGAACATAGATCGGGACTGGGCGGCCAAGGCGGGTCTGGTCCCAGTTGGGCGACCAGAGCACCTTGCGGCCCATGGCCCGCTCGAAGTTGCGGATCGTCCGCATCGCCACGGCGTAGACCATCTGTTGATGGAACTGCGGGCGGCCTTCCGAGGGGGGCAGGCCGTCCTGGGCGAGCAGAACCGGATCGAGAGGATCGAGCGGGGCGTAGAAGCGGCCGCTCGCCGGGTCGAAGTCGACGACTTCAAGATATTCGCCGCTCGGGCCTGGACTAAGCGGCTCCTCCCAGGGCTCCTCCCAGGGAAGCGCGATCACCGCGTGGTTGAAGCTGGCCGACTCGGTCGCCATCGACGCCAGGGGATCGAAGGCGTAGACGCGAAAGCGTCGCATCGCGGGCGTCGGATAGCTCCGCTGAATTCCGCCTTGAGCTCGCATCGACATGCTGAACTCCCCCAAGTTCGCCATGCGTACCAGAGTTCAACGAACGCGAGACTTTCGCAATGATTTAGTTTATCAACCCTACAGCGTTGGGTTGATGAGGCGGCTCGGCCTGGGGGAGCGGACATGGCGACTGTGGTTGTGGGCGCGGGCGTACAGATTGATGCTCCGCCAGGCGTACGCGTGGCCCGTGTCGCCGCTTCCGCTGAACTGGGATTCGGCGCCGCTGGCGATGAGGGCGTCCTGCCCAATGCCCTGAGCGACGCCGGATTCAAGGGCGCGGCGACCTTCAGCCTGGTGGGGCAGGCCGAGCGCGGGCCGCTCGCGGCTGACGGAGAGGTCGGCGCGCCAACCGTGGTGCGGGTGCCGGTCGGGCCGACGGAGAGCGCCGTCATCCTGGTTGAAGGCGATGACGGGGTGTTCGCCTGGGCGATGCCGCAGCGTCGCCTCTCGAGCAGCAGTCTAGGCATCGCCGAGGTGGAAGGCGCCGAGCTGGTCTTTGTCCTTGGCGAGGCTCCGGTCGGACCGGCGATTTCCTGGGACGTCCTGCGGGCGAACCCGCTGCTCAACTGGCTGACCAAGCGCGCCAAGGGCGGGCTGAAAGCGCGGGTGCTGAAGTTCACCGTAGCCAAGATCGAAGACTGGGTGATCGAGAAGGTCGAAGGTGATCTGGCGCCTGGACTGCTGAGCGTCGAGGGCCAGGATCCGACCAAGTGGCGCGTCGGCGGGCAGGCGCCTCGGCTGGGCGCGGTGTCCGGCTTGGCCGCCAAGCGGGTGCTGTTGCTGGTGCACGGGACCTTCTCGACCACTGAAGGCAGCTTTGGGCAACTGACGGCCTCGCAGGCTGGCAGGGATTTCCTGCAAGACCTTTACGGCCGCTACGACGCTGTCCTCGGCTTCGATCACCGCACCCTGGCCGAGTCTCCCGAGGCCAATGCGCAGGCCATGTCGGCCGCTCTGCATGGCGTCCTGCCGAAGGGCGCCGAGGTCGACGCCATCGGCTACAGCCGCGGCGGCTTGGTGTTGCGCGAGTGGCTGGAGACGCTAGTTCCGGCTGAACGGCCTGACCTCAAGCTGGGCAAGGCGGTGTTCGTGGGCTGCACCAATCGCGGTACCAACCTGGCAGAACCCGAGCACTGGCGTACCCTGATCGACCTCTACACCAACGCGGCCATCGCGGCGGGACGCGCCGTGAGTTTGCTGGCGGGGCGGCCCGAACTGACGCCGGCGATCAGCTACACCCTCAAGACCATCGGCCAGTTCGTGCAGTACTTCTCGACCGTCGCGATCACCATGAACCACGTGCCGGGCCTTGCGGCGATGCGGCCTTCAAGCCCGCTTGTCACGCGACTGAATGCGGCGAAGGAGACAGGACCATCGCCGCTCTACCACGCGGTCACATCCAACTTCGTCGCCCAGTTCGACGCAGAGATGGGCGTGACGAAGGAACTGGCCCAGATGGTCAAGGACCGCGTGACCAATCAGCTTTTCGGGGGGGCGAACGATCTGGTGGTCGACACCAGCTCGATGACCTTCCTGGGCTCGCGCCAGGCCCGGCTCGACACTACGCGGACCTTCGCCTTCGGCGATGGAGAAGACGTCTATCACACGATCTATTTCGGCGCAGAGCCGACCGCTCGCAAACTCGGAGAATGGTTGCTTTGAGCCAACCGCGCCGATCGCGGGGCCTGCTTCTCGAGCGGTCCAAGAGCGGTCTCCATTTGCCCGCGATGGGAACACTGGGGGCCGTGTCTCCAACGCCGACGACCACCGTACGTTCTCGAGGCCGGCTGGCCCCTCGGCGCGACTTGCTAGAGATTTTGAGACCGCTGCTGATCGCGCGCTAGGTTCGAGGCGAGAATTCTGGGTAGCGGGGCGCGTCGCGCAGCCAGCATAACCAGCATGGGGGAACGGCGGCATGTCTACCGATGCGATCCTGGACAGACTGTCCGGCGACACTGCGCTTGAGGACGCCTTAGCGGCTCAGGGACTGAGTCTCGGCCATCACGACCTGCGGCGAGCGATGGCCCAACGGGCCAAGGATATCGCGGATGAGTTGGCCGCCGTGCGGACGCGCCACGCCGAAGCCCGGCGAGCTCTCGACTTGCGGCTCGGCGAACTTCAGGCGCGGAGCGACGACGGCGGCGTGCTCGCTCTTCTCGGGTTCGTCATTCTGATCTTCCTGGTCTTTGGGGCTCTCCTCGGCCTTGCCACATGGCGCGACTGGCCGATTCTCGAGCAGATGGCGAGAACGTGGCCGCGACCTTGGACCGGCGGCTGGGCCGTCCGCATTCTCTGGAGCGTTCTGGCCGCGACGAGCATCGCCTTGGTCTGGATCCTATACAGCCTCGCGTTTCGCCTGCCACGGCTGCGCCGCAAACTCCGTGGCAGTCTGGGATTGCACGAACTCGAGGAGGACGAAAAACAGACGCGCGCGGCCGAGGCGGAGGCCGCCGGCAGGGTGATGCGCGAACACATCAGCCTGTTCCTGAATGACCTGCAGAGGCATGGTTACAACGCATCTATCGTCGTCGACCCACGCGGGGAGAAGAACATCGGCTCACGGCTGGTGACGAGAAGCACCGGTCTGTCGGAAGTTCCGGGACCAGGGCATGAAGTCCCGACGGCGGCCCGGGCGCAAATCCTGCGTAGAATTCATGAGCTTCCGGGCGCCAGCCTGGGCATCAGCGGACCCCGTGGGGTCGGCAAGAGCACCCTTTTGGCGTCGATCTGCACATCGGACGCCGAGCATGGACCAGGGCGGCGGCTCGCCATCCGGACGGCCGCGCCGGTGGAATACGAGGGCCGCGACTTCCTCCTTCACTTGTTCTCCAGCCTGTGCCGCGAGGTGCTGAAAGTGGAGGGATGGGGACAGAGAGGAACCCTTGATCAGGATGTCCTGGCGGAGTTTCAATCGTGGCAGAAAACCACGCTTAAGGGGTATGCGCGGGGCCTCGGCGATCTACTGCTGGCGGTAGGCGCCATCTTCACGGTCTTGGGATTTGGGCTCGCGGCGTTCGTGGTTCAGCTCAATGTCGCAGCGCTGGACCAGGCGACAACGCCAGTCGCGCCGGCCCTCGCTCAAAGTGCAGCGCCCGCCGTAGCCCGGCCGAAGACGAGTCCGCCCGCCCAGCCCCAGCCGAACCCAGCGCCCGGGGCTGCGGCAAGATCGCCAGCTCAATCGCGAGCCTTGTCCGAAGTTCTGGGTTTCGTCCCAGGACCGTTCATATTCCTCGGACTGACCTGCCTTACGTTCGGCGCCGCCATCGCCATTCCGCTACGTCTGTCCCGCCGCTTACCACGGCGCGCCATGGCGACCAGCGAAGGCGCGAGTCACATCGTCGAGCGGTCGCTCGTCGAATTACGCAACATCCAATTTCAGCGCAGCTACACCTCGGGCTGGTCGGGCGGACTCAAGGCGCCTGTCGGCCTCGAAGCGGCCATCACAGGCGGCATGTCGATTTCCCAGCAGGCCGAAAGCCTGCCGGAACTGGTCGAGCGCTTCCGCCGGTTCGTCGAGCTCCTGGCCAACGAATACGGCAGCGTGATCATCGGCATCGACGAGCTCGACAAGCTGCGGTCGGCGCAGGAGGCCGAGAAGTTCCTCAACGGCGTCAAGTCGGTGTTTGGGATTCCCCGCTGCTTCTATCTGATTTCGGTGTCCGAACACGCGCTGAGCGCCTTCGAGCGCCGCGGGCTCGGATTTCGTGACGCCTTCGACAGCGCGTTCGACGACGTCTGCCTTGTGACCTACGGCGAGCTCGCCGCATCACGCGAGCTTCTTGCGCGGCGCATCGTCCGCTTCCCGGAACCTTTCGTTCAACTCTGTCACATGCTCTCAGGGGGCTTGCCGCGCGACCTGATCCGCTATGCGCGCCTGGTGCTTGAGCTGGCCGACGCCGAGCCCGCGGGTCTCAACGTCGCCGCCGCCGCAAGCCAGTTGGCTCGGCTGGAGCTCGACAGCAAGGTGCGCGCGAGCTCCGTCGCGCTGCGCATGACCGCCGATGAAACAGAGATTGCGGACCTTCTCGACGCCGTTGCCCAACTCTCGAGCGCGACCTCGATTCCCGATCTCAAGGGGCCTTGCGACGCCCTAAACGATAAAGCGCGCGCAGTGCGGGCCTCTGGAAAGGACTACGCAAATCGTGCGGCCTCGATCTGCCAGGAATTGACGACCTATGTCGGCCTGCTTGAGGCGGTTCTGGTCACCGCGGAACTCAGCAAGGAGCAGGATGGCTGGCTGATCGTGCAACATCTGGATCTGAGCGAGCTGGTAGCAGGCGCGCGACAAGGCATCGAGGTCAGCGCGGCGCTGGCGGCGGCTCGGCTCGTACGAATTGAGTCGACCATCGCGCTGGCGGGCATCAATCTGCCGTCAACGACCGGCGCTCCCGCCACGCCCGAACTTATTGGTCCATGAGCGAGGCCGACGATCAAACGCCCGCGCGGGAGCGCCTGGATCTCGAAAGGGAGCGCTTGGCGCTCGAAGAGTCCGACCGTATTGCACGGCGGTCCATGGACGAACGCGACTACCTGCTGCGCGAACGCGACATGGCCTTGCGCGAAAGCGAAGCCTCTCTGCGCACAAGACAGGCGCGTTGGGCCTCGTGGTCGAACCCTCTCACGGTCGCGCTCGTCGCCGCAGCGATCGGCGCCTTCGGGAATGCGGCCGTGGCCTACTGGAACGGCGTCGCCGCTCGCGAGCAGGAACGTGACAAGGCCGAGTACGCCCGCGTCCTGGAAATGATCAAGGTCGGCGACCCGGACAAAGCTGCGGAAAATCTCGAGATGCTCCTCAGGATGGGGCTGTACCGCGACGCCAACGGGGATCTGAAGCGCTACCTGGACAACAGGCAGCCTGGTGAAGGCGGCTACCTGCCGGTGTCGTCAGGCAACGCCGGTTCGCCGGCCGCCCCCTCCGTATCGGCCGAATCCCTTGAGATCTTGGAGCGAGGCGCGGAACAGGCACCCTGGCTTAAGGTCGCCCTCGCGGAACGCGGCGTGCAAGAAATCCCGGGGGCTGCCGCCAATCCTCGCATCATCGAGTTCATCGCCTCGACGCCCGAAGGGCGGGGAGGGGCGATTGGCGATGAGTTTCCCTGGAACAGCCAGTTCGCGAACTGGGTGATGAAGCAGTCGGGATACGCCGGAACAAACTCCGCCCAAGCAGTGTCCTGGTCCAGGTGGGGCACGCCCCTTGAGACCGCGAAGCCCGGCGCGGTTGTCGTCTTCACGCGCGGCGACAGCGGCGGCGGCATGGTGGGCTTCTACGTTCGCGACCTACCCGATGGGTCCGTCGAGGTTCTAGCTGGGAACCTGTTTAACCAGGTGACGGTCAGCAAGATGGCCAGCTCGAAGCTCATCGCTGTCCGATGGCCGATGGAGCCCGTGACGGCTCCTGAGGCTGGTCGCTTCTAGACGTGTAACGGGTCAGAATTGATGTCCCGGTGAGGAGGGTTTTTGTCCCGGGTTCACGGTTGCGGGTGACAAGCTCGGCGAATTTCTGTCCGAAGCGTTCAGGACTTTTGTCCTTACGGTCTCAACGATGTCTACGCCGGTGCGACCGTAAGGGTGGGGTTCGGTCGCTTGTGAGGTTCCTGCAAGCGGACCTTCAACTGAGTCCGCTTCCAGCCCCGGGGCAAATGTCCGGAAGTGGCGCTAAGCAGCCCAGCAATGCAGCTGAGCTGCGGTCTGTACCAACGTCCCGGCGTGATCAGGCGTGGAGGTCGGAGAACTCGTCGAGCACGATCGGAGGCTTGTCGGGGAGATTGATGCGGATCTCTACAGATCCCCCCGCCGCCTCGACGAAGCGTCGCAGTGTGGAGACGTAGAAATCAGCCTGCCGCTCCATCTTTTGGATGGAAGGCTGCTTCTTACCCAACTGATCTGCGATCTGAGCTTGGGTCTTTCCAGCGATCTTCCGGACCTGAGCTAACGTGTTGACATGCTCGGCCAGTGCAGCGGCCCGAGCCTCGATCTTGGCTCGGCGTTCCGGCGTCATCTCCGCAAGGATGTCGTCAGTGCGACGAGCCATGATCTACTCCCTTTTCTTCCTGTCCAGCCAATCGCTGAAACGACCATCGGCGGTCTTGATCAGCGTCTTGTAGAAGCGCTTCTCCGAAATGCCCGACTTGTCGCCGCCGCAGAGGATGACGGCCTGAAGGTCGGGATCGAACGCGAAGGCGAAACGCCAGACGCCGTCGGCGGCTTTGAAGCGGATTTCCTTCATGCTCGCATGGTCGGAGCCGTTCAGCGTATCCACCTGAGGGCGTTTCAGCGGACCGAACCGCTCCAGAAAGCCGGTGAGCGGAGTTCGTCCTGCACGTCCTCAGGCAGAGCGTCGTGCTCCGCTTCGAGGTCGTCGTGGTTGATAACCGTCCAAGCCATGCCCCTGTATAGCCTTTAAGCTATGTGTGGGAATAGCCTTAAAGCTATATTGTGGAGTGGCCGTCGGCGCTCGATCTCTCCAGAAACCCGCGTGGCTTTGGGAGTAATGTCGACGTCGCCGCAGCCGGAGAGCCGCATCCCTGACCAGGAGGTGATTTCTTCAGGCACCGAGCTGACTTGAGCGCCTTCTTCCAAACCCTTGCGACAAGTCCAATTCCTCGTTGCTTCACCCATACATGCGCTCGCGCGCCAGAGAACTTCGTCGCGATCTGAGTGGCTTGGCACCGCCAATGGCAGGTAGTCTCCGTCTTGGGGGAGTCGAACATGCCATTGGTTTTGGTGCACAACGACGTCGTGACTAATCCGGCGCACGCCTGGGATGACGTTGAGGGCGTGCACTACCACTACCCCTCAAAGTATCAGGGCAAGATCACGACCGGCGAACCCTTCGTCTACTATCGCGGGGTACATCGGCTCGGCGGCAAACGTGGTCCCGCCGAGTACGTCGGGTTTGGGCGGGTCGGGACTATTTGGCTTGATCCCAAGACCCAGGAGAGCTCACGAAAGGCCTGGTACTGCGCGATCGAAGGCTATCAGCGTTTTGAGACGCCGGTTCCCGCGAAGGTCGACGGGGTGAATTTGGAGGATATTCCTGCCAACCTCTGGCGTGACGGCGTTCGTACGCTCGAGCCCGCCGTCTATCAGCGGATTATGGAGCTTTCGGGCGGGCGGGTGCTCACTGCGACTGCAAACCCGCCTGAGAGCGCTAGCATTGTCATCGCTAGGAGCGACAATCTGGTAGTCCCTGTAGCGACCTCAGGACCGACCCGCGCTCGGAGCTCCTACCGTAGGTCCAAGCAGGCCAAGGTGATAGGCGATTGGGCGGAGGCAGTGGCCCTTCGGCACATAAAAGCCGAGCATCCTGGCTCCACAGCCCACTTCCACCGCGCTGCGATGGGCGAGACCCCGGGGTGGGACATCGACTTTCGCGACGAAGGCGGGACGCTGCAGCGGGTCGAGGTTAAGGGCACGACAGGCGGCGGCTTCACGGGGATTGAGGTCACTGCCGGCGAGCTTCGCTCAGCCAGAACTCATCGCCAGGGCTATTGGCTCTACCTCGTCGCTGGCTGTCTCACGGCTTCCCCCAAAGTGCAGATCATCCAGGACCCAGTCTCATACATCGAGACAAGTGCGTGGGCCGCCACGCCGGCTGTTTACTCGGTTCGTTTCCAGGGACAGCCTTAGGCATTGACGGAATTCACGGGTCAACGCACCAAGCCCTCGCGAGTCGAGAGCTAGATGCGGCGTGACGTTATGCCCACGCCTTGTTGAGAACCTGCGCCGCGAGAGCGGCCTTGTCCTGAGGCAAGAAGCGGCCGTAGTGCTGGGAGACCATTTCCGGGGTGTCTTGGATTGCGTAGCTCGCTTGTTCGTAAGAGCCAGTCTGCTTGAGCACATGGGTTGCGAGCACATCGCGGATGTTGTGAGGGCCGTGGGGAAGGAGCCCCTCTATGGCGCCTCGTCCGGTGTAGGGGTTGTAGATCCCGTAGCGTTGAATCACGAGACGCCAGGCTTCGTAGAAGCCACTCTGCGTGTAGCTGGCATTTCGGCTGGTGGTCTTCACCGTCTTAATGAAGAACGTGCCGGGATCGGGTGATCCGCTTAGGAGTAGCGCTCGTCCGCGCTCCAGGTAGTAGTCAATGTAGGCGTAGAGGCCTCCCAGGTCCGGCAGGACAAGCCGAAAGGGACGATTGCCGAAGAACGAAGAGCTTGAGTTCTTGAAGGCGACTGCAGGAATGAAGAGTTCCCAGCCTTGCTCCCGTTCGTTCCATCGCAGTTCGCCGCGTTTGCCCTCGATTAGCTGCCGCTCGGTCAGCGGCCGTTCGTCCTGCCGACACGCGAGCAGCTGGCGAAGGTTCTTTTGCCGTAGGCCCGAATGCAGGCCGATGCGGAGCATCAGGAATGATCGCACCGCCTCAGCATGAGGCTTTGGGTAGCGCTTGGGGTCCGGCATTCGCCGCGCGATTTCCTCGGTGATCTTGCGGTACTCGGCGAGGGGGCTGTCTGCCTCGAGGATCACCAGGATCGGCTCGAACGGATCACGATGGACGCGGGCTACACGTTCGATTTCCTTGGCTCTCGCCACTGCGTGTTTGTTTAGCCGGTCGCAGGCCTGATCCCAGTTGGTCTTGACGGCGTCGACCTCGGCCTGACTCACGAGGCCTTCAACGGGCACAAGCCGATCGGCGATGTCTCGGCGCTGACGTAGCCAGCCTGTCTCTGCTCGGGTGAGCGCCGCGCCAAGGAGCAGCATCTCGGCCTCCCAGCTTGTGTAGAAGCCGCGCCGCCGTTCGCGCCATTGGACGTACCAGTCCCAAACGGCGGGGAAGAGCAGCATTCCGAAGGTCAGGTCGGCAGCGGGCAGGCCCAATCCCCGAACTTCGCCGTTTGGCGAGGCGGCAAGCGCGCCAAAGAGGAGGCCAAAGTGTTCAGTCCGCTGAGCCGCTGTGGCTTCGTTCCAGACCCCGCTGCGTTGAAAGCCGGTCCTCGTGAGCGTGGAGCTCTTGAACGAGGCGAGATCGTTCATCTCCTCTTGCAGCTGTGGAGGGGCATCGAGTTCATTCTGCCTCCTGCTCGTGTCAAATCTCATTCCGAAACGCTGCTTGACCGTCTCGCCGTGATATTTGCGGTAGTCCGTGCTGCCCGAGATGATGACCCGGCGCACCCATTCGAGGATCCGCGCCCGCTCGGCCGCGGGGCGGGACGCGAAGTCGTCAGGCAGGTGCCAGGCGAGCCGTCGAGATTCTGAGGCACTTAGTTCCGGCGTCTTTCCGGCGCTCGCACGTGGCCGCGGCCCAAGCTTCTCCTGAAAGTACCCCTCCGGAAGCTGATATCGCTGTTCAATGCGATTGAGCAGCGCGAGACTCTCGACCGCCTGCGGCTGCTTAAGCCCTCGTCGCCAGGTGCGAAGCGTGCCTTTGTCGAGGATGTCCTCCGGGCCGGCGATCGCCGCATGCAGCGACCAGCTGCTGTCGCCATGGCGGGTCATGTGGTGATTGAGGGCTCTCGCGAATGGTGCCGCGTCTCTCGGAAGAGCAGATCTGCTACGGGGGCGAGGATCAGCGCTATTGGACCGATGATCCGGCGAGGCAGCGAGCTGTGGTCGCCCGACAAGCGCTCGCTCGTGTGCCGCGAGGATCGGGACAATGACGTTTCGTCCGGCGAGAATCCGCTCGTGCGCGACGCCTGACTTTCGGGCCAGGTCCACCCAGTCATAGCCCCGGCCGCGTCGAGCTGGTGTTTCGCCTCGTTTCCATGCGCTGAGGAGGCAATTCCGTAGCTTTTGGACCTCCGCGCCAGTGAAGGCTCTCGGTAGTCGCAGGCGGCAAAACCGCGAGATGGCTAGAGCGAAATCGCCCTGTTCGAGGTCCATGTCTTCCTCCGGTCAAGACGCACACGGAAGCAGACGCAGTCGATGTTCGACGGGCTCACAGCGTGGCAGTGGTCTGTGGCTTGACGTTTGTGATCGGCGATCACCCTGAACGGGAATGCCGATGATCCGAATTTTGTTGGCAGCGACCTCTGAGTTTTGGGTTTCTGCGCGCCACGATATCGGTAGCGTATGATCTAGCCGCGAAGCGGGGGAGCTGATGGCCAGTGCCGCTAAGCTTGTCCAACGTGGGGGCGCAGTACTGGCGCCCCTCGCAATAGCTCTGGCGTGTCTAGGAGGCGTTGCAGAGGCGCGCGCAGATCCGTGCAAGGCGATCCCAGACCAAGGCCCCTTGCCTAGTTATCTCGAGGCCGGAGCGCGCTTCTCAGGCCCTGTTGTCTACGTCGGGGACGGTGACAGCCTCTGTGTGGGCGTTGGCCCTGGCAGGTCAGATTGGGTCGAAGTTCGCCTGGCTGATTTTTATGCCCCGGAACTCGGCTCGCCTGAGGGGCCTTCGGCAAAGAGGGCACTCGAGGGGCTGGCGATGCGAAGGGACGTCGTCTGCATTGCCGAGCACCAGAGCTATGATCGAGTCGTCGCGCGCTGCGAACTGAACGGCCAGTCGATCGGTGACCTGTTGCGCAGCGATGGGGGAAGGGAGGGCGGAAGGGGCTACTCGGGGAGCGCCGCGTCTTTCAATGCAGGGAACGCCAGCCAACCAATTGGCCCGGGAAGCCTAGGCAACGAGCGGGGCGACTGGATGCTCGCCGCAGCGGCGCTGAGCGCGACGGCTGCAGTTGGGTTTCTCTACATGGGCTTGAAGAAGCCTATCCGAGGTCCTCGAAAGTCTGCCCGGCGCGGCGAACAGAATCGTCGTCGCCGTTGAGCCTCACGTGGAGGGGCCGGCCTCGTCCAGCAGGTGTATGGGGAATCAGACCGAGCTGACCCCGGAAAGCGTCCTGAAACGCTCTGATTTCGACTGACCCCTCGTGGAACGGTGAACCGAACCATGAACACGGGTGCGCTGAGAGTGCCCCCTATTTGCCCTCAAACTGGCAGTCGGACTGACAATTAATTCGGGGTCAGTCCCTAGCGGCTTGAAATGTAAGGGAAAAATGGTGGATGCGACAGGGATTGAACCTGTGACCCCCTCGGTGTGAACGAGGTGCTCTCCCGCTGAGCTACGCATCCGCCGCAGGAAGGGTGCGCCTATAGCCGCTAGCTTTGCGCCGGGCAAGCGGTCAGAAGCCGAACGCACGCATTTGCCATCTGATCGAAGTGATCGACCAGGATGTCGGGGGCCAGTTCGGCCGCTGGAATCTCGGTGTAGCCGAAGCTGACCAGGATCAGCGGAGCCTTGGCCGCACGGGCGGCGCCGGCGTCGGTGGAGGCGTCGCCGACCATCACCGCGCGTTCGATCCGCCCGCCTGCGGCCTCGACGGCGAAAATCAGATGGCGGGGGTCGGGCTTCGGGGCGGGGGCCGAATCGGCTCCCACAACGGCGTCGAAGAATCGGGCGAGATCGAGCTTCTCGAGAATCGGCGTCGACAGCCCGGTCAGCTTGTTGGTGCACACCGCCAGCCTGGCGCCGGCCGCCTTCATCTCTGCCAGGCATTCGACCACGCCGGGATAGGGGCGGGTCAGGTCGGCGCTATGCTCGTTGTAGTGCGCCAGGAAGCGTTCGAAGAGCGCGGGCATGTGTTCGGCCGACAGCGGCCGGCCTTGGGCGGCGAACCCGCGCTCGATCAGTCGGCGGGCGCCATGGCCGATGAAGGGGCGCGCCTCCTCCAGCGGCAGCGGCGCGACGCCCTCCTGCTGCAGGATGACATTGAGCGTCCCGATCAGGTCGGGCGCGGAATCCACCAGGGTTCCGTCGAGGTCGAAGGCGATGGTCGCGCCGTCCAGCGCGCTGAGATCGGTCAAGAAACCCTCCGTCGAAACCGCTCGCCGTTTCGGCTAAACGCCGCATGATTGCAACATCCGCCCGACTCGTGAGGACCGATCCATGACCAGACGCGCCGCTGTGATTATGGCCGCCGGCCAGGGTACGCGCATGAAATCGCCGACGCCGAAGGTCCTGCACAAGGTCGGCGGACGGGCCATCCTCGATCGCGTGATCGACACCGTCCAGGCCGCCGGCTGCGAGCGGATCGTGGTGGTGGTCGGCAATCACAGCCCGGCCGTGCGCGCCCTGGTCGAGGCGCGACTGGGGACGGACGCCGTGGCCGTGCAGGACCCGCCGTTGGGCACCGCCCATGCCGTCCTGGCCGCCCGCGAGGCGCTGGCCGACTTCGACGGCGACGTTCTGGTGCTGAACGGCGATTGCCCCTTGCTGGAGCCTGGCGACCTCGAGCCGCTGTTCGACCTGCGGGCGCGTGGGACCGACATGGCGATGCTGGCCTTCGAGCCTGCCGATCCGCTGCTCTATGGGCGCGTCTTGCGCGGCGCCGACGGCCATGTCCTGCGCATTGTCGAAGCCAAGGAGGCGACGCCCGAGGAGCTGGCGGTCAGGGTCTGCAACGCCGGGATGATGGCCGCCGACCGCCGCCGGATGTTCGACTGGCTGTCGAAGGTGACCAACGACAACGCCAAGGGCGAATACTATCTGACCGACTCGGTGAAGATCGCGGTGGCGGACGGCGCGCTGGTGCGGGCCTCGCTCGCGCCGGAGAGCGCGGTCATGGGCGCGGACACCGCCATGCAACTCTCGCAAGCCGAGGCGATCTTCCAGCAACGCCGCCGTGCGCATTTTCTGGCCGAGGGCGTGCAGATGCTGGCTCCCGACACCGTCCATTTCAGCTGGGACACCCAGATTGCGGCGGGCGCGGCGATCGAACAGTTCGTGGTCTTCGCACCGGGCGTCAGCGTCGAGACCGGCGCGGTGATCCGCGCCTTCAGCCACCTGGAGGGCGCGGTGGTGAAGGCCGGCGCGCTGATCGGCCCCTATGCGCGCCTGCGGCCCGGCGCCGAGATCGGCGAAGAGGCGCACATCGGCAACTTCGTCGAGGTCAAGAAGGTCAAGGTGGGCGCCGGCGCCAAGGCCAACCACTTGTCCTACCTCGGCGACGGCACGGTCGGGGCCAAGGCCAACCTCGGGGCGGGCACGATCTTCTGCAACTACGACGGTTTCGACAAATACGAGACCCATGTGGGCGAGGGGGCGTTCGTGGGCTCCAACTCGGCCCTCGTCGCCCCGGTGACGATCGGGGCGGGGGCCTATACCGGCTCGGGCTCGGTGATCACCCGCGATGTCGCCCCGGACGCCCTGGCGCTGGAGCGCAGCGCCCAGGTCGAGAAGCCCGGCTGGGCCGCGCGCTTCCGCGCCGCCAAGTTGGCCAAGAAGGCGAAGAAATAACGTCGCGGCCAGCCTGCGCTTGGCCTATGTCACCGCCATGAGCACTGCAGACGATCAGAAGCGGGCCGCCGGCGAAGCCGCCGCCGCCCTTGTCGAGAACGGCATGACCGTGGGCCTGGGCACAGGTTCGACCGCCGCCTGGTTCGTAAAGGCTCTGGCGGCTCGCGGATTGGACATCGTCGGTGTGCCGACCTCGCTGGCGACCGCTGAACTGGCGCAGAGCCTTGGTATCCGCCTCGGCGAACTCGGCCAGGTGAGGTCCATCGACCTGACCGTCGACGGCGCCGACGAGATCGGCCCGGCCCTGTCGCTGATCAAGGGCGGCGGCGCGGCCCTGCTGCGCGAGAAGCTGGTCTGGGAAGCTTCCAAGCGCTGCGTGGTCATCGCCGACGCCGAAAAGCGGGTCGCCAAGCTGGGAAAATTCCCGTTGCCGATCGAGGTCGTGGCCTTCGGACATGAGACCACGATGCTGCGGATCTGCGATGCGCTGGCCGAGTGCGACCTCGGGATCGCGCCGCGTCTGCGCCTCAAGGACGGCGCCCCGGTGAAAACCGACGGCGGCAACCTCATCTATGACGCAGCTTGCGGGCGTATCGAGGACCCCGCCCAGCTCGCCGATGCGCTGAAGAGCGTGACCGGCGTGGTCGATCACGGCCTCTTCCTGGACCTCGCGGACATGGCCCTGGTGGGCACGCCGGACGGCGTCGTCACCCTCGAGCCGTAAGGAGTCATCTGTGGCGAAGTACGACTACGACCTCTTCGTGATCGGGGCCGGTTCAGGCGGCGTGCGGGCCGGACGGCTGGCGGCGCTGTCGGGCGCCAAGGTCGGCATGGCCGAGGAGCACCGCGTGGGCGGCACCTGCGTGATCCGCGGCTGCGTGCCCAAGAAGTTCATGGTCTACGCCTCGGAGTTCGCCAACCAGGCGCAGGTCGCCGAGGGCTACGGCTGGAGCGTCGGCGAGGCGCAGTTCGACTGGAAGCGCTTCCTGGAGGCCAAGGACCGCGAGATCGCCCGCCTGTCGGGGATCTACGTGACCAACCTCAGCAACGCCGGCGTCGAGATCGTTCACGCCAAGGCGCGGCTGAAGGACGCTCACACGGTCGAGCTGGTCGGCAAGGGCGAGGTCACCGCCGACAAGATCCTGATCGCCACCGGCGGGCGGCCCTGGACGCCGACCGAGTTCGCCGGCGCTGAGCACATCATCACCTCGGAAGAAGCCTTCCATCTGCCCGAGCTGCCCAAGCGGATCATGGTCGCAGGCGGCGGCTATATCGCTGTCGAGTTCGCCGGCATCTTCGCCGGACTGGGCGTCGACACGACGCTGGTCTATCGCGGCCCCAACATCCTGCGCGGCTTCGACGACGACATCCGCTCGCACGTCACCGAGGAGATGAAGAAGCGCGGCGTGAAGATCATGCTCGGCTGCCAGCACCAGAGCATCGAGAAGACCGCCACCGGCCTCGTCAGCCACATGGACGGCTGCGGCGACATCGAGACCGACGTCGTGATGTTCGCCACCGGCCGCAAGCCGTACGTCGAGGGCCTGGGCCTGGAGACCGCGGGTGTGACGCTCAACGAGGCGGGCGCCATCGCCGTCGACAAATTCTCGAAGACCAACGTCGACAACATCTGGGCGGTCGGCGACGTCACCGACCGGATCAACCTGACACCGGTGGCGATCCGCGAAGGCGCGGCTTTCGCCCAGACCGAGTTCTACAACAACCCGACCAGCTTCGATCACGACATGGTCGCCTCGGCCGTCTTCTCGCAGCCGCCGGTCGGCTCGGTGGGGCTGTCGGAAGCCGACGCCCGCCATCTTCATGGCAAGGTCGACATTTACCTGTCCCGCTTCAGGCCGATGAAGACGACCTTCTACGGGGGCGACGAGCGTTGCATGATCAAGCTGGTGGTCGAGGCGGGCACCGACAAGATCCTCGGCTGCCATGTCGTCGGGCCGGATTCGCCGGAGATCATCCAGATGGCCGCCATCGCCCTGAAGATGGGGGTGACCAAGCCGCAGTGGGATTCGACCTGCGCGGTGCACCCGACACTGGCCGAAGAGCTGGTGACCATGCGCGACAAGTACGTGCCCCAGGGCGCGGCGGCGTGACGGCGGCGGAGGTGGGGGCGGGCGCGCCGGTCCGGGAGGCCTCCTGGTTCGGCTGGATGCTGGCCTTCGCCTTCGTGCTGGCGCCGGTCGCCGGCTGGGTGGGGCCGCTGGCCTTCGCTCCGATCGTAGGCCTGAGCGGCTTTCTCTGTCTCGGCGCGCTGCGCATTGAAGAGCGAGACCGTCCGGCCGCCCTGGCGATCCTGGTGCTGGCGACCTGGGCGCTCGTTTCGATGGTCTGGAGCCCGTTCCATCCGACCAAGGCTGGGCAGGCCACGGCGATGAAGCTGATCCTGCAGGGCGTGCTCTACTGGGCGCTGTTCCGGGCGGCGGGATCCATGACCTCGGCCAGTCGAGCCCTGGCCCTGCGCATCTTCGCCTGGGGCATGGCGCTGCTGGGCGCGTTGCTGGCGATCGAGGCCCTGACCGGCGCCGGCGTCTACCAGGCGCTGCGCCAGGCGATGAACGATCCGATCCGGCCGGACCTGGCAGTCAAGAACGTGGCCCAGGGCGGCTTCGTGCTGGCCGTGTTGACCCCCGCCGCGGCCCTGGCCGGATGGCGGACTGGCGCCGGGGTTTTGCCTGGCCTGCTGATGGCTGCGGGAATTCTGGGGGCGAGCTTCGGGCTGGACGCCGACGCCCCGATCATCGCCCTGACCTTCAGCGCCCTGGCCGCCTGGGCGGTCTGGCGCTGGCCGGTCTGGACGCCTCGCGTCATCGGCGGTCTCGCTGCGGCGCTGTTCCTTGCTGCGCCGGCCGTCGTCTGGGCCACCCGCCAGCTCGGCTGGTTCCAGACGCTGGAGCGCGAGGTGCCGCTTTCCTGGTCGATGCGCATGAGCTATTGGCGCCACGCGGCCGACTGGATCGGCGATCATCCGCTGCGCGGCTGGGGCATCGACGCCAGCCGCATGTTCGGCCCCGGCATCACGCTTCACCCGCACAACGGCCCGCTGCAGATCTGGCTCGAGCTTGGCCTGATCGGCGCGACGGCGGCGGCGGTGTTCTGGTTCGTGGCCATCGCCAGCCAGAGCCAGCCGCGGCGCGACGTGGGGCGTGGCGTGGCGGTCGCCACGGCGGTCGCCTACCTGACCTTCTCGGCGGTGTCGTTCGGCGTCTGGCAGGAATGGTGGCTGGCGGTCGGCGGCCTGGCGGCGGCCGGGTGTATGGCCGTGCAGCGACAGGGCAGGGCGGAAAACGCCTAGCAAGGTCCCCGAGGCCTTCCTACGTCATCGACTGCGTAATCATTCTGGGTTTAGAAGCCCTCGGCCCGTTCGTCGTGCGGGCGCGGAGTTGAGCCATGACCGAACATTGGACGCCTGCCTCCTGGAGGAACAAGCCCGCCAAACACGTGCCGACCGACTATCCGGATCTGGCCGAAGTGGCGAAGGTGGAACAGGCGCTGCGCGGGATGCCGCCGCTGGTGTTCGCCGGCGAGGCCCGCCGCCTCAAGAGCCTGCTGGGCGACGTCGCCGAAGGGCGCGCCTTCCTGCTGCAGGGCGGCGACTGCGCCGAGAGCTTCAAGGAATTCCACGCCGATAACATCCGTGACACCTTCCGTCTGATCCTGCAGATGGCGGTGGTGCTGACCTTCGCCGGCGGCAAGCCGGTGGTGAAGGTGGGCCGCATGGCCGGGCAGTTCGCCAAGCCGCGCTCGTCGCCCGTCGAGACCGTGGACGGCGTCGAGCTGCCGTCCTATCGCGGCGACATCATCAACGGCATGGAGTTCGACGAGGCTTCCCGCCGACCCGATCCCCAGCGCCTGCTGCAGGCCTACGGCCAGTCGGCCGCGACGCTGAACCTGCTGCGCGCCTTCGCGGGCGGCGGCTACGCCGACCTCTACAACATCCACCGCTGGACGCTCGGCTTCGTCGCCGACAGCCCGCAGGGCGCCAAGTACCGCGAGCTGTCGGAGAAGATCAGCGAGGCGCTGACCTTCATGGCCGCCATCGGCGTGACGCCGGAAAGCCAACCGGACTTGCACCGCGTCGAGTTCTTCACCAGCCACGAGGCCCTGCTGCTGGGCTTCGAGGAAGCGATGACCCGCGTCGATTCCACTTCGGGCGAGTGGTACGACACCTCGGCCCACCTGGTCTGGATCGGCGAGCGCACCCGTCAGCTCGACGGCGCGCACATCGAGTATTTCCGTGGCATCAAGAACCCGATCGGCGTGAAGTGCGGCCCGACCATGGAGCCGGACGACCTGCTGCGGCTGATCGACGTGCTGAACCCGAAGAACGAGCCGGGTCGCCTGACGCTTTACGGCCGCTTCGGCCACGACAAGATCGCCGAGCGTTTGCCGCGCCTGCTGCAGGCGACCAAGAAGTCCGGCCGCTCGGTGGTCTGGGCGATCGACCCGATGCACGGCAACACCCTGACCGCCGCCAACGGCTACAAGACGCGGCCCTTTGACCGCATCCTGTCGGAAGTGAAGAGCTTCGTGCAGATCGCCGAATCCGAGGGCGTCCATCCCGGCGGCGTGCACCTGGAAATGACCGGTCAGAACGTCACCGAGTGCCTCGGCGGCGCGCGGGCGCTCTCAGAGACCGATCTGGCCGATCGCTATCACACGCACTGCGACCCGCGCCTGAACGGCGAGCAGGCGCTGGAACTGGCCTTCCTGGTGGCCGAGAAGCTCAAGGAAGAACGCCTCGAAGCGGCGCTGCGCGCGGCGATCTAGGCAAGAGCAGGGAAGGGCGTCGGCATGACGCGGTTCCGACCCGAGGGCTGGCCAACGCTGGTCCCGAGGATATTCACCGAGGATGTCGCCGGGTTGGCGGCGTTCCTGGAGGCGGTCTTCGGGGCGCGCAGCGTGGTGCGCGGCGACGCCCCGGCTGAGGTCTGGATCGGTGAGGGCGTCGTGCTGATCAGCGAGGGCGGGGGACGGCGGGAGCCGACGTCCGCGTTCCTTTATGTCTACGTCGAGGACGCTGACCTGATCTACCAGCGTGCGATGGCGGCGGGAGCCGAGACGCTCGAGGCGCCGCTTGAAACAGCCTATGGCGACCGCCGGGCGACATTCCGCGACGCATGGGGCAATGTCTGGCAGGCGGCCACCCGCCAAGCCTGAGGCGCAAGGCCCGCGCCAGTAAAGTCACCGGCGCCTGGAAAATGGGCGCCGGCGGCATCCGGCCTCTTGCAGAGCGCGGTCCAAAGCCTCACCTTCCGCGCCTCTTTGAAAACCGGTGAGATCATGGCCGACCCGGCCCAGGCTGCTCTTCCCTCGGGAGAGCGCGAAATCGACGTTGTGCGCAAGGAAACGGCGGAGCTGTGGAAGCTCTCGTGGCCGGTCGTGCTGTCGCGCCTGGGCATCATGGTCATGGGCCTGTCCGACGCCATCGTCGTTGGCCGGTTCTCCGCGACGCAGCTCGGCTATCACGCGCTGGCCTGGGCTCCGACCAGCGTGGTGGTGACCATGTGCGTCGGCCTGCTGACCGGGGTGCAGGTGATGACCGCCCGCCGGATCGGGCAGGGGCGGCGCGAGTTGACCGGCGCAGTGCTGCGGCGCGGCCTGTCCTACGGCTTCTGGATCGGTGTGGTCTCGATGGTCGTCACCCTGGCGGCCGGCCCGACCTTCCTTCACGTCATCGGCCTGGAGAAGGACCTGGCCGACG
Source organism: Phenylobacterium sp. (assembly GCF_013822795.1). GTDB lineage: Bacteria > Pseudomonadota > Alphaproteobacteria > Caulobacterales > Caulobacteraceae > Phenylobacterium. The sequence continues at coordinate 110,713 of NZ_PNLB01000003.1, read as the reverse complement.
GCGCGGCCAGGGCGATGCTGATCTTCGCCCTGTCGCTGCCCGGATACGCCTTCAGCGTGGCGGCCAGCTTCTGGCTGGAGGGGCTGGGCAAGCCCAAGCCCGGCGCGGTGATGATGTGGCTGGCCAACGGCGTGAACCTGGCCCTGCTGCTGGTCCTGGTGCCTGGCAACTTCGGCCTGCCGGCGCTGGGCGCTGTAGGCGGCGCCTGGGCGACGACAGGGGCCCGGACCTTCCTGGCCCTGGCGATGCTCGCCTACATCTGGCGCATGCCCGAAGCTCGCGCGCTGGGCGTCTTCAACAAGCCCGAGCGGGACAAGCCCGCCGAGGTCGAGCAGCGGCGCATCGGCTATGGCGCCGGCGCCTCGAACTTCTTCGAGGTCGCGGCCTTCGCCTCGATGAACATCTTCGCCGGCTGGATGGGCGGCCTCAGCGTCGCGGCCTGGGCGGTGGTGCTGAACGTCGCGGCCCTGGTCTTCATGGTGCCGCTGGGCCTCTCGACCGGCACGGCGGTGATGGTCGGCCGCGCCTATGGCGCGCGCGACGCCCGCGGCGTGACGCGGGCCGGCTTGATCGGGTTCGGCATTACCGCGGTCTTCGGTCTCGTCATCTCGCTGGTCATCTGGCCGAGCGCCAGCCTGATCAGCCAGGCCTACACCTCCGACAAGGTGGTGATCGCCATGGCGTCGGCGGCGTTGGTCCTGTCGTGCCTGTTCTTCCTGGTCGACGCCCTGCAGGTGGTCATCGCCCAGGCGCTGCGGGCGCGCGGGGATGTCTGGCTGCCGACCTTCACGCACCTGACCAGCTATGTTCTGGTGATGATGCCGCTGGCCTGGTTCCTGGCGATCCACCTGAAAATCGGGCTGAACGGCATCGTCTGGGCGGTCATCGCAGCCTCGTTCCTGTCGGCCGGCCTGCTCAGCGCACGGTTCTGGATGTTGGCCCGCCGCGGGTTGTAGCGGAACTATTTTTCGCGCGGTGAACGGTCGATTCACGCTGATCTGCGAGGGTGCCGCCCATGGTTCTCTCGTCGAAAATCACTGCCCGTTTCCTGCTGATCGCCGCCGCGGTGGTCTGTGGCGTCGGCATGATCACGCCGGGCCTGCAAGGCGTGGAGAAGAACTTCGTGCCGGCCGATAAGGCCGCGCACTTCATCGCCTTCTACGGGCTGACCGCCCTGATGATGGCTGCGTTCCCCAAGAATCGGCGCCTGGAAATCACCCTGGCTGCGGTCATGCTGGGCGCCTCGATTGAGGTGGCGCAGATGTTCACCCATCGCGGGGTCAGCTTCAGCGACCTGGCCGCCGACGCGGCCGGCGCCTTCGCCGTCTGGGTTCCGATGTGGATCCAGTCGCTGCGCAGTCCGCCGGTGGTCGAGCGCCGCCGCCGGGCCAGCGACCGGGTTCCGGAAACCTCGGCCGCGGCCTGATCGGTCCGCCCTAGGCTTCGACGCCCAGGATCCAGCCTTCCTCGGTCTCTGCGTCGACGATGACGTCGGCGGCCGTGCTCTTCGCGCCGAAGATCGCCCCCAGCTTGCCGGTCTCGTCCAGCCGCGCGAAGTGCTCGGCGGTGACGCGGACCTGCGCCTGGTCCTTGATCTCGCCGGGCTGTGGCTGGGCCTTGTAGAGCGAGGGATAGACCTCGGCGACCACGACCCCGACGCCGGCCAGGTCGGCCTCGGTCAGCGCCTTGAAGCCGCCTTCAAACGGCCAGACCTTCACGGCCTCGCCGCGGGCGAGCTTGAGGCGGCGCACCGCCGGGATGCCCAGGATCGCCTGACCGCCGACCGAGCCGTTGTAGTAGAGCTTCCAGATCGACGCCGCGCCCTTGGCCGCCAGGTCGGCGTGGCGGAACTCCGGCAGGTCGTCCGGGCCATGGGCGCGCGTGCGCTTAGGCTGCAGCGTGGTCAGCGCATCCTTGGGCGGGCAGCCCCAGAACGGGAACGGGCCGCCCGTCAGCCGCCGATTGATCTCCGAACCGACGCCAAAGCGGTTGTTGGTGTTGTCGGCCTTGTCCTTGACCATCTTGTCGAGCTGATCCCAGACCGCCCGCCACGGGAGGTCGCCGGGCAGGGCGAGGGCCTTGGCCAGGCCGCGCGGGAATCCGAGCGGGAAGTCGAAGCCGACCAGCACGCGCTCACCGCGCTTCTGGAAGTCGTCGAGAATCTCGGCGAGCTTCTTTTCGGCCTCGGCGCGGGTGGCGGGATTGAACGCCTCGAACGACAGCCTGAAGCGCAGGTCGCGCTTCATCACCCCGATCCAGACGGAGTCGGGGCCCGTCGCGGGCTTGGCCGCCGCGCTCCAGTCGACGATCACATAGGCGCTGAACAGGCGAGACACGGGAAACTCCGGCAGGAACTAACCTTTGGCTTGTAGCGGCTCGTTCCCGAGCGGCCAACGTCCTCAGGACAGCTTGACCAGCATCTTCCCGAAGTTCTCGCCGGAGAACAACTTGAGGAAGGCTTCGGGGGCGCGGTCGATGCCTTCGACCACGGTTTCACGCCACTGCAGCTTGCCGGCGGCGTGCCACTCGGCCAGGTCGTGGTGGAAGGCCTGCAGCAAGTCGTAGTGGCTGGAGACGATGAAGCCCTCCATGCGGATCTGCTTGCCGACCGCCAAGGCGATGTTGCGTGGTCCCGGCGGCGGGGTGGTGGCGTTGTACATCGAGATCATCCCGCACAGCGCGAAGCGCGCGAACGGCCGGGCCGAGTTGAGCGCGGCTTCCAGGTGATCGCCGCCGACATTGTCGAAATAGACGTCGATCCCCTCGGGGGCGGCGGTCTCCAGCGCCTTCACCAGGTCGGGCGCGGCCTTGTAGTCGAGGACCTCGTCGACCCCGAGTTCTTCCTTGAGGAACCGCACCTTCTCGGGCCCGCCAGCCGAGCCGATCACCTTGTGGCCCTTGAGCTTGGCGATCTGGCAGACCATCGAGCCGACCGCCCCGGACGCGGCCGAAACGAAGACCACGTCGCCGTCCTTCAGGCCCGCAACCCGCAGCAGGCCCGCATAGGCGGTCATGCCGGGCATGCCGGCCGCGCCCAGGAACGCCTGCGGCGGCAGGCCCATAGTGTCGAGCTTCTGGACCATCGAGGCGTGAGCGTTGAACGCCTCGCGCCAGCCGTAGTTGGACTGCACCAGGTCGCCCGGCTTGAAGCCCTCGTCGCCGGACGCGATGACGGTGCCGACCGCGCCGCCATGCATGGCCTCGCCCAGGGCGTAGGGCGCCGCATAGCTCTTTGCGTCGTTCATCCGGCCGCGCATGTAGGGGTCGACGGTCATCCAGTCGTTGCGGACCTGAACCTCGCCCGCCGCGGGTGGGGGCAGGGTGACGGACGCCAGTTCGAAGTTGTCGGCGTTCGGCGTGCCGACGGGGCGGCTCTTGAGCCGGACCTCGCGCGAGGTGGTCATTCTGGCGTCTCCCTTGCCCGCCGGTGATCTCTTGCGGCCCACGTTGGCGCTCGCCGCAGGTGGCGTCGAGTGGGGCTTCCGTGTAAGGCGCGGCGCTAGAGTTGGTTGCGGAGCGAATCCATGGGCGAACCCCTGCGAGGCGGCGTGATCGGCGCCGGCGTGTTCGGCGGCCACCACGCGCGCAAGTATGCGGGCGCCAAGGGGGCTGTGCTGTCGGCGGTGCTCGACACTCACCACCCCGACCGCGCCGCAGCGCTGGCCGTTCCGCTGGGCGGCCGGGCGTTCCACAAGATCGACGAGTTTCTTGAGGCCTGCGACGTCGTCACGGTCGCCTCGCCGGCCAGCGTCCACATCGAGGGCGCGCTGGCGGCGCTAAAGGCCGGCAAGCCGGTCTACATTGAAAAGCCTATCGCCATCAGCCTGGCCGACGCCGACAAGATCATCGCCGAGGCGGCCAAGCAGAATCTGGTCGTCGCCTGCGGCCACCAGGAGCGAGTGGTGTTCCAGGCCATGGGCCTGTTCGACATCCCCGAGCAGCCGTTGCGCCTGGAATCGATCCGCCATGGCACCCCGTCCGAGCGCAGCCTCGACGTTTCGGTAGTGCTCGACCTGATGATCCACGATCTGGACCTGGCGCTGTCGCTGTCGACCGCCCAGCCCGTGGCGGTGGAAGGCGAGGGCAAGGTCGATTTCTCCGGCGGCTGGGACCAGGCCCGCGCCGAGGTGACCTTCGACGACGGCTTCACCGCGGTGTTCGATTCCTCGCGCATGGCGCTGGAGCGCAAGCGCAGCATGAAGCTGGTCTATCCGTCCGGCGAGGTCGAGATCGACTTCATCAGCCGCAAGTTCCGCAACACCACCGGCTTCCCGCTGAACGAGGACTATGCCGACGCGCCGGCGGTGAAGGACACCCTGGCGACCAGCGTCGAGGGCTTCCTGGCGGCGGTGCGCGGCGAGTCGCCTCGCCCGATCGTGACCGCCCAGGAGGCGGCCCGAGCGCTCGATCTGGCGCTGGCTGTCGAACAGGCGTTGGAGGATCGGGGGTAGCGGCGTTAGGTTTGGGCAAGACCCCAGCGGTGGAGCACGGCCATGACCAAGTTCGCCTACGACTTTGAGTTCCACACCATCGAAGGCGGCCACCTGCCGCTGGAGACCTATCGGGACAAGGTCGTGCTGGTGGTGAACACGGCCTCGCAGTGCGGGTTGACCCCGCAGTACGAGGGGCTCGAGAAGCTCTACAGCGACTATCGCGATCAGGGGTTGGTCGTTCTGGGCGTGCCCTGCAACCAGTTCGCGGGGCAGGAACCGGGCACCGAAACCGAGATCAAGGAATTCTGCGAGACCCGGTTCGCCGTCGACTTCCCGTTGACCGGCAAGACCGACGTCAAGGGCGACAGCGCCCACCCCTTCTACAAGTGGGCCAAGGAAGTGCTGGGCGAACCGGCCGAGCCGGTCTGGAACTTCCATAAAATCCTGGTAGGCAAGGACGGCAAGCTGATCCGCGCCTTCGGCCCGCGCACGGAACCGCTGGACGACGAGGTCGTCGGCGCGATCAAGGCGGCGCTCTAGGCTGGGTGCGCCCGGCGCTTAGCGGCCAGCAGTGAGCCGGACGACTGCTTGCGCGGGACGCGCAGCTCAATCGGCCAAGTCAAACGTAGTCGAGGGTTCAATGCGTACGGTCGGCTTGCTGGGCGGGATGAGCGCCGAGAGCACCACGCTCTACTATCAGGCCATGAACCGCCTGGTCCGCGAGCGGCTGGGTGGCCTGCACTCCATGCAGCTGCTGATGTGGTCGGTGGATTTCGCGCCCATCGCGCAGATGCAGGCCGACGGCGACTGGCAGGGCGCCGGCGAGGTTCTGGCCCAGGCCGCGGCCCGGCTGGAGCGGGCCGGCGCTGAGGCGATCATGATCGGGGCGAACACCATGCATCTGGTGGCCGACCAGGTGCAGGCGGCGGTGACTGTGCCGCTGATCCACATTGCCGACGCCACCGCCGACGCGGTGAAGGCGGCGGGCTGCGCGCGGCCGCTGCTGTTGGCCACTCGCTTCACCATGGAAAAGCCGTTCTACCGCGACCGTCTGAAGGCCCAGGGCGTCGAGGCGGCGATCCCGGGCGACGCCGAACGCGAGCGACTGCACGCGATCATCTACGACGAGCTGTGCCAGGGCGTGATATCGCCGGCCTCCAAGGCCGAGGTGCTGGCCATGGTTGCTCGTGCGGCGGACGCCGACTGCGTGATCTTCGGCTGTACGGAAGTTGGTCTTCTGCTGTCGCCAGAGGATCTCGATCGCCCGGTGATCGACACCGCGCTGGTCCATGCCCAGGCCGGCGTCGACTTCGCGCTGGGCTAGAGCCTCACAGCAGCCGCTCGTCGCTGCCCAGCTGGAACGGCGGCTCCTCGTCGTTCGCATCGTCTTCGTCGTCCACAGGGGGCCACGCAGGGCCCGGCGGGCCGGCGGCCACGCGCGGTGCGATCGGGCGGCGCAGGATCGCTTCGGCCCGCGCCAGCCAGCGGTTGGCCTCCTGCATGGCGTCGCCGGGCGAGGTCGTCCGCCGGCGCGTCTCGTCGCCGGCCAGCCACAGGTCGAGGTCGAAGTCGGGATGATGCGGGTCGTCGAAGATCAGCCGCAGCGTCACCCGCGCAGCGTGCTCAAGCGTCTGGTCCAGGGCGCGCCGGGGCTCGCCGCGGTAGGCACGCGCCACCACCTGGCCGTCGACGATGACCTCGGCGCCCATCAGCTCGTCCAGCCGGTAGATCAGCAGCCACGCCCCGGCGTCCCAGGCCACGGCCATCAGTCCGGTCGAGGTGTTGAACCCTGCGCCGCGCCCGCGCCCGCGGGCGATGACCACCGCTTCGGCCGGCCCCTTCAGGACCCGCTTCAGCGCGCGCCGGATGCGCCGCTCTTCGTCCATTAGCCAGGCCGCTGCGCTGCCCAGCAGCGTCACGACCACGCCGGCCAACGCCAGCAGCAGGAAGAGCCTGGGCCATTCGTTCATGCCTGGACGCTAGCGCCGTTCGCGAAAACCGAGAAGAGCGCCCGCCAGCCGATGATTGAAGTGTCACTCAGGTGGTGTCTCATATGCCTTCGGAGATCTGTTCGATCACCAGATGACAGGAGCGCGATATGGGTCTGTTGGACAGCATTCTGGGCGGCGCGGGCGGCGACGGCTCGCCGATCGGGGCCATTACCGACCTCCTTGGCCAGCAGCCGGGCGGCCTCGGCGGTCTGCTCGGCGCCTTCGAACAGGGCGGATTGGGCGAGATCGCCAAGTCGTGGGTCTCGACGGGCGGCAACATGCCGGTCTCGGCCGAGCAGATCCAGGCGGTGCTCTCGTCGGGCATGGTGGCCGAATTCGCCGCCAAGCTGGGTATCGACCCGCAGGCCGCCGCCGGCACGCTGGCCCAGGTGCTGCCGCAGGTGATTGATCAGCTGACCCCGAACGGCCAGGTCCCAGCCGGCGGCGGACTGGGCGGCATCGCTGACATCCTCGGCAAGCTCAGGGGCTAGTCCCGCGGGACCACCAGCGCCGAAGCCGCCTCAGCATGCGCCAGCTGACATAGATCACACCGAGCGCGCACAGCAGCAGGAAGGTCGCCACGGCGAGGGCGATGTGCGGCTGGCTCAGCACCAGCCACAGGCCCCCGGCGGTCATCACGTCTTCGAAGCCGCTGACGGCGATGTTGCTGACCGGCTCGGGGCTGGTGTTCACCACCGCGCGGGCGCTGGCCTTGGCGCTGTGGCTCAGCAGGGCGGCGCCGCCGCCCAGCATGAACACGACCACCTGCCAGGCCGGGTCGGACGCATCGACGATGGCCAGCGCCAACAACGCTCCGCCCAGCGGACGGATCAGCGTGTGGGCCCCGTCCCAGAGGCTGTCGAACCACATCACCTTGTCGGCGACCAGCTCGGCCACGGCGCCCAGGGCGGCGATGCCGATCACCCAGGGATTGGCGAGCGCGTCCAAGGCCTGGATTTTCTGCGGCAGATCGATGAGCCCGAAACGCATAGCCAAGCCCGCGGCGGCGATGCACGCATAGAGCCTCCAGCCCGCTAGAAAGCTCAGGCTTGCGGCCACTCCGACCAGTTCGACCGCGCCCATGGCCCGATCTCCCAGCAGCTTCTCGCGGCCACGCTAGCTCCGAACTCCGGGCAGGAGAAGCTCAGCGCTGGAAGTTGAAGACGTAGGCTTCCTGCAACATGTTGTTCTCGCGCATGAACTCGGCCATCGACTCATAGGTCGCCGTGCGGACCGTGGAGTCCTGGTCGTCGGTGCGCAGCCGCTGGTCGGCGATCGGTCCGAAGAGACGCACCACGGCGTTGGTCTTCACGACCGTCGGCTTGTAGTGGGCCTTCAGGTTCGTGGTGATCCGTTGCGGATCGTCCGTCTGCCAGATCGCCGCGCCGATCACGTTCAGCATGAAGTTGTTGCAGTTCTGGTACTTGCGGGCCCACGGGTTGGCGACCAACGAGTACGACGGGTTGTGGACCTTTTGGTAGGTCGGGCTGTCGATTACCGCCAGGATTCGGCGCTGCATCTCCGGGCTGGGGATGATCACAGCCATGTCGTCGACGGTGGAGCCGCGGGTGAAGTCGAGAGGGTAGTCCTGGACCAACCGGCTCTCGATCTTCGACCAATCCGACCCGTTTCCGGCATAGAGGTTGTAGACCGCGTAGCCCTTCATCGTGCCACCGTCGGCGGTCTTGATGTCGCGGTAGACCCAGAGCGCGCCGTGGGTATAGGCGATGCCCTCGGGCAGCTGGTCGCGCATGCGGCCGGCGCGGAACACCATCGCCACCCGTGCGCCCTTTGAGGCCAGGTCGCGCTCGACCTGCTTGGAGAACGCGGCCGCCTGTTCGGCGCTCAGGTGCCGGGAGATCGCGCGGACGGAGCTGTCCTGCGCGCTCGCCGGGGCGGCTGCGACGGCGCTGAGCGCCGTCGCGACGAGAGCAGCTTGAAAGGCTTTCATCAGGGATTCGGTTTCTGCGCGTTGTAGGGCACCGCAGGCATCGCGTCGGGCGAGACGACGACCTTGTCGTCAACCTTGAGCGGTCCGGACGTGAAGTCCGCTGAGGCGCCCGCGGCTTCGGAGAGACCGGCGCCGGCCGCAACTGACCCAGCGCCCGCCGACGCCACCGCCGAGCCGCCGACGACCGAGGCGCCAGCGGCGGCGCTGACGGGCAGGGCTGCGACGCCGACCACCGCCTGCACGCCTGCGGCGGCGAGATGGCCCGCCGCCTCGGAAGAGGCGCCGCCTGCGGCCGATGCGTTGGCCGCGCTGTCCTGGGCCAGGGCCTGGGCGCCGGACGCCGCCAGGGCGAGCGTCGCAATCATGAGAACTCGCATGGGGATCACCTCCGATGAACTTATGGTGCAGCTAGGATCGGGCCGGAATTGCGGCAAACGCTTTGCGACGAACTAGATCTCCAGCTCGACGACCAGCGGCACGTGGTCGGAGGGCTTGTCCCAGCCGCGCACGTCCTTGTGGATCACGCAGCCGCGCAGCAGGTCGGCGGCCTGGGGCGAGAGCAGGGCGTGGTCGATGCGGATGCCGTTGTTCCGCTGCCAGGCGCCGGCCTGATAGTCCCAGAAGGTGTAGGCCCCGGTCGCGCCGTCGGCGGTCATGTAGGCTTCGGTCAGGCCCAGCCACTGTAAAGCCCGGAACGCCTCGCGGCTCTGCGGCTGGAAGAGCGCGTCGCCCAGCCAGTTCTCTGGGTGGGCCGCATCGCGCGCTTCGGGAATGACGTTGTAGTCGCCGACCAGGGCCAGCGGCTCCTCGTAGCTTAGCAGTTCGCGGGCATGGGCGTTCAGGCGCGCCATCCAGCGCAGCTTGTAATCGAACTTTTCGGTGGAGATGGGATTGCCGTTCGGCAGGTAGATCGACGCCACCCGCACCGGACGCGGTCCGCTGATCACCGCCTCAAGATAGCGCGCCTGCTCGTCGGCGTCGTCGCCCGGCAGGCCCTTGCGAACGTCCTCCAGCGGCGCCTTCGAGAGGATGGCTACGCCGTTGTAGGTCTTTTGGCCGTGGACGGCGACGTTGTAGCCCAGGCGCTCGAACGCCTCGGCCGGAAACTTCTCGTCGACGCATTTGATTTCCTGCAGGCAGGCGACGTCCGGCGCGGCCTCCTCGAACCAGCGCAGCACCGTCTCCAGGCGTGCGTTGACAGAATTTACGTTCCAGGTCGCGATGCGCATCGACTGCTCCAGCTAGGGGCGGGACGCTAGTGGCGCCGCCTCTGCGGCTCAAGCCCTGCGAACGCACGTGACCTTGTCGCAATGATAGTCTAGCTACCTGCGACCAATTGTCATTGTTCGGGGGTAATCATGTCGCGTTTTGCAAAGCTGGCCATGGTCGGCGCAGCGGTGCTGACTGCGGCGCCGGCGGGTGCGTTCGCGCAAGGCCGTCCGGCCAAGGCGTCCAACGCTCAGAAGATGCAGGAGGCCGCATCGGCCGAAGTGCCGCGTTGCACCCGCAAGCTCGGCACGCTGTCGATCACCAACGGCGACGATCCGCGCGGTTGGAACCAGTACAATCTGGCTCCGCCGGCCAAGCTGCTGCGCTCGATCGTCCAGAAGTCGGGTTGCTTCAACCTGGTGGACCGCGGCGCGGGCCTCAACGCCGCGCAGGCTGAACGCGACATCGGCTCGGGCCTCGGCATGCAGCGCGGCTCGAACGTCGGCCAGGGCCAGATCAAGGCCGCCGACTACGTTCTGGTCGCTGAAGTGCAGGCGGCCGACGGCAACGCCGGCGGCTCGGCGTTGGCCGGCATCGCCGGCGGGCTGATCGGCGGCACCGCCGGCGCGCTGGTGGGCGGCATCAAGACCCGCAAGCTGGAAGCCAACACCGTGCTGTCGCTGACCAACGTCCGCACCACCGAGACCGTCTCGGTCACCGACGGTTATGCGGTGAAGAACGACATCGGCTGGAGCGCGGGCGGCGGCGGCTTCGGCTCCACCGGCTTCGGCGGCGCCGTCGGCGGCGGCTACGAAGACACCGAGACCGGCCGCATTGTCACCCTGTCGTTCATCCAGGCCTATTCGAAGATGGTCAGCGAGCTGGGCCTGGTGTCCAACTCGCCCGGTGCGGCTCCGGCCTCGCCGTCCAAGACCTTCACCGCGACGGCTCCGGTCAACATGCGCCGCGCGCCGGACGCCAAGGGCGCGTTGGTCCGCGCGCTGCAGCCGGGCGCGATTCTCTATCCGACCGGCCAGAAGGACGGCCTCTGGTGGGAAGTCGCCGACGAGAACGACAATGTCGGCTGGGTGCTGAACACCAAGCTCGAGCCTTCGCGCTAAGGGCTCGAAAGGGGCGGGGGCCGCGGCTCCCGCCCTTTTTGATTCAGGCTAGATTGAGAAGCTGACGCCGCAGCCGCAGCTGGACTTGGCGTTGGGGTTGCGGATCTTGAACTCCGCGCCGGCCAGTTCGTCGACAAAGTCGATTTCCGAGCCCTTCAGCATCACCAGGGACATCTCGTCCACCAGCGCGGCCGCACCATCACGCTCGACTTTCAGGTCGTCCGGCTGGGCGGCGTCGACGAGGTCGAACTGATACTGGAAGCCGGAGCAGCCGCCGCCCTCGACGGCCACGCGCAACATGATCGGCTTGCCTTCGACGGCGCCGATTTCGTGCAGCCGGCGAGCGGCGGCGGGCGATAGGGTAAGTTCGGTCGTGGTCATACTGCGGAAAACCTCTGCCTGGACTATATGAGATCGCCAAGCCCTTCGTCCAAGAGGGCGTCGTCAAACCGAGACCCGATGATCCTTCCGCCCCGCGCGCCCTACGCCGAAGATCCCACCAAGTCCTTGGGCCGCAAGGTGTCCGAGCCGGAGAGCCGCACCCGCACGGCCTTCGCGCGCGATCGCGACCGAATCATCCACGCAACGGCGTTTCGGCGACTCAAGGAAAAGACTCAGGTCTTCGTCGCTCACGAAGGCGACCATTTTCGAACCCGGCTGACCCATTCGCTTGAGGTTGCGCAGATCGCTCGCTCGGTGGCTACGGCGCTGGGCTTCGAAGCTGACCTGGCCGAGACCATCGCGCTCGCCCACGATCTCGGCCACCCGCCGTTCGGACACGCTGGCGAGGACGAGCTGCAGATCCAGATGGAGAAGTACGGCGGCTTCGACCACAACGTGCAGACCTTCCGGGTCGTCACCAAGCTGGAGCGCCGCTATCCCGGATGGGACGGCCTGAACCTGACCTGGGAAACTCTGGAAGGGATCATCAAGCACAACGGGCCGGTCGCCGATAAGCTGGACCGCCCGTCGTGGAACTCGATCGCCGAGTTCGACAAGGATTACGACCTGCGCCTGTCGACCTGGGCGTCGGCCGAGGCCCAGGTGGCGGCTCTGGCCGACGACATCGCCTACAACAATCACGACGTCGACGACGGCGTCGCCGCCGGCCTGTTCACGCTGGACGACCTGCTGGACGTGCCGTTGATCGGGCCGATCCTGGCCGGAGTCTACAAGGACTATCCGGGCGTGGACCCTGTGATCACCCGCCTGGAAGCCGTCCGGCGCATGATCGGGGCCATGGTCGACGACGTTCTGGCTGAGACCCATCGCCGCGCCCTGGAGGCCAAGGTCGCCACGCCTGAGGACGTGCGAAACATGGACCACGCGCTCGTCTCCTTTTCCCGGGACATGCTTGAGGACCTGTCGCGCCTGCGCGAGTTCCTGATGAACCGCATGTACCGCTACTGGAAGGTCAATCGCACGCGCAGCCAGGCCCGCCGTATTCTTGCCGAGATGTTCCAGTTGTTCATGGCGGAGCCTGACGTCCTGCCGACCGAGTGGTTCGCTCGCTCGCAGAACCGCGACGAGGCCGGGCGGGCGCGAGTGGTGTGCGACTACATCGCCGGCATGACCGACCGGTTCGCCATCGAAGAGCACCGCCGACTTTTCCACCTCGACGTCTGGAATTAGACGTAGGGCTGGCTTCGAAGCCCGGTTCCCTTCGGTAAACTCACCGAAACGCCGCGCGCGATTCGCGCCGCGGCCACCGAGTCCTTTTCGGAGCCTTCCATGTCCGACCCCGATCGCGGCGCCTATACGCCCCCGACCGACGCGCCGCTGTCCTTCGATGCGCGCCAGCCGGTGCGCGGCGGCGGCCCTGCGCCCGTCATGCTGATCCTGAGCGCCCTGGTCCTTATCGCGCTCGTGGTCGCCATCATCATGTTCTACCGTTCCGGCGTGCGCGAAGCCGGCGATGCGCCGCGCACCGTCGGCGCACCGGTGGCCGAGATGAAAGCCGCGCCGCCCGCCGAGGCTCAGCCCGCCGATCCGGCCGCCGGTCTGCAAATCTACCACTCGGAAGATGGCTCGGAGGCCCCGGCCGCGCCGAACTTCACCGCGCCGCCGGAACAGCCCCAGGCCCGCCCGGCTCCGGTGACGGTGCAGCCGCCGCCGCGTCCGGCCCCGACCTCGCCGGTCTCGGCCGCGCCGATCGCGCCGACCACGTCGGGCGGCCTGCGCCCGGCCGTGGCTCCGCCCGCCGTCCCGGTGACCAAGGTCACGCCGCCCGCCGCTCCGGCGCCGAAGTCGATCGACGCGGCTCTGGCCCAGGCGCCGGCGCCCCGGCCCGCCGCTGCTGGCGGTTCGGCCGCCGTCCAGATCGGCGCCTTCTCGTCCCAGGCGTTGGCCGACTCCGAATGGAACAAGGCCGTCGCGGTCGCTCCCGGCGTCGCCGCCGGCAAGGGCAAGAAGGTCGAGGCGGTCCAGAAGGGGACCTCGACCCTCTACCGCACCCAGGTCACCGGCTTCTCCAGCCGCGCCGACGCCGCGGCCTTCTGCGACAAGCTGAAGGCGGCCGGCAAAAGCTGTTTCGTGAAGTGACCGCCGCCGCGATCCTTGGCTGCTCGGGCCTGACGCTCTCGCGGGAGGAAGATGCGTTCTTCCGCGACGTCCGGCCGTGGGGGTTCATTCTCTTCGCCCGCAACGTCGAGACGCCGGATCAGGTGCGCAAGCTGGTCGACCAGCTGCGGGCCACGGTCGACCGCCCCGACGCGCCGGTGCTGATCGACCAGGAGGGCGGCCGGGTCCAGCGCCTGGGGCCGCCGCACTGGCGACGCTATCCGCCCGGTCGGGCCTACGGCGAGCTGGCCTCCAACGATCCGCTGCTGCGGCGGGAGATCACCCGTCTGGGCGCGCGCCTGCTGGCGCACGACCTGGCGGCGCTGGGGATCAATGTCGACTGCGTGCCGGTGCTCGACGTGCCGGTCGCCGGGGCGCACGACGTCATCGGCGACCGCGCCTACGCCAAGACCCCCGACGGGGTGGCGCTGCTGGGGCGCGCCGCCTGTGAGGGGCTGATCGCGGGCGGGGTGCTGCCGGTGATCAAGCACATCCCGGGCCACGGCCGCGCCATGGCTGACAGCCACCATGATTTGCCCGTGGTCGACACGTCCTTTGACGAGCTCGACGCCTGGGACTTCGCGCCGTTCAAGATGCTGTCGGACATGCCGATGGCGATGACCGCCCACGTGGTCTACTCGGCCGTCGACGCCAAGCGGCCGGCGACGACCTCGAAGAAGGCCATGAGTCAGGTCATCCGCGGGGCGATCGGCTTCGATGGCCTGGTGATGAGCGACGACCTGTCGATGAAGGCGCTCGGCGGCGAGTTCGCCGATCGCGCCCGCGATTCGCTCGCCGCCGGCTGCGACGTGGTCCTGCACTGCAATGGCGACATGGCCGAGATGAAGGCCGTGCTGGCCGGGACCAAGGCGCTTTCGGGTCAGGCCCTGCGCCGCGCCAAGGCGGCGCTCGGCCGGCTGGCCAAGGTGGCCGAGCCCTTCGACCTCGACGAGGCCCGCGCCCGGTTCGACGCCGCCTTCGACGGCAGGTGGGCCGCGTGAGCGCCTTCCAGCCCACGCTCGACTTCGATGCGGCCAGGACCGCGGCCGAAGACGGCGATGCGCTGGTTATCGACATCGACGGCTACGAAGGCCCGTTGCACGTCCTGCTGGCCCTGGCCCGCAACCAGAAGGTCGATCTGCTCCAGCTGTCGATCACCAAGCTGGCCGATCAATATCTGAGCTTCGTCCAGCAGGCCCGGCGCGTGCGCTTCTCGCTGGCCGCCGACTATCTGGTCATGGCCGCCTGGCTGACCTACCTGAAGTCGCGGCTGCTCTTGCCCAGGCCCGAGCGCCCGAAGGCCGAGGAACTGCCGGCCGAGGAGATGGCCGCCCAGCTCGCCTTCCGTCTGGCCAAGCTCGACGCCATGCGCAAGGCCGCCGACGCCCTGCGCGACGGGACCCAGCTAGGCCGCGAGGTCTTCGTCCGTGGTGACCCCGAAGCCATCAAGGTCGTGCCCTCGACCCGGCTCGAGGGCGACCTCTACGGCCTGATGAGCGCCTATATCGAGCAGCGCCGCAAGGAGCAGGGCCGCCATTACACGCCCCGCGTCCAGCAGGCCTATCCGCTGGAAGACGCCCGCGACCGGCTGCGCCACATGCTGCCCGATCTCGACCGCTGGACGCCGCTCAACGGCGTCGCGCCGCTTCGGCCCGCGGGGGAGGGGCCTAGCCAGGCCTCCTACGTCGCCTCGACCCTCTCGGCCAGCCTGGAGCTGGTCAAGGAAGGGGCGCTCGAGACCCGCCAGCTCGAAGCCTTCGCCGACATCTACCTTCGGGCCCGCAAGGAGTTGCGGCCGTGAGCAGCGAGACCGAACGCCAGATCGAGGCGCTGCTGTTCGCCGCCGCCGGTCCGCTCAGCCGGGAAGACCTCGCCAAACGGCTTCCGGCCAGCGCCGATGTCGAGGCGGCCATCGCCGCGTTGCAGAAGACCTACGAGGGCCGGGGCGTGGAATTGGCCTGCGTCGCCGGCCGCTGGCGCTTTCAAACCGCCGAGGACCTGGCCTTCCTGATGACCGAGGAGCGCGAGGAGCCGCGCCGCCTGTCGAAGGCCGCCCAGGAGACCTTGGCCATCATCGCCTATCACCAGCCGGTCACCCGCGCGGAAATTGAGTCGGTGCGCGGCGTCCAGGCCAGCAAGGGCACGCTCGATGTTCTGCTGGAGCTGGGGCTGGTGCGGATGCGCGGCCGTCGCCGGACGCCCGGTCGGCCAGTAACCTATGGCACCACGGACGCCTTTCTCGAGCACTACGGCCTAGCCAGTCTGAGCGACCTGCCCGGCGTAGCCGAGATGAAGGCGGCGGGACTGCTCAGCCTTGATCTGCCGCCGGACTTCAATGTTCCCAACCCCGCCGGCCTCGGAATGCCTGAAGAAGACCCGTTGGGGGACGACGAGGCGCCCGAATTCCACACGGATTTCCTGGGCGAGGACGATCCAGCGCATTAGGACGCGTGGCGTCTTGCAGCGTGACCGACTATATTCCGTTCACAACAGAGAGCGGGCGCGCGGCCGAGGGTGGCCGCCGACGTTAAGGAGTTTGGCCTGATGGGCTCATTTTCGATTTGGCACTGGCTGATCGTTCTGGTCGTCGTGGCGCTGCTGTTCGGCGGCCGCGGCAAGCTTTCGGGCATCATGGGCGACGCCGCCAAGGGCATCCGCGCCTTCCGTGACGGCCTGAAGGACGAGCCGACCTCCGCGGAGAGCAAGCCGCTGCCGAACACCGAACGCGAGAAGGACGAAGCGCGCGGCTAACCGCGTCCGTCCCGTCCAACATTTCGCCCGCGCCGGTTCCGATCGGCGCGGGCTCTTACGTCTAGGCTGCCTTACGAATGCTTCCCGAGATCGGCGGGCTTGAACTCCTGGTCATCGCGGCGGTCGCTCTGATCGTCGTGGGACCCAAGGACTTGCCTGTCATGCTGCGCAAGCTCGGCCAATTCACGGCCAAGATCCGCGGCATGGCCAATGAGTTCCGCGCCAGCTTCGACGAGATGGCGCGCCAGTCCGAACTGGACGAGCTCCGCAAGGAAGTCGAAGCCATGCGCCGCGGCCAGATCGCCGACGCCGCGGCGGACGCGTCCAAGGCTCAGGTCGACCAGGTCTTCAAAGAGATCGGCGACAGCCTCGAGGGGGGCGGCGTGCAGTTCCCGCCGTCGATCAGCCAGGCCTACGAGCCGCCGGCTTCGGAGCCCGAGCCGGCCCCGGCCGCCGCGCCGATCGTCAAGGAAGCCAAGCCGCGCGCGCCGCGCGCGGCCAAGCCCAAGACCGAGTCCGCCGCGAAACCCAAGGCCGCCGCCGCCAAACCGGCGAAGGCCAAGCCCAAGGCGGGAGCCAAGGCGTGAGCTACCAGGAAGACGACTCCGAGATCGAGGCCTCGCGCGCCCCGCTTCTCGATCACCTGGTCGAGCTGCGCTCGCGGCTGATCGTCTGCGTGCTGGCCATGGCGATCGGATTCGCCATCTGCTTCGGGTTCTCCAAGCAGATCTACATGTTCCTGCTGCACCCGTTCGCCATCGCCGCCCAGTTGCTGGCGGCCGAGCAGGCGGCGCACGCCCAGCAGGCTGCCGGGTTCGATATTCTCAAGTTCCTGTCCGGGACCAAGGATCTGTTCCTGGCTCTGATCGGCGCGCGCGAAGTGCCTGACGCCGCCGGCGCCGAGAAGTTGAAGCTGGTGTTCACCGCGCCGCTCGAGTTCTTCTTCACCAAGCTGAAGCTCGCCGGTTTCGGCGCGGTTGTGCTGACCTTCCCGGTCCTGGCCTGGCAGGTCTACGGCTTCGTCGCGCCCGGCCTCTACAAGCGCGAACGCAAAGCCTTCCTGCCGTTCCTGCTGGCTTCGCCCAGCCTGTTCCTGATGGGCGCAGCGCTGGTCTACTACGTGATCCTGCCGTTCGTGCTGTGGTTCTCGCTGTCCCAGCAGATCGTCGGCGATGCGGGGGTGACGGTCGAACTGCTGCCCAAGGTCTCGGATTATCTGAGCCTGGTGACGACCTTGCTGTTGGCCTTCGGCCTCTGCTTCCAGCTGCCGGTGGTGCTGACCCTATTGGGCATGGCCGGGCTGATCTCGTCCAAGGCGCTGTCGTCGGGCCGCCGCTACGCTATCGTCGGGGTGTTCGTGGTTGCGGCTGTCGTCACGCCGCCCGATCCGATCAGCCAGACCATGCTCGCGGTGCCGATCATCCTGCTTTACGAAATCTCGATCTGGTGCGTGCGGCTGATCGAGATCCGCCGCAAGCGCGAAGAGGACGAGGCGGGCACGGACGTGGCGGTCGTCTGAGGGCGCGAGGGGTTGGCCCGCTAACCAACGCGCTCTAGAGAAGTCCGCTCACTCCCACCTGTGGCGGCCCCATGCACGATATCCGAGCCATTCGCGAAACCCCGGAGCTTTACGAGCAGGCGTGGGCTGCGAAGGGCCGTTCCGGCGCCGCCGCCCAGGCGATCGAACTGGACGCCAAGCTGCGCGCGGCCAAGCTCGCCCTGGAAACCGCCCAGAGCCGCCGCAACGAAGCCTCCAAGCTGATCGGCCAGGCCAAAGCCAAGAAGGACGAGGCCGAGGCCCAGCGCCTGATGGCCGAGGTCGAGCAGGTCAAGGGCGTGCTGGCCGAGCAGGCCGAGGTGGAACGCGCCGTCTCCGCCGAGCTGCACGACCTGCTGGCCGCGCTGCCGAACATCCCGCTGCCGAACGTGCCGGTCGGCGCTGACGAGCACGAGAACGTCGAGGTCCGCCGCTGGGGCGAGCCCTTCGCCATCTCCAATCCCAAGGACCACGTCGATCTGGGCGAGGGGCTGGGTTTCGTCGACTTCGAGGCCGCCGCCCGCATGAGCGGCGCGCGCTTCGTGGTGCTGAAGGGCCAGATCGCCCGGCTGGAACGGGCCATCGGCCAGTTCATGCTCGACCTTCAGACCCAGGAGCACGGCTACACAGAGGTTTCGCCCCCGCTGCTGGTCAACGACGCGGCCGCCTATGGCACCGACAAGCTGCCGAAGTTCGCCGACGACCTCTTCAAGACCACGGACGGCCGCTGGCTGATCCCGACCGCCGAGGTGCCGCTGACCAGCATGGTCATGGGCCAGATCGTCGCCGAGGAAGAGCTGCCGCTGCGCATGACCGCGCTGACGCCGTGCTTCCGCTCGGAGGCCGGCGCCTCGGGCCGGGACACCCGCGGCATGATCCGCCAGCACCAGTTCTACAAGGTCGAGCTGGTCTCGATCACCGCTCCGGACAAGTCCGAGGAAGAGCACGAGCGGATGGTCGGCTGTGCCGAGGCCGTCCTCAAAGCGCTGGAGCTGCCGTTCCGCACCATGCTGCTCTGCACCGGCGACATGGGCTTCGGCGCCCGCAAGACCTACGACCTCGAGGTCTGGATCCCGTCGGAGGGCCGCTACCGCGAGATCAGCTCCTGCTCGAACTGCGGGGACTTCCAGGCGCGGCGCATGGACGCGCGCACCAAGAAGGCCGGCGAGAAGGGCACCCGGTTCGTCCATAGCCTCAACGGCTCGGGCCTGGCGGTCGGCCGCACGCTTGTGGCTGTCATGGAGAACTATCAGGACGAGAAGGGCCGCATCGCCATCCCGCAGGCGCTGCACCGCTATCTTCCGGGCCTGACGCACATCGGTGGCGCATGAAAATCCTCCTGACCAACGACGACGGCATCCATGCTGAAGGCCTCGTCGCCCTGGAGAACATCGCCCGCGCCCTGACCGACGATGTCTGGATCTGCGCGCCGGAATATGAACAGTCCGGCGCCAGCCGGGCGCTGACCCTGTCCGATCCGGTGCGGGTGCGGCGGCTGGACGAGCGTCGCTTCGCCACCACCGGCACGCCGACCGACTGCGTGATGCTGGCTGTCACCGAGCTGATGGGCGGCTTAAGGCCTGACCTGGTGCTGTCAGGGGTCAATCGCGGCGCGAACCTGGCCGAGGACGTCACCCTCTCCGGCACCGTCGCAGGCGCCATCGAGGGCATGGCTATGGGCATCCCGTCGATCGCGCTGTCACAGACCGGCTGGCCGCTGGTCGACGGCCAGGACATGTTCGCCCCGGCCGAGCGCTTCGGCCCCGGCATCGTCAAGCGGCTGGTCGAGATCGGCTGGCCGAAGGACGTAGTGATGAACGTCAACTTCCCCTCGCGAGCGCCGGATGAGATCACCGAGGTCGAGGTCACCCGCCAGACGTTCCGCGACGTGGCCGTGCGCCATGCCGAGAAGCGCACCGACCTGCGCAATCGCGACTATTACTGGATGGGCTTCCGCCACGAAATGTCGCAGCCGGCCGACGGCACCGATCTGCGGGCCATTTACGACGGTAAGATTTCCGTCACCCCCTTGCATATCGACCTGACTCACGCCGAAACCGTCTTTCGCCTGAAGGGCGTGCTCGGGGGCGCGCCGCCGAAGGTCTGAGGCGGATATGGGCAAGCAAGACGACAACGGCGAAGAGGGGCGGGACGTCCAACTCGCACGACTGGTGCTGTCGCTGCGCGCCCAGGGCGTCAGCGACCCGGCCGTGCTGGCGGCGCTCGAGTCGACCCCGCGCGAGCTGTTCACCCCGGACCTTTTCAAGGAAAGGGCGTTCGAGGATTCGGCGCTGCCGATCGCCTGCGGCCAGACGATCAGCCAGCCGTTCATCGTCGGCCTTATGAGCCAGGCCCTGCAGGTCGAGCCGCGTTCGCGCGTGCTGGAGATCGGCACCGGCTCTGGCTACCAGACCACCATCCTCTCCAAGATCTCGCGGCTGGTTTACACGGTCGAGCGCTACCGCACCCTGCTGGGCGAAGCCGAGGCTCGCTTCAAGCAACTCGGCCTGACCAACATCATCACCCGCTTCGGCGACGGCGGGCTCGGCTGGCCCGAGCAGGCGCCTTTTGACCGCATTTTGGTCACAGCGGCGGCGCCGGATGAGCCCAAGGCCCTGCTTTCACAACTGAAACCCTCGGGCATTCTGGTCGCTCCGGTGGGCAAGGGGCCGGTGCAGAGGTTGATCCGCTATCTCGGCGACGGGGCGGGCGGCTTCCGGGCCGAACACATGACTGACGTCCGCTTCGTTCCTCTGCTCGACGGCGTCGCCAAGGAGCCGTGAGGTACGACTAATTGGGTGGCCTGGGCGTCGGCCGTAACCCATCATTAACCCTGACGCCTCGACTGATTCCGATCCAATGTTCCCCGGAGCGGCGATGACGCTTTCTCTTTCGCGTACGGTTCTATTCCTTCTGGCCGGCACGGCGTTGACCGCCTGCACCACGGTCGAGCCTGTGCGTCCGAATTTCCCGACCCGGCCCACTCCGGCGCCGAGCCAGCCGCCGCCCGCGCCGCCTGCAGTCGCGCGTCCGACCGAGCCGCTGCCCGAGGCGCGCCCGACGCCGCCGGTGTCCTCGACGCTGCTGCCCAGCATCCAGCCGGCGCGCCCGCTGCCGCCGCCGGCGACGACGTCAGCGCTGCCGCCGGCCCCGCCGGTCATGCAGACCGTGACCCGCACGACGGTCGCGGGCAGGGTGGTCGACACTGCGGGACCCGCCAAGGATTACACGGTCAAGAAGGGCGATAACCTCGACGCCATCGCCCGCACGCTCGGCGCCGACCGCAAGCAGCTGGCCGAGGACAACAATCTCAAGCCGCCCTACGCCCTGCGTCCGGGCCAGGTGCTGAAGGGCCCGCGCACGGCCAACAGCAAGGCCTATGTGGTGGAATCCGGGGACACTCTGTTCGCCATCGCCCGCCGCTTCAGCGTCACCGCCGCGGCGATCGCCGAAGCCAACGAGCGCGACATCGACGCGCCGCTCTCGCCCGGCCAGCGCCTGATCCTGCCGGATGGCTACAAGGACAAGGGGCCGACGGTCGTCCGCACCCAGGTCCCGGTCGCTTCCAGCGGCTACGAACCGCCGCCGCCAGCGAGCACGCCGTATACGCCGCCCGCGAGCACGCCGCCGTATACGCCGCCGCCGCGCGTCACCCCGCCTGCGCCGCCGCCCGTCGTGGAGGCGCCCGCCACCACCGTTCGCATGCGCGTGACCGGCAAGGTCGTCGACACCGCCGGCAAGCCGAAGACCTACACGGTCAAGAAGGGCGACAACCTCGACGCCATCGCTCGCGACCTCGACACCACCCGCAAGGATCTGGCTGACGACAACAAGCTGAAGGCGCCCTATGCGCTGCAGCCGGGTCAGGTGCTCAAGGGGCCGGCGACCAAGGCCAAGGCCTACGTGGCCGGGCAGGGCGACACCCTGGCCCTGATCGCCCGCCGCTTCGGCGTCACTCAGAAGGCGCTGGCCGAGGCCAACGGCCTGCGGGTCGGGGCGTCGATCAAGGCTGGCCGCCAGGTGATCCTGCCCACGGGTTATCGCGACCGCGGACCGATCCGCGAGGAGGTCGCCGCGCCGCGCCCGACGCCGACACCGGCGCCGCCGCCTTACACGCCTCCTGCGCCTGCGCCTGCGCCGTACACGCCGCCTGCGGCCACGACGCCGCCGCCGCCCTACACGCCGCCGCCGGCGACGACGCCCGCGCCTGCCTATCCGACGCCCGTCCGGCCCGCGCCGCCGCCGCCGCCGAAGCCCGTGACGCCGGCTCCGACGCCGAGCACGCCGGCCCCGACCAGTGGAACGCCGACCGACGCGCAGATCTCAAGCTTCGGACGCGGCCGATTCGTCTGGCCGGTTCGCGGCGACATCGTTTCGGACTACGGCCCCAAGGGCACCGGACAGCGCAACGACGGCGTCAACATCCGCAGCCCGCAGGGCGAGACCGTCCGAGCCTCGGCGGCGGGCGATGTCGTCTATGCCGGCGACCAGGTGCCGGGCTTCGGCAATCTGGTGCTGATCAAGCACTCGGACGGTTGGGTCACCGCCTATGGCCACCTGGCTCGGGTCGACGTGAAGATGCAGCAGAAGGTCGTGCAGGGGCAGCAGGTCGGCCAAGTCGGCTCGACCGGCGGCGTGTCCGAGCCGCAGCTGCACTTCGAGGTGCGCTATGCCCCGACGCCGCAGGAACGCGCGCGGCCGATCGATCCCAAGTTGGTGCTGCCGAAGTAGTGGGGCGCGGCGAGGCCCTCCCTATCGGGGAGGGCTTCTGTTACAGCGGCAGGTGCTTGCCCTGCTCGCCAGCCAGGTCGCGGATGAACTGGTAGGCCACGCGCCCGGAGCGCGAGCCGCGCAGCTGCGCCCATTGCAGGGCCCGGCGGTCGAGGTCGGGTGCCGATAGGCCGTAGCGCACGGCATAGGCGTTGACGGCGGCCAGGTAGGTCGTCTGGTCCATCGGTGGAAAGCCGATCCACAGACCGAAGCGGTCGGACACGCTGACCTCTTCCTCGGCGTCCTCGGCCGAGGCGACCAGGCCGCGGTCCTCGGTGTTGGTGCGCGGCATCAGGTGGCGACGGTTCGAGGTCGCCACGAACAGCACGTTGCTCGGCGGACCGGAGACGCCGCCTTCCAGCGCCGACTTCAGGGCCTTGGCGGCGGCCGCGCCTTCCTCGAACGAGAGGTCGTCGCAGAGCACCACGAAGCGTTCGGGCCGCCCGCGCAACTCATCGAACAGCGCCGGCAGCTCGGTGACCTGGTCGCGGTCGACCTCGACCAGCTTCAGGTCGGGCGCGTCCTGCGACACCTGCATGAACGCGGCCTTGGAGATCGAGCTCTTGCCGGTGCCGCGCACGCCCCATAGCAGCACGTGGTTGCTGGGCAGGCCGCGCGCGAAGCGCTGCAGGTTCTCCAGGAACCGTTCCTTCTGCCGTTCGATGCCGAGCAGGGAAGCGAGCGACAGCGGATAGTCGGGCGCTGGATGGAAGGCGCCGGTCACGGGATCGTGGCGGAACAGGCGCGCTCCGTCGAACGAAGGGGCTACCTTGGCCGGGGGAGCCAGTCGCTCAAGGGCTTCGGCGATGCGGACGAGAACAGGTTTCAACGCGTCTTCCATGGCGAAGGTGCTTAGCCGCACGGCGCTTCCATTGCAAAACGAAGACGCAGCGCATAGCTTCCGCCGACCTGAAAAACCGGGCCGAGACGCGCCCGACTATTGAGCTTCGGAGCGCCATGTTCGCCACGCCCGCCTTCGCCCAGACCGCCGCCGGCGCCCCCACGGGCGGCCCGCAGGATCTGTTGATCCAGTTCCTGCCGCTGGTCGGCCTGGTCGTTCTCTTCTACTTCCTGATGATCCGCCCGCAGCAGCGCCGGATGAAACAGCACCAGCAGATGATCACCAACCTGAAGCGCAACGACACCGTCGTGCTGAACTCGGGCGTGGTCGGCAAGGTGGTGCGGGTCGAGGACAAGGAAATCGGCCTCGAAATCGCCCAAGGCGTCACCGTCAAGGTGGTGAAGGGCATGATCGCCGAGGTCCGTGTCCGCGGCGAACCGGCCCCCGCCAACGACTCCAAGGCCTAAGGGCTCGAAGTACACATGATCAATCTCTCGCGCTGGAAGGTGATCGCCGTCGTGTTCGCGGCGATCTTCGGCGTGGTGTTCACCCTGCCGAACGTGCTGCCCGCCGATGTGCGCGACAGCCTGCCGGGCTTCATGCCCAAGCAGACCCTTAATCTCGGCCTGGACCTGCAGGGGGGCTCGCACCTCCTGCTGGAAGTGGACACCGCTGCGCTCAAGCAGGAGCGGCTCACCAACCTGCTGGAAGACGTGCGCACCCAGCTGCGCGAGGCCAATATCCAGTTCGCAGAGCTGCGGCTGGTCAATGATCAGGTCAGCGTCCTGATCAACGACCCGGCCCAGGCGAACACGGCGGTCAACAAGCTGCGCAGCACGGTGGCGGCGGCTTCGGCCTCGACGCCGGGCGGCAGCGGCATCTCGGTTTCCTCGGCCGGCGGCGGGCGCATTGTGCTGTCGCTGTCCCAGGACGCGATGAACGCCGAGGCCGGCCGCGCCGTCGATCAGTCGATCGAGATCCTGCGCCGCCGGATCGACGAACTCGGCACCAAGGAACCGACCATCGTTCGCCAGGGCGTCAACCGCATCGTCGTTCAGGCCCCGGGCGAGAGCGACCCGCAACGTCTGCGCGACGTCATCGGCCAGACCGCCAAGCTGACCTTCCAGATGGTCGACGACAGTGTCACGCCGGAAGACATGGCCGCCGGCCGGGTGCCGCCCGGATCGGCCGTCTATGAGAGCGACGACGGCTCCACCCAGTCTTACGTTCTGAAGAAGCGCGCGCTGGTCACCGGCGAGATGCTGACCGACGCCCAGCAAGGGTTCGACCAACAGAGCGGCCAGCCCGTGGTGTCGTTCCGCTTCAACGGACAGGGCGCGCGCCGGTTCGCCGACGCCACCTCCCAGAACCTCGGCAAGCGCTTCGCCATCGTGCTCGACAACAAAGTGATCTCCGCCCCGGTCATCCAGAGCGCGATCACTGGCGGCAACGGCCAGATCAGCGGCAGCTTCACGCCGCAGACCGCCAACGACCTGGCGATCCTGCTGCGCGCCGGCGCGCTGCCGGCTCCGCTGAAGGTCGAACAGCAGTCCACGGTCGGCGCCGAACTCGGGGCCGACGCCGTGAAGGCGGGGATCATCTCGCTGGCCATCGGCGGCGTGGCGATCATCGTCTTCATCATCCTGGCCTATGGCCTGTTCGGCGTCTTCTCGGCCATCGCCTTGATCGTCAACGTGCTGCTGATCTTGGGGATCATGTCGCTCACCCAGGCGACGCTGACCTTCCCCGGCATCGCCGGCCTGATCCTGACATTGGCGGTGGCGGTCGACGCCAACGTGCTCATCTATGAACGGATACGCGACGAGGCCCACGCCGGCAGATCGCCGATCTCGGCCTTGGAGCATGGCTACTCACTGGCCTTGGTTTCGATCATGGACGCCAACATCACCAGCGCCATTTCCGCGCTGATCATGTTCCAGTTCGGCTCCGGCCCGATCCGCGGCTTCGCCTGGACGCTGCTCATCGGGGTCGTCACCTCGGTGTTCACCGCCGTCGTCATCACTCAAGTGCTTATCGGTCTGTGGTTCCGCGCCACCCGGCCGAAGGCGCTGCCGATCGTCTAGGATTTGAGAACATGTGGCCTCTGATCCGACTCCTGCCGCGCGAATTCCACTTCAACTTCGTGCGCCTGGCGCCCTATGCGGCGATCTTCTCGGCGATCCTCATCGTGCTCTCGGGCGTGTCGTTCTTCACCAAGGGCCTGAACCTGGGCATCGACTTCATCGGCGGTTCGATGATCGAGGTGCAGACCCCGGGCCCGGCCGACATCGGCCAACTGCGTCAGACCATGATGCGGGTGGGCGGTGAAGACGCCCAGGTCCAGCAGATGGGCTCGCCCAACAGCGCCATGCTGCGCTTCCGCACCGCCGAGGGCGTCAATCCCGTCGACGGCGCCGAGCGCATCAAGACTGAGCTCAGCAAGACTTTCCCCGGCATCACCTTCAAGAAGGTCGAAGTCGTCGGGCCCAAGGTCTCCGGCGAGCTGATGACCAGCGGCTTCATGGCGCTGGGCGTCGCGGTGTTCCTGATGCTGCTCTACATCTGGTTCCGGTTCCAGCTGCAGTTCGGCCTCGGCGCGGTCGTGGGCGTGTTCCACGACGTGCTGCTGACCTTGGGCATGCTGTCGCTGACCCATCTCGAGTTCTCGATGACCTCGATCGCCGCGTTGCTGACCGTCATCGGCTACTCGATGAACGAGAAGGTCATCACCTTCGACCGGCTCCGCGAGAACCTGCGCAAGTACAAGACCGCGCCGCTGGCGGACATCATCAACAAGTCCGAGAACGAGCGTCTGTCGCGGACCCTGATCACCGGCAGCACGGCGATCCTGGCCCTGTCCGGCGCGGTGTTCTTCGGCGGCCCCGTGCTGCTGCCGCTGGTCGTGACCATGGTGTTCGGCGTCATCGTCGGCACCTACTCGTCGATCTACGTGGCCCTGCCGATCATCCTGCTCTGGGGTGTGAAGCGCGGCGACGAGCCGGCCGAGCCGCTCAAGCCCATGGCCGCCCGCTAGGCGCGCCATGGCTCGGGACGCGCCTCAGATCGACGCTTACGGAGATGGCGGCTTCCGCCTCTCCACCGGTCGCCACGAGGGCTCCCTGCTGATCGTGCGCGACGAGGCCAGGGTCTGGCCCGTCCGCACGATGGGCGAACTGTCGCCGGACCACTTCGCGGACATCATCGCCGCCGGCCGCGGCGACGTCGAGTTCGTGCTGCTGGGCGCGGGGATGCACAACGCCTTGCCCCCGCGCGCGGTACGCGAGGCGCTGCAGCGGGCCGGTATCGGCCTGGAATTCATGGATACGCCGGCCGCCTGCCGACTTTACAACATCCTCACGGCCGAAGGCCGCAAGCTCGCGGCCGCCCTGATCGCCGTCTAAGCTTGGCTTTTCGACTGCTGCGAAGCGCCCTATACCCAGTCTTCAGGGCTGGAAACTTGAGGGGCATCGACAATGCAGGGACTGCTGTCCAACTTCCGCAACACCATGATCGTGAGCTTCCTGCTCGCTGTGATCATGGTCGTTGGTTACATGAGCCACTACGGCTCGGCTGACGCGATCTTCTGGCAGGCGGTGTTCCGCTGGATGCACACCTTCTTCGGCATCCTCTGGATCGGGCTGCTGTACTACTTCAACTTCGTCCAGATCCGGAAAATGCCGGACATCCCGGCCGAGCTGAAGCCCGCCGTTTCCAAGTACATCGCCCCCGAGGCGCTGTTCTGGTTCCGCTATGCGGCGCTGGCCACCTGGATCATGGGCGTGATCCTCGCCTTCAACCGCGGCTACCTGTTCCAGGCCTTCACCCTGGGCGCGCTGGACGGCTTCTCGGTGCCGCAGCACACCTTCATCGGCGTCGGCATGTGGCTGGCCACGATCATGTTCTTCAACGTCTGGGTCTTCATCTGGCCGAACCAGAAGATCGCCCTGGGCATCGTCGAAGGCGACGCTGACGCCAAGGCCAAGGCCGGCAAGCTGGCCATGCTGTTCTCGCGCACCAACACGCTGCTGTCGCTGCCGATGCTGGTCACCATGACCATGAACCAGACCATCTTCGGCTAGTCGCCGAACACGTCTAAGATCGGAAGGCCCGCCCCACCCGGCGGGCCTTTTGCTTGTGTGAGATGTCCGAGACCCAACCCGCCGCCGACCTCGACGATCAGGCCCGCCGCCTCGATCCGGAGCGCTGGCTGTCCAGCCGCTTCATCGCCGATCCTGCCGCTCGCGCCGATGTCATGGCCGTCTACGCCTTCGACTATGAGCTGGCCCGCGCGCCGAAGGTCGCGTCCAACGCCTTGATGGGCGAGATTCGCCTGACCTGGTGGCGCGAGGTGCTGGACGAGGTGTTCGAAGGACGGCCCGTCCGCCAGCATCCGACGGCCCAGGCGCTGGCCGCCGCCATCGCCCGCCACGCCCTGCCGCGCGAGCCGCTGGAGGCGATGATCGAGGCCCGTTACCGCGAGCTCGATGCGGCGCCGATGAACCTTGCTGACGCTCTTGAATGGGCGCGTGGCTCGGCCGGCGGGGCGGCCCGCGCCGTCGCGCTGATCCTCGACCCGAAAGCCGACCTCGTCCGCGCTGAACGGGCGGGCGAGGCGTGGGCCATCGGCCTGCTGATGGGCACCGCGGACATGGAGGGGGAGGCCGCTCAAGCGGCGCTGTCAGAGGCGCTGGCCGCCGGGCAGGGGATGTCGGTGGCTGCTTTCCCGGCCGTCGCTCACGCTACCCTGGCCCGGGTTCGCGCGCAGGGGCGGCGCGCCTCCGAGCTGGAGGCACGCCTGCGCCTGTTCTGGGCCAGCGCCCGCGGGCGGCTTTAGCGGCTACTCGGCGGCCAGCGCCGGCGCGCCGGCGACCCAGGCGTCGAGATCGGCCAGGGCGCGCTCGCCGACCGCCAGCTTCTTGTTGCGACCGCGCTCCTTGGCGCCGATGCGGCTGCCGTCCTCGCGTCGTTTCGGGCCGGCGGCGTCCATCGGCGGCAGCAGGCCGTAGTTGATGTTCATCGGCTGGAACGAGCCCTTGCCGGCGTCGATGTGGCCGCCGGTGATATGGCCGATCAGGGCGCCCAGGGCGGTGGTCGCGGGCGGCGCTTCGATCGGACGGCCGAGGCGCTCGGCGGCGGCGAAGCGGCCGGCCAGCAGGCCGACGGCGGCGCTCTCGACATAGCCTTCGACCCCGGTCACCTGGCCGGCGAATCGCAGCCGCGGCTGGTTCTTCATCCGCAGTTGGCCGTCGAGCAGCTTGGGGCTGTTCAGGAAGGTGTTGCGGTGCAGCCCGCCGAGGCGCGCGAACACGGCCTTCTCCAGACCCGGGATGGTCCGAAAGATCTCGGTCTGGGCGCCGTGCTTCAGCTTGGTCTGGAAGCCGACCATGTTCCACAGCGTGCCAAGCGCATTGTCCTGGCGCAGCTGGACGATGGCGTAGGCCTTCACCTCCGGATTGTGGGCGTTGGTCAGGCCGACGGGCTTCATCGGCCCGTGGCGCAGGGTCTCGCGGCCGCGCTCGGCCATCACCTCGATCGGCAGGCAGCCGTCGAAATAGGGGACGTTCTCCCAGTCCTTGAATTCGGACTTCGGGCCGGCCAGCAGGGCGTCAATGAAGGCCTCGTACTGCGCCTTGTCCATCGGGCAGTTGATGTAGGCGGCGGTGTCGCCGGCCGGGCCGGCCTTGTCGTAGCGCGACTGACGCCAGCAGACGTCCATGTCGATCGACTCGAAGTTCACGATCGGGGCGATGGCGTCGAAGAAGGCCAGCTCGCCTTCGCCGGTCAGCTGCAAGATCGCCTCGGACAGGGCCGGGGAGGTCAGCGGCCCGGTGGCGACGATGACGTTGTCCCACTCGGCCGGCGGCAGGCCGGCGATCTCTTCGCGTTCGATGGTGACCAGCGGATGGGCTTCCAGCCGCGCGGTGACAGCTTGCGAGAAGCCGTCACGGTCGACGGCCAGGGCGCCGCCGGCCGGCACCTGGTTGGCGTCGCCGCAGCCCATGATGATCGAGTCCAGCTTGCGCATCTCGGCGTGCAGCAGGCCGACCGCGTTGCCGGTCCAGTCGTCGGCGCGGAACGAGTTGGAGCAGACCAGCTCGGCCAGGCCGTCGGTCTGGTGCGCGTCGGTCTTCCGGACCGGGCGCATCTCATGCAGGACGACCGGAACTCCGGCCTGGGCGACTTGCCAAGCGGCTTCGGAACCGGCCAGGCCCCCGCCGACGATATGTACTGGTTGGTTCGACATGCGTGACTAACTAGCAACGATCGTAACACTTCGCGAGCGGGGCCTTGCGAAGGTTGAACTCCCCCACCAGAATCCGCAGCCAAACAGAGGCCGACTCGTTATTAGCGACGGCTTGGCCAGAGGATTGTGATGAGCGCGTTTTCGGCGACTGACGCCGCTTTCGAGGGTTTCCGACTGACGCGCGAACGCCCAAGGACGGTTCTCGTCTGGGCGGTGCTGTGCTTCCTCGTCAGCGTCTGCAGCGCCATCTACCTGACGACCGTCGGGCGGGAGGCCAGCGCGATGCTGGACGCAGGGCCGGCCGACACGCCGAACCTGGCTGCTCTAGGCGAAATGCTCGCCGTGCTGTTCCCGATGATGATCGTCGGGTTGCTGTTCCAATGCGTGATGGCGGCGGCGGTCTATCGCGTGACCCTGCGTCCTGAGGATCGCGGCTTCGCGTATTTGAAGTTGGGCGCGGACGAGGCTCGGCTTGCGGCGCTGACTGGCGTCTACTTCATGCTGGTCCTCCTCGCGACGATCGGCGCGGTGCTGGTGGCCGGCTTGATTGCAGCCCTGGTGATGGCGGTTGCTGGCCAGGGCGCCGGCGCGATGATGGGCATTGTCATCGAGTTCTTCATCCTGGGGGTCCTGTTCTATACGGCCGTCCGGCTGTCGTTGGCCCCCGCGATCACCTTCTCCGAGCATCGCCTGGCGATCTTCGACTCCTGGCGGCTGACCAAGGGCCAGTTCTGGAAGCTGACCGGCGCCTACGGCCTGGCGATCTGCGGCATCATCGCCATGTCGCTGCTGGTGCTGGTGATCTTCGCGGCGGCCGTCGCCATCGCCAAGGGCGGCAATCTTCAAGAGGCTGGCAAAATGTTCAGCCCCGACAGCACGTCCGTGCAGTCCTACTTCACCCTGACCACCGTGCTCTATCTGCTGGTCTCCGGCTGGCTGACGGCGATCTACTACGCTGTGGTGATCGCCCCCGCCGCGGTGGCGTATCGGGGGCTCACCAAGGCGGCCGACGCCTAGGCGTCGGCGCTCGGCCGGGCCTTCACCCGCTCGCGCCAGGCCTTGAGGTTGGCGAATTCGTCCTCGACCGGCAGGCCGATCCACTCGGCGAAATCGACCGTCGAGAGCAGGCAGATGTCGGCCATGGTGTAGCTGTCGCCGACCAGGAACTCGCGGCCTTCCAATTCGCGGTCCAGATACTTCTGGGCGCCCTGGTAGGTCTCCTTGTTGGATTCGCCGAAGTCCTTGAACTGGGTCAGCAGCGCGGCCGTGTACGGGTGCGCGTGGCGCCAGAAGTTGCCGACCGGCATCATCACCGCGAACTCGACGCGGCGGATCCACTGATCGACCAACGCCTTCTCGACTGCCGTGCGGCCGAACAGCGGCGGCTCGGGGTGGGTCTCTTCGAAGTAGCGGCAGATGGCGACGGTCTCGGAAATGCAGGTCCCGTCGTCCAGTTCGAGGGCCGGCAACTGGCCCATGGAGTTCTTGGCCCGGAATTCGGCCGATTTGTGCTCGCGCTTCATCATGTTGACCGGCGTCTCGGGCAGCTCGACGCCCTTCTCGGCCAGGAAGATGCGCACGCGGCGGGGGTTCGGCGCCGGCATCGGCGCGCCGTAAAGTTTCATTGGGTCGCTCCCTAATCTTCTTAAGTATGGAGCGAGGCTATTTCGAACACGCGTTTGAATGCAAGCGTCATTCCCTGGCGTCAGCGGCGGCCTGCGTGCGGGTCCGAAAGCCGCCAGCGCCTTCGCTTGCCGGGTGCTAGGTTTGCATCATGACCGACGGCTTCGCCCTGTTCGACACCGCCATCGGCCTCTGCGGCGTCGCCTGGAACGCGCAGGGGCTGACAGGCGTCATGCTGCCGCTCAGCGAGGGCGGCGATCCGCGCGCCCGCATGGCCCGTCGCCACCCCGGGATGGAGGAGGGGGAGCCGCCTCCCGCCGTGGCGGACGCCATCGCCGGCATGCAGGCGCTGCTGCGCGGCGAGAAGCGGGATCTGTTGGAGGTGACGCTGGCCGATGGGGCGATCGCTCCGCTCGCGGCCCAGGTCTACGCAATCGCTAGGGCCATCCCACCGGGCCAGACCCTGACCTATGGCGACATCGCCCGCCGGCTCGGCGACGTCAGCCTGTCGCGCGCCGTCGGTCAGGCGTTGGGCGCCAACCCCTGGCCTATCGTGGTGCCGTGCCATCGCATCCTGGCGGCCGGCGGCCGCAAGGGCGGCTTCTCGGCCCCCGGCGGCGCCGACACCAAGCTGCGCATGCTGGAGATCGAGGGCGCGCTGGCCCCCGACACCCTGCCGTTGTTCGGCGGCCGCTAGGCGCGCAGCTTGGCGCAGCGCTCGTTGCGGCGCTTGTCGTGCTTTTCGAGGATCTCGGCCAGATAGCGGCCAGTCCAGCTCTTGGGACTGGCGGCGACCTGCTCTGGGCTGCCCTGGGCGACGATCTCGCCGCCGCCGTCGCCACCCTCGGGGCCGAAGTCGACGATCCAGTCGGCGGTCTTCACGACGTCCAGGTTGTGCTCGATGACCACCATGGTGTTGCCCTGGTCGGCCAGCTCGTGCAGCACCTCGAGCAGTTTCTTGACGTCCTCGAAGTGCAGGCCGGTCGTGGGTTCGTCGAGGATGTAGAGCGTCTTGCCGGTCGCCCGCCGCGACAGCTCCTTGCTGAGCTTCACGCGCTGCGCCTCGCCGCCCGACAGCGTCGTCGCCGACTGCCCGACCTGGACGTAGCCTAGGCCGACGCGCTTCAGCGTCTCCATCTTGTCGCGCACCGGCGGCACCGCTTTGAAGAAGTCGGCGGCTTCCTCGACGGTCATGTCCAGCACGTCGGAGATCGACTTGCCCTTGAACAGCACTTCGAGCGTTTCGCGGTTGTAGCGCTTGCCGTGGCAGACGTCGCAGGTGACGTAGACGTCGGGCAGGAAGTGCATCTCGATCTTGATCAGGCCGTCGCCCTGGCAGGCTTCGCAGCGGCCGCCCTTGACGTTGAAGCTGAACCGGCCCGGACCGTAGCCGCGGGCCTTGGCCTCGGGCAGGCCGGCGAACCAGTCGCGGATCGGCTGGAAGGCGCCGGTATAGGTCGCCGGGTTCGAGCGCGGCGTGCGGCCGATCGGCGACTGGTCGATGTCGATGACCTTGTCGAAGTTCTCCAGCCCCTCGATCTTGTCGTGCGGGGCCGGGGCGTCCGAGGCGTTGTGCAGCCGGCGGGCCGCGGCCTTGTAGAGCGTCTCGATCGTGAAGGTCGACTTGCCGCCGCCGGAGACGCCGGTGATGCAGGTGAAGGTTCCGACCGGGATCTCGGCCGTCACGTTCTTCAGGTTGTTGCCGGTCGCCCCAACGACGCGCAGCACCTTCTTCTTCGAGATCGGCCGGCGGTCCTCCGGGATCTCAATCTCGCGAACGCCCGACAGGTACTGCCCGGTGATGCTGCTCGGATTGTCCATCACCTGCTGGGGCGTGCCTTCGGCCACGACCTCGCCGCCGTGGACGCCGGCGGCCGGGCCCATGTCGATGACGTAGTCGGCGGTCATGATCGCCTCTTCGTCGTGCTCGACCACCAGCACCGAGTTGCCGAGATCGCGCAGGCCCTTGAGGCTCTCCAGCAGCCGGGTGTTGTCGCGCTGGTGCAGGCCGATCGACGGCTCGTCCAGGACGTAGAGCACGCCGGTCAGGCCCGAACCGATCTGGCTGGCCAGGCGGATGCGCTGGCTCTCGCCGCCGGACAGGGTGCCCGAGGCGCGGCTCATGTTCAGATAGTCGAGCCCGACATTGACCAGGAACCGCAGGCGGTCGTTGATTTCCTTCAGGATCCGCCGGGCGATCTCCATCTGCTTGTCGGTCAGATGGTTGTCGAGGTCGGTGAACCACTCGCCGGCATGCTTGATCGAGAGCCGGCTGACCTCGCCGATGTGCTTGCCGTCGATCTTCACGGCCAGAGCTTCGGGCTTCAGGCGATAGCCTTCGCACGCCTCGCAGGGCGTCTCGGATTGGTAGCGGCCCAGTTCCTCGCGGACCCACGACGAATCCGTTTCGCGCCAGCGGCGCTCCAGGTTCGGCAGAACGCCCTCGAAGGTCTTGTTGACCTCGTACTTCCGGGCGTTGTCGTCATAGACGAACTTGATCTTCTCGCTGCCCGATCCGTACAGCACCACCGTCTTGGCGCCCTCGGGCAGCTTCCACCACGGCATGTCCATCGAGAAGCCGTAGTGGGCGGCCAGCGCCTGCAGGGTCTGGGTGTAGAGCGGCGAGGGGCCCTTCGCCCACGGCGCGATGGCGCCCTTGTGCAGGGTCTTGTCCTTGTCGGGCGTGATCAGGTCGGCGTCGAACGCCAGCTTGGCCCCCAGACCGTCGCAGACCGGGCAGGCGCCGTAGGGATTGTTGAATGAGAACAGTCGCGGTTCGATCTCGCTGATCGTGAAGCCAGAGACCGGGCAGGCGAATTTTTCCGAGAAGATCAGCCGCCGCGGCTCATCCTCGCCCTCCGCCTTGTCGGCCCATTCGGCGGTGGCGATGCCGTCGGCCAGCCGCAGCGCCGTCTCCAGGCTGTCGGCGTAGCGGGTTTCCATCCCGCCCTTGGTGACCAAGCGGTCCACGACCACGTCGATGTCGTGTTTGAACTTCTTGTCGAGCGCCGGCGCGTCCTCGATCGGATAGAACTCGCCGTCGATCTTCAGCCGCTGGAAGCCGGCCTTCTGCCACTCGGCGATTTCCTTGCGGTACTCACCCTTGCGGCCGCGCACCACTGGCGCAAGCAGGTAGATCCGCTCGCCGTCGGGTAGGGCGGTCAGCTTGTCGACCATCTGACTGACGGTCTGGCTTTCGATCGGCAGTCCGGTCGCCGGCGAGTAGGGCACGCCCACCCGCGCCCACAGCAGGCGCATGTAATCGTGGATCTCGGTCACCGTCCCGACGGTCGAGCGCGGGTTGCGGCTGGTAGTCTTCTGCTCGATCGAGATTGCCGGCGACAGGCCCTCGATCAGGTCCACGTCCGGCTTACTCATCAGCTCGAGGAACTGGCGCGCATAGGCCGAGAGGCTCTCGACATAGCGGCGTTGGCCCTCGGCGTAGATCGTGTCGAACGCCAGCGAGCTCTTGCCCGAGCCCGACAGCCCGGTCAGCACGACAAGTTCGCCGCGCGGAATATCGACGCTGACGTCTTTCAGATTGTGCTCGCGGGCGCCGCGGACACGGATGAAATTAAGCTGCTCGGCCATGTTTTTCCGGAAAACGCTTGCAGCCGCCGATGCCCTCAGCAGCTTCCGTCCAATGTAGTTCCGAGACTCACCGATAACACGGGAACATTCTGCGAACAAACCCGCTGCGGCGATATCACCGGCAGGTTCTAGCGCGGGCCTCGCACAAACCTGTCAGCAGTGTTGTCAGCAGGGCGGCGATTTCTCCTGGACTTACGCGGCGGAGGGGCAAGCAGCGTTTCGGCCGACAAAGACGGAGGAAGCCCATGGACCTGACCCCACAGCGGCGCTTCGTGACCCCGCTGGCGGGCGAGCGCGTCGAGGACCTGGCCGCCCGCGCGTTGCCGGACGAACCGTTAGGCAGCGCCGTCGACCAGATCCGCAGCTGGAACCTGCATATCTTCGCCATGCGCAAGCCGGCTGGGCTGATCCTCGGCAGCGACGTGGTGTTTGTGGAGCCGCCGCGGCGATGAGCGGGCCGGCCGAGGCCGTGATCGCCGGGGCGGAGATCGCCGCCGGCCACGACGGCTCGGCCGAACTGGTTTTGCGACTGCGCTACCCGAACGGCGGGCAGGGCGTGGTGGTGCTGGAGGCCGACAAGGGCCTCGAACTCATGGCCGCCTGCGGGGCGGCGCACCTGGACGAGCTGGCCGGGCATTCCTGGCGCAAGCTGCTGGAGGGAACATGTTCGACGTGATCGTGCGTAACGGGCTCGTGGTCGACGGGTCCGGCGAGAAGGCCTTCAAGGGCGACGTGGCGGTGAAGGACGGCCTGATCGCGGCGGTCGGCGAGGTCTCCGGCCCGGCCCGGCGTGAGATCGACGCCGGCGGGCGGGTCATTGCGCCCGGCTTCATCGACCCGCACACACACTTCGACGTCCAGCTGCTGTGGGACGGCGCGGCGCGCCCGGCGCTGGAGCACGGCGTCACCTGCATCGTGCCCGGCAACTGCTCGCTGTCGCTGGCCCCGCTGAAGGCCGCAGACCGGCCCAAGGTGGTCGGCATGTTCCAGCAGATCGAGGAGATGCCGCCCGAGGCCTTCACCCAGGCCTTCGACTGGAGCTGGGAGGACTTCGCCGGCTACCGCGACGCCATCGCCCGCAACCTCTCGATCAACGTCGCGCCGCTGGTCGGCCACAGCGTCATCCGGCTGTGGGTGATGGGCGAGGCCGCCCAGCAGCGCACCGCCACCCCCGCTGAGATCGCCGCCATGCAAGATCTCCTGCGCGAGTGTCTGGCGGCCGGCGCGGTCGGCCTGTCGACCAGCTTCGTCGACCTCGACGAGCACGGCCGCCCAGTGCCCAGCCGCTTCGCCGATTTCGCAGAGCTGGACGCGCTGTCGGCGGTGCTGGGCGAGTTCGGCCGCATGCTTCAGTGCGTGCCGGAGTTCTACGACGTCGACATCACCATCGCCCGCATCGACCAGCTTTCGGAGCTGTCGCTCAAGCACGCCATCCCGACCACCTTCTCGCCGGTGTTCGACAACACCTCGACGCCGGATAACGCCCCGCGGATCCTGGCCCGGGTCGAGGAGCAGTTCGCCCGCGGCGCGCGGGTCTGGCCGCAGATGCAGACCCGACCGATCGACATCAGCTTCTCGCTGCTGCGGCCGAGCCTGTTCTTCGCGCGGCTGCCGCGCTGGGTGCGGGTGCTGCGCCAGCCGCTGGAGGCGCGGCTCCACTCGCTCAACGACCCCGACACCGTCGCCAAGATGGTCGAGGACCTTGGCCCCGACGGCGGCCGCAAGATGATGGGCGGGCTGATCGTGCGCGGCGGCGACGCCGCGCCGGCCGAAATGGTCGGCAGGACGCTGGGCGAGATCGCGGCCGAGCGCGGCCAGGTCCCGGCCCAGGCGCTGATCGACATCTCGCTGGCTCACGGCCTGGACGTCGCCTTTCTCGCCGCCGATATGGGCCACGAGGACACCGACCGCATCGGACCGATGCTCGCCCATCCGCTCGTCCACATCGGGGCCAGCGACGGCGGCGCGCACATCGCCTCGTTCTCGACCTATGGCGACACCGGCTACCTGTTCAGCGAATTCGTCCGCAAGTCCGGGCGCCTGAGCCTCGAGCACGCGGTGCGCAAGATCACCGCCGAGACCGCCGACATCTGGGGCCTGAAGGGCAGGGGGCGGCTGACCCCCGGCCACGCCGCCGACATCGTGGTTTTCGATCCCGCGACCATCGACCGGGCCGAAGAGCGGCCGGTGTTCGACATGCCCGGCGAGGGGATGCGCTACGTCCGCGACGCCCGCGGCGTCGACGCCGTGCTGGTCAACGGCGAGGTCGCCTACCTTGGCGGGGCGTACACCGACGCCAAGTCGGGGGTGGTCTGCGTCTAATCGGGATCCATGATCTCCTGATCGTATCGAGCTGCGTACGGCGGCCGCCGCGTGAATGGGGCCCGGTCTTCGGCTGGCGCCGAAACCGGGATGACAGTCATGCGGACCAAGGCTTGACGAGTCGATTTACGCGTGTAATCCAATTGAGAACTACAAACGTAATTTGGAGGAAGCGATGCAGTCGACGGTCATCCCGCAGCCCGATCCCATGAACCCGATCGTGGTTCCGGAGTTCGAACGCCTGAGCTTCGCCCAGGTGTTTCTCGACGCCTCGCGGCTGAACCAGGGCGTCATGCTCGTCCTGATGGTCATGGGCGTGGCCGCGGTCGTGCTCTGGGCGCTCGGGTTCGGCCGTTCCCTGTCGGCCCAGCCGAGCCGATCGGTGGCGGGATTGCGGTACCTCAAGGGCATGTGGGTCGGGGCGCTGCTGCTCGGCCTGTTCGGCGCGTCCTTTACCCTGGTCAGCGGTTTCATGGGCCTGGCCAACGTGCGTCCGACCCCGGCCATGGCCGTGCTCGCGCCCGGTTACGCCGAAGCGATGTTCCAGGTCATGCTCGGCTTGGCGGCTTCGACCCTGGCGGTGATCTGCCATCAGGACTTGGACGCGCGCCTGCGCCGGCTCGCCGCGTGATCGGCATCACCGAGGCCGAGCGCCAGGTGATGGAGGCGCTCTGGTCCGGCGGTCCGCAGACCCCCGATGAACTGGTCAAGGCCGTCGCGCCGGCCCAGGGCTGGGGCGAGGCGACGGTCAAGACCCTGGTCAACCGGCTGCTCAAGAAGGGGGCGATCGCCTCGCGCAAGCAGGACGGGCGCACGCTCTACGCGCCGCTGGTGGCCCGCGACGAGTACGTGACCGCCGAGAGCCAGGGCCTGCTCGACCGCCTGTTCGGCGGCGAGTTGGCCCCGATGGTCGCGCACTTCGCCCGCCGCCAGGCGCTGTCGGACGAGGAGAAGGCCCGTCTGCGCCGGCTGCTCGACGAACTCGACCGGGAGTAGCCGGCGGCTTCCAGCGGCGCGGCGGCAAGCGTAAGTGTAGCGCTTCGCTTTCAGAGGGCTGCACCTTGCGCTTGACCCGCCGACACCTGCTCGCCGCCGCCAGCCTGGCGGCGCTGGTTCCCCTGGATCTGGCCGCCGCCGCCGAGGTCGGAGGTTCGCCGCAGGACGCGGCGTTCGCCAAGGTCTCCAAGGACTGGCTGGAGGGGTATCTGAAGCTCAGCCCGGCGTTCGCCACCATCATCGGCGACCACCGCTACGACGCTGAGCTCGACGACGTCAGCGCCGCCGGCCGTGCCGCGCGGATCCGGTTCAACAAGGATGTCCTGGCGGCGCTCGAGGCGATCCCGCACGCGGGGCTGTCGCGGGCCAACCAGGTCGATGCGGCGATCCTGGGCAACCAGGTCCGCGGTCAGATCTGGACCGACGAGGTGCTGCAGGACTGGGCCTGGGACCCGCTGATCTACTCGAACATCGCCGGCAGCGCGCTCGACGGTCTGATGGCGCGTGAGTTCGCGCCGCTGCCCGATCGCCTGCGTTCGGCCGCCGGCCGCATGGAGAAGCTGCCGGCCTTCCTGGCCCAGAGCCGCAAGGAGTTGCAGCCGGCCCGGGTCCCGAAGATCCATGCCGAGACTATGGTCGGTCAGAACAAGGGACTGCATTCGCTGGTCGCGCAGGTGACGGCGCAGGCGGGCGTGCTCGGCGGCGCCGACCGCGCGCGTCTGGACGCGGCCGCCGCGGGCCTGACCCGCGCCATCGACGAGCACCAGGCCTGGCTGGAGAATGAACTGGTCCCCGCCGCCGCTGGCGACTTCCGGATCGGCGCGGAAAAGTACGACCGCAAGCTGGCCTTCGCGCTGAACTCGCCGCTCAGCCGCGCTGAGATCAAGACCAAGGCCCTGGCGGCGCTGACCGACATCCGCGCCCAGATGTACGGCATCGCCCGCGGCGTCGTCGCCGGCCGGCCGGGTGCGCCCGACGCGCCAGCCAATCCGAGCCCCGAGCAGCAGCAGAAGGTGATCGAGGCGGCGCTGGAGCTGGCCTACGACAGGAAGCCGGCGCGGGGCGGCCTGGTCGAGGAGGCCGAGCGCCAGCTGAAGCAGACCACCGACTTCGTCCGCGCCAAGGGCCTGGTCACCGTGCCGACCGAGCCGGTGAAGATCATCCTGACGCCGGAGTACCAGCGCGGGGTGGCGGTGGCCTACTGCGACCCGCCCGGGCCGCTCGATAAGGGCCAGAGCACCTTCTACAAGATCTCGCCGATCCCGGACGATTGGACCGACGCCCAGGCGGACTCGTTCCTGCGCGAATACAACGTCTACGGCATGCAGGAGGTGACGATCCACGAGGCGATGCCCGGCCACTACCTGCAGCTGGCCCACTCCAACCGCTATCCGTCGGTGCTGCGTTCGGTGCTGTACTCCGGCTCGTTCGTCGAGGGCTGGGCGGTCTACGCCCAGGACGTCATGGCCGAGGCCGGGTACCTCGGCGGCGACCCGCTCTATCTCCTGGCGCATCTGAAACTGCATCTGCGGGTGATCGCCAACGCCATCCTCGACCAGGGCGTCCATGTCGACGGCATGAGCCGCGAGGCGGCGATGGAGTTGATGACGGTCCAGGCCTTCCAGCAGGAGCGCGAGGCGGCCGGCAAATGGGTGCGGGCGCAGGTCTCGTCGGCGCAGCTGCCGACCTACTTCGTCGGCTGGCAGGAGCATTGGGCCCTGCGCCGCGAGGCCGAGAAGCGCTGGGGCGCCGACTTCAACCTCATGCGCTACCACGACAAGGTGCTGTCGTTCGGTTCGCCGCCGGCCCGCTTCGTCGGCCAGCTGATGTTCGACCAGCCGATCGCGTAGTCGAAACATCCATCGTCATGGCCGGGCCGGCAGGTCCCGGCCATCCATACTCGCAGATTTCGACGGTGAGCACTGTGTCTATGGATCCCCGGCACGCTGACGCGGCCGAGGATGACGATTCCTGGGATTAGATCGTTGAACCCCTCCGCCGGGGTGAGCGGGGAGGGGCTCAGCCCTCGCGCCGCTCATAGTTCGGCGGGCGCTTCTCGAGGAAGGCCGCGACGCCTTCGCCGAAGTCGCCGTCCAGGCTGGCGAGGATCTGGTTGCGGTCTTCCATGGCGATCGCCGCCTCGAGGCCCTGGGCGTCGATGGCGTGGTTCAGCGCCTCCTTGGTCAGGCGCAGGCCCAGCGGCGTGGCGTGCAGCATGTCGGCGGCGAAGCCCTGCGCCTCGGCCTGCATGGCCTCGGGCGCGATCACCCGGCTGACCAGGCCCAGCTGATATGCGCGCTCGGCGTCGATGAACCGGCCGGTCAGCATGTATTCGGCCGCCACTGACGAGCCGACCATCCGCGGCAGGAAGTAGCTGACCCCGATGTCGCAGGCCGAT
Organism: Phenylobacterium sp.; assembly: GCF_013822795.1. GTDB lineage: Bacteria > Pseudomonadota > Alphaproteobacteria > Caulobacterales > Caulobacteraceae > Phenylobacterium. The sequence continues at coordinate 70,376 of NZ_PNLB01000003.1, read as the reverse complement.
AGCCCGATGCGGATGAAGGCGGCGTTCATGCGGGTCTTCGGCGTCGCGATCCGCACGTCGCTGGCCAGCGCCAGGGCGAAGCCGCCGCCGCTGGCCGCCCCGTCGACGCAGGCGATGATCGGCTGCGGGCAGCGGCGCATGGCGATGACGATCTCGCTGATCTGCCGCTGGCCGGTCAGGCTGGCCCCGACCGAGCGCCCGCCGGGCGCTGCGGTGTTGCGCTCCTTGAGGTCCAGCCCGGCGCAGAACGCCCCGCCGGCCCCGCACAGCACCACCACCCGCACGTCGCGCCGCCAGTAGAGCCCGACGAAGAAGTCGCGCAGCTCCTCGACCAGCTTGCGGTTCAGGGCGTTCAGCCGCTCGGGCCGGTTCATGGTCGCCCAGACGACGTCGCCGTCCTGGCGCAGCTCGAGGTGTTCGTACATCGCGGGCCCTCCGAGATTTCGAAGGAGCTTGCGCCCGCCGCCGCCGCGTCAGGCAAGCGGCGGCTACTTCGCCTTCAGCTCGTCCGCCTGCTTGAGCACCCGCAGGGCGTTGCCGCCCCAAAACTTGGCCAGGTCGTCCTTGCTGAAGCCGGCCGCGATCAGCCGCTCGGTCAGGGCCGGGAAGTAGGTGATGTCGTCGAAGCCCTCGATGCCGCCGCCGCCGTCGAAGTCGCCGGAGATCCCGATGTGGTCCTTACCCGCGACCTGCGCCGCATGCAGGATGTGCTTCATCAGGTCGTCCATGTTGGCCCGCGCGATCGGGTACTTGGCCTCGATGGCGTTGCGCGCGGCGCGATAGGCCTCGCGCTTGTCGGCCGGGATGTCGCGCGGTTGCCCGTAGGTCTTGAACAGCGCCGTCAGCTCTGCCTTGCGCTCCGGAAGGTCCGGCATGTCCTTCATGTAGCCCGAGAAGGCGTTGATCTGGATCACGCCGCCCTTGGCCGCCAGCTTGCGCAGCAGGTCGTCGGGCGCATTGCGCGGGTGGTTGTAGATCGCCTTGACGCCCGAGTGCGACAGGATGATCGGCGCCTTGGACAGGTCGAGCATCTGGTCCAGCACCTGGTCGGAGGCGTGGCTGGCGTCGAGCAGCATGCCCAGGCGGTTGGCCTCGGCCACGAACTGCTTGCCCTCCGCTGACAGCCCGCCGTGGATCGGGCCCTTCGGGTCGGTGGCGCTGTCGGCCAGGTCGTTGTTGGCGAAGTGCACGGGCGAGATCATCCGCACGCCCATGTCGTAGAAGGTCTTCATCAGCGTCAGGTCGCCGGCCACCGGCGAGCCGTTCTCCATGCTGATGTAGACGAAACGCTTGCCGCTCTGGCTGATCGTGGCGGCCTCGTCGGCCTTGGTCGCCAGGGCGAAGATGTCGTTGTTCTTGGCGACCATCTCGTGGATCACCATGGTCCGCAGCAGGGCGTGATCGCGCGCGGCGATGTTGCCTTCCTTGGTGTTGGCGCCCTGCGGCGTGAACACCACGAAGAAGCCGCCGTCGACGCCGCCCTCGACCATCCGCGGATAGTCGACCTGGCTGCCGTCCTCGACCTTGTTGCGGGCGCGGATGTCGAAGCCGGGATTGGCCTCGTTGGCCGGGGTGTCGAAGTGGGTGTCCAGCACGATCAGGTTCTCGTGCAGGATCTTGGTCTCGGGCTTGACCTTGGGGGCCTGGGCCAGGACCGGCGAAGCGCTCGCCAGCAGAACTGCGAGCGGAAGACCAAACTTAAGCACCAACGCCACTCCCCGAAATTTGAAGGCCGGAACCTTCAGCATTCCGGGGAGTCTGCGCAAGCCTCAGTTGCGGTCGATCCGTGCGGCGAAGCAGCCGCGGCCTGCATTGTGGGCATGCAGGTAGGCGACCTGCGGATCGGCGAGCAGTTTTTCGATCGCCGGCGCCAGATCTGCGCCGGGGGAAAGCTCGGCGGCGGTCATCATGCCGGCGGCGTCGAACGCCCGTAGCGAGATATGCGGCCGCACGGCCAGGCATTGGGGCAGGGCGTCGACGACCACGGCGGTCTCTTGGGCCGCCTCGCTCACGAAGATGGCGTGCGAGGAACGATAGGGCGTGTCGGCGCTCTGATGCTCGTAGTTCAACAGCAGCAGCGTCTGGCCCACGGCGGCGTCTTGCAGGGTGACGCGGCAGGGAAATCCGATCGGCGTCGTCGCCGTGTGACGAATAACGCCGCGGGCGGCGAGCTCGCTGTCGGAAAGGCCGAACAACGGGCGAAACTCATCGACCGGCAGGCCGGTGATCTTGAAGGACATCTCGGTCTCCGAAAAGTTCAGGCGGCGTCGTGGAAGATGACGCCGAGGGTGTGGCGCTGGCCGCTGCGCAGCTGGCTGACGCCGTGACGCATGACGACCCGATAGCTGCCGCGAGTTCCGCGCACCGGCCGGTGGTGGACGGCGAAGATCAGCCCGTCGCCCTGGCGCAGCGGCGCGACCTCGGCCCGCGACTGCATGCGCGGCCGTTGTTCCGTCAGCACGAACTCGCCGCCGGTGAAGTCGCGTCCCGGTTCTGACAGCAGCACGGCGAGTTGCAGCGGAAACACATGCTCGCCGTATAGATCCTGGTGCAGGCAGTTGTAGTCGCCAGGGCCGTACTGCAGCAGCAGCGGCGTGGGCCTCTGCTGCCCCGCCTCGTGGCAGCGCTGCAGGAACGCGGCGTGCTCGTCGGGATAACGCACCGCGATCCCCATCGCCTCGTTCCAGCGGTTGGCGATCGGGACCAGCCGCGGATAGAGCCGGGTCCGCAGGCCGCCGACCAGGGCGGGCAGGGGATAGGCGAAGTACCGGTACTCGCCGCGCCCGAAGCCGTGGCGGCTCATCACCACCCGGCTCCGGAAGCCGTCCTCGCGGTCATAGAGGCCTGAGATCGCCGCGCACTCGTGCGGCGTCAGCAGGCCGGGCAGCAGGGCTGAGCCCTGGGCGTCGAGGTCGCGCTCGACCTGAGGCCAGTCGAAGGACGCCAGGCGCCCTTCGCCGGCCGGAGTGGAGGCCAGGGCGCTCACGCCGCGGCCTCGCGGTCCAGCAGCGCGCGCTTGCGCTCCACGCCCCAGCGGTAGCCCGACAGCGCCCCGTCGTTGCGCACCACCCGGTGGCAGGGAATGGCGACCGCGAGCGCGTTGGCTGCGCAGGCCTGGGCCACGGCGCGCACCGCCGCCGGCTTGCCGATCTTCGCCGCCACGTCGGCATAGCTGGCGGTCTCGCCGGCTGGGATCTCGCGCAGGGCTTGCCAGACGCGCTGCTGGAAGGCGGTGCCGCGCACGTCGAGCGGCAGGTCTAGGCCCAGCTTCGGCTGCTCGACGAAGCCGACGACCTGGGCGACCAGCGCCTCGAACGCCGCATCGCCGCCGATCAGCTCGGCCCGGTCGAACCGGTCCTGCAGGTCGCGCAGCAGATCATCGGGGTCATCGCCGAACAGGATCGCGCAGACGCCCTTGTCGGTGGCGGCGACCAGGATCGAGCCCAGCGAGCATTCGCCGAGCGCGAACCGGATCTGCGCCGCCTCGCCGCCGGCCCGGAACCGGGTCGGGGTCATCCCCAGCACCTTCTCCGACTGCTCGTAGAAGCGGCCGCCGGAATTGAAGCCGGCGTCGTAGATCGCCTCGGTGATGGTGCCGGCTTCCCCCAACGCCTGGCGGACCCGCTCGGCGCGCCGCGCATCGGCATAGGCCTTGGGCGTCACGCCGGTGACTGCCTTGAAGATCCGGTGGAAGTGGAACGGGCTCATCCCGGCTTCGGCCGCCAGAGCCTCCAGCCCGGGGACCTCTTCGGCGCTCTCGATCAGCCGGCAGGCGGCGGCGACCGCAGCGGCGTTGCGCTGCGCCAGCGGCGCCTGGTCAGGCTTGCAGCGCTTGCAGGGACGAAAACCCGCGGCTTCGGCCTCAGCGGTCGAGGTGTGGAAGGCGACGTTCTCCGGCCGCGCCGGCCGGGCCGCGCAGGACGGGCGGCAGTACACGCCGGTGGTGCGCACGGAATAGAAGAACGCGCCGTCGGCGGCGGCGTCGCGGGCGGCGAGCGCCGCCCAGCGGGCGCTCTCGGTGTCGAATGCGATCTGCATCTCAAATGCTCCATCGATCTGGTGAGCGATGGGATAGGCCCACGGGCGGGGGGTGAAACTCCGGCTCTTGCTTTCAAATCCGCATAGCGAGGGCTGATCGCAAGCGTCGCTGCAGCGACAGGTCCGGAAACCGCGATTTGCGAAGCCGCCCGCCGGCCCCTATATCGGACGCTCACCGCAAGGAGACGGCCCACCATGGACATCGCGACGGACACCCACCTCGTCCTGAACGCCAATCTGTCCACGGTTTCCCATGTCCGCCTTTCTGACGCTCGACGGCCTTTCCTACAAAACGCCTGACGGCCATCCGCTCTTCGATGATCTGACCCTCGCCTTCGGGGCCGAACGCACCGGCCTCGTGGGGCGCAACGGCGTGGGCAAGACCACGCTGGTCCGGCTGATGCTGGGCGAGATCGCGCCCGCGGCCGGCGCCGTCGCCGTGCGCGGCCGCATCGGCGTCTTGCGCCAGGCTCTTGCCCCACCGCCAGGCGCCAGCGTCGCCGACGTTCTGGGGCTCGCCGGCGACCTCGCGCGCCTCGACCGGATCGAGGCCGGCGAGGGGACCGAAGACGACTTCGACGAGGCCGACTGGGCGATGCCTTCGCGGCTGGAGGCGGCCTTCGCCCAGGTCGGCCTGGCGGGCCTCGATCCTGCGCGTCCCGCCGCCGAGCTCAGCGGCGGTCAGGCGACCCGCGCGGCGCTGGCCGGCCTGCTGGCCAGTGAGCCGGACCTGCTGCTGCTCGACGAACCGACCAACAATCTTGACGCCGAGGCGCGCGAGCTGATCGCCCAGGTGCTGGCCGGCTGGAAGGGCGGGGCGGTGGTGGTCAGCCATGACCGCGCCCTGCTGCGCCAGATGGACCGGATCGTCGAGCTGACCAGCCTGGGCGCCAAGGTCTATGGCGGCGGCTATGACCTCTATGCCGAGCGCAAGGCGCAGGCCGAGGCGGCGGCCGTCCGCGACCTGGCCGACGCCGAGCGGACGCTGGCCCGCGTCGAACGCGAGACCCAGGTCGCCCGGGAGCGCAAGGATCGCCGCGACGCCGCGGGCCGCAAGTTCGCCGCCAAGCGCAGCGAGCCCAAGATCCTGCTCGGCGGCATGGCCGAGCGGGCCGAGAACTCCGGCGCGCGCGAAGGCCAGGTGGCCGGGCGGCTGCGCGAACAGGCGGCTGGCGATCTGGCCGAGGCGCAGGGCCGCGTCGAGCGGCTGCGCCGGCTGACCTTCGAGCTGCCGCCCTCCGGCCTGGCGGCGGGCAAGACGGTGTTGGCCTTCGACGACGTCGCCTTCGCCTATCCCGGCGCGTCGCCGGTGCTGCGGGGGCTGTCGCTGCGGATCGCCGGCCCTGAGCGGGTAGCCGTCACTGGCCGCAACGGCGCCGGCAAGTCGACCTTGATCGGCCTGGCGACGGCCGAGCTGACCCCGACCGCCGGTCGGGTCACCCATGGCGCGAGGGGCGCCCTTCTGGACCAGAAGACGGCCATGCTCCGTCCGGCTGAAACCCTGGTCGAAGCCTTCCAGCGTTTGAACCCCGGCGCCACACGCAATGACGCCCATGCGGCGCTCGCGCGCTTCCTGTTCCGCAACGCCGCGGCGGAAAAGCCGGTCTCGGCGCTGAGCGGCGGCGAGCGGCTGCGTGCGGCCATGGCCTGCATGCTGATGTCAGAGATCCCGCCGCAGCTGCTGGTGCTGGACGAGCCGACCAACCACCTGGATCTCGACTCGATCGCCGCGGTCGAGGCGGCGCTGCGCGGCTATGACGGCGCGATCCTCGTGGTGAGCCACGACCGCGATTTCCTGGACGCGATCGGGATCGATCGCGAACTGCGGCTGGGCGCGGACTAGGCCTGGCTGGCGTCCAGCGTCACCGCCGCGACCAGCCCGTCGGGCACGAGGTCGCGGACCACCGTCGCCAGCCCGATCCTCACCGGCAACTCGCCGCCATCCTTGATCAGCAGGGTGGTGGTGATCTGGCTCGGCTGACCGCCCTGCAGCGCCGCCTCGAGCGCCTCGGTCAGCGCGCCGCGGTCGCGCGGCCGGGCGATGTCGGGCAGGCGGCGGGAGATCAGCTCCTCGGCCGAAAAACCAAGCCGCCTGGCGAATCCGGCGTCGACGGTGGTCAGCACCCCGCGGACGTTGAGCCGCAGCACCATCACTTGCGGCAGCATCGACAGCGCCGCGTCCAGGGCGCGCGCCTCGTTCAACTGCGCCTGCATCTCGCGCTCGGCCGTGCGGTTCTGGATCAGCACCGCCACCCCGCCGGGATAGGGAAAGGCGCGGAAGGCGTAGCGGCGCACGCCGGGAGCGTCGCCCGGCGCCTCGAACTCCAGCGTCTCGCCGGTGCGCAGGGCGCGCTTAAGCTGATCGCCCAACAGCGAGCGCGCCGCCGGTGGAAACAAGTCCGCCCAGAACCGGCCGACGAGCTGCGAGGCGTTGTGTCCGACCAGCGCCTCGAACACGTGGTTCACCGCGGTGATGTGCAACTCGGCATTCAAGGCCATGAAGGCCTCGGTGACGTGGTCGAGGATCGCGTGCTGGCTGACTTCGTACGACGGTTCGCGGTCTTCGCGCGGGTGGAAGCAGTGGTCTTCCTTCGATGCCGAGTAGTAGTCCGCCGATACCAGCACGACGCGTGGGCGTCCGTGATGGGTGACTATGACGGGGCCGCCCAAGGCGCGGTCCTGCCACTGTCCAAAGTTCCGGCTGATCTCGCCGGCGGTGACGACGGAAGTCTCTCCGTGGCCGTTGTTCATCGCTATTTCAAGCTTCGCGTGAATTCCGCGGCGTGCGCAATTCCCGGAAGGCTCGCCCCCAAGCCCGACTACGCTTGACCTAACGCTTGCGTTGCTTCGCGAGCGAACGCAACTCGAAATACACGCGGTCTGGTTGATCGCAAAAGATGCGTAAAATGCGTACTTTATATGGTTACTCTATGCGGGCGCGAGAAGTCGCACCTTGGGCCCCAAGGCGCGGTCGGCGGCCGCGGACGTTACGCCCGAGGCCGCCTTACGCTTGTTCCCTAGGCCGGGGGCTTCCGCACCACGCGGAACGTGCCGTTGGCCCGTGCGCAGGGTTCGCCGTCGGCGGTGACGAAGGCCTGGGCGAAGGCCAGGGTCGAGCCCGGCTTCACGAACACGGTGTCGAACTCCAGCCACTGGCCGATCTTGGCCGCGCCCAGGAAGTCGAGGGCGAGGTTGACCGTCACCAGACTGGCGTCCGGCCCGAGCCGGTGCGCGCAGGAGAGCCCCATGGCGTTGTCGGCCAGGGCGCTGATCAGTCCGCCGTGCACCATGCCGCGGCTGTTGGTGTGAGCCGCCTCGGCCACCAGTCCCAGGATGACGGCGTCGTCGGTCCTGCGGCTGTAGATCGGCTCCCACGGGTCGGTGACCGGGCTGTGCCGGAAATGACGCTGGAAGCCGGCCGGGATGGGTATGGTCTCCTGCATCATCCCATGCCTCACGCCGCCGCGGCGAGCTTGGCCAGGCTGGCGATGGTCTTGGCCACTGCCTGGGCCGCCTCCGCGCCCTTGGTCAGGAAGTGTTCGCGGAAGAAGGACTGGTGGGTGTCGTGCTCATGGAAGTGGTGCGGGGTCAGCACCACCGAGAACACCGGCACCTCGGTCGAGAGCTGCACCTGCATCAGGCCCGAGATCACCGTCGAGGCGACGAAGTCGTGGCGATAGATGCCGCCGTCGACCACGAAGCCGGCTGCGACGATGGCCGCGTACTTGCCGGTCTTGGCCAGGGTCTGGGCGTGCAGGGGGATTTCAAAGGCGCCGGGCACCTCGAACCGGTCGATGGCGCTCTCGGAAAAGCCGAGGCCGCCGATCTCCTTGAGGAAGCCCTGATAGGCGTTGTCGACGATTTCGCTGTGCCAGCCGGACTGGACGAACGCGATGCGGGCCAGACGGAAAGCGCCGTTGGCGGTGGGGACTTCGAAGTGGGTGACAGTCATGGTCAGATCCCTGAGATGGATTGAAACCACGACTCAGGGAGACGCTAGGCCCCGGCCAGGGATCCCCGCACGCGGACGCGCAAGGACTGGCCGTCGCCAGCGGTTCTCATAACCGGACTCTAACCGTCGGCCCCGGGATCACACCGGAATCTGCTGTCCCCGACGACCTATCGGCTATCGGGCGCCCGCGGGCTCGTGCGGCCAAGGCCGCCATTACCGCCGGTGGGGACTTTCACCCCGCCCTGAGAACGCGGTCGCCGGAACAGCCCGACGACCAGGCCAAACTAGGCCCATGACCCAGGGTCAAACAAGCGTTTAATTTCTACGCCGAGCCCCAGCGCGGCTAACAGCGGGGCAGGGCGCGGGCGCCTCAGGCCCGCTTGTTCAGCGTGATCGAGGTGGCCGAGGCCGCCGGCGAGGCCGCCCCGCCGCGGCCGTAGCCGGAGCCGGTGTTGCGCTTGGAGGCGACTTCCTCGGCGATCGCCCGGACCAGTCCCTCGGTGACCGTCTTGGCGGCGTCCAGCGCGCGGCCTTGGCGGGCCAGCACCGCGTCGAACGCCTCGGTGGCGCGGATCAGCCTGGTGCGCTGCATCAGCGGTGCGCCGGCCACCAGGTGCGGATTGGCGCGCACGCGGGCCGACTCGTGGCGGTAGACGTTGGCCAGCTTCGAGGTTTCCTCGATGTGCTGAGCCGCGTCCTGTGGCCGGCGCTCTTCGAACGCCAGAGCTTCCTGTGCGATCAGCTCGGTCAGGCGCTCGGTCAGAACGATCAGTTGTTCGACGCGGTCGGTCGCGTCCGTGGCGGAGATCGCCATGCCAAACTCTCCTAACTCAAACCTTGAAGCTTCAACATTTCCTGGGCGACGCGGTCGGACAGGCCGACCCCGCCGGCCTTGGTCACCTGCTTGGCCATTGCGTCGCTCATGAACGACTTGAACGCCGCCTCGCCGTGGCCGCCGTTGAACGGGGCCTCGGCGCCCACGTCCTTGAACATCTGGTTGAGCATCACCGACAGGAACGAGGTCTCGAAGTCCTTGGCGGTCTTCTCGATCTGGCCGCGCTTGGCCATCTGCTCAGCGGTGAGCTGCGGTGTCGCCGCGGTCGGGATGCTGAAGGTGGAGCCAAGGTCCATCACATCACCTCGATGTCGGCTTGCAGCGCGCCGGCCGCCTTGATGGTCTGCAGGATCGAGATCATGTCCCGCGGCGTGACGCCCAGGGCGTTCAGGCCCGCGACCAGGCTGGCCAGCGAGGCGCCGTCGCGCAGGGTGATGAACTTCTTGCCCTTTTCCTCGTCCACCTGGATGTCCGACTGCGGCACGACCGCGGTCCGGCCTTGGCTGAACGGGGCCGGCTGGCTGACCGCCGGGCTTTCGCGGACGGTGATGGTCAGGTTGCCCTGGGCGATGGCGACCGTGGAGACCCGGACGTTCTCGCCCATGACGATCACGCCGGCCACCTCGTCGATCACCACCTTGGCCGGTGCGTCGGTCTCGACGCTCAGGTTCTCGACCTGCGACATGAACGAGACCATGTCCTGGCCGCCCGGCGAGCGGAGGGTGACGATGGTCGGGTTGTCGGCCCGGGCCGAGCCGGGGAAGCGGGTGTTCACCGCGTCGGCGATCTTGCGGGCCGTGGAGAAGTCGGGATTGCGCAACGTCATGCGCAGCTCGCCCATGCTCGCCATCTGGAAGCCGATCTCGCGCTCGACGATGGCCCCGCCGGCGATGCGCCCGGCGGTCGGCACGCCCTTGGAGACCGACGAGCCCGAAGCGCCGCCGGCCGAGATCGAACCGGTCTGCACCGTGCCCTGGCTGACCGCGTAGGCTTGGCCGTCGGCGCCCATCAGCGGGGTGACCAGCAGCGTGCCGCCCTGCAGGCTCTTGGCGTCGCCCATCGCCGACACCGTGGCGTCGATCGGCGCGCCGGCGGCGACGAAGGCGGGCAGGCGGGCCGTCACCATCACGGCGGCGACGTTCTTGGTGTTGAGGTTGGTGTCGCGGGTGTTGACCCCCAGCCGCTCGAGCATGGCCTCCAGGCTCTGGCGGGTGAAGGGGGCGTTGCGCAGGCTGTCGCCGGTGCCGTTCAGGCCGACCACCAGACCGTAGCCGACCAGCATATTGTCGCGCACGCCCTCGAACTCGACGATGTCCTTGATCCGCGACTTGGCGAAGGCCGGCCCCGAAACAAGGGCGGCGGCGATGAAGGCGGCGCTGAAGAGGCGGATGGTTCGACGCATGGGACCCCGGCGCAAAACGGACGACAAGAACTCGTCAAATCCCCTTGCGACGGGCGTGCCAGTTCAAAATATCAGCAAAATCAATGGTCAGGCTTGCCGCGGCGCCGCGCGGGAGGCGCCTGGCGGCAGAAATTGCCCGGCATTAACCATACCATAAGCTTGCCCCGCGAGATTTGGGACGAACCATGGTAGAGGGCCTTTTATGAAGGTCAGCGGAACAAACGGCGTCGGATCGGCCGCCGGGCCGGGCAAGGCTAAGCCCGCCGGCGGAGGCGGGTTCCAGGTCGCCCAGCCTGCGGCGGCTGCGGGCGCGGCTCAGGTCGCCCGCGCCGGCGGCGTCGGCGGCGTGATGAGCGTCGATGCGATCCTCGCCCTGCAGGATATCGGTGGCCCCCTGGAGCGCCGCCGCCGCGCCGTCGGGCGCGCGGGGAAGATCCTCGATGTTCTCGAAGACGTGAAAATCGCGCTCCTTTCGGGCGACGTGTCGGTGGACGATCTAGAGCGCCTGAAGCGGGCGGTCGCCGAGGAGCGTCAGGGTTCCGACGACGAACGCCTAGAAGGTGTATTGAACGAGATTGAAACCCGTGCTGCCGTGGAGCTAGCTAAACTCGAGCGCGCGAATCGTGCGGCGTAATGGCCTACGGAGAGCGAGGTTCGTTGAAAGCGGATTTCTATTTGGTATAAGCGGCCCGCGTTTCGTCGGGTTGATGTACCGAGGGGGCTTGAGGCGTCTATGAGCACGGCCACGATGTTGGCGGAAAAGCCTGAATATCGTCCTTCCGAGGACGAGGAATTCATGAATGAGCGGCAGCTCGAGTATTTCAAACAGAAGCTGCTGAACTGGAAAGAGGACATTCTCCGCGAGTCCCGGGAAACCCTGGCTCACCTTCAAGCGGAGACTGAGAACCATCCGGACCTGGCGGACCGGGCGACGTCGGAAACCGACCGAGCCCTTGAGCTGCGTACCCGTGATCGCCAGCGCAAGTTGATCTCCAAGATCGACGAAGCTCTGCGGCGGATCGAGGATGGATCGTACGGCTACTGCGAGGACACCGGCGAGCCGATTGGCGTCGCCCGCCTCGAAGCCCGTCCGATCGCGACGCTGAGCCTGGAAGCCCAGGAGCGGCACGAGCGCCGCGAACGGGTCCATCGGGACGACTGAGTTTGATAGGGCGGTCCTTCGGGGCGCCCTTTTTCTTTGCGATCTTGTCTGAGGACGGTCCTCGTGGCCGCTCGCGGAGCTATGCCGTCGCGATAGCGCTCCGGCCCGCGAGCATTTTGATCGCTGGCGGCTCCGACCTCTGGTCCAGCTCGAAGACGGACGTTACATGACAGGGCATGTCCACGCGCCTCGTCATCGCCGCCATCCAAGCCAATCCGACCGTGGGCGCCATCGCCCATAACGAGGCGCTGGCGCGTGAGCGCCTGGCTCAAGCCAAGGCGGCCGGGGCCGACATCGCCGTCTTCTCCGAGCTGTTCATCAACGGCTACCCGCCCGAGGACCTGGCGCTGAAGCCGGCCTTCTGGGCCGCCGGCAAGGCCGCGGTCGAGCGCTTGGCCCTCGACACCAAGGACGGCCCGGCCGCCCTGGTCGGCGTCATCTGGCCGAATGCGACGCCGGGCGGGCGTCCGCACAACGCCCTGGCCTTCCTCGCTGAGGGCGAGATCAAGGGCCTGGCGATCAAGGGCGACCTGCCGAACTACGGGGTCTTCGACGAAAAGCGGGTGTTCGAGGCCGGCGCCTCGGCCAGCGTCTTCGAATGGAAGGGCGTGCGCCTCGGGGCGCCGATCTGCGAGGACATCTGGTCGGCTGCGATCTGCGCCGACCTCAAGGCCCAAGGCGCGGAGATTCTGCTGGTCCCCAACGGCTCGCCGTTCCGCCGCACCGCCGATCACGAGCGGATGGGCGTGGCCAAGGCGCGTGTCGCCGAGACCGGCTTGCCGATGCTCTACGTCAACGAGGTCGGCGGTCAGGACGAGCTGGTCTTCGACGGCGGCTCGTTCGCGCTGTCGGCGCAGGGCGAGGTGGTCATGCGCCTGCCGATGTTCGAGGAAGCCTTCGCCCTGACGGTTTGGGAAAAGGGCGCGGCCGGCTGGGCCTGCGTCGAGGCGCCGATGGCCGACTGGGTCTCGGGCCCGGAAGAGGTCTATCGGGCCATGGTGCTGGGCCTGCGCGACTATGTGAACAAGTCCGGCTTCCCGGGCGTCTTGCTGGGCCTGTCCGGCGGGGTGGACTCGGCGATCAGCGCCGTGGTCGCCGCGGACGCGCTCGGCGCGGATCGGGTCCGCTGCTTCATGCTGCCCTCGCGCTACACCAGCCAGGACAGCCTGGACGACGCCGCAGACTGTGCGAAGCGGCTGTCCATTCGCCTGGACGAGATCTCGATCGTCCCGGCCATCGACGCCTTCGCCCAGATGCTGACCCCGCACTTTGAGGGTAAGGCCCCGGACCTGACCGAGGAGAACATCCAGGCCCGCGCTCGCGGCGTCTCGCTGATGGCGCTCTCTAACAAGCTCGGCCTGATGCTGATGACCACCGGCAACAAGTCGGAGATGGCGGTCGGCTACGCCACGCTCTACGGCGACATGTGCGGCGGCTACAACGTCCTCAAGGACATCTACAAAACCGAGGTCTACGCCGTCTGCGACTGGCGCAACACCAACGATCCCTATGGCGTCGCCGCCGATCCGATCCCCGAGCGCATCCTGACCAAGGCCCCGTCGGCCGAGCTGCGGCCCGACCAGAAGGACCAGGACAGTCTGCCCGAATACGCCGAACTCGACGCCATCCTGCATGGCCTGGTGGAGGAGGAGGCGACCCTCGACGAGATCGTCGCCCGCGGCCATGCGCCCGAGACCGTCGAGCGCATCCAGCGGCTGCTCTACAATTCCGAGTACAAGCGCCGTCAGGCCGCGCCCGGCGTGAAGGTCGGGGCCCGCGCCTTCGGCCGCGACCGCCGCTATCCGATCGTCAACGGCTTCCGGGACGTGGTCAGCAAGTGATCGCGCCGGTCATCGAGACGGAGCGGCTGGTGCTGCGGCCGCACGCCAAGGCCGATCTCGACGTCTGCGCGGCGCTGTGGAGCGATCCCGAGGTCGTCCGCTTCATCGGCGGCCGCGCCTTCACCCGTGAGGAATCCTGGGCCCGGCTGCTGCGCTATGTCGGCCATTGGCGCGAGATGGGCTTCGGCTTCTGGGCGGTCTGCGAGAAGTCTAGCGGCCGCTTCGTCGGCGAACTCGGCCTGGCCGACTTCATGCGCAGCTTCGAGCCGGGCTTCGGCGACACGCCGGAAATGGGCTGGGTGCTGAGCCCCGCCGTCCACGGCAAGGGCTATGCTAGCGAGGCGATCGCCGCGGCCCTGGCCTGGGCGGACGCCAATCTGGCCGGCGCGCGCACGGTCTGCATGATCAATCCGCAGAACGCGCCGTCCCTCCGCGCCGCCGACAAGGCCGGCTTCCGCGAATACGCCCGCGCCGACTACCACGGCGAAGTCGTGCTGCTGGAGCGGATGCGCCCCTAGGTCAGTTGGGCGACGTCCGGCGCGGCGTCCGGGCCGATCGGCATGCCGCGGCGCAAGGCCGGGATGACGTCCTCGATCGTATCCACCGCCGCCCAGCTCTCCATGAAGCTGGGCGGCGTCAGGTGTTGGTCGACGGTGTGCTGGAACAGGTGGAACAGCGGCTCCCAGAAGCCGTCCGGATTGTAGAACACCACCGGCTTGCCATGCAGGTCGAGGCGTCGCCAGGACAGCAGCTCGACCACCTCTTCCAGCGTGCCGATGCCGCCGGGCAGCACGACGAAGCCGTCGGAGCGCTCGAACATCATCATCTTGCGCTCGTGCATCGACTCCACGACCACCGTCTCGACCACGTCGAGGCGACGCTCACGCTCCTTCAGAAAGGCCGGGATGATGCCCAGAACCTTGCCGCCGGCCTCGTGCGCGGCGACCGCGCAGGCGCCCATCAGGCCGACCCCGCCGCCGCCGTAGATCATCGTCAGGTCGGCCGCCGCCAGCCCGCGTCCGAGCTCGGCGGCGCTGGCCAGCAGGGCCGGATCGGCCGCATCTGAAGAGCCGCAGAAGACGCAGACAGAGTCGAGGCGGTCGGGCGCGTCGCCCATTTGATGAAGCTCCTGGAGAATCAACGCGGCGCGCTTGCAGAGGCGCCGGGAAAGACCGATTAGCTAGGCCGAGAACCAGGGAGTTTCAAGCTGCGCCGAGTCCCGCTTCATCCGCCGCTTCTGGCGGCGCTCGCCCTCGGTCTGGCCGCCTGCGGCCAGGACCCTGCGCCCGGCGCTTCGTCGGCCGCCAACAGCGCGCCGGCCCAGACCGACGTCGGCTATCTGGCCCCGCCGCAGGTCAGCGCGGTGCGGCTCGACGGCGACAGCCTGCAGATCAGCGGCTCGGCCCCCGGCTCCTCGCAGGTGCGCCTGGCGACGCCCGAGGGCAAGGCGCTGTTCGCCGAAGCCGATGCCAAGGGCGCCTGGCGGCTGGCCGCGCCGCGCGGCAGCCAGCCGCAGATCTACGGCCTCTCGGCGACTGGCGGCGGGCGCACGGTGCAGAGCGAGGGGTATCTGCTGCTCACTCCCGACGGCGAGGCGGCGCTGCTGCGGGCCGGAACCGGCGCTCTGCGGGTCGGCCGCACCGGGAAGAACGACCTCGACGCCGTCGATTTCGACCGTGAGGGCGGGGCGGTGGTGTCCGGCCGCGCGCCGGCCGGCGCGGCGCTCAGCGTCCATGTCGACGGCCGCAAGCTCGCCGAGGGCCGGGCCGACGCGCGTGGCCGCTATGTCCTGTCCCTGACCCAGCAGCTGGAGCCGGGTCGGCGGCAGATCGACGTCTTCGGCGACGCCACCGAAAACCCGGTGGAGATCGAAGCGACCCCGGCGGCGGCGCTTTCCAGCGGCCCGTTCCGCGCCGCCTCGGTGGCGGCTGGCCTGCGTGTCGACTGGATGACGCCGGGCGGCGGGGTCCAGTCGACCATCCTGTTGAAGTGACCTGCCCATGACCCCGGCTATGGCCGCCCGCCGCCAGCCCGACGCCATCGCCCCGGCCTCGGTGAAGTTCGATTTCTGGCGCTCCATGCGCGACCTGGCGGCGCTGGTCATGCGCTCGGGCGCGCCCGGCCTGGGCTGGCGCGTGGTCGCGTCCTTGGCCCTGGTGTTTGCGGGCAAGGCGGCGGGCGTGGCCGCGCCGGTCGCGCTGGGCGAGGCGATCAACCGCCTGGCCCCCGGGGCCGGGCAGGCCGCCTCGCTGGGCGTCGACTTCGTCATGCTGGCGCTAGCCTTTACGGCCTTGCGGCTGGTGTCGGCCTTCGCGCCGAACCTGCGCGACATGATCTTCACCGTGGTCGCCCAGTCGACCATGGCCAAGGCGGCCACCGAGACCTTCGCCCACACCCTGGCTCTGGGGCTGGACTACCACCAGGGCAAGCAGACCGGCTCGCTGGCGCGGGTCATCGATCGCGGCGCGCGGTCCACCGACTTCCTGATGCGTAGCGTGGTGTTCAACCTCGGGCCGACGGCGATCGAGCTGGTGCTGGCCATGGCGGTGATGGCCATGCGTCTGGATTGGCGGTTCGCGGCGACGGCTCTTGTCACCATCGTCCTCTATGCTGTGCTGACCTTCAAGATCACCGACTGGCGGCTCAGCCACAGGCGCGAACTGAACGAAGCCGACAGCCGCAGCGCCGGCCTGTCGGTGGACGCGCTGCTGAACTACGAGACCGTGAAGACCTTCGGTTCGGAGGATCGCACCGTCGACCGCTACGAGGCGGCCATGGCCGACTATGTCCGCGCCGGCGTCCGCGCCAACGCCTCGCTGGCCATGCTCAACGCCATCCAGGCGGTGGTGCTGAACCTGGGCTTGGCGCTGATGACGGTGATGGCCGGCTACGAGGTCATCAACGGCCGCATGCGGATCGGCGATGTGACCATGGCGATCCTGCTGCTGATCGGCATCTACGGGCCGCTCAACATGCTGGGCTTCAACTACCGCGAGATCCGCCAGGCCTTCATCGACATGGAGCAGATGGTCCAGCTGCGCGCCGTGAAGCCGGATATCGTCGATGCGCCCGACGCCCGGCCGCTGCCGCCTGCCAGCGGCCGCGGGGCCGAGATCGTGTTCGAAGACGTGGAGTTCCGCCACGACGCCCGCTCCACCGGCCTGATCGACGTCAGCTTCCACGCCCCGCCCGGCGCGACGGTGGCGCTGGTCGGTCCGTCGGGGGCCGGCAAGACCACGGCCATCCGCCTGGCCCTGCGCCTGATCGATCCGCAGAGCGGAAGCATCACCCTCGACGGCGTGGACCTGCGAAAGGTCCAGCAGAGCTCGCTGCGTCAGGCGATCGCCCTGGTGCCCCAGGACGTGGCGCTGTTCAACGACACCATGGCCGCCAACATCGCCTTCGCGCGGCCCGGCGCCAGCCTGGCCGAGATCCGCGCCGCGGCTGACGCCGCCGAGCTGGGCGGCTTCATCGACAGCCTGCCGAACGGGCTGTCGACCCTGGTCGGCGAGCGCGGTCTGAAGCTTTCGGGCGGCGAGCGCCAGCGCGTCGGCATCGCTCGCGCCCTGCTGGCCGATCCGCGGCTGCTGATCCTGGACGAGGCGACCAGCGCCCTCGACGGGCCGACCGAAGCGGCGATCCAGGAGACGCTGCGCAAGGTCCGCGCCGGCCGCACGACCTTGGTCATCGCGCACCGCTTGTCGACCATCGTCGACGCCGACCTGATCCTGGTCCTGCGCCGCGGCCGCATCGTCGAGCGCGGCCGCCATGCCGAACTGCTCGAGAAGGGCGGCGAGTATGCGGCTCTTTGGCGTCGTCAGACCCGCGAGGCGTGACGCGGCGCCTCCACTGGGTCTAGGGTCCGGCCCTCAGGTTTCGCAAGGCCACGCCGATGTTCAATCCCAATCCCTGGCTGAAGCTGTCGATGGACGCCTTCTGGCTCGGGGCCGAGTCGAGCCAGGTGGTGGCGCTGCGCATGATGAAGCTGGCCGGGGGCGGGGCAGGGGCCGCGGCCGAGGCTCAGCGCATGGTGGCCGAGAAGGTGTCCGCCGCCATGGCCGCCCAGACCGAGCTCGCGCTCGGGGCCATGAGCGGTTCGCCGCATGCCGGCCCGACCAAGGCGATGGCGCTCTACCGCCGCCGGGTGCGCGCCAACCGCCGCCGGCTGGCGCGCGAAGTCTGACCCGCTACTCGGCGGCCTTCGGGATCTCGCCCTCGGCGGCGCCGGCGAAGGCGTCGGGACGGGGCTTGCGGCGGCGCAGGCCGAGCCGTTGGCCCAGCCAGCCGAACCGCCGGCCATAGACCTTCGGCGCAGCCAGCATCACCGGCGTCAGGATCAGCGTCAGCAGGGTGGCGAACGACAGCCCCCAGACCACCGCGCCAGACAACTGCACCCACCACTCCGACCCAGGCGCCTTGTACTCCATGTGCATGCCGTGGAAGTTCGGGTGCAGCTGGAACATCAGCGGCAGCAGCCCGACGACCGTCACCAGCGTGGTCAGCATCACCGGCCGGAACCGCTGGGTGGCGGCGCGCACAGCCGCCTCGTCGGCCGGGAAGCCGGCCCGGCGCAGCTGGTAGTAGGTGTCGACCAGCACGATGTTGTGCCCGACGACCACCCCGGCCAGGGCCACGACCCCGGTCCCCAGCATGATCACCGAGATGTAGTCGAACGTGTGGTGGATGTTGACCACCACGCCCAGCAGCACGCCGACCGTCGACAGCGCCACCGCCGACAGCGTCACCACCACGCCGTAGAACGAGTTGAACTGCCAGAGCAGGATCACGCCCATCAGGAACAGCGACACCGCCATGGCGGTGACGAAGAACTTCGCCGCCTCCTGGCCTTCCTCGTCGGCGCCGGTGAACTTCCAGCGCACGTTCGGATCGATGTTGGCCTTTTCCAGCCAGGGCCGCAGCTCCGAGATCTTGTGGCTCGCCGCCACGCCTTCGACGGTGTTGGCCTGGATGACCGCCAGGCGCTGGCCGTCGCGGCGCTGGATCGTGGTCACCTGCTGGGCGGGGGCCAGCTTGATGAAGTAGCTGGCCGGCACCGGGCCGAACTGGGTCGGGATCTTCAGAGTGTCGAACGCCGCCACGTTGCGGCTTTCAGGCGGGAAGCGGACACGGATGTCCAACTCATCGTCGGCGTCGTCGGGGCGGAAGCGTCCGACCAGCACGCCGCCGGTGACGAACTGGATCGCCTGGCCGACGGTCAGCACGTCGACGCCGTAGCGGCCCGCCGCCTCGCGGTCGACGGTCATGTTCCACTCGATGCCGGGCGAGGTGCGGTTGTCCTCCAGCTCGTGCAACTGCCGGTCGGCGGCCAGCTTGGCCTTGACGATGTCGGCCGCCTTGTTGAGCGCCGCCGGGTCCTGGCTGCGCAGTTCGACCTGCACGTCCTTGCCGGTGGGCGGTCCGCCCTGCGGTTCGCGCACCTCGACCTCGACGCCGGGGATATTGGCGACACGCTTGCGGACCTCGTTGGCGATATCCTTGCCGACCAAGCCGAGCGCCAGCCGATCTTCGTAGTCGACGAAGTCCAGGCTGATACGGCCGATGGTGTCGTTGGGGATCGAGTTCGGCCCGCCGCCGGGGCTGGCCGTGCCCGAGCGCACGAAGATCGAATTGACGCCCTTCTGCCCGATCAGCCGGTTCTCGACCTGGCGCACGATCTGGTCCTGGGCCTGCGGCGACAGGTTGCCCCGCGCTTTGACGTAGACCGAGACGTATTCGGGGTCCTGCTGCAGGAAGAACTCGGTCGGCTTGTTCTCGGCCCGGAAGGCGATCACCACCACGATGATCACCGCCAGGGTGGTGAACATGGTCGTGGTCGGGTGCCGGCCCAGGACGTCGATCGTGCGCGCGTACCAGCCCATGAAGCCGGTCATCTCGCGCGGGTCGCCGCGTTCTGACTTCTCGATCTCGGCCAGATGCGCCTCGTCGACCGCCGCCTTGCGCCCGAAGATCGAGCCCAGGGCCGGGGTGAAGATCAACGCGATGAAGATCGACGCGCCCAGCACGTAGAACAGCGTCATGGGCAGGAAGCTCATGAACTTGCCGGGGATCGAGTTCCAGAACAGGAACGGCAGGAAGGCGCAGAGCGTCGTCAGGGTGCCGTTGAGCACCGGCCAGAACATCCGCTTGCCGGCCGCGGCGAAGGCCTCTTCCTTCGACATGCCCTCGGCCATCTTCCGGTCGGCGTACTCGACCACCACGATGCCGCCGTCGACCAGGATGCCGACCGCCAGCACCAGCCCGAACATGACCATCTGGTTCAGGGTCACGCCGGTGGCGTTGAGCATCAGGAAGGCCAGCATGAAGCAGGCCGGGATCGCCGCGCCCACCATCAGCCCCTGGCGGATGCCGAGCGTCGCCACAATGATCAGCATGACCAGGATGGTGGCGATCAGCAGCCCGCTCTCCAGCACCACCAGGGTGCGGCCGATGAAGTCGCTTTCGTCGAAGATGTAGGAGACCTTGACCGTCTCGGGCCAACGCTTCTGCTCCTCGGCGACGACCTTGCGGACCTCCTTGACGGTGTCGAGGACGTTGGCCCCCGAGCGCTTGGCGACGTCCACCGAGAAGGCCGGCTGGCCGTTGAAGCGGGTGATGTAGTTGGCTTCCTTGAAGGTCCGCCGCACGTCGCCGATGTCGCCGACCGTGATCAGCCGGTCGCCGTTCTTCTTGATCGGCAGCGCCAGGATGTCGGCCGGCTGGTTGACCACGCCGGGCACCTTGACCGCGAACTTGCCGGCCCCGGATTCCAGGTTGCCGGCCGGAACCAGCTGGTTGTTGCGGCCGATCACCTGCGCCAGCTCGCCGGGGGAGACGTTGGCCGCCTCCATGCGCACGGGGTCGATGGTGACTTCCAGCAGCTCCTCACGGCCGCCGTTCAGATAGACCTCGAGCACGCCGGGGGTGCTCTCCAGCCGGTCCTGCAGGCTGCGCGAGATCTGGAACAGCGTGCGTTCGGGGGCCGCGCCGGACAGCACGATGCCGATGATCGGCTCGCCAGAGGCGTTGGCCTCCTCGATGATCGGCTCCTCGGCGTCGGGCGGGAACTTGCCGCGGGCCAGGTCGACCTTGGCGCGGACCTCGCCCAGGGCCTTGTCCTTGTTGAAGTCGGCTTCGAACTCCAGGTTCACGATCGCCATGCTCTGGCGGGCGACCGCGTTCATCTCCTTGACGCCCTCGATCGTCTGCAGCTCGGTCTCCAGCGGCCGCACGAGCAGGCGCTCGGCGTCCTCGGGACTGACGCCGGGATAGGGCACCACCACGGTGATGAACGGGAAGTCGATGTTCGGGTTGGATTCCCGCGGCATCGACAGATACGCAAAGAACCCGAACAGGCTGGCGATCAGCGTAACGGCCAGCACCACCTTGCGCCGTTTGATCGCGCCGTCGATCAGAGGTCCGATCATAGCCTCGTCTCCTGATGAGCAGGGGCGCGCCTAGCGCGCCGCGGCCACTCGAACCTTCTGCCCCTCGGCCACGTACGACTGGCCGACGGTGATCACACGGACCGGGCCCTTCAGGCCGGTCACCCAGATGCCTTGCGGGGTCTCCTCCAACACCTTGACCGGCGCGAACGCGACCTTGTCGTCAGCCAGCACGTAGCGAACGCCCTGGCGTCCGCTCGCGTCCAGCACCAGCGTCGACAGCGGCACCAGGTGGGCCGGGCCCGAGCCGCTGTTGA
This sequence comes from Phenylobacterium sp., assembly GCF_013822795.1. Taxonomy (GTDB): domain Bacteria; phylum Pseudomonadota; class Alphaproteobacteria; order Caulobacterales; family Caulobacteraceae; genus Phenylobacterium. The sequence continues at coordinate 49,447 of NZ_PNLB01000003.1, read as the reverse complement.
TCCGCACCGCCGCCGACAGGCCCGAGCGGGTCATCTGCGGGTTCGCGGTGGTGATCTCGATGCGATAGGTGCGGGTCTGGGCGTCGGCCTCGCGGGCGGCGTAGCGCACCTTGCCGGTCAGGGTCTCGCCGGAGGTGAGCTGAGCGCTGGCGCTCGACCCGATCTTGACCTTGGAGGTCTCGGTCTCGGGCAGGTCGCCGACGATCAGCAGCGGATTGAGCTCGATCATCGTGCCGCAGGGCTGACCCGGCGCCAGATAGGCGCCGACCTCGGCGTCGCGCTTGTCGAACACGCCGTCGAACGGCGCGCGGATGCTCATCTGCTCGACGCCCAGCTCGGCCTGGCGGACCGTCGCCGAGGCGGCGTCCAGGTTGGCCTGGTCCTGCAGGACCTGGGTTTGCGAGCGATAGCCCTTGGCGGCGAGGTCGGCCGAAGCCTTCTGCTGCAGCTGGCGCGAGCGCATGTTGGCGCGCGCCTGGTCCAGCGTCGCTTGGCGGGCGTCGACGTTCAGCCGGCAGAGCACCGTGCCCTTGCGCACGAACGAGCCTTCGACGGCGGGGGTGGCGGCGACGACGCCGGCGGTCTCCGAACGAACCACGACGCTGCGCGCCGCCTCGGTGCGGCCGCGGATCGCCACGGCGTATTCGTGTGTCGCTTCAGGGGTGAGGACCGCCTGCACGGTCGGCAGGGCGCCGGCGCCGGTGGTCTTGGCCTCGGCCTTGCCCTTGCCCGCACGGCTCACGATCGTCCCGATGCTGAAGGCCAGCACCAGCACCACCACCACCGCGATCACAAACAGGTACTGTGATTTTACTCGCATTCAGTCGTTTCCCCCCGGGCAGCAACGAAGTCGCGACCGCATCTGAATCGCAGTCGTATGCCCGGACCGCAGAAATCAGGTTTTAGCGTCTTCTGATGCCGCTGTTCTGCGACTGCAAATGAAATCGCGGACAGACAACCTAAAGGACGGATAATGTGCCCCCGGCGCCGCATGATTGCAGCATGGCCTTGCTTGCTCTTTAACGCCGCGGACGCTCAAATATCCGTCGCCTGCAAGGAAAGTACGCCGCCGTGAAATACCTGCACACCATGGTCAGGGTCGCAGACCTCGATGCTTCGCTCGACTTTTACTGCGCCAAGCTCGGCTTGGTCGAAGTTTCCCGCGCAGAGAACCCGGGCGGGCGATTCACCCTGGTCTTCCTCTGCGCCCCGGGCGACCGCGAAGCGGCCTTGGCCGCCAAGGCCCCGATGGTCGAGCTGACCTACAACTGGGATCCGGAGGACTATCAGGGCGGCCGCAACTTCGGGCACCTGGCCTACGCGGTCGACGACATCTACGCGACGTGCCAGCGCCTGGCCGATGGCGGGGTGACCATCAATCGTCCGCCGCGCGACGGCCACATGGCCTTCGTGCGCTCGCCCGACGGCATCTCGATCGAACTGCTGCAGGCCGGTCCGCGCAAAGAGCCGGCCGAGCCCTGGGCCTCGATGCCGAACACGGGGGCGTGGTGAGCGGCCGCCTCTCCGGGCGCTCGGCGCTCATCACCGGCGCGGCCGGCGGCATCGGCCTGGGCTGCGCGCGCGCCTTTGCCGCCGAGGGCTGCGATCTCGTCCTCCTCGACCTCGACGAGGCGCGGGTGATCGCCGCCGCCGAGGCGTTGGCCGAGGCCAGCGGCCGCAAGGTCCATGCTCTGGCCTGCGACCTCGCCGACGCCGAGGCGGCGCGCAAGGCGGTGATCCGCGCCGCCGCTCTGCTGGGACGGATCGACGTGCTGGTCAACAACGCCGGCATGTTGGTCCCGGGCGATATCCTGGACGCCGACCTGGCCGACTTCGACCGGGTGATGACGGTGAACCTGCGCGCCCCGTTCGTCGTCGGCCAGACGGTCGCGCGGCACATGGTCGACGCCAAGATCAAGGGCTCGATCATCAACATGTCCTCGATCAACGCCGTGCTCGCCATCCCCGGCCAGTTGGCCTACGTGACCTCCAAGGGCGGCCTGGCGCAGCTGACCAAGGCCATGGCCCTGGGCCTTGCGCCGCATGGCGTGCGGGTGAACGCCATCGGTCCGGGCACGATCGTCACCGACATCTTGAAGGGCGTGCTGGAGGACGACGACGCTCGCCGCAGGGTGCTGCAGCGCACGCCGCTGGGCCGCTTCGGCGAGGCCGACGAGGTCGGCAAGGTGGCGGTGTTCCTGGCCAGCGACGACAGCTCCTACATCACCGGCCAGACCATCTATCCCGACGGCGGCCGGCTGGCGCTGAACTACACGGTGCCGGTGGCGGACTGACCTCAATTGCTCCCCCACTGGGGGAGCTGTCAGCCGAATGGCTGACTGAGGGGGACCTTGCCTCTCGTTTTTCGAGAGTGGTCCCCCTCCGTCTCGATGCTCCGCCTCGATCCACCTCCCCCAAGAGGGGAGGAACTCGGCTGTTTTCCGTCCCCAGACCCGCTACAAGCCCGCCGATGTTGCGACTGACCGAACTCAAGCTGCCCCTCGGCCATCCGGAAGAGGACCTGCGCGCCGCGGTGCTGGCCAAGCTGGCGGGCCCGGAGGCCGAACTCGTCTCGTTCGAGGTCTTCCGCCGCGCCAACGACGCGCGGCGCAAGTCGGCGATCCTGATGGTCTACACCGTCGACGTCGTCGTGACTGACGAGGCCGCCGTGCTCGCCCGCCATGCCGGCGACCGCAACGTCCAGCCGACCCCGGACATGGCCTATCGCCAGGTCGCCCAGGCCCCGGCCGATCTGGCCAAGCGGCCGGTGGTCATCGGCGCCGGCCCGTGCGGCCTCTTCGCCGGTTTGATCCTGGCCGAGATGGGCTTCAAGCCGATCATCCTCGATCGCGGCAAGGTCGTGCGCGAGCGTACCAAGGACACCTGGGACCTCTGGCGGCGCAGCAAGCTGCACCCGGAATCCAACGTCCAGTTCGGGGAGGGCGGCGCCGGCACCTTCTCCGACGGCAAGCTCTACAGCCAGGTCAAGGATCCGCGCTTCCTCAGCCGCAAGGTGCTGACTGAGTTCGTCGACGCCGGCGCGCCGCCCGAGATCCTCACCGAGGCTCACCCCCACGTCGGCACCTTCCGGCTGGTGACCATGGTCGAGGCCATGCGCGAAAAGGTGGAGAGCCTTGGCGGCGAGTACCGCTTCCAGCACAAGGTCGAGGACTTCGACATCGTCGATGACGGCGGCCAGCGCCGGATCCGCGGCCTCCACTTGCAGGACGGCGGCTACATCGAGGCCGACCACGTGGTCCTGGCCCTCGGTCACAGCGCCCGCGACACCTTCCACACGCTCTACGACCGCGGCGTCCACATCGAGGCCAAGCCGTTCTCCCTGGGCTTCCGGATCGAGCACCCGCAGTCCTGGATCGACCGCGCCCGCTTCGGGACCAACGCCGGGCACAAGGACCTGGGCGCGGCCGCCTACAGCCTCTCGCACCACTGTTCCAACGGCCGCACGGTCTACAGTTTCTGCATGTGCCCGGGCGGCACGGTGGTCGCCGCCGCCTCCGAGCCGGGGCGGGTCGTCACCAACGGCATGAGCCAGTATTCCCGCAACGAGCGGAACGCCAACGCCGGCATCGTCGTCGGCATCGAGCCGGAGCGTGACTATCCCGGACACCCGCTCGCTGGCATCGCCCTGCAGCGTCACTGGGAGGCCCAGGCCTTCGTCGCGGGCGGCGAGACCTACGCCGCGCCTGGCCAGCGGGTCGGCGACTTCCTTGCCGGCAAGCCTTCGACCAGCCTCGGCGAGATCGTCCCTTCGTACCGCCCCGGCGTGACGCCCACCGACCTTTCGTCCTGCCTGCCGGACTACGCCATCGAGGCGATCCGCGAGGCCCTGCCGGCCTTCGCCCGCCAGATTCCCGGATTCGACGCCGCCGACGCCGTCCTCACGGGGGTCGAGACCCGTACCTCCTCGCCGGTTCGCATCACCCGCGGCAAGGACTTCCAGAGCCTCAACACCGCCGGTCTCTATCCGGCCGGCGAAGGCGCAGGCTACGCTGGCGGGATCCTCTCGGCCTCCATCGACGGCATCAAGGTCGCCGAAGCGGTGGCGCGGAGCATCGTTGGCTAGGGCGCGGCCCCAGGACTGGCGGTCTGGCCTGATAGGCTCCCGTTGGACGGCGTTGGAATTCGAGCGATTTTCAGTCTGTCGCTGGCAGGCTCCGCCGCGCGAACCCGGCGATGATCAGGCCGAAGGCCAGCATCGCCAGCCCGTTCTTGACCAAGCCCTCGACGCTGAACGTCGGGTAGCGGCCGACGGCCGACAGCGGCATCACCACGTAGTTCATGACCCCGTAGATCACGACGCCGTAGGCTAGGCCCGCGGCGATCCAGGCGCGGCGCAGCGCCGGCGCGGCGAGCGTCGCCAATACGAAGACCGCGGCGATGATCAGGCCCATCAGTTCCTGCAGCACGGCGCCGAGCGCCGCCGTGGCCGCGCCGCCGTCGAACGCCGCCTTGCCAATCAGGCCGCTGGCGATGAAGTGCAGGATGGTCGTCAGGCTGGCGCCGCTGATCAGCATGGCCGCACCGATGTCGAGGGTGGCCGCGACCACCCCGCCCAGGATGATCGCCGTCAGGATCGAGCGTTTCGAAGCCACGTGCGTCCCCCGTCCAGCCTCGGACGCGAGGACGCTAGTCGAAGACCGGCGTTTGCTCAATCGGGCCGCTAGCCGCGTGCGAACGCCTCGATGTCGGCGTTCAACGGGGCGACGTGGGTGACGAACAGGCCATGCGGGGCGCCGGCATAGACCTTCAGAGCGCCGTTCTTCAGCAGAGCCGCCGCCGGCTTGCCGGTAATCTCCAACGGCGCCGAGGCGTCCATGTCGCCGTGGATCACCAAGCAGGGCAGGTCGATCTGAGCCATCTCGCGGCGGAAGTCGGCGCTGGTCATGGCCCGGTTGCAGTCGATCACCGCCTGCATCGAGGCCTGCAACATCATCGCCTTGATCCCGTCGCGCATGGCCTGAGAGGTCGCGGGGACCACGAACGGCGCTTCGTTGGCGCTCAGCCAGCCGGGGAAGTCGGCCATGATCGCCTTGAGGTTCAGATCCAGCAGTTCGGCCGGCACGCCCATGGGGTTGTCCGCCTTCTGCTCGATGCAGGGCAGGGCGGGGGCCAGGAACAGCACCTTCTTCACCCGGCCTGCTGAGCCATGGCGGGTCAGGTAGCGGACGGCCTCGCCGCCGGCCATCGAGTGGGCGACCAGGGTCACGCCGCGCAGGTCCAGGGCGTCCAGCACGCTGGCCAGGTCGTCGGCCAGGGTGTCGTAGTCGTAGCCGCGGCCGGGATCCTGCGAGCGGCCGTGCCCGCGGCGGTCATAGGCGATGCAGCGGAAGCCGGCGGCGCTCAGCGGCGCCATCTGGTAGCCCCACATCTCCGAGGTCAGGGCCCAGCCGGCCAGGAACACTATGGGCTCGCCCGCGCCCCAGTCGCGGATGAAGAGGCTCGCGCCGTCGCGGGCGGCGACATGGGTGCGGACGGCGGGCTGGGCGGCGTGGGCCGGCGCGCCGGCGGCCAGAACGGCCCCGCCGAGGGCTCCGGTGGTGAGAAGGTTGCGCCTGTCCATGTGTCTCTCCCTGGTCTGATGGACACAGGGATGCCGCACGCCATGCGGCTGCGCGATTACGCGTCAGGTAATGACGGCGCCTTCGGCGGATAGGCGTGGATCACCCCGTTCGGGTCTTCGATGGTGGTCTCGCCGACATAGTCGGGGCCGACCGGAACCTTGCCGTGGCCGTCCGGGATGTCGAGCACGTAGGTCGGCTGGCAAAGCCCCGAGAAGCGGCCGCGCATGGCGCGCATCAGCGCCCGGCCTTCTTCGATGCTGGTCCGCAGATGCGCGGTGCCCGGCGCCAGGTCGCCCTGGTGCAGGTAGTACGGCTTGATCCGGTTCTCGACGAAGCCGCGCATCAGCGCGCCCAGGGTCTCGGGATCGTCGTTCACGCCCTTCAGCAGAACGGTCTGGCTCAGCATCGGCAGGCCGGCGTCGATGATGCGGGCGCAGGCGGCGCGGGCCGCAGGGGTCAGCTCGCGCGGATGATTGGCGTGCAGGGCGACATAGACGGCCTTGCCCTCGCACTGGATCGCCGCGACCAGTTCGTCGCTCACGGCGCCGGGGTCCACGACCGGTACGCGGGTGTGGTAGCGGACCACCTTCACATGCTCGGTGGCCGCCAGGCGGGCGGAGATGTCGGCCAGCCGCCGCGGTGACAGCACGAACGGGTCGCCGCCGGTGACGATGACTTCCCAGATCTCCGGCCGTCCGGCGATGTAGGCGAAGGCGGCGCCCAGCTGCGCTGGAGTCAGGTTCGACAGCCCCTCGGGCCCGACCATCTCGCGCCGGAAGCAGAACCGGCAGTAGACCGCGCAGGTATGGGTCGGCTTCAGCAGAACACGGTCGGGATAGCGGTGGACGATCCCCTCGACCGGGCTGAAGGCGAAGTCGCCGACCGGATCGGGGTTCTCTTCGGCGCGCATCTCCAGCTCGGCCTCGCTGGGCATCAGCTGGCGGGCGATGGGATCGGCGGCGTCGTCGGGATCGATGAGCTCGGCCATGTCCGGGGTGATCGCCAGCGCGTAGCGGGCAGCCACGCGCTCAAGCTCGGGCAACCGCTCCAGCGGCGCCAGCCCGGCGGCGACCAGGTCGCCAGGTTTGCGAAGCGTGCTCATCCTGCGCGCATATGGCCCATGCAGGGCGAGGGGGCAAATGCGGCCTAGCGCGCGACGTCGGCCACCGGGGTCCAGACCACCTGCTCGATGCGGCTCGCGCCGGTCGCCAGCATCACCAGGCGGTCGAACCCCAGCGCCGAGCCGCAGGCGCTCGGCATGTGGGGCAGGGCGGCGAGAAAGTCCTCGTCGATCGGGTAGCGCTCGCCGTAGACGCGGGCCTTCTCGTCCATTTCGGCCTGGAACCGACGGCGCTGCTCGACCGGATCGGTCAGCTCGCCGAACGCATTGGCGAGCTCCACCCCACAGGCATAGAGCTCGAAGCGTTCGGCCACCCGCGGGTCGGACGCCTTGGGGCGGGCCAGGGCCGCCTCGCTGATCGGGTACTCGCAAAGAACGGTCGGCCGGCCCATGCCCAGGTTGGGCTCGACCTTCTCAACCAGCACCTTCGAATAGATATCCTGCCAGACGTCATCGTCGGCGATGCGGACGCCGCAAGCCCTTGCCGCGTAAGCCAGTCCGTCGCGGTCGGTCTCGCCGTCCGCCGCGACCGTGGCCAGCAGGTCGATCCCGGCATGGCGCTGGAAGGCCTCCTGCAGGCTCAACCGTTCAGGTTCCTGGAAGGGATCGCTGGAAACCTGCCGATAGGAGAGGGTTTTGGCCCCAATCGTCTCCGCCGCGAGCCGCAGCAGGTCCGCGCAGTCGACCATGAGTTGTTCATAGGGCTCGCCCGTCCGGTACCACTCGAGCAGGGTGAACTCCGGGTGATGCAGCGGCCCGCGCTCGCGATTGCGCCAGACCCGCGCGAAATCGAAGATCCGCGTCTCGCCGGCGGCCAGCAGCTTCTTGCACGCGAACTCGGGCGAGGTGTGCAGGTAGAGCGGTCGACGCTCGCCGGCATTGCCAATGATTTCAGTGCCGAAGGCGTGCAGATGCGCCTCGTTGCCGGGCGAGACCTGCAACGCCGCGCCCTCGACCTCAATGAAGCTGCGATCCTCGAACCAGCGGCGCACGGCGCGGGTGATCGCGCCTCGCGCCAGCAGGAACGGCCGGCGGTCCTGGTGGATGTCGGCCCGCCACCATGGCGATTGTGAAGTCATCGGCACGGCGTCCTCTATGCGGCCAATTCGATCATGACTGGCGAATTTCGCCTTCATCGTATAGGTGCGCGCCAAGACCGCCGCTCGGCGGAATCGCGCGAGGCCGATGCCCGGCCTCCCAATAGGCTCGAGGACGAACTACGTGAAGGTCGCTGCCAGCTCGCTCAGGAAAGGCGCCGTCGTCGATATGGACGGCAAGCTCTATGTCGTCCTGACCGCCGAAAACATCCATCCCGGCAAGGGAACCCCGGTCACCCAGCTCAACATGCGCCGCATCTCCGACGGGGTGAAGGTGTCCGAGCGCTGGCGCACGACCGAGCAGGTCGAACGCGCCTTCGTCGACGACCGCAACTACAACTTCCTCTACCAGGACGGTGAGGGCTACCACTTCATGCAGCCCGAAACCTACGACCAGGTCGTGGTTTCCGAAGATACCGTCGGCGACAACGCGCCGTGGCTGACCGACGGCATGACCGTCGTGCTCTCGGTCCACGAAGGCGTGCCGATCGCCATGGAACTGCCGCGTCTGGTGACCTTCGAGATCGCCGAGACCGAGCCGTCGGTGAAGGGCCAGACCGCTTCGTCGTCGTACAAGCCGGCGATCCTGACCAATGGCGAGCGCGTCATGGTGCCGCCGTACATCACCGCCGGCACGCGCGTGGTGATCCTGACCGAAGACTGGACCTATCAGGAACGCGCTAAGGACTAAGTCTCTCGCGAGGCGGGGGATCAGGCGAAGCGCCTGGCCCCCGCCACGCACAGCACCACCGCGACGGTCACCGCCGCCATCGACCAGCCCACGGGCTCGCCCAGTAGGCCCGCCGCCAGGGCCAGCCCCATGAAGGGCTGCAGCAGCTGCAACTGCCCGACCGCCGCCACGCCGCCCGCGGCCAGGCCGCGGTACCAGAACACGCATCCGATCAGCATGCTGAACAGCGAGACATAGGCCAGGCCCGTCCAGGCCTGCGCGCTGATCGCTGCGAGCTCCGCCGGGCGCGCCAGCAGCGCCGCCGGCGCCATCAGCGGCAGGCATAGGATCAGCGACCAGCAGACCGCCTGCCAGCCGCCCAGGCGGCGCGAGACGCGGCCGCCCTCGGCGTAGCCCAGGCCGCAGACGACAATGGCGGCGACCATCAGCAGGTCGCCCTGCACGGAGCCCGCGCCGCCTTGGCTGAAGGCGAAGCCCGCGACCAGCGCCGCCCCGATCAGGGCGAAGATCCAGAACGAGCGCTTGGGCCGCTCGCCGCCCAGCAGCACCGCGAAGACCGCGGTGGTTATTGGGAGCAAGCCGACGAACACGATCGAGTGGGCGGCCGTGACGTGTTGGAGCGCCAGGGCGGTCAGCATCGGGAAGCCCAGCACCACCCCTAGGCCCATCATCGCCAAAGGGGCGAGGTCGCGTCGCTCCGGCCTCGGCGCGCGGAAGGCGGCCAGCAGGGCGATCGCCAGCAGGCCGGCGATGCTCGCCCGTGCCGCGGTCAGAAAGGTCGGCGAGAGTTCGGCCACGGCGATGCGCGTGGCGGGCAGCGATCCCGAAAAGATCGCCACCCCGAGAAAGCCGTCCAGCCAGCCGCGCGTCTTCGCATCCATGTCCGCATCTCCGTTCTTCGTCGGTATGCGCCGCGCGGCGCTCGCCCAGCCAGGAACGGTCAGGTACAATTGCGCCAAACTGTACTGATCAGGATTGCAATACAGATGACGTTCGAAAGCGGCGGCACGCGCGTCGATCAGGTCATGGCCGCCATCCGTCAGCGCATCGCCGGCCGCGCCCTCCAGCCGGGGGCGAAGGCGCCGTCGATCCGCGCCTTCGCCGTCGCCATGGGCGTCTCCAAGTCGACGGTGGTGGAGGCCTACGACCGCTTGGCGGCAGAGGGCGTCATCCAGGCCCGGCGCGGCTCGGGCTTCTATGTCGCCGGCCGCACGCCGCCCCTGGCGCTGGCCGAGCTGGGACCTAGGCTCGATCGGTCCATCGACCCGCTGTGGGTGTCGCGACAGTCGCTGGAGACGTGGCCTGACGCGCTGAAGCCCGGTTGCGGCTGGTTGCCCACTGACTGGATGCCGCAGGACGCCGTGCGCCGCGCCTTGCGCAGCCTGGCGCGGTCCGAGCGCGCCAACCTGACCGACTACGGGCCGCCGCTGGGGCTGCCGGCTTTACGCCAGCATCTCTCTCGGCGTCTGGCCGAGCACGGCGTCGAGGCGCCGCCCGGCCAGATCATGCTGGCCGAGTCGGGAACCCAGGCCATCGATCTGGTGTGCCGCTTCCTGCTCGAGCCGGGCGACACGGTGATGGTCGACGATCCCTGCTACTTCAACTTCCACGCTATGCTGCGCGCGCACCGGGTGCAGGTGGTCGGCGCGCCGTGGACTGCGTCGGGGCCCGATCTCGAGGCGTTCGAGCTGGCGCTGATCGAGCACCGGCCGCGGCTCTACATCACCAATTCGGGGCCGCAGAACCCGACCGGCGCCATCCTGACTCCGGTCGTGGCCCACCGTCTGTTGAAGTTGGCCGAACGCCATGGCGTGACCATTGTCGAGGACGACATCTATGCGGACCTGGAGATCGAGCCTGCTCCGCGCCTGGCGGCCTTCGACGGCCTCGACCGCGTCGTCCACATCGGCAGTTTCTCCAAGACCCTGTCGGCCGCAGCGCGCTGCGGCTTCATCGCCGCCCGCGCTGACTGGATCGAAGGACTGGTGGACCTGAAGGTCGCCACGTCGTTCGGCGGCGGGCAGCTGGCGGCCGAACTGACCCTGGCGATCCTCACCGACGGCGGCTATCGCCGCTACTTGGCCAGCCTGCGCGAACGACTGGCCCGGGCGAGGGGAGAAACCTTGCGGCGCCTGCGGACCATGGGGCTCGAGCCCTGGATCGAGCCGCAGGCAGGGATGTTTCTCTGGATGGCCTTGCCCGAAGGCGTGGACGCAGCCCGGCTCGCGCAGCGCGCTCTGTCGGACGGGGTGGTGCTGGCGCCCGGCGACGCCTTCAGTCTCTCGCAGTCGGCGCGCGGCTACATGCGCTTCAACGTCGCCCAGTGCGCCGATGGACGGGTCTACGAGGCCCTTGAGCGCGCGATGCGGGCCTAGGCGGGAGTCGCGCCGGCGCGCCGGGTTGAGCTCGCAGTCGGGCGCTACTAATGATGGCGGTGAGCTTTGAATGCTCGCCGTTGTTGTGAATGGACGCATGGCTAGTCTGACCGCCCAGCAAATCCTCGATGGGATGCTGTTCCCGAACATGAAGTGGACCGGCCCGGTCATCACCTTCAGCGTTCCCGGGCCCGCAAGCACCTGGGAGGCCTATCCGGACCTGGGGAGCGAATGGAAGGAGTACTGGGGCAATGAACCTCGGCGGGCCGGCTTCGGCTTTCTGACCGAAGATCAGGCCAGCGCCGTCCGCGTCTTCGTGGCGAGCTACGAGCGCCTGATCGCGACGCCGATCAGGGAAACTGTCGACGCGGCGCAGCAGGGCGACATCCGCATCGCCTTCGTCGATGCACATCCGTGGGGAGGCTACGCATCGCCCCCGCCAGCGATCGGCGGCGGAGCCGATCCGGGCGCTGGCGACATTTGGCTCGACGACGGCATGGCGAAGAGCACGCTGGGGGTGGGCTGGAACTTTGAAAAGGGCGAGACGGTCTTGCCGGTCGTGCTTCACGAGTTGGGGCATGCGCTGGGGCTGAATCACCCGTTCGACCACGCAATGGCGCTTCCGGCGGCGTTCGATTCCACCCGCTATTCGGTGATGTCCTACACCACCGCAGAGGACGTCGAGACTCTAAGCTTCTACCGCTACGGCGACGGCATGATGACACGGGGGGAGCGCCTCGTCGTCGCGCAGCCGATGGTGTTCGACATCCTGGCGCTACAGTCGCTCTACGGGGTTAACCCGACCACGGCGGCCGGCGCCGACATCTATAGTTGGGACGAAAACACTCCGTTCCTGACGTCAATTTACGATGCGGGCGGGGCGGATCGCATCGATCTGTCGGCGCATAGTCGGCCGTCTTACATAGACCTGACCCCAGGCGCCTACAGCAGCATCGCCATCTACACGCGTGAGGCCCAGCAGGCCTTGTGGACGGCGAAATTGCCCGACTTCGCCGACGACATCGCCAGAGCCTACGACAACTCGGAGACGCACGGCATTCTCTACACCGGGCGCGACAATCTCGGCATCGCCTACAGCACGACGATCGAGGACATCGCCGCCGGGGGCGGAGCCGACACCTTGATCGGCAATGCGGCGGCCAACACCTTGGCGGGAAACGCGGGCGGCGACCGAATTCTGGCCGGCGAGGGGAACGACACGATCCTCGGCGGCGCGGGGAGCGACTTCCTCCGGGGTGAAGACGGCGACGACAGCCTCATGGGCGGCGACGGCTTTGACGACATGCACGGCAACAAGGGCGCCGACACCCTGTTCGGAGGCCAGGGCGACGACTGGGTGCTCGGCGGCCAGCATGACGATCTGCTCTACGGCCAGGCCGGGAACGATCTCGTCTACGGGAACATGGGGCGCGATCTGCTGGAAGGCGGCGATGGCGCAGACACGATGCTGGGCGGTCAGGACGACGACACTCTGGTCGGCGGGTCCGGCGCGGACTTCCTCTCCGGCGACCGCGGCGACGACACAATCCGCGGCGGGGCTGGGGCCGACACTTTCCACTCGTTCGCGGGCGCTGGAATCGATCGCGTTCTGGACTTCAATCGCGCTGAAGGTGATCGCGTCGCGATCGGCGGGGGCGCCGCCTATGCGGTTACAAGCGGCGGCGGCGACGTCTTCATCACCCTGGACGGCGGCGGGCAGGTCATCCTGGTCGGGCGGTCGCTTGCCGATCTGACCGGAGACTGGATCGTCTCGATTTAGGCTTGGGCGCTTAGGGCGTGGTCATGCGGCGGGCGGTGATGATCTTGACCGGCTTGGCCAGCATCTCGCCCTTCATCACGCCTTCGCCGGCGGTGGGCGAGGTGGGCGCGGCCAGGATCTTCTTCACGGTGTCCATGCCCTCGACCACCTTGCCGAAGGTGGCGAAGCCCAGGTTGTCGCCCGGCTGCTTGGGGTCGGCGTCCATATAGGTCATGTCGCCGACGCAGATGAAGAAGTCCGAGGTCGCCGTCCCCGGATTGGTTCGGCCCATCGAGATCGCCCCGTCCACGTGCGACAGGCCGGTCTTGGTCGTCGGCTCGTGCGCGATCGGCGTCAGGACGCGCTTGGGGTCGTTCTGCACGCCGCCCTGGACCAACCCGTACTCCGGCGCGTTGGGCACCTTGGACGCGCGATAGAAGGTGGCCCCGTCGAAGCGCTTCTCGTCGACATAGCGCAGGAAGTTGTTGGCGGTGATGGGCGCCTTGTCCGGATAGAGCTCCAGCACGATGGGGCCGTCGGCAGTTTCCAGAGCCACCCGAACCGGCGCGGGCGGCGTCTGCGCCGCCGCCGGAAGGGCCGCCGCCGCGGCCATGGCGCCCAGGAATACGCGTCGCTTCATCGCCCAACTCCAGTTTCATGCGCAGCTTAGCGCCCGACGAGCCGCAGGCAACGCGGGCGTGCGCCGTTTGCTCAGGGCGGGGGGGCTCAGTAGGCGCTGGGCGGCCCGGTGATAAGATTTTTGGGAGGACCGCTGCTCAGAGCGGTAGTCCAAGTGGCTCCCCGAGCAGGACTCGAACCTGCGACAAGTCGGTTAACAGCCGACTGCTCTACCAACTGAGCTATCGGGGATCACGTTGGAGGCGGCGATATACCCAGCACGAGCCGGGTGTGCAAGCGCTCAAATCGACTTTGTCCACAGAGCAAAAAAAGAGCCCGGCCGGAGCCGGGCTTGAAACGAAGTTCGGTGATGGTGGGGTGTCTTCAAGGAAGACCCCGGCATGGTCCCGCTCCGATGGTTAAGTGGCGATTAACGCTCATGGCCGCCAATGGGCAGACGCGACGCCGAGACCTCTCGACGGGCTGTGTTCTCGCCGCTACCAGGGGCGAAATCGTAAGACGTAGGGCGGAAATGCGTATCCATTTCACCGGCATAGCTGGCGCGGGCATGAGCGCGGTGGCCTTGATGATGCGTGACGCCGGCCACGAGATCTCCGGATCGGACGAAGACGTCTTTCCGCCCATGTCGACCTATGTCGAGGGGCTGGGCTTTCCGTTTCATCGGCGATTCGATGCGGCCAACTTGCCGGACGGCCTCGACGTGCTGGTGCTGGGAACCAGCGCCAAGCTTGGCGCCGAGAGCAATCCCGAGGTGATCGCGGCCCGTGCGCGCGGCGTGCGAGTCACCACCTTCGCCGAAATGCTGGGCGAGGCCACGCGCGATCGCGCCGTCACCGTGGTGGCCGGGTCGTTTGGCAAGTCCACCTGCACCGCCCTGATGGCCCACGTGCTGCGGCAGTCCGGGACCAACCCGGGCTGGATGGTCGGCGCCATTTCGCCGTCGCTGCCGGCGACCGGCCAGTGGGGAGTGGGCGAGGTGGTGTTGGAAGGCGACGAGTACATCGTCTCGTCGACCGACCCGCGCTCCAAGTTCGAACTCTACCATGCGAACCATCTGCTGCTGACCTCGCTGGTCCATGACCACGTCAACGTCTTTCCGACCTTTGAGGAGTACGAGGCGCCGTTCCGCATCCTGCTGCGCAAGCTGCCGGCAGACGGCCTGGCGGTGATGCGCGAGCACCCGGCGACACGGGCCGTGGCCGGCGAGACCGCCGCGCGCGTCGTCTGGTACGACACCAAACCCTGCGACGGCTGGTACGCCGCCAATGTCGCGTTCGGCGAGACCACCTCGTTCGATCTCATTGGCCCCGGCGGGCGGACGATCGCCCTGACCACCCAGCTGCTGGGCGCCCACAACGTCGAGAACGTGGTTGGCGTCGCGGCCTACCTGCTGGAGCGCGGCCTGGTGTCGGAGGCGGCGCTGACCGCTGGCGTGGCGAGCTTCGCGGGCATCCGCCGCCGCCTGGACCGCCTGACCACGACCTCGCGCATCCCGGTGATCGAGGGCTTCGGCAGCTCGTACGAGAAGGCGCATTCGGCCATCGACGCGATGCGGCTGCACTATCCGGACCGGCCGTTGGTCGTGGTGTTCGAGCCGCACACCTTCAGCTGGCGCAGCCGCGACGCCCTGCCGTGGTACGACACCGTGTTCGACGGCGCATCGCGGGTGCTGATCTGCCCGCCGCCGGTGCATGGCGCCGGCAGCCATCACCAGTCGACTTTCGAAGAGATCCTGGCCCGCGCCCAGGCGACCGGCATCGCCATCGAGGGCGTCGCCGACGCCCAGGCGGCCGTGCAGGCGCTGTCGCACCTGCGCGGCGACGAGGTCGTGCTGCTGCTGTCCTCCGGGCCGCTGCTGGGGCTGCCCGACAGCCTGCCGGCGCTGTTCGACCGTCTCTATGGCGCGCATGCCTACGCCTGAGGCGCCTTGCAATCGCCCGTTGCGGACCTCCACCTAGCGGTTGGAGGCTGAGGCCGTCCGGTGCAGCTTGCCTGCATCCAGGGGAGCGGCGCATGCCCACACGGCGAAACTTCGGACTGATGCTGGGGGCCGGCGCCTTGGCCGGCTGCGCGACCACGGCGCCCATGGGCTTCTCCGATCCGCTGCAGCCGTCGGGACCGCTTCGCCTGGCGCCGGTGCATGTGTCGGAGGATCGGGTGATCCGGGTGATCGCCGGCCTGCGTCCGTTTCGGCCCGGCGGCTTCGTGGTCCGCGCGGAGCCGTTCGGCGGCAAGACCCTGGTCCACAACTACGGCCACGGCGGCGGAGGCATCACCCTGTCCTGGGGGACCTCGCACATGGCGGTCAATCTCGGCTTCGCCGGACCCGAGCGCGATTATGCGGTGCTCGGCTGCGGGGCGGTGGGGCTGGCGACGGCGCGGCTGATCCAGCGACGCGGCGGGCGGGTGACGATCTACGCCAAGGCCCTGCCGCCGGAGACCACCTCCAACATCGCCGGCGGCCAGTGGTGGCCGGCCTCCGTCTACGACTCGAAGGTGGCGACGCCGCAGTTCATGGACCAGCTCGTTCAGGCTGCGAAGCTGTCCTACCACCACTACCAGCAGCTCTCCGGCCCGGAATACGGCGTCCACTGGACCCGCAACTACGTGGTCGACGAAGACCGCTTCGGCGCGGGCGAGCTATTCGCCCGCATGTCGGGGATGGCGCCGGAACTCAGGACCGCGGCGCCGGGCGAGCATCCGTTCGGCAAATCGACCCTGCAGTACTGGGACAGCATGATGGTCGAGCCCCCGATCTACCTGCAGGCGATGATTGAGGACGTGCTGACCGCTGGCGGCAAGATCGTCGTGCGCGACTTGAAGACCGCCGCCGACGTCCAGGCGCTGAGCGAGCCGGTGGTATTCAACTGTACAGGTCTGGGGGCAGGGCAACTGTTCGGCGACAAGGAGATCATGCCCGCTCGCGGCCAGCTCGTGGTGCTGCTGCCCCAGCCGGAGGTGACCTACAATCTGATGTCGGGCCGCGCCTACATGTTCCCGCGACGCGACGGGATCATCCTTGGCGGCTCGTTCGATAAGGGGAACTGGTCGACCGAGCCGGACGGCGAACTCACCTCGCGGATCCTGGCGGACCACAAGGCGATGTTCGCCAAGCTCAAGGCCTGAGCTACTCGGCCGCTTCCTTGAACTGCGCCCGCTTCGGGCCGAGATAGCCGAACAGGAAGGCGGCGACCTTGCGCATCTGGATCTCCTCGGCGCCCTCGGTGATCCGATAGCGGCGGTGGTGGCGATAGATGTGCTCGAACGGCTTGTGGCGCGAATAGCCGATGCCGCCGTGCACCTGCATGGCCCGGTCGGCGGCCTCGCAGACCAGGCGGTTAGCCCAGTAGTTGCACATCGAGACCTTGTCGGAGATCTGCTTCTCGATCTCCTTGTGCGGCATGCGATCCATGTCCCAGGCGGTCTTGCGGATCAGCAGGCGCAGCATCTCGGCCTGGGTGGCCAGTTCGACCAGCGGCCACTGGATGGCCTGGTTTTCGGCCAGCGCCTTGCCGAACGGCTTGCGGGCGCGGGCGTACTTGACGCTCTCTTCGATGCAGTAGACCGCCGCGCCCAGCGACGAAGCCGCCTGCCGGATCCGGTTCTGGTGCACGAACGACTGGCCCAGCCCCAGGCCGCGATCCACCTGGCCCCAGTAGCTGTCCTCGGGCACCCAGACGTCGGTGAAGCTGACCCGCGGGTGGTCGGTCGGCATGTTGAAGGTCCAGAGGTACTCCTCGACCTTCACGCCCGGCGCGTCGGCCGGCACGATGAAGCAGGTGATGCCGGTGGCGTCCCCGTCCTTGCCGGACGTGCGGGCGAAGACCATGACGTGCGTGGCCACGTGCATGCCCGTCGTCCACATTTTTTCGCCCCGGATCAGCCAGCCGGGCTGGCCATCCTTGTCCTGGCGGACGGCGGTGGTCTCCATGAAGGTGGCGTCCGAGCCGTGGTTGGGTTCGGTGAGCCCAAAGCCCGTCCGCATACCGCCGTTCAGCAGCTTGTCGCCGTCGCGCTCGTACTGCGCGTTCGTCGCGAACTCCTTGAACATCAGGATGAAAGGGTTGTTGCCGACGATCGAGTGCTCGTTCTGCAGGTCGTTGTGCAGGCCCAGCCCCTTGGCGGCCAGGTGCTCGCGGATCACCGCCATGTCGAGGTTGCTGCCGGCCTTGCCGCCCATCTCCTTGGGCCAGGCATAGCGCAGGTGGCCGGCCTCGTCGGCCAGCTTGCGGGCCTTGCCCAGCAGTTCTTCCCATTCCTTCTTCGGCAGGCCGCCGGCGTCCCAATCGGTGCGCTCGTATTCGCGGCGATGGTCGAAGTAGCGGATGTTGTCGTCCTGGTTTTCCAGCGGCTTGATCTTGGCCTCGATGAAGGCGTCGAGCTCGTCCAGATAGGCGACCAGTTCGGGCGGCAGGCTGAAGTCCATCGCATCTCTCCCTGTTTTGCGAAGCAGCCTAACCCAGGTCTGCGCTTCCGCCGGGTCAGGGGGATTTGTCGATCGGTCGACCGCTCAACGCAGTCCGTCGCATGCGCCTCGTAAGGCCGCAGCTGCGCCGATAGGCGGGCGGAGTTCCACTCTTCTCGGAGGTCCGCATGCGTCTTCTTCTGCTCGGTGCGCTGGCGTCGCTCTCGCTCGCCGCGCCGGCCGCCGCCGGCGTCCCGTCCGGCGCCTGGTCCCAGAAGTCCGACGGGCAGGAGCTCACCCTCGTGCCCAAGCTCAAGATTTCGCCCAGCATGTCGGCGACGGGCATGGTGTTGGGGACGAGCGGCTATGGCGGCAATTCGACGACCACGACCCTGCAGAGCGAGTTCGTGCCGATGCGCACGCAGCGCGCCATGTCGCTGGTCATCCGGCCGGACGGCGCTTTCACCTGGACCATCGACAAGAGCCGGCCGGCTTCCGCGCAAGGCTCCGACTGCAAGCTTCTGATCCGGGAGGAGAAAAACGGTCGTGTCCGGCTCGAAGGCGACCGCCTGGTGTTCGACGTGACCGGCGGAAATCAGAGCTCGCGCGACAGCTGCGATCCGACCAAGGCCTCCCGCGGACCGATGGCCCCGGCCAGTGAAAGCTACGGCTACCGGCTCTCCGGCGGCGCCCTGAACCTGACCGCCGCCGGCGGGGTGAACTGGACTTTCCGCGGCGGTTGACGCGGCGAGAGCCGTTTACAGTCGCGCAAAACCCCGCCCTGATCGCGCAAAAGCCAAGGGAGGCTGCGCGGCGGATGTCGGATCAGGTGCTGGAAGGGCTGCAACGGCTGGCGCCGGAACTGGCCGGCGAGGGGGCGAGCGTCGAGGGCCTGCAACGCCTCTCCGGCGGCGCCAGCATGGAAACCTGGGCCTTCGTGCTGGTCGGCCGCGACGCGCGCGACGAGCTGGTCCTGCGCCGCCGCACCGCGCCGATGGCGCCGGAGGAGGGCCGTTCGGTCTCGCTGGCCACCGAGGCGGCGCTGATCACCGCGGCGCACGCGGCCGGCGCGCCGGTGGCGCAACTGGTGCATCTGGCGCGGCCCGCCGACGGCCTGGGCGAAGCCCACATCACCCGCCGCGTCGCTGGGGAGACCCTCGGCCGCAAGATCGTCTCCGACCCCCGTTTCGAGGCCGTCAGGCCGAAGCTCGCCCGCCAATGCGGCGAGATCCTCGCCCAGATCCACGCCGCGCCGCCGCCTCCGGGCCTCAAGACCGTCGACGCCCTCGAGGAACTGGCCCGCTACGAAGAGGTCTATCGCAAGTCCGGCGCCGAGCGGCCGATCCTTGAACTGGCCTTCCAGCACCTGAAGAAGATCGCCCCGCCGCCCGTTGCGCCGGTGCTGCTGCATGGCGACTTCCGGAACGGCAATCTGATGATCGATTCCGAACGCGGGGTCAGCGCGGTGCTCGACTGGGAGCTGTCGCACTGCGGTGATCCGGCCGAGGACCTGGGCTGGATCTGCGTCAATTCCTGGCGCTTCGGCCGCGCCGACCTGCCGGTCGGCGGCTTTGGTCACTACGAGGACCTGCTGGCCGGCTACGTCGCCGCTGGCGGCCAGGAGATCCCGCTCTCGCGGGTGCTCTACTGGCAGGCGCTGGGCTCGCTGAAATGGGGCGTCATGTGCCTGATGATGTACGCCAGCTACGCCTCGGGCGCGGAAAGCTCCGTCGAGCGGCCGATGATCGGCCGGCGTGTCTCCGAGACCGAAATCGACCTGGTGACCCTGTTGGAGAACGGGCTGTGATCGAGCATCCGAAAGCCGAGGAACTGGTCGAGGCCGTCGCCCGCTGGATCGACAGCGTGCGGCCCCAGCTCGCCCCGCGCGACGCCTTCCTGGCCCGCGTCGCGGCCAATGCGCTCGGCGTAGTGAAGCGCGAGCTTCAACAGGGGGCAGCGGCCGAAGCTGCGGCCGTCGAGCGGCTGTCGGCGGTGCTGGGCCGGGGCGGGACCCTGAGCGAACTCAATGCCGATCTCTGCGCACGGCTGCGCGCTGGCGAGATGGATGCGGCCACGCCGGGGCTGCTCGCGGCGCTGCGGGCAAACATCACCGAACAGATCGCCATCGACCAGCCAAGCTATGCGCCGGAGCCGGGCTGACCGGCGAATTCCTGCCCTAGCGGAGGGCGCGGTTCACGGATAGAGCGGCGTCATGTTGAGCCGCAATGACTGTCTGGACCTCGACGCCCGCGATCCGCTCGCGGCGCGGCGCGAGTTGTTCGACCTGCCCGCCGGGGTCATCTACCTCGACGGCAATTCGCTGGGCGCGCTTCCCCGCAACGTTCGACCCCGCCTGGAGGCGGCGGTGCAGGACGAATGGGGCCGCGACCTCATCAAGAGCTGGAACACCGCCGACTGGATCAATCTGCCGTCCCGCGTCGGCGACCGGATCGCCCAGTTGATTGGGGCGGGCGCGGGCGAGGTGATCGCCGCCGACTCGACCTCGGTAAACCTCTTCAAGCTGGCCGCCGGGGCGCTGAAGGCGCGGCCCGGCCGCAAGGTGATCGTCACCGAGCCGGGCAATTTCCCGACCGACCTCTACATCCTCCAGGGTCTGCGCGACCTGCTGGGCGACGTCGAGTTGCGGGTGGTCGAGCGCGCCAAACTCGCCGCGGCGTTGGACGAGGACGTCGCCCTGCTGCTGCTGACACACGTCCACTACAAGACCGGCGCCATCCACGACATGGCCGCCCTGACGGCCCGCGCCCATTCGGTCGGCGCGCTGGCTCTCTGGGACCTCAGCCATTCGGCCGGCGCCTTGGCGGTGGACCTCAACGGCTGCGGCGCTGACCTCGCCGTCGGCTGCGGCTACAAGTACCTGAACGGCGGGCCGGGCGCTCCGGCATTCCTGTTTATCGCCAAGCACTTGCAGGCGAATTTTCAGACGCCGCTGACCGGCTGGATGGGCCATGCCGCGCCGTTCGCGTTCGGCGACGAGTACGCCCCGGCGCCCGGCGTGCTGCGCGGCCTTTGCGGCACCCCCGCGGTGCTGGGCCTCACGGCGCTGGAAGCCTCCCTGGACGCGTTCGACGGCGTCGACATGGGCCAGGTCCGCGCCAAGTCGATGGCCCTGGGCGACCTCTTCCTCGACCTGGTTCTCGAACGCTGCGAAGGCTTTGGGCTGGGATGTTCGCGCGACGCGGCCTCCCGCGGCAGCCAGGTCGCCCTGACCCATGAGAGCGGCTATGCGATCATGCAGGCGCTGATCGCCCGCGGCGTCGTCGGCGACTTCCGTGCGCCCGACGTCCTGCGCTTCGGCTTCACGCCGCTCTATGTCCGCTACGTCGACGTCTGGGACGCCGTCGACATCCTTTCCGACATCATGGCCCGCGGCGAGTGGCGGCAGGCCCGCTATCACGAGGTCTCGGCCGTCACATGAGCGAGAAGCTGCACACCCCGCCGGCGATGAGCTACGGCGACTATCTCGGTCTCGACACCCTGCTGGCCTCGCAGAAGCCGCGCTCGGACGAGCACGACGAGCTGCTGTTCATCATCATCCACCAGGCGTCCGAGCTGTGGTTGAAGCTGTCGCTGCACGAACTGCAGGGCGCGCGCGCGCACATCCGCGCCGACGACCTGGGCCCTGCCTTCAAGATGATCGCCCGGGTCAGCCGCATCCAGGGCCAGCTGATCCAGTCCTGGGACGTGCTCGGCACCATGACCCCCAGCGACTACCACGCCCTGCGCCCGCACCTGGGCCAGAGCTCGGGCTTCCAGTCGTTTCAGTATCGGATGCTGGAGTTTGTGATGGGGGCCAAGGACGCCAGCATGCTGCTCGTCCACGAGGGGACCGAGGTTCACGCCTCGCTGGCCGCGGCCCTGGCCGAGCCCAGCCTCTATGACGAGGCGATCGCCTTGCTGGCCCGGCGCGGATTCGACATCCCGGCCGCGGTGCTGAACCGCGACTGGCGCGAGCCGCATCGCGCCGATCCGGCGGTGGAGGCGGCCTGGATCGCGGTCTACCGCGATCCGGATAAATACTGGGATCTCTATGAGTTGGCCGAGAAACTTGTCGACCTGGAGTTCCGCTTCCAGCAGTGGCGCTTTGCGCACCTGAAGACCGTCGAGCGGATCATCGGCTTCAAGGGCGGCACCGGGGGCAGCGCCGGCGCGGCATATCTGGCCAAGGCGCTGGAAGGGTCGTTCTTCCCCGAACTCTTCAGGGTCCGCACGGTCCTCTAGGGCGGCGGCGGGGCGGTCAGCGCACGGTTGATCGCCTCGCCCAGGGTTTCGGCCAGCAGCGGCTTTTCGACGATGTCGACGCCGGCGGCGCGGGCGCGGCTGCGCACCTGGGCCGTCGGGTGGGTGGTGATCAGCAGAGCCGGCAGCCGCACAGCCCGGCGGCGCAGCACCTCGACCAGTTCCAGCCCGTCCATCCCCGGCAGCTGCAGATCAACCACCAGGCAGCCGTCCGCCGGGAGCCGCGGGCGGGCCGCGAGGCTCTCGGCGTCGGCGAAGGTCTCGACCTCGTAGCCGTCGATCTCCAGGGCGAATTTCAACGCCGTGCGCACGGCCGGATCGTCATCCACCAAAAGCAGCGGGGCAGGGCGCACGGCGGTTCCCATGGTTAGGCCGCGGCCTTCCAGGTCGGCTCGAGCTGAGCGTGCGGCGGGCAGGGCGCGACCGGGGTTTGCGGCAGGCCGACCATTTCGTTGGCGAAGCCGTGGTTGACGTCGCGGTGATGGGCTTCGTCGGCCCGCACCACCAGGACCACGTCGCGCAGGGTCGCGGTGTCGGGCAGTCCCCAGTAGCGCTTGGCGATCTCGGGCGCGGCCACGTTCGGGCTGCGGCCCTCGTCGATCTCGGCGAGGTAGTGCGTGTAGCTGATCACCGCCTCTTCCTCGAAGTAGCCGACCACGCGGTGGGCGGTCTTGGCGGAGACGAGATAGAGGCCGAAGAAGAACAGGTAGAACACCCACTGCACGGCCACGACGACGAAGCGTTCGAACAGCGTCGGCTTGCTGACCTCGATAAAGGTCATCAGGTGCATGCGTTCGTTTTCGGCCTCGTCCATCAGGGTCTTGATCCAGCCCTTGTCGTCGCACATGCGGCGCAGGCACTTCAGGTGGGTCAGGGTCGCACCGACCATGCCGGGCACCGCCGCGACGGTCTCCAGCACCACCGCGCGGTGGCCGTAGCGCTTGGCGAAGAAGGTGTCCGCGCAGAACCGCAGCAACTTCACGAAGCCGAAGGCGACGCTGTCTGAAACGCCCTGCGGCTTGTGATGGACGCTGGTGTCGACGAGGGGGGCGGTCATGTTCGGGCTCCTGCTCCGATGATGGCGAACAGGTACGCGTGCATGGGCTTGGACAGAATCCGTGTCTTCCTCTTAAGGGGTATCCCCTAGCTTCGCCGCGCGCGCCGGTGCGGTATCGGACAGGCGGCGCAACAGGTTCAAGGAAGGCCACGCCCTGCAGAACGGCTCGTCCAACGTCTGGATCGGCGCGGCGGTGGCGATCCTGGCCACCCTGGCCGGCGTCGCCGCCCATGTGTTGCTGGCCCCGATCGTCGGCGACCGCGTCGCCTTCCTGGTGTTCGTGCCGGCCGTGGTGCTGGCCTCGGCCCATTCGGGCTTGGCGCCGGGCGCGTTGGCGGCGATGCTCGGCGTCTGGTGCGGCCTGTTCCTGGCCCAACGGCATGGGCCGATCAGCGACGCCGATATCGTCAGCGCGGTGGTCTTCGCCGGTGTCGCCGCAGCCATCGTCGTCGGCGGCGAATCCTTCCAGCGCTCGCGGCGCGAGGCCGCCGCCGTCAACCGCGACCTGGCCGCGCGCGAAGCGCACCTCAGCTCCATCCTCGACACCGTGCCGGACGCCATGATCCTCATCAACGAGCAGGGGATCGTGCAGTCGTTCTCCAGCGCGGCGGAGCACATGTTCGGCTGGACGGCGGCCGAGGCGCTCGGGCGCAATGTCAGCCTGCTGATGCCCCCGCCTCATAAGGAGGCGCACGACGGCTATCTTGAGCGCTACTACGAGACCCACGAGCGCCGGATCATCGGTCTGGGCCGCGTCGTCGTCGGCCTGCGCAAGGACGGTTCGACCTTCCCGATGGAGCTGTCGGTCGGTGAAATGCGCACCGCCGACGGCCGTTTCTTCACCGGCTTCGTGCGCGATCTGACTGAGCGCGAGCGCACCGAAGCGCGGCTCAAGGAACTGCAGTCCGAGCTGGTGCACATCTCCCGGCTCACCGCGCTTGGCGAAATGGCCTCGGCCCTGGCGCACGAGCTGAACCAGCCGCTGTCGGCGATCGCCAACTATCTGCGCGGCTCGGTGCGGCTGCTGGCCAACGACCCGATCCCGCGCGAGCGGCTCAGCGAGGCGCTCGACAAGGCGGGCGAGCAGACCCTGCGCGCCGGCCAGATCATCCGTCGCCTGCGTGACTTCGTGGCCCGCGGCGAGACCGAACGTCGTGTGGAGAGCCTGCCCAAGCTGATCGAGGAGGCCGGCGCCCTGGCCCTGGTCGGCGCCAAGGAGCACGGCGTGCGGGTGGCCTTCGATCTCGACCCGGCGGTCAAGCACGTGCTGGCCGACAAGGTTCAGGTCCAGCAGGTGATCCTCAACCTGATCCGCAACGCCATCGACGCCATGGAGGAGTCGCCGCGGCGCGAGCTGCAGATCATCACCCGGCCGGCCCCCGACCACCTGGCGCAGGTGACCGTGTCCGACACCGGGCCCGGCATCAGCCCGGAAGTGGCCGAGCAGCTCTTCCAGCCTTTCATCACCACCAAGCGGCATGGCATGGGGGTCGGGCTCTCGATCTCGCGTACGATCGTCGAGGCGCACGGGGGCCGAATCTGGGTGGAGACCACGCCCGGCGGCGGGGCCACCTTCCATTTCACGCTGCGTAGCGTTGCGGACGAGGAACTCGATGGCTGACGAACTGGTGCATGTGATCGACGACGATCCTGCGGTTCGCGATTCCCTGGCCTTTCTGCTGGAGGCCGCGAACCTGACGTCGCGCACCTACGACTCGGCCGTGGCGTTTCTGGAAGCCCTGCCGGAGGTCACGAGCGGCTGCGTCGTCACCGACGTCCGGATGCCCGAGATGACGGGCATCGAGCTGGTGCGGCGGTTGAAGGGGCAGGGCTTCCGCCTGCCGATCGTGATGATCACGGGCCACGCGGACGTGCCGCTGGCGGTCGAGGCCATGAAGGCCGGCGTCGCCGACTTCATTGAAAAGCCGTTCGACGACGAGGTGCTGCTGGCGGCGATCAATGCGGCGCTGCGCGACGGCGAGAAGGACCGTCAGGGTGCAGCTGAGGCGGCGGAAATCACTGCCCGCATGGACACGCTGTCAGGTCGCGAGCGCGAGGTCCTGGGGGGGCTGGTGGCGGGCCACGCCAACAAGGTGATCGCCTTCGATCTGGGGATCAGCCCGCGCACCGTCGAGATCTATCGCGCCAATGTCATGACCAAGATGAAGGCGGCCAGCCTGTCCGAGCTGGTCCGCATGGCGATGCTGGCGGAGAGAGGCTGAAGCTCAGCGCTTCTTGCCCCCCGCGCTCCAGATCGCGACGCCGCCAAGGGTGAGCGCGAAGGCCGAGAACGAGACGACGACCAAGGCCAGATAGAGAGTGTCGAACGGCATGGGTGGGCTCCTGTGATGAGCTCACGGTGACGCTTTCAACCCCGCCGGAACATTCGTGAGTGCTCCTTAAGGGCTTCTACGGACCCGCTCGGCCCGGGAATCCGACGCCAGGTCCTGCGCGGCGCCAGGGCGTCGCTTTGCCCGTTGCGAAGATTCCTAGTGCTCGCTAGGAAATACTGAGCGGTCACCAGGAAAATGGCGAAGTGAGCGGGCGTCTTCTCATCGGACTCGACAGCGGCGGGGCCAAAACGGCGGCGGTGCTCTGCGATGAGACGGGCCGTGTCCGGGCGCGGGTGCGCGACATCGGCGCCGCGATCGTCGGGCTGCCCGACCTGCGCTTCTACAAGGTCGTCGGCCGGGTGCTGGCCCGGCTGTGCGAACAGGCGAAGGTGGCTTTGGGCGATGTCGAGCGGGTGGCCATGGGGCTCAGCGGGGTCGACTATGCCGACGAACAGGCTGAGCAGCATCGTCTGATCGCCGCGCGTTTCGGCCTCGAGGGCCGGCTGGAGCTGGTCAACGACGGGCTCGTGGCGCTGTGGGGCGTATCGCGGGCGCAGGCGGTCGCCTTGTTTCAGCACGGCAGCGGCGTCACCACCGCCTATCGCGCTGCGCCCGGCAGCGAGGCGATCTATGACAGCCTCGACGTCGCCGAGGTCTTCGATGTCCGCCGCGCCGCCTTCGCCCAGACCGCCCGGATGATCGACGGCCGCGCCGAACCGACCGAGCTGAAGGAGCGGGTGCTGGCCCATTGCGCGGTGCCGGCTGAACGCTTCGCCGAATGGGCGTTTCGCGACGAGGCCGCGCGCGAGCGGCGGATGGCGGTCGCCCCCGTGGTCTTCGCCGCCTGGCAGGCCGGCGACCTCGCCGCCGCCGAGTTGGTCGCCCGCGCCGCCGACGACTACGTGCTGACCATGCGGGTGATGGGCGAGCGGATCGGCGCCCCGTTCGAGGCGGCGTTCGCCGGCGGCGTCATCACCCAGGGCGGGACCGCCTTCCAGCTGCGGCTTGGCGAGATGCTGACCCGCCAGCTGCCCGATGCGCGCCTGACCCCGGTGGCCTTGCCGCCGGAACTCGGCGCGGCGGTGTTCGCCGCCTTCCGCGCCGGGCTCGACCCCCAGGCGTTCTTCGCCAAGCTCGCCGAACTGGAGGCCGCCTGATGCGTCCCATCGTCCTTTGCATCGTCGGCGCCGGCGGCAGCTACACGCCCGAGATCGTCGAAGGGGTGCTGGACCGCCAGGGGCTGACGCTCGCCGAGATCAGCCTGACCGATAGCGATCCGCAGCGGCTGGCGGTCATGGCCGGCCTGACCCGCCGGATGATCGCCGCCAAGGGGGCCAAGATCGCCGTCCGCGAGAGTTCCGATCTCGCCAAGGCGGCCGCCGGGGCCGACTTCGTCGTCACCCAGATCCGGGTCGGGGGCATGGCCGCCCGCCAGCTCGATGAGACGATCCCCCTTCGCTACGGGGTGATCGGCCAGGAGACGACCGGCCCCGGCGGCATGTTCAAGGCGCTGCGGACCATTCCGGTGATGATCGAGATCGCCCGCACGATCGCCGACGTGGCGCCGAACGCCTTCATCCTCAACTACACCAACCCCAGCGGTATCGTGACCGAGGCGGTGCTGAACCACACCGACGCCAAGCTGCTCGGCCTGTGCTCCTCGATCCCGCTGCTGCAGCACCGCCTGCGCCGCATCCTCGCCCCAGTGTTCGGCGAGGTGCAGATCGCCAGCGTCGGCCTCAACCACCTGGGCTTCATCCACCAGATCACCGCCGGGGACGAAGACGTCACCGCCCGGGCCATCGTCCACCTGGCCGCCAGCCACACAGCCAACGACGCCCTGTTCGCCTCCGCGCTGAAGATCGCCCCGTTGCTGGGCGCGATCCCGGTCGAGAAGTACGGCGACCTCTACTTCCATCGCCGGGCCGAGTTCGAGGCCATGGCGGCGGCCGAGCGCACTCGCGCCCAGTCGGTCATGGACATCGAGGCAGAGGTGCTGGCGCAGGCCGCAGACCCGGCCGTGGACCGCAAGCCGCCGGCGCTGATCCGACGGGGCGGGGAGGGCTATAGCGGCGTCACCTTCGACACCCTCGACGCCATCCTCAATGACCGCGGGGCGCGTATCGTGATGAGCGCGCTGAACAACGGTGCGGTGGCCGGACTGCCCGACAACATCGCGGTGGAGACGGTCTGCCATGTGGACTCCAAGGGCGCGCGAACCCTGCCGGTGGGCGAGATTCCGCTGGCCTATCGCGGCCTCGTCCAGGCCGTGAAGACGCACGAGAGTCTGACGGTGCAGGCGGCGGTGACGCGCAGCCGCGACGTGGCGCTGCAGGCGCTGCTGGCCCACCCGCTGGTCGGCGACATCGATATCGCTGCGCCGATGCTCGACGAGATGCTCGCCGCGCATGGCCTGAATTACCGGTGAGAGGGACGCGATGAGCCTCGTCGAACGCCTGGGCTATGGCCCGCACGACCGCCTGCTGATCTTCAACTGCGATGACGTCGGGTCTAGCCATGCAGCCAACCTGGCCTGCTTGGAGGCCATGACCTCGGGCCTGGCCACCAGCGGCACGCTGATGGTCCCATGCGCCTGGGCGCGCGAGGCCGTCGACATGTTTGCCGGGCTCGATCTCGGGGTCCACCTGACCCTCACGGCGGAGTATCCCGGCTATCGCTGGCGTTCGCTGACGGGCGGCGCTTCACTGCACGACGCCGACGGCTTCATGCCGGCCAATGTCGCCGATGTGTCGGCCCGGGCCACGCCTGATGATGTCCGCGCCGAATGCCGGGCCCAGATCGAGCAGGCGCTGGCCTGGGGCGTCGACGTCACCCACCTGGACTCGCACATGGGGACCAACCAGATCGATCCTCGCTACTTCGAAATCTACGTCGAGCTGGCGGCCGAGTTCGAGCTGCCGCTGCGCATGGTTGGACCGGGCCTGGAGGCGCGGCTCGGGTTCGCCGGCCGCGACCAGGCCGCCGCTGCGGGCGTCGTCTTCAACGATGAGTTCGTCTCGCAGTGGGGGCGAGCGACCGACGACCTGCTGCGATCGGTGCTGCCCAAGCTTGGTCCCGGCGTCGCCGAAGTGAACCTCCACCCGGTCTTGGATGGCCCCGAACTGCGCGGCTACGACAAGAAGGAGCCTGACATCCGCGTCGGTGACTATGCCGTGGCCATGGATCGCGGCATGGCCGCGTTCGTCGCCGAGCAGGGCTTCAAGCCGATCAGCTTCCGTCCGTTGCGGGACCTTCAGCGCTCCGCGGCGTTGTGATGCCGTCGATGGCCAGGATGCAAGTTGAGGCCGATGCTCGCAGCGTCCCCGGAACGCGGCAGCAACGGGGACGTGAGCGCCGCGCGGCGGTGCTGGAGGCGGCGCGGCGGCTGTTTTCAAGCCAGGGGTTCAAGGGGGCGAGCCTGGCGGCCATCGCTCACGAGGCCGGCATCACCGACGCCGGGCTGCTCTACCACTTCCCGACCAAGAACGACCTGCTGCTCGCGGTGATCGCCGAGGGCGACCGCGAGCAGGACGAGGCCCTGGAGAAGGTCCGCGACGTCCAGGGGCTGCCCCTGCTGCAGCGGATGGCCGAGTTCGGCGCCGACCTGGAGGCCGACCCGATCCTGACCGCTCTCGACGTGACGTTGTCGGCCGAGAACCTGTCGGGCGGATCGGAGATCAACGCCTACTTCGTCGGCCGCTATGATCGTTTCCGGGCGATGCTGGCCCAGGCCTTCGAAGAGGCGCGCCGCGCCGGCGACCTGGCGGGCGATTTCGACCCGGCGGTCGAGGCGGCGAACATGACCGCGGTGCTCGACGGCCTGCGCCTGCAGTGGCTGCTCAGCGACGGGGCGGTGTCGATGGCCGGCGGCATGCGCGCCTATGTGACCGGCGTCATCGCCCGGCTGTCGCCGAAACCCTAGCCCACGTCCGGCGGCAGCCTGCGGGCGCGCGCCTCGGTCCAGAGATAGAGCCCGAGCACGCTCAGCGCGACGACGCCGGCGCCTGCCCACATGGTCTGTTCGGGGAACGCCTCGGGGACCACGGCGATGGGCGAGGGATTGTTGGTCGCCACGATCAGCCCGGCCAGGGCCACGTTGAACAGGCTCTCGCCGACGATGAAGCCCGAGGCCAGCAGCACCCCCAGCCGCTGGGCCGCGGCCCCATGCGGCTTGCGGCTCACCCAGCGGTCATAGACCCAGCCCACCACGGCCCCCAGGACGACGGGCAGGGTCACGGCGGCCGGCAGGTAGATGGCGATGCCGACGCCCAGCGGCGGCAGGCTGTACTTCCCTGTCCGCCGCAGCAGTTCGTCGACGACCACCAGCACCACGCCCAGCGCGACGCCGACGCCGATGTAGATCCACGGCAGGTCGCCCTGGATGACGCCCTTGGCCAGGGTCGAGATCAGCACCGCCTGCGGCGCGGCCAGCGGCTGGTCGGAAATGGTGTGGAGGTTCGGCGCGCCGGCGAAGCCGAAGGCCTTGTTGAGGACGTCGAGGATCGGCGGAATCACGCAGGCCCCGGCCACCACCCCGACGATCAGCGCCGCCTGCTGCTTCCAGGGTGTCGCGCCCACCAGCTGACCGGTCTTCAGGTCTTGCAGGTTGTCGTTGGCGATGGTCGCGACGTTGAGCAGCACCGCGGTGACGAAGAGCGCGTAGGCGACGAGCGCAGCGTGGCCGGTCGGGCCGACGGTGTTGGCCGCCAGCAGCACCAGCAGCAGCGAGGCCCCCAGCACCGAGAGGATGGCGAGGCCCGAAACCGGACTGTTGGACGAGCCGATCAGCCCGGCCATGTAGCCGCAGACCGCCGCCACCAGGAACCCGGCGACCACGACGTAGAGCACCCCACCCGCGATCAGCGGCCAGATCACGCTCTCCAACGGGCCGGCGTTTAGGAAGCTGTAGAGCAGCACGGCCAGCGGCAGCAGGCTGCCCAGGATCACCGCTCCGACGATCCAGATCGGCATGTCGCGCTCGGTCAGCGGCAGGTCTGCGCCCTTGCCAGCGGCGCGCAGGCCGGAGGCGCGGATCGCGCCCGCCAGGCCGATCCAGACCGGCCCGGCCAGCTTGGCCAGCGTCCAGATCGCCGCCGCGCCGATCGCTCCGGCCCCGATGAAGCGGACATTAGGGGCCCAGGCCGCCTGGGCGATCTCGGCTGCGGTTCCGCTGGCGGCCGGGTTCAGGTGGGTCATGATCGGCACCGCGACGCCCCAGGCGATGACCGTGCCCACCAGCATGGCGATGCCGACCGCGACGCCCATCAGGTGCCCGGCGCCGATCAGCGCCAGCTGCAGCCCGCCGGCCAGGCCAGTCGCGGTGGTGGGAGTGGGGCGGAACCAGATGGCGACCTCGGCGGCCAGGGCTCGCATGCCCATCGCCGCGGCGATCGCCGCCGACCCCAGCGATCCGACGATCACGGCGGCCAGTCCGGCCTTGGCCTCGGCCCCGCCGGACGAATCGCGCGAACCCGAGCCGACCTTCAGCACCTCGGCGGCCGCGCGGCCTTCGGGGTAGGGCAGGTCCGAATTGGTGACCAGCGCCCGGCGCAGGGGGATGGTGTACATCACGCCCAGGACCCCGCCGATCACGCAGATCCAGAATGAGGTCCAGAACGGGAAGCCGGTCCACCAGCCGACCATCACCAGGCCGGGCAGGACGAAGATGATCGACGACAGCGTCCCCGCGGCCGAGGCCACGGTCTGGACGATGTTGTTCTCCCAGATGGTCGAGGTCTTCAGGCCTCGCAGGATCACCATCGAGATGACCGCCGCGGGAATCGACGAGGCGAAGGTCAGCCCGACCCGCAGGCCGAGATAGACGTTGGCGGCGGTGAACACGACCGTGATCAGGCAGCCCAGGGCCAAGCCCCGAAGGGTCAGTTCGACTCGCTTGTCGCCCGCGTCCATGCCCGATTCCCCCGGTGGCGCCGTGTTCGGACCAGTTGTGGCCGAACACGCGCGCCCCCGCCAGGGCATCAGGTCGACTGGGTGTTGTCGGGAAGGCCCAGGATCCGCTTGGAGATGATGTTGTTCTGGATCTCGGCCGAGCCGCCGTAGATCGACATCGCCTTGCCGCCGAGCCAGCTACGCACGGTCTCGATCTCGTCCTTGGTGAAGGCCTCGCCCTCCCAGCCCAGGCCCTGGTGGCCCATGATCTCGACGGTGAGCTCGGCGCGGGTCTGGGCGACGTTGGTGGCCGAGTTCTTGAGCACCGAGGCGGCGTTGGTCGCCCCAGATGCGCCCTTCGATTCGGCCGCCGCGCGGGCCAGGGTCAGACGGTGGATCTGGGCGTCCATCAGGTGGCGGGTCAACCGCGTCCGCAGGTCGGTGTCGGCGATGCGGCCGTCGGCGTCCAGCTCAAGGTAGCGCTTGGCGATGTCCTGCATCGGCGTGGCCCGCGGGCCGTTCGCCGCGCCGGTCTGGCTGGCCCGCTCGTGCTGCAGCAGCCGCTTACCGACCGTCCAGCCGACGTTCAGCTCGCCCAGCACCGCGTCCTTTTCGGCGCGGGCGTCGTTGAAGAAGGTCTCGCAGAACGGCGAGGCGCCGGCGATCAGCGCGATCGGCCGGGTCTCGATGGCCGCCTGCTGCATGTCGATCAGCATGAAGGTGATGCCGTCATGCTTCTTGGCCTTGGAGTCGGTCCGCACCAGGGCGCCGCACCATTGCGAATGCTGCGCGCCCGAAGTCCACGTCTTCTGGCCGGTGACCACCCAGTGGTCGCCGGTCTCCACCGCCTTCATCTGCAGCGAGGCCAGGTCCGACCCGGCGTTCGGCTCGGAATAGCCGACGCACCAGCGAATCTCGCCGCGCACAATCGGCGGGATGTGCTTGCGCTTCTGCTCTTCGGTTCCGTAGTCGAGGATGGTCGGGCCGACCATGGTCACGCCCATGCCGAAGGTCAGCGGGTTGAAGGCGCCGATCTTGGCCATCTCCTGCTGCAGCACGCGGGCCTGCTGGCCGCTCAGGCCGCCGCCGCCGTACTCGGTCGGCCAGGTCGGGGTGCCCCAGCCCTTTTCGCCGATGCGCTTCATCCACAGCAGGACGTCGCCCTCAGGCTTTTCGCCTTCCATCAGCGCCGAGGCGATGCCGGGCTTGCCGCGCAGCGAGGCGGGGAAGTTCTCCTCCAGCCAGGCGCGGGCCTGCGCGCGGAAGTCTTCGAGCTCCAGGTCGCTTCCGAAGTCAGCCATGTCCGTTCCTCCGCTTTCGCGGACAAACTATTGGCTGCCGCGGGCGCGGCAAGGCGCCCGTCGCGTAAGCCTGCGCAGATTTCCGCAGGGCCGGGCGGGAACCATCGGGCGAATTTCCGCCGCTAGGGAGTGTTTCCAGGCGGTCCCTGGCGCAGGTTCCAGGACTGCGTGTCACGGATCTCGGAGCGCTGCAGAAACGGCGGCTGCGCGTCGCGCAACAGCACGGCAAGACGTCCGACAAGGTCGCTTATTTGACTGCGGGTCAGCGCCCCGCGTGCCTGGCTGACGGTTCTGTCGCCCATAGCCCACCTTCCAACCCCACGGCGCTTCGACGGCGCAACGGGCTCCCATGACCAGCATAGAGGCCAGACCTGTTAAGGAAAGCTAGGGAAATCCCTTGCGGGGTGTGATCTTCCGTATACGTCACCTCTCGCGTGTAGGCGGGCGGGCCGTCGCGGGGCGGAACATGCGGGCGCATCGGACGCCTGCCAGGCTGCCGACGCCGGTGGAAAGTCGTTGTTTCGTGGGAAAATTTGGAGGCCTGACCGAGAATCGAACTCGGGTTCACGGATTTGCAGTCCGCTGCGTCACCACTCCGCCATCAGGCCGCCGCCGGCCGGAGCCGGGGAGGGCGGATCGCTAACAGAACCGATCGCTCCCTGCAATCCTCTCTCACCTCTCTCATGGGCCGATTGCCTTCACGTCAGCGGCGGACCTATAAGCGCGCCAAGTTTCCAATCTTGCGTCTGCCCCGTCGAGGATACATGGCCGCCGATTTCGTCGCCGCCCGGCTCAACATGGTCGAGAGCCAAGTTCGCACCAACGACGTGACCGACGTGCGTCTGCACGACGCCATGCGTGCGATCCCGCGTGAGGCGCTGATCCCGGCCGACAAGGGTTTCCAGGCCTATGCCGACGTCGACGTCGAATACGCGCCGGGCCGCTACCTGCTGCGGCCGCGTGAAGTCTCCAAGCTGTTGCAGGCGGCCAAGCCGGTCGAGGGCGAGCGGGCTTTGGCCATCGCCGCGCCTTATGCCGCAACGGTGCTCGAGACGATCGGCCTGGACGTGACTCGCTTCGACGCCGAGGAACTCAAGGCGCTGCCCGGCGGTGATTACGATCTCATCGTCGTCGAGGGAGCGGTCACCCGCGCGCCCCAGACCTGGCTCGACGCGCTGGCCCCGGGCGGTCGTCTGCTGGTGATCGAACGGAACGGACCTACCGGCCAAGCTGTTTACTATGTCCGCGCCGATGACGGCGTGGGCCGTCGCACGCTGTTTGACGCCATGGCGCCTGTTCTGCCTGGCTTCGAACCGAAGGCGGGGTTTGCGTTCTAGGTCGAGGCGATCCTCGCGTGCAGATGGCGCACGTGAAACATGGCCGAAACCTTGGGGTGAAAAAAGCTTAAGGTCGCGCCCACTAGTCCGGCGCTGAATAGCCGGTCATATAGGACCCGGTCTCACTACGCCGTTTCGGGGATAACCATGTTCAATAGTCGTCGCGGAGGTTTGTTGGCCGCGGTCTACAGCGCAGGACTTGCGCTCACGATCGCCGCGCCGGCGTCCGCCGAAACCCTGGCCGAGGCTATCGCGCTCGCGTACGAATCGAACCCGACCCTCCAGGCCCAGCGCGCCACGCAGCGCGCGCTTGATGAGAACTGGGTGCAGGCGCGCTCCGGCTATCGGCCGCAGGCGTCGGTGACCGGCTCGATCGCCTATGCGGACCTTCGCACCCCCGGCGCGGGCGACTACGTCGACACCAACGGCGACGGCATCCGCGACACGCTCATCACCGGCCGCCGCGACGACAACAGCGCCAGCGCTACCCTGCAGCTGAGCCAACCGCTCTATACCGGCGGCCGCGTCGCTGCGGCGGTGAACGCCGCCGAGGCCGACATCCTGGCTGGGCGCGAGCAGCTGCGTCGCACCGAGGCCACGGTGATCCAGTCGGTCGTCCAGGCCTATGCCGACACCCGGCGCGACCAGGAAGGCTTGCGGATCCGCGAGGAGAACGTCGGCGTCCTCCAGCGCCAGCTCGACGAATCCAAGGCCCGATTCGAGGTCGGTGAAATCACCCGCACCGACGTCGCGCAGTCGGAAGCCCGCTTGGCCGCCGCCGAGGCGCAACTTTCTCAGGCCCAGGCGCAGCTGGCGTCGAGCCGAGCGGTCTACGCCGCCGTGGTCGGCCAGAACCCAGGCGACCTGGCTGCCGAGCCGGCGATCTCGACGATGCTGCCGGCCGAAGTGGCGCAAGCCTACGAGACCGCCGAAATCAACAACCCGCAGATTCGCCAGGCCCAGTACGCAGAGCAGGGCAGCCGCGCGCGCCTGTCGGCGGCCCGAGCCGAACGCATGCCCAACCTGGGGCTCACCGGTTCGGTGGGCTATAGCGGGATGGCCGATCCCTGGTCCGGCGAGGACTCCTCGCGGGCCGTCCGCGCCGGGGCGACCCTGAGCGTGCCGCTGTTCACGGGCGGGCTGGTCTCGTCACGCGTGCGCGCGGCGATGGAGCGCAACAATGCCGACCGCATCAACGTCGAGGTGGCCCGCCGCTCGGTCATGCAGAGCCTGACCCAGGCCTGGAACCAGCATCTGGCCAGCAAGGCGAACATCGCCTCCACCGACCAGCAGGTGAAGGCCGCCCGAATCGCGGCCGAAGGTACCAAGCAGGAGCAGCAGGTCGGCCTGCGGACCACGTTGGACGTGCTGAACGCGGAGCAGGAACTGCGCAACGCCGAGCTGTCGCAAGTCACCGCGCGTCGCGACGAGTTCGTCGCCGGCTCGCTGGTCCTGGCCCAGATGGGCCAGCTGGAGGCGCCGATGCTGGAGCCCGGCCTCACCCGCTACGACCCGACCAGCAACTTCCGCAAGAACCGCATCACCTGGGGCTGGGTGCCGTGGGAAGAGCCGATCGCCGTGGTCGACGGCGCCTTTGTCCCTAAGACCGTCGAGAAGCCGACGGCTGCGCCGCCCCCCGCCGCGCCGAAATAGGGTTAAAGTTTTCGTTCACGGTTTCGCCTGAGAGGCGATTAGGCGCTTGCGCCTTTTGGCGGAACTTGCAGGATCACACCGTCGCGCCAAGCTTGGCGTGACGGATTCTCTCTCGCACCACCGGCGGCCCTGAAATGTCTGAACAGACCTCGCAAGAACCGACGATGGAGGAGATCCTGGCCTCCATCCGACGCATCATCTCGGAAGATGACGCGCCGGCGGAAGCCTCGGCTCCCGAGCCCGAGCCCCAACCGGAACCCGTGCAGGCCGCCGCCCCGGTGTTCGAACCCGAGCCCGAACCCGAGGTTGAGGACGACGGCGCGCTGGAACTGACCGACAAGATCGAGTCGGTCGGCGATCTGGATGTCTACACCCCCTCGGTGAGTGAAGAGCCGGAGGTCGCGGCCTATGAGCCGCCGGCGCCTCCGCCGCTGCCGGCGATCGAACCGGGCGAAGCGCTGGTGGGCGCGGTCGCGGCCAGCGCCGCGGCGTCCGCCTTCGGCCAGCTGTCGGCGGCGATCCAGATGCCGGCCGAAGGCCGGACGCTGGAGGACGTGGTTCGCGAACTGCTCCGGCCGATGCTGAAGCAATGGCTCGATGAGAACCTGCCGGGCATCGTCCAGCAGACCGTCGACCAGGAAGTCGAGCGGATCGCGCGCGGCCGAGTACGCTAAGGCCCGACACGAGCACCGCTCACCCCGGCCTGTCCGGGACCCAAGCTGGGTCTGCACTTTCGATTGTTTGCGTGTCCGCTTGGATCCCCGCTCACGCGGGGATGAGCGGATTCCCATGTCATCGCGCTTCCACGGCGATGATCGAAAATGTATGCAGCGCCCCAAATGCTTGAAAAGAATTTCGACCCCAAGACCGCCGAACAGCGCCTCTACGCCATGTGGGAGGGCTCCGGCGCGTTTGCGCCCAGCGCCGACCCGGCCGCCGAGCCGTTCTCGATCGTCATCCCGCCGCCGAACGTCACCGGCTCGCTGCACATCGGCCATGCGCTGAACAACACGCTGCAGGACGTGCTGACCCGCTTCGAGCGGATGCGGGGCAAGGCCGCGCTGTGGCTGCCGGGCACCGACCACGCCGGCATCGCGACCCAGATGGTGGTCGAGCGTCAGCTGGCCGCCGCCGGCAACATCGGCCGCCGCGACATGGGCCGCGACGAGTTCATCGCCAAGGTCTGGGAATGGAAAGCCGAAAGCGGCGGGACCATCACCAACCAGCTGCGCCGCCTGGGTGCGTCCTGCGACTGGAGCCGTGAGCGCTTCACCCTCGACGAGGGGCTGTCGGCCGCAGTCCGCAAGGTGTTCGTCACCCTGCACAAGCAAGGGCTGATCTACCGCGACAAGCGCCTGGTGAACTGGGACCCGCACTTCCAGACCGCGATCTCGGACATCGAGGTCGAGCAGAAGGAAGTCGACGGCGCCTTCTATCACTTCGCCTATCCGCTCGAGGACGGCTCCGGCGAGATCGTCGTGGCCACCACGCGCCCGGAAACCATGCTCGGCGACACCGCCGTCGCGGTGCATCCGAGCGACGAGCGCTACAAGGGCCTGATCGGCCGCGCCGTCCGTCTACCGATCGTGAACCGTCCGGTGCCGATCATCGCCGACGAATACGCCGATCCCGAAAAGGGCTCGGGCGCGGTGAAGATCACCCCGGCGCACGACT
The DNA here is from genome assembly GCF_013822795.1 of Phenylobacterium sp. Classification (GTDB taxonomy): domain Bacteria; phylum Pseudomonadota; class Alphaproteobacteria; order Caulobacterales; family Caulobacteraceae; genus Phenylobacterium. Next base: position 12,275 of record NZ_PNLB01000003.1, on the reverse strand, counting down.
TCAACGACTACCAGGTCGGCAAGCGCAACAACCTGCCGATGATCAACATCTTCACCGATGATGCGAAGATCAACGAGAACGCTCCGGCGGAGTACCAAGGCCTCGACCGCTTCGCGGCCCGCAAGAAGGTGGTCGCCGCCTTCGAGGAACTGGGCCTGCTGCGCGAGATCGAGAAGACCCGCCACGCCGTCCCGCACGGCGACCGGTCCGGCGTGGTCATCGAGCCCTACCTGACCGACCAGTGGTACGTTGACGCCAAGGTCCTGGCCCAGCCGGCGATCAAGGCGGTCGAAGAAGGCCGCACGGTCTTCGAGCCCCGCCACTGGGAAAAGACCTACTTCGAGTGGATGCGGAACATCGAGCCGTGGTGCATCTCGCGCCAGCTCTGGTGGGGGCACCGCATTCCGGCCTGGTACGGCCCGGACGGCAAGATCTTCGTCGCCGAGACGGAGGAGGGCGCCAAGGCGCTCGCCCGCGAGCACTACGGCCACGATGAACCGCTGCGCCAGGACGACGACGTCCTCGACACCTGGTTCTCGTCGGGCCTGTGGCCGTTCTCGACCATGGGCTGGCCGGAAAAGACCAGCGACCTGGAACGGTTCTACCCGACCAGCACCCTGATCACCGGCTTCGACATCATCTTCTTCTGGGTCGCCCGGATGATGATGATGGGCATCCATTTCATGGGCGAAGTGCCCTTTGACCGCGTCTTCATCAACGCCCTGGTTCGCGACGCCGAGGGCAAGAAGATGTCGAAGTCCAAGGGCAACGTCATGGACCCGCTGGAGCTGGTCGACGACTACGGCGCCGACGCCCTGCGCTTCACCCTGACTGCGATGTCGGGCCAGGCGCGCGACATCAAGCTCTCGCGCCAGCGCATCGAGGGCTACCGCAACTTCGGCACCAAGCTGTGGAACGCCGCCCGCTTCGCTCAGGTCAACGGCTGCGCCCGCGCCGAGGGTTTCGATCCCGCCAACGTCAAGGGCGTGCTCAACCGCTGGATCGTCGGCGAGACGGTGCGCACCGCCCACTCGATCACCAAGGCGCTGGAAGGCTGCAGCTTCGACGGCGCCGCCAACGGCCTCTACCGCTTCATCTGGAACACCTTCTGCGACTGGTACGTCGAGCTCTCCAAGCCGCTTCTGAACGGCGCGGACGAGGCGCTGAAGGCCGAGACCCAGGCCACCGCCGCCTGGGCGCTCGACGTCATCCTGAAGCTGCTGCACCCGGTCATGCCGTTCCTGACCGAGGAACTGTGGGCCCAGACCGCCGACCTCGGCGCGCCGCGCGGCGAGGGCATGCTGATCACCGCCCGCTGGCCGCAGCTGTCCGACACCCTGATCGATCCGGACGCCGACGCCGAGATCGGCCTGATCGTCGCGGCGGTCAGTGAAGGCCGCTCGGTGAAGGCCGAACTGAACGTCCCGCACTCGGCTCGTCCGGCGCTGCTGGTCGTCGACGCGACCGACGCTCAGCGCACGGTGTTCCAAACCAACGCCGCGGTCATCGCCCAGACCCTGCGCGTGGCCGAGGTCAGCTTCGTCGAGCAGGCGCCGCAGGGGGCCATCCCCTTCGTCGTCAACGGCGCGACCCTGGCCCTGCCGGTGGCCGAGTTCATCGACCTGGCGGCCGAGCGCGCGCGCCTGGCCAAGGAGATCACCGGCCACGCTTCGGACATCGCCCACGTGATGAAGAAGCTCGGCAATCCGGCGTTCGTCGCCAACGCCAAGGAAGAGGTGGTCGAGGAGAATCGCGAGCGCCTGGCCGAGTCCGAGGCCGCGAAGGCCAAGCTCGAGCACGCGCTCAGCCTGCTCGAGGCCGTGGTCTAGCCACCCCCGTTATGCCGCTTCGCCGATGAATGGTCGGCGAGGCGGCGTTCGTCCAGCTTTGGTGCGATTACGTGACGCCGCGTCAAACGCACGTTTGCACCGAGCGCTAGGTTATGCTTGTTCACCTACGACGACGCGGGTGCGTTCAAGGCCCGTGCGAGCATTAGGAGAACGCCTATGTCCGAGGCTGCGCTGCCCGCTGGCTGGCCCGCTATGTCCATCGCCCAGGCCCACGCGCTGATCACCGCGCCTGGTTCGCCGGCTGAGATCGAGACGGTGAACATCCGCGGCGTTCCCACCCGGACCTGGAAGAACTTGCCGCCGTCGCTGCGCTCGATCGTCGAACTGGGCCGCGCCCACGGCGAGAAGGTGTTCCTGGTCTACGAAGACGAGCGCGTCACCTACGAAGCCTTCTATCGCGCGGTCTCGGCCCTGGCCCGCCAGCTGGCGGCCGACGGCGTCCAGAAGGGCGACCGCGTCGCCGTGATCATGCGCAACCTGCCTGAATGGGTGGTGGCCTTCTACGCCGGCGCGTCGCTGGGCGCGATCGTGACCCCGCTGAACGCCTGGTGGACCGGCCCTGAACTGGAGTACGGCCTGACCGATTCCGGCAGCAAGGTCGTGCTGATGGACGCCGAGCGCTACGAGCGGCTGACCGAGCACCTGCCCAACTGTCCGGACCTGGTCCGCGTCTATGTGAGCCGCTCGCGCGAAGAGATCGCCCATCCGCAGGTCACGACGCTGGAAAGCGTCCTGGGCGGCGCCAACGAGTGGGCCAACTTGCCGGATCAAGCACTGCCGCCGGTCGACATCCATCCCGACGACGACGCCACGATCTTCTACACCTCGGGCACCACGGGTAAGCCGAAAGGCGCCCTGGCCACCCAGCGCGGCGTCAATTCCAACATCATGGCCGGCGCGGTCGGCGGCGCGCGCGCCTTCCTGCGCCGCGGCGAGAAGCCGCCCGAGCCCGATCCCGCCGCCCCGCAGCGTTCGTCGCTGATCTCGATCCCGTTCTTCCACGTCACCGGCTGCATGGCCGTGCTGAACCCGTCGCTGGCCGGCGGCGCCAAGCTGGTGATGATGCACAAGTGGGACGTGATCCGCGCCTTCGAGCTGATCCAGCGCGAACAGATCCAGTCGGCCGGCGGCGTGCCGACCATCGCCTGGCAGCTGATCGAGCACCCGGCCCGCGCCAACTACGACCTGTCGTCGCTGGAGTCGGTCTCCTACGGCGGCGCGCCCTCGGCCCCGGAACTGGTTCGCAAGATCAAGGAAACCTTCCCGAAGTCGGCTCCCGGCAACGGCTGGGGCATGACCGAGACCTGCGCCACAGTCACCACCCACGGCGCTGAGGACTACGCCAACCGTCCCGACAGCTGCGGCCCGGCCGTCCCGGTCAGCGATCTGGAGATCCGAGATCCGGCGGACGGCGTCACCGTGCTCGGCCCGAACGTGGTCGGCGAGCTCTGGGCCCGCGGCCCGCAGGTCGTGAAGAACTACTGGAACAAGCCGGAAGCCACCGCCCAGACCTTCGTCGACGGCTGGGTGCGGACCGGCGACCTGGCGCGCGTCGACGAGGAAGGCTTCTGCTTCATCATCGACCGCGCCAAGGACATGCTGATCCGTGGCGGTGAGAACATCTACTGCATCGAGGTCGAGAACGTTCTCTACGACCACCCGGCGGTGATGGACGCCGCCATCGTCGGCATCCCGCACCGCACCCTGGGCGAGGAGCCGGCCGCGGTCGTCACCCTCAAGCCGGGCGCCTCGGCGACGGAAGAAGAGCTCCGCGCCCACGTGGCCGAGCATCTGGCGGCGTTCAAGGTGCCGGTGAAGGTCCGTTTCTGGCACGAGACCTTGCCTCGCAACCCGAACGGCAAGATTCTCAAGAACGAGCTGAAGAAGCTGTTCGTTGAGGAGCAGGCCTAACCCGCCTGAGATAGGCTTGGGCAAGAAGCGCGCGGATGTCGTCCTGGTCGAACGCGGCCTGTTCGACAGCCGCGCCAAGGCCCGGGCGGCGATCGAGGCCGGCGGCGTCAGCGTCGCCGGCCGCTTGCTTTCCAAGCCTTCCGAACTGATCGACGAGGCGGCCCCGGTCCAAGCCGTCGCCGCTCACCCCTATGTCGGCCGCGGGGCGCTGAAGCTGGTCCACGCCCTCGGCCTTTGGCCGGTGCAGGTCGAGGGCCGCACCGTGCTCGACGTCGGGGCCTCGACCGGCGGCTTCACCGAGGTCTGCCTGCAGCATGGCGCGGCCAGGGTCTACGCCGTCGACGTCGGACGCGGGCAACTGCATCCCAAGCTGGCGGGCGATCCGCGCGTTGTCGGGCTCGAGGGCGTCGACGCCCGTAACCTTGACCCGAACCTGATCCCAGTGGCTCCGGATCTCATTGTCACCGATGTCAGCTTCATCGGCCTGGCCAAGGCGCTGCCCGCGGCCCTGGCGCTTGCGGCCGGCGGCGCCGATCTGGTCGCGCTGGTAAAGCCGCAGTTCGAAGTCGGCCCCGACCTCGTCGGCAAGGGCGGGCTGGTCAAGGACGAGGCCGCGCGCCGCCGGGCCTTGGACGATGTCGCGGCGTTCCTGACCGCCTCGCGCTGGGCGGTGCGCGAGGTGACCGACAGCCCGATCGCCGGCGGCGACGGCAATCACGAGTTCCTGCTCTGGGCGCACCGCCCCTAGCGCGGCGGGTTCAGATCGTCCGCCAGAAGGCCTGTTCCACGCTGACGGTGTCGAACAGGCCCTTCTCCTGGGCCGAGCGCCTAGCTTCGGGGCGTTCGAATGTGATCGAGATTAGAGCCCAAACAGGAGAAGCCGCCCGCGCGGGGCGGCGCGGGCGGCTTCAGTCCGTCGAATACGCCGACGGGCTCTCCCCCTGGGAGGGTTAGTCGACGACCTGGAAGTTGCCGTTCGCGTCGGGGCAGACGCGGACGAAGCGCTTCTGGGTGCGGCCGTCGGGGAGGTAGATCGGGCTTTCGGCCAGGGTGCAGCCGTCAGTGGCCGCGGCTGGGCGCTCGACGACGCGATAGGACTCGCCGCGGTCGTAGTCGCGACGGTCATCGTACGAACGGGCGTAGTAGCCGTTGTCCGCCGGCTGTCCGTAATAGCCGTTGTAGGTGGTCTGCGGAGCGCGATAGGCCGTGCCGCCGCAAGCGGCCGAGTTCTTGCCGACCGCCGCGCCGCCCAGCGCGCCGAGCGCGCCGCCGAGCAGGGCGCCTTCGGTGCGGGCGTTGCGGGCCGCGGCGTTCGAGCCGATCGCCGCGCCGAGCGCGCCGCCGACCAGGGCGCCGACCGTACCGCGGTTGGTCGAGTCACGACGGCAGGGGTCGTAGTAGGTGCTGCCATAGCTGTTGCCGTAGTACGGCGCCGACTGGGCGGCCGCGAAGGTGGGGATGGCGGCGGCCGAGCCGAGCGCCATGACGCCGGCCACGCCAGCAAGTGCGCTCTTGGCGAAGGTCGAACGGAAGTTCATTGCGAAATACCCTCTGGGGACTGATGCGATGATGGTCTTGTTCTTGGCTTAGCTGCGGCCGCTGGGGCGCCAGACGCCGTCGCGGCCCTCGCAGACTTCGTAGCTGTGGTTGCGGCCGCCATAGTTGTCCTGGACCCAGCGGCAGTTGCTGGAGGCGCTGTAGTTGCTGCGCTGATAGTTGCTGCTGGTGCGAGCGGCCGGACGCGGGGCAGGGGCGGGCCGGTAGGTGCTGCATTTGCTGTTGCGCTTGCCGATCTCGTGACCGGCCACCGCGCCGACCGCGCCGCCCAAGAGCGCGCCTTCGGTCTTCACGCCCTTGGCCGCGACGCCGCCGCCGGCCAGCGCCCCGACCAGGCCGCCGACGATGGTGCCCTTATTGGCGCTCTGGCGTTGCTGGTCGCGGCACGGGTCGTAGGACTGCGCCGACGCGATGCTCGGGAACGTCACGGCGGGAACGGTCACGGCCATCATCCCGGCGGCGGCGAGAGCAAGAGCGCGTTTCATCGGCTTTTCCTTCATTTGAACTCGGAGGCGGCGCCGAAGCCCCGCCTGCGCTATGGAACTTGGCTGAACGAGTCTGAACGGCCCTTGAGCGGGCTGTTCATGTACGTTCATCTTCGTTGACGCCTTGTCCCGCCAGGGATCGCGGGGTCGGCGCCATCAGGCGAGTTTGAGCATGCGACGTCCCCGGCCTCATCGGGCCCGATCCACCGAAGCCCCCTCCGGCCCGCCGGTAGAGGTTCTAATCGAGGCTGTCGGCGGCGAAGGCGACGGCATTGCGGCCGGGCCGCTCTACGCGCCCTTCACCTTGCCGGGCGAGCACGTGCGGCTGGCCGCCGGCCCTCAGCGGCGGGAGGTCGAGGCCATCCTGCAGGCCAGCCTGCAGCGGGTGACCCCGCCGTGTCCGCACTTCGGCGTCTGCGGCGGCTGCGCTCTGCAGCACTGGGAGCACGAGGCCTACCTCGCCTGGAAGGTCGAGCGGCTGATCGGCACCTTGGCCCGCGAACGGATCGAGACGGAAGTCCTGCCGGCGTTCGCCGCCAAGCCGCACAGCCGTCGCCGCTTGGCGCTCCATGCCCGGCAGGGCAAGAAGGACGCCGCCCGTCTCGGCTTCAAGACCCGCAAGTCCTGGGACGTGGTCGACATCAGCGCCTGTCCGATCGCCGATCCGGCGCTTGAGGCCGCGCTCCCGGCGCTGCGCCGCTTGGCCGCGCCGCTGTTCGAACATCCGAAGTCCGCGCCGACTCTGCACGTGACGCTCACCTCGACCGGCCTCGACATCGACATCAGCGGCGTCGAGCGCAAAAGCGGCGGGCTGTCGGCCGACGCGCGCATGCGCATGGCCGAAATCGCGGCGGAGGCCGACTTCGCCCGCGTCACCATGGATGGCGAGGTCGCCTACATGGCCCGCCAGCCCACCGTCCGCATCGGCGCGGCGACCGTCGCCCTGCCGGCCGGCGCCTTCCTGCAGGCGGTCCCCGAGGCCGAGGCGGCCATGGCCGCCATGGTCGTGGAGGCCGCCGGCGGCGCCGAGCGGATCGCCGACCTGTTCTGCGGCGTCGGCACCTTCACTTTCCGCCTCGCGGCGATCGCGCCGGTGCTGGCCGCCGACGGCGCGGCCCCGGCCGTGCGCGCGTTGAGCGCGGCGATCTCCACTGCTCCGGGCCTGCATGGCGTCACCGCCGAAGCCCGCGACCTGACCCGCCGCCCGCTGTTGGCCGAGGAGATGAAGCGCATCGACACCGTCGTCTTCGACCCGCCCCGCGCCGGCGCGGCCGAACAGGCGGCCGAGATCGCCCGCTCAGGCGTGGCCCGCGCCATCGGCGTCTCCTGCAACCCGGCGACCTTCGTCCGCGACGCTCGCACCCTGATCGACGCCGGCTTCACCCTTGAGCGGGTGCTGCCGGTCGATCAGTTCCTATGGTCGCCGCACGTCGAACTGGTCGGGGTGTTCAGCCGCTAGCCCGCAAACAGGTCGCCCTGGTCGCCGACCTTCGCCGGGACCTTGAACTGCGACAGGTCGAGCGCGGGCAGTTTGGCGTCCAGGCCGAGGCGTTTCTTCGCCGCCTGGAAGCGCTGCGACATCAACTCGGCGATCGGGCCTTCGCCGCGCATCCGCTTGCCCCATTCGGGATCATAGTCGAGGCCGCCGCGCATCTGGCGGACCAGCGACATCACCCGCCGGGCGCGGTCCGGATGGTCGGTCTCCAGCCACTCGCGGAACAGGTCCTTGATCTCCCGCGGCAGCCTCAGCGCGACATAGCCGGCCCCCTTGGCCCCGGCCTGCGCCGCGCGCTCCAGCACCGCCTCCATCTCGTGGTCGTTGAGGCTGGGGATGGCAGGGGCGAACATGACCACGACGGGAACGCCGGCGTCGGCCAGCGCCTTGATGGCGCCGATCCGGCGGTCGGGCGTCGCGGCCCGCGGCTCCATGCTGCGCGCCAGCTTGCGGTCCAGGCTGGTGACCGAGATCGCCACCCGGCAGAGGTTGCGCCGGCCCATTGCCGCCAGGATGTCGAGGTCGCGCAGGATCAGCGCCGACTTGGTGATGATCGAGCAGGGGTGGCCGAAGCGCTCCATCACCTCCAGTACCCCGCGCGTGATCCGCGTCGTGCGCTCGACCGGCTGGTAGGGATCTGTGTTGCCGCCGATGTGGATGAACTCGGGCCGGTAGCGCGGCGCCGACAACTCCTTCTCGAGCAGCTTCGCCGCATCGGGCTTGAAGAACAGCTGGCTCTCGAAATCCAGCCCCGGCGACAGGCCCATATAGGCGTGGGCCGGCCGCGCGTAGCAGTAGATGCAGCCGTGCTCGCAGCCGCGATAGGGATTGATCGAGCGCGAGAAACCGACGTCCGGGCTGTCGTTCTTGCTGATGATCGTGCGGGCGTTCTCAGGGCTCAGCGTGGTCTTCAGCTGCTGAGGCTCGGGATCCTCGATCGTCCAGCCGTCGTCGAACGCCTCGCGGGCCTGGCTCTCGAACCGCCCGCTGGCGTTGGACCGCGCGCCGCGACCCCGAACCGTGATTTGCTGGGTGAAGGTGCTCACGGCCGCGAGCATAGGATTGGGACCGAACAAAACAAGAACAATATTGACGCGGGACCCGAACCGTCACCTTTGAAGGGCATGATCTCCGTCGTCGTCATCACGGCCACTTCCGACCGCGACCTCGCGGCCCTGCTGTCCGCCCTGGTGCCGGCGGCGGTCGACGGGCTGGTGCGTGAGGTGCTGGTCGCCGATGCAGGTTCGAGCGACGCCGCCGCGGCGATCTGCGAGGACGCCGGCGCCGACGTCGTCGCCGATTTGGCCGCCGCCCTGCGTCGCGCCAAGGGCGACTATGTGCTGGCGCTGTCGGCGTCGCTGCGCCTGCGGCCGGGCTGGGACGAGAGCGTGCGGCGACACCTGGAGGAGGGCGGCGGGCCGGCGCTGCTGGTCGCCCGCGAGCCTGGCTTGCTGGAGCGGCTGACCGGGCCGAAGCTGGCCGGCGTGCTGGTGCGGGCGCGAGACCTGGATGGCGTCGGCGATCTGGCCGACTTGCGCCGCCACGCGGGCCGCGCGCCGATCCTCAGCTAGCGGTCGAGCCGCGCGTCGACGAAGCGCGCGCCCTGGGCCAGCGCGTCGAGCGTCTTGGTGTCGAGGCCGAACTTCTTGCGATAGGTCCAGTAGCCCGCCATCACCTTCTCGACGTAGTTGCGGGTCTCCGAGCTGGGCAGGCTCTCGATCAGCATGAGGCTGTCGGCTTCGTCGCCGACCATCTTGGCGGTTTTCAGCAGCGTGCCGGGGCCGCCGTTATAGGCCGCGACCGTGCGCAGGATGTCGTAGCCGACGCCGCGCTCCATTAGCCAGGTCACATAGTCCTGGCCGACGCGCAGGTTGAACGCCGGGTCGAACATCGGGCTCATGTCGGCCTTCAGCTTGTCGTCGCCGGCGGCGCGGGCGGCCGCTTCCGGCATCACCTGCATCAGCCCGACGGCCCCGGCCGGCGAGACCGCCTGCGGATTGAAACGGCTTTCCTGGCGCACGATCGCATAGACCAGCGCCCGGTCGATGGTGAAGCCGGACTTCGGCTCCAGCACCGGGGTCGGATAGTCGGGCTCGGCGAACGAGCGCACGCCCGGCAGCGAAGAGGCGATGTCCGCATCGGAGGTCAGCGGCGCGTTCAGCGCCAGGATCAGCGACATCCACTGCGAGCGCTCGGCCTCTGTCCTGGCCATCGCCAGGCCTGCGCGCAGTTCCAGCCCCGCCTCGACCGGCATGCCGATCTGGGCCAGGGCGGTGGCGCGATGGGCGCGGGCGTCGTCGCGGATGAACGGGGTCAGGTGCGCGCTGGGAGCCGAGGCGAAGGCCGCCGGAACGATTTCGCGGAACACCGGCGCCGGCGCTTCCGAAACGCGGTCCAGCGCCTCCAGCCGCACGCGGCGCTCGGCGATCATGCCATAGAAGGTGGTCGGGTGGCGGGCGGCCAGCTTCAGGAAGCCCTGGGCGCGGGTGGTGTCGCCGGTCTCTTCCAGCGCCCGCGCCGCCCAATAGGCCGCGCCCGAGCGCAGCCAGGGGTCTTCCTGCTCGTCGCGGGCGACCTGGCTGAAGAAGGTCTGGGCGACCGCGTAGTTCTTGAGGCGATAGGCGGCGAGGCCGGCGATCCAGCGCTCGCCGGCGGCCGGGGCCAGGTCCATCGCAGTCTGCACGTCGCCGGAATAGAAGGCCTCGCGCGCCCTGCGGGTGCGATCGGCCGGCGCCTTGCCGGAAATCCCCTGGGCGGTGATCTCGACGCGGCGCCAGTCGGCGCCGGCCAGCAGCGGGGTCTTCAGCGGCTTGGCGAGCGTCGGTTGGCGCTTGCTGGCCAGGGTGTAGATGCGCTCGGCGCCGGGCAGGTCGCTGTACTTGTCCAGCCACTTGGCCAGGTCGTCGTAGGTCGCGACGTGCCCGCCGGGATGCATCAGCTGGCGGAACGCCAGATGGCCGGACAAGGAACGGTCCTTGATCTCAGCCGTCTGCATTTCGGCGTCGATGAAATCGCCGCGGTCGACGGCGTCGAACGCGGCGGCGTAGCGCTTGGCGTCCCACGGGCTCAGGGCCTGTGGCGCAGCGTTCGTCGTTCCGGCGATGGCGGAGCAGATCATGGCCAAGACCGCGATCCGCATGCCCTTGAGTGCCCGCATGCGATCCCCACGTCGCCGCCTCTGCGCGCGGACAACGTGACCCTCAGTTCTCGTGACGCTTAAGTCTTAAGCTCCACGGTCAGGGCGATCAAGCCGTTCGGTCAGGGTCAGAAGGTCGCTCCAGGCCTTCTTCTTGGCCGCCGGCTGGCGCAGCAGGAAGGCCGGATGCAGGGTCGGCATGGCCGGCAATTCGAGGTTTCCGGACTCCGAGCGCCACTCGAACCAGCGGCCGCGCATCGACAGGATGCCCTCGTCGCGCTTGAGCATCGCCTTGGCCGACGGCGCTCCCACCAGCAGCAGCATCTTGGGCGAGATCAGCTCGATCGCGCGCTCCACAAACGGTTGGCAGACAGCCTGTTCCTGCGCTGAGAGGGGGCGGTTGCCCGGCGGGCGCCAGAACACGGTGTTGGTGATGAACACCCGTCCGCTGAGCCCGGCGCCGGCCAGCATACGGTCCAGCAGTTGCCCGGCGCGGCCGACGAACGGCTCGCCGCGGGCGTCTTCCTCAGGGCCGGGGCCTTCGCCGATCACCAGCAGCGGCGCGTCGGCCGCGCCGCGCCCAAACACCGCCTGGCGGGCCCCTTCAAATTTCAGAGAGCAGCCGTCGAATCCGGCGATCGCCGCCTTCAGCGCCTCCAGGTCGCCGGCCGCCGCGGCCAGCTGCCGCGCCTGGGCGATCGCGCCGGCGACGTCCGGGCCCGCGCCGGCGCGCGGCTGTTGCGGCGGCGGCGCGGCAAGGGGCTTCTTCTCCGGCGGCGTAGCCGGCACGAATTTGCCAGCCTCGATCCGATCGACGGGCGTATCATGCAGCATGGCGTCGACGCCTGCTTCCGCCCAGAAGGCGAGGAGGCTTTCGGCGACACGATCGAAGGGCACGGCTTGGTTCATGGTACTCGTTAAAGAGCGTCTATAGCCGAGTTCGCGCTTGACCGCCCTTGTACAAGCTTCGGATAAGTCGCCCGACGGATCAACGCCGCGTGAAACAAGGGGGAGGGGAACCCCGGCGCGGCCTTTTGGGAGTTACGGGGATCATGAGCGAGACCATCGCCACTGATACGATTGAACGCGAAGCGATGGAATACGACGTCGTGATCGTCGGCGCCGGGCCCGCGGGGCTGTCGGCGGCCATTCGCCTCAAGCAGCTGGCCGAGGCCGCCGGGACCGAACTTTCGGTGGCGGTGCTGGAAAAGGGTTCGGAGGTCGGCGCGCACATCCTCTCGGGCGCGGTGATCGATCCTAAGGGGATCAACGAACTGCTGCCCAACTGGAAGGAACTCGGCATCCCGCTGGAGACCAAGGTCACCCGCGACAAGTTCGTGATCCTCGGCCCGAACGGCGAGCTGGACATTTCCTGGCTGCCCTTCCCGAAGTGGATGCTGAACCACGGCAACTACATCGCCTCGCTCGGCAACGTCTGCCGCGCCCTGGGCGCCCACGCCGAAGCGCTCGGCGTCGAGATCTATCCGGGCATGGCCGCCTCGGAAGTCGTCTACAATGAAGACGGCTCTGTGAAGGGCGTCGTCGCCGGCGTGTTCGGCATCGACAAGGACGGCAATCCGGGCCCCGACTATCAGCCGGGCATCGAACTGCACGCCAAGTACACCTTCATCGGCGAAGGCGTCCGCGGTTCGCTGTCCAAGCAGCTGCAGGCGCGCTTTGGCCTCACCAACGGCCGCGACGCCCAGAAGTTCGGCATCGGCATCAAGGAACTCTGGCAGGTGCCGGACGAGAACTTTGAGCCGGGCCTCACCCAGCACACCTTCGGCTGGCCGCTGGACAACACCACCGGCGGCGGCTCGTTCATGTACCACTTCGGGGAC
>NZ_PNLB01000002.1 GCF_013822795.1 Phenylobacterium sp. | reverse complement strand
GCGTTTCCTCGGCTTGATGGTCCCCTACCGCCGCGCGTTCCTCGTCGCCGTCGTCGCCGTGCTGGTGTCGGCGGCCTCGGTGGTGGCGATCCCGGCGCTGATCGGGCGGGCGGTGAACGCGGCGGTGGCCCGCGACGGCCATCTGCTGGACCAGACCCTGATCGCCTTCGCAGCCTTGGTGGCGATCTATTCGACGGCGTTCTTCATCGAGCAGTGGCTGTCGGCGCGGTTGGCCCAGCGGGTGATCTTCGACATTCGCCGCAAGATGTTCGACCATTTCCAGGACGTCTCGCTGTCGTTCATGGACAAGACCCACGTCGGACGGATCATGTCGCGGCTGCAGGGCGACGTGAACGCGCTGCAGGAGTTCCTGGAGAGCTCGACCGGCGCGGTCGGCGACTTCGCGATGCTGATCGGCATCGCCGCGGTGCTGATCAGCATGGACTGGAAATTGGGGCTGCTGACCCTGACGGTGCTGCCGATCCTGATCGCGGTGCGGGCGGTGTGGCTGCCGTTCTCCAAGAGCAGTTTCCGCGAAGCGCGCGACGCCTCCTCGACCGCCAACTCGGCGCTGGCCGAGAACATCAACGGCGTGCGCACGGTGCAGGAGACCCGCCGCGAGGCGGTGAATTTCGACCTCTACAAGGACAAGGCCTACGACAACTTCGAGGCCCAGGCGCGGGCGGCCTGGATGACCCAGATCATGGTGCCGACGGTCGACGTGCTGACCGGCCTGGCCATGGCCATCGTCATCGTGGTCGGCGGCAACGCCGTGCTGGACAGCCGGCTGGAGGTCGGGGTGATGGTCGCCTTCATCTTCTATGTGCAGCGGTTCTTCGACCCCGTTCGCATGCTGTCGATGCAGTACACGATCATGCAGCGGGCGATGGCCGCGGCGCACCGGATCTTCGAGGTGCTGGACGTGAAAGTGGCGATCAAGGACGCGCCGGACGCCCAGCCGCTGAGCGACGCGCCGGCGACCGTCGAGTTCAAGAACGTCACCTTCGGCTACGACCCGGCGCGGCCGGTGCTGCACGACATCAGCCTGAAGGTGAACCCGCGCGAGGTGGTGGCGCTGGTCGGGCCGACCGGCTCGGGCAAGACCTCGATCATCGCCCTGACCCACCGGTTCTATGAGGTCGATCAGGGCCAGGTGCTGGTCGGCGGCCAGGACGTGCGCGACGTGACGCTCGACAGCCTCGGCAAGACCATCGGCATGGTGCTGCAGGAGCCGTTCCTGTTCACAGGCACGATCGAGGAGAACATTCGCTACAACACCGCGACCGCCAGTTTCGAGGACGTGGTCGCGGCGGCCAAGGCGGTGGCGGCGCACGACTTCATCATGAAGCTGCCGGACGGCTACCAGACCAAGCTGGGTCAGCGCGGGCGCAACATCTCGATGGGCCAGCGGCAGCTGATCTCGTTCGCCCGGGCGCTGGTCGCCAACCCGCAAATCCTGATCCTCGACGAGGCGACGGCCAATATCGACTCCTTCACCGAGCAGGCGATCCAGAAGGCGCTGAAGGTGCTGTTCGAGGGGCGGACCTGCATCGTCATCGCCCACCGGCTGGCGACCATCCGCGACGCCGACCGGATCATCGTGCTGCAGCATGGCCGCATCCTGGAGCAAGGCAACCACGACGAGCTGATGGCCACCGGCGGGCTCTATTCGCACCTCTACACCTCGGCGCACGCCTCGTTCGACGACCAGGTGGTGGCGACGACCGGCGACGCGGAGTTCGCGACGCGGACGTAATTCCTTGCCGCTCATCCCGGCGAAAGCCGGGACCCAAGCTGACGTTCGATAAGTCGGGGCATCGGGTGGTGGGCGCGAGAGGCCGCTTGGGTCCCGGCTTTCGCCGGGATGAGCGGGTGGTTAGGGTCGCGCCCAACAATCCCAGTTCAGAGTCGCCCCCATGATCCGCACCGCCGCGCTGTCGCTCGCCCTGTCGCTGCTCGCCACGAGCGCCCTGGCCCAGGACCCGATCGATCCGGCGCGGTTGTCGTCGATCACCAAGGTGCTGGCCTCGGACGAATTCCAGGGCCGCTCGCCCGGGACGCCCGGCGAGGCCAAGACCATCGAATACCTGGTGAAGGAGTTCAAAGCCCTGGGCCTGGAGCCGGCCGGCGACGCGGGCGCCTACACCCAGGACGTGCCGCTGCTGCACACCAAGCTGAAGGGCGACGCTGCCTTCGCGCTCGACCTGAACGGCAAGCGCCGGGAGCTGGCGCGCAACACCGACGTCACCGCCACGACCCTGCGGCCGGTGGACAAGGTGGCGATCGACAAGGCGCCGCTGGTGTTCGTCGGCTACGGCGTCACCGCGCCCGAGCGCGGCTGGGACGACTTCAAGGGCGTCGACCTGAACGGCAAGATCGCCGTCTTCCTGATTAACGACCCCGACTTCGAGGCCCCGGCCGGAGCGCCGGTGGCCGGCAAGTTCGGCGGCCAGGCGGCGACCTATTATGCGCGCTGGACCTACAAGTACGAGGAAGCCGCCCGGCGCGGCGCGATCGGGGCGTTGATCATCCACGAGGCGCCCGGCGCCGGCTATGGCTGGTCGACGGTGATCGCCTCGAACGGCGAGGGCTTCGACATCGTCCGCGCCGACCCGGCCAAGGAGAAGGTGCTGCTGCAGGGCTGGCTGAGCGGGGCGGCGGGGCGCGAGCTGCTCGCCGCCGCCGGCCAGGACTTCGACGCCCTGAAGGCCAAGGCCCAGCGCGCCGATTTCCAGCCCGTGCCGCTGACCGGCGCGGCGTTCTCGGCGAGCTATGGCGTGACGCACGACCAGATCGTCAGTCGCAACGTGATCGGCAAGATCACCGGCGCCAAGCTGCCGAACGAGAGCATCATGTTCGCCGCCCACTGGGACGCCTATGGCGTCGGCGCGCCGGACGCCCAGGGTCGCACGGTCCGCCCTGGCGCGCTCGACGACGCCATCGGCGTGGCCGGGACCATGGAGATCGCGCGGGCGTTCAAGGCCGGTCCGCCGCCGGCCCGCACCCTGGTGTTCGCCGCCTGGACGGCCGAGGAGCGCGGGCTGCTGGGCTCGGAGTACTATGGCGTCCATCCGACCGTGCCGCTGGAGACCATGGCCGCCAACCTCACCATGGACGTGCTGCAGCCGAACGGCCTGGCCAAGGACGTGGTGCTGATCGGCGCGGGCCAGAACGCGCTGGAGGACATGCTGGCCAAGGCCGCGGCTGCGCAGGGCCGGACGGTGACGCCCGACGCCCATCCGGAGCGGGCGCTGTTCTACCGCGCCGACCACTTCTCGTTGGCCCGCAAGGGCGTGCCGGTGCTGCTGCTGATGGGCCTGGGCGGCGGGGCCGACCTGGTGCACGGTGGCCGGGCGGCCGGCGACAAGTGGGTCACCGACTATACCGCCAGCGCCTATCACACGACCGGCGACGCCTGGTCGGCCGACTGGGACCTGTCGGGCGCGGCCCAGGACGTGGCGCTGTTCTACGAGATGGGCAAAGAGCTGGCGGCGGGCGGAGCCTGGCCGAACTGGAAGGACGGCTCGGAGTTCAAGCCGCTGCGCGACGCCAGCGCGGCCAAGCGGCGTTAGTTCTCGTCGTCCTTCGGCGCGCCGGCGCGGCGGTAGGCGGCGAGCAGCAGCAAGAGGTCTCGCTTGTTGAGGTTCAGCGCCTGGACGAGTTCCGGGCGCTGATAGACCTCGCCGGGGATGATCACCCGCCGGCCGCGCACCCGCTGGCAGTAGCCGAGGTCGACCAGCCGCGAGACGTAGCGGCGGACGGTCTCGCGCGGGATGTTCAGCGATCCGGCGATCGACAACACGCTGACCGGGTGGCGCATGTCGTTCGGGACAAGGCCGGCCTGGAGGTCGGCCAGGTGGCGCTCGGGCGCGATGTGGCTGACCGTCGCCTGGCCGATGGCCATGAACACGACGCCCAGCATCATGTCGCCTTCGAAGACCTCGCTGGCGGTGGCCAGGGTGCGCAGCACGAAGCCGCCGGCCAGCCGGGCGAAGAAGATGTCGGCCGGCTCCTGGAGCGCGGCGGCCGGGCGCGTCTCAGGCGTCATCGGAGCCGTCGATCGGTCGCAGGCGCACGTCCAGGCCGCTGTTGGCGAGTTCGGTGCGGAAGGGCTTGCTGAACGCCCAAGCCTCCGATCCGGCGAACAGCACCCGGCGGAAGGGAGGATGGGCGAAGGGCGCGGCGGCGGCGGGTTCGGCGTACTCGCGCAACAGCGCCTCGACCCCGGCCTTCAGGCGGCAGGTCTCCATGGCCGGGAGACGGCCGCGGGCGAAGGCGACCAGTTCGTCGGAGGTGGCCGGCTCGCCGAGGGTGCGGATGCCGGTGACGATGACGATGAGAATCCGCGCCTTTTCGGCAGCAGTGTGCGGCGTACGGAACCGATCGCTCGGGAAATTGATGATTGTCATTCGCAACGTCCGGGGCGGCGAATTGTAACGCCATGTAAAATCCAGATCATTCCGCGTCGGGTATACGACGTCTGTCTGTGATTTTCCGGAAGTGCGTCGCCAGATTTATTCAAAGTCATCATCACACGCTCGACCAATTAAGCTGCACAACTACGGCCGATACCCGCGCCGTGATAGCTAACAAGTCCTGAATGGCGGGCGCGCAGTTCCCCAAATTGGGGAGGCCAGGGGCCGAAAACGAAACCGGCCGCACCCTGGGGTGCGGCCGGCCATACAAATGCATCTTCTGGGCGCGTCGGCTGCGATCAGCCGTCCCAGCGCTTGAAGACCACGCTGGCGTTGACGCCGCCGAAGCCGAAGCCATTGGACAGCGCATGCTCGAAGCTGGCCTGGCGCGACTTGAGCGCCACCAGGTCGAGGCCGGCGGCGTCCTCGTCCGGATTTTCCAGGTTGAGGGTCGGCGGGATCACCTGGTCACGCAGGGCCAGCACGGTGAAGATCGCCTCCAGCCCGCCGGCCGCGCCCAGCAGGTGGCCGGTGGCCGACTTGGTCGAGGCGATGGCCGGCCCGTGGCCGGTCCCGAACACCGACTTGATCGCCGCCAGTTCGCCCTTGTCGCCGACCGGCGTCGAGGTGGCGTGGGCGTTGAGGTGGCCGATGGCCGAGGGCTCCAGGCCGGCCTGGGCCAGCGCCATGCGCATGGAGCGCGCCGCGCCGTCGCCGTCCTCGGGTCCGGCGGTCAGGTGATAGGCGTCGGCGCTGGTGCCATAGCCGACCAACTCGGCGATCGGCTTGGCGCCGCGGGCCAGGGCGTGGTCGAGCGCCTCGATGACCATGATCCCGGCGCCCTCGCCCATGATGAAGCCGTCGCGGGCGGCGTCGAACGGGCGCGAGGCCTTGGTCGGTTCGTCGTTGAACGCCGAGCCCAGCGCGCGGGCGGCGGCGAAGCCGCCCAGGCTGACGCGGTCGATGGTCGCCTCGGCCCCGCCGCAGATCGCGATGTCGGCCTCGCCGGCGCGGATCATCCGGGCGGCGTCGCCGATCGCCTGGACCCCAGCGGCGCAAGCGGTGACCGGTGCGCCGAGCGGGCCTTTGTAGCCGTGGCGGATCGACACCCAGCCGGCGGCCAGATTGGCCAGGAACGACGGCACGGTGAACGGCGACAGCCGCCGCACGCCACGCTCGTCGGTGATGCGCACGGCCTCGGCAATGGCCGGGAAGCCGCCGATGCCGGTGGCGATGATGGTCGCGGTGCGGTGCTTTTCGGCCTCGCTCTGCGGGGCCCAGCCGGACTGGGCGATCGCCTCTTCCGCCGCGGCGATCGCGAACTGGATGAAGCGGTCCATCTTCTTCTGGTCCTTACCCGAGACCGCGGCGTCGAGGTCGAAGCCGGCCTCCGGATCCTCGGCGATGGACTGGACGTTCCCGGCCACCTGGGCCGGGACGTCGGGGGCCAGGTCGGCCGGCAGCCGGCGCAGGCCCGACTGTCCGGCGACCAGCCGCGACCAGGCCTTGTCGGTTCCTGTTCCCAACGGCGAAACCACGCCCTGGCCGGTCACAACGATTCTACGCATCTCACTCACCTTTCAGCTCTCTCGAGGGCCAAGGCCGCACGTTCCAAGCGCACCAGGGCCTGACGGGTTTCGTCGGCCTGGCCCTCCAGCAGCGCGGCCAGATCGGCCTGCGCCTGGCGCCAGCTGGGGATGGTCGTTCCAATCAGGTCGGCGCCCGCGGGGGTGACCGCAAGGCGCCGGCCGCCGCGTCCGCGCCCGCCCTCGCCGGCGACGAGGCCGCGGGCCTCCAGCAGCTTCAGGTTCCGCAGCAGGGCCGAAGGCTCGACCCCGACCTCCTCGGCCATGGCCGCGACCGAGCCGTGCTCGCCGCGGGCGATGACGCCGAGCAGCACGTACTGGCTGATGTTGAGGCCGAACGGCTTTAGACGCTGGTTGAAGGCCCGGGTCACAGCCCGCGCGGCCTTGCGGCTGCGATGGCCGAAGCAGAACCACAGCATGTCGTCGGGCGGCTGCATTATCCGGCATATACAGGATTAATCGCCGCGACAAAAGCCGGCCGCGGTCTGGCGCGCAGCGCCTGCGTCGGGGATAACGGATCCAAGGCCGGGGGAAACCGGCAAGGGGAAACACATGGAACTGATCCTCATCCGTCATGGATTGCCGGTGCGCCGCGACGACAGCGCCGATCCCGACCTGTCGGCGGAGGGCCACGACCAGTCGCGCAAGGTCGCCGACTGGCTGGCGCACGAGGGCGCCGACGCGGTGTGGTCGAGCCCGATGCGGCGCGCCGTGCAGACCGCCCAGCCGTTCGCCGAGCGCTTCGGCCACGCCATAAACATCCACGAGGGGGTCGCCGAGTTCGACCGCGACTCCGGCGCCTACATCCCGATGGAAGTGCTGAAGCGCGAAAACTACGAGGCCTGGCTGGCCATGGCCACCGGCGACCACGCCATGGACATCGAGGCGTTCAGCGCTGCCGTGGTCGGGGGGCTGGAGGAAGTGATCGCCGCCCATCCCGGTCAGCGCGTGGCGGTGTTCTGCCACGGCGGGGTGATCAACGTCTGGACCGCGCACATCCTGGGCATGGCTCCGCGGCTGTTCTTCGAGCCGGGCTACACCAGCGTCCACCGCTACATGTGCGCCCGCGCCGGCCAGCGGAACGTCGTGGCGCTGAACGAGCGCGCGCACCTGCGGGAGATGGCGGGAGCCTAGAGCAACGCGATCGGGATCAGAATCGCCAGCAGGCAGGCGACCGCCATCAGGATCGAGCCGACGGCGCATGCCGCCCCCGTCGCGACGCCCGCCGTCAGCTTCGCCGAGAACCAGCGGGTCTGCGCGACGAGGAACCAGGCCGCGCCTCCGACCATCACGGCGATCCCCAGGTCGTTCGACAGTTCGTCGTGCGCGAAGATGAAGATCCCGGCGTTCAGGATCAGGGCGCACGGGGCGGCCAGATAGCACTGGGCGTAGAACGGCGCGCGTAGGGCCTCACGCGATAGTGCTTGGCGCCTTGCTTTGAGCATGACGATCGCGGCGACCAGCGGCAGCAGGCTGAAGATCAGGGCGCGAGCGAGCGCCTGGTTCTCGGGCGTGCTGTTGATGGCCTTCACCACCTCGGAAGGGCTTTCCGGCGTCGAGTGAGTGGCGGTCCCGATCAGATTCAGCAGGACGACGGTGATCAGCAGCAGCAGCGGCGGCGAAAGCGCCCGGTCATAGCGCCCCTCGCCCTCATCAGACTGTTCGGCGTCCGAGTAGGCCATCCATGTCAGCGGGCGGGTGATCACCCGCCAGAGGGTCAGCGGATAGAAGGCTAGCCAGGAAGTCGCTTCGAAGAGGAAGTCCTCAAAGCTCCGCAGGATTTTCATGAAGTCCATGAGCTGCTCCCGGGGCGGCGCGGCGATCTCGCGCCGACGAAAGGTTATCGGCAGCCTTGATGGCCCTCAATGCGTTGCCTTGGCCTGGGCGGAATCTCGCCGTGAAGGAGGCTGTACATGCTGGACATCAAGATCGACGAGACCGCCGGGTACATCGAGTTGACCGTCGACGGCGCCATCGACAGCGCCGGCTACGAGGCCGCCGTCGCCGCCATCGAGGCGCTGCTGAAAACTCACAAGAAGATCAACGCGGTCGAGGTGGTGCGCAGCTTCGCGGGGATGGAGCCGAGCCTCTGGTGGCGCGACCTCAACTACAGCTTCTCGCGGCTGGATGCGTTCGGTCGCTGCGCGGTGGTGACCGACAACGGCTGGATCGGGCCGATGGCGCGGTTCTTCGCGGCCTTCCTGTCGGTCGAGCTGCGGACGTTCGACCTGAAGGACCTGGAGGCGGCGCGGGCCTGGGCCAGGGACGGGCGCTAGGCCGCCCGGAACGCCGCCGCCGTCATCCGCGCCAGCGCCTTCAGTTGCTCGCGCGTGCAGCGCTCGCCCAGCACCACCAGGCGCCAGTAGAGCGGACCGATCAGAAAGTCAGTCGCCAGGGCGCGGTCGATGTCGGCCGAGAGCTCGCCGCGGGCGACGGCTCGCTCGACCAGGGTCGCGACCTTCTTGGCGCTGGCCGCCTCGCTAGGGCGCAGGGCCGCGGCCAGGGCCGGTTCGCGCTCCATGCTGGCATAGAGGTCGGCCATGATCCGGCGGACCATCGGGTGACGCATCAGCCGCCGGCCGGCGAGGCCCATGGCGTAGAGGTCGGCCTCCAGCGAGCCGCGATCGCCGGACTCGATGCGCGCCGGCACGGTCGCGGTCAGCTGCGAGACGAGGTCCTGGGCCATGTCGGCCTTGGAGCGCCAACGGCGATAGAGCGCGGCCTTGCCCACCCCGGCCTTGCGGGCGACGGCGTCGAGGCTGAGCGCGCTGTAGCCGACCCGCGCCCATTCCTCGAAGAAGACCCGCGCCAGGGCGTCGGTGATCTGCGGCCGCTTCACGGCGGCGCCGCTCAGACGCGCATCCGTCGCGACGGAACGGTTGCGTTCCATCGTGTCGAGGTCTATCTCGTCGAGACGATCCTGTTCCATCGATGGAGACCTACCGCGTGAGCGAGACCAAGCCAACCTTCGTGAGCGTCCTGCA
Organism: Phenylobacterium sp.; assembly: GCF_013822795.1. Classification (GTDB taxonomy): domain Bacteria; phylum Pseudomonadota; class Alphaproteobacteria; order Caulobacterales; family Caulobacteraceae; genus Phenylobacterium. The sequence goes on along the minus strand of NZ_PNLB01000002.1, from coordinate 298,055 downwards.
GGACGCGCTGGGCGAGCGCATCGACCCGTCGGCGGCCAACTTCATCGAGATGATGTCCGAAGACTTCGTGATGGAGTTTCCGTACGCCCGGCCGGGCATGCAGCGGCGCATCGAGGGCCGCCAGGCCGTGGTCGCCTATCTGATGGGCGTCGCCGGATCGGTGAGCGTCGATACGGTCGGGAACGTCGTCGTCCACCAGACCGGCGACCCTGAGGTGGTGATCGTCGAGTTCGAGGCTCGCGGCCGAGCCCTGAAGGTCGATGAGCCATACGAGCAGCGCTACATCTCGGTCATCCGCGCCCGCGGTGGCCGGATGATTCACTACAAGGACTACTGGGACCCGCTGCAGGGCCTGAAGGCCCAGGTCGGGGCCGCGGCGGTGGAGGCCTTCGTGCTCGGGGACGCGGCATGAGCGGCCTGGTGCTGGTGACTGGCGCGAGCGGCAAGACCGGCAAGAGCCTGGTCGCGCAGCTGCAGGCGCAGGGCGCGGCCTATCGCGCCGCCACCCGCGGGAGCGAGCCGCCGTTCGACTGGACGGCGCCGCAGACCTGGGACGCGGCCCTCGACGGCGTCGGCGCGATCTACCTGGTCGCCCCGCCGACGGTGGACGATCCCTATTCGAAGATGATCGAGTTCCTGAAGGTCGCGGGTTCCCGCCGCCTGGTGTTCCTGGGCATGGCCTCGCTGCCGGCCGGCGGCCCGGCCCACGGCCAGGTCCACCAATGGCTGAAGGACAATAGCGACGACTGGGCGGTCGTGGCGCCCAGCGCCTTCATGCAGAACTTCGCCGAGGGCTCGCATCTGGCGACCATCCGCGGCGAGGACGCCATCTACTCGAACACCGAGGATGGCCGCGTGCCGTTCATCAGCGCCGACGACATCGCGCGCGCGGCGTTCGCGCTGCTGACCGGCCCGGCGGGACAGAACCGCGAATTCCTGGTCACCGGCGGCGAGGCGATGTCCTACGACCAGGTCGCCGAGCAGATCGGCCAGGCCCGCGGGCGCCCGGTCGCGCATGTCCGCATCTCGACCGACGATCTCGCCGCGCGCTTCATCCAGCGCGGCCTGCCCGAGCTGACCGCCCGGTTCCTGGCGGCCGGATACGAGACCATCGCCGCCGGGGCGCACGCCCAGACCTCGGACGACTACGGCGCTCTGACCGGCAGGGCGGCGATCACGTTCGAGGCGTTCGCCCAGGCCAACGCAGAGGTCTGGAGGCCCTAGCCGCCGCGCAACCGGGCCAGGGCGTCGGGGAAGCGGCGCGACAGCGGCGCTTCCAGATCCCCCAGCCGGACCGCGTAGTCGCCCGACTTTTCCGGCCGCAGCTCGGTGACTCGGGCGGCGTTGACCAGCCACGAGCGATGTGTGCGCACGAAGCCGAGCGGCGCGAGCTCGGCCTCGAGCGCGGTGAGCGAGGCGCGCATCAGCGGCTTGCGCCCGTCGGCCAGCAAGAACTCGACATAGTTGCCGGCCGAGGTGGCGGCGAGGATCTCGGCCAGCGGCGTGCGCAGCATGCGCGCGCCATCGCGGATGTCGAAGGTGGCGGGCGCCGGCGGCGGAGACTGCGGCGTCCGCAACGCTTGCGGCGCGTAGAGCCGGGCCAGGCCCCAGAATGCGCCGACGCCGATGAAGTAGCCGATGGCGTCCTTGCGCAGTTCGTAGACGAAGCGCTGGGCGAGGTCGAAGTCGAAGGGCAGGCCGAGCCAGCCGAAGACCAGGGCGCGCAGCAGATAGAAGCTGACGATGTGGGCGGTGGCGAAGGCCAGCAGCCCGAGCGCCTGCACCGCCAGCATCCGCCAGAGCGGGCGGCTGTCGGGCGGGGCGATGCGGAAGGCGACCCAGCCGATCCACATGAAGGCGATGGCGCAGAGCGCGCTGGTGTACTGCTCGACCGCCGGAAAGATCCACGGCGTTTCCGGGCGGTCCTGGAACGCGGTCAGCATGTTGACCGTGTTCAGCGCCAGGATAGTCAGCGCGAACACAGGGATCGAGCGCCGGAAGACGCCGTTCAGCTCGAGGCCGGATCGCTGGCCGTTCGTCACGCATGGATTCCGTCTGTGCCCGTCGGGGCGCCCGCGCGGACTTTCAACGCTTCGGTGCGCTAGGCCAAGTCCCGCGAATGGCCGCAGAAGCGAGAGCGCGTATCAGTAATCGCGCGGAGATTGCGAAGTCGCGCGCCACGGGACAATGATGCGCGTGCCAAGCTCGGACTTGGCGGCTTTGGGAGCACTCACACGTGACCAATATTCGCCAACGCTTCGTGCGCGCAGCCCTGATCGTGCTGACGCCCATGCTGATCGCCGGCTGCGGCATCAACACCATCCCCACCAAGGACGAGAAGGCCAAGGCCGCCTGGGCCGAGGTGCAGAACCAGTACCAGCGCCGGGCCGACCTGATCCCCAACCTGGTCGAGACCGTGAAGGGCTATGCGACCCAGGAGCGCGAGGTGCTGACCCAGGTCACCGAGGCCCGCGCCTCGGCCACTCAGGTCAAGGTCGACGCTTCGACCATCACCGACCCCGTGCAGTTCCAGAAGTTCGCCCAGGCCCAGGACCAGCTGTCGGGCGTGCTGGGTCGGCTGATGATGATCCAGGAGCGCTATCCGGACCTGAAGTCGAACCAGAATTTCCTGGCCCTGCAGAGCCAGCTGGAAGGCACTGAGAACCGCATCGCCATCGCGCGGCGCGACTACAACGCCGCGGTCCAGGACTACAACACCGAGATCCGCACCTTCCCCGGCGCACTGTGGGCCGGGACCGTGCACCGCTGGGCCAAGCCGATGCAGACCTTCGCCGCCAGCGCCGCGGCGCAGACCGCGCCGAACGTGAACTTCGGCGGCTCCGCCCCGGCCGCGCCGGGCGTGAACATGGCCCCGGCGACGCCGGCCGCCCCGGCTCCGACCGCTCCGGCGCCGGCGCCCGCTCAATGACGATGCGCACGGGGCCGTGGGGCGCGATGCGCCTCGCGGTCCTGGTCATGTTCGTCTGGGTCGGGGCGGCGGTCGCCGCGCCGACCTTCCCGCCCTTGACCGGGCGGGTGGTGGACAACGCCAACATCCTGTCGCCGCAAACCGAGGCGCAGCTGACCACCGAACTCGCCAACCTGGAGGCCCAGACCGGCCGCCAGCTGGTGGTGGCGACGCTGCCCGATCTGCAGGGCTACGAGATCGAGGACTACGGCTACCAGCTGCTGCGCACCTGGGGCATCGGCAGCAAGGAGCGCAACGACGGGGCGGTCCTGATCGTCGCGCCCAGCGACCGGAAGGTACGCATCGAGGTCGGTTACGGGCTGGAGCCGGTGCTGACCGACGCGCTGTCCAGCCTGATCATCAACCAACGCATCATCCCGGCCTTCAAGGAGGGCCGGCTGGAAGAGGGCGTGGTCGACGGGACCCAGGCCATCGTCCAGCAACTGTCGCTGCCCGACGATGAGGCGCGCGCGGCGGTCGCCAAGGCCCAGGAGCGTCCGCAGAGCGAGGGCGGGGTCAGCGTCGGGACCATCATCGTCATCTTCATCATCTTCTGGCTGCTCAGCGGCGTGTTCGGCGGTCGCCGGCGCGGAAGCCTTTGGTGGCTGCCCCTGATCCTCGGAAGCGGCGGAGGCGGCGGTCGCGGCGGCTGGGGCGGCGGCGGCGGCGGATTCGGGGGAGGCGGCTTCAGCGGCGGCGGCGGTTCCGGCGGCGGCGGCGGGGCCTCGGGGAGTTGGTAGGAATGTTGAGCGAAACCGACCGCGCCCGCATCGAGGCGGCTGTGAAGGCGGCCGAGGCCGGCACCACGGGCGAGATCTATTGCGTGGTCGCGCCGGAGTCCTCGGAGTACCTGGAGGTGCCGATCGCCTGGGGTGCGATCGCCGCCCTGGCCGCGCCGGCCGTGCTGCTGGCGGCCGGCGTGCACGTCACCGCGCCCGACGATCTCGGCGGCGGCTGGTCAGCCGCGCAGATGAGCTCGGCGGCCGAGGCCGCGGCGCGCACCGCGCTGAGCGGGGCAATCCTGCTGCAGTGCGCGCTGTTCGTGGCGGTGGCGATCCTGGTCGCGATCCCGGTGGTGCGCCACGTCATGACCCCGCGGGCGCTGAAGCGGGAACGCGTGCGCCGCCGCGCCCACGAGCAGTTCCTGGCCAAGAACCTGCAGGCTACGCGCGAGCGCACGGGCGTGCTGATCTACGTCTCGGCCCGCGAGCACATGGCCGAACTGATCGCCGACGAGGGCATCGACGCCAAGGTGTCGGATCGGGCCTGGGATGGGGCGATGGCGCGGCTGATGGACGGCTTCAAGGCCGGGCGGCCGGCCGATGGGTTCGAAGAGGCGATCGGCCTCTGCGGGGCGATCCTGGCCGAGCACTTCCCGCCGCGCCAGGGCGACAATCCCAACGAGCTTTCCGACTCGGTGGTCGTGCTCGGCTAGCTGTAACGGGCTTCCAGCAGGTCGATCTCGCGCACCAGCTTGCGGGCGCTTTCGTCGTCGAGCCGTCGGGCGCGGGCCAGCTTGAAGATCGTGTCGCGTTCGGCCCGCAGCCCGGCCAGCCGCAATTGCCGCTCGATCAGCTCTATCCGGCGATTGAGCTCGAGGATCTCGGGCTCCTGGCGACGACTGTCGATCCGCTGGCGGTACAGCTCCATGATCCGTCCTGAAACGTCGATATAGAGGTCAGCGTCGGCGCGGCCCTCGGCCATGTCATGCTGGGCCTGCTCGATGGCGGTGATGGCGGCCTGGGCGGCCTCGACCCGGGCGTTGTCGATCTCGTTCTGATGCGACGGCTCCGGCGGCAGTTCGAGGTTCTTCAGCAGTCGCGGCAGGACGATGCTGGCCAGCACCAGGGAGACGATGATCACTCCGGCGGCGAGGAAAATGGCGAGATTGCGGGCCGGGAACGGCGTGCCGTCGGCCAAGGCGAAGGGCAGGGTCAGCACGCCGGCCAGGGTGATGGCCCCGCGCACGCCGGCGACCGAGGTCGCCGCGATCAGCCGCCAGCTGACCGGCGGCGGCGGTTGGCCCCGGCGGATGGCGCGGGCGATGTTCCATTTCAGCGAGAACCACGCCCACACGAACCGCAGGGCGGCGAGGGCGGCGGTGATCGCCAGCACGTAGACGATCAGCCACCACGGCTCGTGGTGGCCGGTGACTCGGACGGTCTCCGCGGCTCTGGCCATGATCGAGGGCATCTGCTCGCCCAGCAGCACGAAGATCACGCCGTTCAGCGCAAACTGGACGGTGTCCCAGACCGCGGCGCGGCGCACGCGGGTGATGGCCAGGACCTGCCCGCTCTGCTCGGTGAAGCTCATCGTCACCCCGGCGGCGACTGCGGCGAGGATGCCCGAGCAGTGGACGTGCTCGGCCAGCAGATATGCGCCGAACGGGATCAGCAGGCTGATCAGAATCTGGACGCCGGTGTCCTCGCCCAGCTTCTGGCTGACCAGGTTCTTTAGCTTGGTCACGCTCCAGGTGACGCCGGTGCCGATGGCCAGGCCGCCGAGCGCGACCCACAGGAACGAGCCGACCGCCTCTTGCAGCGAGAAGGCGCCGGTCACCGCCGCGGCGACGGCGAAGCGCATGCAGACCAGGCCCGAGGCGTCGTTGAGCAGCGACTCGCCCTCGAGGATGTGCATCAGCCGCTTGGGGATCGGCGCGCGCGAGGCGATGGCCGAAACTGCGATCGGGTCGGTCGGCGACAGGATGGCGGCGAGGGCGAAGGCCACGGCCAGCGGCATGGCCGGGATCAGCCAGTGGATCAGGAAACCCACGCCGATGACGGTGAAGACGACCAGGCCGAGCGCCAGTTCGAGGATCACCGCGCCGTCGCGGAACAGGTCGTCCTTCGGGATGCGCCAGCCATCGAGGAACAACAGCGGCGGCAGGAACAGCAGGAAGAACACCGACGGCTTCAGGTCGACCGTGGGGACCACAGACAGGGCGATGATCGCGCCGAGCCCGATCTGAACCAGCGGCAACGGCGTGCGCAGCAGCCGAGCCAGCGGGGCGCTGACCACCACGGCCAGCAGCAGGAAGAGGATGGTGGTGATCCAGGTCAATGGCTGGCCCCCGCCTAACCCTTGAAGCTGTCCTTGGCGGCCCGCACAGCGGCGAACGCCTCGTGGTCGGGGGCGCCCGACACGCCCAGGCGGCCGGCGAGCTGCGGCGCGCGCAGGAACGGGTTGGTGGCCTTTTCCAGCCCGATGGTCGTCGGCACCGTCCATTCGCCGCGCTCGCGGGCGGCGAAGATGTCGCTGGTGCGGGCCTTCAACGCCGCATCGTCGTCGACCGACAGTGCGAAGCGGGCGTTGGAGGCGGTGTATTCGTGGGCGCAGTAGACCTTGGTGTCGTCGGGCAGCGCGGCCAGCCGCTGCAGGCTGTCCCACATCTGCTGCGGCGTGCCCTCGAACAGTCGCCCGCAGCCGAGCGCGAACAGGGTGTCGCCGACAAAGGCGACGTGGCCCTCGGCGTCGAAGTAGGCGACGTGGCCCAGTGTGTGGCCGCCGCTCTCGATGACCTCAAGCCGGGTCTGGCCGAGCATGACGTGATCGCCGCCGGCGACGATGCGGTCGGGGGCCTGACCGATGCGCTCGACCTCGGCCGGGCCGACCACGGTGGCGCCGGTGGCGGCCTTGATCTCGGCGTTGCCGCCGGCGTGGTCAGGGTGCCAGTGGGTGTTGAGGATCAGGTCGAGCTTCCAGCCGAGCGCGTTCAGTTCGCGCAGGATGACCGAGGCCTCGGGCGTATCGATGCAGGCCGCCAGGCCGCTGGCGTCGTCACGCACCAGGAAGCCGTAGTTGTCCGAGAGGCAGGAAAACTGATGGACGGTGATCGACACGTGTCTCTCCTGGCCTTCTTGTCGGGGTCCTTGCGATTTAGGGTCGGCAGCCGGCCAAGTCGAGCCTAAGTCTTGCAGAGCATGCGTCGCGACGTCCTGGATCTCCGCCAATTCTACGCCACCTCGCTCGGCCGCGCCGCACGCGAGATGGTCTCGCGCAAGGTGCTGGAGACCTGGGACGACGCCCGCGACTTGGATGTGCTCGGCCTGGGCTACGCCACCCCGTTCCTCGGCCCGATCCGGCCGGCGGCGCGGCGGGTGGTGGCGGCCATGCCCGCCCAGCAGGGCGTGGAGCTGTGGCCGGCCGAGGGGGGCAACCTGGCCTGCCTGTCGGCCGAGGACGCGCTGCCGTTCCAGAACGCCTTCTTCGACCGGATCCTGGCGGTGCATGCGCTGGAGGAAAGCCCCGACCCGATCGCGCTGCTGCGCGAGGTCTGGCGCGTGCTTTCGCCCACCGGCCGGGTGGTGGTGGTCACCGCCGCCCGCAACGGGCTCTGGGCCAACGCCGAGCGCACGCCCTTCGGCCACGGCCGCCCCTATACCCGCAGCCAGCTGGCCGATCTGCTGCGCGAGGCTGAGCTGGAGCCGACGGGCTGGACCCGGGCGCTCTACGTGCCGCCGGTGACCTGGATGGCGAGCTGGGCCGAGGGCTTCGAACAGGCCGGATCGCGGTTGTGGCCGGGCTTCGCCGGGCTGGTGCTGACCGAGGCAGTGAAGGAGACCTTTGCGGTCAAGGCCCGGACCTCGCGAGTGCGGGTTCCTGCCGTTCGACCGGGCCTGGCGCCTCTTCCGGCCAATCGGGCGCCTGTTTCGCGGGCGCAGGAACCGCCGACGTAGACAAGCGCTTGGACACAGTATCGCTTGGCCCTAGCTTGGGGCGTCTGCCGAGTCTGGGAGTAGCACCATGAAAATGATCGTCGCGGTCATCAAGCCGAGCCGTCTGGACGCGGTGCTGGAGGCTGTCACCGAGGCCGGGGCGTCGGGCCTGACGGTCACCGAGGTCCGCGGCTATGGCCGCCAGCGCGGCAAGACCGAGGTCTACCGCGGAGCCGAGTACGAGGTGAAACTCCTGCCCAAGGTGAAGCTGGAGATCGCCGTGCCGTCCGACATCGCCGAGGCGGTGATCGAGGCTGTGGCGCGCACCGCCAACACCGGCAAGATCGGCGACGGCAAGGTGTTCGTGCTGGACCTGGAACAGGCGCTGCGCATCCGCACCGGCGACCGCGACGCGGCCGCCATCGCCGGCTGAGGCCTAGACGAACGTTCCGTCGTCGTGCGCGGCCTTGAAGGCCGCGTAGTCGGCCGGATCCCCGAAGGCGTGCGATTCGACCACCACCACGGTGTCCCGATCGACCGGCGCGCCAGGGACCGGACGCCCGTGGCCGAGCAGCAGGTAGCCGTCGAGCTGGCCGTCGCCGTCGAGGTCGACCTCGACCCGTTGGCCGGGCGTCGGCGTGAACGTCTGGTTCCCAGCCGTATGCATCCCTTCGAAGATGTTCGTCTGGTCCTTGTGGGTGGCGAGGTTCACGTCGCGGCCGCGGTAGGTCAGGCGGTCGCCCTCGCCGGCCGAGAAGTCGAACACCACCCCTAGCAGGCCGCCGCCCGGCGGCGGCGTGACGATGGCGAAATTGTCCGCTCCGGCGCCGCCGACCGCGATGGTAGTGGCCGACAGATGGATGACATCGTCGCCGGCCCCGCCGTCGAGCAGGTCGAAGCGGCCCTCGGGGGCGCCACCGCCGTCGAGGGTGTCGTTCCCGGTCCCGCCCATCAGGCTGTCGGCCCCGGAGCCGCCCATCAGGCTGTCGTTGCCGGCTCCGCCCGAAAGGGTGTCGTCGCCATCGCCGCCGCGCAGGGTGTCGTCGCCGGCCGTACCCTCGATCACGCGGCCAGCTTGCGTCTCCTGGGCGGGTGGCGCGGCGTCGTGCGTCGCGTCGGCGGGAGCGTCGAGCGCGGCCAGCGTGGTCGGTTCGGCTGGCGGCGCCTCGGGCGTCGGCTGCGGGGCGGGGGCCTCGTCCTCGACCGTCGCGGAGGCCGAGACGGTCTGCGATTCCTCGCCGGCGCTATGATTCTGCGGCGCCAGCAGGTCCTGGCGCTGGACCTCGTCAGAGTTGCTCTGTGCGCTGGCGGCGACCACGGCCAGCGGCGCGGTCGCTGCGGCGATGTCGACATGCTCGATCGCCGTCGGCGTGGCGGCCTCGGCGTCGTCGACCTCGTGGATGAAGGTGGCGGCCACCACCAGGGCGATGAAGGTCTGCACCTGGCGGGCGCTGAGCGAGACGACGACGTCGTCGCGGGCCTCGCGCCAGTCGCCGCCCAGCAGGCGGTCGCAGGCCGCCCAGAGGGTCTCGCCCTCCTGGATCGCGTCGGCTGAGGCGTCGTGGATGACGAACTGGCCGTTGATCCGGGCGACGTGGATCAGCACTTCTTCCTGGTCGTCCTTGATGACGCACCAGGGGTCGCCTTCGTCGGTCACGCCATAGACGACCTCGACCTTCGCGCCGCCCTCGGACAGCCGGTCGGCCAGTTCGGACAGGCGCGCGCGTTCAGCGGCGGTCCATCCGCCGCCGGCGCTGGGCCGCGGCGCGAACGGGACGACGTTGTCCATTCCGACGGTGGTTCCTTAGCCCCTTCCCGCTAGGCGCGCGACCGGCGCATCCTGAGCGGCGTCCCCGAACAGCAGCCGGAAGAGCTCCGGCTCGTAGTAGCGCAGCAAGGTACGGGCGAATTCGGCAGGATCGAGGCCAATCGCCTGGGCCCAGGCGCCCTGGGTCTCGATCGGCACGCGGCCAAGGCCGCTCTCCACCTGCGAGACGAAGGTGTAGTAGCGCAAGCCGACGCGCTCCGCCAGTTCGGCCTGGGTCAGGCCCGCGGCTTCACGTCCGGCTTTCAACCAGCGTCCGGCCTCTTGGCGCAGACTCTTGGTGGCCGCCGCCCGCGCAGGATCGACCGCGCTTCTTGGCATGCTTCTACTCCTTCAGCTCGCGGCGCGCTTGGCCGCCAGCGCATTTTGCGCATTGACCCGCCGATGTACAGTACTTACGAAACGTATTCATACGAGACGCGTAACGCCTCGTCATTGTCATAGCACGGATCTGTGGCCGCAAGCCACGTCGTGAGGTCCGACTGGAGTGATCATGCGCCTTCGCCACGTCCTGTTCGCCGCCGCATCGCCGCTTTGCCTGTTGGCGGGCGCGGCCCAGGCCGAAACCGTCATCTCGACCGCCGTCGCCACGCCGGTCGCCACCGCCACCGCCGCCAGCGGGGCCCGCGACGACGTGAAGATTAGCACCGCCGGGACGATCCAGCCGACGTCCGCCGGCGCTGCCGTCACGCTGAACAGCAACAACACGGTGACCAACGAGGGGACGATCAAGTTCTCGGACGTCAACGACGCCACGGGCATCCTCGGCCTCGGCGGCATGACCGGCACGATCAAGCACGCCGGTACGATCACCATCGACGAGACGACCGAGGTCAAGGACACCGACGGCGACGGAGACCTCGATGGTCCGTTCGCCACCGGCGCGCGCCGCTACGGCATCCGTGTCACCGGCCCGGGCGCCTTCCATGGCGACGTCATCCAGTCGGGCGGCTCGATCACCATCGAGGGCAACGACTCGGCCGCCATTTCGGTCGAGACGGCGATCGACGGTTCGGTGCGCACCGCCGGCGCGATCGCCGTGACCGGCGCCAATGTCTACGGGGTGCACACGACGAGCACGGTCGGCGGCGACGTCGCGATCCGTTCGGCGGCGTCGGTCCAGGGCGACGGCGCAGTGGCCGTGGCCACCGACGATAACGTCGGCGGCAAGCTGATCCTCGGCGGGGCCATCACCTCGACCGGCTTCCGCTACACCAGCCGCGGCGCCGACGCGGCCGTCGCCAAGCTGGACGCCGACGACCTGCTGATCGGCGGCCCGGCCGTGCGCGTGCGCGGCGATGTGTTCGGCGGCGTCGTGGTCGATGCTGCGCCAGCCGATAATGACAAGAACAATGCCGACGAGGATGGTGACGGCGTGGCCGACGCCAGTCAGACCACCGGCGCGATCACCTCGATCGGCTCGGCCCCGGCCATGCTGATCGGCTCGGACGTCCGCGCGATCCGCCTGGGCGTCGGCGGGACCGGGGTCAGCGCCTATGGCCTGAACATCAAGGGCTCGGCCCAGGCGCTGGGCATCTATGACGGGGTCTCGGCGACGGCCGTGCAGCTGGGCGGCCTCGGCGGCGGCGTCACGATCGACGGCGGGGTGCGGGTGTCCGGCTCGGTCACCGCGACGGCCGCCAAGGCCAATGCGACCGGCCTGCGGCTGGGCGCCGGCGTCAGCACGCCGAAGATCCTGGTCGACGGCGGCGCCATCAAGGCGACGTCCACCGCCACCGACGCGGTCGACGTCCGCGCCGTGCAGATCGACGGCGGGGCCGGCGTCTCCTATCTCGGCAACTCCGGCGACATCACCGCGACGATCACCGGGACCAAGGGCTCGGCGACGGCGATCCTCGATGCATCCGGCTCGCTCAGCCTGATCGAGAACGTGAAGACCATCGCGGCCGGCTTCTCCACGTCGGAGACTGTCACCGGGAAGGCCGTGGCCATGGACCTGCGCGCCAACACCAGCGGCGTCACTGTGCGCCAGGGGCCCAACGCCTCAACCTCGGTCACGCCGGCGATCGTCGGCGACGTGCTGTTCGGTTCGGGGCCGGCGCGCCTGGAACTGCTGGCCGGAACCATGGACGGGGCGGTGACCTTCGGATCGGGGGCCGACACGCTGGTGATCGACGGCGGCGCGAAGCTGACCGGCGCCGTGACCGACGCCGGCGGCGGCCTGACCGTGAACATCGCCAAGGGCCGACTGACGACGACCAACGCCGACGCCGTCAACCTGACGTCGCTGAGCCTGGCTTCGACCGGCGAGCTGGTGCTGACCGCCGATCCGACGTCGGGCAAGTCGACCACTCTGAACGTCGCCGGCCGCGCCGATCTGGCCACCGGCTCGAAGGTGGGCCTGCGCTTCACTTCGAAGCTCAGCGAGCCTACCACCTTCACCCTGATCAAGGCCGGGGTGCTGACCGCCGGGACTATCGACCAGAGCCTGCTGGGCACGACGCCCTGGCTCTACAAGTCCGAGCTGCGCCTCGACCAGGCAAACAACTCGCTGCTCGCCGACGTGCGTCGCCGCACCGCCGCCGAGGCGGGGCTGAACAGCGCCGAAGCGGCGGCCTACGACGCGGTGTTCGCCAACTTCGACCGTGACGCCACAGTCCGTGACGCCCTGATCGGCAAGACCGACGAGGCGGGCTTCGCGGGGCTCTACGACCAGTTCCTGCCCGACTTCACCGGCAGCCTGTTCCACACCCTGGCGGCGGCCTCGGACGCCACCAACCGGGCGATCGACGAGAGCGACGGCCAGCTGAACGGCGACGGCCTTCGCGTCTGGACCCAGGAGATCGCCTTCCTGGTCAAGCGCGACGTGGACCGCACGACCAAGTACGACGCCGACGGCTTCGGCTTGGCCGGCGGCGTCGAGGCTCCGTACACCGGCATCGGCACGCTGGGCCTGATGACCAGCTTTGTGAACGTCAATGTCGACGACGCCTTCGCCTCGGCGGCGGAATCGCTCGGCGGCCAAGTTTACTCGGCCGGCGTCTACTGGCGCGACACCGCCGGCGGGCTGACCGCCAATCTCGGCCTGAACGGCGGCTACGCTTCGCTGAAGAGCACCCGCGTGCTGTCAGACCCGGCCGCGGGGCTCAACAAGGAGACCAAGTCCGACTGGAGCGGCCTGACCTTCGCCGCCCATGCGGGCCTGTCCTACCTGCTCGACCTTGGCCGCTTCTACTTCAAGCCCCAGGCCACCGCCGACTACTTCATGCTGAAAGAGGACGGCCGGACCGAGTCCGGCGGCGGCGGGGCCATGGATCTCTCTATCGACGAGCGTTCGAGCAACCAGCTCAGCGCGTTCGCTGGCCTCACCCTCGGAGCCCGCTTCGGCGAGGAGAGCGCCTTTGTCTGGATTCCCGAGCTGACCGCCGGCTGGCGGCAGGCAGCCGGCGACGGAGTGGACGTCACGACCGCCCGCTTCGTCGCCGGAGGTCCCGCCTTCAGCCTGGCCGCCCCGGACCTGTCGGGCGGCGGGCCGGTGGTGCGCTTGGCCCTGCGCGGCCAGGGCCAGTACTTCGACTTCGCCCTAGAGGGCGGCGGCGAATATCGCGACGACTACGAGGCCTATGACGGCCGGGTGGTGGTCCGCTTCCTCTTCTAGTGCGCGGAGTTGAACTGAGATGACGCTCTTGGCTGGAGCTCTCCTGGCGATCGCCGCCGGGCTGGTCGGTGTAGCGCGGCGCACCCATGGTCGCCCGCCGCTCTGGCGGTCATGGGCGGCTCTGGCCGGAGCCGTCGTCTGCCTGATCTTCGGGATTGCGCTGGTGGTCGTCCACCCCAGCGCCATCGTGGAGACGCCGGTCCTCTTGGTGGCCGGCTTCTGCCTCTTCGAGGGGAGCCTGGCGCTCCTCAGCCTGATGGCTGCGGCGGGACGCCCGCAGCCGAAGTGGCTCTCCTAAGGCGGTGTTCCCCCCAGGGCGGAAGGTCCCCCCGCCGCCCGCCGCTATTCGAAGAGGCTGCCTGGGGGCGGGGCCGGCGTGCTTGGAGGCGCCGGCTCCGCCTTTCGGCTGAGCAGGAAGAGGGCGTTCTCGGCGCGCCAGTTCTCGATCGGCGCCAGCGGGTCGATCTGCCGGGCCGGTTTGCCGGGGACGAGCGAGGCGCAGGCGTCGATGCGCAGGTCGAGATCCTCGCACAGGGCGGTGAAGTCGCGCAGCGTGCAGAGGTGGATGTTCGGCGTCGACCACCAGGGCTCGGGCAGGGACTTGGTCTCCGGCATCCGGCCCTTGGTCAGCAGGTCCATCCGCACCCGCCAGTGCCCGAAGTTCGGCAGCGAGACGACGGCGCGATCGGCGATGCGCAGCAGTTCCGACAAGACGTGCTTGGGATCACGCACCTGCTGCAGGGTCTTGGACAGCACCGCGTAGTCGAAGGCCTTGGTCGGGAAATTGTCGAGGTCGTGGTCGGCGTCGCCCTGGACGACCGCTAGGCCGCGCGCCAGGCAGGCCGCCACGCCCTCGCGCGACAGCTCCAGACCCTGGCCGTCGACGCCCTTCTCGTTGGTCAGCAGCTCGAGCAGCTCGCCCTCGCCGCAGCCGACATCGAGCACCCGCGCGTGCGGGCGCACCATCCGGAGGATTTCCTTGAAGTCGTCGCGGATGAAACTCACGCAAGGCCCCGCTTGTCGGCCGCCGAGGCCAGGAAGCCGCGCAGCGCCGAATCCAGTACCGGCTCGTCGAGGAAGAAGGCGTCGTGGCCCTTGTCGGTCTCGATTTCGGCGAAGCTGGCGCGGCAGCCGGCGGCGTTGAGCGCGCGGACGATGTCGCGGCTCTCGGCGGTGGAATAGAGCCAGTCGGACGAGAACGAGAGTACGCAGAAGCGCACGTGCCGCGCCTTGGCGAAGCACTCGGCCAGCACCCCGCCGCAGCGCGCGCCGAGGTCGAAATAGTCCAGCGCCCGGGTGATATAGAGGTACGAGTTGGCGTCGAAGCGGTCGACGAAGCTGGCGCCCTGGTGGCGCAGGTAGCTCTCGACCTGGAAGTCGGCGTCGAAGCCCCACGACAGGCCGTCGCGCTGCAGCTCGCGGCCGAACTTTCGCTGCAGGGCTGGCTCGGACAGATAGGTGATGTGCGCGGCCATGCGGGCGACGGCCAGGCCCTTCTCCGGACGCACGCCAGCGAGCTGATAGGCTCCGGCGCGCCAGTCGGGATCGGCCATGATCGCCTGGCGACCGACCTCGTGGAAGGCGATGTTCTGGGCCGAGTGGCGGGCCGCCGCGGCGATGCAGATCGCCGAGAACAGCTTTTCGGGGTAGTCGGCCGCCCACTGCAGGACCTGCATCCCGCCCATCGAGCCGCCGACCACCGCGAACAGGGTCTCGATGCCCAGCGCCTCGATCAGCATGGCCTGGGCCCGCACCATGTCGGCGATGGTGATCACCGGGAAGGAGAGGGCGTAGGGCTCGCCGGTCGCCGGGTTCAGCGAGGCCGGGCCGGTCGAACCCATGCAGCCGCCGATGACGTTGGTGGCGATGATGAAGTAGCGCTCGGGATCGAGCGGCAGACCCGCGCCGATCACCCGATCCCACCAACCGGGCTTGCCGGTCACCGGGTGGGGCGAGGCCGCATGCTGGTCGCCGGTCAGGGCGTGGCAGACCAGCACGGCGTTGGACTTGTCGGCGTTGAGCGTCCCGTAGGTCTTGTAGGCGATTTCCAGGGGGCTGAGCAGAGCGCCGGAATCCAGGCGCAGCGGCCGATCGGCGGGGAAGCTGTGCAGGCCGCCGCCAGTTTCGCCCTTCGGGATCGCAATCGCGCTCATCAGCCGCTTGGACCGCCAAGCTCTTTCGCTGTCAACAGCTTCGCGTATCGGCTCAGGACGGCTATGAGACCTTACCAGCAGCGCTCGGGGGCGCGTCACACAGCAAGGAGCGCGGCGGAGAGTTCATGGATCGGCTTATTCTCATGCGCCACGGAAAGGCGGAGCGCGAGTCCAAGAGCGGCGAGGACTTTGACCGCAAGCTCACCGACCGCGGGGTGCGGGAATCTGCGGCGATGGCCGCCAACCTCGCCGACCTGGGCCTGGTCCCGGACATCGCGCTGGTCTCGGCCGCGCAGCGCACCCGCGAGACCTGGGCGTCGGCGCACGCGGCCTTTCCGGCCTGCGCCGCGCGGTTCGAACGTTCGCTGTACCTGGCCGAGGAGCGACTGGTTCGCGAACTGGCCGAGGCGGCGGGCCAGAGCTCGCGCACGGTGATGGTGGTCGGGCACAATCCGGGCCTGCAGGAACTGGCCATCCGGCTGCTGTCCGAGGGCTCGGCCCCGGCGCCGCTGATCGCGCGCGCCCACGCGGCCTTCCCGACCGCGGCGGCCGCAGTGTTCCTGTTCGACGCCGCCGGTCGCCCGTCGTACGACGGCCTGTTCTTCCCGCGGGGCTGACCATGGGACGCATCTACAAGATCCTCTCCCGCGCGGAGTGGGCGCAGGCCCAGGCCGCCGGCGTATTCGCGGGCTCGGCGGTCGATCACGCCGACGGCTTCATCCACTTCTCGAGCGCCGCGCAGGCGGCCGAGACCGCGCGGCGGCACTTCGCCGGCCAGGCCGACCTGGTGGTGCTGGCGATCGAGGCTGACGACCTGGGGGCAGCGCTGGTCTGGGAGCCCTCGCGCGGCGGCGACCTCTTTCCGCATCTCTACGGACAGCTCGCGACCGACAAGGTTCGCGCGGTCACCGAAGCGCCGCTGGCCTCCGACGGGGTTCCGCAGCTAGGGAAGCTGGCATGAGCCTGCACGACATCGCCGCCCGCGCCATGCACGTCCTCGATCCCGAGGACGCCCACCGCCTGACCATTCGCCTGCTGGCCCTGGGGCTCGGCCCGCGCGCCGGCGGCGACGATCCGATCCTGGCGACGCAGGTCGCCGGCTTGAAGCTGCCCAACTGCGTGGGCCTGGCGCCGGGCTTCGACAAGAATGCCGAGGTGTTCGGGCCGATGCTGGCCAGCGGCTTCGGCTTCGTCGAGTGCGGCACGGTCACGCCGCTGGCCCAGGCCGGCAATCCGCGCCCGCGCCTCTTCCGGCTCAGCGAGGATCAGGCGGTGATCAACCGCATGGGCTTCAACAACGAGGGCCTGGAGCCGTTCGCCGCCCGCCTGGCGCGGCGAGGCCCGGGCGTGGTCGGGGCCAACATCGGGGCCAACAAGGACGCCGAGGATCGCGTCGCCGACTACGTCACCGGCCTGACCCGGCTGTGGGGCCTGGCCTCCTATTTCACGATCAACATTTCCTCGCCCAACACGCCGGGCCTGCGGGCGCTGCAGACCAAGGCGGCGCTCGAGGAACTGCTGGGCCGTCTGGCCCAGGCGCGCGACGCCTTGCCGGCGGCCGGCAGGGTCCCAATGTTCCTGAAGGTCGCGCCCGATCTGGAGGACGGCGAGGTCGAGGCTATCGTCGAGACCGTGGTCGCCAACGGGCTGGAGGGCATCATCGTCTCCAACACCACCATCAGCCGCCCGCAGCTGGCCTCCCGCTTCGCCGGCGAGACCGGCGGGCTTTCGGGCGCGCCGCTGACGGCGCTGTCGACCCAGATGCTGAGCGCCTTCGCCCAGGCCTCGGCGGGACGCGTCGTCCTGATCGGCGCCGGCGGCATCGCTTCGGGCCAGGACGCCTACGCCAAGATCCGCGCCGGGGCGTCCGCGGTGCAGCTCTACTCGGCCATGGTGTTCGGCGGACCGGGCCTTGTGACCCGAATCAAGCGCGACCTCGCGACCTGCCTGCGGCGTGATGGTTTCGCCTCGGTCGCCGCCGCGGTGGGCGCCAATTGAGGCCAAAGCGCGGGCTTTCCTGCGGAATCGGCCACGCTTCGGAACGGCGCTGCGTTGCCGAACCGTTCCGGGTGCAGTAACGGGGGAGTCGTCATGGCGGACGCCCCCTCTCCTTCGGCGCCCAAAAAGCCGCCCACGCGTCGCTTTTTCTGGCCGGGCGGCCTGTCCGCACGCCTGCTGATTCTGACTATTCTGTTCGTCGCCGGCGCCAGCGCCATCGCCCTGCCGGCGGCGCTCGCCTCGTTTGAGGAACAGTGGCTGCTGGACCGGGTGCGGGCCGCGGAACTGGCCTCGATGGCCACCGAAGTCGCGCCCGACCAGATCCTCAGCGAGAACCTCGCCTCGCAGCTGCGCGAGGGCGCCGGCGTGCAGACGGTCGCGGTGCTCGACAACGACGGCAACCGCTTCCTGAAGGTCCCCGGCCCGCGGCTGGAAGAGCCGCCCTATCTCGTCGACCTGCGCGACCAGGCTCCGGCCTCTTGGCTGTCGGCGCCGTTCCAGACGCTGTTCGGCGGCGGCGAGGGGCGAATGGTCCGCGTGATCGCCGAGCCGCGCTTCTACAAGGCCCAGTTCATCGAGGTGGTCGCGCCCGACACCGAGCTGAAGGCCGAGCTCAGCGCCTATCTCTGGCGACTGCTGGCGATCATGGGTTTCGTCTCGTTCCTGGCCGGCGGGCTGGTTTACCTGTCGCTCAACTACTTCCTGGTCCGCCCGATGCAGCGGATCACCCGCTCGATGGAGCGCTTCGCCGCTGACCCAGAGGACACCGCCGCGCACATCGACCCCTCCGGTCGCCGCGACGAGGTGGGCCGCGCCGAGGTGCAGCTGGAGCGCATGCAGGAGGAGCTGCGCACCGCCCTGCAGTCACGCGCCCGCCTGGCCGCGCTCGGCGAGGCGGTGGCCAAGATCAACCACGACCTGCGCAACATGCTGACCAGCGCGCAGATCGCCTCCGAGCGGCTGGCGGCGCTGAAGGATCCGCAGGTGACCCAGGCCATGCCGCGCCTGGAGCGGGCGCTGGACCGCGCCGTGAAGCTGGCCAGCGACGTGCTGGCCTACGGCAAGACCGAGGAGGCCGCGCCCGACGTGCGTTCGCTGCGCCTGGCCCAGGTGCTCGAGGACGCCGAGGAGGAGGCGCGGTTGTCGCCCGACGGCGTGCGGATGATCTCGCTGGTCGACCCCGCCGACCAGGTGGTCGCCGATCCCGACCAACTGCATCGGATCCTGGTCAACCTGATGCGCAACGCCCGCCAGGCCATCGAGCAGCAGAGCGGCCGCGAGAGCCAGGGCTCGGTGCAGGTCTCGTTGTTCGACGAGGATGGGGTCAGCGTCATCCGCCTGGCAGACAACGGTCCGGGCGTTTCGGAGCGGGCACGTGAGCGCCTGTTCCAGCCGTTCGCCGGTTCGACCCGGCAGGGCGGGGCGGGCCTGGGCCTGGCCATCGCTCACGAACTGGCCCAGGGCCACGGCGGCGACCTGTCGCTGGCCGAGACCGGGCCGCAGGGTACGGTGTTCGAACTGCGCCTGCCGGGAGCGCCAACCCGGGCGTCGACGCCGAAGCGCCGGCGCGCCAGGAACGCCGAGAGCTAGAAGCCCTTCGCCACGCCCTCGCGGCGGTCGTCGGCGCCGCCCTGCAGGCCCTGCGGGGTGACCATGACGCCGTGCAGGCCCGAGCCTTCGCCGCCGCTGCCTTTGAAGGCGATCCCCTTGGCCGCCAAGGCGTCAACGACGCCCGGTGCGAAGCGGGCCGGTTCCGAGGCGAAGCTGTCGCCGCGGGCGATCAGGTTGGGCAGGTCGAAGGCGTCCTGAACGCTCAGCTTCCAATCGAGAACGCCGACCAAGGCCTTGAGATTGTAGGCCAGGATCGAGTTGCCGCCCGGCGAGCCGATGGCCGCCACGAAGCGCCCTTCGCGGTCCAGCACGATGGTCGGAGCCATCGACGAGCGCGGACGCTTGCCGGGGGCCACGGCGTTGGCCGCCTTGGTGCCGTCGGCGTTGGCCGGGGCCCAGGAGAAGTCGGTGAGCTGGTTGTTTAGGAAGAAGCCGCCGACCATGCGGCCCGTGCCGAAGATGCTTTCGACCGTGGTGGTCATCGAGACCACGTCGCCGTCGGCGTCGACGACCACGAAGTGTGAGGTGCCGCCCGGTTCCTTGGTGGCGTCGGGGGCCAGGGCGCCGGCGCCGCGCGGCGTGCCGGGAGCCGGGGCCGGGCCGGCGACGTCGCCGATCAGCGTGGCGCGCTTGGCGACGTAGTTCTCTTCCAGCAGCCCCTCGATCGGCACGGGCGTGAAGTCCGGGTCGCCGAAGTAGCGGTCGCGGTCGGCGTACATCAGGCGGCTGGCCTGGGCGAGCAGGAACCAGGCCTGCGGGTCGGTCGGACCGCGGTCGGCGATGTCGGTGTGCGACAGGATACCGAGCGCTTCCAACAGCGCCGCGCCGCTGGACGGGGCGTTGGGCACGCAGACGATGTAGACGCGATAGGGCCGGCAGACCGCGTCGCCCGACTTCGGCTTGTAGGACTTCAGGTCGGCCAGGGTGATCGTGCCGGGCAGCGGGCCCTCATGCACCTTGGCGACGATGGCCTGGGCGATCGTGCCTTCCAGCAGCGCCTTGGGACCTTCGGCGGCGATCTTGCGGACCGTGGTCGCGTAGGCCGGGTTCTTCAGCACGTCGCCGGCCTGGTAGCGCTGGCCGTCGGGCTTGGTGAAATAGGCCTTGGCGTCGGGCGTGCCGGCCTGCGGGAACGGGCTGGCGATCATGCCGGCCAGGCGCGGGCTGACCACAAAGCCGTCGGCGGCCAGCCGCTCGGCGTCGCCGAACAGGTCCTTCCAGGCCAGATTGCCGTGCTGGGCCTGGGCCATGGCCAGCATCGCCACCGCGCCGGGCACGCCGGTCGCCTTGCCGCTGGTCACGGCGACAGGGAATGGCAGCGGCTTGCCGGTCGCGTCCAGGAACATGGTCGCGGTCGCCCCGGCCGGCGCGGTCTCGCGGCCGTTGTAGCCGACCACCTTTTTGGTCTTGGCGTCGTAGTAGGTCATGAAGGCGCCGCCGCCGACGCCCGAGCTTTGCGGCTCGACCAGGCTGAGCACCGCCTGCACGGCCACCGCGGCGTCCACCGCCGAGCCGCCCTTGCGCAGGACGTTCAGCCCCGCCTCCACCGCCAGCGGATTGGCGGCCGAGACCATGACCTTGGGGCCGGTCGCAGTCGCGGTCGCCGCGGGGGCGGGCGTCGGCGCCTCCTTCGTGGCGGTCGTGGCGCAGGCGGCCAGGGCCAAGGCGAGGGGAAGGGCGGCGAAACGCTGGAGCTGAAGCACGTAGAACCCGTCGGACGCTGGGGGAGGAGAGCGCCACCATAGCCATCCGCGCGTGGACAACAAATGCGCCGCCGTGCTTTCGATGCCGATTATGAGCCAGATGTCCTCCGCCGCGCCGGGCGCGCGCAACTTGATCACCGACGTGCCGGGCCTGAAGGTGGGGCAGGCGAGCGACGCCGCCGCCCGCACCGGGGTGAGCGTCATCCTGCCCGACGATCGCGCCGTCGCCGGCTGCGACGTGCGCGGCGGCGGCCCGGGCACGCGTGAGACCGACGCGCTGGCCCCGGAGAACCTGGTCGACGCCGTGGACGCCATCGTGCTGTCGGGCGGGTCGGTCTATGGCCTGGCCGCCGCCGACGGCGTGGTGGGCTGGCTGGGCGCGCAGGGCCGCGGCTATGGCCTGGTCAGCGCCAATGGCGTGCCGCGCTCGCCGGTCGTGCCCGGCGCAATTCTCTATGACCTGGCCAACGGCGGCGACAAGGCCTGGGGGGAGGAGCCGCCGTATCGCCGTCTCGGCCGAGAGGCGGTGCTCGCCGCCGGCCTCGATCTCGAACTCGGAACGGCCGGCGCCGGCTATGGCGCGATGGCCGGCGCCCTGAAGGGCGGGACCGGATCCGCCTCGATCGTCAGCGCCGACGGGATCACCGTCGGGGCCCTGGTCTGCGTCAATTCGTTCGGGTCGGTCGTCGCGCCGGGCGGCCGGGCTTTCTGGGCCGCGCCTTACGAGCTTGACGGGGAATTCGGCGGCCTGGGCCCCGGCGACCTGCGCGCCGGCCCCGACGAGTGGGGCCTGGCCAAATCCGACCCCAAGGCGCGGATGAACACCACCATCGCCTGCGTGGCCACAGACGTCGCCCTGACCCCGGCCCAGGCCAAGCGTGTGGCGATCATGGCCCAGGACGGGCTGGCGCGCGCGATCCGACCGGTGCACGCCCCGTTTGACGGCGACGTGGTGTTCGCGCTCTCCACCGCCCGGCGGCCGCCGCCAGCCGAGGGCGCGGACTTTGTGGTGGCGCGAATCGGGGCGCTGGCCGCCGACGTGCTGGCCCGGGCCAGCGCCCGCGGCGTGTACGCCGCCGCCCCCTGGCCGGGCGTCCGCGGCTGGCGCGATCTGCCCGTCTGACCCCTTCGGCGCTTTCGTCGCTCGCCAGGGCCTGTTCGGCGATTTGGAGAACGCTGCAGCTAAGCATACAGTTTAGAGACCCGCGTTCTTAGATGTCTGAATGGAGACCTGCCTATGCAGTGGGTGAGAACGACGGCCCTGGTGGCCGGCGCGGGCTTGTTGGCCGGCGCAGCTGACGCGCAGACCAAGCAGCAAGTGACCGGCCCGGTCGCCACCTACTGGATGAGCGCCCAGACCCAGACCGGGTTCGGCGCGATGGGCGGCGGGGGCGGCGGGCGTCCGTCCATGGGCGCGATGATGGGCGCGATGATGGGCGGCGGCGACTCCAACGTCGCCAAGTCCCTGACCCTGCAGCTTGGATCTTCGCGCAAGCCGACCGGTGAACCGGCCGCCGAGCATCTGCCGCCGGCGGCCTTGCGGGCGGGCCAGAGCTTGCCGCTGCTGACGCCGAAGGTCGCGCCGACCCCGCCCCGCGAAGACAGCTACATGCCCCAGGACTACAAGCCCAAGGGCAAGATGCTGATCTACTGGGGCTGCGGCGAGCACGCCAAGGCTGGCCAGCCGATCGTCATCGACTTCGCCAAGGTCGCCGCCGGCCAGGTTCCGCCCGGCATGCAGGCGCTGGCCAATCAGCTCGGCTCGCCGATGCAGCCGCCGTCGTCTAGCCGCAACACGACCTATGGCGAGTGGCCGAACGAGAAGACCCGCACCTCGGTGCCGGCGGCCGGCTCGCTGGTCGGCGATCACCTGATCCGCGGCACCTACACCCCCGACATCCAGTTCGCGCTGGCCGCCCAGCAGGATTTCCTGGGGCCGCTCTCCCTGACCAAGAACCTGATGAACCCCAGCGGCTCGGGCCAACTGGCCTGGAACGCGGTGGCCAACGCCGAGGGCTATCTGGCGACCGCCATCGGGTCGTCCGGCGAGGACACCATCGTCATGTGGTCGTCGAGCGAGGTGCAGGCTTCGGCGTTCGCCCTGCCGGACTATCTGAGCTCGGCCGACCTGAAGCGGCTGGTGGCCTCGCGGGCGCTGATGGCGCCCAGCACGACCAGCTGCACGATTCCGATGGAGTTCACCAAGGCCGCGCCGCAGGCGATGGTGCAGCTGGCCGCCTATGGTGGCGAGACCAATATCTCCTATCCGCCGCGACCGGCCGACCCAAAGGTGGCCTGGAACATCGATTGGACGGTGAAGGTCCGTTACAAATCCCAGACTGGGGCCATGCTGGGCATGGAGATGCCGGGCATGGGCGGCGATGACGAGGAAGCCGCGCGTGGAGCCCCGGCTCAGGGCGGCGGCCAAGGCGGCCAGCAGGGCAAGTCGCCCTTCGGCGTGCCGGGGGTTGGCGGGGCGATTTTGAAGGGGCTCGGCGGCCGTCTTCCGGGGCTCTGAAAAGAAAATCGGTGGGGGCGAAATTTTCCGCTCGCCCCCGCTTGCCAACCGGAGCCTCGCCGACTAGGTTCCGCGCCTTCGCCGAAAGGCACTGCGCGCCCGTAGCTCAGCTGGATAGAGCATCAGACTACGAATCTGAGGGTCGGACGTTCGAATCGTTCCGGGCGCGCCATTTCTTCTAGGGTTTTCGACCCTA
This sequence comes from Phenylobacterium sp., assembly GCF_013822795.1. Lineage (GTDB taxonomy): Bacteria > Pseudomonadota > Alphaproteobacteria > Caulobacterales > Caulobacteraceae > Phenylobacterium. The sequence goes on along the minus strand of NZ_PNLB01000002.1, from coordinate 274,809 downwards.
GAAGCAGTTCTCAAGTCGTTCAGGGTCACATTGGGGGCGAGCGCTCTAGCGTGGGCCTCATGGGCGTACTCGGTTGCCCACTCAAGAACTCGGTTCTGGGGCCGCAAGGGCCTAGGGAGCCGCCGCCGGCTTCCGTTCAATTGAACAGCTTGAAGCGTTTTGAACTGCGCTAGCTCTTACCGTCGGCAACGGGAGAGGCGAGGGCTGTCAGTGGTGATCCGAGAGCAATCTGGACTCCAGGAGCCCATTCGCCAGGTCATCGCGCCAGCCAAGGGATTCTCGCCTTGTTACTCAGGCTGGGGTTCAGCATGAACCCTTGCCCGTCGGCGAGACCAGGGGGCAAGCGGAGGCGCCAGCTTCGCGGGAACCGGCTGCAGGACCCCTCGGGCGTCCGAAGCGGGGCGGAAGCTAGCGCGAGGCGCACCGGGGCGCAGCCCCAAGTCATTTGGCTCGACAGTCAAACCAACCTGGCCGAACCGACGCTGTCGCCGGTGCCGCACGCGGGGTGCGGCCGCTTAGCTACACTACCGGACATAGGGTGCAGAGCCGGAAGCGGACTCATGCGTATGCCCGCTTCCGGGCATTCCGCGATAGACCGGATCCGACCCTTCTCGGACCTTGTGTAGGTCCGCTAGTCTCCCGCGATGGAGCCGAGCGAACGACAGGCATTGCTAGACGATCTGCACGTACAGATCGGGCGGCTGGCAGCACGGATTGGCGCGTCGATCGATCTACTGCCAAGCCACGACCGTTTGCCTGGCGGTACTTGGATTGGTCTAGCGTGGCATGAAGGCGATGACGGTGACGACCCCGATGGGTGGTACCTCTCGCTCATGAGGGAAGAAGACGGCGTCGATTGGGAACTGGCTGAAGTCCTCGCCAGCGACCCCGACCACCTCCTCTACGTCCTGTTCGACGAGGTCACGGCGAAGCTCGCAAGAGCGGCGGTCGAAAACAGCAACCACACCGATCAGCGGCGGCGCTGGTTTGCCGCCCAAGAGGATCTCTTAGGCCGCCTGAACGATGAGTGGCGAGCGCGGACGGTCCGTCGCCACGTCGAGATGTTGAGTTCCTAGGTCCGCTTTCCGCCGGCGCGGTGAAGACCGCAACCCACCCATTGCGGAAATTGCCAACGCCCGCAGTCCGCTACTGCGCGCACTGTCCATTATCCGAAATGGACTATGCCTCATCCGAAGTGACAGAAGCGCCCCGCACTGGGCCATCCCGATCCGGCTAGATGGGGCTATCTCTTTCGTAGCCGACGCGAACTTGGCGCGGAGTTGGGTTACGAACCCACGACATTCAACTTGGGAAGCTCCGCTGAAATTCAATGAAATCAACGCACCGGCTCCCAACTAGGCCCATTTCCGCTCTAATCGTTCCAATGGGTTAGCGGCATTTTCCCAGCCGCCACAGGGGCGAAACGAATTCGCCCGGCGTGCCCGCTTGACTCAAATGTTCTCCTTCCGTTCACATGCAACGCATGGAACGGAAGTGGCCCGACTACTACGAAGAGAGCTTGCAGAGCACGACCATCGGTCTGTGCCGCGAAAAGGGCTGGCTGATCGTCCTCACCTGCTCGACGTGCGGACATGGCGGTCGGTCTGGCGCGGTGATCGAGTGGCCTGACCTGGCGCAGTTCCCCGAGGACATGACTGAGGCTGAGCTAGCCGCGAACGCGAGGTTCTCAAGCTGCGGCCACAAAGGCGCGTGGATCGATCATCGTCAGGACCCCGCATCAAAGGCCAGCGCTTCGGCGCAAATTGAGCGCCAGGCGTTGCCGTAGCGGCCAGCGCTCGACTATGAGGGGCGCCCGCAATCCCGCAAAAGTGCGGTAATCACGTACAGGTCGCGTCGGTTGCGCCGCGCTCAACAGTCACGGCCCCACGCCTGTAGGTGAGCTTGGGGTCAAGGACTAGCGTCGTCCGTACCGTCGTCGAACATCGTATCCCTGCCCTCTAACGTCCTACGAAGGCGACGAAGACAGAGATTGGTCCAGGACTTGTCTTCGAAAGTCGCGCCCTCGCCGGCCTCCTTCATTCTGGCGAGAACGATGTCCACATCGAACAACTCCTCAAGCGATGACCGACCAACTCCATAGCCGGGCGGCACAGTGAGGGACGCGAAGGATGCTCGCCCCTCATAGCTGGCAAGCTGAGACGTTAGGCTCTTGCGGAGCTGCTCATCCCACCGGTCGACGTTGGAGAGCACCCACATCGCCTCGCTGTTCGGAACACGCCGAAGCAGGGAACCATCAAGGATCGAGGCTCGAAAGATCGGAACAGATCGGGAGAGTAATTCTTCCGTCTCCGCACGGTCGAAGATGGACGGCCCCCGCCCCTCGAACGAGTCGTAGCGGGTCAGCCCCCAGCGGAACAGGTGTTTGCGCACGATGATCGGCAGCAAGACGGTGTCTTCCGCCGAGAGAAGCGACGCAACGATGCTCTTCGCGCGCCGGACATCCTTCACATCCCTGCGCCCAAGTTGCATCAGCACGGCCGCCGCGTCATTGGCGTACGCGCGATGCGGTTCGTCGTTCAGATACCAATCGTCTTCCCGAAGTAGGGCATGAGCCAGCGCCCGCCAAAAGGCCGCATCGCCACTTTCCGGCAATTTAGGAAAGAGGTCGTCGAGCCGATCAAAAATTCGCCCCAGCTCACCACTCGTAAGCGCGCGCCCCAGATCGACCGTGAGCGAGCCCACATCCGGCGCGCCCCACATCTCCTCCAACCTCTCGCGCCTGACGGAATCCGGCGCATCGCCAAGATAGATGGCCCGAACCAAGTTGCGGCGCAGCGAAAGGCGATAGCCGCTGTGTTCTCGCTCACCCCCTCCGAACCGCGGAAACAGCAATTTCAGGAGCGCCGCGTGCACCCCAGCAGGCCCGCCGAGAGCGTGGTCGAGATCGGGGTCGCGCTTATCAATCCTATCGCTAATGCGGCGGCCCAATTCCTCTGCCGTCGGATCATCAACAAATAGATTGTGGTTGCTGGCGATTGCGTCACGCAGCGAGGGCGCCTTGATCGCGAGCCAGGAGTAGCCGAGGAGGTCGGCCGCGCTCACCTCTTGCCGCAACATTCGCTCAAGGACGGCATAGGCCCCAACCAGGCGCTTAAGGTCGCGCGGCGTCTGGACCGCGCTTTGGACGCAGGCCACGACCGCACGCTCATCCTCTGTAAGGTCCGCAGGAAGCTGAAGAGCATGATGCTCAAGCAGCCTGGCGAAGAGCTGAGTCACATCGCCGGCAAACAGTGGCCGCACGGGGATGGGGTGCTGCACGATCTTCTCTAGATAGGCCTCACCGGCCCTCACATCACCTCGACCCAACGCCTCCGCCACGCGCTTGGGATCATAGGCGACAAGATACGACACCCCTTTGATATCGCCGACCGCCTTGACCAGCTGGGCGACCGCCCGCACCTCGTCATCTTCTACGCGATCAAGCTCATCGACGAGGACCACGACCGCCACCTTGGCGGCTCCCAGCTTCTTTTCGAGCGCCTCCCGCTCCTGCTGCGGAGATAGCCCCTTTGGTCGCGTGACTATCTTCAGGAGACCAAGGGTCGCTCGAACGCCTTTGCCGACCCACGCCGGCGATATTGAGTCCGCCCCCAACGCGACAAGCTCGCCGCCAGCCGTAATAGCAGCCCGATATCGGTCGAGCGCGGTCACAGCCTCTCGGACCGTCTCCGTGGCGCTTCGACCGAGCGCGGCCCGAAGCTCGTTAAAGAACGCTGAGACCAACTCGTCGCGCCCCTTGAACAGCCAAGGATTGAAGGTTGCGACGACGACGTGATCGGTCCCCTTGAGCTGCTCTGCTAGCAGATTCAGGATCGTCGATTTGCCAGCGCCCCACTTTCCGGTCAGCCCGACCACAACGCCGGTCGCATGACGAGCCACCACCCGCCCCGAGAGGTCGTGCTCTTCCACGACAAGTGCGCGCGCCAAACTTGAGACGAATCCGGCCCGGTCCAACAGGTCGTCACCCGCAAGCTCAACCGGACGGTCTTGCCCCAGCACCATCGTGGATTCCCCCTAAGCGGAGCCGATGATGGCGTCGAAGCAGCTCGGGTCAAGGCAACTGGCCGTTTCTCAACTACAGCCGACCCAGCACGACCGCCAAGCCCCACCAAAAGGCCCCGCTAAACCCCAGCAGCCCCAGCCAGACCCACCCGCGCCAGGTCATCCGCCAACCCCGGCGGATCACTTGCGCGCGTCCCGGCACGCGTCCTGCGCCGCCGAAATCCGGCCGGCCAGGTCGTCGCCCCACCTGGCCAGCTCCCCAACCCACCCCAGCGCCGCCGGCGAGCCCTCCAGCATCGAGCCCTCCGGCGGCGCGGGCTTGGCGGCGATCGGCGCGTCGAGCTGCGTCGGGCAGACGAATTCAGTTCGCCGATCGACGGTGACGATGGGATCGGCCCGGGCCATGTCAGCCAGGCGCGGCCCCGAACCCGGCGAGCGCGCGCACGCACTCAAGGTCGCAGACAGCCCGACCGTCAGCAGAGCGAGGCGCAGCGTCGATCGCAGCGTTGGCATTGGCTTTCTTCCTTTCGATGGCGACAGCGCGGGCGACGGCCTCGGCGGTGTCGATTTCCTGGCGGCCACGGAGGCGGCCGACTTCCTTCTCGGCGTCGACGAGACTGCCGCTCGCGGCCTGTCGCTGAGCGTCGAGCCGCTTGACGGCGGCCGAGCAGGCGCGGCCGATCTGGTAGCCGCCCGCCCCGGCGGTCCTGGCCTCGGCGTCGAGCGCCTGGTCGCAGGCCGCCGCCGCCAGCCCGCGCTCGACGGCGGCGACGAGCTGCGGGCCACAGCGCTGCGGTAGGACCGGCGCGCGGCCGGCGGCAAGGTTGCGGCAGGCCCCCAGCTCGACGCGGTCGGCCTGCAACCCGCCGAGATAGCGCCGCCCGGCGACCAGGGCCGCGCCGATGGCGAGCACCATGGCGACCGCGACGATCAGACGAACATTCAAGGCTCGCCCTCCCGGCCGGCGTCAGGCCGCGCCAACTCGTCGAGCGCTTCGCGCAGATCGAGGACGCTGGCCCCCTCGTCGAGGTTGTCGAGCACGCGGCCGAAGGTCCGCTGGAACGCGCGCTGGGCGGCGCGCAGACGCAGCACGTCGCCCGCGAGCGTGGTCGGCCGGCCGAGGTCGGCCTCAATGTGAAACGCGGCGTCGATCGCCGCCGCCAGGTCGACGGGATCAAGCCGCATGGCGCAGCCCCGCTTGATAGCCGGCGACGCCCGGGCGCTTGGTCAGCACCTGGCCGCGCATGCGCGGGTCGAAGCTGATATGGACCCAGGTCCCCTCTTCGATCAGTTGATCGAACCGAACCCGCGCCTCGACCAGCTTGCGGCAGATGTCGAGCGGCGCGCCGAAGCGGTCGGCCACGAAGTCGACGGCTAGGCCGAGCGTGTGCGCCGACGTCGGCGAGCCGCCGATCGCGTCGTTCAACGGCGGCGAGCGATAGCCCGAGGTGACGGTGATCGGCACGCCGAGGATGGCGCGGACCCGCTCCATGGCCTCGGCCGTGGTTTGCAGGTTCTGCACACTCACCGGCCCGGGCGTATTGTCGATGCCCTTGCGGACCGCGACCTGGGATCGGGTCAGCTCTTCGAGCGAGAAATGCGGCGTCAATCGCCGCAGGGACTGCGTCGTCATAGCTAGTAGATCCTCTTTGGGATTGAGCGGCCGGCCGTCAGGCGGGCGACTTGGAAGGCGGGTCCGGATCGTCGCCGTCGCCGCCAATCGAGATCGAGCCGAGGCGCGTCTGCGCCTCCAGTTTCACCGCCGCCAGGCTCACGACGACGACGGCCACGAGGCCGGCATGGACCAGGGCGAGCGCCCCGATCGTTTCGAGCTGCTGGCCCCGCAGCGCCTCGGGCCACGTCCCGTCCTTGAGGACGAAGACGAGCCAGACGTCGATCGCGGTCAGCGGCGGCCCCGCCAGGATCAGCGCCCACAGCCGAAGCGGCGCGGAGATCACTACGGTCGCGCAGGCGCGCAGCAGGCCGGCGAGGGCGGCCGAGAGAGGGTGCGTCGACGAGCGGGCCATCTACTCAACCTCCCGCCGCTCGCCGGCCTCGCCGGCCGGGTCACGCGGATAGGGCGGCAGCCCGGCGGCGACGAGCTGAGCGACCAGCCCGGCGACCTGATCGCGCAGATCGGCGACCCGCGCCTGACAGGCCGCATCGCGCGCCCAGCTCTCGCGGTCGCGCTTGGCCAGCTCGTCGACGCGGCGCTCCAGGCCGGCGATCATCCGCGCCTGAGCGTCGACCATGCCCTCGGCCGCCTTCGCCGCAGCGACCACGAACTCGGTGCGGTTCTTGCGCTCGGCGATCCAGACAGCCGAGCCGGCCGAGAGCAGGGCGGAAAGCATGGCGATGCCGCCGGCGACCAGCTTGTCGCCCATTGTGTCGAGCATCCGCTCGAACTCCTCTTTGACTGAGTTTTGAGGAGGCTCGGCCGAGGCGGCCGGCCTCGAGTCTTTCAGGCGGCCGACAACAGGCCGGCCAGCAGGCCGAACACCGCGCCTCGCGCCAGCTCGACGCCGGCGTTCGGATCGCCCTCGCCATCGGCATGCGCGGCCAGCAGCAGGCCAAGCCCGGTCGCCGCGACGCCGTAGAGCAGCGCTGCGAAGGCCGCTTCGCCAAGGCCAATCACCCGGCCGCCGGCCAGGCCCGCGCCGATCGGCGCGGCGAAGGCGACCGCGTGGCGAAAGGCGGCGACGGCCAGGCCGACGACGTCCCGCCGATCGGGCGTCATCGCCGACCAAGTCCCGACCCGCCATCCAGGCCCGCGATAGATGATCCAGCCAATGGCGAGCACGAGGCCGGCCGACCTGCCCGCCATCGTCGCCAGCAGCGCCAGCGGCGCGGCGACATACCAGAGCGGCCGGCCGCGAAACTTGCCGCCATGATCGACGGTCAGCCTCGACCAACCGAGACCGCCGCCAGCGAACCGATCAGCGGCCGAAAAGGCGAGCGTCAGGGCGACCAGGCTCACCACGCCGATCATGCCGGCCACCCGATCGCCGGGTCGTGCTGCGCAAGCTCTGCGTCAGTGCGGTCCAGATCGACGACCCAATCTTTCATCTGCCGTGCGCTGAAGGTCAGCGCATCCTTGAAGCCCATCCCGATCAGGAACAGGCGGGCCATGTCGTGCGCGTCGAGGCCGATCTGGACGTTGGCCTCGGTAATGAAGCCGAAGTCGCGATCCAGATAGAGCCAGCGCAGATCACCGACTTCCGCGCCGGCCTGCACCGCGGACCTGGCCAGCATGCCGAGGGTGACGATGTTCTCGCGATCCGACGCCCGGCTCTGGATCCGATGCACGACGCCGGCGAGTTCGAAGTCGAAGCCGCCCTCGATCTTGGCGTCGCGCAGGCCGTCGATCTCGGCGCACAGCTCCGCGACCCGGGCCGGCCGGTCGAACACGATCGGCTCGACGACGTGCTCCTGCGTGATCGCCCCGTCGGTCACGACCAGGCGCAGACCGGTGGCGCGGAATCCCTCCAGCGGCGGCGGCGCCGGCGCGGTCTCCTGGAGCATGACCAGCGAGATCAGTTCCGGCGTGACCGGAACCGTCACGCCGTCGACGAACACCAGCTCGCAGGGCTCGCCGTCCGGCCCGATCCCGACGCCCATTTCGGTCGCGTAGCGGGGCTGGCCGTCTTTCAGATAGGTGTACATGGCCGCTCCTAGAGAACCGTGGCTTGATAGCTGTCAGGGCCGATGCAGGTCAGCTTGGCCACTCGCCCGTTTGGAACCGCCAACGACGCGACGAGCGCGCCAGTGTTGCCGTTGACGAGACCCGCGCCGGCGTTCGGGACGATCGAGACCGCCCCGCCCGAGACCCAGTTCGTGATCAGGCAGGACGTGCCGGCCACCGGGGCCGCGCCGCCCGCCGTCGTTAGACAGAACACCGTGACCGGCGCGCCTGCGCCATTGTTGAACAGCAGGTTCATTCCATCGCGCTCCTGCCGGAACTCGGTGTTCACGGTCAGCACGACGAGCGGCGGATGCAGGTAACCCACGGTATCGCCGCTCGGCCCCTGGGGGAGCTTGGTCGTGAAGCGCCAAACGTAAGCGGCGTCGGTCAAGCCGATGGCCAGCACCTTGTTGGTCAGGTCGCCGTAGCCCATGAACGCCAGTTGCGTCCCGGTCGTCCCCTGGAAGCTCAACGAGCCCGTGCGGTCAGCCGCCCCCGGCAGCATCGCGACCCGGCCGATCGCCCCCGCGCCCCTAACGACCAGCGGCCCTGTGAGGATGTCGAGCGCCCCGGTAAAGGTCTGCGGCCCGTTCTTGCTCAGCTTGGCGTCGATCTCGGCGGTCAGGCCCGCGATCGCCGCCGCCCCAGCCGCGTTGAAGGCTGTGATCGCGGCGGCAGCATCCGCCGCGAAGTCGGCCAGCGCCGCAGCCATCCCGGCCTCGACATTCCCGACGTCCGCCAGGATGCGCGCCAGACACGGCTCGAACCGCTCGGACCCATCGGCCAGGGTCACGCGGTAGTAGCCGCCGCCCTCACCTTCGCCCTCGTCGTCGCCAAACCCGCCGTCGGCCGCGCCCGTCCACCATTCGATGCGGTTGAGCGCATCGGCGCTGACGCCGGCGATCGCCGTCGTCAGCTTCGTCACCAACTGCGCGGGCAGGTTTTCGTCGCCGCCGAAATAGGCCTCGAACCGGGTCGCCCAGCTCGCCGCCAAGGCCGCCGCGTCAGTGATCTCGACCCCGCGCAAGACCAGGTCGTCGACCAGGTTCTGCGCAAGCGCGAGCGTAGGGGGCGCCGCCATGCGGACGCTCCTTAGGTTTGTCGATTGTCAGGGATGCCGCGCAGCGAATTGAATTCGCCGCGCCGGTTCAGTTAGACCGAGATCAGACGAAAGAGGTGTCTGCTAGGGGTGATGGAGTGGCCCCCCCGACGGCATCTACGCGCCAGAGTGAGGTTGTCTGACTTCACTCAAGGGAGGCGTCTACCGGAGACGTTACCATCATTGACCTGGATATTCGCCAAGTCGGTGTTTCCTGGCGCACGGAGCTGACGCGACCGGTGCTGTGGCGTTCCCGCAAGTGCGTTACGAGTACGCTACGGGTGATTTGGACCCGATCCGCAAATACCCATGCGGCCCCGGACCGATAAGGCGGCGCACAACAGGCCGGACGGATGGCAGCATCCGACTACGTGTCAGACCTTCGGAAATCCTAATTGCGCTGAAGGGGGCGTCCACAGATGGAAAGTGGAGCCACGCGGGAGCGGTGACCGCCGGCTGGTGCGAGAGGACGAATAAATGACCGGGCGCTCTTGCGGCCCGCCGCTGCGAAGAGCGGCCCGCCCGCGTTGCGGACGGGCCGTGAAGATCTAGTAGAATGCCCAATCGGCAGGCAGCGAGGAAAGGTTCACCCCGACCAGCACGATCTGATTGCCGCCGCCCATGTCGAAAATGGTGTCGGCGCCGGATTGGTAGGCCGTGCCTGTGGTTCCCGACATGATCTGCATGCGGTCGCCTTCGGCGTAGTTGAAGTCTTGGATGACGTCCTGGCCCGTAGTGTTCGAGGCGAAGAAGACGTCGGCCCCCGATCCGCCGGTCAGGGTGTCATTCCCCAGGTCGCCGGTCAGAGTGTCGGCCCCTGCGCCGCCGTTCAGGACGTCGTTGTTCTGGCCGCCGGCGAGTTGATCGTTTCCGTCGCCGCCCGAGATCGTGTCGTTTCCAGCGTTGCCCTGGAGCGTATCGTTGCCAAGCGCTCCGTCGACGACGTCGTCGCCGGCCCCGCCTGACAGCCAATCCTGATCCTGGCCGCCGGTGATGTTGTCGTTTCCGTCGCCGCCGAGAATGGTGTCGTTGCCGGTGTTGCCGCTGAGGGTGTCGTTGTCGGCGCCGCCATCGATAAAGTCGTTACCCGCATCGCCGAAGATGAAGTCGGTGCCGGCGTCCCCATAGAGCCCGTCGTTGCCGTCTCCACCGCTTATGCTGTCGTTGCCGCCGCGGCCCATGATCCCGTCGTCGCCGCCGCCACCGCTCAAGGTGTCGTTTCCAAGATTCTCCCGAACCGGGCCACTCCCCCAGATATCCGGGTCAGATCCATAGATTTCGTCCATTCCAGACGTGCCATTATAAACTGCACCTCCGGTAATGGGGAGAACTCCTGGCCTAGACTTAAAATCGTCCCACCACTCATTCCCATCAAATACAGCCATAACCGTATCCCCTACAAAAATCAGCGTTGAACTAAGACCATCTTGGCCGCTTCGACTGGCCGCGCGCGAGCGGACGTCGCAGCCCATGCTTGCACCTTGAGTTGGGAGGAGGTCAACAAGAACACGCAAAAGTTGTTATTGTGAAGCTTGGTCGCGGAGGCCGGACTTCACCGGCGCTAACTTCTGAAGTTGGCACGTCACGGGCACTCCCGGGCCTCGTCGGCGAACGACCGTCTTCCACCCCTAGCTGACGCTGGATAGGTCAGCGCTTGGCAAAACCGACTAAGCCGTCGGCCTCGGTCGCGAATGCGCCATGAGCGGTCATCTGAGTTTGACGTAGGAGCGGACATTTCAACTGCGCTGCCCTCGGCCTCCTCGCTTGAGCTCGCAGAGTACCCCGGCCGTTTGTCCGGGGCCGGATTCCGCGCCATGCTCGGCAGCGAACGTCGTTGGGGGGCCAGGATGGATCTCGTCGGAAAGAGCGCTGCCTTCGCGCTTCTGGTATCGTCCGGCGCGGCGATGGCTGCGACGCCAGACGCGACGGTGGCGGCTACGGGGTACACCTACTTCAACCGGCCGGCCGCCAGCGCCGCAGACTACGAGCGGGAGGTGGCTGGCTGTATCGGCACGGCCGTCGGCGGCTTCGTGGACGGCGGTCTCACCAAGCGGGGCGAGATACGAACCACCGCAGACCCCCTGTTTGGGGGTATCGCACCTGGGCTCATCTTCTCGATGGCCAACCAGGTGCGTCTGCAGGTCAGCCTGCAGAACTGCATGGCGGTAGCCGGCTGGCGGGTGATGCGGCTCGACGACGCCCATGGCGCGGCGCTGTGGCAGGCGGACCGGGCGGAGATCGCCCGCCAGCTCCAGGCGTGGGCGGGCGCCGAACAGCCGCCGGGCGAGGTGGTTCGGACCTACGAGAACGACGCTGCCCGCCGCGGCGCCGTGGTGTTCGCGATCCACACGCTCCCGCAGTTGTCGGTGCGCTCCCTAAGCCTGAAGGCGTTCGACCCGAGCAAGTTGCAGGTCCCGAAGGTCGGTAAGGTGCGCTACGCCAACGCCAAGGCAAAATTCATGGCCCAGCCGCTGGACGCTGCCGCCGTCCGGGCGGTTCCCTCGACCGAGGCGCTGGCGATCTTCTCCTTCTCCGGCAAGTCCTCCTCGAAGTACGACTTTCTTCAGGCCCGTCGGTTTGGCCCGACACCGGAGGTCTTGGCCTGGGATGCGGACGGGCGGCCCGACGAGTTCTTCCTGTGGGGCGAGCAAAAGCACCCTCTCTCCAAGACCGACCGGGAAGTCTATGCTGTCGCCCTCCCGCCGGGACGGTGGCGGATCCTGTCGCGCAGTGCGTTGGAGCTGTGCCTGGGCGCACCGGCCTTCGAGGCCAAGGCGGGCGAGGTGATCTATCTCGGGCATTTCGATCTGGACGCCGGGACTCTCTCGCCGGACCTGAGCCTCGAAAGTCTGCCCGCCGGCCTGCCGATCACCCTCGAACAGCGCGCCCGCCTGCGCCCCGCCGCCTGGCTGAACGGCGCGCGCTGGCCATGCTTCCCAGCCGTCGGGATTTTCGCCATGGAGTTTCCCGGACTGCCGGCCGAGCCCGGCTATCGTGCGGCCGCTGTCTCGGCGCCATAATCGGCACGGTGCGCCCCGCTCGGCAGGAGTCCGCATCGCGCCACTAGCGGACATCGGCTGTGACGCTGAAAGCGGACTTACCCGAAGGGCCGCTTCCAGGGGCCATAAAGCGGCCAAGCCGACGCCATTCGACTATAAATTGCGCCTTGCCACCGATCTCCCACTGCGAGAGCGTGACGCCCTACCGCGGAGGCTCGAATGGCATTGGTTCAACGCGCTCTAACGGGAGCGAGCCTTGCACTTGCGCTCGCCACCACCGCAACGGCGCAGCCTGCCGTACCGCCAGGCAAAGTGTCTCCGAAAGCCGCCGCGCTGTTGAGCGAACTACGAGCGGAACTCGCGGCCTTCCGCGCGCAGCAGGCGGCGCTCCCCCCGCCGAAAGATGTCGCCGAAGATCTCAGTCGGCGCGCGCGGCTGGACGCAGTCGCACGGGACGGGGTCACTGATGTCATGCGATCGGATCTGTCGCAGGTTGAAAAGGGACACGCGCTTCAGCAGTTGTTCGAAGAGATTGTAGCCATCGACGCGGATAACACTCGGGCGCTGACAGCGGCCCTCCCGCAAGAGGGGTGGTTCACGCGCAGCAAATATGGGGAAAAAGTCGGCGCCGACGCTTGGCTGATCGTGCAGCACTCACCCGACACGGCATTTCAGCAGGCGATCCTGAACCGGATCGAGCCACTTGTGGCGACAGGCGAGATCAATCCGCGTGACTACGCGCTGCTCTTTGACCGCGTTCAGGTCAAAGGCAATCGTCCACAGCGCTATGCCAGCCAGGCCCATTGCGTGAGCGGCGCTTGGGGCTTCCTCGCCGTCGAGGACATTTCGGCCGTCGACCAACGCCGGGCAGCGATCGGTTGGACCGAGACGTTAACGGACACCGAAGCACGACTACGCATTGGCGCTAGCTGTTGATGATAGCCCTCCAGCTTGAAAGTCCGGGTCGCGCCAGAAGCTGACACTGGACTCGGAGCCGGAAGCAGACGCTCACTGCCCGGCTTTGAGCAACCCCGCCCGGTGAGGGAGCGCAGCGTGCCGCCAAGGCCAAAGGTCCTACTGATCACGACCGTCTTGAGCGCGTTCCTGGCCAGCTGCGGACCGCATTCCAACCCATGGCAGAGTTACGTTCCTGAAAGCTACGATCGTGAGCATATCGCGTCTGAGATACGGCAGAGTGCGCAGCCACCGCTGATCGGCTTGCCGATCTCCGACACGCTCAAAGTCCAGTGTCTCAAGGCCGGCGACGTTCGCATGGTTCTCGGTCCGAGCGCCCCTGTACCTGGAACGAGCAATCCGCAGATCGAGTGGCAGCCTACGCCCACTCTAGACATGACCTTTCGGATTGACTGGGGAGAGACCCAGGCGGTCACCTTCAACCGCGAGTACTTCTTTGCCCACGGCTTGGGTGGCGGGCTTAGCTATCGCTACGTCGCCGATGAAGGATCAGGGCCTCGCCTGCTCACGGCTCTAGCCGCAATGTCTCGCGGTCGTTCCTTGCGTCGGTACGATGTGATCCGAAAACCAAAGTACCGCTTGAGCCCAGCAATCGGCGCTTTCGTCTCGACCTGCCATAGCTCGCCGCCAGCCAAATCCCCTTTGAGTGGGGCCGGCTAGTTAGGCCCCTTCCCCCTCGCGCGGCGGAACAGCTCCTGCTTGCGCGCACCCCAAGATCTACGTCAGCTCAGCGCCAGCAGCGGACATTTCCTTGTTGCCGCTAAGCAGACCTTTCGGCGGATAAGCACCTCGGCGTGTGCTCCGGTCGGCTCAGAACTGACTAGTCGGGGGCAGATGCTGGCCGTTGGCGCGCGCCCATTCCTCTTGCTGCTTGTCGCTAGCTCGGCGAAATATGCAGCCTGCAGCGCCGGGGGTCGGGTTTGTTCAGTCCGCGATTGGTTTTCGCGATCGCCGCATGTTTCGCAGCGGCAGGACCATGCCTCGCCCAGCCCCTTTCAGTCGAAGCTGAAGCCGCCATCGATGCGGCTATGCAAGCGCCCGTGACGAGCGGCTGGACCGCCGGTGGGGCCGTGGCCGTAATGCGCCGTGGAGAAGTCGTCTTTGCACGCGGATATGGGTTCGCGAACCTTGAGACAGGCACGCCCGCGACACCCGACACCGTCTTCCAGATTGGATCGCTGACCAAGCAGTTCACTGCCGCCGCGATGCTCTTGCTGCAGGAAGACGGCAAGCTCGCCATCGACGATCGCGTCTCCAAGTTTATCGGCGAATTTCCCGCCTCGGATCCGACCACGATCCGCCAGTTGCTGACCCACACATCGGGCATCGCCGACTATGTCGGACGGCCTGGCTTTCCCCGAGAAACGCGGCTGCCTCACAGCACCGACGAACTAGTGGCCTACGTGCTCGACGTCCCAACGCTGCACACCTTCGCACCCGGGACGAACTGGCAGTACTCAAGCTCCAACTACGCCCTGGCCGGCGCGATCATAGAGCGGGCCTCTGGAGAGCCTCTGGAGAGGTTCATGACAACCCGGCTTTTCGGTCCCTTAGGCATGAACTCGACGGCCCTGGATCGCTCGGCCGACGTCGTCCCAGGACGGGCCTCTGGCTACGATCGAATGACCGCCGAGCAGATCGGCTGGATCAATACCAACCCGGTCGACATGAGCGTGCCCTTCGCTGCCGGGGCAATGAGGTCATCGGTAGGAGACCTCCTCACGTGGAGCCATGCACTGACCCATGAAAAGGTGCTGCACCCCGAGAGCTACAGGGAGATGACCACTTCCGTTCGCCTCGCTGATGGCAGCCTGCCAACTCAGCTGACCAAGAATGGAACGCGCCGACCGGTTCACTACGGTATGGGCGTCTTTTTGGCAGGCGAAGGCAAGAAGGCTGAGATTTCACACGGAGGCGCGATCGATGGCTTTACCGCATCGCTCTTCAGTCTGATCGGCCCGGATGTGTCTGTGGCGACGCTCGTCAATACATCGCCAAGCAATCACCTCCCCTTCAAGGAGGTGGAAGGGATCGTGCGCGGTGAGGTGGAGCGTTCACGGGAGTAGCGCCAGGGAAATCCTCGGGTGCGTGATGGGGCGGCTTTGCGCCACTTGCAGACATAGGCTTCCGGCCGAAAAGAGGACCATTAACCGGAAGTGACCGCCGGTCGCAGGGGACGCCGTCTATTGACGTGAAGGGGGTGGCCCCCGATCGCGATCTCGCCCTCCATCGCCGATGCAACGAACATAATGCGTCACGGCTCAAGGCATGACGTGGGGCGACGCTGCACTCCGAGTGCCCCTACATGCGCGGCGGAGAGTACAAGTCCGGGCGGACCTTCCACGGTTCGAGGCCCGTATCGTTGCAGAAGATCACTCGCCCTTGCCTGATCCAGAAGTGGCTGAGGCAGCCTCGGTTGCGCCAAACCGAGGGATGCAGGGTTGGGCGCCCGTCTCCATCTGACGTCACACGCCATCGAGGCTGGTGAGGCGCCCGCAGCGGAAGATTCACCACTTCACCGCACGCGCAGGGACAGCGAAAGAGCGCCCAGTAGCTCTCTCCGCGCGCTTCAACAAGGTAGAAGCGCTGCGGCTGTACCGCTTCGTTCGGCGGGGTGCGGTCCAGGTGCGTCACCGCGTCGAAGTAAGGCGGCTGATGCACCTCTCGGACGTGAGGCGCGGCGCGGGGCTGAGCGCTTGAACCTGCAAGCCAGCGCCCGAAGGCCGCGAAACTACGCCAGATCCCTCCAAACACGCTCATGGCGCGCGTCCCAGCTTGGGCATGCTGAGGCGATAGGGGCCCTCACTTCCAGCGCGAAGCCCGTCGGCGCCGCAGCAGAAGCAGCTCGCGCTTCCTCTTGGCTCGTTGCTGTAGATGCCAAGGTGCACGAAATCGATCCAGATGTTGTCCTGGCGAAGTTCATCGCCGAGCTTCCGGAACGGCTGGATGAGATTCATGAATCCGGCCGCGGCATGGTCCGCGGTGGCGCTGGTGAAGGGGCCGATCCCGGGCGCGCTCTCGTGCCCGCCCACGAGATAATACTCGCGTTTCAGGGTTTCTGGATCGAGCTGAGCAAGCTCCGGCCTCGCCTTGAAGGCGCGCTCCGCCTTGAGCTTCTCCTCTGTGACGACCCCTTGGCAGCGCAGGCAGGCGCCGGCCTCCGGCAGCACGGTGCTGATGCGCCCCCGATGGTCACGGAGATAGGGCATCCCATCGGCGGCCTCGGCGACTATGCCGGTGAGGCCGACGTCGATCAGCGGCAGGGCATAGTAGTAGAGGGATTGGTTGAGGATGTCCCGGCCCGCCACGTCATCTGTGCATCCGAATACGACGTCTGCGGTCGCAATCGCGTCAATCGCTGCGGGGGACACGTCGATGAACTCGGGGAGGTAGGCGACCCTGCACCCCAGTTCGAGGCTCCGGATGTAGGCGGCCAGCGAAACCGCCTTGTGCTCGGCCACGTCGCAACGCCGATAACCGCGGACCCGATTGAGGTTCGTGACTTCGAGGCGGTCGCCGTCGATTAGGACGAGTTCGCCAACGCCGCAACGGGCTAGGAGCGTGGCCATGGGCGAGCCGGTCCCCCCGAGGCCCACGACGACGGCGCGGAGCGAGCGAAGCTTCCGGTTGAACGGCTGACCGAAGGCGGCCGCCTGACGGGCTAGCGAGCCTTCATCGTCCATGGGCTGCTGGCCGGTCCAGAGGGACATCTTGTCCGAGAGGACTAGGACATGCCGCGCGGGCACAGCTAGATCGGGTGCCGCCGCGTGACGCACCCGGCCGAGCCACTGCCCGTGGCAGAGGATCAGGGCGACAAGATCGACGCTATCGCCACTCGCCCCCGCGTGGCCCCTAAGGATCGCGCGCTCGTTACTATCGTCCTTGGAAGAGAACTTAGGCGCGCCGTCGGGATGGCTGTGCACGAAGCCGAGCTCGAGCTGCTCCTGCTCGCATCGGAATGACAGCTCGGCCAGACGTCGAAGGCTAAAGCGGAGGTGTATCGGTGAACTGTCCTCGACCCAACGATCGTCGAGCTCCACCGCATCCACGGCGATATAACGGGGCGAACGCTCCAGGCCTTGGACGTCGCGATCCACCTTCTTGAAAAATACGAACGCGCCGCGCTCGTGCCCCTCAGGGTGACTGGTCAACCAGGTGCGAAGGCGCGCGTCCAGCGCCCCGCCAATAACGATGCGGGCCGGACGGCGTTCAGCGCTGCGCATCGGGGTTCGCCAACGCCCAGGTCAGCCGGTCTAGGATCTTGTGGATGTCGTCGACCTTCGGTGTCCAGGGACGATTGTTCCAGTGCCGCGACCAGCGAAGATACTCGTCGCCGGCGTAGGTGCGGGAGTCTTCACCGGGCCCGCTGATGTTAGGGATCGCCTTGCCGTCGGCTCGCGCCAGCTGCGGACGCACCCAGAACATGTCGCCGCCCTCGGTGTTATAGTTATCCGGTATCGCATAGAGCACGTCGACGGACTCGCGGGCCTGACCGTTCGCGACATAGAGGTCCCGCGGCAGGGGAAAGTCCTTGAAGATGAGGAAGCGCGCCTCCTCATCTTCTTCCGTCACCTGGCCAATCTCGGCCAGGTAGTCGTAATCGCTCTCGAACAGCAAAGACATCAGGCCTCACCGGCCTCAGAGCTGGCGTCCTGCGCGTAGAACTTCTCGATGCCGGCATCCTCCAGGTCGACTTGGTCGTCGTTCAGGATAAGCCGGCCCGCCGCTCCCTTCACCTTGAGGAACAGGTCCATGTTGTCGGGAATCCCCGGCGGCACGCCACGAACGTCAGAGCCCTTGATAAATTGGGTGTCCCACTCGTGGGTGTCGTTCTCGATCTTGAACTTGTACTTCTTGGCCATGGGTGTCTCCTCCTGGCGGGTTAGGGAATATGGCGTTGCAGCCAGGCGAGGCCGGGAGCCTGCACGCCGGTCACAGCCCAGCCACTGCCGGCTTTGAGTTCGAGGACGGCTAGACCGTCGTTGCTGTCGATCAGAGCCTTGAGGCTGTCGCGAACAGCGACCGACGTGCTTTCGATGGCGACGAGCCAGGACGAATCGAGCAGTCGCACCGCGCCCCATTGCCCGAGAAGCTTGTACACGGGGCTGTAGTTTCGCCCCGGCGACCTCATGTCGTAGCTAATCAGGAAGAGGTTCATGACTGGCCTTATTGTGGAGCCAGTCATGATTTGCCGCGCTTCAACCCAGCATGTTACGCTGGGTTGCTTTCGAGCACAGCCGCCCATGACCGGCGGTTCGTTGGGCCCAGCGACGTTGCCGCGTCGTTGGGCCCATTCGCGTTATAGCGACTGCGGCCCGACATGTAAACAGTTGTCAACACCCTAGAGGGCAGCTTCGAGCTCCGCCGCCCGATCTTCGAGGTGCTTGGCGAAATGTGCTGGCTCAACATTGCGATTGAGGACGACCATATTCGCCTCCCGCACCGTTTTGGCGGTGAGCACCGCTTCAAGGTCGAGCTTCTCGTGCCGATACATCCAGCGTGAGACATCCACCCAGTCCCACAGCGGACTATCTGTGGTCACACGTGCGACCGGCGCTGGAAAATCGGAGGCGCGCTCCCCCTTCACGTAGAGAGAGACCGCAGCTCGGCTCAGCCCCGCGCGCCGCGCGATGTCGGAGAGGCTCACCAGATGGTCGGGCTCTATGCGCTCAACAGCCGCGCCCGCGGCACGCACGTTTTCGATGGCTGACACCAATGCGTGGACGAAGTTTCGCTCGTCGCGCGTGAACTCCAAGATAATCAGGCCCTTCTGGACCGACACTGTCGCGTCGTCGCAGCCAGCCTCATACAGACGGTCTTCGAAATCGTCCGCTTCCGGGTCTAGTCCGGATGCGATGATGGTCAGTTCAAACTTTCTCATCATCGTCCCCATGGGCATGTGAGCAGCGATCCAGGACTCGGAGGATGTCGTTGGCATGATCCTGCCCGACCCGCGGCGTGGACCAGATGGAGATCCTGCAGCCATCTCGGTCATGCTTCGGGCAAAAGAGCCGGCCCCAGCAGTGGCCGCGCCCCTTGATCACGCGCCAGCCGCGCGCCTCCGCGTAAGCGATCGCTTCCTCGACCTCCTTGTTTGAGTGGCGCGGCCTACCCACCGCACACCATACAACTTAGTTTTGCGTAAACACGTGTCAACAGCGGAAGTTCCCCCTAACGCAGCGCCGATTAATGCGAGCTTAATGGGGAGTCGCAACCACAAAGGGAATGGTCTCTCAGACACTGAGGGCGCGCCCACTGGGGCTCTGGCAGCTTTGCCGGCGCCATCGCTACTGTTGCTAGCGACCGGTTGCGACGGGCGCCGCCTCAATCGGCAGAAACATGGGACGCGCGGCGGCCAACCGCGCGGAGTTCAGGGGCCTTCGTACGCGAGGTTCTCGACGGCGAGCTTGGAGGCCGGTCCAAACAGCAGATCGCCGTGCGGATGGTCACGCAAAGCGCTCCACCGTCCCGACAACGAACCTTGGGAAGGTCGCCACGTCCGGAGAGCTGACCTCGTGGATGTCCGCAATGAGCCCGTTGCGGACCTATTCTTGGAGCGCTTCCTGGCAGAGCTGAAGCGCGCGCGACATTCGATACTCAACGGTCTTCGGTGCGACGCCCTGAAGCGATGCGATCTGATCGTAGGTCAGTCCGACGAAGCGGTTGAGGATGAAGGTGTCGCGGTAGAGCGGCGGCAGACGCAGGATCAACTGCTTCAGTAGGATCGCGCTTTCCTGGCACGGTGCCGTGAACGGCGCTGTTGCATCGTCGAGTTCGTGGAGCGGCAGCGCACTACCACCTCTGACCGTCAATTTGCGCATCTCATCGATCGCGTAGTTTCGCATCGTACGACTGACAAAGCGATCTGGAGCATGAATGGCTCCCTCGCCCTTGCTCGCTTGGAGGAGGCGCAGGGCCGTTTCTTGAACTGCGTCTTCTTTGGTCTGGGGGCCCAGAAGCTTGGCTCGCTGCGCCACATTGCGCAGCAATGCGAACATCGCGCTGGCAGCAGCTCGGTCCGAGAAGAAGTTCCGCATCTCCGGCTCCATCTTTGAGCCTCAGAGTCTGCCAGAAAAACCCGTTTTGGGATATCCTAAAATAGGTTCCAATCAGGAGGCCGTTGCAACTCGCCACGGCGTCCTATGCCCCAGTCGGTCTACACCGATGCCTATTCGACACTGGTCGACGTCCTCGTCAGCCATCGGCGGCGTTCCGGCCTAACCCAAGCGGAATTGGCTGAGCGATTGGGTCGCCCACAATCGTTCGTGTCAAAGGTCGAGCAGCGCCAGCGGCGAGTGGATGTCATCGAGTTTTGCGCCATTGCGCGTGCCCTCGAAGTTGACCCGGCGAAACTGTTCGGCGAGCTCTTGGTGCAGATCCCGGCGCAGCTTCGCGTCTGAGGCATTCGCGGTTCCTAGCGCCCGAGAACTGAGCGAAAATCTAACAACTCGCGGCAACTCGTCAAAGCGTGCCTAGAAATCAAGCTAACCAATTGAAGTGGTGACGGAATCTGACGTTATCGCTCGGACCCCCTTTTATCTTGTCCTCGTACCTATTTTCCGGCTTCCGGCTCTCTCAACTGAACTTTCCTCTCATGCATCTGAGCGCGCGGAAGCGCCGGGCAGCGCATCAAAACGCAAGCCCGGCGCGCTTCACGCGCGATATCGGCAAGTGTGGAATCTAGCGGCGGGAAGACTGAGCGAACTCGTTCCAATCACCGAACGGCTCGGGCGGCAGTTTCAGGGCAGCTACGACGCCGCGCGCCGTGAGGCGGTGGCGGAGCGCCTCAGCCGCGGCCTCTCCCGCCACGCCGCGGTCGGCCGCGATCACGACCACTCTGACGTCTTCTGGTGGCGTCCATTGGCGCAGGTTGCTGGTGGAGAGCAGCGCCCAGCCTGGCAGTCCGAAGTGCTCGATAGCCGACAGCGTCGTGAAGACGCCTTCGCCCACGACCATCGAGGGTGCACCTGGGTTAAAGCGCACCGCGGATCCGGCGGGAATTGCGCCGATGGTCTTCCGAGAGAGGCGCATGTCGCTCGCTCGTAGTCCGCCGTTCGTGAGATAGGTGATTTCGACGCCGGTCAGCTCGCCTGATCGATCGTGGATCGCGGCCAGTAGGGCAGGGCGCGTCACGGCGCATCCCCGGTAGGCGCTCGCAGGGACCTGGGGATGGCTGCGAAGCGAGGGGAAGCCGAGAGGCGAGCCGGAGATCGCTCGCCGCCGAATGTGCCGCCAGGCGGGCGTTGCCGGCCGGACTGGCGAGGCCTCTTCCCACAGCGCCCGTGCGCGCGAGACGCGCTCAATCTGGGTCGGCGCTGGAGCGAAGCTACGGGGTTCAAACGTGGCTCCGGCCACGGGCGTCCCATGGCCGTCGATCAGTCCACGTCGCAGGAGGTCATCCCGAACGGCCTGCCAGGATGCTTCGCCGAAAGAGTGGATGATCACCCGCCCATCTGAGACCAGCAACGAGACCGACCTGTCGGCAGGGCTGTGACCTGGCGCCGGAATGCTTGCCCGACAACCGCCCGAGTAGAGCTCTCCGCCGAGGGCGCGGACGATGTCGTGCAGGCTCATGGCTGGAAGTCCGCCGTCGGCGCATCCTGCCTCGCCATGACGGATGCGGCGTCTAGTGCCGCGAGCTCTTCGAGGAGTGCGGCGCGTCGGCGGCTGATCGCGTCGTCGGCTGTAGAATTGGGAGCCTCGGCTGGCGTCCCGCTTGTGATGGAGACAAGTCGCCGGCTCCACTTGAGCAGCGCCTCGCGCTTTTCGTCTGCGTAGGCGTAGAGATTGTAGTGCCGCGCCGTGACTGCAGCGCCGCCGCCGCCGTCCTTGTGTGCGAGCACCTTGGAGACGATGAAGGGCGGTACGCCGAGCGCGGCCATCCCCGTTGCGCCAGTGCGGCGAAGGTCGTGCAGCGTGACGTCGACAAGCCCAAGCGCTGCAACGAGGTGGGTCATGGCGTGGCTTAGTGCTGGCGCTCCCACCGGTACGTCGACGCCGCGAGGGGAGGGAAACACCGCTTTGCTGGTCTTGCCGCGCGAGGCCTGCAACGCGAGGGCCTCTTCGATCAGCGACAGTGCCCTCGGTGATAGGGGGACAAGCTGCTGGGCTCGGCCCTTTGCGCGGTCTTCTGGAATGATCCAGAGGTGGTGCTCGAGGTCTAGCTCGGAGCGCATCATGCCGGAGATCTCGGCGCGCCTCTGCAAGGTGACCATCGCAAGCTCGATGGCGATGCAGAGCCCTCTGCCGATCGTCAACGGGACAGTCTCACGTCCGCGCTTCAACTGGAGGGTGGAAGGGCTTTGAAGGCCCGTCCAAATCGCCCGTATTTCGGTGGGGTCCAGCGTGCGCGTGCGAGCGCGTTCTTCCGCGAGCGGCGTGATGTGCGCGATCGGATTTGCGGTGAGGCGTTCTTCTGAAATCGCGAAGTTGAACAACTGAGAGAGTAGGGCGCGACAGCGGTTCGACTGGATGGGGGCATCGCCATAGATCGACCGTAGGACAGCGCGCAGCCCGGTCCTGGTAAGCGTCTCAGGCCTCTCCGCCCCTAGTCGGCGGTCGAGGTAGCGTTTCCAAAGCCAGCGCTCCCCAGCAAGCGTGCTGGTCGCCTTGCGGCGTCGCCGGCCGCTTCGATAGATGCCGCTCTCGCAGGCCTCGAAATAGACCTCCGCCAGGTCGGACATCGTGTTGACCGTCTGGGACCTCGCCTGCGCCTTAGCCTGGCGTAGGTCTGTGGCTGGATCGCCTCCGTTGTCGACCTTGGCGCGCAGCTGGCGAGCCGTGACCCGAGCCCCATAGAGGGTCAGCCGCCGAACGCCGGGCTCCACTTCCACTGGGCTATCAACATGCGGGTCGAATCGTCCGAGCGTCACTCGGCTCTGCTTGCCGGTGATCCTGTCTCGATAGCGGAAGGCCCAGGTCTTCTCACCATTGGGCGTGACGCGAAGCTCTAGGCCGCGCACGTCGCCATCGGGGTACGAGACGCGGCAGTACTCGAAGCCTGAGGCGGTCTCCCGCACCCCAGGCTTTGCGGAGCGGCAGAAAGCTGCCGTGAGGTCCCGATTTGTCCGCCTTCCCATCTGCGAGCCTCCTGAGCGGCTCCCCCTGGACCACCTTGGGGTCACTACTGGGTCGCCGAGGTCCGAAAATCTATGAGATAGCGTGGCTCCGCGTGGTGCCTGCGTCAAGAATATATTCTATATAAATCAACAAAATGCGGCCTCAGAGGTCGTTTGGGGATGTATAGAGCCGATTTCTACGAATCTGATGATCAATTCAATCCGCGATTTATGTCGCCGTGTCGGTGTGTAGTGCCTATTTCGACCTAATAAAAACCAAAGCGCGGCGGACGATTTTGGGATTTCAGTGTGTTTCTACTGTTTTCGGTGCTTTTCACCAGTGTCAGCCTTGATTGTCCGCTGGAATGGCATAGCTGCGGTGAGCCGAGGGGAGATCACCGTTGCTCGATGATCTGAGACTGCAGGTGGCCCGGGACGGGTTCGCGCGTGTGCAGGCGCCGCAGATGCGCCGTCTGATCGGCGAAGACGCCCTGGCCGACTGGGCGGCCTATGCACAGAGCTGGAACGACCTGGCGATCGATGAATACATGGCCGACGGCGGCCGCTATCGGCGGCGGCGCTACGCTGTGTTGGAAGCCGCCCCGGGCGTTGTGAGCCGGCAGGTCCACCAGCCGCACTTCCAGAGCCTCGATTACAACAGCCTCAACGGCGGAGTGGTGCGCTGGTTCGAGCCGATCACGCCAGCGGTTGGCGCCATGCCTCTGACCCGCCGGATCATCGATCTGTCGCTGGACGTGTTTGGCAAGGCGGCCGGTGCGGCGCCCGGTTTTCCGTGGCGGATCGAGATGCACCAGTTCCGCATCGAGGCGCGAGCCGACGAGGTCGGACGCCCGACGCCGGAGGGCGCGCACCGCGACGGCGTCGACTGGGTGCTAGTCATGCTGGTGGCGCGCGCGAATGTGGCGGCCGGCGTCACCGGCATCTACGACCCGGCTGGCCGATCACTGGGCAGTTTCACCCTGCTTGAGCCGCTGGACGCAGTGTTCATCGACGACCACCGAGTATTGCACGGGGTCACGGCGATCGAGCCGTTCGATCCGACACGGCTGGCCCATCGCGATGTGCTGGTAGTGACGCTTCGGCGGTTTGGGGCGGACATCTCCTAGGCGGCCGCGGGGCGCATGATGAGGTCAGCGAAACCCGACCGCTGGGCATGTCCATCGTCTGATGTGCAAGCTCTGGACTGGCGAAAGGGCCTATTCGGCCGCGACCTTGATGCCCGCCGGTAGGCGCGAGCGGTGATAGGGCCGGTCGCCCAGCACGGTGGCGCGGTTCATGATCCGGCGATGGGGCAGGTAGTCGTTGACCGCATAGTGCTGGGTCACGCGATTGTCCCAGAAGGCGATGGCGTTGGGGCTCCAGCGCCAGCGGACCAGGAACTCCGGCTTCTGGATGTGCTCGAACAGCATGTTCAAGATCGCGTCGCTTTCCTTGCGGCGCAGGCCCTTGATCCGATCAGTGAAGCCGAAATTGACGAACAGGCCATCCTCGCCGGTCTCCGGATGGGTGCGGATCACCGGGTGCAGCACCGGCGGATGCTCGGCCAGGGCCTTGGCGTGCTTGTCCTCGCCGGCGCCCTTGGCGACGATGCCGCGTTGCGGAAAGCCGCGGGCGAAGTCGTGCACCGCGTCCAGGCTAGAGAGAAACTCGCGGAAGGCCGGGGACAGGGCCTCGAAGGCCGCCTTGGAGTTCGACCAGATGGTGTCGCCGCCCGAGGGCGGCAGCAGCTTGGCGTAGAGGATCGAGGCCATCGGCGGCGTCTCGATGAACGTCACGTCCGTATGCCAGCTGTCGTTGTCGGTCGGGTTGTCCTTGTGGTTGTCGAGGATGAACAGCTCGGGCGCCTCGGGCACCCCCGGATAGAGCGGATGGGTGTGCAGCGCCCCGAACCGCGCGGCGAAGTCGCGATGCTGGACCGGGGTGATGTGCTGGTCCTCGAAGAACACCACCTGGTGCTTGAGAAACGCCTGGCGGATTTCGTGCAGCAGGTCGTCGCTGACCGGCTGGGCGAGGTCGACGCCTTCGATCAGGGCCCCGATGGTCGGGGTCAGAGGGGTCACCTTGAACTGGGCCATGTCGAGTTCTCCACGTAGGCGGCGCATCTAAGCGTGCGTGGGAGAACGGCGCTACTAGAGACCGAAGGCGCGGCTCGCAGAAAAGATCGCAAGGCCCACCAGCCCGCCTACAAGCGTGCCGTTGACGCGGATGTACTGCAGGTCCTTGCCGACCTGCAGCTCGAGCTTGTCGACGACGCCCTTGGTGTCCCAGCTGGCGACCACCTGGGCGACGAAGCCGCCGATCTCGTGGCGGCGGGGGGCGATGACCTGGCGGGCCAGGATACGGGCCCAGTCGTTGAGCCGGGCCTGGGCGTTCTCCTCGGTGTGCAGCCATTCGCCCAGCGCCAGAAGCATATGCTCCAGCCGCTCGGCCAGGGCCGGGCTGCGACCGCTGCTGAGCTTATCCTCCAGCTCGATCCAGACGCGGCGGACCTGGTCGTGCACGGCCGGGTCGGCCAGCAGCCGCAGTTTCAGCTCCTCGCCCTTGGCGATCAGGTCGGGATCGTGGGCCAGCCGCTCGATGAACCGCTCGATCGCCGCGTTCAGCTCCATGCGCCAGGGATGCTCCGGATCGCGCATCTCGACCAGCATCTCGCCGAGGCCGGTGGTGACCTTCTGGGCGATCATCCGGTCGACGAACTTGGGCATCCACTTCCAGGACTTGGCCTCGACCTTCTCCTGGATCGCCTCTTCATTTTCGGCGAGATAGGCTTCCAGCCGGTTCAGCGCCCAATCGAGGGCCACCTGCGAGCGGCCTTCGTTCCAGAACGCGGCCAGCAGTTTGGACGCGGTTGGCGAGGCCGGGATGGCGCGGACGGCCGCTGCCGCGGCCGAACCGGCCGTCTCCCGGAGCATGTCCTTGGGCAGCACCTTGAGCAGGCCGGGCAGGAGGCTGGCCAGTCGCTGAGCCAGGCGGCGGGCGTGACGCGGCTGGCGCAGCCATTCGCCGCCCCAGCGGGCGACCTCGATTTGCTTCAGCCGGCTGTCCAGAACGTCGACGGTCAGGAAATTGTCGGCGATGAAGCCGCCCAACGCCTGGCCGATGCGCTCCTTGTTGCGCGGGATGATGCCGGTATGCGGGATCGGCAGCCCAAGCGGCTGACGGAAAATGGCGGTGACCGCGAACCAGTCGGCGCAGGCGCCGACCATCGCCGCTTCGGCGAAGGCGCGGACGTAGGCGAGCCAGGGCCAGTAGTCGTCGGCCCGGCTGGCGGCCACGAAGACGATCGCCATCGCCACCAGCAGTCCGGTGGCGATGGCCTGCATGCGCTTGAGCTCGCGCAGCTTCAGTTCGTCACGCGACGCCGTGGTCGCAGCGATGCCGCCAGCCATGCCGCGCTAGATCGCTGCGTCGGCGGGTTGGCTCTTTTCGTCCTTTGGGGCCTCGTCCTTGCGGGCCTCGGCCTCCTTGCGGCGGGCCATGGCCGCCGAGATGTTGTCGGCGGTCTTGCGGATCGTCTCGGTCAGCTTGGCGTCGAAATCGTTGACGCTGCGGTTGAAGGCCGAGTCCGGGCCGAGGCTGTCGGTGATCTTGCGGCCGAGCACCGACCATTCGTCCTGCAGCTTGCGGGCGATGGCGTCGAAATCAGCGCCTGTGCCGGCCCCGATCTTTTCGCCCAGAGCTGTGCGCGAGGCCGCGGCGATGAACCCCGAACGGCTCATGCCGCGGGTCTCGGCGGCCTGGTCGATGCGCTTCAGCAGCCGCTCGCCGATCGAGATGTTGACCCGTACCGGGGTGTCCTCGACCGAGACGTCGACCAGGAACGGGATCACGCCGGTTTCGGCTGTGACGGCTTCCAGCGCGCTCGGCTTGGGCCAGTCGTGACCGTCGTCGGCCAGCCGCTGCAACTCCTTCAGCACCGCCTCGCGGGCGGCGACGACCAAGGCGGCGATGTCCGCGCCCTCGACGGCGAGGCCGGGCAGATCGGGGAAACTGGCGCTGTAGCCGCCGGCCGGAGCGCTGCGGGCCAGGGCGACGAAAACGAGGGTGGTCATGGGAGGATCCTCCGCGAAGAAACGAAGAATAGACGTTGTGTAGTTTTGCGCAATTTCAAGCCGTCGTGTGCGCCTTGGCCGCAGGACCTGGAATCATGCGATCAGGCGCCATGCCCAGCCCGCCCGGATTGCCTGAGTTCGACCTGCCGATGATCTTCGGCGACGCCATGGCCGGGCTCGGCTTCCAGTCAGGCGTCGCGCGGCTGGCCTTCGCGGCCAATGTCGCCGACGAGGCGGGCGAGGAGCACAAGGTCAAGTCCGGCTACCTGATCCTGACACCGAACTGCATGCTGGAGCTGCGCAGCCAGATCGATCAGATCCTGACTGAGCTCGAGCGCCAGGGCGTTATCAGCTTCACGCCCGACAGGCTGGACGGCTAGCGCCGCGCAGAGGCGGCCAAGGTCTCATAGAAGTCGTCGCCCAACCGCACCTGTCCGGCCGGCTGGCGCGCGAACGGATCAGTGTCGGTCAGGGTGGTCTTGCGGTCAGCGGCGACCAGCTGCGACTGGGCCAGGCGCACGGCGTCTCAGCCGGCGGGGCATGGGCGGTCGATCTGGCCGATCTGCACGGTGGTGTCGATGTCGCCCCAGCGGGCTCGGACCTGGGCCACGAAGCCCGCGAGGTTGGCGGCGTAGGCCTCGGACTTGGCCGGACTGTCCGCGTCGGTTTCGCCCTGCATCCACAACACCGCCTGCACGCGCGCCGCCGGGTCGGCCGCCAGCCCGGTTTCGCCGCGGGCGTGCTTGATCACATAGAGCGGCGCGCAGACGTGATCCTGTCGCCGCGTTTGACTGTCCGGCGACGATGACCATGACCGGGAGGCAATCGGGGCCGTTGACGGGTGTGTCCAAGCGCTTCCTGTTTACTGAACGCGTGCGAATACGAATTGTATAGTGACGGCGCGCGACCTGTTCGACCAGAACCAGCGCGCCGGGGAGAAGATGGCATGACTATGAGCGTGCGAACGGCGAGTCCCGGCCTGATCGTCGCCATCTGCTTCGGCATCGCCGCGCTCGAAGGGTACGACATCCAGGCGTTCGGCGTGGCTGCGCCGCATATGGCTCCAGATCTCGGTCTCGGCCACGCGCAACTCGGCTGGGCGGGCAGCGCGGCGATGATCGGGCTGGTGATCGGGGCGCTGTTCGGCGGCTGGGCCGCCGACCGCTACGGCCGCCGACCGGTGCTGCTCGGTTCGGTCACGTTGTTCGGGGTGTTCTCGCTGGCCACCGCCCTAGCGGTGAATTTCGAGACCCTGACCTTGGCCCGGCTGGCCACCGGTCTCGGGTTCGGCGGGGCGATGCCCAACTTGATCGCGATCGCCACCGAGATCAGCCCGCCGCATCGGCGGGCGTTGACCACCACCAGCATGTTCTGCGGCCTGCCGGTCGGCGGGGCGCTGGTGGCCCTGGCCGCCCAGGTCGGCGAGGCCGGCGGGGGCGACTGGCGGATGCTGTTCATGATTGGCGGGGCCTTGCCGCTGATGCTGGTGCCGGTGGTCTATTTCCTGTTGCCGGAAACCCGCCCGGCGCACGCCGAGCAGGGACCGCCGCCGCGGATGCTGACGGGCCTGTTCGCCGACGGCCGGGGGCTGGCCACCATCCTGATCTGGACGGTGTTCGCGCTGGATCTACTGGTCACCTACCTGCTGCTGAACTGGCTGCCGCTGTTGGTGGTGGCCAAGGGCTTCACGGCGGCCCAGGGGGCGGCCGCGGCCTTCGCGATGAACCTGGCGGCGGTGGTCGGCTCGTTGGCGCTGGGCTGGGCGGCCGACAAGATCGGCTATCGATGGCTGTTGGTCGCCGTGTTCGCGGGCCTGGCGACCGCGCTCTACGGCCTGGCCGCGGCCGACGGCATGCCGATGATCCTGACCGCGTCAGCCGCCGCCGGCTTCACGGTGATCGGCGGGCTTTACGTGCTGTACGCCCTGGCCCCGATCTATTATCCGCCGCAGTTCCGAGCCGCGGGCGCCGGCGCCTCGGTGGCGGCCGGGCGGCTGGGCTCGATCGCCGGGCCGCTGATCGCCGGGCAGTTGCGGGCGGTCGGCTACGGCCCTGGCGAGGTGCTGAACGCCCTGGCCCCGACGGCGGTGGTGACGATGGCGGCGGTGTTCGTGCTGACCACCTACGCCAAGCCCTATCGCGAGGACTGAGCCCGCCGCGAGGCCCCGGCGGCGGCAAGCGCGGCGCGCTGCACCCCGTCGGGCAGCGTCGAGAACCAGGCCTGGGGCGAGAGCTGTTCTGCCACCCGGCGCTGGCCGGCCTGAGACAGGCGCGCGGCCAGGTCGCGGTCGCCGCGTAGGCGGCGTAGAGCTGCAGCGGCGGCCTCGACGTCAGGATCGGCCCAGGTCTGGCCGCGATAGATGCCCTGCGGGTCGTCGACGGCGATCGGCTGCGAGGGGATCACCAGGGCGCAGGTCTCGTCCATGAAGTCGACATTGCCCGACCAACCGGTGCTGATCACCGGCGTGCCGAGCGCCATCGCCTCGGCCATCGTCAGGCCGAAGCCCTCCGCGCGGTGCAGCGAGATCAGCACGTCGGCCGAGGCGATCAGGCTCTTCACCTGGGCGTAGGGCCAGACCACGTCGAGCACTTCGACATTGGCCGGGGCCTGGGCGCGCAGGCGGGCGAGGAAGTCGGGGAAGGCCGCGCCGTTCTGGGTCTTGATCACCAGGCGGGCGGTCGGGTCGTCCGGGAAGGCCCGGGCGAAGGCGGCGATCATCGCCTCCGGGTTCTTGCGCGCCGCCGAGGACTTGAAGTCGAACAGGGTCACGGCGGTGAACCGCTCGTCGCGCGGTGCGGGGACGACCCCGCGATAGTCTTCCATGAACAACGGATGCGGCACCACTCGCACCGGGGCCTTGGCCCCGGTCAGGGCCGCGCCGGTGAAGGCGCTGGGAACCCAGACCTCCTCCAGGAAGGCGGCGTCCTTCAGCCAGGATTTCGGGGCGCGGGGCAGCTCCCAGGCCCAGTAGCCGTAGCGCGGGCCGCGAACGTTCTTGGGGCCAAGGAAGGCCAGCGCGGCCAGCAGCTCGGGGGCGTTGACGTGGAAGATCCAGGGGCCGGGCGAACGGGCGGCCTCCGAGGCGCCGATCCAGTCCAGCTTGGCGCCGGCGATGTCGACTTGCTCGACCGGTGCGCCCAACGCCTCGAAGGCGCGGACCGCAAGCTTGGCCGAGGCGGCGATACCGTAGGAACCGCCATAGTCGCCGACCACGCGGATCGGGCCGCTCGTGGTCTGCGCGTCATGCGGGGCGCGGGCCTGATGGCGGACATAGGCCGCCAGGGCCGGGCCGAGCACCGGCTGAGCCAACCGGCGGAGAGGCTCGGGGGTCAGCGCGCGCCAGGCGCCGCGGGCCGTGGACAGCAGACTCATGCGCTGGCGGACTCCCAGGCGACGCCCTGCGCGAGCAGGGCTACGGCGTCGGCGGCGATCAGCCCCGGCGCGGTGCGGAACACTAGCTTGCCTACCCGCGCGGGCGGATCGGCCGGCGCGCCTTGCGGCGTGCGGAAACGTCCGGCGCCGGCGTCGAACACCAGCGCTTCGCCGCCGGCGGCATCTGGCGTCCAGCGCTCGACCGCCAGCAGGGTGTTGATGGACCCGGCGGCCGGCGCGCGGCCGGCCTCGACAGGTTCGCGGCGCACCGATAGCCGCGCGAGCTCGAACACCGGGTGGCTGTCGACGGTCGGGGGTAGGGCGGCGACGTCGACGCCGTATTCGGCGAGGCCGCCGCCGATCAGCCAGCGCAGGAAGCCGAAGCGGCCCTTGAAGCTGGTCAGCGGGAACAGCCGCTGGAGGTCGCCGCGGCTCTCCCAGATCGACAGGAACAGGCGTGGGAACGGCATGCCGCGGGCCAGCTCGCGCACCGGGGCGTTGAACCCCGAGCGCAGCGCCGTGCCGACCCATTGCGGCCAGGCGGCGCGGTGGGCCAGGCCATAGGCGGCGAAGCGGAGCTTGGCTTCGGAAAGGTCGCCGGCCACTTGGCGGGCGGCGCGCAGGGCGAGCTCGGGCTCTGCGAAGGCCTCGGGCGGGGCGAGCCGCGCCGAAAAGCGGCCGTCGATCGATTCCGGGCCCAGCAGCCAGGCCTTCAGCCCGGCCTGGTCGGCGGCGAAGCGGTCGCGCAGGTCGCGGCGAGCATGGGTGAGGGCGCCGATCGCAGGCGCCTCCGGGGCGCTGGTCAGCCAGCTGGTGAGTTCAGCCGAGCCGGTCAGCCAGGGGCCGTCCGGCAGGCCGTCGAGCGGCTCGCGGATCACCTCGCCGGGGCGCACGGCGGCCCAGGCCTCGGCGGCCGAGGTCAGGCCGCCGCCGAAGTCCTCGCCGGCGCGGGCCGCGGCCAGCATGCGGCGGCGGGTCTCACGCGGGACCAACTCGCCGGACGGGAAGGCGCGGTGGGCGTAGGGGATGGCCGAGGCCTCGACATGGCCGTTGCGCAGCAGCGCCTGGGCGTAGTCGGCCAGCAGGGCGGCGAAGTCCGAGCGCGGCGTAACCTTGATGCGGTCCTGGTGCTTGGAAAGCAGGTCGGGCCGCAACGGATCGAAGCCCGAGAAGTGGAAGAAGGCCAGCGGCTGGCCGTCGACCGTCCAGCCGTCTTCCGCGCGGGCGACCTGGCGGCCTTCCAGGTTCCAGTAGGCGAGGTTCAGGGTCGGGGTGCGCAGGATGGCCAGGTCGCTGACCAGGCCCGGCGCCAGGTCCATCCACTTCTGGTCGGTGAACAGGCCGGCGGCGAAGTCGACGCGGCAGTCGAAACGCAGCTTCTCGGCCCACCAGTTGAGCAGATCGAAAATTTCCGGGTCGGCCCGCATGGCGGCGAAGCCGAGATTGTAGGAGCCGGACTGCAGGATGACGTGGTCGTTGGGGCTGGCCTCGCCGCGCAGCGGGCGGGTGGTGTGCGGGGTCAGGGCCAGCGGCGCGCGGGCCAGGCCCTCGCGCACGGCGTCCAGCGGACGGTAGACCCAGATGTCGGGGTCGAAATAGGCGCCGGAGGTGACGCCTTCTTCCGACAGCAGCGCCTTGAAGCACAGCGGCTTGACCGCGGTGTTCAGCTCCAGCGCGTCGTAATAGGCGCACATGGCCGCGAACTCAGGCACCACGGTCGCGGCGTCGAGGGTGCGGATGCCCGGGTCCTTGAAGGCGATCGGGCCGTCGGTGGTGACGACCACGCGGCGGATGTTCGGCTCGGCGCGCGCCAGGCTCTCCATCAGGCTGGCGGCCTGGGCGGCGTAGTTGCGCGAGACGATGGTGAAGATGAAGTCCAAGGTCGCTCCCCGGGGCGTCAGGCGGCGGTGCCGGACTTCAGGTGGAGATTGACGCCGGACAGGGCGGTGACCTCGGTCGCGCCCATGCCCGTGCGGCCGAGCTTGCCGCCGACGGTGATGCGTGTCAGGTGTTTCTTCAGAGACTTGCCGTCGACCCCGTAGACGGGGAAGCGCAGGGGCAGGTTGGTGGCCCGGACGGAGACCTCGGGGCCCTTCATAGGTAGTGTACGATCCGTCGACGAGTGAGGGCGAAGGTGGTGAAGGCGCCGGCCCAACCGACGACCGCCAGAACCACCATGAAGATGTAGGTGCGCGGGTCCACGACGTCGCCGAGCAGCGGCGCACGGACGACCTCGAGCAGGTGGTAGAACGGGTTCAGCAGCAGCACCGCGTGGTCGAGCAGGCGCCCGCCGGGCAGCCAGAACACCGGGGTCATGAACATCGCGAACTGCACGACCGAGCCGACGATCTGTGGGATGTCGCGGAAGCGGGCCGAGGCGATGCCAGCCGCCAGGCTGATCCAGGATATGTTGGCTACCAGCAGCAACACGCCGACCATGCCCATCAGTACGTGCGTCTGACGCCAGTGGTCGTAATAGACCAGCACCCCGACGATGATGATCAGGTGGTGCGCAAGGTTGATCACGTTGCGCATAACTGTCCGCCACACGAAGGTGAACATCGGCAGCGAGCTCTGGCTGAGAATGCCGGCCGCCTGCACGAAGGTCTGGCAGCCCTCGAGGATGACATTGGCGATCAGGCCCCAGACCACGATGCCCAGCGCGACATAGGGGATGAACTCGTTGACCGGGAGCTTGAACAGGTTGGCGTACAGGAACCCGATCCCGGCCACCATCAAGCCCATGGACAGGGTGATCCAGAACGGGCCGAGGATCGAGCCGCGATAACGCGAGACGACGTCGTGCTTGGCAAGCGACCAGGCCAGGCCGATGCGGTCGAGCGAGGCGCGC
This sequence comes from Phenylobacterium sp., assembly GCF_013822795.1. Lineage (GTDB taxonomy): Bacteria > Pseudomonadota > Alphaproteobacteria > Caulobacterales > Caulobacteraceae > Phenylobacterium. The sequence continues at coordinate 241,677 of NZ_PNLB01000002.1, read as the reverse complement.
AGGTCGGCGAACGCCATGCTGAACTCGTGCATGGGCCCGCGCCGTCCGGTGCGAACCATATGTTGTGCGGATAGCATTCAGTCTCCCGACCAAGAGCGCGCCGACGCACCCGCCGTCTGTGGCGCTCGCCGGTGGGTAACAGGTCGCATTTTGCGGCGCAAGCATGGCGCCGAGCGCGGAATCCAAAGGAAAATCCGCCCCGACGCCGGTGGCGAGCGGTTACAGCTCGCTTTCGTCCTCGAACGGCGGAGCGCTGGTCTTCATGTGGGCGTGGTCGGCCCGGTACTGGTTGAAGTGGCGCCGGTCCGCGGGCGAGGGCTGGGCGGTCTCGCGCACCAGGCCGCCGGCCGCAAGTTCGGCGGCCGAACGCTTACGGACCACGAACTCGATCCCGCATTCGCCGATCGGCGTCAGGGTCTGGTCGTAGCGCGGCAGGTCGTAGCGGAACGTCGAGTTCAGCAGCGCCATCTTCTCGACGTCGGCGGCCGGGCCGAGATCCGACAGGATCTCCAGCACGTTGATCGACCGGTCCGACCATGACTTCGCCTTCAGCACGGTGAAGGTCCATTTGTGGTCGCGGTTGTGGGTCGAGGGGAACACGCTCTGCTCGTAAAGGTCCTCGTCCGGCACGGTGACGATCAGGAAGCCGCCCGGCTTGATGGCGCCGAACCAGGCCTTCAGGCCCTGGCGCGGATCGACCAGGTGTTCCAGGCAGTGACTGGAATGGACGAAATCGAGGCTCTCGGGCGGCAGGCCCGCGAGGAACTGGGCGTCGCCGTCCTCCCAGTCCCAGACCCGCACGGACTTAAGGCCCGGGAAAAACGGCACGTAAAGCGACAGCGGGTCGGGCTTGCCGCCAATGTCCAGCCCCTCGCCGACGAACCAGCGACGGGTGAAGTTCGGGTCGGCCATCCGGCGGACGATGGATTTCGAAAGTTCTTTCAAGGTCTTGATCCTATCGTACGTGCCAGGATTCCGCGCCGGTCGTGGTGAAGCGGGCCGCCTGCGCCACGCCGCCAAAGCCGCCCAGCAGGCGCTTAAGCCCCTCGCGCCGGGTCGGATCGACGAGGAACATCATGAACCCGCCGCCGCCCGCGCCTGACACCTTGCCGCCGAACACGCCAAAGCTCTTGGCCGCCTCGTAGACGGAGTCGATCATCGGCGAGGACATGTTGTGGGCGGTCTGCTTTTTCAGGCTCCAGCCGGAATCCAGCAGCGCGCCGAAGCGCGGCAGGTCGCCGGCCACCAGGGCGTCGCGCATCTCGAAGGCGCTGGCCTTGATGGCGTGCAGGCTCTCGATCGATTTGGGGGCGTGACTGCGCATGTTGGCGGTCTGCTCCTCGATGATCGCGGCGGATTCGCGGCTGACTCCGGTGAAATAGAGCACCAAGCTGGCCTCCAGCTCCTTCATCACCTTGTCCGGCACCGCGACGCTCTCGACCTCGACCCGGGCGGCGTCGAAGAAGCGCATGAGGTTGAGGCCTCCATAGGCCGCGGCGTATTGATCCTGTGCGCCGCCGGCCAGGCCCAGCTCACGCCGTTCGATGTCGAAGGCCAGCCGCGCGACCGCGTGGGCGTCCATCGATAGTCCCATGAATCTGCGCATCGCCTCCACCATCGCCACCATGAGTGCGGACGAGGAGCCCAGGCCCGAGCCGGGCGGGCAGTCGGCGTAGGAGACCAGGGTGAGCGGCAGGGCGCGCCCGCCGGCATGATCGGCCATGAACCGGTTGTAGACGCCCTTCAGCAGGCGCAGCGGCTCGTCGGTCGGCAGCGGCGCGACAGCTCCGGCCTGCCAGACTTGGTCGCGGTCGGCGGCGACCAGTCGGACCTGGTCGTCGTCGCGGGCCTGGACGGTGACGTGAGCGAACAGATCGATGGCCGCGTTCAGCACCACCCCGCCGTGTTCGTCGCAATAGGGCGAGACGTCCGTGCTGCCGCCGCCGAAACCGAGACGAAGGGGAGCGCGGGCGCGCACCAGTTCATGATGCATGAGGAGCGATCTGTTCCCGGCCTGACTGACGGCAATGAGTGGCGGGGTAGTCGCCGCAGACCAGCTTGGCAACTGTCATCGACGTCACAGAACCGCCCGGCGACTTGGTGCAATATCTTCACTGCGACCCTGGCGAGAGCTTGGAAGGCTATCTATCTGGGCTGTGGGCCCCCATCCTCCCCTCGGGGCGCTCGGAAGTCTCGTATGAAATCAATTCTGAATTTCGCCGGTGCGGCGACCATCGCCCTAACCCTCGCGGCCTGTGATCAGCCCGCGCCGTGGGCTCGCGCGGCGGTCGCGCCCGAACCGGTCGTCGTCCGGAGCCAGCGGGCGCAGGCGGTGGCCTGGAACGACGACGGCCAGCGCTTCGAAATCAATGGCGCGCCGCTGAAGGCCGGCCGACTTTGGACCTTCGACGGATCAACCGAGGGTTTCGTCGTCGGCGGCGGCGAAGTACTGCCGGCCAATCCGATCGGCATGGACCTGCGCAACAACGGGACCGATTCGATGATGCGTTCGCCCAAGGGCTTGGCGCTCGACGGCAGCCGCTACTCGCTGGTGCTGGTGCGCCTGACGCGCACGCGCGCTGGCGCCGACTGGGACGGTTCGATCTATTATTCCACCGCCGGTCATGGCGAGGCCGGCGAGTATCACGCCAAGCCGCGTGACGGCGCTGATCCGGCGGTCAACGAGACCGTGGTGCTGGTCTATGACATGGCCAACCTGAAGACTGGCGGCGACGACTGGACCAATTCGCTGATCGACCAGATCCGGGTCGATACCGACGAGCAGGCCGGCGGCTACTTCGTGGTTCATCAGATCGCCGTGACCGAGAATCCTGGGGTAACGGCGCTGGGCCAAGGCCCGGTCGGGCCGACCACGATCGCCCAACGTTAGGCCGCCGCCTCAGGCCGCCTGGGCGGCGGCCAACTCTTCCATCCGCGCCACGTAGCGCAGGCCGATCGCTCGGGCGCTGAAGTTCGTACGGATATGGCGGCGCGCGCGCTCGCCCAGGGCGCGGGTCCCGGCCGGATCGTCCACTAAGCCGCCGATCAGCTCCACCGCATGATCCACCGACGGGTCGGCCCAGACCTGGCCCTCGCCGAACAGATAGGCGTCCGGCGCGACCGGGATCAGCTTGCAGTCGACCAGCAGGCTGGTCTCCTGTGTCATGAAGTCGAGATTGCCCGAGTAGTTGGTGGCGATGGCCGCGCGGCCCATCACCATCGCCTCGGCCGGGCCGCGGCCAAAACCTTCGGAGCGATGCAGCGAGACGAAGGCGTCGCAGCAGCGGACCAGGTTCTTGATTTCGTTGTCACTGAGCTGGCGGGTGATCGCCTGGATCTGGCCGCCCATGGCCTTGATCCGGCGTTCCAGCTCCTTGCGGGCCGGGGCGCCGTCGTCGCCGCCCTTGTACTTGACCACCGCGTGCAGCGGGGCGTGCGGGCGCTGGGCGACCAGCTTCTCGAACGCCTCCAGCATCGCGAACGGGTTCTTGCGCTCGGCGTACGACGAGAAGTCGAAGAAGAACAGGCAGACGAAGGCGTTCTCGGGAATGCCGAAGTGCCGGCGGCCGAGGAACGACGACATGGTCAGCTCAACCGACAGCGGCATGTGCACGATCGGCCGTGTGGTCGCGGCGGCGACCGCCCCCTGGATGAACTCCGACGGCGCCCAGACCTCGTCGAAACGGTCGAGGATCTTGGCCCAGGGCTCAGGGTACTTGGCCAGCTCCCACGCCGGATAGATGATGTTGTAGGCGCTCTTGAAGGCCGGGCCCGAGCCCAGGTGCTCGAGCACCCCCATCGCTTGCTCGACCTCGTCGGCATTGATGCAGAAGAGGTTGGCCTTGGGGCTCAGCGTAGGAACGATGTGGCCGGCGAACTCCCGCTCGAAGTCGGGGTCCTTGTTCCGGTCCATGCCGTAAATGTCGATGACGCCGGGGGTGGCGCCGGCGGCGCGGAAGGCGCGGAAGGCCGAGCGCACGTGTTCGGCCATGCCGATGGCGGAGAACGGGTGGCCGACGAGGACGAGGTCTTCAGGCGTCATGACTTGTCCAGCAGATCAGCGTCGGCAGCGTTCTTCACCGCTTCCAGCCAGGCGTGGCCGAAGCGCTGGTCGGGCTCCAGGTGCGCGCCTTCGCCCCATTCGTTCCAGGCGTTGATGAACACGATCTGTTCCTCGCCGAAGTTCTGACGGCGGGTTTCCTCGAACATCGCCTCGGCCCAGGCCTGGAAGGCGCCGGGGGTGGCGTGCTGGTAGTTCCAGCCGGCGTCCTGGCGGCGAGGCGTGTTGTCCCAGGAGGGCATCACCCCGCGGAAGCGCTTGTGGCCGAGCGGCTCGGTCGACAGGTAGTTGCGGACCATCTGGCGATAGTCGTTTACGCGGCCCTCAAAGCGGGCGTTGTAGAGTGGACCGGGCGGGTGGATCAGCGCCCCGGCGCCGGCCGGCGGGAACTCCACTGAGGCGTCGAAGCCGATATCGACCGGGTCGGTCTTGCCGCCGGCCTTCTCGAAGCTCTCGACGAAGGCCAGGTAGATCTCGCCGATCCCCGCCGCGCGGCAATGCTCGCGCCAGGCTTGGGCCCAGGCCTGAGCGTCCGGCAGCAGGCCGGGGCGATAGATCAGCACCAGCGGCTTGCCGTTCACCCGGATGTAATTCGGCCGCCGCAGGAACGGCTCCATCTCGGCGATCGAGGCCTCGGCGTCGCCGGGCTCGTAGGTCTGGGCCAGCAGAACGTCGCGCTCCTGGCCGTCCCAGGTGCGGGTCCAGTTCTCGTTGGCCCAGCAGAGACAGAACGGGAAGTCGCTTGCGTCGCCGTCCAGCAGCGGCTGCAGCGGCGTCTCGAGAATGCGGCGCCCGCCGGTGAACCAATAGAAATAGTGGCAGAATCCTCCGATCCCGTAACGGCTGGCGAGGTCGCCCTGGCGGCGCAACGTCTCGGGATTGGACAGGTCGTAGAAGCCGAGGTCGGCCGGCACGTGCGGCTGGTAGTGCCCGCGATAGTTCGGCAGGGCGCGGCTGACATTGGTCCACTCGGTGAAGCCCGGGCCCCACCAACGGTCGTTCTCGGCCACGGTGTGGAACTGCGGCAGGTGGAAGGCGATCGTCCGCACGCGGTTCAGGGCTTCCAGCCGCTCGCCCCAGCGCTCGACGAACTTCTGCTGATTGCGCGTCGCCAGGCGGTGCTTGTAGCCGCTGTCGATCGAGTTGGCGGTGATGCTCAGGTGATGGACGATGGCCGAGGTCGGCTCGTAGATCACCCGTAGGCCGCGCTCACGCAGCCGGAAGCATAGGTCGGCGTCCTCGCAGTAGGCCGGCGCGAAGGTCAGGTCGAAGCCGCCCAGTTCGGCGAACACCTCGCGCCGGACCATCAGGCAGGCGCCCGAGGCGTAGTCGACCTCGCGCCGGACGTTCCAGCGCGGCAGTTCGGGATCCTCGAACAGGCCGATCATTTCGGCGGCGCCGTCGACGCCGATGCGGGCGCCGGCCTCCTGCAGGCGGCCGTCCGGGAACAGCATCTTCGGGGCGCTGGCGCCGACGTTAGCCTCTTCGACGAACGGGGCGAGCAGGGCGGGCAGCCAGCCCGGCCGCACCTGGACGTCGTTGTTCAGGAACACCAGGAACTCGCCGCGGGCCTCGCCGGCGGCGCGGTTGCAGGTGCGGATGAAGCCGAGGTTCTCGGGGTTCGAGATCAGCTTCAGGCCGGCGATCTTGGCCAGCACCTTGGCGGTTTCGTCGCTGGAGGCGTCGTCGATGACGATGACCTCGGCCGCCTCCAGGTCGCCGCAGGCCTGCAGGGCGGCCAAGCATTCGAGGGTGAAGGTCAGGTTGTTGTAGGCCGGGATCACGATCGAGACCGTCGGCGACTTCGGTGTGGCGAAGGCCACGGCCGCAGCGGCCTTTTCGACGTCGCGGGCCTCGACCTTGATCAGGTCGAACGGCTTGACCCGCACGTCGCCGACCGCCCGCTCGCGGATGCGTCTGCGGGCCGCGCGCATGTCGCGATAAGCCTGGTTGTCATAGGCGCCGGCGTCACGCGCCCGGCCGGCGGAGCGCAGCTGCTCGAACAGGCCCGCCTCGCCCTGCGGCCGGGCCGCGATGGCGCCGGGCTCCGGCTTTGGCGTTCGGTTCAGCGCCCAGTGCTCGAGCGAGGAGACCGGCGTCTCGGCCGCGTGCGGGTTCTCCAGCAGATAGGCGATTTCGTTGAAGTCCGCGGCCGGCGACACGCCTTCGAACGCGCCCTCCGTCAGGTAGTGCACGACTGGGTGGACGGCCTGCGGCAGCTCGGACTGCTGGTCGAGATAGTAGCCGGTGTCGAAGTGGATGCTGGGATCTCGCCGCTCTTCGAACCCATAGGCCAAGAAGTGCGCCAGCGCACTCGAGCCCATCGGCGCGGCGTCGCGGTAGCGGTCCATATACCAGCCAGGATTGAACAGCGGGTGCGGGCTGCGCCCCTCGCTCGCCCCGCTGGTCGCGTAGTGCAGCAGCGGCGCGGCATCGGCCTCGGCCACGTCCGGGTTCATCGCCAGATACCAGGCGCCGCTGAACAACGGGTGCGGTTCGTAGCCCTTGCGCCAGCCTTCGCGCAGGTAGTGGACCAGCGGGTTCTCGCCGCTGTCGGCGACTTCTTCGGCCTGGCCGACATAGTGGCGCACGTCGAACAGCGGGTGCGGGTCGTAGCCTTCGGTGACCCCTTTATGCAGGTAGTGCTGCAGGGCGGTCAGGCCACTGGCGGCGACCTTGACGGCGTGGCGGTCGCGATAGTCCTTGAGGTCGAACAGCGGGTGAGGCGCGCGCCCCTCTCTGTCGCCGGCGACCAGGTAGTGGGCCAGCGGCGCCCAGCGCGAGCCGCGCAGGTCGTCGTTGTTTTCCAGATACCAGGCCTGATCAAACAGGGCCTTGGGATTGACGCCACCGTCGGGGCCGGCGCGGACGTAGCCGATCAGGTCTCGGGCCTGGCCGCCGTCGCGCCCAAGGCCGGTCTTCAGCTTGAAGTCCCAGACGCCCGAACGGGCGATCAGCGCCGCACGGCCGGGCCACTTGGCGCGGGCCAGCATCAGGTCGATGCGCTGTTCGGTCGGTCCCTTGTCGGCCAGGCCGACCCGGCGGGCGGCGGCCTTGCAGAAGCGGTTCCAGCGGTCCTCGGCCACCACGCGGCGGGCGCGATGCAGGTCTCGGCGGCGGGCGAGTAGAGCCTCGGCCGCGTTGTCAGGGACGGGATTTTGGATGTCGTTGGCCACGGCGGAATTCTCGTGCGAGGTGCTTAGCGGCCAGCCAGGGCGGTGTCGATCACGCCCGCGATCTGCGCGCGCTCCTGCCGCAGCGTGGCCAGTTCGCGCGCCAGCGTCCGGATCTGCTGGTCCTGCACCTCGTGCGGGTCCTTAAGCAGCGGATGGATTGCCTCGCCGAGCTCGGCCTTGAAGCGGTCGGCCACACGCGCCGTCGCGGCCTGGGCCTCGCTCTTCAGCGGCGCATGGGGCAGGTTGACGGAGGCACCCCAGGGGCCGCCGGCCGCGTGCAGGCGGTCGCTGTACGCCGAGAAGTAGCCGTGTTCGTTGTCCCGCGTCACGTTGCCGAGCAGTTCGGCTCCGGCCAGATCCAACAGCTGCTCGGTCGCCCAAGCGCCCGAGCGATGCGTGCCAAGGGTCAGATAGGCTGTCCGCTGAAAGGTCTGCTGCATGGTGGTCTTGTCTCGCTGCAGGCGTCGTGGTCGGTGGGCCGACGGAAGCGGCGTCATCGGCGCGATTTCGACCCAGAACCCCGGCCCCGAGACTCCGCTGTATGGCCACTCGCGCCGCGCTGCAAGGCTGACGCGAATGATCGGGGGGCAACTTGCTCGGCGTCGTACGGAAAGCTTGCGCGTGGCCGCCGCGGCCTCAAGACATCGCTTTCATAGTCTGCTCTTGGTGGCGATGGACTTTGACTTTGGTCGTCAGGCTGATCGTGACCCAACTCATGCGGACGGCGATCCGGCGCATGGTTATCGATCGACGCCTATCTCAAGGAAAATCCGGGCTTCGCCGAGGTCGACGTCAATGTGTGCACAATCTGCGTAGTGGCTTTTCGCGAGGAGAAGTCCCAATCGCCGCGGCCTAAAGGAGCGTCGCGGCTGAGGCGCTGGCGAACGACCGCGCTGCCTCGTGATCCATCAGTTTGGGCGCTCAAGCCCGACGTTGACGACGCCGTTCAGGAAGCATGCTCGCGGGCTGCTACTGGCTGCGTGAAATGGGCTCGCTTTGCGCGGGGGCGCCTCATGCGCAAGCGGAAGGCTCAAGGGACGCTGGCGGGTCTTCGCTGGCGATCGCCCCGTGGAGCTGAAAGGCGGCAGGCTCGCAAGGCGCGTTCGGGAAATATAGTGCAGGTCCTGTGGCGGCGCTTCGCCCACGATCGGCCACACATCGCGGGTAATGCAACTCCGATTACGGCGACCCTGGGTAATCCTTACTCCTCGCGTCTCAGGCGACGGTAATTACAACTCAGACGCCTATATTGCGAATTCCCGCCTTCGCGAGCGCCATTGACATCCACAGGAGGCCCGCTCATGTGTCGCGCGTTTTTGGCGCAATCCGCCTTGGACTTCGAGCGCCGATTTCGGCCATGGCCACTCCGGCTATCGGCGACGACCATCTACGGAACGGCTCGGCGCGCATGAAGATCTTTAATCCGTTCGCAGATATGCCCGATAATCCGCTGACCCGGGCGATCAAGGAAGGGTACAAGCCGCTCGCCTATGCTGGCGGCTTCAGCTTGGTTTCAAACCTGCTGTACCTGGCCTTGCCGATTTTCACCTTCCAGATCTATGGCCGCGTGCTGTCGAGCTACAGCGTGCCGACACTGCTGGTGCTCACCTTCATGGTGATGCTGGCCTTCCTGGTCTCAGGTCTGATCGATGATTACCGGGCCAAGGTGCTGATCAACTACGGCGTGATCATGGATCAGCGGGTGTCGGGCCGGGTGTTCTCGGCACTGTTCGACACCGTGATCCGCGGCAATCCGTCGGCGCGCTCGCAGGCGCTGCGCGACCTCGACGCCTTCCGCCAGATGCTGACCGGGCCGGCCTTCGGCACCATGTTCGATCTGCCGTGGATGCCGGTGTTCATGATCGTGTTGCTGATCATCGACCCGATCATCGGGATGGTGACCATCGCCGGCGCGGTGCTGCTGTTCCTGATCACCCTCTTCCAGGACCGGGCGACCCGCCCGGCGCTGAAGGAGGCCAATGACGCGGCCCTACGCAGCTACGCCTTCACCGACGCTGCGCTCCGCAATGGCGAGGTCGTCCGGGCCATGGGCATGGTCGAGCCGCTGGGTTCGCGCTGGGCCAGCTTCCGCTCGATCACCATGGAGCGCAGTGCTAGCGCCAGCGAGCGCGCCAGTGTCATCAGCAATATCAGTAAGTTCGTGCGCCAGGCGATCCAGGTGCTGATCATCGCCATCGGCGCCTACTTGGTCGTGAAGGGCAAAATTCACTCAGGCTTGCTGTTCGCCAACATGATCCTGGCCGCCCGCGCGCTGCAACCGATCGAGCGGCTCGTCGGCTCGTGGGACGCGCTGACTAACGGCTATCGCGCCTATCAGAGGCTCAACACGCTGTTCGCCGACTATCGCCCGACCAAGGTCACAACGACTTTGCCCAAGCCGCTCGGCCAGCTGTCGGTCGAAGGCGTGAACTTCGCGCCCACGGGCGCCACGCGGTTTGTGCTGCAGGGCGTGAACTTCAAGATCGAGCCGGGCGAAATGCTCGGGATTATCGGCCCGTCGGGCGCCGGCAAGTCGTCGCTGGCCCGACTGATGGTCGGCATCTGGCAACCGAACAGCGGCAATGTCCGCCTCGACGGCGCCGACGTCTACACCTGGGATCGCAGCGACTTCGGCCGCCACGTCGGTTACCTGCCCCAGGACACCGAGCTGTTCTCAGGCAGCATTCGCGACAACATCGCCCGTTTCCGCGCGGACGTCGACGACGAGCAGGTGGTGCGGGCCGCGCAGGTGGCCGGGGTTCACCAGCTGATCTTGCGCCTGCCGAGCGGCTACGACACCGACCTGGGGGAGTCGGGCCATGTGCTGTCGGCCGGCCAGCGGCAACGCGTGGGCCTGGCCCGCGCCCTGCTGGGCAATCCGCGGCTGATCGTGCTCGACGAGCCCAATGCCGCGCTGGACGCCGAAGGCGAAGAGGCGCTGGTTAAGGCGCTCGACGCGCTGAAGGCGGGCGGGTCGACGATCGTCATCGTTTCCCACAAGCCGAGCGTGTTCCGCTCGGCCGACAAGATGTTGATGCTGCGTGACGGCCGGATGGAGATGTTCGGGCCGCGCGACCAGGTCATGGCGCGGGTCGTCCAGCCCGCCGTCCCCCGTGCGATCGAGGCCGGCTGATGAAGATGGATTTCAACGCGCCGAAGCCCTACGTCACGCCGCAGTTTGACGATAAGGACCTTGTCCCGCTCGACCCGGCGCTGGCCCAGCGCATGCGCCGCCCGATCGTGGCCGGGGCGGCGGTGGTCGGCGTATTCGTGGTGGGCCTGACTTTGTTCGCGGCGGTCGCCAAGGTCGACAGCGCCGTGGTTGCTCCAGGCATCGTGCAGGTCGAAGACAACCGCAAGACGATCCGCCACCGCGAAGGCGGCACGATCAAATCGATCCTGGTCAAGGAGGGGCAGCACGTCCGCCAAAATCAGGTGCTGTTGACCTTCGACGAGGTGCAGCCGCGCGCCAGCACCGACGTGCTGCAGAACCAGTACGACACCCTGACCGCGCAGTTGGCGCGGTACCAGGCCGAGGCGATGGACCAGAAGGTGCTAATGATCCCGGCCGAGTTGACCGCGCGCGCGGTCAACGACCCGCGGGTCGCGGGCATCATCCACGACCAGGAATTCCTGTTCACCTCGCGTCTGCAGTTCTTCGAAACCCAGGGCGCGGTGCTTGCTCAGAAGTTGCAGCAGCTTGAGACGCAGATCGGCGGCGTCCAGGCGCAGGTCGACGCCGTGCGCGAATCTGACCGCCTGACCCGCGAGGAGCTGGCCGGCTATCAGACGCTCTACCAGAAGGGCTATGCGCCAAAGACCTTGATCCTGCGCTATCAGCGCTCGCTGGCCGACTTGGCCGGTCGAAAGGGTGAACTGACCGCGGAGATCACCCGACTGCGCGAGCAGATCGGTGAGACGCGGCTGCAGATCACGACCTTGAAGGAGCAGCGCATTACCCAGGCAGCCGAAGGCCTGCGGCAGATGCAGACCGGCCTGGCGGAAACCACCCCGAAGCTGGCCGCCGCCCGCCAGATGCTGAACGCGGCGACTGTGCGTTCCCCGGCCGACGGCTACGTGCTTGATCTGACCCAGTTCACCATCGGCGGCGTCGTCGCTCCCGGTGAGAGGTTGATGAGCGTCGTTCCGGCCAATGCGCCGTTGATCGTCACCGGGCGAATCAAGCCGCAGGACGTCGATGTCGTGAAGCCGGGGATGAAGGCCCGGGTCCGCCTCTCGGCCTTCAACGCACGCCGCACGCCGCCGGTCGACGCCACCGTCATGACCGTTTCCGCCGACCAGCTGGTCGACGAGAAGACTGGCGAGGGCTATTTCCGCGTTGATCTCAAGATCCCGCCGCAGGAGCTGGTTAAGCTGCCTAAGGGCGACAAACTAAGCCCCGGCATGCCGGCTGAGACCATGATTGTTACCGGCAACAGGTCGATCCTGTCCTACGTGGTCAGCCCGCTCACCGACACTATCCGCGATGCTCTGCGCGAGGACTGATCTGTTGACACTTGGTGCGGGGAGCGCAGTCGTTAGTGGAGTTTTCTCCCGTTTTTGGTGCTGCTATCGCCCATGTCGGGGGGCGTGCAGCCGATCAGCAGCCTGGCGAGGACAAGTGGGGAGAGCTTCACGATAGCCTCCATCCTGTCGCGTTGGGTTAGCTTGCGGCCGGAAATGTGGCGTCAGAGGAAGCGAACGCCCGACAACGCTTCGAGCCGTTCCTGGTCGTGGGCGTAGAGATCCGCCAGGAACGCCGCGTCGGCCGGATCAAGGTCGCCGCCGAGGTCGTGGCCGACGTGCACCTCGCGGTGTTCGGCCGGGGCGGGGGGCGGCGCGCCCAGGAACGCATTCACATGGGCAAGCGTAGAGCTTGGTTCGGCCCGCAGTTCGTCGGCTGTCAGGAACAGGACCTGCTCCCGAGGAAACCAGCCCAGCAGCCGCTCCACCTGTTCGCCGTAGAACCCCCGCTCGACGTACGAGAACTCCCTGTGCACGCCCCAGGGCTGTGCCTCGAAGAGCCGCGAGCGTCCCTGCCGAATGCACCACGAGAACGATCGTGTTTCCACGCCGCGCGAGGTTTCCATGCGCCAATGCGACCAGGCGCGCTCGACGGGATCGCGCAGCATCAGGACGATCTTGGCGGCGGGGTTGTAGGCGGCCAGCCGCTCCAGGCTGCGCGGCCAGTAGATGTAGATCGGAGTCGCCTCGCCGCGGATCAGCGCAGGATCGCTCCAGTCAAATCGCGCGTGATAGGGACCGTAGTCCGGAGCAGCCCAATCGAGGGTCTCGTCGTCGAAAAAGTGGATTTCCTTGACGTCGGGCAGGCCATAGGCCGGATCGTCCTGAAGGTAGTCGAAGAGGGCGGCCGTTCCTGCCTTCTGCACGCCCACGACGACGAAGTTCACCAGTGAGGAACCCAATCGAGCCTCCAAAAGGTGGGGCGAACATGTTTGCCTCGCTCTGCGAGGGGCATACACGATTTCATCGCGCGTTCGGCGTACGTTTAGAGATGTGCGCCCTGGCCCCGGTTTATGCACTGAAGGCAGACTTGGTTTTGAAGACGAACTCTGACGCCTATTGCGGATGCGCGATCCGCCAACAAGGCGGCCTCGCATGAAGGTCGTCCTGCTCGCCGGCGGCCTTGGCACGCGGATCTCAGAGGAAAGCCACCTCAAGCCCAAGCCCATGATCGAGGTCGGCGGATGGCCGATCCTCTGGCACATCATGAAACTGTTCTCGCACTACGGCTTCAACGATTTCATCGTGTGCCTCGGCTACAAGGGCTACGTGGTGAAGGAGTATTTCGCCAACTACGTCCTGCATAACGCCGACTTGACCGTCGATCTGAAAAAGGGCTCGGTCGAATACCACGCCACCAACCATGAGCCTTGGCGCGTGACGCTGGTCGACACCGGCGCCGAGACGATGACCGGCGGGCGGCTCAAACGGGTCGCGCCGTACCTGACCCCCGGCGAACCGTTCTTCCTGACCTATGGCGACGGCTTGGCCGACATCGACATCAGCGCGCTGCTCGCCTTCCATCAGGCGCACGGAAAGGAGGCGACGGTGAGCGCAGTCTCCCCGCCCGGCCGTTTTGGCGCGCTCGAAATCATCGATGGCGTAGTTCAGCGGTTCATCGAGAAGCCGCCGGGCGACAACGGCCTGATCAACGGCGGCTACTTCGTCCTCCAACCAGAGGTCGTCGATCGCGTCGCTGGAGACGCCACGGTGTTTGAGGCCGAACCCCTGGAAGGCCTGGCCCGCGACGGTCAGCTGATGGCCCGACCGCACGACGGCTTCTGGGCGGCGATGGACACCCTGCGCGACAAGAACCACCTGGAGGCTCTCTGGGTTTCGGGCAAGGCGCCTTGGAAGCTCTGGGAATGACGCGGCCCGACCCGGCCTTCTGGGCGGGCAAGCGCGTCCTGCTGACCGGCCACACCGGGTTCAAGGGCTCGTGGGCGGCGGTCTGGCTGGCGCAGATGGGCGCGCAGGTCACCGGCCTGTCCCTGGCACCCGACCAGACCCCGGCGCTGTTCGACCAGGCCCGCGTCGCCAGCCTCGTCGACTCACACGTCGTCGACCTGCGCGACCAGGCCGCGGTCGAGGCGCTGGTCTCGGCCCGCCAGTTCGACCTGGTGCTGCACATGGCGGCCCAGCCGATCGTGCGGACCTCGATCGAAGATCCGGTCGGCACATTTGCGTCGAACATCATGGGCACGGCGCATCTGCTGCAGGCCCTACGCACCCAGCCGGCGTTGGCGGCCGTCCTCGTCGTGACCTCCGACAAGGTCTACGCCAACAACGAGCAGGGCCGGGCCTTCCAGGAAGCCGACGCTCTCGGCGGCAAGGATCCCTATTCGGCCTCCAAGGCGGGCGCGGAGATCGTCACTCAGAGCTTCGCCCGCAGCTTTTATGAGAAGGCCGGCGTTCCGCTGGCCACGGCCCGCGGCGGCAACGTCATCGGCGGCGGCGACTTCTCCCGCGACCGGCTGGTGGCCGACATTGTTCGCGCCGGCCAGGCCCAGGCCGTCACGGTCCTGCGCCATCCGGAAGCCACGCGGCCCTGGCAGCATGTCCTGGACTGCGTCGCCGGCTATCTTGTCTATCTGGAGCGGCTGGCCAGCGATCCGGCCGCGCCGCGAGCCCTGAACTTCGGTCCGCGTCCGGGCGGCCCGGAGGTCAGCGTGGGCGAGCTCGCCACCCGCGCCACCCAGGCGCTGGGCGCCAAGCCCTGGCGCCACGAACCCGATCCCTATTCGCTGGAGGCCCGCGCCCTCGGCATCGACGCCAGCCTGGCCCGCCAGGTCCTGGGCTTCGAAAGCCGCCTGGACGCGCCCGCAGCGGTGGACTGGACCATGGACTGGTATCGCGCCCAGGCCGACGGCGGCGACGCCCAGGCCCTCATGCGCAACCAGATCTCGCGATACGAAAGACTTTGATGACTGCTCCGACCTGCCGCTTCTGCCGCGCGCCGCTGACCCAGACCTTCCTCGACCTGGGCGACCAGCCGCTGGCCAACTCTTACCTGACGAAGGCCCAGCTGGAGTCCGGCAAGGAGGGCTTCTATCCGCTGCACACTCGCGCCTGCGGAAACTGTTTCCTGGTCCAGGCCGACGATCCGGTCGCCGCCGATGCGATCTTCGACGAAGGCTACGCCTACTTCTCGGCCTATTCGGAAAGCTGGGTCGCCCACGCCAAGCGCTATGCGGAGGCGATGTCCGCCCGCTTCGGCCTGGGCCCGCAGTCGTTGGTCATCGAGGTCGCCTCCAACGACGGCTACCTGCTGCAGCACTTCAAGGCCATGGGCGTGCCGGTGCTGGGGATCGAGCCGACCGCCAACACCGCCGAAGTGGCGATCAAGGAGCGGGGCGTCCCCACCGAGGTCACCTTCTTCAACGACGCCACCGGCCGCGATCTGAAAGCGCGCGGGATCGCCGCCGACCTGATGGCCGGCAACAACGTCCTGGCCCACGTGCCGGACATCGGCGACTTCGTCGCCGGCTTCCAGCACGTGCTCAAGGCCGAAGGCGTGCTGACCTTTGAATTCCCGCACCTGCTGAACCTGATCGAGAAGGTCCAGTTCGACACTATCTATCACGAGCACTACTCGTACCTGTCGTTGCTGGCGGTGGAGAAGGTGCTGCGCGCCAACGGGCTGCGGCCGTTCGACGTCGAGCTGCTGGCGACCCATGGCGGCTCGCTGCGGCTGTTCTGCGCGCACGAGGCGTCCAGCCACCAGGAGACGCAAGGCCTGCGCGACCTGCGGGCGCGCGAGCAGGCCGCAGGGCTCGACACGCCAGGCGGCTATGAGGGCTTCGCGGCCCGCGTCGAGGAGGTCCGCCGCGGCTTCCTCGATTTCCTGGCCACGGCCAGGGCCGAGGGCAAGACCGTCGCCGCCTACGGCGCGGCGGCCAAGGGCAACACCTTCCTGAACTATGCCGGCGTCACCCCTCAGGACATCGTCGCGGTGTTCGACGCCAATCCGCACAAGCAGGACCGCTTCCTGCCGGGCACCCACATCCCGATCCACGCCCCGGCCGCGATCGCCGCTTTCAAGCCCGACTACGTGGTCATCCTGCCCTGGAACCTGAAGGACGAGATCATGGGGCAACTGGCCTATATCCGTGACTGGGGCGGACAATTCGTGACCGCTGCGCCGGACGCCAAGGTGGTCGGCTGATGCGCTTCACGACGACCGACATCGACGGCGTCGTGATCGTCGACCTGATCCTGACGAGCGACGAGCGCGGCGCGTTCGCCCGACTGCATTGTCCTGACGAGTTCGCCGCCGCCGGCCACGCGTTCGTCCCCCAGCAGACCAGCCTCTCGCGCAACCTGCGGGCCGGCACCCTGCGCGGCATGCACTATGAGGCGGCGCCGCATGCCGAGTCGAAACTAGTGCGGGTCGTCCGTGGACGGATCTTCGACGTCGCTGTCGACTTGCGCCCCGACAGCCCGACCTATCGCCGCTGGACCGGGACCGAGCTGTCGGCGGACGACGGCCGCGCCCTGCTGATCGGCAAGGGCATGGCGCACGGCTTCATCACCCTGGAGGACGACACCGACGTCCTCTACCAGATCGACAAGATCTTCGAGCCCGGCCATGGCCGCGGCGTGCGCTGGAACGATCCGGCGTTCGATATCACCTGGCCGGTCAGCCCCGCTGTGATCTCCGAGCGCGACGCGACCTATCCCGACCACGGAGTCTGACATGGCGAAGATCCTGCTCACCGGAGGCAGTTCCTTCAGCGGGCTCTGGATCGCGCAGGCCCTGGCCGCCGCCGGCCACCAGGTCAGCGCGGCGGTAACGCGTCCGAGGGCGGACTATCAAGGCCTGCGCGCCGAGCGGGTCGCGCGGCTGGAGACCTTCGCGCAGGTCGTTTACGAAGCGCCGATCGCTTCGCCCGCTTTCCTGAGCCTGGTGCAGGGCGGCCATGATCTGCTGGCCCACCACGCCGCCGACATCCCGAACTATCGCTCGGCCAGCTACGATCCGGTCGACGGCTTCGTTCGCAACATCGCCGGCGTCGAGGCGGTTCTGGACGCGTTCGCAGACGCCGGTGGGCGGGCGGTCGTGGCCACCGGCACGGCCTTCGAGGCGGGGGAGGGCGGACCTGAGGGCGGCGACCTGGCGGTCAGCCCCTACGGCCTCTCGAAGTCCCTGACCAACGAGACGGTCCGCCACATGGCCCGCTGGCGCGGCTTGCGGTTCGGCAAGTTCGTGGTCGCCGGGCCGTTCGGACCGCTGGAGGAGGGACGGATGGTCTGGTCCCTGATGCAGCGCTGGTTCGAGGGCGAGGCCGGGGTGGTCCGCACGCCGCGCTATGTCCGCGACAACATCCCGGTTCCGCTGTTGGCGCACGCCTATGTGCGGCTGGCCGAGACGCTGCTGGATCCGGCCGCCGACACGGAGGCGGTGGCGCGCCCTTCAGGGTTCGTCGGAACCCAGGAGGCGTTCGCCCGTCGCCTGGCCGCAGCGATGGCCCCGCGCCTGGCGCTGGCCTGCGAGATCGACGTCCTGCCCCAGCCTGACTTGGCCGAGCCGTTGGTGCGGGTCAACGACCAGCCCTGGCTTCCCGGCTGGGAGGAAGCCGGTTTCTGGGACGACTATGCGGCCTACTATCAGCGGGTCGCGGCCAGCGGACTGCTCAGCGCCCCGGCCTAAGTCCGCCTCAGATCTGGCCCTTCACCGCCTTTTCGATCGTCGCGAAGTAATCGGCGGCGAACTGCTTGGTGTCGCCGAGCGGGCTGGCCTTCAGGCGCGCGCGCATCCCGCGGCGCAGTTCGCCGATCCGCTCCGGATCGGCGGCCAGTTTCAGCGCGATGGCGATGTATTCCTCGGTCGTCTCGGCGCACAGGTCGCCGAGGCCGGCGTTCATCAGGACCGAGTAGCTGAGGCGTTCGAACACCGCCGGGCCGCGCTTGGCGACCACCGGCACGCCCATCCAGAGGGCCTCGCAGGTCGTCGTCCCGCCGGTCTGGGGGAAGGCGTCCAGCGAGATGTCCATGTCGTTGTAGTAGGGCAGGTGGCGACCGCGGACGACTTCGAAGACGACCCGTTCGGCGCCGACCCCATGCTTGGCGAAGTTCGCCCGCAAATTGTCCTGGAAGATCTTCGAGCCGCCTTCGGGCCGGACGAACAGGAACCGCGAGTTCGGCGTCGCGGCCACGATCTGCGCCCAGGTCTCGATGACCTTGCGGCTGAACTTGTAGGGGTTGTTGGCGGTGCCGAAGGTGACGAAGCCGTTGCGCTCGACGGGCGCTTGCGTCGCGGCCTGCGGCTCCTCGCGGAAGGCGTTCGGACCCATCGTGTACCAGGCCTTCGGCAGCACGAATGGCTTTTCGATGACGAGCGCGGGGTCCTCGGGCGTCATGTAGGGATCGAGGACCAGGTAGTCGATTTCCTTCAGGCCGGCCGAATGCGGATATCCCACCCAACTGGCCGATAGCGGGGCGGGCTTGTAGGCCATGACCCCGATCTTGTTCATGTGGGTCGAGCCGCCGAGCTCGATCAGCATGTCCAGCTGATCATCTGCGATCATCTGCGCGGCGTTGCGGTCGGTGATCTCGGGGACCCA
Source organism: Phenylobacterium sp. (assembly GCF_013822795.1). Taxonomy (GTDB): domain Bacteria; phylum Pseudomonadota; class Alphaproteobacteria; order Caulobacterales; family Caulobacteraceae; genus Phenylobacterium. The sequence continues at coordinate 223,354 of NZ_PNLB01000002.1, read as the reverse complement.
GCGGAACTGGTCCACCATCCCGGTGATGGCCTTCTGGGTCTGGTCTTCCTGGCCTTGGTAGTAGGAGTAGCAATAGACCTCGAAGTGGTTGCGGTCGTAGTGCTCGAACAGCGGCAAGGCGAAGTAGGCGACCGGGTGCCCGCGCAGGTCCGAGGACATGAAGCCGACGCGGATCTTGCCGTTCGCCTGACGCGGCGCAGGGGGAGTGATCGGGCGGCGGGCGACGGCCTGCTCGACCTTGCGGCCCCAGATGCGATGCTGCTCGACCAGTTCGAGACGATCTTCCGGCGCCTCAACCCGCGCCAGGTGGGCGAACAGCGCGGTGTGACGGCCAGCCTCGGCCCAAGTGCGGCCGATCTGCGCGAACGATCCCAGCTGGTCCATGGTGTCGTAGTCGGCCACGCGGGTCATCAACTCGTAGGCGATCTTGAGATTCGTCGCGTCCATCGGCATGCGAGGCAACACGCCCATCATGATCTGGTAGCCGCGCTCGAGGTTCGCCGCCTCGTCGCCGTGGCGCGATCGGCCGAGGCTTTCGGCGAACATGATGTGGTATTTGACCTCGTTCGGATCGAGCTCGATGGCCTTCTCGAAGTACGAGTTGGCACGCGGACGATCGTAGTCGGTGATCGTCGTCCCGACCTGGAAGTAGAGGCTTGCGGCCTTCGGATGGCGTTCGATCGCCTCGAGCAGAAACTGCTCGGCCCGTCGCGTTTCCCCGCCGCGGCGAATCGCGACGGCGCGGGCCTCCACCAGCCGGAGGTCGCCGGGGCAGGCCGTCGCGGCCCGGTTCAGCACCTCATCGGCCGCCTCGGGACTGCGCAGTTCGTGCGCGACGCCGATGAGGTCGAGCCAAGCGTCCGCCGCGGCCGGCTTCAGCTTGGTCGCCAGGTTCAGGCGGGTCTCGGCCTTCTCCAGATCGCCGGCGAACCAGTACGCGCGACCCAGCGCGCGTTGCATGTCGGCGTCGCTCGGCGTCAGGCGCACCAGCTTGGTGAAGACGTCGATCGCCTGCGGATTACGCAGGTCATTGTAGATGTTGCCGAGGTTGTTCAGGACCGACTTGTTCTTGGGGTCCAGCTTGGTCGCGCGGCCCAGCGCGGCCAGCGCCTCGTCATAGCGGCGCAGGCGGCGCAGCGCGACGCCGCGTATGTTCCACAGGTCGATGTCCTTGGGGTGCCGGTCGACCGCCTGCACCGTCCAGATCTCGGCGCGCTCGTAGTCCTTGTGGCGGATCAGCAGGGCCGCGAAGTTGCGGTAGATGTGCAGCGGGGCCTGGGGATCTTCCTTCAGGGACGCTTCGATCAGCGCCACGCCTTCTTCGAAACGGCCGGCCTTGAGGGCGGCCTCGGCGGGAGCGAATCTCTCAGTCGACATGCAAGCGTCCTGTGACGCGCTGACGGTTCGCCGACGGCGCGCGTATCTGAAAATGCGCGGAGGCGCAGCGTGCGGCGCAACCTAGTCATGCGTCCCCGCTGCGCCAACTATGCCGCGCTTATCCGCCGCGGTAGCGCCACTTTAGCGTCAGTATGACCGCCGCGAGCGCCAGGCAGACGCTGTTGGCGCCGATTACCGGCCAGCTGGCGGTCAGGACGCCGTAGGCGGTCCACAGCGCGAACCCGGTCACCGTCACTACGTACGTCCGCAGGCTAATCGACGAGGCGTCCTTCTCGCGCCAGATCTTGACGATCTGCGGCGTGAAGCTTGCCATCGAGCAAAGCGCCGCGGCGGTTCCGACGAGGTCGGGCAAGGACAGGGCCATGGGCGCAGAACGGGTCGCCGCGGCCAAGGTTGCGCGCACGAAGAAGGGCGCGGAGCTCTCGCCCCGCGCCATCGTCACGCCTATTCTGTGGGAAGGATCAGCGCGGCTTGTAGATCTTGTCGAAGATACCGCCATCACCGAAGTGCAGCGCCTGGGCCTTCTTCCAGCCGCCGAAGGTGTCGTCGATGGTGACCAGCGGGATCTTCGGGAACTTCTTGGACCACTTGGCTGCCGCGGCCGGATCGCGCGGACGGTAGTGATTCTTGCCGATCAGGTCCTGGGCCAGCGGGCTGTAGAGGAAGTTCAGGTAGCCCTCGGCGATGGTGCGGGTCTTCTTGCGGTCCACGACCTTGTCGACCAGCGCCACCGGCGGCTCGGCCAGGATCGACATCGACGGGTAGACGATATCCACCTTGCCGGGGCCGAGCTCTTCGATGGCCAGATAGGCCTCGTTTTCCCACGACAGCAGGACGTCGCCGATGCCGCGCTGGACGAAGGTGGTGGTCGAGCCGCGGGCCCCGGTGTCGAGCACCGGCACGTGCTTGAACAGTTCGCCGACAAAGGCCTCGGCCTTGGCCGCGTTGCCGCCCGGCTGGCGCAGCGCCCAGGCCCAGGCCGCCAGATAGTTCCACCGCGCGCCGCCCGAGGTCTTCGGGTTGGGGGTGATCACGTCGATGCCGGGTTTGATCAGGTCGCCCCAGTCCTTGATCTTCCAGGGGTTCCCCTTGCGGACCAGGAACACGATGGTCGAGGTGTAGGGCGTGGAGTTGTTAGGCAGGCGCGACTGCCAGTTGGCCGGCAGCAGCTTGGCCTTGGCGGCGATCTCGTCGATGTCGCTGGCCAGCGCCAAGGTGACGACGTCGGCTTGCAGGCCGTCGATGACCGAGCGGGCCTGCTTGCCCGAACCGCCGTGGCTCTGCTGGATCACCAGGTCTTGGCCGACCTTGTCCTTCCAGTACTTGGCGTAGGCGGCGTTGATGTCCTTGTAGAGCTCGCGGGTCGGGTCGTAGCTGACGTTCAGCAGCGTGACGGCCTTGCCCTGGGCGGCGGCGGGGCCAGCCAGCAGGGCCGGCGCGGCCACGGCCGCGGCGCCGGCGGTCCCGGCGGCGAGCACGCCGCGGCGGGAGGGATCTTGTCGGTTCTGGCTCATCGCTCGAGGTCCTTGTTCTTCGGGCTCGTGGGTGCGCCGCCGCGGCCGGCCGTGGCCGGGGCGGCGCGCCTTGGGGTTAGAACGCGTACTGGGTACGCAGGGAGTAGATGTTGAAGTCCTGGCCGACTTGGGCGCCGGCCGGCGGGGTCGCCGTCCCGGTCCCGAAGGCCGTGCCGCCGGGGGACAGACGGTCCACCGAGACGTCCTGGAAAGCCGCCTGGAACCGCAGCACGTTGTTGACGTACCAGTTCAGGCCCAGGGTGATGATCTCCTGTTCGCCGCCGCGGATCGCCGAGGCGATCGGCACGGTGCCCGGCGCGCCCGCGAGATAGTTCAGGTCCAGCTGCGAATAACGCAGGCCGAGCTCCCAAGCTCCCCAGGCGCCCTTCTTCAGGTCGAAGGGCTTGGCCGGCCGCGGCGCATCGAAGGTGCCGGCGGTGTAGCGGCGCGGCTCGCCGGTGATGGTCCAGCCGGCCTGGGCGTACCAGCCGTTGAAGTCCGGATCGCTGAGCGGGCCCTTACGGTCGACCTTGATGTCGAAATACTCGGACTGGACGTAGAGGTTCTTCCACTGGGCGCCGAACTCGGCCCCGATGGCGGTCAGGCCGTCGGCGTCGATGTTGCCGGTGTCGATCAGGCGCGTGCCGTCGACGCGGATTTCCGGGCGGTCGCGCAGGCGGATGTTGGTGGCGGCCGGCGCGCCGCTGACGTCCGGTCCGCCAGCGGCGGGGTTGATGACGATCGAGGTGTTGACCCCAACGTGGATCAGGCTGTCGTCACGCCGGAACGGCACGTAGGTCAGGCGGCCGACGAAGGCGGTCTGCTCGTCGAAGCTCGAGGTGCCGATGATGTTGCCGGTGATCGCAGCGGTGCCAGTCCAGTTGTCGCCGCCGGCCAGCAGGGCGACCGCGGTGCGGCCGTCGCCCGCGGCGATGCTGCGCACGGTCTCGGACGGCGAGGCGCGCTCGACGAACAGCGAGCCGTTGGTGGACACCGCTTCTTCCAGGCCCGAGGGCGGCGAGAAGGCCCCGATCCGCAGCTTCAGACCAGCGACCGGGAAGCCGTACTGCACCCAGGCGGCGCTGATCTTGCCGGCCTCTTCGGTGCCCGAACCGCCGAAATCGTAGAGGAAGTTGTAGTCGAAGGCGCCGAAGGCCTTGCCCTCGATGCCCAGGCGGGCGCGGCGGAAGTTGGCGCCGTCCGACAGGTCGCGGGCGTGGTCGTTTTCGCTGGCGTCGCCGTACGAACCGCGACGGAAGTCAGTGCCGAGCGGGCCGGCGGCGGCCTGGTCATAGTGGGCGGCGTCGAGTTGGAACACGCCGCGGAACGACGCGGTGAAGTTCCCGTCGGCGGTGGCGATGGTCGGACGGCCGTTGGCCAGCGACACCGTCGTGGCGGTCGCTTCCTTACGGACGTCGGCGATGTTGTTGGCGGTCGACTGCTTAAGGTCGGAGATCTGCGACTGCAGCAGTTCCAGTTGTTCTTCGAGCGCCTTGATGCGCGCGTCGGTCGCCTCGTCGGCGGCGGCCAGTCCCGGCCAGGCGAAGGCGATCGCCGCCGCCCCGGTGATGAGTTTGGTTTTCCACGTCATGTGGTTCTTGCCCCTCGTTTTGTTGGAGTTCGTTTCAAACTCGACCGCATGTAGACGCGATAATTCCCATCGGAAAAATCGAGTTTGACTTCAAGCGGTCGCAGATTTCCTGACAGCGCATATCGGTCGCAGCCTCGCGCTTGGGTCACTGTCATCCCGATGACATAAGGGTCGGGCTTGGTTGTTCGTCGTGTTGCAGGATCGATTCGCCTTGGCGCTTCCGCCGTCGTCTTCGCGGTCAGCTCTTCCGACCTGGCTTGGCCCGGTCGGTCCTGTCCTGACGGCCGGAGCGGCAGGCGTGTTCGCCATCCTCGGCTTTGCGCTGCTGGTCGGCGCCGATGCGCAGGCGGTGTCATGGATGTTGCTGGTGGTCAGCGGCGTCACCGGGCTGGCGGCCTGGCACGTGGCCGAGCGCGTGGGCGTGACGGCCCCCAGCGCCAGCGCGTTCGAGCGCGCCACACATGAGGACGCGCCGCCCTATGCGAGTCTGATCGACGCCCTGCCGGACCCGGTGCTGGTGATCGCCGCCCATGAGCCTGATGACCTCACAGGGCGGCGTTTCGTGCTGGTTAACGCCGCCGCCCGGGAAACACTCCGCGTACAATATGACGCAGGGATGCTGGTGACAGTGATCCGCGACCCCGACGTGCTCGAAGCCGTCGACAAGGCGCTGTTCGGGCAAACCGTCGCCGAGGCCGTCTACGAGATGGGCGGCGCCCAGGAACGCGTCATGCGGGCCATCGCCAAGCCTGTCGGACAGGCAGCCGATGGCGCGCCGCTGGCGCTGCTGGTGCTGCGCGACGAAACCGACATCCGCCGGGCCGAGCGCACGCGTGCCGACTTCCTGGCCAACGCCAGCCACGAACTGCGCACGCCGCTGGCTTCGCTGGCAGGCTTCATCGAAACTCTGCGCGGCCACGCCAAGGACGACCCCGGCGCGCGCGAGAAGTTCCTGTCGATCATGCAGGCCCAGGCCGAGCGGATGTCGCGGCTGATCGACGATCTGCTGTCGCTAAGCCGCATCGAGCTCAACGAGCACATCGCCCCCCACGGCGAAGTCGACCTGATCATGGCGGTGATGGACGTGCTGGACTCGCTGGGGCCGCTGGCGCGTGACCGCGGCGTGCGGCTCGAGCCGGTCGATCTGCCCGCGCGCGGCACGGTGATGATCGCCGGTGATCGCGACCAGATCATCCAGGTCGTCCAGAACCTTGTCGACAACGCCATCAAGTACACCCCAGCCGGCAAGGCGGTGCGGATCTCGTTGCGCAGCGGCGTCTCCGCCAGCGCGGCGGCGGCGGTCGGCGATCCGCGGGCCGCCCGCTTCTCGCTGCTGACCCCGGACCGGGCCTCGGACACCTATGCGGCGCTGCGGGTGTCGGACGCCGGCGTCGGCTTGGCGCGCGAGCACCTGCCGCGGCTGACCGAGCGCTTCTACCGGGTCGAGGGCCAAAAGAGCGGCGAGCGCTCGGGCACGGGCCTCGGCCTGGCCATCGTCAAGCACATCGTCAACCGCCACCGGGGCGGGCTGGCGGTCGAGAGCGTCCAGGGCGAGGGCGCCACCTTCACCGCCTACTTCCCGATGGTGAAGGCCGAGGAGCTCCCCGCCGCCTGATACAAAAATCCCCGGGCGCGGGCCCGGGGATCAGTTGGGCGGGGAAAATCAGCTTCTAGAATTTGAAAGTCAGCGAGGCCCCGTAAGTGCGCGTCTGGCCCGGGAAGCGGACCACGACGTTGGCGTTGCTGCTGACCGCGCTCCAGTAATACTCGTCGGTCAGGTTGCGGCCCCAGAGCGACAGCTCCCAGCGGTCGTCCAGCGCATGCACCCCGAGGCTGGCGTTCAGCACGCCGTAGTCCTCGATGACGAAGCGCGGATCGCCTTCCAGGTCGGCGTGCGACTTGGACTGGTAGCGCCCGGCGATCGCTGCCTGCAGGCCGAGGTTCTCGCTCAGGTCGCGGCTGTAGAGCGCCGTCAGCCCGCCCTGGAACTTCGGGCTGTAGAGGAACGGCTTGCCGTCGAAGTCCATCGGCCTGCCGGCGGCGTTGATGCCGATGTAGTTCTTCACCTCGGTGTGCAGGAAGGTGGCCGAACCGATCAGGGTCAGGGCCTGGGTCGCGCGCCAGGTCACCTCGCCGTCCAGGCCGTAGGCCTCGGAATCGGGCACGTTCGCCAGCCGCGCCAGGGCGGTGTAGATCGGGTCAGCGAAATAGACGCTGAGCTGCTTGTCTTCATAGTCGTAGTAGAAGGCGCTGACATTGGCCTGCACCCGGCGCTCGAACAGCGCGGCCTTTACGCCCACCTCGTAGGCGGTCAGCAGTTCCTGGGTCGCGGGGGCGTTCTGGGTCGAGATGTTGGCGGCGTTGATCGGCGTGGCGCCGGCCTTGGCCCCGCGCGAGATCGAGCCGAACACCAGCACGCCCTCGGCCGGGGTCCAGTCGAGCGCCAAGCGCCAGGCCACGTTGTCCTCGTCCAGGGTCGAGGTGACCAGGCCGAACGCCCGCTTGGCCGGATCGAAGGTGCTGCAATCGTTGGGGCCGATCGGCGCCACCATCCCGTAGGCGGGGAAGAACAGCGCCCGGTTCACGACGTTCACGTTGGGCAGCATGCTGCCATTCACGTCACGCGAGCAGCCCGCATAGTCCTGCTTGTCCTGCGTGTAGCGGATGCCGGCGGTCAGCTTGAACTGCTCGTTGAAGCGATAGTCGCCATTGGCGAACAGGCTCCAGGTATCGGTCTCGATACGCCCGATGTCCTGGTAGGTGCGGAATGACTGGTTCAACTGGGCCGCGGTGTAGCCGCCGGAGTTGAACGGCGTCGCCAGCAGCGGTTGGCCGACCGTGCGGATCAGGGTGACGTTGGCGTTTTGCCCCAGCAGGGTGCGGTTGGAGTCGAGGATGCGGTCGCGGGCGATATAGCCGCCGGCCAGCCAGAAGAAGTTCTCGCCCGATCCCTCCAGGTGGATTTCCTGGGCGATCGATTCGATGTCGCCCTGGGCGTGCTGGATGAGGATTTCGTAGGGCGCGCCGCTCCAGTCGAACTTCGCGTTGCGCTCGAGCTTGTTGTAGCTGGTCAGCGAAACCAGTCGCAGGTCGCCGCCCAGGTCCCAGTCGATCTTCACCTTCCCGGCGTAGAAGTCGTTGTTCTCGCGCAGCGGCCCGCCGATGCCGATCCCGACCCCGATGTCGGCCGAGCGCACCGACAGCGGGGCCCAGTCGGCCTGGTCCGCCTTGGTCGGGGCGTTGGCGGCGATGTAGGCGGCCAGCCCGGGCGCGTTGAACGGGCTGCCGGTGGTGGCCGGGGTGAAGCCGATCCCCTGCGCCGCCACGGTGTCGGACTTGTTGCGCCAGGCGGTCAGCGAGGCGTCGATCGACAGGGTGTCGGTGGGCTGGATCGCCAGCGAGGCGCGCCCGCCGTAGCGGTGGACCTCGCCCTGGCGCTCGCCGCGGGTATTGCTGATCTGCCAGCCCTCGTCGCTGTCTTCGGTGCGGAAGGCCAGACGGCCCTGGATGCGATCGGCGATCGGGCCGCTGACATAGCCTTCGAAGTTGTGGGTCTTGTAGTTGCCGATCTCGCCGGTGATCGCCGCCTGGAACTCCTCGGTCGGCTTGCGGGTGACGAAGTCGATCAGGCCGGCGGTGGTGTTGCGGCCGTAGAGCGTGCCCTGCGGTCCCTTGAGCACCTCGACCCGTTCCAGGTCGTAGATCGGGCCGGTGTTCATCATCGGGTAGGCGTAGGCGACCTCGTCGGTATAGGTGCCGACGGTCGAGGTGGCCGACATGTTGATCGTGTTGAAGCCGATCCCGCGCAGGGTGTAGGTCGGCACCCCCTGATAGCTCTGCGACACGCTGAAGCTCGGCGCGAAGGTGCTCAGATCCTTCACGTTGGTGACGTGCAGCTTGTCGAGCGTTTCGCCGCTGACGGCCTGGATGCCCATGCCGACGGCGTTGGCGGTCTCTTCCCGGCGCTGGGCGGTGACGACGACCGCTTCGATTTCTGTGGCGCTCTGGCCCGACGACTGGGCCGCCACGGGCGCGGCTGAAAACAGCGCGGCCGTGCTGACGCTCAGCGCCAGCAGCCCGCGCAGGGTGAATTGTCCTGGCATATCTCTTCCTCCTCCGGCGCCGCGCCTCTGTCGTGCGCGTGCGGCCTATCCAGGGTGGAGGGTGGGGAGTTCCTGCGACCGCGCCTAGCTGACGGATGTGATAGGGCGCGGCCCCTCATCGTAATGAAACTGTCATCGAACTGTCGCAGCCCGACAGCATAAGGCGGGCACTTTCCAGCCCGGGCGGGCAGAGGGGCGATCAGCCACTCGAATGTCCGGCTCGCGCAACGGCATGGACCTTCGATGCTCACCTGGATCGCCCTGACGGCGCTGCTGCTGTTCTCGCTGGCCACCTACATGGCCGGTCGCCGCCGCGCGGTCGCCGTCACCGCCGGCAAGCCAGCGCAGCTTCACTCGCTCCCCGGCTACTACGGCAGCTACGCCGCCCTGTGGGCCGGCGTGCCCGCCGCCCTGCTGATCCTGCTGTTCGCCATGTTCGGCGGGCGGCTGGAGGCGGGCCTGCTGCGGGTCGATCCGCCGGCCGCGGTCCAGGAACTGACCGCCCCCCAGCAGGATGTCTTCTACGACGACGCCCGCGCCATCGCCCGCGGCGGCACGCCCAGCGAGACCATCTATGACGGCGCGCTCAAGACCGCCTTGGAGGACAAGGCCGCCAAGTCGCAGCAGATCAGCAGCCTGATCCAGTACGGCTCCATCGGCCTGGGCGCGATCCTGGCGCTGGCCGGCGTCTTCATCGCCTATCCGCGCATTTCCCCCCAGTTCCGCGCCCGCAACAAGGTCGAGGGCTGGGTCGCAGGCCTGTTCGTCGTCTGCTCGGTCACCGCCATCCTGACCACGGCGGGCATCATCGCCTCGCTGGTCTGGGAAAGCTGGCGCTTCTTCCAGGCCGTGCCGGTGCACGAGTTCCTGCTCGGCACCGAGTGGAACCCGCAGATCGCCATGCGCGCCGACCAGTTCGCCGGCGCCGGGGCCTTCGGGGCGGTGCCGCTGTTCGTCGGCACCTTCCTGATCATGCTGATCGCGATGATGGTCGCCGCGCCGATCGGGCTGTTCTCGGCGATCTATCTGTCGGAATACGCCAGCCCCTGGACCCGATCGGTGGTCAAGCCGCTGCTCGAGATCCTCGCCGGCGTGCCGACCGTGGTCTACGGCTTCTTCGCCGCCCTGACGGTCGGGCCGCTGTTCCGCTCGTTCTTCAACTGGATCGGCGCTCAGCTGGCCGGCGGCAGCTTCGACGGCCTGGCCCAGTATCTGATGCAGGTGCAGAACCAGATGGCCCTGGTCGCCGGCGCGGTGATGGGGATCATGCTGATCCCGTTCGTCTCCTCGCTCAGCGACGACATCATCAACGCCGTGCCGCAGTCGCTGCGCGACGGCAGCCTGGCGATGGGCGCTACGCGCTCCGAAACGGTCAAGAAGGTGGTGCTGCCCGCCGCCCTGCCGGGGATCATGGCCGCCCTGCTGCTGGCCGTCTCCCGCGCCGTCGGCGAGACGATGATCGTCACCATGGCCGCGGGCCTCCAGGCCCGCATGACCCTCAATCCGCTGGACACCGTCACCACTGTGACCGTCCAGATCGTCACTCTCCTCACCGGCGACCAGGAGTTCGACAGCCCCAAGACGCTGTCGGCCTTCGGCCTCGGCCTCACCCTCTTTGCGGTGACGCTGATGCTGAACATCGTCGCCCTGCGCATCGTGCGGAAATACCGGGAACAGTATGACTGACGCCGCCCTGACGCCCTCCGCGAACAGCCTGCGCCAGACCGTCGAGGCGCGGCTGAAGAAGCGCCACGCCCAGGAAATGCGCTTCCGCCTCTATGGCCGCCTGGCCATCGTGATCGCGCTGTCCTTCCTTGCGATCTTGCTCGGCCGGATCGTGACCCAGGGCTATTCGACCTTCATCGACTACCAGATCACCGTCCCGGTTCACCTGGACGCCAGCAAGATCGACAAGGCCGATCCGACCGGGGCCAACTACGACATGCTGGTCGCCAACTCGGTGCTGGCCAAGCTGGGCGAGACCGACGACGAATTCGGGAACAAGTCGGGCAAGGTCCTGGAGATCATGTCCAACGACCTCGGCTTCCAGCTGCTGAAGATGGTGCGCGAGGACCCGAGCCTGATCGGCAAGACGGTCACCGTCACCGGCCCGGTGAAATCGGACGCGGCCCTCTACTTCAAGGACCAGATCAAGCGCGCCACGCCCGAGGACGAGCGCAAGCTGGACAACCAGCAGCTGGATTGGATGGACAAGCTCAAGGCGTCCGGCGCCGTCACCTCCGGGTTCAACACCGGCTTCCTGACCCGCTCGGACTCGACCGAGCCGGAACAGGCCGGCGTGCTGGGGGCCATTGTCGGTTCGCTGATGATGCTGCTGGTCACCGCCACCCTGGCGATCCCGATCGGGGTGCTGGCCGCGACCTATCTGGAAGAGTTCGCGCCGAAGAACCGTTGGACCGACCTGATCGAGGTCAACATCAACAACCTCGCCGCGGTGCCGTCGATCGTCTACGGCCTGCTCGGCTTGGCGGTGTTCATCAACTGGATGGCGGTGCCGCGCTCCTCGCCGCTGGTCGGCGGCCTGGTGCTGGCGCTGATGTCGCTGCCGACCGTGATCATCGCCACCCGCTCGGCGCTGAAGGCCGTGCCCCCGTCGATCCGCGAGGCCGCGCTCGGGGTCGGCGCCTCGCGCACGCAGACGGTGTTCCACCATGTCTTGCCGCTGGCCATGCCCGGCGTCATGACCGGTGCGATCCTGTCGCTGGCCCACGCGCTTGGCGAGACCGCGCCGCTGCTGATGATCGGCATGGTCTCTTTCGTGCCCGGCGTTCCGGAAGGTTTCACCGGCGCGGCCACCGTCCTGCCCGTTCAGGTGTTCATCTGGGAGAACGCTTCCGAGCGCGGCTTCCATGAACGCACCGCCGCCGCCATCATCGTGCTGCTGGTCTTCATGATCGTCATGAACCTGGCCGCCATCCTGCTTCGGCGCCGCTTCGAGCGGCGGTGGTGACGCGATGCGCCTGATCCCGAGATTTTCCATGCCCAGCCAGCGAGATGACGCCATGGCTCACGACACCGCCACCGCCCCCGTCCACATCGCCGTCGACCGTGGTCACGCGGCGCTACCAAATGCGCCGATCAAGATCCGCGCCCGCGACGTCAACGTCTTCTACGGCGAGAAGCAGGCGCTGTTCGACGTCTCGCTCGACGTGCCCGAGAACTCGGTCACCGCCCTGATCGGCCCGTCGGGCTGCGGGAAGTCGACCTTCCTGCGCTCGATCAACCGGATGAACGACACCGTCGCGGGCTGCAAGGTCACCGGCCGCATCGAGCTGGACGGCGAGGACGTCAACGACCGTTCCATCGACCCGGTGGTGCTGCGCGCCCGGGTCGGCATGGTGTTCCAGAAGCCCAACCCGTTCCCTAAGACGATCTTCGAGAACGTCGCTTATGGCCCGCGCATCCACGGCATCGCCTCGGGCAAGGCCGAACTGGAAGCCATCGTCGAATCCTCGCTGAAGCGCGCCGGCCTCTGGACCGAGGTCGCCGACCGCCTGCACCAGCCCGGCACCGGCCTTTCCGGCGGCCAGCAGCAGCGCCTGGTCATCGCCCGCGCCATCGCCGTGTCGCCGGAGGTGATCCTGATGGACGAGCCTTGCTCGGCGCTCGACCCGATCGCCACCGCGCGGATCGAGGAACTGATCGACGAACTGCGCAACCAGTACTGCATCGTCATCGTCACCCACTCGATGGCCCAGGCCGCGCGGGTGTCGCAGAAGACCGCCTTCTTCCATCTGGGCAAGCTGGTGGAGGCCGGTCCCACCGGCGAGATCTTCACCAACCCGCGTGACAGCCGCACCCAGGACTACATCACCGGCCGGTTCGGCTAGGGGCAGGGACATGAACGAGCACATCGTCAAATCCTACGAAGACGAACTGAACACCCTCACCGCCGACTGCGCGCGGATGGGCGGTTTGACTGAGGCTCAGGTCGGCGACGCGCTCGACGCCGTCGTCAAGCGCGACCAGGCGCTGGCCGAGGCGGTGGTCGGCCGCGACGAGCGGCTGGACGTCCTGGAGGCCGACATCGAGCGCAAGGCGATCCGTCTGATCGCGCTGCGCCAGCCGATGGCCAACGACCTGCGCAAGACGGTGGCGGCGATGAAGATCGCCTCGAACCTCGAACGCTGCGGGGACCTGGCCAAGAACATCGCCAAGCGGACGATGATCCTCAACGAGGCCGAGCCGATCAGCCCGCTGACCCGCTCGATCGAGCGCATGGGGCGCCTGGTGCTGGGCCGTCTGAAGGACGTGCTGGACGCCTACACCGGCTCCGACCTCGACCGCGCGCTGGCGGTGTGGTCGCGCGACGACGAGGTGGACGAGCACTACAACAGCCTGTTCCGTGAATTGCTGACCTACATGATGGGCGATCCGCGCACGATCACCGCCTGCGCCCACCTGCTGTTCGTCGCCAAGAATCTCGAGCGTATCGGCGACCACGCCACCAACATCGCCGAGATCATCCACTACGAAATCACCGGCGAAGAGATGATCTCCGCCGAACGACCGAAGACGGATGCGCTGCGCGTCTGACGCGCGCTCGCTTCAAGGAGTCCGCTGAATTGACGCCCTTTATTCTGGTGGTTGAGGACGAAGACGCCCTCTCGACCCTGCTGCAGTACAACCTCGACAAGGAAGGCTACGACGTGGTCGTGGCCGCCGACGGGGAGGAGGCCCTGACCCTGGTGTCCGAGCGCTTGCCGGACATCATCATCCTCGACTGGATGCTGCCGAAGATCTCCGGCATCGAGGTCTGCCGCCGCCTGCGCCAGCGCTCTGAAAGCCGCAACGTGCCGATCATCATGCTCACCGCCCGTGGTGAAGAGAGCGATCGGATCCGCGGCCTGGACACCGGCGCCGACGACTACATCGTCAAGCCGTTCGCGATGAGCGAGCTGTCGGCCCGCATCCGCGCGGTGCTGCGCCGCATCCGGCCGGGCCTGGCCGAGGATCGCGTGCACATCGGCGACCTGACCATCGACCGCGTCGCCCACCGGGTGAAGCGGGCGGGCAAGGAGATCCACCTGGGCCCGACTGAGTTCCGCTTGCTGGACTACTTGATGCAGCACCCGGGACGAGTGTTCAGCCGCGAGCAGCTGCTGGACGCGGTCTGGGGCTCGGACGTCTATGTCGAGGCCCGCACCGTCGACGTCCATGTCGGCCGCTTGCGCAAGGCGCTCAACAAGGAAGAGACGATGGCCGACCCGATCCGCACCGTGCGCTCGGCCGGCTACTCGCTGGACATGGACGCCTGAGCGCATCGTGTCATCCCGGAAGCCGCGCAGCGGCTGTCCGGGAACCATGAACACCTGATGGGTCAGGTCGCGGCGCGACCGCGCCCCATTCCGCCAAATTGGCGTGAATGGGTCCCGGTCTTGCTGCGCAAACCGGGATGATAGCTGGCGACTACGCCTCTTCGCGCCGATAGATCGAGCGCTTGGGCCGCTCCATCACCCGCCGCATCATCGGCTCGAACGCCTCCAGCGGCATCGACTCATACGCCGGGTCGAAGCTGTTCTGGTCGTACAGATGGCAGAACTGCGCCGTGTACTCGAAGTCCGGATGGCCGCGGAACTGCTCGCGCATGTCGCGGTCCAGGCCCAGGTGGTGGAAGAAGTAGTAGCCCTGGAAGATGCCGTGCTTGTCGAGCATCCAGTGGTTCCGCTCCGACACGTAGGGCTTCATGATTACCGCCCCGACCTCGGCGTGGTTGGCCGGGCCCAGGATGTCGCCGATGTCGTGCATTAGCGCGCAGACCACGTACTCCTCGTCGCGGCCGTCCTTGAAGGCGCGGGTGGCGGTCTGCAGCGAGTGCTCGAGCCGGTCGACCGGATAGCCACCGTCGTCGCCTTGCAGCATCTTCAGATGGCCGATCAGCCGGTCGGGCAGGGTGCGGTTGAACGGGCCCGCGGCCTTCATGATGGCCATCCAGTCGTCCTGGGTGCCCTCGGTCATTGCCGTGAATTTGGCCTGGGTCTGGATCTCGCCGTCGGCCATGGCGGCCTCCCTCTCGTTGTTTGCGCCATCGTGCGGCCGCGGCGAGGGGGCGTCAAAACAAAAGGACCCGCCGGCGCGGGGCGGGCGGGTCCGAATGCCGTCTTGTCGTCGGGGCTTAGGCGGTGGCCAGGGCGCCCTTGCGACGGTTGGCGCGGATCGCCACGCCGGCGCCGGTGAAGCCGATGATCATCATCGCCCAGGTCGCCGGTTCCGGAACCGCCGAGCCGAAGGTCAGGGTGCCGCTGTACGAGCCGTTGCCGCCGCTCCAGCCGGCGACTTCCAGCTTCTGCGCGCCGGCCAGGACCGGCAGGTTGAACAGCGAGCGGAACTCGACATCGCCGCTCGACATCAGGTCGAGAGCGACGCCGTTCAGCTTCACCGAGGTGAAGTTGATGTTGGTCGAGGGCGCGCCCAGCGTCAGGATCGAGCTGATCGTCGCGCCGCCGGCCCCGTTGGTCGGGAACACGAAGTCGAAGACGTGCGAGAAGTCGCCGCGGGTGACGGCGGTGTCGCCGAACACGCCGGTGATCGAACCGTCGGCGGCCGGCGAGGTGAGGTTGATGTATTGCGCGGCGTTGGCGGCCGGAGCGGCGGCCAACATCGAGACCGCGAGCGCAGCCCCGACAAACAGCTTCTTCATAGGTTACTCCAGCTTACAGGTGCGCCGGTCCCAATCACTATCTCGCATTGTGATCTGAGGGGCGACGCTATTGGAGCGGGCACATAGCCGGCCGCGACCTTTTGGCGCAACAGCGTTAGCGTGAATTTACTATGAAAAATTGTAACACCTTAACCATTGGGTGCGGAGCGCCCGGATAGCGGGCGCATTCCTGCGCGTTTCCCGCGTTGATCGCTACTGCGGGAATGCGTCCGCGTTCGCGGCCATCGCTTGAGCCGCGCGCGGGGAATCGCTAGATGGAGGGCATTGGTCCGCCCCGCTCAAAACGGCGCGCGACCGGCGCGGGCGTAGCTCAGGGGTAGAGCGTCAGCTTCCCAAGCTGAATGTCGTGGGTTCGAATCCCATCGCCCGCTCCAAAAAATCAATGACTTAGATGTCTGCTTTTTGGACCAACTGCGGATGGTTGGGAGAAAGTTGGGGGTTTTGTTCCGGTTTCTCGCTGGATGAAGCAAGGGGCTAGGACGGCCTGACTGCCCGTCCGCGCCGTTCGCGTCGGGCTCGCGCAGCCGGTGATCGCTCGCAATTCCACAAGAATGCGGCGCGAAGATCAACGCCCCGGCTGCGTCACTTGGTCTGCAGCGCGGAACTGTCAAGCAGATGTATTCGCTCTCCACGCCGAGGGACGCCCGCAAAGGCAACCGGAGACGTGCAAGGGTGGTCAGTTCATACGAACTTCTCGCCAGTTGGGCCGTGATGGTGGTTGCGTTTGGAGTGGCCGGGATCGCGATACGCCAGCGGCGAGCGCGGCGAGCGCGGCGAGCGCGGCGCGCGGGCCGCGAGGAATAGCCAAGAGGCCGAGTAAACGGACCTGTTCGAGCGGGCTAGGCGCGTTGCGCACCCCAGCAGTCAGAACGACGGCGCGGCTCGCAGCGCCCAGGCGGCACAGCAGTGAGTTGCCGCATAATCACGGCATAAAAGGCCGCCGACATCATAGGGCTTAGGTTCGGCGAGATGCGCGTCCTGGCCTCGCCACGATCTTGCAAGCCAGCATGCGGCCCACCCCGTCGCGCACCTTGAACTCAGACTGGAGATCGCTCCATGGCCTATGACGTCCCGGCCGATTTCGCGCCCGATCCGATCGACATTCATGTCGGCGCCGAGATCCGCTCGCGCCGGAAGCTCGCCAACATGTCCCAAGAGGCCCTGGCCGGGCGTCTCGGTATCACCTTCCAGCAGGTCCAAAAGTACGAGCGCGCCTCCAATCGCGTGTCGGCCTCGATGCTGGCGCGCTGCGCCGCAGCGCTCGGATGCCGGCCCGGCGACTTCTTCCCCGCCGATCATCAAAAGCCGGTCGAGAACCCGAGCATCGCCATGGCCATGGCCATCGTCAGTCAGCACAAAGGCTCCGAACTGTTGACCGATTTGGCCCGGATCGCTCAGACCAATCCGCCCGCCTTCGCCAGTCTGGTCAGCCTCGCCCGCGTCATCGCTGCGGACGTGCGGAACGCCGGATGACCGGCGCCCACGACATCCGCCCCGAGTTCCGCCGTCATCGGCGACGCCGTCGTACTGCGACTGGACCTCTCGGGGCGGCGACCGCGAGGACAAATTGGCCGCCTGCGACTGCGCCCATGGCCGACAACGAAATCGATTTGGGCGCCGCCGCTCCTGCACCGTTCACCCTATGAACAGCCTCCCCCTCGTCGCTGCAGCGCTCTGCAGCATCATTTCGGCCTCCTTTTGGCTCTGGGCCGCCCTGACCCCAATTCCCGCTCTCAACATCGGCGGCTACGACAATGACGGGGCTGGCGCCGCAGCCATGTATCGGGCCCTGCAGAAGCAGGCCCGGCTGAACGCCGTCGCCGCCCTCTTCGCCTGCGCTGCGGCCCTCATGGCCGCACTGGCGCTGCCCCTCGCATCATGACCACCATCCAAAAGGCCCGCCCCT
This sequence comes from Phenylobacterium sp., assembly GCF_013822795.1. Classification (GTDB taxonomy): domain Bacteria; phylum Pseudomonadota; class Alphaproteobacteria; order Caulobacterales; family Caulobacteraceae; genus Phenylobacterium. The sequence goes on along the minus strand of NZ_PNLB01000002.1, from coordinate 206,160 downwards.
TTCAGGAGGCGGGCCACGGCTAGCCGGCAGGTGTTTGGTGAGGGGCCGGAGCGCCGCCAATGAAGCGTAGACAACCGCCCCAGGGTGCGTCCACCAATCAGGCCGAGCGGACGTCACCTATCTGGCGGCGGGGCAGCTGAAGGAGCGTCGGGTCTGCTTCTCGTAGCGTCCAGTGCGTGCGCGTTCTACGTCGGCTCTCGCCGATCTGACACTGAGACCCAGGCGCGCGCGTCAGCGCCGGCGGCGGAAGCCGTGGTCCTGGCCGCAGCCCCGCCGGGGGCGGCCCCGCGTGAGGCGGTCAGCGACCCGCCGGCGGGGCGTCTGACGAGCATCTTCAAAGCGGACATGTTCGGAGCGGATATCGGTTATCTAGAAGAGACCACCGGGCCCGCGCGCAATGTCTACGGCGACGAGCGCGTCTACGTGGTCGACGGGTGCGACGTGTCGATCACCTTCCATGATAGCGCTATCGAGCGCCTCGATTTGACTGAACTGTCGCCGAAATGCACCTTCTCGCTCGCCGAATTTGGTCTCAAGGGGGCATGGCGCACGAAGCGACGTTCGGAACCGACTGCATCTTCTCCTGCGGGAACGCTGTGGACCCCAGCGTCTACGGCCAGTTCGAAACGCCGCACGTCAGCAACTTCCTCGTGTTCTATCCGAGCGTGATGCTGATCTCCGGCCCAGCGCTAAAGGCCGCTGACCGTTGGATGATGGACGCCGAGGGCGAAGACTACCTGCTCGATACGACGTTCAATCGCGACCGGAAGTCGAACCGCTGGCGCGTCAAGTATTCGGGCCGGTGAGGATCACGGGCTTCGGGGTGGCGCGTTCCGCCCCAAGCCTTGGCTGCTAGAGCGCTAGGACGCCCGCCGGCACCGTCGCGGCGGTTGCCCGCCGACGCGGCCAGCAGCGGCCGCGAGATCGCGATCCTTTGAGAGCGCCCGATTTACCGGGGCGACAGATTTGCCGCCAATCCTGGCTATCTCCCGACGCCTTTCCGGGGACAGCAGTTCGAATCCACGCGGCTTGCCGCTGGTCGTTCCGGACGCCGAACCTCTTTTGGCTTCCTTTCTCCCGGCTGCGGTCGGCGCGAGGCCTTCACCGCCCAATCCCTGCCCGTAGGATCGCGCTAAGCCGAGGGCGACAAGTGAGTGGAAGTCGCAGCGCCGATCCGGGCGATCTTCGCGGGCGACCTCGGATTTCACGGCGGCAACCTCGACTACAACCGGCTGACAGCGGGCGTGACCCTCTACCTGCCGATCTTTCAACAAGGAGCACTGCTCTCCTTAGGCGATGGTCACGCGCTGCAGGGCGACGGCGAAATTAGCGGCCAGGGCCTGGAGACCTCGCTTGAGGTCGAGATCAAGGGCAAGTCGCTCGGCTACATCTGGGCTGAGGGCGACGTCGAGGTGATGGTTTCCGGGATCGACAACACCCTGGATTCGTCATTGCAGATGGCGACCAGCGGAATGTCGCTGTGGCTGAAGGATCGATATGGACTCAATGACTCAGAGATCGCGGCCCTGCTGAGCAGCTCAACTGAGTATGATATTGCGGAAGTCGTCGATCCTCGGCCCCACGTTGTCGCCAGGATCGCGAAACGGACGCTGGCGATGATCAAGCCGCACCCTTGGGCCGCGGCCCCTCGGTCGACGTCCGCCATCAGGGGAGTACGGACGTATGGCGCATTCGCCCTACGTCACGGCTCCAGTCCGATAGCTGCATACTTCGGAGAGCTTAGCGCCCGCCTCGATGAGCTGACGCTGCATGCTGGCGCAAGCGGGGGCGCGCAAGTCACATAGGAACACTCGCGGCTCGTTGGCCGCATACTGGAAGCTCGAGAAACCCTCCAGTATGAGTTCACCGTAGAATACATAGAGCGCATCTACGGTTTGGGCGACCCTCACGTCTTTGCACTGCGAAGCGCGCAGCACGGTCTTGGACTTCCCAGTGCTGCCTGCGGTCTGGACCAGCAGTTGAAATGGTCGGTCGGCGTAGGCTCCGTCGTCAAACGTCTGGAGCAAAACTCGATAGGGCGCCCCGTTATCGCTGGGAAGCGCCACAACAGCAGGCTCCGGCCCGGAACACGCCACGATCGGCAAGGAGATAAGCGAGGCGGCCATGCGAATGTCCATCGGCGCTTTGTGCCACAATTCCTCAGTCAGCCATGGGGTGGAATACCGAACCACTTGGCGACTATCGTCTCGGGATGATTGGTTCAGCCGACGAGTTCAGCCGCTTAAGGCGAAGCAGCGACCCGGATGAGTACGGGCGCGCTGCGCGCGAAGAGGCGGCTGAAGAGGTCTGGCTTGAGGTCATCTCGCGCTACCCGGACATGCGTGAATGGGTCGCCCACAACAAAACGGTTCCCCTTGAGATCCTGGCCCTGCTGGCTCGCGATCTAGATCAGCGAGTGCGCCAGGCGGTCGCGATGAAGCGCAAGCTCAGTCGCCAGCTATTTGAGCAACTTGCCTTGGACTCCGACGCCACCGTCCGCAGTACGATTGCGGGCAATCCCAATGTGCCGCGCGATGTCCTTGAAGCGCTCGCGGCGGACATGGACGTATTCGTGGCCGAAACAGCCCATGCAATCTGCGAGCGCAACGCCATAACGGTCGCGCCGCACAGCTAGCTTGGGCAGCGCTCCGGCCCTGTCCGATGTCCGGCAACGGGCCGCCTTGGGGCGCAGACCTACTCGCCGACAGCGGACGCCGAGGAGATCGGCCAAGAAACGGGCGCAGCCGCTCGGCAGCTAAGGGTGGCAAGGAGACATTCACTCGCTTGTCGATACTGGGTGCACTGCGATCTTGAAGCGAGCGGAAGAAGTTGCGGTGAGTACGATGGAGATATTGAGTTCGCGCCTGAAGTCCGCCTTCTATCTTGCAGGTAGCCTCGTATTCGTCGCCATTGGGCTGTTTCTACCGAGGGATGACGATCCAGGATCTTGGAAGCTCAATGTCGGCGTTGTTTTCTTCGGCTTATGTTCGACCATTTTCACCTGGCTATTGATCCGACCCCAGCGACTTTCGCTCGACGAAGAAGGCTTTACACTTTCTGGCGGGCTAGTGCGGACGCCGAAGAAAGTGCGGTGGAAGGACGTCGACGAGTTTTTTGTCTATCGGCTCCCAAGGGGCGGCAAGTTAATCGGCTACAATTATCGACCGAACTCTGGTGAGGCTTCGCCGATGACAAAATTCAATCGGCAGTTCGGTGCGGATGCCGCGCTGCCGAAGGGCTGGGCGACACCGCCGGAGACCATGGCGAACAAACTCAACACTTACCGGCGGCAGGCTTTGGAGAGCAAAGAGTCGCGTTCTTGATGCCCGCAATGGGTCGATTTCGGTCGCGAACCTAGTCGCCGACAGCGGACATCGAGCAGATCGTCCACAGCCGCCGCGCAGTGGCAAAGGGGAAGAAACCGCCCCCATGCGCAGACACGGAGGCGGCTTCCTGAAGCTGCCCATCCGTGCGGAGAGTGCGCGACGGGCGGGCTCCAAACGGACCGCGCGCGCGGAGGTTCCCCGGCCGGCGCACGCCTGACCTGGCTCCGCTCCCGATTTAGGGCCGGTCCCCATGCAATTTGGCGGCGGGTTGACGCCCGAGCGCCGAGGCCTTCACCTGCGCCACATGACCGAGTACGAAATACGCCTCGCAAGTATGAACCGCCTCGTATTCGTCGTCTTGGCGACGTGCATGTCGATCATGGCCCTGGTCGTCGCGCCCGTTGCGGGGGCGCAGCTGCTAGCGCCATCGCCTAACCTGTCCTTCGCTGCGCTCGTGTCCGGCATTGCGGCCATCTTCGCCTTCGTCTCAACGTGGGCGAGCAGGATCGCCGGGCGGCTGGGGGCCGATTTACGGGCCATCGAGGCTTCGAGGCGCTGAGATGCAGCCGGGGCCGCCAGCTCAGCCAGCGGCGCTCGCCCGGCGGCTCGCGTCAGGATCATGGCGTCGACGGGCGCTGAAGGCGATCCTCAAGGGACTGGTCCTTGTCGTCAGCGCAGGACTGATGGCCCTCGCGGCCTGCGTCGCGTGGTACGGCTATGCGATGGGCTTCAACCCGATCATCGTATTGGGGCCGGCATTGGCTCTCGCCGCACTTCTCGTCCTGCTCTGGATGGTCGTCCGTTGATCGCTTGAGCGGTCGGCCGTTCGTGCTTCAGACCGCCGGCGCCGTCTCAAATGTCTTGCCGCCGCACGTCGGGCACGGCTCGCGCACGAACCTCGCCACGTCTCCGATCGCCGTACGCGGGCCGTCCAGGCCGAGCGCCTCAAGGCGGAGGATGACGGCGGTCAGGGAAAGGTCGCGATGGCCCATGCATCCCAGGCAGGTCAGCCGCACGCCATGGCAGCGCTCATGATCAAGATAGTGGGCAAGGTGGACGGACATGATTGCAGCTCTTGCGTTCAGTGCGCCGACGGTCGCGCGGTCTGCCCGCAACGCCCGGAGGTTCGCGATCTCCTCGCGCGGGACCATCTTGACTCGACAGAGTTTCGTCGCCGCGCCGCTGCAGTCGGCTCTCGCCCTCGGACTTGTCAAGATCGGTCGCGCGGGGCAACTGATTGTTGAGCTCAGTAACCAAGTTCCGCCTTGTCCGGAGAAAGGAAGGCTGATGGAGACGCTTGCGGGCAGTGGTCAAATCGAGCTGGAGGACGGCTCGACTTTCGAAGTCACCTACAACATCGAAATGTGGCTGCGCGACGGGCGAGCTGGCGCCGACGGCCGGATCAACGGCGACTTCTTCGATCTCCAGCGCGCTTGGCAGGAGTCGGTATCGACGCTTGTCCTCGAAGACGGTCGCCGAGCGCCCGTCGTGCTTCGAGACGTGAATATGGTGACTGGCGCGCGTGCGGCGCTGAACGCACACCCCGAATAGCGCCGGAGCCGGGGCGGCCGCATCGTCGCGGAGCGCTGTTCGTTGTCGGCCATAGTCTGCCTGCTGATTGATCCGATCCGCCGGTCTCTGCAGCGCATGGAGCGTGCCTTCAACGCCAGGGTATCCAACCGCCGGAAGTCGGCCTTGCTGCTCAGATGCACCCGGATTCGGATTGCGACCGCTCCCAGTGTATGGGGCGCGACCTATGCGGCGTCCAGACTGGCGCGAGGCCGGGGCGCCCCAACGCCACAACGCAGTTCACCGCTCTAGTGGAGAGAGTATCCGAGATGTTGATGATAGCAGCCTTGGCCAGCGCAGCGGTCGCCTCGGCGGCGCCGCCGGCCCAGGTGCTCACGCTTGGCGCGGGCGCATCGAGTTGCGCCTCGTGGCAGAGGAGCGCCGAATCCCAGGCGGCCGGGCTGCAATGGATCGCCGGCTACTGGTCGGGCCTCAACGCCATGGCGGAGGGCAAGGTCGGCCATAGTACTGATGTTGAAGGCCTGGTGATGGAGGTCGCCAACGTGTGCGCGACAGAACCGTCGCTGACGCTCTCTCATGCGGTGGCGCGAGTTTACATTCGGCTGCGCGAAGCGGGTCGATAAGCCTTCCTGCGAGACAGCCCGCCTGACGGTGCGAGCTGGGCCCCTGACCGGCTGTTCGACGCCGTATCTCCGGGGATTTGCCCGCGTCCAGCGGACGCGCCACCAGGGCCAGGAAGGGCAGGGGGCGGGGCGCGGCGGGGCCGGGCCGGCTCCCCCCGCGGGGCGCGCCGACTAGCTCACCTTGATGCGCCAGGCACGGAACTTGGCTGAGTTGCGCGCCTTGGCGGCTCAGCCGTTCGAGTTGTCCGCAAACCTCCCAGCGGAGGTCGAGAAGACATCGACGGGCTCGCTGTCAGCCAGACTCTCGCTCGTGTCGCCAAACTGGCTGGGTACCGAGTGGAAGACGATCCGGCAAGCAGGCGGTGCTGGACTCTTGCAGACTACTTCCTGGCGCGAGCCATGCGGGAAGACTGGGAGTCGGTTAGCTTCGGCGCCGGGCGGCCCATCCTCGACGCTGAAGCCGGGCTGCAAAAGTTCATACGGGAAGGGACCTCCGCAGGCTCTCACCGAGAGCTCGGCGTGCGTTGCCCCCTCCCGACTTCAGCTCTAGCCTCGGCCTATGCGGGGGCTTCCTAACCTCAACACTGCAATAGCCGTGATGGCGATCGGGACCTCTGCGGGTTTCGCCCAAACCGCACGGGCCGAGCCCTCACCGCGCGCTGAAATCAGCGATGACGGTCGGTCGGTCATCTATGATGGAGAGGTTGTGCGCCTGTCGCGCGACTATGAGGACTACCAGCAGGATCCGAGCAACATCGACCCAACCGAGATCGCCCATGTCGACGGCTGATGACGCGCGCGCAGTTACCCAGGCGGTTCGCCGATCGGGAGCAGGCGTTCTCCGCAGTACTGGGGTTGGCGTTTCCGGGCTACGGATCTGGATCTCTAAAAGCTTCAGGAGGCACCAGTCCGCGAGAATTGCGTGTGCTCGTTCTGGAGATTCCGAGAGCAGGGAAGAACCGCTATGTGGCCATCACTGACGGGGGCGTCGGCTGGTCCGTGATCGATGACTTCGTCGCCGACGAACAGCTAGGCCTGAGTGTCGCCGAACGCGCCGGCGACGTGATCATCTACAGCGATGGCATGAACCGCAAGTTGCTTGTTCATCAGGTCACTGACCACGCTGAGAATTGAGCCCGCGCCACGCCTCAACAAACCGTTCGCCGACAACTGCCGCTGCTCGCTCAGCAGTGTCAGGGGATGGGGTCGTCGCGGGCTGCGCTAGGCGCTCTGGTCGTGGGCCCTATGGGGTTGGCCGCCGGTGGGCTAGGCAGCTCCAGTATCGTGGTGACGTGCCTAGCTTGCGGCAACAGGTGGAAGCCTGGGCGCTAACAACGGAGGAAGCCAGCCCTCCCACGCGCTTGGGACCGCCCTGCAACCCAAGGGGATATCGCTCTACAGGAGATTGAGTTGGACGTGCGGCGGACGGCTGCACTAGCCTTCTGTCGAATCAGAAGGAATGACGCATGCGTTTGTGGAGCTCAGTGGCCACGCTGGCTATTGTCGCAGTAATCGGGGCTCAGCCTACGCACGCTGCGACCATCGATGTCGACAACCTGTTGGAAAAGACTCCTCACGGCGGGGGACTCGGCGGCTCGTCGCACTACTCAGCGCAATTCGGTTTGCAGCCGACACAGGGGTATCAAACCTGGACCGTCGGCCAATCTGGCCGGCTGGATCAGATCGACATCTTCGGCAGCGCCATTCGCTTGATGTCCATGGACGGCCAGGCATTTACGACCGACACGGACTTCCAGGTGACCCTGACGATCCTCAGCGGGGGGAACGAGTGGTATCCGGGGCAGATCGAGCTCGGTTCGCTGACAAGGGCCGCGTCCGAGCTGGGCGAAGGCGCGAACGTAACCTCGAGCTTCGATCTCCGGAGCCTTGGCATCATGGCTGCTCAGGGCGATCTGCTCACCTTCCGCATGTCCGTGGAATCCTGCCCGCAAGTGGCCTTCTGCCAGACCTCGTGGAGCAGCTGGCACACCATGTCTGACGGCAGCGACACGAACAACTATGCCGGAGGCAAGGCGTTCACCTTCATCCCCGCGGGAATGTATCACACGGACTACGATATGAACTTCCGGACATGGGTGTCGGGGGTTCCCGAGCCTTCCGCCTGGGCGATGATGATCCTCGGGTTCGGCGCTGCGGGTTCGGCCATCCGGTCCAGCCGCAAGCGGGCCCGGTCGGCCCTTGCCTAGCTGAACCAACGCCAGGGCGCCGTCTCGGCGTCGGCAGCTCAAGGCGATGGACGACAATCTCGCACCCGGCTGGATCGACATCTATGCTTGTCGTCGCGAGGCGCTCGCTTAGGGCGAACGCCCTACGGGCGAAAGGTAGACCGTGGGCCATGAGCGCGCGGTCGCCGAACCGTGCGGGGCCGCGTTTCCGGGCGCGAGGGAGAGGCGGGTTCGCCGAGGGCTGCCGCCAGCCGACAAGCTCCCAGCCTCCCAAACGCATTCCATCGCCGTCACCGGGGGCGGCCTCGATGCATCTGCTGTTTGCAGGGAAGACCGCCCCCGGCCCACGGACGCGAAGCGACCGCGCCGCGCTGAGACGCGCTGCCGGTGCGCCAGCGCGGCGAGAAGAAACGTTGGACGCAATCGAAACGTTCCCGAGATGGCCGCCGAGCCTGAGCGGCTGCGGCCGGCGGCCATTCCTGGGAGCACATCGGTTGCGGCAGGGCGCATTGGCCGACACGCAACCAACCAGGGGCCGCCGCAAAAAGCTGCGCATGCAGCGACCCGCTAGGCGAAACCGCACGGATCGGGAAAAGGCTCGCCGAGCGTTCCCAATCCGCCCCAGCGCGGCTGCCCATCTAGGCCTTTGTGGCTCTTGGCGCTCCACCGTCCCATCCATGCCCCATGGGTAGGCGAGCTGGGGCTCTTCCCTTTTCGTGGCTCTCTGGGCGGGCGGTGATAGGCTCCTGGCCATGACCCCACGTTTCGCCATCCGCAGGGACGACAAGGGCTGGTCGGTCTTCGACATATGGACCGGGCTTGTCGCTCAACTGGAAGACGGCCAGGCCGCGATGGGTCTACGCGTTCGGGAGGCGGACGAGCTGGCGGACGTGTTGTCTCGCGCCGCCCGCCTCGGACTCATCGAGACGACGATTGAGGACCTGCGGGACGATCCCGACTGACAAGGCGGGGAGGAGCGTGTTCCTCGCGTCATCCGCGATGCTGGCTGTTCGCAAGTTCCCAGCACCTTCCAGGCCTCGCAAGTTTGACCGTCAAAGCCGCGGCCCCCAAAGAGCAACGCCTCGACGCCCGGGCCTGGCCCCATTTCACCCACGACGCCCTGGTACTCGCGCTCCACCTCTGGATCGCCTGAAATCGGCGCGCTTTCCCATCGAGCTTGTTCGGCCGCCGGCCGGCGCGGCGCCACAGGCGGCGAGCGAGAGCGCACTCAGAGCGCCGATCACGGGCGCGGCAGCTCGCATGGAAGTCCTCCGACCGTTGCGGACCGAGACGTCGCCACCGCGCCGGCGGGCGAGGTTCGACGCCTATTGTGCGGCCAAGGCTTCCACCTTCGTAAAGAACACATTGTGCGCCCGACCCGATGAGCATGTCACATAGTAGGTGTCCTTCTTCGACACGCTCTTGTCCGCTACGGTGACGGTCCCACAGTCCTGGCTATCGAGGACGAGCTTCGCGCCATTCCAAAGGATGTCTACGTCTGCCTTGGAGAGGTTGTACTCTCCGGAGTTCGGGATTGCGTCCGGCGCGCTCCGCGGGTCGCGATACTGTTCTGGCCCAGCGTACTCCGCGGCCGGTGGCGGCTGCTTCTCAGAGAGGTCCGCGGTCTTGCTCCATCGCGGTGTGAAGCCATCGGCTGTCGTCCGCGTCCAGCCGGAGCGCTCCTCGTAGATCGTGAGCTTCTGACCGCGGTAGATGCGATTGACGACCTCGCCGCCTGGCGATGAATTCTCTGTCGTCACCGCGGCTGAAACCCAGCGAGTTCCGAGGCCTGCGCCTTCTCCCGCTCCGCAGCCGCCATTTCTTCAGCCGAACGACCAAACTTTCGGCTTGTCGCTGGCCTCCGTGGGCGGCGCGCTCGGTTGCTCCACATCGCCAGACGGGCTGCACCCGATGAGGGCGAAAGTTGCAGCTATAAGCTCACGGCGCATGGCTCTCCCCCGGGGCTCCTGCCAGAGACGAACGGTACAGCTTGTTAGGGCGCGCGCAAGGCGCCTCCCTCATGGGCTGGTCGAGCGACCCTGCTCAGCTCGCTGGCGGCCGATCTGGGCGACATCACCTAGCCGACCGGAAGTTGGAGCGACGCCGTTGAGCTCTACTGCAGCACCCAGGAATGTGGGCTTCGCTGGTGCGAGGCGCGGTCTCGCAACATCTTGAAGGCCCGCCAGGCCGAAGCCCGACGGGCGCGCATTCAAGGGATGCGGCCGACCAGAATTGGACTGCAGCGGCGACAGACTAGCAAATTTGTGGTGTCCGATGAAGATGGCGAGGCGCCGCCACCTCTGTCCAAAGGCGCCCCCGGCCTGGGCCCCGCTATCGACTCGGTGTCTCGATACGGCGCGCGCGGAGGATGACATGGTTGAGCTAACCGAGATTCAGGTGACTGGCCACGCGCGCGTCGGCAGCATGGACAATGGCCAGACCGTCTTCGTGGAAGTCCGAACGGCGAACTCGGGCATCGTGGCGCTCAAGACGCCAGCGCACGTCTGGACCAAGCTCCTGACGGCGTTTCGAACGGCGGGGGAAGCCGCCGCCAAGGTTCGCGCGGGCGCCAAGGCGCAAACTGACCCGTTCAGGATCGTCAGCGCCTTTCGGGTCACACAAACGGTTGCCGGACGAACTACGACTGGCGAGGTTTCGATCCACGTCGCGACACGCGAGGGGATACCGATCTCCATGGTCCTGTCGCCGCAACAGGCCAGCGCGCTTTCGGAGGCGCTCGCGATCGAGGCTCAGCGACCGACTGAACGTCCCCGCGGCCACTGATCAGGCGCGCCGCCAGGATCGAAATCAGCCGATCAAGGTCGCGCTCGCTCGGCGCGCCGGGCTTCGTAGGCAGTGTCCTGGGCGCCTCCGCCGACCGCTCGCTCCAAGACGCATTCGTGGGCGCTTCCCTTACCTGGGGTAGATGTGATCAATCTATGCATGTGGGCGCCTGAGGGCCCCTTGTACGAGGGCGCTGCTCAGGTCAGGGGGAGAGCGGCTGCGGAGACGGCCGCCTCTGCGTGAAGGAGCAGGCGGCTCAATGGGCCGAAGTGTCCAAGAGCGTAAGCGCGACAGTCCTTTGGGAGGGGTATGCGTAAGCGAAACGGCATGTTTGCAGCGAGCTGCCTTGCGGCTTTGGCGATGGCCTCAGGTTTCTCAGGTGCTCATGCCTCAACCTTGGAGCGGCGTATCAAGGCCGGAAGCGAGAAGGTCGCTCAAGGCGACTGCCGGGCCAGCCTGAAACACTGGGACGCCGCCCTGGGCGACGAGGCGTTTCCCAGCCTTCCAGAGTTCGGAAGGGCGGCGGTCTACCAAATCGCCGCCTCGTGCACCGGTTTGATCGGCCAGGAGGACCGCGCTTACCGTTACGCCCTCGACGGAACCAGCCAGTCCGCCGGCACCGACGCCCTATGGAGCACCCGGCTGACGTTCGAGCTGGCCGGCGCGCGCGCCGCCCAAGGCGTCGAGACGGTGGAAGCCATGGCGATGCGCAATCCCGATGCGCTGAACGCCACTCCGATCAGGCGCTTCTTGCAGCTCGAACGCCAGGCAAACTCAGATCCCGCGCTGCAGGCCCGCCTGCTCAAGGTGCTTGTCGCCGAGAGCTATCAGCCGCAGGACGTCTTTGGCTCGGCGGACATTTTCAAGCGCAAGTACGCCGTCATCCTGGCCGATGCGGGCGACCAGGCCGCGGCGCATGAGCTGGCGCGCCGGATCGAAACACCGACAGAGCTCCTCAAGATCAGCACCGACCCACGACTGCGCGCGACCCTGCCAGCCGCATTCGACGGCCGCGCCGAGACCGAGCGCAGCCTGGCCAAGGCCCGCGCCTATGCCGACGCTCATCCGGAGTCTCTCGCCGCCGTTGTCCGGACTGCGCAGCTCCAGCGCATGCTGGGCCGCCCCGAGGAGGCGCTTGCGACACTGCAAGCGGCGCGGCCGGACCAGCCAAGGCAAGTCGCCATCACCGATGAATACGTCAACTGGTGGTGGGATGGGGTAGCCAAGAGCTATCAGATACTCGGCCGCTATGATGACGCCGTGAAAGCCCTGCGCACAGGCGCCGCCACGGACGAATACGGCCTGCTGAACGTCAGCTAAAGGCTCAATCTCGGCTACGCCCAATGGCGTTTCAACCGGCCGGCCGAAGCGCTCGCCACGATTTCGTCCGTCGAGAAGAGACCCGGCGAGGTCTCCCCCTACGGTCAGATGGTGTTGCGTCTGGTCCGAGGATGCTCACGCATGGCGCTGGGGCAAGCGGCGGCGGCCAAGGCGGATCTGGAGTATGCGGCAGCGCACGAAGCTGATCACCAGGAAGCGCTGACGATCCTTCAGCTTTGCACGGGCGATCTGGACGGGGCGGCGACGACGATCATCCGCCGTCTGGACGATCCCGCGAATCGCGCAGACGCGCTGTTGCTGCTCAGCGACTTTGATCCGCATCGGCCCACCTATCCGGTCACCCCTGACGACCTCCGTCTCCCGGAGATCAAAGCTCGAGCGGACGTACAGGCGGCGATCGCACGGGCCGGCCTCGTTCAGCGATTTCGCCTTCAGGCGGCCCAGTGATGTTGGTCGCATGGCAAAGCCCCTCGGGGGCGAGGGTTACGAAGCGAGGCTCCGAGCGCCCTCAAACCTCGTCGAAAGGGGCCGCGGCAAGCCGCAGAATCTGCACCATGCGCTGCTGCTCGGAGCGGGAAAGCGGACTGAGGAGCGCCACCGCCTCGGCCACCTCTCGTGAGCCGACGGCGATCTCTTCGATCAGGTCGTCTTCATCGCCGGGCAGCAAGGCCAGCGGGCTGACCCGCAGTTTCGCGGCGAAGCGGCAGAGCATCGAAGCGCTGAGACGGTTAGCGCCGCGCTCGTACTTCTGGACCTGCTGAAAGGTAATGGACCCCGCCTCAGCCAGGTCAACCTGGGAGACGCCCTTCTTCAGGCGTAGCGAGCGCAGTCGGCGTCCGACCTCGATATCGATTGCATCAGGAACGTGCATCGTTTCACCCTCGGCCTGGGATCTAGCCCCGTCTATCAGGCGAAAAGGTTGCAATGCAGCCTACGGGCCCAGGCAATCGACCGCGGAAAGCCAGTCCGGAGGAGGAATCCCAGCGAACCCAGCAACAAGAGGGAGACCGCAGCGTCCCCCAGCCCCTATCGCGCGGCCCGTCCAATGTCGCACACCGCGCCGTCGGACAAGATCGCTTCTGCCCGTGGGCGGCTGGGACGGGCCGCAAGTCCGAGCGTCCATCCGCTCTTCGCGCTGCTGACTTCAGGAATTGCAGCCGACACGTCGGGCCGCTCTTGTCCGGTGTCGGCCACGCCCAGGGGCGTGCCGGCGTCGAACACGCGCACCAATCGAACAGGGGCCGCAGCTGAAACATCCCACGCCCAGCCGAAGGCCTGCCAGGCGCCGTCTTTCTGCTGAATGACCTGGTCGAAGGTTCCCAAGCAAACGCCGTTTCGCGCCTTCGGCGGTCCCGGCGGACGCTCGACGATGAAGACGTCCGGCCGCCATGCCAAGGTTAGACTAAGCACGCTGACCAGGGCGATCGACGCGGCGAGGACGCCCGCCCGGGCTGGTCCGGCGGAGGGCCTGAGTCCAGCCGAGAGACTTGCTCCCAGCAGCAAAGCCGTCACAGCGACGCCGGCGAGATCGATCGTCCTAGCGCTCGCGAGTGGCGCGAGGCCCCAAACGAGGCCTGTATAAATCGCCCCGGCCGCCGCAAGGACCAGGAGGAAGGCCCGACCAACGGGCCGGCCGGCCGCCACGACAATACCGGCCAGGGCCATGGCCAGGATAGCGTCGTAGCTGAACTGGTGAATGAAGAGCGGGAGAAAGGTCGCTGTGACGAACAGCACATAGCAACCCAGCGTCGCCAGGATCAGGCGCCCGCTCATCCGCCGGATCGAGGGTTGCCTGGCGAAGAACGCGCCGATGAGACCGACCGCGCCCAGCAGCAATAGCGGAGAGTTGCCGGCGCTCAGGGCGTAGAAATCCCAGAACCTGAGCTTGGCTGAGAGATCGCCAGCGGGCATCGACGGGGGCCGCTCCAACGGCAGCGGACCCGGCGGCGGGGCGGGGGTCAGCAGATAGCTCGCCACCTCCAGCTTCGCGCGGACCCACGAGATGACGTCCAGGCCGTCATAGCGTTCGGCCAACCGCTGCAGCAGCGGCGTCGGCTCGAGGACCAGATGACCCGTCAGAGCGTAGGCCAACAGTGGATCGTGGCTTGGCAGGACCAACGCCTTGAAGGCCGCCCACGTGGCGAGGAGAGCAAGCCCGACGGCGGCTCCGACCAACACCGCTTTCGGGGACTTCCAGAGCCGTCCAGCAAAGTAGACCAGCGCCACCGGCGTCAGGAAGAAGGCGGAGGCCGCATGGCTCAGCAGGGCAAGGCCGGCCAGCCCGCCAAACACGCTGGCCTCTCCCGTCGTCGTGATCGCGCGGCGCCGGAAGACATAGGCCGCCGCAGCCAGGCTGAAGGCCGCGCCGAATAACTTCGGCCAAGTGTAGCCGGTGTTGAACAGTGCGAACGGCGTGGCGGCCACGGCGACCACCGCGAGGGCGGCGATCCGCGGCCCCAGCGCGGCGGCGCGCTGAACCGCCCAGTAGAGCGCAGCGGCCCAAAGCGCGCTGGCCGCGACGCCGCCCACGCCGAGCGCGATGGGCTGGAGGTAGGGGCCGTCATTGTTGAGCTGCAGGATGCGCAGCAGGTCGGCTGAGAGCAGATAGGCTCCGGCCATCAACGGGGGCCGATCGCTAAGCGACCATCCCCCCATGAGCCCTTCCTGGGGCAACGCGCCAATGCGCGCGACCTCAGCTAGCAGCATCGGGAGGGTATGGTCTGAAGACCAGACGGCAGGCGAAAAGCGATAGGCCGGTTCCCAGGCCCCGGCGCCGACGCTGGCCAGGTGAAGGATGGAGACGACCAGAAGCCCGACAGCGAACCAGGCCATGACCGCGCCTCTCTGAGCGCGCCAAACGGATCGGGCGAGGACGGGCGCTCGCCGCCAGGCGAAGAGCGCGACGAGTGCAAAGAACGCCGGCGCGGCCAACCCCGATGGCGCCGGTATGGGCGTGCAGGCATAGACGTAGAAGGCCAGGAGCGAGGCGGCTCCGACGCCCAACAGGCCGCCAAGCACCGGGTCGAGGCCGCGGGTCGACAAGCGGGCGGCGAGTCCGCCCGCAAAAAACGGCCCTAAAAGTCCGGCGAACGCGACAAGAAAGAACCCCACATAGCCGAGATAGGACTGCTTCAAGTAGGCGATAGGCGACCGGCTGTAGGGCGGGGCGACGCCGATGTTGCGCATCGAGCCGCCGACCAATCGCAGGTAAATTTCGCCGTCGGCGCACCAGTTGCGATCAAGCCGTACGATGGTCTCGGTGACGGTCGTGTTGACCCCGCCTATGGCGACGGCCTTGACCCGGTCGGTGCTCGAGCAGCGCAGATAGAGATCGTTCAGATGCTCCGGGTCGTCGATGGAGCCTTGGTAGAGGACGCCCAGATAGCCCCCATGCGGCAACGGGCCGAACTCAAGCTTCAGCGGCCGGACCCCTCCCTCCGGCGTCCACGAGCGCAAGAGCTGATAGTTGAGAACAGCCGTTGGCGCCGTTCGATCTCGGTCCCTGACCTCGGAGAGGGAAATCGCGCCCGGCCGCCCAGTAAGAACCTTCAACTGGAGGCCCGGAATTGGTTCAGGAGCGGGTTCTGGCGCCAGCGCCACGATTACGCTCAGCAAAGCGAGCGCGCCGATTAACGCGCGTACCAGCCACATCTCGAATCGCCCCGCCGCCCTATACCCGTACGTCGTCGACATTAGGGCAGGCGGCGGATCGCCGGAACCGGCAGGCATGGTTGGCGGGGCGTTTTCCGCCCCCGATCACCGAAGCTCCCGCCATCGACTTCCCAGGCCCAGGGTATTCTCGTCGCGTTGCTTGTTGTGATCAACAACACGCTTACCGCGCGGGCCTTGCGCCGACAGCCGCTCCTTTAATTGTCCAGATCAAGGGGTTGGGTTCAGGCATTGCGACAACACGCGCCCGCCGAAAGCGGAATGGAACAGTCACTCCGGCTGCCAGGCGAGGCGGCCGGTAAGGATACCTGCTGCGGGGCGCTGTGGATATCCTGTCGATCGCCATCTTGTATTTCGATCAGCCTGCAAAAGACTCCCGTCCGCGCCGGTTCGACCTCAGCGACGCCGGATTTTGCTCGCGCAATGAATTGTGTTGAAAAGAAGGCAGGTTGATTTTGGCTCTGTGAGAGTACTTGGAGGGGCCCGCAGGCTCGATGCCCAGGCCGCGACCTCACCGACAAGGTATTCATCGTCTCAAGTGAGCGCGTTTGCCATCCGAGTCTAGTCCGAGTCTGGCTGGTTTGCATGAGCTTCCGTCCGGGGCGGCGTCATGACGCATGGTCCCCTCGGAATTATATTTTAGATTGGTTAACCACAGAGCTTAACCAAACGAAAGCTGGTCGCGACAGAACATATAGTTCGACCAAAGGCTTTCGCCTTTCCGAGACAGCCGGCGCCGGGGGCGGCACTATTGGCAGGAATTTACCGTGATACTGACTGCGAACAGCGTAGAAACTCTCAGCACTGCACTTAAGTCCGCCAAGGCGGGCGATACGATCCTGCTGGAAGCTGGGAACTATTCGAACCTCCAGATCCGGGGCATGGTGTTCGATAGCGCCGTGACGATCGCTTCGAAGGATCCCGACAAGCCGGCGACGCTGACCGGGTTGACGGTGAACGGCAGTCAGGGGCTGACGTTCAGCAACCTGCATATGGACTTCAGCTCGCCCTGGACCGTCTGGAACGCCCAGGTTGTCGACTCCAAGAACATCGTGCTGAACAACCTCGACTTCCACGGGTCGATGAACGGCAACCCGGCCGACGACCAGAACGCGCTGCTGATCCGCAACAGCACGGGCGTCAAGGTGACCGGCTCGGAGTTCCAAGAGTTCTCCCACGGCGTCAGCATGATGAACAGCAACGACGTGCGGATCGAGGGCAACAGCTTCCACGACCTGCGCTCGGACGGGGTGATGAGCGCCGGCACCTCAAAGGTACAAGTGATCGGCAATACCTTCACCGATTTCTACCCTGCGAACGGCGATCACCCGGACGCCATCCAATTCCTGACCCGCGGGACGACGGCCAAGGCGCACGACATCCTGGTCAGCGACAATCTGATCATGCGCGGCGACGGCGGTATCATCCAGGGCGTGTTCATCACCGATCAGATCGGGCTGGGCTACGACCGCGTGACCGTCAGCGACAACGTCATCGTCGGCGGAATGTACAATGGCATCATGGTGTCGAGGGCCAATGGTCTGGTCATCGATGGCAACATCGTGGCTGCATACGGCGATCAGAAGTCCTGGATCCGCGTGAGCGATACGACCAACGCGCAGCTCACGGACAATGAGGCGCAGTCCTACGTCCTTCAAGGCAACACCAACCTGACGCAAAAGGGCGATACGATCCTGCAGGCGCTGAGCGCCGATCAGATCGCCAACCTGACCAAATGGCTGGCCGCTCAAGGCATCGATCCGGGCAACCTCGGCGGCGGCGAGGCTCCGTCGGTGATCCCGGGCGGCGACAACAACCTGCCCGGCAAGGTCACCATGCAGCTCGAGGGCGGCGTGGACGATTACCAAGTTCACTATCTGGGCAGTGACGGCGTCGAGATCGTGAGCGCTTCGGAGCGCCACGAGGTCGCCAACGCCGGGATTCTTCGTTTCGCAGACGGTCAGATCAATCTGAACGGCGCCGGGAACCTCGTCGATCCCATCTACTACGCCCTGACCAATCGCGACGTCTTCGCCGCGGGCGTCAGCGCCGGGGACCACTATGCCAATTACGGCTGGCTGGAAGGGCGCGACCCCAACGCCTGGTTCTCCACCGACGGCTATCTCAAGGCCAATCCCTCGGTCGCCGCGAGCCACGTCAATCCCTTGCTCCACTATGAGCAAACCGGCTGGCGTGAAGGACGCGACCCCTCGGCCGCCTTCGACAACGAGTACTACCTGACCCAAAATCCGGACGTGGCGGCCTCTGGGATGAATCCGCTCGTGCACTACCTCCAGTACGGCCAAGCCGAGGGGCGGGAGATCTTCGGCGCGATCGGTAAGGAGCTCTTGGCCAACAGCTTCGACAGCGACGCCTACATCCTCGCCAACCCCGACGTGGCGACTGCAGGCGTGAACGCGTACACCCACTGGGCGACGCAAGGCTGGAAAGAAGGGCGCGATCCGAACGCGGCTTTCGACACCACCGGGTACCTCACCGTCTACAACGACGTCGGCGCGGGCGGCGGCAATCCGCTGGACCACTACGACGCCTATGGCTGGCGTGAAGGCCGCGATCCTTCAGCGACGTTCGACACGTCCAAGTATCTGGCCGCAAACCCCGACGTCGCCGCCGCCGGCGTCAATCCGCTCTGGCACTACCTGACCCACGGCGTGCTCGAAGGGCGGGCCTCCTACGCCTCGGACGACTTCGCTGGCGTCCAGATCTCGGGCGCCTCCAACTATCAAAACGAATTGATCGTCTGACCTAGAGGCGTTTGGCGGCGCGAGTTTCGTGGTCATAAGCGCATGAGTGTGCTTCTTTCGCGTGGACATGAAAGGCTCGGCGATCATTTGGCTCGCGCTTTTGGTGATGGGCCTGGCGGTCGTCGCTCCAGTCTTTGCGCATGTGCCGCCGCCCGTCACAAGCGCCGACTACGCGGCTTGGGTGCAGGGCCTGGGAACGGTTCTGGCCGTGTCGGTTGGGGTTTGGATCAGTCTCGCCCCGGCGCGGCGTCAGGCGCGGGATCGTGCCCAGGCTAAGCTCGACCTCACGCTCGATCTGATCGAGGCGCTGGATCGCGGGACGCCGGCCATCCGGCGCCTCGAAGCCAGCCTTGTCGGGGGACAGGTCAGCGCTGCGCGCGTGGCGCTGAAGGCCTTGGAGGCCAGCGGCCTCCAAGGCGATCTCGCCCAGTTGATCGAGGAACCTCGCGCCCATTGGCCGGACCAGTCGGCCCGCAGCCAGGCGCGCTTGCTCAGTCGCCTCCTGTTGACCCTGAGAGCCGATCAGCTGCTTCTCGATATCCCGAGCGCGGCGGCGCAGTCGGTTTGGATCAGGCAGGTGGAAGACCAACTGCAACTGATCCAAGGCGTCATTGTCGGCCTTTCCAGCGCAATTGGACGGCCCATCGACCCACCACGCTCGGGCGGCGCCCCCTCCCGGACAGGCCGCGGTTCACTCGCGTCGACGAAGTAAAGCTGAGCTTAGGTTGGGCCCGGGAAGTTCGAAGCTTTCGTGTCGCTCAGCGCCGCCTAACCAACCCTAATTCAAGCCGGGAAGGCTTCGGCCGCCAGGATGCGGAGATAGACTGCAATGTCCGCGGGCCAGCCCGCGACAAACGTTTCAAACCGACCGGCGTCACCCGCCGACGCTTGTCAATTTGCCCGGGTATAAATGACGGGTAGAGGGCCAGGCGCGCGCCCATCCAAGGCCAGGGCCCCAGGTGGGCCGAGCAGGTGCTAAGGGAGGAGAGGGCGGGGAGCGCCCGCCAGACCCGCGCGGGTTAGCGAGCCGACCAAGCCCCCCGCGCACGTAGGCGACGGAGCAACTCCCAGGTCGGGCCGGAAAATCATGCGGCGCCGACGTCTGACTGCGGAGCGAAAGACAGATCAAAGCATAGCACCGGAAGATCGCCTGCACAGTGGCCACCTCGTCGTCCCCGGGGCAGCGCGTCGGCCAACAATCGCTGCAGGCCGCGTCGGGCCCGCAGGGGGAGGCCGCTGAAAGGCTCCGTTACTCCAGCGAGCACGTATTGGAAGGCGAGCGTCATTGTCAGAGCCCAGACCGTTGGCTGGGTTTGGCAAGCGCCAGCCAGCATTCGATCCCGCGCCAGCAAACCGCTCGGCGGCCGACCTCGCCGACTCCCGCGCAAGGCGCAGGAAACTCGCTCCCTCTGCATGCGGCCTGCCCGACGCGAACGGTCAGGCCGCATGCGCCGAACCCACATGCAGCAGAGGGCGACATGAAATGAGGTTCGGCTTCCCGCCGGCGGGTCTAGCGGCGGAGCGTTGCCCTACACCGGGGCGACAGCCAGGTGAAGGGCGCAGCCGCATGGCGGCCCGAGATTGGCTGAGGCCGCCGCAGCGTCAGTATCGCACCTCCTTGCAGATCATTGTGCGGTAGCTGCGGCTGTAGTGGCAGTCATAGCCGCATTCAAAGACGCCGCTATCGGAGCCGCCGAGCCGGACCATCACGTCAAGGGCGGCGCGGCGGCAGGCCTCGAAGTCCTTCAATCCGCCGACATGGACGCCGCTCTCGACCTGGTCGGGATCTGGAAGCACATAGGCGGTCCAGTCCTTGGGACGCTGGTCGCAGGCGGCCACAGCGAGCAGCGTCGTGGCCAGGAAAAACTCGCGCCACATGCTTGGCCAACCTCGACGAACGCTTATTGAACTGGGCGCCGGATCAGCGCACGTCTGTGAACGGCGGATGGTGAACGCGCCCTCTTGAGGGGCGTGTGAACTAGGAGACTGTAGAGCCGGCTCGCTCGCGTTCGCCCCGGGATTTCATCACGTATCTCGAGCGGAGTTTGGCGCGCGCGCCAGCGCGCAGTTTCAAAAGCGAGGCCGGGCGCAACAGGATTGAAGCCAGGGCAAGACCAGCGCCAGCGAGGACGTGTGCACGGTCGTCCCACCCGTCCTGGCGGTCGATAACAGCGTCACCCACACCGGCGAGCAACAGGACAAACGATCCCGCCGCGGCGAGCGCCGACACTAAAATACGAGGCACGCCTTTTCCCCAACAGACCCGAAGTCCCCGAACGAAGGTTTGCCAGCGGAGGCGCCGTGTCAAGGCGGGTTGTGACGTCCGCCGCGGGGGCGGCTATGGGGAGCTCATGAGCGAAGCGCGTTCGAATCGGCTGCCGGCGCGTCGGACTAGCCAGGGCGCCGACGTCTGGCGCGCGCGCTGACGACGATGGAATTCGCGAGGGGGCGTTCGCCGCGGCGGTCGGGATCAGCCACGCGGCGGTCCGAAATTGGGAGACGGGACGGCGGCGCCCGAAGCTGCGGCTCGCGTCCTGTTGATGATGATCGATCTTGAACCTGACGCCGTGAGCCGAGCACTGGAGCAGAACAACGCTGACGAGCAGACCACCGCGAAAGGCGCATTGCCCGCGCCGCGGCCCCCAAAGACGGCCCGAACGCCTCAGCTTGCGCCCCAAAACGGAGACTGTTAGGCAACCCAGATCAGGTCGGAGCCCGAATGTACGCGTCACAACATATGGTCCGCACCGGTCGTCGGGGTTTGGCGCATGAATTCGCCATGTCCCTTGCGGACCTGACAGCTTCGCTCAAGTCGCTCGGCCTGGCCGGTTCGCTGGCATGGCACGACGTCGTCGCCCGCTATCGCGGCTCGGTTCTCGGGCCGTTCTGGATCACGCTCTCCATGGGGTTCATGGTGGGCGGCATCGGGTTCCTCTACGCGCATCTGTTCCAGGTGCCGGTCCAGGAGTTCGTGCCCTATGTCGCGTGCGGCATCGTCTTTTGGGGCATGATCGCTAATACGATCATCGATGGATGCGGCGCCTATACGGGCGCGGTCAGCATGCTCAATCAGACGGCCCTGCCGATGTTCGTCTTTGTCTGGCGCGCAGTGCTGCGAAACGTCATCAACCTCTCACACCACTTGATCATCATCGTTGCGGTGATGCTTATCTACGGACAATGGCGATCGGCGGACCTCCTTTCCGCAATGGGGGGATTTGCGCTCGTCATGTGCAATCTCAGCTGGATCACCCTGATCGTGGGTATCGCCTCGGCGCGGTTCCGCGACGTGCCCCAGATCATGATGTCGCTGACCCAGTTTGCGATGTTCATGACCCCGGTGTTCTGGAAGCCGGGGGGCAAGCTGCTGGACCACGCGCTTTTGGTCTTCAACCCCTTCTTTCACATGCTCGAAGCGATCCGCGCGCCCTTGCTCGGCGGGGATCCCCCACGCTTTGCGCATGTCGTCCTGGCGCTCATGGCCCTCGCGGGCTGGGCCGTCGCATTTGTCGTGTTCACCCTTACCCGCCGGCGGATCGTGCACTACCTATGAGCCATCGTCCCGACATCTCCGTCACAGTCAGCGACCTGACCTTGCGTTTCCCAGTCTACGGCGTCGACGCCAAGTCGCTGAAAAAGTACCTGGCCAAGATCACCGTCGGGGGGCAGTTGCGTTCGAACCTGACCGGTTCGACCATCGTCACCGCGCTGAACAAGGTCAACTTCGCGCTCGGCCCCGGCGACCGCCTCGGCTTGATCGGGCACAACGGGTCTGGGAAGACCAGCCTGCTGCGCGCGCTCTCGGGGGCCTACGAGCCTGACGAAGGCACCATCGATGTGCATGGGCGTATCTCGGCCCTGCTTGACCTCAGCTTAGGGATCGATCCCTCGGCGACGGGCCTGGACAACATCCGACTTCGCGGCCGTATCGCTGGCCTCTCGGCCCGGCAGATTGAGAGCCGGATGGAGGAAATAGTCGCGTTCAGCGGACTTGGGGCCTACATCGCCATGCCGCTGAAAACCTATTCCGCCGGCATGCAGGCTAGGCTCGCCTTCGCCGTGGCGACTTCTGTCGAGGCCGACGTCCTGCTGATGGACGAATGGGTGGCGGTCGGAGACGGCGACTTCCGGGCCCTGGCCGAGCAGCGCTTGAACGAGCTGGTGGAGCGCGCCGGGATCCTCGTGCTCGCGTCCCACGACCTGGCGCTCATCGAACGCTACTGCAACAAGGTCATCCGCATCGAGTCGGGGCGAGCCTCCGCCGTGACCCCGATCGGCGAGCTTGGTGGGCTATTGGCCGCCGCCTAGCGACTTCGTCGGGCCTAGGGCGCTCCCCCGGGACCGATGTCTGGCGAAGCGCGGGTCAGTCTAGCTCGTAGTAGTCCGCGAACACGTCAGGGTACTTGGCCGCCGTGAATTCCGGACCGCGAGACGTAGGTGTTCTGAGGCCTGCAAGCGTGACCGCAACGCCGACCGGATCAAGCAGGAGATCTATCGGCATCACGTGCCCGAACTCGGCCTGGCGAATTCGATCGGCGATAGCGCCAAAGTCGAACGCCACCGGCATCCGCCCAGCGGCCATGGCGTCGCTGAGCGTATAGGAATAGGTCTCCGGCCAAACTGAAGCGAACCAAACGATGTCCGCATTGACCTCGTTCAACAGCCGCGCGCCGTCGCCTTCGCCATAGGGGCCGGTGACTTCGACCCCGAGGCTGCGAAGTTCTGCGTCTCGATCACTGTAGCCGACAAGCACGAAGTCGAGCGGCAGGTCATGGGCCCTGGCCGCGCGCACGACTTCGGCCAGCAGCATTGAGCCCTTATGGGGCCACAAGGCCCCAAGCAGTGCGACACGCCGACGATCGCCGTCAGCTGGCCTCACGCCACGATGGTTCGGGGGGGGCACCTCAGGATGGGGCCGAACGCTGAATTCGAGGCCCGGCAGGTAGCGGCTCATCCTTCGGGCGGCGTCCTCGCTCGGGACGAAGACCTTTCGAGCCTTTCGGAGCAGGCGTCCGTGACGGGCGCGCCACTCGGAGACATCGGGCCGGCCGAACGGAGACCCTGCATGGGCGATGCAGCTCTCGCAGGCTGAGAGATCCGGCTCGCCGCAATAGAGGCTGCTGCGGTCGATCATGGTGATACGTGGACACACGGCCATGTAGTCATGAAGCGTCACGTCGTAGCTGGCTCCCGCCTCAGATGGGAGCGAGGCGACGAAGTCGGACACTTGATCGCTATATCCCGCGAGGCTGTGCACGTGGACGTGCGAAACGCCGAGCGCGCCCAGATGGGCCGCCGCGAGTCCCAGGGGCCCTCCTGCGTGAAGGGTGGGGAGGTTGGGAAATTCAGCGTTCCCAAACACCTCAAGGACGATGGCCTCGGGATCGGATGGGGAAGGTCGCCCGATCAACGGCATGGCCCCGGCCTGCGCCGTCAGGCGGCACATGTCCTGGACGTGCCGTTCGGCGCCCCCGCCCCAGTTGTGGGTGATGAACAAAACGGCGCCGCGCGGCCGGCTAGTTAAAAGTTTCGCCGCACGCGCCATGTCGAGCGCGGTCCGGTAGGCAGAGGCCGGATCTGACCGGACGAAATCGCCGACGAGCTTGTTGTAGCCCGGATGTAGGCATTCCACCGTCTGGATGGCTGCCGACACCCGGGCGTTCTTGCTGTCGCCGAAGGACGAACCGCCATAGTGGCGGACAAAAATGTTCGGGGCCAGAACGCTCAGCCAGCCTCCCGCGGCGGCACGCCGGCAAAAGTCATTTTCCTCGCCATACCCCTTCCCGAAGTTCTCTTCATCGAAGAGGCCCACCTGGTTCAGGCAATCGCGGCGAATGTAGAGGCAGAAACCGACGCCGGTCGGGATCGGCAGAAGCTCCCCAGCATTCACCTCGGCCGCTAAGGCATCGAGTTCGGCGTCGCTGAGTTCCAGCTTCCAGCAATTGTCCTGCACGAAGTGCGGATAGCTGCAGATTTCGGCATTGTTGGAAAGGGGCGTCACCGTTCCAATCTGCGTGCGACCGTAGGCGGCCGTCTTGAGCCGGTCCAGCCAGTCGCCGAAAACCTCAGTGTCGGAGTTGAGTAGAACGACGTCTCGGTCCTCATGGAGGCTCATGGCCAGATTGCAGGCCCCCACGAACCCGAGGTTCTGGGGGGGGCGATGCAGCTCTATCAATCCCTTCGCCGCCAACTGCGTCAGCGCAGCGCTAAGGTCCGGTTCTGGACTGCAATCGTCGATCGCAATCAGCCGGAAGGGCGTGCGATGGGGCGATCTCAGGACGCTGAAGAGGCACCGCATCGTCTGATCAAGGTTGCGGAAGATCGGCACCACAACATCGACGACCGGCGTTCGCGGATCGGCGTCGCGTTCGGCCGCCAGCGCACGCCAATCGGCAGCGCTTGGTGCAGAGGGCTGCCCGACAAGCTCAAGGCCTTCTGCTTCGCGCCGAGCGGGCGGGATGGCCCGGCGCCCTTCGCTCCGGCCCATGAGCAGGTAGTGGAGGAGGGGGTTGAGACCGGCGGCTCTCACGTCCGGGTTGGATGCAAGGTAGTACAGGCCATCAAAGCCGAGGCCAGGATTGGAACTCTCCCAACCACAGAGCAGATAGTGCTCGATTGCGTCGGCCTCGGGCGCGAGATCTGGCCACGAGAGACGGTAATGGACGTCATCGAACAGGCCGCTTTCGGCGACCCTCCGCCAATCGTCGCCATCGCCACTTTGAATGTTCAATTCGTCCGCCATATCGCCAAGCAAGTCAGGCCCGACTGCCTTTCAGCCAGCGCAGCGGCCTAGTCAGCCGCCAGGAGGTGGATCTGCGGAGCGCGGTCAGTTCGGCGACGAGCTCGGCAATCGCGCGGTCCCTGGCCGCGATCTCTTCGGTTGCGCCAATCAGTCTCTCGTGTCCAGCGGCAAGCTCCTCCTGGTGCGCAGCGACAGCAAGCTCAACCTGTCGATTAGCCTCCTCGAGCTGTCGTACGAGGTTCTTGGCGCGAAACTCTGCGCGCTTGACGGAGGCCTGAGCCTCTTCCACTTCCCGCGCGATCTGGCGGCGCGCCGAGCGCTCGCTCTCTAGTTCCGCGAGCTGAGCAGACAGGATCTCGCGAAATTCGGCCAGCTGCGCCAGGAACATGCGCAGTTCTGCTTGTTCGCCCTCGGTAGGGGCGGTCGTGTTTGCGTTATCGCTCATGCGTACTCCCTGGCGCTTGCCCTAGCTGGCCGCCTGTCCGGTGTCGAGCGCGGCGCGCAGGCTGGGCGTACTGGGGTCTTAGAGCTGGAATGATGGGGCGCGGCCTTGGCCATGCGCAGCACAAGCGGCGGCAGAAATCGGACTGTCTATTCAGCCGTCGCGGGCACGCGTCCGAAGTCATCCATCAAACGCACGATATCGCCCTCGTCGAGGCGAGAACCAAATTGCACCTCGATGAGCACAAGGGGCAGGGATCCGGTGTTTGCGATCCGATGTCGGGCCAACTTGGGGATACGGAATTGGTCGCCAAGATCGGCTGTAAGGCGCGCGCCGTCCAGCTCGACTTCACCTTGTCCCGCCACAATGGTCCAGAGCTCCAGGCGATGATGGTGGAATTGAAGCGACAGCCTCTTGCCTGGATCGATGGTCACCCGTTTGACAGCGTAGTTTTCTCCCTTGACCAGAACTTCCCAAACGCCCCAGGGGCGATTGACAAGCTCTCCGGCGGAATAGGACATGGGATACTCGCATTTGGCTAGGTGATCGCCGTCAACGGCGCCGGCGCAAATGATCCCGGATTTCAAAATGGCGCAAGGATAGCGGGCGTAGCCGGAGCGAATATCTGGCGGGCGCACGACGCTGGGGCTGGGCAAAGGCGCTATGCCAGGCGCGCTGAACGCGGCTCGGCGGCGACGATGGACGACGCGGCAATGACGATGGTGAGAGTGAGGTCCCCCGACGTTTGGGGCTTGAGCCGGATTGGCCAAAAGTGCTGCCGGGCTTGGACGTCCGACGGGTGATAGAGCCGAATTTTCGATGAGATTGCATTTGAAGTCCGGCCTGGGCGCGCGGCCAGGCCGCGTGGGCGTCGGCGGGCCGCCTTGACGACGGCCATGCTCGGACCCTGGCGCCGGCCAGGGCCATGCACTAAACACTGAAGCTGGATCACCGCGTCGGGCTCAGGCCGCGTGCGACGACAGGCGGCAGGAAGAGCTGGCGACCGGCTCCTTGGCGCTTTTGGGGTGCGCTTAGGCCTAGAGAGAGTTCGCCGATGGACGTCTTGTTCAATGTACCTCCAGTCACCGGGCGTGAATTGGAGTACATCGGCGACGTTATCGCACGCCGTCATTTGTCTGGCGATGGCCACTACACCAAGCTGTGTCAGAATTGGTTGAGCGGCCAGGTCGGCGGCGGTGAAGTGCGTTTGACCCATTCCTGCACCGCGGCGCTCGAAATGGCGGCGCTTCTGGCGCGGCTCGAGCCTGGCGATGAAGTAATCATGCCGTCCTTCACGTTCGTCTCCACAGCCAATGCTTTCGTGCTGCGCGGCGCGGTCCCGGTGTTCGTCGATATCCGGAGCGACACCCTCAATCTCGACGAGACGCTCATCGAGCAAGCGATCACACCGCGCACCAAAGCCATCGTGGTCGTGCACTACGCGGGCGTCTGCTGTGAAATGGACCCCATCCAGGCGATCGCTGATCGTCACGGTCTGATGGTGATCGAGGACGCAGCCCAGGCGCTGTCGTCGCTCTACAAGGGGAGGCCGGCCGGCGGATTGTCGGCGATCTCCTGTTTCTCGTTTCATGAAACGAAGAATGTCGTGTCAGGCGAAGGCGGCGCTATCGCCGTCAACGACGAGGCGCTTGTGGAGCGCGCAGATATCATTCGCGAAAAGGGAACCAATCGCGTCGAGTTCCGACGGGGCGGAGTCGACAAATACACCTGGCTCGACGTGGGGTCGTCCTATCTGCCGAGCGAGATCAACGCCGCCTACCTTTGGGCGCAGCTTGAGAACGCCGACCGACTGACGGAAACGCGGCTGGCGATCTGGGACAGATACCACCACGCCTTCGAGGCCGCCGAACGCGAGGGACGCTTGAGGCGGCCGATCGTGCCTTCGCATTGCCGGCACAATGGACATCTGTATTACCTGTTGATGCGTGACCGCAGCGACCGGGACGCCCTGATCGGGTGGCTGGCGAAGCACCAGATACTGGCGCCCTTCCACTACATTCCCCTGCACACCGCTCCCGCGGGGCTGACCTATGGGCGCGCGAACGGCGACATGACGATGACGGATGCGACAAGCGCCCGATTGATCAGGCTTCCGCTGTTTGACGAACTCGGCGCAGCCCAAGACCGGGTCATCGATCGCGTGCTGGCCTATCTGGGGGAGGACGCTTAGCCGATGCTGGTCGCATGTGTCGTGGGCCTCAAGGGGGCGGTGTTCCTGGAAAGACTGCTGACGGCCGGCGTTCGCCCCGTAAAGGTCGTGACCTATGAACAACGCGATGACGCCTCGAGAAGCTGGGAGCGCATCAAGGAAATAGCGGCGTCCGCAGGCGTCGAGACGCTCTTCGACCGGCGTCCGGACGTCTCCGGCGCCGAGCTGATCTACGTCGTCGGTTGGCAGTATCTGATGGAGGATACTGGCCCGCATGTCGTGGTCTTCCACGACTCCCTGTTGCCGCGCTATCGCGGCTTCGCGCCGACCGTCGCCGCGCTCATTAATGGCGACGATGAGATCGGGGTGACCGCGCTTCAGCCTCGCAGCGACGTCGATAGTGGCCCCGTGTTCGGTCAGGCCTCGATCGAGGTTCGCCATCCCATGGCGATTGCAGCGGCTCTTGAGGCCCAGGCCTCGCTGATGGCGGACTTGGCGGTCGATCTGCATGCGCGATGGCGGGAGGGGCGATTGTCGGCCACGCCGCAGGACGAGCGACAGGCCAGTTACAGCATCTGGCGCGATGAGCAGGACTACAGGATCGATTGGTCGCAATCAGCGCAGGCGCTGGAACGCTTCGTCTACGCCGTCGGGACGCCCTATGGCGGCGCGCGCGCGCGCGCCGGCGACAGGGAAATCATCATCGATCGAGCCAGCGCCGTCGAAGACCTCCCGTTTGTGGCCCGCCACTCGGGCAAGATCTGGAGCCTGAACGATGGCGCGCCGCTGGTGATCTGCGGCGAAGGCATGCTGCGCCTCGACGCCTGTCGAACGCCAAACGGCGAGCCGTTCGCCTTCTCGCGCGTGAGAGTGCGGCTCAGTTAGAGCGCCGATCCTCGCCTTTTTTGGGCGCCGCCTCTAAAGCGCCTCGCAGACCTCGCTGGCACGTTCAAGATCGCCTTGCAGCGCCGCCATGTAATTGGCGAGCATGCGGTTTTGATCCAGCTTTCGCTCAGCAAAGGCCCGCGCCGCGGTGCGGTGCCGTGCTCGCCCGGGGTTGCGCGCAAAGGCGTCGATCAAGCGCGCGAATTGGTCGGTCTCCATCGGGCCGCAGAGCCACCCGTTGACGCCCTCTTCGATCAACTCGGGCAAGGCGCCGACGCGTGACGCCAGCACGGGCACGCCGAACGCAAGCGCCTCCATCACCACGACCGGCCGGCCGTCGAGGCGCGACGGCAGGACGAGCAGGTCGTACGAGCTCAGCCACGGCGCTACGTCAGGCACGTCGCCGACGACGGTGAAACGACCCGGCGCGAAGCGCGCCTCGGCGATCGCCTGTTCGACAAGATGATGTTGCGGGCCCGTCCCGGTCATGACGAACCGGATCGGCAGGCGGGGATCCGTGCGCCGGGCGATCTCGATAAAACCCAGGGGGTTCTTTTCTTCCGACCAACGACCGGAGAAGCCGACCACGATCTCATTGGGGCGCAGATGCAGCCCTCGACTGACTTCGGGGTCGCGCGAGCGCGGCGACAGCCGCGAGAGATCAACGCCGCTTTCAATCACCTTGATCCGAGCTTGCGCCTCGCCATGGGTGAGCAGCCAATCCTGAACCTCATTGTTTTCGACAATGGTCAGGTCGATCAGGTCTTTGCGTAAGCGGTTGTTCTGCGTGTGGCCGACCGTATTGAAGAGAAGGTCGATCACACGGAGGTTCGGGTAGCTGTTCCGGACCGACACCAGACGATCATAGGCGAACGCGCTTCCGACCACCCACAAGATGTCGACGCCGCGCGACTGAATAAGGTGGTCCAGAAACGCGTCCCATCGATCGCGCCGCAAGAACAGGGGAAGCTTGTAGATCTCGGCCGTGTGCTCTTCGAACCAGGCTGTCGTGTCGCCCTGGTCAGGGGAGGTGTCGATCGAAGTGAGGAGGATGACCCGCCAGCCACAGCTCGAGAGGTGCTTGACGATCGCGCTCAGCAGCCGCTCGGCGCCGCCGAGCACAAGCCAGGGCAAGGCGATAAGCACGACAGGCCCTTCAAGGCTGGGCGCCTGATAGGCGTCCGGACGGGGCGCGGGCACGCTCCGCCGTTCCTGCACCGCAAGCCGGCGCGAACGGTCGAACGCCGCCGGCGTCAGCACGTCCGCGTTCATCTCCCGGACCAGCTTGGCCTGCTGGTCCATGGGGTGGACGTCATCGCCGGTGCTCAGGCTGACGCCATGACTGCGATACAGCAGCAAGGGGTCACGCGGCATGTTGAGGAAACGGGCCCCATGGGCGGCCAGACGCATCCAGAAGGCCCAGTCCTCGTGGACATGGCCGCCCTTCGAGAAGTCGCGAACCCCGCCGGCGGCCTCCCAGAACGATTTCCGGAATAGCGCGCAGGTCAGCACGTGATTGCCGTGGATGAGCGCGTCGAGATCGGGCGCTTCCAGAATGTCGATGCGGTCCGATCGGTCGCCAAAGAACTGCATGGCCGACGAGACGACATCGATGCCGTAGGTCTCGGCGAGGAAAACCGCCTTCTCCACATAGGTGGGACGGAGCCGATCGTCGGCGTCCAGGCAGATGATGTATTTGCCCCGAGCGTTCTCGATCCCAAGGTTCCGATTGGCGCCGACCCGTGTCGCGGCGCCTTGAAACAGCAGCCGGGTGCGCGGGAAATCAAGCTGGACAACGCGCTCGCGGGACTCCGCCTGGCTTGAGCCGCCCTCCACGACGATCACCTCAAGATCGGTGAAGGTCTGCGCCAGCACGGACTCGATAGCCTGGTCGACGTAGTGGCCGTAGTTGAAGCAGGGAATGACGACGCTGACCAAGGGGGCGCTCGCGGGCCATTCGGTCAAATCGCGCGCCGGCGCAGCAGGAAGGTAGCTGTCGATCATTTTCCGAACTCGGGCGCCGCGGCGGCGGCGGCCCGAGCCTTGCGCCCGACTGACGGCGATTTGGCCTCCGCCTTCGCCGCGAACGGCATCAGCCGCGCAACGTTGGCGCGGTGGTCGGCGCGCGCAATCTCCAGATCGCGCTCAGCGCGACCCGCCCGGATCGTGGCCTCGGTCATTTGGCGTGAAGTCGCGGCGAGTTTCGCCTCAAGCGCAGCCGATTGCGCGAGATTCCATCGCCAAAGCGCCTGTACCCGGAGGAGGGCGTCGGGCGAGATCTCCTCTGCCGCGAGGTGCTGCAGCCCGTCGGCTGCGCCAATAGTCCCGCATTCCAAGGCGATCAGCGCTGCAGCGCCGGCCTCCAGCCCGGTCATATCCGAAAGGCGTGGAGCGGCG
Organism: Phenylobacterium sp.; assembly: GCF_013822795.1. GTDB lineage: Bacteria > Pseudomonadota > Alphaproteobacteria > Caulobacterales > Caulobacteraceae > Phenylobacterium. The sequence continues at coordinate 175,300 of NZ_PNLB01000002.1, read as the reverse complement.
ATCTGCGACAGAAGCGCCCGCACCGATCCGACTTTCTCAACGGCTTTGGTGGCGACGCCGAGCCAGAGCGGGCCAAGTTCGTCGAAGGGGGCGCTGCGGGGCACGGGCTGAGCGATCAGGCGCGCGGCGCCTGCCAGCTCGTGTACGCCTTCGCGCCCTAGGCCCGCCGACCACCCAATCGCCGAATGGACAATGACCAGCACCAATCCCTCGGATCGAACACTGAGCAAGGCGCCTGCGATTTCGCCCGCAAGGTCAGCCGGCGCGTGGTCGAAGCGGAGAGTTCGCAGGTATGCCCCGGCGCTGTTGTCGCCAAGTCCCCACGTTCGACCGACCAATTGAGTAAGGCGGGCGATCCAAGCTTCGTCGAGCCTGCTCACCTGGCGGCTTCCAGCATCTGGGGCAGAAGCGCGTCGAAATCGGGGGCGGCCGGCGCGAGGCCCAACGCCTCCAGCCGGTGGGTACATCCCACAAAGGTCGTCATTTCGCCGGGCCTCATCCTGCTCGCGACGGGTTCGATGACCGTCGGCTGGTTTACAAGCATTACCATCCGCTCGACCAATTCTCGAAGCAAGTAGGCGTGGCCGGAGCAGATGTTGACGACCTGTCCCAGGGCCTGGGGCGACTGGCCCACTTCCACGATGAGACGCGCAGCTTCGTCCACCGCGATGAAGTCGCGCCTCACGTCCAGGTTGCCGACCTGAAGGCTGGTCACGCCCGAGGCCAAGCGCGCGGCGAACGAGCCCAGCGCAAGATGTTCTGGCATCCCCGGCCCGACTGGATTGAACAGCCGCGCGACGACGATCGGCCACCCGCGGCGGGCGCGGCTCAGGCCCAGCTCGGTTTGGGCGAGCTTGCTCGCCCCGTAATCGGAAACCGGCGCGCAGTGATGGGTCTCGGGCACCGGCATGGCCGCCTCAGGAGCCTCGCCATACTCCGCCGCAGAGCCGACCAGCACGACGACCGGCCGTTCGGGAAGATCCTCCAGGCCGTCGAGCAGCTGGGCGGCGGGAAGGAGGTTCGCCGCGTAGAACTCCTGCGCGGCCTTGGCCTGCGTCCGACCGGCCAGATGAAAAATATAGTCTGGGCGAAAGGCGGCCAGGGCGGGGCGGAGCGATTGCGTACTCCAATCCGGAGCCAGCCCATGCGGTCCCTGGTCGGCCCGGCGACCCAGGAAACGCAAGTCCCAGCCTTGCATCCGCAGCTGCGCGACGAGGCTGCGTCCGACAAAGCCGCTCGCGCCCGTGACCACCGCCCGCTTCAAGTCGGGCTCCGCAGAAAGACCTTTGGATCCTTCTCGAACATCTCCTGCGCCAGCGCAAAGTCCTCCGGACGCCCGATATCGAGCCAGAAGCAGTCTTCGCTGTGACAGTAAACCTGCTCGCCGCTGGCCGCGAGCGCGCGCACGAGGTCGGGCATATCCAGATACTCGCCTGGAATGACGTGCTTACGCACGTCATCGGTGCGCAGAACATAGACGCCCATGCTGATCAGCTGACTGTACGACGGCTTCTCGCGATAACCGGTCATCATCATCTGGTCGTCGACCTCCAGAATGCCGAACTCGCTGCGCATCTCGCGCGCATAGGAGCCGATGGTCGCGGCCGCCCCGCGCTCCCTGTGCACGTCGATCATTCGGCGGAGGTCCAGGTTCGTCAGCAGATCGCCGTTCGTCAGCAGGAAGTTCTCCCCAAGACGGTCGAGCACGAGCCCCATCGGACCGGCCGTTCCGAGCGGGCGATCTTCGACGCTGTAGGAGATCTTCATGCCAAGGCGCGCGCCGTCGCCAAAGAAGGCCTCGATCAGATGCCGCAGGTGATTGACCGCAAGGATCACCTCCTCGACGCCGGCGTCCTTCAGCCGGCGCAGAAGGAGTTCCAGAATCGGCATGTCGCCGACGGGCATGAGCGGCTTGGGGAAGAGGGCCGAGTACGGCAGCAGCCGGGTGCCTTTGCCCCCGGCCATGACCAACGCTTTCATGATGTGACCTTAGACGGCGTACTCTTGGGGCTTGTAGAGGTGCAGGTTGTTGGACACGAAGTCGATCGTCTCACGAAGACCGTCGTCGAGCTCCACAACCGGGCGCCAGTTCATCAGCCGGGCCGCCTTGCTGTTATCCGAAACCAGCTTCATGACCTCGCTCTTGCTCGGGCGATCGCGGGCGCTGTCGTGCACGATGGGCTTGTCCATGCCCATCAACGCCAGGATGCGGGTCGCGAAATCGCCGATGCTGAAGGTGCTGCCTGTGCCGAGATTGATCGTCTCGCCTTCCAGGCCGGGCGTGGTGGCGGCCTTCAGGAATCCCGAGACGGTGTCCGACACGAAGGTCATGTCGCGTTGCGGGGTCAACGAACCCAGCTGAATCACATCGCGGGCCAGGGCCTGCGAGATGATCGTGGGAATGAAGGCGCGCGCCGACTGCCGCGGCCCGAAGGTGTTGAAGGGACGGACCGTAACCACGGGCGTCTCGAAGGAGCGATAGTAGCTTTCGGCGATCTTGTCCGCGGACAGCTTGCTCGCCGAGTAAGGCGATTGCCCCTGGAGAGGGTGATCCTCGTCGATAGGCGTGCGCAGCGCCGTGCCGTAGACTTCCGAGGTGCTAGTGTGCACGACCCGCTTGATCCCCGTGCGACGGGCCGCTTCCAAAACGTTCAGAGTCCCTTCGATGTTCGTCCGCAGATAGCTGCGCGGCGCGACGTACGAGTAGGGAATCGCGATCAGGGCCGCCAAATGGAACACGAGGTCCTGGCCCTCGACGATCCGCTGGACGAAATCGCCATCCTCGACATTTCCCGCCGCGATCGTGATGCGCTGGCGGATGTCGTCCGGCAAGAAGCCGATATTTCCGATACTTCCGAGGGCGTTGTAATGAGTCATGCAAGTCACTTGAGCGCCGCTCTTAACAAGCGCTTCAACCAAGTGACTGCCAATAAAGCCGCCGGCGCCTGTCACCAGTACTCGCGTCGATGCCAGATCGCACTCCATTCAGCTCGTCCTCTTATCCCTACAACACCTTTACCGCGCATCGCGCCGGGCAGCGCCTGGGTAACGGCTTTGCCCTTCGATGTCGACAGCCCCCGCGCCTTCGCCGCCCCGCAGGGCGAGGAGATCGCTCGCTCTTGCGCAGCCGCGCCGACCTGGCCGCACGCGGCGCATGACCCGCCGACGGCGGCGCGCGGGCACGGCTTGAACCGGCGGGGCATGCTGGCCATGGACCGCTCCACCTGATAGGCACATGCACTGACTGCAGACCGCGTCATCCGAGCGCGAGGGCGCTTTGATAGCGGTCGCGCCGGGGTGGGGGTTGTCGAATCTTGATCAGATTTGGATCGTTCGCGCGACGGGCTCGTCGGCGACTGCGCGGCCTCGTCGGCAGCGTCCTCAATCGGCCCGCAATACAATCCGAGAGCACCAAGGCGCAGCAGGCGTTCGATCCGCTCTTCTACTTGAAGACGAACGTCGATGTCGCCGAGGCGGGCGTCGATCCGTTCGTGCACTATTTCGAGACGGGATGGCGAGAGGGACGGCGGCCGAACCGCTACTTCGATCCACGATACTATCTAGAGACCTATCCAGACGTAGCGGAGGCCGGACTGGAGCCCTTCGCGCACTACATTGCGCATGGCGCTTCGGAAGGGCGCAATCCGAGCGAGGCCTTCGATACCCTGTGGTATTTGACGCGCCATCCGGACGTCGCTGAGAGCGGCCTCAACCCCTTGCTTCATTTCCTGGCCTTCGGGGAGGCGGAGGGGAGAGAGATAGGGCCTCGGACGGCGGCGGAGGAGGAGGAGGAGCTCGCGGGCGCGCCCGCGGACATCGCCGACCACGGCTTGGCCGCAGCCGAGGCGTGCCCGTTGCGGGATCCTCATGGCCCGAGTTTGGCGACGGCCGCGTCGGCCGCTGAGACCGTGCGGCGCTTTGCGACGACAGAGTTCGATCTGATGCGGCTGCAATCGCAGGACCTGACCGCCTTGCCGATCGTCCGCCCGACACAGGGCGGGCTCCCGATCGCTTGGGAAAAGCTGTACCTTGAGATGCACGGTCGACCCAGCCGCATAATATTGTGCGGCAGCTTTGCGAATAGCCCGGCCGCCGGGCGGATCGCCCGCGCCACGGCCGAACTGCATGGCGCAGACAGCCTTTTCGTATTGGCGACGGACGAAGCTGCTCCGCGACCGCCCGAAGGCCTTCCGCGCGGCGTCCGATGGCGCTCGCTCGCGGAATTCGGCGCGGATCTGGGAAGCTTTGATCGAAGCGCCCTGGTGACGGCCCTGCTCCATTGCGTCCAGCCCGAAGCCGTCATGGTCGTCGACAGCCTCGCCGGGTGGGAAAGCATGTATCTGAGGGGGGCTCCTCTCTCGAAGATGATGCGGCTCTACGGGGTGCTTGGCGCCGGGACGTCGACGGACGCGCACAGCGGCCGCGTCTTCCGCCGCTGCTTTCCGAGCATGTCGGCCTTTTACAGTGAAGATGAGCGGCAGTTGCGCTCGCTGGCCGATAGGTTCGGCGTCCCGGCCTCGGCATACGGCAGGCTGCGGTCCTTGCCGGCGCCTGCCAAGGCCCTGCACCGCCGCCCTGGTGAGATCGTTTCGGCGGACACCTTCGACGTCGAGGGCGAGAGCTGGCGTCTCTTCCTCAAGGCGCTGAGCGCGGACGGTGGATTTCTTGCCGCGGGCAGCGGCCGCGACGGAGGCGCCCAATGACCGAAATCTGCGCCATCATCAATGTGCATCGCGAAGGCTTGCTTGCGCATACATCCGTGCAGAGCGCTGTTCGCGCGGCGGACGCCGCGCGCGCGCACGGCATCTCAGTTGAGCTTCTTGTCGTCGCCGACTGTCCGGACCAGCCTACACGGGATTATGTGGAGGGTCTCGAGGCCCCTGGTTTGCGCGTGCTTACGACGGATGTCGACGATCTCGGATGCGCGCGAAACGTGGCTGTGCAGAGCACGTCCTGCGAGTACGTCGCGTTCTTGGACGGCGACGATCTATGGGCCCAGAACTGGCTCAAGGCCGCATACGCCTGCGCCACCCAGGATGATCGTCAGGTCATCTGGCACCCGGAGGGCAGCCTCTTCTTCGGTGAGGCGATCGATCCTTATTGGCTCATGCATCCGGACATGGACGATGACGCCTATGCCTGGCTGCGGCTCGCCTCCCAGAATCTTTGGACCTCGCTGGCTTTTGCGTCGAAGCGCTTGTTCGACGCCGTGCCCTATCGGCGGACCACGCTTGGGGAAGGCTTCGGCTTCGAAGATTGGGCGTGGAACGCCCAGACGATCTCGTTCGGAGCCGTGCACAAGATCGTTCCCGGCACCAGTCATCTGGTGCGGGTCAAGCCAAGCTCGCTTCTGAAGTCGACGGAAGCGAGCGGCGCGATGATGATCCCATCCGACCTGTTCCGTGACCGCCTCAAGCGCGTGACCTGACGCCGCGCGCTTGGGGCCCGAGCGGCCCCAAGACCTCTGGACCCAGGGCCGCCGCGGCCAGCTTTCGCCGAAAGCGCCAGATGCTCCCGTCCGAGCCGCCCACTCCGCCGGGCGCTCACTCGGCCGGCGATCGTCCCTGTTCGAGCGCGGAGCGCATGACGGGCCTTTGAAGCGCTCTCCAGCCGGCTTTGATCGCAGCGCGCGTCAGACGTTCGATCACGAGGTAGGACGCCGCGGCGATGGCGAGAGAGAGGGCCCAGACGATGAGCACCTGTACCCATGTGGGGAGCGCCCACGTCTTGCCGGAGTGCCACCGGAAGATCAGCTGATGGAAGAGGTAGAGTGAGTAGCTGATCTCGCCGAGGAAAGTCATCGGGCGCTTGGCCAGGACGCGCGACAGCCCCCCATCGAAGGCGGCGAGCACATAGATGAGCGCGACATAGAACGGCACGGGTCCGGTGACCTGGACGAAATAGGCCAGTCCGCCGGGCGGCATGCGCTGGGCAAGCTGTGTGAAGGCGACGTTTGCGACACATGCCAGGGCGAGAGCGCCCAACTGAAGGAGCGTGCTGTTCGGGCGCGTAGTTGGTTGCTTGAGGAAGGTCATGCCCGCAGCCACCCCGAGCGCGAAGGTGGGCAGATTGACCAGGGGATTGATGTAGCCGAGCCAGTTGGGGTCCAGCGACGGGAACTTCCGCTGAATAAGGTGCACCGCAACGGCCGCACCAATGAAGAGCAGGCCAGCGCGCAACCAGGTCTGCCGCGACAGCAGCACCAGCACTGCCGGAAAGGCGAGATAGAAGAAGAGCTCTACCGAGACGGACCACGCAGGCGCATTGAGCGAGTAGTAGGTCGCAAGGTTCGGCGACCATGCCTGCAACAGTAGGATGTTGAGGAGCGCATGGCGCTGATTGTCGGCCCCCTGAAGCAGGCTGATGCTATATGGCCAGAAAATGAAGAACAGGAACGCCACGGCGGCGATATGCGCAGGCCAGATCCGCGCGACGCGGGCCACGTAGAAGTCGATGGTCGAGGCATACTTTGGCGCGTTGATCGCCAGCACGAAACCTGAAAGCGCGAAGAACAACGGCACGGCGCCCGTCAGAGTGAACGCGGTGAACGTTCCTTCGGGGATCAAGTTGGGCATCTGGCTGTGCGTGAGCACGATGGCCGCGGCGGCAAAGAACCGAAGGCCGGTCAGAGAATTGATCATAGGTGGCGCCCCAGGAGGCGTTCGACTCAAGTGAACGCTACGCCTGCAACCGATGATGTCTCGCCGCAGCCACGTCAATCGCTCTGAGTAGCACCCCTCGGGCGCCGCCTTGTAGCCGCGCCGGAATACGTCAGGACCCGATCGCGTGGGCCGCCTGTTCGCCCGTCACGACAAACCTGCCATTGGCTCTGCTCTCGAGGCTGGTGGGCAGATCTCAGTCGGGCGTCCCCTTGAGGGGGGCCGCGGTGATTCCGCGGGACTCGGCCTGCTGCGCGAGCACCTCCTGCAGGGCGACGACGGATCTGTGCTCAGCTTCGAGCGCGGCTTCAAGCTTGTCGCCTCGCTCCTTCTGGGCGCCCGCTTCCGTCTTCCAGTTCTCGGCCTGTTGGGCGTGCCACGCCATCGCGGCCTCGAGCGCCTCGGTCGATTGTCGCTGGTCTCGAAGCATCGCCTCGACTTCGTCGTTCTGGGCCTTCTGCGCGCTGGCTTCCGCCTCCCAGTTGGCATGCTGCGCGGTCTGCCACTGAAGAGCTTCCTCGATCTGCGCCCAGCGGGCGGCGTCTCCCCTCTGAAGTTCAATCAGCCTGCGCCCGGTCGTCCGGCCAGTGTCGTCGTCGGCTCCCCCGTCCTCCAGAAAGCGGAGGTAATCGAGATAGGCGCCAGGATCGACGCCCCGCGCGAACAGGCCGGCGAGACGCTCGGCGCTCGCGGCCGGGAGCGCAAGGAATTGCGGATCGGCGAGCATCCAATTCAATGCCTTAGCGATCAAGACCGCCTCGCCCGCCGCCGACAGCAACGGCAGCAGCCTGCGCAGGAGCGCGTAACTGAGTTCGAGGAAGGTGGCCTTGGGGTCGCCATAGGTCAGACCCGCCGAATGCAGCCGATAGCTCGTCAAGCGTTCCGGAATGACGTGATAGCGGAAGCCGGCTTGCAGGCCCCGCGTCCAAAGGTCGTAATCGGGCGCGCGCAGCATGCCGATCTCGTTCGGGCCGACTTGCTCATGCAGCTGTCGGCGCATCATGGTCGACGAGCGCACCAACATGTTCTGCACCACCCACGCGGCGGGATCGTTGAAGTCGTAAACGCGATTGAGCATGCCCTCCATCAGCGCCGCCTGATCATGAGGCTGATCGTTTTCGTCGATCAGGTCGATGTAGCTTCCGACCACGCCAAGGGACGCGTCTGCGTCGAAGCAAGCGAGCTGCTTGGCGGTCTTCTCAGGGTGAATGTAGTCGTCAGTGTCTAAATTGACCAGGAAATCGCCCCGCGCATGGGCGATCGCCTCATTGTAGCGAGGGGTCAGCCCCAGGTTGTTGGGATGGGCGAACAGCCGAACTCGGGGATCATTATAACTATTGATGATATCAACGGAGTTATCGCTGGATCCATCATCTACAATAACGACCTCGTAATTTTCGGAAGTTTGCGAAAATATACTGTCGAGCGTTCGCCGAATGAAGCGAGCATTATTGTATGATAGAACAATAAAGGAGACCAGCGGCGACTGCAGCATGCAGGGTTCCGAAGCGAGACGTCAGCGCATTGCGCGGGGGAGCTCGGGCGGGGAGCGTCGAGGATGAGGTCCATAGTTACATGGCGTCATCGTGGCAACGCGCCAGCCCGCGGTTCGGCTGACCCGTCTCCGGGCTTAGGGGCATTCGAACCGCGCGAGCCGGACGGCGTCGACGCTCAAGGGCTCAGTTGGCCGACTTCAAGGCCCGCCACACCGTCATCCGCGACACGCCAAGTTGCTTTGCGATCTCCGTTGGCGTGCGGCCGATCCGCCGGAGATCACGAATGGCGTCTGGCCTGGTGCGCCGCAAAGGCTTTTCGGCCGGGGCGTCCGGCGAGAGCCCGAGCGCTGCACGCAGCGCATCGCCGGCCGGGCCTTGGCTTGAGAAGGGCGGCTCGAGAACTTCAAGGATCGCCTCGCATGCGTTCAGCCGATCGAGCAGCTGGAGCGTCGCGCGCGGCCCGCCAAGCGCGCCAAGGCGGCGAACGACCAGTCGGTCGTCGGGGGCCATGAAACTCAGGATCGCTTCAAGCCTTGCGCGCGGCGCTCCAACATCGAGATCCTCGCAGCGCACGACATTGCATCCCGCGTGCATGAGCGCCGCGATCGCCTCCGGATTCTGATCGTCCTTTGAAGGGTAGCCGATACGCAACATGTCGGGAGTGTTGAACAAGCTTCCAAAGTGCGGAGCGAGACGGGCTCAGCGGGCGAGAGAAGCCTAGCGATATATATTGAAGCTTCACTGTGCAAATCCGCAACCTCTTGCTCCGCAAGGCCAGGCGCCTCAGGGATTGGCTGATCGCATCGTTGGGCTGGCAAAGCAGACGCGCACATTACGGAGACGCGGGGCGCCGATGCGCAGCTGGAGCAAGCGGTTTGAAGTGCGGGCCGCGGCGCAAAGGTGGGCGGTGCTTGATCGCTTCACCGGGTGGCCGGCCCTGGTGGCAACGAGCCCCAGGACGACATGGACCATGAGGACGCGCTCGACGTCGCGGAGATGTTGGATGCGATGGCGCAGGACGGGCAATACTTCCGGGTGCGATAGCTGCGCCCCGCGCGGACCAGAGTCACACCGATGTGTAGCGCCCCGCGAGCATCACGCGCTGGGAGTGGAAGAAACCCTTTGCTGCGCGACCGTACGGCCCAGGTCGGCTTGCTCCTGGTGATCGATGGGCGTATTGCGGGCCGGGAACTACAGCTCGCGTGCGTATAGAGTAGTAAATGGAACGTATTATACTGCATGTTGGGCCCTCCAAGACCGGCACGACGGCTATTCAGGGGATGCTCGCCCGAAATAGAAAAGCTCTAGCAAGTTCCGGGGTTTGTTATCCGTCGGCGCCCGGAGAAGAAGGTGTCGAGGGGCACCCAACGCTTGCTTGGGAAATCCTGGAGCGACTGGGGCGCAAGACCGTAAGGCTTTCAAGCTCCTCCCTGAGCTGGGAGCAGGCCTTGCAACAGGTCGACGAGCTGGAAGCCCACACGCTCCTGATTTCGGCCGAAGACTTCAGCCTTGACGAGTTCGACGACGCGGCGCTCGCGTTGATCCGTGATGTCAGCGGCGCCCAGGAGTTCGTCGTCGTCTATGGGCTGCGAGACCCACGACGCCTCATCCCCTCCATGTGGCAGCAAGCCGTCAAATGGGGGTTGGGGAGGGGGGAGGAGCGCCTGGAATTAGCCGAGGCGTCGCCGGCGCTCATCGAACGCTACCGGCGCTCGTCCGAACTCTATCTCGGAGGCTCGACCGTAGCGCTCGCCGAGGCCACGCTGCGCCCGTTCATTGTTCCTGCATCCCACAACTCCGAGCTTTGTCACCGATTTCTGACCGCCGCCGGTCTAGATTCAGCGCCTCTCGACGCCCGGGAGCCTCGGGCCCGTACGAACGAGTCCATCGGTTACGCCCAACTGCGAGTGCTGTTGGAGTTGAACCGACTGGCGCCGATTGCGGTCGAGCCCCTTGATCAAGACGCGCTGCTGGCCCGAGAGTTCGTCATACGCCAGTTGCAGGAAACAGAGACCGCCGGGGGCGCCATTCCGATCGAGCCGAAGCTTGAAGCCAGGTTCGATGAGCTGCGGAGCTATTGGACGGGCCTCATTGAACGCCTGCCGGCGGTTGGCGACCTCGCCGATCTATGCACAAAGGCGAACGACGGCGGCATTGTCCCGACGAACAGCTTTCTGTCGGCCGAGGTCGTCCTGAGCGGCGCGCTCGTCCAGGCGGTCCGACGCGCCAACGAGGTCTCCGCCTACGCCGCCGAAGTGGCCGCCGCCCGCGACTGGTGGCGGGCCAAGGCTGACGACGCGGTTAGTCGGTTGGCTCAAGCTCGGGACCCCGGCTGAGCTCCGCCTTGAGGCTCCGATCGCGCACGTAGCCCCGGCGCGCCATGGGCGTTACGGCCCCTGCCGCGCCGGGGGAGCGCCTCAACCAGCCGATCGGAGCGCGGCCTCGACAACCCCGCCCGTGAGGTTCAAAGCGCGCCGGGCGAATGCCGGTGCGGCCAGGCGCTCAGTGACTGGCCAGCTATTCGCCGCTGGACGTGCGGCATACTGCAGGAGGCGCCCCCGTGGCCGCTGTCGCCAACATCCAGGAACTGCTCGGGGGCGAACTCGTGGCCGATCGCCGCGCCAGCCGGCTCGAACTCGTGCGCCAGGCCCGCAAGGGCCTGCCGCCGGTCGCGGTGGAAGATGTCCTGTTAACGACCCATTTGCGCTCTCCGGCGATCGAAGCCTACGCCGTGCCCCGGCGCACCTTCAATCATCGCCGAGACGCCGGCCAACAGGCGATGATCTGGCTAGGGCGGCCCAATCGCGTACTTTCCGGCGAAGCGCCGCTTTCACTGGCCGACACCGACATCGGCTCTCAGCGCGTCGAGCGGTCTCTGTGTCGGATCGCCCACGGTCCGGCCGCTTGATCGTCCATCGCTTGACGATGGCCCCCGTCGCCGGTCTGGACGGGGAGGGCGCGCGCCTATTCGGCGGGCGTTGGAACTCGCCTGGACGACCTATGATCTATACGGCGGCCAGCCCCAGCCTGGCGGTTCTCGAAGTGCTGGTGCGTTTCGACCTGCCGCCGGAGCTTCTACGGAACGACTACCGTCTACTATCCATCCATGTTCCCGACGACGCCCCAGTCCTTGAACTGGAAGACCTACCCGGTGATCCGCGCGCGGTCGGCGACGACTTTCTGAGCCGAGGCGAGGCGCTGGTGCTCCGAGCCCCGAGCGCGGTCGTCCCGCAGGAGCGAAACAGTCTCGTCAATCCGCGCCATCCAGCGGCCGCATTACTGCGCCTGCAGGCCAATGAGCCGTTCAAGTTCGATCCAAGGCTGTTCTGATCTTGAGGCCCGCGAGGCGGTTCACCGGCGGCGTGGCTCACCATTCCGGCAAAGCACGAACGAGAGGCGATCTGGGAGGTTGCGAGCGGAGCTGAGCCATGCGCAACTTGCTTGGCTCGCGGATGCGCTGATCTAGCGTGCGCTCCTCAGCACAGCCTCCGATCTCTCACTCAACGCCGTGTATATGAAGTAGGTGCGAAGGCTGGGCTCTGCGGCCTCATCGGTGGCCATCATCAGGCCTGTCTTCCGAGCGAGCGGGGCGACGTCGAGAACACGCGGCGTCATGGCGCCGCCCGGCCGGAGAAACTCCTCGGCCGCGTCGTAATAGGCCGCCTTCTCATCCCGCGTGGCGGCCGTCCAAGCTTGGTCCAAGCTCTCCTGCCCAACTCCGAACTCCTGGGCGAGGGCTACGGCGGCCGCTGACTTGTGCAGTGCGGCCACCACTGATCCGACCAATGGCAAATCGGCGGCTGAGTAGGACCGGCCAGCGCATTGTGGTGTGACGACAGAGGCCGCCGCCTTAAACGAGGTAGGCGTGGGCTGCCGGGCAAGGGCGCTGATGAGGGCCTCCCGCCGGACGCTGACGGGCACAGCCAGAAGTATGCAACCGCCGATTCCCTGCGGCGACTTGAGTTCGCGCATTGCCGCGTCACGGGCCGTCGCACTCACTGCGGCGGGTGCAGCCGTAGCGCCAAGGGCAATCGCCGAGAGGGCCGCTCCCAACCACAACGCATGCCAAGTCCTGCGCGCGTGTCGCCGTGCGGACATCGCATTGCTCCAGGCCAGGGATCCTGTCGTCGAGGTTGTAGCTTTACTCAAGCCCTGTCCAGAATCTTGGTGGAGGGCAGACTGACCGCAACCGCTCGGACGAGTCGACTTGGGCGCTTCCGACCGGCCCGCGTTCCGCAACACCTCCTCACCCGCGGCTGATTGTGATTGATCTTGCTCGCGGAGCTCAACGAGCCCGCATTCATCGGTTGATGCGGAGAATCCGAATCCGCTAATCGCACGATCCGATGGCTCGCAAATCGGCTCCCACCGCTCAACCCTCCGTCCTCAGCATTCAGGAAGCGCTCCAGCGTGCTAACGACCACTGGAACGCCGGGCAGGCCGAGCAGGCCGAACAGTTGTGCCAGCAGGTCCTCGCGGTGTGGCCAGGCCAAGCCGACGCGCTCCATATCCTCGGCCTGATGGCGCATGCCTATGGCAATCTCGACCTGGCCATCCAGCACGTACAGCAGGCGTGTCTCGCGCCGCGCGCGCCCGCGCTCTATCTAAGCAATCTCGCTGAACTAAAGCGCCAGGGCGGCGATCTACCGGGCGCGGCGGCGGCCGGCCGGCGGGCGACGGCCCTGGATCCGCATCTGGCCTCAGCCTGGAACAATCTGGGGGTGATCCTGCAGGAGATGGGAGAGCTTACGGAAAGCGTCGCCTGTCTGGAACGCGTCGTCCACCTGCAGCTCGACAACGCCGCTGCGCACAATAATCTCGGCAACTCCCACCTGCGTCTCGGCGACCTTGAGAAGGCGCGGCTGAGCTACACGCGGGCGCTCGAGCTGAATTCAGCCTATGCCGAAGCTGAAAGCAACATGGCCTTTCTGCTGAACGAGCTTGGCCAGTACGACGCGGCGGCTGAGGCCGCGCGGCGCGCCATCGAACTCAACCCAAGGCTGCCCGAGGCCTACATCAACCTGGCTGGATGCGAGTTGCGGCGCCACCGCCCGGGCGAGGCGCTGCGCCGGCTCGACGCCTTGCTGTCTTTCGCCCCTGATCATGCGGGCGCTCTGGCCGCGCAGGCGCGCATTCTCTGGCGGACAGACCGACTGGAACGCGCGCTGGATGCGGCCCGGCGGGCCGTGACGGCCGGCCCGAACAGCGCCGACACGCATAACGCCCTGGGCGAAATCCTGCAGGCCGCGAGCCGCCAGGATGAAGCCTTAGCCGCCTTCGAAACGGCCGCGCGGCTGCCGGGCGGCCGGGCCGACGCCCTGGTCAATCGGGCCAACCTGCTGATGCAGCTCGGCCGCCTGACGGAGGCGCTGTCGGGTTTCGATGTCGTGCTCGCCGAACGGCCGGACTTCGCCCGCGCCTGGATCAATCGGGCGGAACTTAAGCGGTTTGAGGCGGCTGATCCGGACATCACCCAGATGGAAATGCTGGTGGGCGGCCCTGCGAGTTTCGACGACCGGACGGGACTGCACTTCGCGCTGGGCAAGGCCTATCTCGACGCGAACCAACCCGGCGCGGCGTTCGAGCACCTGGCCGCCGGCAACCACATGAAGCGCTCCACCTTCACCTTCGACGTGGAGGCCGCTGGCGAGCACATGCGCGACATCGCGCGCACGTTCACGCGAGAACGGCTCGACGCCCTGGCCGAGACGGGTCAGGCCTCAGAAATGCCGATCTTCGTTGTCGGCATGCCGCGTACGGGCGGCGCCCTGATCGAACAGATCCTCGCGTCTCACCCCGCCGTCCACGGCGCCGGCGAACTGTCGGCGCTCGAAGCGTTGGTCGGCGGCCTCGACGGCTATCCGTCATGCATCGAAACGCTCGGGCCCGACCGTTTCGCCGAGCTGGGAGCGGCCTATCTGGCCCGCGTTCGGCCGCTCGCATCCGGGCGTCGCCACGTGGTGGACAAGATGCCCTCCAACTACCTTCACGCGGGCCTGATCAGGGCGATCCTGCCGCGGGCGAGGATCATCCATTGCCGCCGCGGCTCCATGGACACCTGCCTGTCGATCTACAGCAAGCTGTTCACGGGCGAACAGAAGTTCGCCTACGACCTTGCTGAACTCGGGCGTTATTATCGCCACTACCAGGCGCTCACCGACCATTGGCGCGCGGTGCTCCCGGCCGAGCGGTTCATCGAGGTGGACTACGAAGCCGTGGTGGAGGATCCGGAGGGCCAGACTCGGCGGCTGCTGGCGGCGCTCGGTCTTCCCTGGGACGATCGCTTCTACGACACCCGGCGCCTGGCGCAGACCTCCAGCTTCGCGCAGGTGCGCCAGCCGATCTACAAGACCTCGGCCGGCCGCTGGAAAGCCTATGCTTCGCACCTGCAACCGCTATTGACGGCGCTTGGCGGACTAGCGTCATGACCGCCCCGGACCAGATCTCCGAGGAGGCTATTCGCGAACTCATGAACGCCGGCCGCCATGCGCAGGCCGAGGGCGTGCTGCGCGCGCAACTGACGGCTGACGCGGCGCCGATAAACCTCATACGCCTGCTGGCGCTCGCCGTGCGGGCGCAGGGGCGCATCGCCGAGGCCCGCGATCTTCAGCTCCAGATCGTGGATTGGCTGCCAGGCGACTTCACCGCTCGCTTCGATCTGGCGGAAAGCCTGTTGCTGCTCGGCGACTTCGAGCGCGGGTGGCGGGAGTATCAGTGGCGCTACCGAATGCCTCACACGGCGGGCATCGAGCGTAAAGTGCAGCGTCCACGCTGGGATGGCGCGCCCATGCTAGGCCAGACCCTGCTGATCCATGACGAACAGGGCTTTGGCGATACGCTCCAGTTCCTGCGGATGGCGCCTGAGGCCAAGGCGCGCAGCGGCGCGCGCGTGGTCCTGGAAGTGGCGCCCGAACTCTTGTCCCTGGCCGAGCGCATGACCGGCGTCGACGCCGTCACCGCGCGCGGCAGCCTTCCGCCGGCCTTCGACCGGCATTGCGAGCTGATGTCCCTTCCCATGGTGACGCGGTTGGCCATGAGCGATCTTCCGGGCCAGGCGCCCTATCTCAAGCCAGATCCAAGGCGCGTGGCGACCTGGCGAGCGCGGCTCGCCGCGCTGCCGCGCCCGCTGGTGGCTCTGGTCTGGGCTGGGCGGCCGACCCACGCCAATGACGCCAACCGTTCGATGAGCCTGGCGGACTTCGCGCCGCTGGCTGAATTGGACCTGACATTTCTGGCGGTTCAGAAGGGACCGAAGGCCGTCGAGGCTCTCTCGCCGCCGACCGGGCTAAGGGTCCAGTCTCTGGATCGGGAGATCCAGGACTTCGAGGATACGGCGGCGATACTGAGCATCGCCGACCTCTTGGTGTCGGTGGACTCCTCGCCGGTGCATCTGGCCGGGGCCTTGGGTCGTCCTGCATGGGTGCTGCTCCCGTTCGTGCCCGATTGGCGCTGGCTGCTCGATCGCCACGACAGCCCTTGGTATCCGAGCCATCGACTGCTGCGCCAGACGGCGCCGGGCGACTGGACCTCGGTGATCGAAGAACTCGGGCGTGGGCTCACCCGACTCGCCCGCTGACCCCAGCCCCTGGGGGCGATCCGACAAATTCCAAGTCTTGCGCTCGCGTTAGCAACTTAGCGACGATTTCGTAGGCAAGGCACGATCTGTAGATGTGCTTTTGGGGCGGGTTATGGGGCGTATGACGAGCGGGCGCGGCAAGCGCTTTGGCCGAGTGCAATGGCTTGCGGGAGCCTCACTCCTGGCCGTAGGGGCGAACCTAGGCGGGGCGCAGCCCGCCGCCGCAGCAGCGTGCATCAATCTTAGTACTAACTCGACGGTCGTCGGTGACGTCAACGACTGCATCGCCTGGATCGGCGGCAATCTGACGTTCACGAACGCGGGGACGATCGCTTCGAATGTCTATGCGCCCGGAACGCTGGCCGCGCTCATCACGGCGGGAACGGTCGGCACCTTCCTAAGCAGCGGCCTCGTCCGGCTGAACGGCACCATCTCGGGCGACGGATCGATTGCGGCGGCCTTCCTTGCCGGAGCCGGGACGGTGAGCGCCGCCAACAATAACGGCACGATCAGCGCCGTCGGCACGATCGCCAGCGGAGCTGGGTTCAACAACGTCATCGCCGGCCTGTCCACGGCTGGCAATGGCAACGTCGGCTCCCTGGCCAATACCGGCCTCATCAGCACCACCGGCGTCGTCCAGATCACGGGCGCAGCCCCGGGCGGCAGCGCTCGGAATCTGGTGGCAGGCGTCGCCAACATGGGCGGCGGCACGATCACGACCTTCACAAACTCCGGCGTGGTTTCCCTCGACGCGACCGTCCAAGACGGAGAGAACCGACTTGGGGCCGTCGTCAATCTGGGCGTCATCCAAACCTTGAGCAATCAGGGGCACCTAGTCGCATCCTCCTCTGGGACCTTGGGCTCGGCCGCCGGCCTGCTCAATGCAGGCATGATCGGGGCTCTGCAGAACAGCGGCGCCATCTCCGGCGACCGCGCCGTTGCGAACAGCGGAACAATCTTCTCGCTCGTCAACAACGGGGTGATGTCTGCCAATCAGATTGGTCTGGTCAATGACGGATACATCGCAACCCTAAGCAACAGCGGCACCATCATCGCCCCCACGGCCCTGGCCTATGGATCGACGGCCGTTATGACTGGGCTCCAGAACAGCGGCTTGATCGCAGGCGACATTCAGAACGACACAGCGAGCAATCTCATCATCGCCGGCGGCTCAGGCGCGACCATCGGCACGCTGACGGGCGTCAGCGCAGGGATCGGCCAGTCGGACATGGGATCGATCGTCAACACAAACTCGGACCTCGTCCTCGCGTCCGGCAACCTTCTGTTGAACGACCACGTCGACGTTACGGGCCACACTCTGGCCAACAGCGCAACCCTCTCGCTCGCCAACAACGTCACCGTCACCGGCGCCTACCGCTTGTCCGGCGGAACCATGTCCGGCGGCTCACTCTCCGCTACGGCCGGCTTCGATCTGCGGTCCGGCGAGGTGAGCAGCATCCTGGCCGGCGCCGCTGGTGCTACGAAGAACACCGCCGGCGTGGTCATTCTGTCGGGAGTCAACACCTACACCGGCGGCACGACAATCACGGGCGGCGCGCTGCAGATCTCGTCCAACGCGAACCTCGGCGCGGCCAGCGGCGATCTGGTCCTGAACGGCGGCGTGCTGGCGACCACGGCGGATATCGTCACGACGCGGGCGGTGACCCTGATCGGGAGCAGCGGCTTCGATGTGGCCAGCGGCGTGGAGCTGCAACTGGACGGCGCAGCCTCCGGCGCTGGAGGCCTGACCAAGCTGGGCGCCGGGACCCTGATCCTGTCCGACGTCAACGCCTACAGCGGCGGCACGACGATCACCTCGGGCGCGCTTCAGCTCGGGGCCGGCGGAACCACCGGCTCGATCGTCGGCGACGTCGTCAATAACAGCGCCCTGGTCTTCAATCGCGCGAACGCGATGAGCCTCTCCGGGGTGATTTCAGGAACCGGGCGCGTTGAACAACTTGGCTCTGGCGTAACCATGCTGACCGCGGTCAACAGCTATACCGGCGGCACGACGATCACCGACGGGACCTTGGTCGGCGCGGCGGCCGGCTTCGGCGGCGGAACGGTGCTGAACAATGCCGCGCTGGTGATCGACCAGGCGGCCGACGCCAGCTTCGCCAATGCGATCAACGGCTCGGGTCGTCTCACCAAGACGGGCGCGGGCGTTCTGAAGCTCACCGGGACCAGCAGCCTGACCGGCCCGACCAGCGTCGAGGAGGGCAAGCTCTCGGTCAACGGCTCACTGGCCGGATCTGCGGTGACGGTGTTCTCGGGGGCGGCGCTTGGCGGCTCGGGCACGGTCGGCTCGACCACGATCAGGGCGGGCGGGACCATCGCTCCGGGCAATTCGATCGGCACGCTCAGGGTCAACGGCGACCTCGTCCTCGCGCCGGGCTCGACCTATGCGGCCGAGATCGCCGCCGACGGGGGGGGAGACCAGATTTCGGTAACGGGAACGGCGACGTTGACCGGCGCCAACGTCGTCCTGACCACGCTCGATCCCGAGATCAGCTACCAGTCCGGCCAACGCTACAGCCTGGTGAGCGCGGGAAGCGGGATTATCGGAAGCTTCGCCGGCGTGACCAGCGCCTCCAGCTTCCTCGACCTCGCCCTCGACCCATCAACCGGCGGGGTCGCGCTTTCGATCAGCATCAAGGGCGGAGAAACCGGCGGCGGAGCCCCTGTGGTGTTCCAGACGGCGGCGCAGACGGCGAACCAATACGCCACCGCGCTCGCCCTCAACGCGCTGCCGCAGACAGGCGAGACGCTCGGTCTCTACAACAGCCTGCTGGTGCTCGACGGCGAAGCCGCTCGTGGCGCTTTTGACCAGCTCTCCGGCGAGATCCACGCGTCTACGAGGGCGGCCCTGATCGAGGAGAGCGGCCTGTTGCGCGCGACCGGCATCGAGCGCCTGCGATCGGCCTTCGGCGCCGTCGGCGCGGCCCCGGCGCCCAGCGGCGGATCCTATGTCGGCTGGGGTCAGGCCTATGGTTCCTGGGGCCACGTCGACGCCACGGGCGGCACAGCCAAGCTGAAGCGCTCGACCGGCGGCCTATTGTTCGGCGGGGACGTCGCGGTGAAGAACGGCCTGCGCCTCGGCGCCCTGGCCGGCTTCAGCCAGTCCGAGTTCGAACTCGACAAGCGCATGTCCTCGATCGAGAGCGACAACTACCATCTGGGCGTCTATGGCGGCGGGCAGTGGGGCGCGGTCGGCGTGCGCCTTGGCGCCAGCCGGAGCTGGCATGACCTCGAGACCCGCAGATCCGTTGCCTTCGCCGGTTTCAACGACCGAATGGGGGCCGACCACCGGGCCGAGACGACCCAGGCCTTCGGCGAGATCGGCTACCGGATCGACGCCGGTGAGGCGGCGCTTGAGCCGTTCGCCGGCCTGGCCGCGGTCCGGCTTCAGGCCGACGACCTGCACGAACTTGGCGGCGCCGCGGCGCTCACCGGGCACAGTGAGGACGTCGATGTCGGCGTCTCAACGCTCGGCGTGCGCGCCGCGGGCGGGGCCCAGGTCTCGAACATGAACCTAACCGTGCGAGGAACCCTGGCCTGGCGGCATGCGGTCGGCGATCTCGACCCGGCCGCCACGCTCGCCTTCTCAGGCGGAGACGCTTTCTCGATTGTCGGCGCGCCGATCGCCGAGAACGCCGCGTTGATCGAGACCGGGTTCGACCTGCGCTCGGAGAAGAACGTCACGCTCGGAGCCTCATACCGCGGCCAGATCGCCAAGGACGCGCAGGACCACGCCTTCCACCTCGACCTCGCCGTCAGATTCTGACGGCGAGACGTGGCGGGCCGCGTTGCACTTGAAGGGGCAAGTGGCGGCCCCTTCGCGGCTCTGGCGCCCGATCACCGTGCTCTTCGCTCAAGGCGCTAAACCAACCTCGTAGAGGTCCGCCACTCGCCAGAACCAATCGTAATCGCGCCGAAGCTCCCCGACTGGCGGATCGGGGCTGTCGAACAGCGCATAGCAGAGCTCGGAAGGGTCATGGCGCGCCGTGTAGGCGACTTTGCGGGGTGGTCGCGCAAGGCACGCGACCAAGTCTGGGGGATATCGTAGGGCGGATCGCCATGCGGCACAGCTGCGGTTGCCCCTAGTGGGGCGAGCCGCCGACCATCGAACTCCACCACCCTCAGCGGGCGAAGCACCTTCAGCCGAGGGTATCCTTTGTTGTCCAACAGGCCGGGATCGATGTCCCGACGGCCCGGCGATCGCAGAAACCTCTCGACGAAGGCCCCAGGCTCCGCCTTGGCGGCATAGAGTAAGCCATAGCTCGCATCTGGAGCGTTGAACCGCCCCTGCAGCGACTGATCGGAGTAGATGGGATCAAAGCGCCGCGCGCCATCTCCGAGCGTGTAAGAAGCGATGGATAACAACGCCCATCTCGATCTCCAGCAGGTGAAGCGTATGGCTGGCCAGATCGCTGGGGGGAGGGGGCGCTCACGCCCCCTGCACGCCGATGCTCTGCGCAGCGACGAGAACCGGCTCCACTTTACCGTCCCGCAAGAGGTCGATCGGCCGACGCCCTCCCAGACGGTCGTTGTCGTTGACCAGGAAGTTCAGCACAGCCCAGGGGCTCGAGAAGTTCAAAGCAGCCTGCACGCCCTTCAGTCCGTCGACGACGCTGCCATCTCGATTGAACTGGATGGTGGGGAAATGCCGATGGCCGCTCGGCCCCGGAACCGCCAGAAGCGCCCCGTCGTGGACCCGCTTGTCCACGGCCTGGCGTGTGACCCCGTTTAGCAACCTGCGGACTTCATCGACATCGTAGGCGCCGCCCGACGCTCGCAGATCCTGAGCGGCCGCCGCCTTGCCGCGCAGGATCGTCTTTGCGCGCGCATCCGGCCGAAAGGCCTCCGCCTCGATGCGGCTCCTGCTCTGTTCCCGCGCGCGCTGGCCGATGTGGTGACAAAAGCATCTACGCCCTTGAGATCCCGGGCGCGCCGTTCGTGAGTGACTACAAGTGGGGCGGCCAGGCCCATAAGGTCGTGGAGAGCGTCGCCGGCGCGCCGGCGACACCGGCTACCGTGCCTCCCCAGTGAGCACATCGAGAGCACGCAGGGGCAGCCGACGAAGGCGAATAGGGCGACGAAGGATGGCTACCGCCGTCGCGTTGTCGCCCTCCAAGGGACGCTCTTCGCGTCCGCGCCTGGCGGTGCTGAACACGTTGCGTGTGCCGGGTCGCTCAACTGTTGCCTGATCCTACGGGCACCGTGCCGGATGGCTTGAGTGCTCCCCGTTTCAGCAAGCCGACCTAACGTTGTCGCGAGCTGTGGGCTGGCGGGCATGTCGGCTGCCCATGTAAGCGCCATCGAAGACCAATGCGGGGAGCCACTTTCCAGCCCTTCAATTAGTAGGCGGCCGAGCGGAAAGGGCCTGAGCGCTTCCGGTTGGCCATCATCCGCACTGGCAAACGCGCGGGCGCGCCTTTCGGGCCTTTAGACCTAAGCCTCGCCTGCGTCATCGAGGACGGGCCTCCAGGGGGCCAGATCGGCGCTTGCCGTTACAGCCTCAATCTGACTTTTGAGGCTCCGTCCTGGAGTTCCTCATGCTTTTCCGCTGCGCCGCCGCCCTTGCGATCGCCCTCCTTCTTTGCACGCCAGTCAATGCTGCCGAGGTAGGTTTTAGGGACTTGCTGCGCAATCCTGGCACGCCGCTGGCGGGCGCATCGGACGCCGACGTCATCATCGTCATGTACGCCGATTACAACTGCGGCTACTGTAAGCGAATGGAGCCCGTTTTAGCCTCTGCGCTGAAGACGGACAGCCGCCTGGCCGTGGTGCACAAGGAATGGCCCATCTTTGGCGGGGCGTCGGCGTATGCCGCGCGAGTGGCGCTGGCGGCGAACTATCAGGGGCGGTACGACGCGGTGCACAGTGCCTTCATGCGCTCGCCTACACGGTTGAGCGACGAGGACATTGTCGACGCCATCGCCAAGAAGGCCGGTGTCGATTGGGCGAGGCTCTCAAACGACATGATGGTCCACCGCCGGGACATCGACGCCATTCTGGCACGAAATGCACGCGAGGCGTCTCTCTTGGCGCTTGAGGGAACCCCAGGCTTGGTGATCAACGGCTATTTGCTGCGCGGTGCGCTATCGGACGATCAGTTGAAGCAAGTGCTTCAGAAAATTCGTGCGGCGGAGACGTCGCCTTCAACTAGTTAGTCGCTCGCATTTTTTGGCGACCTGTCCGCCTGGTGCCATCAGCGGAAGTTGGGTGGCAGCCGATAAGCGGACACTAGATGAGGTCCGCTCGCGCGAACCTCAGCCTCGCCCGCTTCTGACCCGTTGCGGACGTTGGGACGGTCTGGCACCTAACGCCGACAAGGCCCGTGGATGATCGAACGAGCGATCCGAATTTGCCAACGGCTGACGAGTTCCTCTTTGGCCGAGGAATGACGATCGACGACTATTTCATCGACCCAATCGCCTCGACGCAACTAGCGTAACCACACGACGGCCGGGCCCCGGCCGCTAGCGCTTTCTAGGAATGGTTGCAAGCAAGTATGGCTCCATGGTAGGTTGCGAGGTGGAGCTCTCGCTCTGAGTATGGCGACGATTCAACGTCCCCAGAGCATCCGCCACTGATCCTGAAAGAGCCCGGCGCTTAGTACGCTCCCGACTCCGGGCTCCAGCTCCGGAAGGCGATCGAGCCTGTGGCTAGGGGTTCATCCCGTCGCGCAACGGCGCAACTCATCGCGCCGAGGCGAACATCGAGCAGATGAAAGTCATAGCGCGCGCCATCGTCGATGGTTGAAACCTCCCGCCATCGGTTGAAGTCCAGCGAGTGGAAGCCGACCGTGAGCCGCGAGGGGTCATAGGCGACCCCTTTGCCGAGAGATTTCAGGACGGCTTCCTTCCTGACCCACAGTTGCAGGTGATCGGCGTCCGCGAGATCGCGTTCGCGGCGTTCGGCCAGTTCCTCCGGCGACAGGACGTAGGTCATCTCATCGCGGGTTAGGGCAAGCGATCCGGTCTCCAGATCAATTCCGGTTTCACGCTCGAGATCCACCACGATCACGGCGAGATCATCCGAATGCGACAGGCTGAAATGCGGTCCGCCCGGAACGCTGGGCTTGCCCCATTCGTTCTTCACAAACGACAATTCAGAGGGGGAGCGCGTCAGATAGCTGGACATGACATTCCGAAGCGCGGCGTGCGCCACCAGATAGCGCCGTTGCAGGTGATCGAAATGAAAGGATCTCGCCTTGGCGAGTTCCTCCGGCGAAAGACAGGCTGTAAGCTCTTTCGTAACCGGAATGGAAAGATCAACTTGGATCAAGTCCAGCATGATTCAGCCCCCCCTGATCATCGTCAGCTGACCGCTTTCAGCGTCTCCGTTTACCGCTTTGGTTAAGTTGATTGGTTATTTCAGAAGTCATTAATTAATGTCTGTCTGATCTTATCGCTTTACCCGACCGTATTTCTGGAAAAGTTGTTAAGTGGCCTAACAATCGCGTGCCGTGCGGGCGTCGTACACGTTATTCTTTTCAGTATGTAACTAGACAATCTCTCCTGTCGCGGGAAAATCCTTGTCGGCCAGAATGGTCGAACCTTAGGCGGTTCCAAATGTCGAGGCAAAGCGCCTACTTTATTGGGGATGGCACGCTTCTGATCCGCTGCGCGGAAGCGTTCATAGAGACAGGCGGGCAGGTGGCCGGCATTGTCACGGCCGCCCCCCAGATCATCGTCTGGGCGCGGGAGCACGGTTATCGGTTGCTCGGCGCCCCGGTCCGACCGGAGCTGGAGCAAGCCGGGGCCGACTACCTCTTCAGCGTGGCGAACCTTGCGGTGCTGGCCCCTGAAACGCTGGCCTCCGCGCGGATGATGGCGATCAACTTCCACGATGGCCCGTTGCCGGGACGCGGTGGTCAGAACGCGCCGGCCTGGGCGATCCTCGAAGGCGCCGAAGAGCATGCCGTGACGTGGCATGAGATGGTGGAGGCGGTCGATGCGGGCCGCGCATTGAAGTCGCAGCGTTTCGCGATCGCGCCGAACGAGACGGCGTTCAGCCTGAATCTGCGCTGCTATGAGGCGGGCGAGGAAACCTTCCGTGAACTGCTGGCCGACCTTGCCGTCGGGCGGCTGAACGCGACGCCGTTGAGCGGGGACCGCGGCTGGTATGCGCGCGCCAAACGTCCCGCCAACTTCGGCGTTCTTGATCTGACGCGGCCCGCGAAGGAGCTCGGCCGGATCGTGCGGGCGCTGGATTTCGGCGCGCGCCGGAATCCTCTTGCCCTGCCCAAGGTGCTGATTGGCGACCGACTGGTGGCGGTCAGCAAACTCGAGCGCGCGTTGGACGCCAGGGGTGAGCCGGGCCGCGTCCTCGCTCTCGACGACAGCTCGATCACGTTGATGGCCGGGGACGGCGCGGTCGTGCTGACCGGCCTTTCCGACATGGACGGCGGGGCGCTTGATCCCAGGTCGCTGGGCGTCGCGGTCGGCGCCGTGCTGCCGCCGCTCGTTCCGGTCGAGGCTGCGACGCTGCGTAGCGTCGGCGTTTCGGAGGCCTTCTGGGAGGAGGCGCTCGAGAGCGCCAATCCGATCCAACTTCCCTATCCGCGCGACCATGCGGCCGATGCCGGCCAGGTCGCGTTGGACGTTGGACGGGTGTCTGCAGATGCGCTCGGCGCGGCGTGGGCTGCGTGGCTGGCGTCCCTCGCCAGCCAACCGCGCGTAACGCTGGCGGTGGAGGCTGAACCGGCCGGGGTCGCCTTGTCGCGCCGCTTCCCGGTCACGGTGGAGTTCGACCCCGCCGGCACGGCCCAGGCGGCGTTCGCGGCCTATGCGGAAGCCTTGAGCAAGGCGCGGGCGCATGCGCCGATGGCGGTCGACCTGCCATTGCGGCTTGGAGACGAAGCGGTCGTGCGGGGCGCCCTGGCCGCCCTGGGGACGGTGGTCGCCGATGGCCCGAGCGCCACGGACGCCGAGATGGCGCTGAGCGCCAATCCGGCGGCGATCAGGGTTCGCGCCGGCCTTTACGCACCCGACGTCCTGAGCGTGATCGCCGCGGACTTCAGCGCCTTCTGCAAGGCGTTTCTCGGCAGGCCGGACGCTGCGTTGTCCGCCATACCGCTGGGCGGCGACGCCGCGGCGACGGCTGCGGGCGGACCGGCGGAAAATCCGAACACGATCCATGCGCTGATCGCGCACGCCGCGCAGGAGTGGCCGGAGACCATCGCCGTCGAGGGCGGCGGCAGCAAACTCACCTATCGGGAGCTCGAGGAGCGGGCGACCGGCCTGGCCGGGGCCTTGGCCGCACGCGGCGCAGGGCCGGGCGCGGTGGTCGGCATCTATCTCGATCGCAGCGCCGATCTGGTGGTTTCCCTGCTGGCCGTTCTCAAGACTGGCGCAGCCTACCTGCCGCTCGACCCCTCCTATCCGTCAGATCGCGTCGCCTTCATGGTCGAAGACTCCGAGGCGGCGCTGGTGGTGGCCGACACGGGCGCCGCGCTGCCTGGCTTCCTCGACCCGGCGCGCGTGGTCTCGCACAAGGCTGCAGAGCCCTTCGCCGGCATGCAGGGCGCGGCGGGCGACATGGCCTACTTGATCTACACGTCCGGCTCGACCGGTCGGCCGAAGGGCGTGATGATCGAGCATCGCAATGTCACGAACTTCTTTGCAGGGATGGACGGCGCCGTGCCGCTTGAGCGCGGGGCGAGGCTTTTGGCCGTCACGTCCATGTCGTTCGACATCTCCGTGCTGGAGCTTCTGTGGACGCTGACGCGCGGCGCGACCATCGTTTTGCAGGTTTCGGGCGGCAAGGCGGACATTCCCGCCTTTTCACTGTTCTACTTCGCAGCCCAGTCAGGGGCGGCCGGCGCAGGCGCCTATCGCGTCCTGTTCGAGGGCGCGCAGTTCGCCGATCAGAACGGCTTCGAGGCGATCTGGACCCCAGAGCGGCATTTCCACGAGTTCGGCGGCCTGTATCCAAGCCCGGCGATCAGCGCCGCAGCGCTGGCGGGCATGACCAAGAACGTCAAGCTGCGGGCCGGTTCGGTGGTCGCGCCGCTGCATCATCCGGTGTCCATCGCCGAAAGCTGGGCGCTCGTCGACAACCTGTCGGGCGGGCGCGCGGGCATCGCGATCGCGTCTGGCTGGCAGCCGAACGACTTCATCCTGCGTCCCGAGAACTTCGCCGAGCGCAAGTCGATTGCGCTGGGCACGGTCCAGACTCTCCGGCGGCTGTGGGCCGGCGAAGCGGTGGAATTTCCCGGCCATGACGGCAAGCCGGTCGCGGTCAACATCCATCCGCGCCCGGTGCAGAAGGAAATTCCGGTCTGGATCACGGCGGCGGGCAACGCCGACACCTTCGCCGAGGCGGGACGCCTGGGGTGCGGCGTGCTCACCCATCTGCTTGGCCAGACCCTCGACGAACTGAAGGACAAGATCGCCGCCTATCGCCAGGCGCGCGCCCAGGCCGGTTTCGAAGGCGACGGCCATGTCGTGCTGATGATGCATTCGTTCGTCTCGGACGACGAGCAAACCGTGCTGGAAACCGCGCGCCAGCCGATGAAGTCCTATCTGAACAGCGCGGTCGACCTAGTGCGTCGGGCGTCGTGGACCTTCCCGACCTTCGTTTCGCGGGCGGAAGCCGCGGGCGGCAGCCCGCAGGATATCTTCGAGAGCGAGGACCTGACGCCGGAAGAGCTCGATGCGCTGCTCGACCATGCGTTCGAGCGGTACTATCGCCGCTCGGGCCTGTTCGGCACGCCGGAAACGGCGAAGGAGATCGTGCGCGACGTGACAGCCGCGGGCGTCGACGAGATCGCCTGCCTGATCGATTTCGGCATCGATTCCGAAACCGTGCTGGCGAACCTCAAGCACATTCGCGCGCTGATGAGCGAGCTCGAACGCGAGGGCGGCGTCGGCCATAAGAGTTCGGTGGCCGAGGACATCATTCAGAACGGCGTCACCCATCTGCAATGCACGCCTTCGATGGCCGCCTATCTCACCGCCGATGCGGCGGGCAAGCGCGCGCTCGGACAGCTCGATTGCCTGATGATCGGGGGCGAGGCGCTGCCGCCGGACCTCGCCCGCGACCTGCGCGCCGGGTTCGAGGGCCGTCTGCTCAACATGTACGGGCCGACCGAGACGACGATCTGGTCCTCGGTCGCATCGCTCGATGTCGTGGCCGAGCGGGTGCCGCTCGGCCAGCCGATCGCCAACACCAGCCTGAGCGTGCGCGTGGCCGGCGGGCAGGTCGCTCCGCGCATGGTGGAAGGCGAGCTGTGGATTTCGGGCGCAGGCGTTGCGCGCGGCTACTGGCGGCGGCCGGAGCTGACGGCTGAACGCTTTGTCGAACGCGATGGCCAGCGCTGGTATCGCACGGGCGACCTGGTGCGCATGCTGGGCGACGGAACGCTGGAGTTCCTGGGCCGGACCGACAACCAGGTGAAGATCCGAGGCCACCGTATCGAGCTGGGCGAGATCGAGGCGGTTATCGCCGAGTCCGACGCGGTCCGGCAGGTGGCGGTCAAGATGGCGGAGTTCGGCGCCAACGACATGCGTCTGGTCGCCTACGTCACGGCGGGCGCCTCGCAGCCGAGCGAGCGCGACTTGCGGGCGAGCCTGGCCGAAAAGCTGCCCGAGTTCATGCGCCCTTCGCAGATCGTCGTCCTGGACCGGATGCCGATGACGCCGAACGGCAAGATCGATCGTAAGGCCTTGCCGCTGCCCAAGGCCGTCGCTGAGCGCGGCGAAATGGTCGAGGCCACGGGCGATATGGAAGCGGCGGTGGCGGCGATCTGGAAGGACGCTCTTGGCCTTGAGGAGATCTCGGTCACCGAAAACGTCTTCGATCTCGGCGCGCACTCATTGCTGGTCGTACAGGTGCAGCGGCGCATGAAGGGGCATTTCGCGAGGGACATCGCCATCACGGACATCTTCCGGTTCCCGACGGTTCGCGCGATCGCGGCGCATCTATCCAGCGACGTCGGCTCGACCAACACCGCCGCCGACAGGGGCGCGGCGCGCGCCGCCGCTCGCCTGGCCAGAATGGGTCGCAGGTAGGATCAGGGGAGCGGGGACGTGGATCGGCACGATTCGAACGCGGCGCCTGGCAATCGTATAGCCATCGTCGGACGGGCGGGGCGGTTTCCCTCGGCGCGCAATGTCGATGAATTCTGGGCGATGCTGCGCGACGGCCGCACCGCCTCGCAGCGTCTCACCGACGCCGAGCTTCTGGCGCGTGGCGTCAGCCGTCGGCAGCTTGCCGACCCCAACTACGTGCGCGTGGCCAATGTGCTGCCGGACATGGACTGTTTCGACGCCGGCTTCTTCGGGTTCTCGCCGCGCGAGGCGTCGATCCTCGATCCTCAGCATCGGCATTTTCTGGAGTGCGGTTGGGAGGCGCTCGAGGACGCCGGCTACGTGCCGGAGACGTTCGACGGCCGCATCGGCGTGTTCGCTGGCTCGGGCATGCAGGCCTATCTGCCGTTCAACCTGCTGAGCAATCCCGATCTGGCCGAGGAAATCGGCTTGTTCCTGTTGCGCCACACCGGCAACGACAAGGACTTCCTGACCACCCGCCTGTCGTACCTGCTGAACCTCACCGGCCCGTCCGTCGCCGTCCAGACCGCCTGCTCGACGTCGCTGGTGGCGGTGCATACGGCCATTTCGTCGCTGCTCAACATGGAATGCGACATGGCCCTCGCGGGCGGTGTAACCATCGAGCTGCCGCACGGCGTCGGCTACAAGTACAGCGAGGGCGAGATCCTCTCTCCCGACGGGCTTTGCCGCGCCTTCGACGACGACAGCAAAGGTACGGTGTTCGGGTCCGGTGTCGCGCTGGTGGTGCTGCGCCGCTACGAGGACGCGGTCGCCGACGGCGACGACATCAAGGCCGTGATTCTCGCCAGCGCGGTCAACAATGACGGTTCGGGCAAGGCCAGCTACCTGGCCCCCTCGGTCGACGGCCAGGCGGAAGCGGCGGCCGAGGCGCTGGCGCTTTCAGGACTGGCGCCTGGCGATATCTCCTACATCGAGACGCATGGGACCGGGACGCCGATTGGCGACCCGATCGAACTCGCCGCGCTTCAGCAGGTCTATGGCGGCGTGCGGCAGGCCGGCATCGGCATCGGTTCGGTTAAGACCAATATCGGCCATCTCGACACTGCGGCGGGCGCTGCGGGTCTGATCAAGGTCGTCGAGGCGATGCGTCATCGCACGCTGCCCGCCAGCCTGAACTTCTCGAAGCCCAACAGCCGGTTCGACTTCGACGGCAGCCCGTTCCGCGTGGTCGCGCAGGGGGGCGCATGGGAGCATAGCGGCCCGCTGCGCGCGGCGATCAATTCGCTCGGCGTCGGCGGCACCAACGCGCACGTGATCGTTGAGGAAGCGCCGCGCCGCGCTGCGTCGGCCGATGACGGCGCCTGGAAGCTGTTTCCCTTCAGCGCCCGCACCAAGGCCGATCTCGACCGTACCCGCGAGCGTTGGGCCGGTGCGCTCGGCGGCGAGGTTCCAGCACTGGCCGACATGGCCTTCACGCTGCGGGAAGGCCGCCGCGCCTTTGGCGAGCGCTTCGCCGTCGCCGCCCGCACGGTTCAGGATCTGCAGGAGGCGATCGGCGCGCGCAGCTCGGCCTATCGTCAGCAGGGCAGCACTGCGGACAAGGTCCCGCGCATCGTGTTTCTCTATCCGGGCGGCGGTGCGCAGTATCCAGGCGCCGGGGCAGGATTGCTGGCGTCGTTTCCAGTCTTCGCCGAAGCTGTGCGCACGTGCTTCGCGGCCTTGCCGCCCATCGCGCCCGCCGACCTCTACGACATCATGTTCCGCCGCGAGCGCAGCGATGCGGAAGCCAAGGCGAAGCTCGAACGCTCCGGCTATGCGATCCCGGCGCTGTTCATCCTCGAGTACGCCTACACCAAGCTCTGGCAGTCTTGGGGCGTGCAGCCTGACGCCGTGCTCGCACACTCGGTCGGCGAATATGCGGGCGCGGTGGCGGCGGGGGCCATGCGCTTGGCCGACGCGCTGAAGATCGTCGCGCTGCGGGGCAAGGTGATGGACGATGCGCCTGCGGGCGCGATGACGTCCGTGCCGCTCTCCGTCGAGCGCTTGCGGCCCTATCTCGGCGACAAGCTGGACATTGCGGCCATCAACACCGCCGAGGCGACGGTGCTGTCGGGCCGGACCGCCGACATCGAGCAGGCCGAACAAGTCCTGGCGACGGCCGGTATCGAAGCGCGACGTATCCACATCGAGGTCGCGGCGCATTCGCGGCAGCTGGACGGCCAGTTGGAGCCGTTCCGCGCCGGGTTCGCGGGGGTGACTTTCGACGCGCCGTCCTTGCCGATCGCCTCGTCGATGCGCGGCGGTTGGGCCAAGGGCGATGATCTGTGCTCCGCCGAGTACTGGGTGCAGCACCTGCGCAACACTGTGCGTTTCGCCGATGCGGCGCGCACGGTTCTGGACGGCGACCCGTGCATCGTCATCGAGGTCGGACCAGGGCAGACGCTAGGCCCTCTGTTGGAAGCCTGCGATGCGCCGGTTCCACCCCGAGCCGTGCTCTACTCCTCGCCGCGGGCGCGCGACACCAGCGACGAAACTGGCGTTGTGCTCGCCGCGCTGGGCGGGGTTTGGGCCAATGGCGTCGATGTGGACTGGTCGCGGGCTGTCGCGGCCGAGGGCGCGCGCGTTTCGCTGCCGACCTACGCCTTCGCGAAAGAGCGGCACTGGGTCGAGCCGGGCCGCGGCTTGGTCGGCGCCGGCGTCGAGGAAGCGCCCGAACTCGTGCGCAAGCCGGACCTTGAGCAATGGTTTGAGGAACTCGGTTGGACCGAGCAGGCGCGTCACGCCCCAGCGCCGCGGTTGGACGGCGACTGGCTGGTTTTCGCGGGCGACGACGCGCTCTCCGAGGCGGTGTTGGCGCGGCTCGGCGTGGACGGCGCGCGCATCGTCACGGTCCGCGCCGGCGTGGGCTTTGGCCAAAGCGCTCATGGCTTCACCGTGCGTCCCGATGCGCAGGACGACTTTGACGCGCTGGCCGATGCGCTGCAGGCCGTTCCGGCCCGCATCCTCTACCTGTGGGGCGCCGACCTTGGTCTCACTGGCAAGGCGTTTTCCGGCGCCTATCTCCTCGCCCGCCTGCTGCAACAGGCGGACGCCGATCATGCGACGCACCTGACGTTGGTGGTTCAAGGCACGGCGAGCGTCGCGGGCGAGCCGGTGGCCAATCCGCAGGCCAACGCGCTGCTCGGCCCGGTTCGGGTCGCCCCGCGCGAAGTTCCAGGCCTGACCTCGGTGTTGGTCGACTTCGGCGAGGGCTCCGACCTCGACGCCCTGCTGGCCGAAGCCGTCGGCCCCAACGAGGCCGATCATGTGGCGCTGCGCACGAGCCGCTTCGTGCGCTCGCGCAAGTCCGTCCCTTCCGTCGATCCGCGGGATCTGCCGCAGCGTCTGAGAAAGAACGGCGTCTATCTGATCACCGGCGGGGCCGGCGGCATCGGCCGCGAGATGGCGCGGTGGCTGGCGGAGACGTGCCAGGCGCGGCTGATCTTGCTGTCGCGCAGCACCGGCGAAGACGTTGTCCTCCGCACTGAAATCGAGGCGCACGGCGGCGAGGTCGCGTTCGTCCAGGCCGATCTCTCCGATCCTGCCGCGACCACGACGGCCTTGGACGCCGTCGCCGAACGCTTCGGGGCCTTGAACGGCGTCATCCATGCGGCCGGCGTTTTGGACGATGCGCCGCTGGCGCTCCAGCCGCTCGAAGCCGCGCTGGCCGTCATGGAGCCGAAGCTGACGGGCGCGCGCACCTTGGCCCGGCGCTACCCGGACGGAACACTCGATTTCTTTGCAGTCATCTCCTCGACCTCGGTTCTGTTGGGCGGCGTGGGGCAGACGTCCTATGCGGGCGCCAACGCCGCGCTGGAAGCCATCGCGGCCAGTCGCAAGGACGGCTTCTCCATCGCGTGGGGGGCCTGGCGCGACGTCGGCATGGCTGCGCAGGCCTATGGCGCAGGCTCAGTCGTGGGCGGCGATGGGCTGCTCGGCGTCCGCAAGGACGACGTGGACGGCTCAATCGGGTTCGAAACCGTCATTGACCCGCAAACGGATTGGCGGGTCGCCGAACATGTCGTGGACGGCGTCCCGGTTCTGCCGGGGGCGGCCTGCATGGAGCTTGCGCACGCCGCGGCCTGCGCGGTGATGGCGCAGCGGCCGTTCGTGCTTGATGCGCTGCAATTCACCGCCGCCATGACCTTCGAGCGCATGCCGCGCCGCGTCGCGATGCGGCTGGCGCCCGCGTCCGACGGCTATGAGCTGGTGATCGAAAGCCGCGCCGGAAAGACTGCAGATCCTGTCGAGCATATGCGCGCGCGCATCGTCGCGCTCGACGCTCCCAGCGCCCGCCCGGGACCGCTGAGCGTTGGCGACTGGCCGGTTTCCGCCATGAGCGGCCAGCCCGTGCAGAGCCGGCTGGTCGGCTTCGGGCCTCGTTGGAGTTGCGTGGGCGACATCCGGGTGGCGCAGAGCCGCGTCGTCGGCGAGTTCGCGCTGGACCAGGCCTTCCACGGCGACCTTGCCGGACACCCGATGCATCCGGCGCTGCTGGACATGGCGGCGACGATCGGCCTGGCGCTCGTGCCCCGCAGCGGAAGCCTCTACGCGCCGATGTCGGCCGGGCGGATGCAGGTCTTCGGGCCGCTGACCGATCGCATCGTCGCTCATGCCGAACTGACCGCCAGCCAGCCGGGTCGGTTTGCGTCGTTCAAGGTCGCCATCTGCGACGTGGACGGCAATGTGCTGGTGCAGCTGGACGATTTCGCCCTCCGCGCCGTCGCCGCGGGCGGGCTGATGACGGCGCAGCCGCGCCAGAGCCTCAGCAACCAGCTGCTCTCCACGGGGATCCGGCGCTTGGAGGCGCCTGAGCTGTTCGCCCGGGTGTTCGGCCATGCGGGGCGCCAGGTGGTGGTCTCGCCGGTGTCGGTCGACCTCATCCGGCTCGCCATGCTCGAGCCCCCGGACGCCGGCAAGCCTCGCAGCCAGAACCGGCCCGAGCAGCAGATCGCCGACCCGGTGACCGCGCGGCTGGCCGCCATCTGGAGCGATATCCTCGGTGTCTCCGGCATTGCGCCCGAGGACGACTTCTTCGCGCTCGGCGGCCATTCGCTCAATGCGGTGCGGATGATCGCGCGGGTGCGCAAGGACTTCGGCGCATCGATCCCGCTCGGCAAGCTGTTCGAGGGGCCCCGTCTCGAAGCCTTCGCCACCCTGCTGGGGGCCGGCGCGGCCGCTGCGCAGCCGGCCGCTGCGAAGGCTCCGACCTCGCCCGTTCGGATGCGCAGTCTGGAGCCGCGCGTCATCGGGATGACCGAAGGCCAGCGTGAGATCGCCGGCAGCATCCTCGTCGATCGCTCGATGCTGATCGCCTACAACCTATCCTTCTCCATGCACGTGGCCGGCGCCATCGAGCCCGCCGCCCTCCGCACGGCGCTCGAGGGGCTGGTCGACCGGCACGAGGTTCTGCGTGCGTCCTTCGATCTCGACGGCGCGACGCTGACCGTCGGGCCGCCAGGCGGCTTCGACCTCAGTGAGCACGACATGTCAGGTCTGGACGCGAAACAGGCTGAGGCGCAGCGCGATGCGCTGATGCGCGAGGCGGCCGGCGCGCCGTTCGACCTGTCGAACGGCCCTCTGCTGCGCGTCCTTTCGTTGCGCCTGCCGCAGGGCCGGGCCGAGCTCGTGCTGATCGTGCACCACATGGTCTGCGACGGCTGGTCGGCCGGCGTTCTCATGAGCGACCTCGCGGCGCTCTACACGGCCGCGCTGCAAGGCGCGCCCGCCGAGCTGCCGCCAGCACAAGGCATCAGCGACCTGGTCGAGGCCGAGGCGCAATGGCGCGGTTCGGCCGAGGCCGAGACCCATCGCCGGTTCTGGCTGGAGAAGTACTCCGGCGCGCTGCCGGTCATGGACCTGACCTTCGACAAGCCGCATCCGGCCATGCCGACGACCGCGGCCGCGCGTGTCGTCACGCGGCTCGACGGCGATTTGGAAGCAGCGCTGCGCGGCGTCGCGCAACGAGCCGATACGCCGCTGCGCAACCTGATCTTCGCCAGCTTCCGCTACTACCTGTCGCTGATGGCGGGTGCGCCTGACGTGACCGTCGGGGTGCCCGTTGCGGGACAGGTCTCATACGGCCTGGAAGACGTCGTCGCGCACGGCGTCAGCTTCCTCCCGGTCCGCGCCACGATCAGCCGCGACGCTTCGCTGCGCGACCTGCTGAGCCAGGCGCGCCGGGACATGCTCGACGCGGTCGAGCACCAGAACTACACCCACGGCGCGTTGGTGCGGGACCTGCAGGCCCCGCGGACCTCAGCGCGCCATCTGCTCGCGCCGGTCGTGGTCAACATCGACGGCCTGGCCGACTTGGAGAGCCTCACGCTCGGCGCTGCTGTCGCCCGCATCGAAGTCAATTCGACCGGGCACGAGTTCTTCGATCTGTTCTTCAACCAGTTCGATGCGCCCGGCCGCGTGGAGCTGACCTGGAACTACAAGACCGACCTCTTCCACGAAGCCACCATCCGGCTTCATGCGGACAACCTGCTGCGGCTGCTTCGCGCCATCGCCGAGACGCCGGATGCGATGACCCGGCCCATCGCCTCCCTGCTGTCGCACGGTCGCGAGATCGGTCCCGCCAGCGGCTCGCATGCTGACCCCGGAGCCGCAGGGCCGCAGACGGTCACCGAAGTCTTCCGCACCGTCGCGGGCAGGTACTCCAGCAAGGTCGCCGTGCGCTTCGGCGATCAGACGATGACGTACGCCGAGCTTGACCAGCGGTCCGACGCGCTGGCCGCGATGCTGGTCGCCTCGGGCGTTCGGCCCGGCCAGCTGGTTGGGATTTCATCCCACCGCTCGCTGTCGCTGATGGTTGCGGTGCTGGGCGTCATGAAGGCCGGGGCCGGCTATGTGCCCTTCGATGCGAGCCTGCCGGAGGACCGGCTGCGCTTCATGGCCCGCGACACGGGCGTCAACGTCCTGCTCGGCGACTGCCCGCCAGCTGCGCAAGAGGGCGTGCGCATCGTCCATTGGGGGGACTTCCCGCAGGCGCCCGCCGCCGCGCCCGTCGTCGAGATCAACGCGGAGTCTATCGCCTATGTGATGTTCACCTCCGGCACGACCGGAGTGCCGAAGGGCGTCGTGCTGCCGCATCGGTCGATCATCCGGATGCTCCGCGACACCGATTGGCTGGAGATGACGGACGAGACCGTCACGCTGCATTCTTCGGCGTTCGCATTCGATACGTCGATTATCGACCTGTTCGCATCGCTGCTGCATGGCGGCACGCTGGTGGTGCCGCCGGATGGTGCGCTCTCCATCTCCCAGCTTGCCGACGCGATCCAGAGCCACGGCGTGAACACGCTCTGGCTGACCTCCGGCCTGTTCCATGCCGTCGCTGACCTTCGGCCACAGACTTTCGCCAGCGTGAAGCAGGTCGTCGTCGGCGGCGACGTGGTCTCGCCCGCGCATGTCGGGCGCGTCATGGCCGCCTGTCCGAAGGTCACGGTCATCGACGGCTACGGACCGACGGAAAGCAACGTCACCAACGCCCACAAGGTCACCCAGGCCGATCTGTCGCGCGGCATGCCGCTGCCCATCGGGCGCGCCATTCCTGGCACGCAGATCTACATCCTCGACGAGAACCTGAACCCGGTTCCCGATGGCGTCATCGGCGAGCTGTGCATCGCGGGACGCGGCCTCGCCTTGGGTTACTGGAACCGTCCGGAGCTGACGGCGGAGAAGTTCGTCGCCGCGCCCTGGGACCCGTCGTTGAAGCTCTACCGTTCGGGCGACCTCGCATTGAACCCTGGCGATGGTGTGCTGCGCTTCTTCGGGCGGGCCGATACGCAGGTGAAGATCCGCGGCTACCGCGTCGAACTGACTGAGATCGAACAAGCGCTCGACGCCCACCCGGCCATTCGACAGTCCGTCGCGGCCGCCTCCGTGCCGCAAGGCCAATCCGACAAGGTGCTGGCCGCCTACTTCGTGACGCAGGGGACCGCGCCGCTAGCCGCCGAACTGCGCGGCTTCCTGGCCTCGCGCCTTCCGGACTTCGCCATACCGTCCTTCTTCGTGGCCGTGGACGACATTCCGCTCAACGCCAACGGCAAGCCGGACCGGCGCGCGTTGCCGGCTCTGCGCGGCAAGGGCGCAGACGAGGCCGCGGACGCCGCGCTGCGCGGCGAGGGCGAGACGCGGCTGGCCGATATCTGGTCCGCCGTCCTCGGCGTGAAGGTGACCTCGGCCCATACCAACTTCTTCCAAATGGGCGGGCACTCGCTGCTGGCCGTGCGGCTGTTCGACCGTATCCGCAGCGAGTTCGGCCACGACTTGCCGATCTCGACCCTGTTCAGCAACCAGACGCTCCGCGAGCTCGCCGAGCTGCTGGAAACGTCCATCCCGGCGGCGCCGACCGAAACCAACCCCAACGCGGAGTGGGACACCAGCGCCGTCATCCACCCCGGACCCGATCGCGACGAACGCCCGCTGTTCATCGCCGGCGGCGTCGGCGGCAACGTCAACAACCTGATGGAGCTGGGCGCGCAGCTTGGTCTCCACCGCGCGGTGGTGGGCTTCCAGACGCGTGGGGTGCTTGGCCACACGCCCTACGAGACCATCGAGGAGATGGCCGCCGCGAACATCCGCTACATGCGGCAGCACCAGCCGACCGGGCCGTATCTGTTGGCTGGCTATTCGGGCGGGTCGTTCACGGCCTTCGAGATGGCTCGTCAGCTGGAGATGGCGGGGGAGAAGGTCGACCGGCTGTTCGTGCTCGACACCTATGCGCCAGGCTTCGCCAAGGAATTCCGGCCGCCCGTCAAACTGGGCGTGGGCGAGTGGCTTCTCGACGAGTTCCAGCTGCTGCGGATCGAGGGCCTGCCGTTGTTCTTCGAGCGGCGCGCCAAGGCCGTGCGCACCAGGATCATGCGCGGGCGCAGGCTCCGCTTCGTCGAGAACTCGAGCCTGTCCCACTCGCGCTATCAGGTGATGCAGGACATCTGGATGGCGGCGGCCCGCAAGTACGAAGGCGGCAAGATCAGTGCGCCCGTTACGCTGTTCCGCACTCGGCCGTTGCGGCTGCTGGCGCGCCGAGCCCTTGAGCTCGACCCGACCCTGGGCTGGGGGACGGTATCCAATCCCTCTACGGTCGAAACGCCGTGGGTCGATGGCGACCATATGGGAATGCTGAAGGACCAGAATGTCCGTCTGCTGGCCAAGATGATCGAAAGCCGCATCACGCCTCAGGACGAGGGCGGTACGGACCTGGTGATGAACGCAGCCATCGCCTCGGCCAATTCGAACTTGGCGAGATCGGCATGATGGCCCTCGGGGATCTCCAGGTACTCCTTGGGACCTGGAGCCTCTTGGAATAGCTGGCGGGCCCGCGCGACCGGCAAGGCCTCGTCCAGTGCGCCGTGAACGAAGAGCTTGGGGGCGCTGATGGCCTGCACGTGGTCGACGATGTCGTACCGTTCAGCCCACATCACCTGGCAGAACGGGAAGCCCTTGAAGGCGTCCTGATAGTAGAGGCAGGTGCGATAGGGCGAGGCTTCGAATACGACGGCCGAGAACGGTCGAGCCGCCGCAAGTCGGCTGCCGACGCCGGCGCCCAGGCTAAAGCCATGCAGAACGCGACGGTTCGCCGGCGGCCCCATCAGGTCGTCGAGCTGGTCGTAAAAGGCGAGCGCGTCGCGGGCGAAGTTCATCTCGCTCGATTTGCCGGCGGTGGCGCCGGAACCACGATACTCCATCATGGCTATCCCGAAGCCCCGATCGCGCAACGGCCTGAGCCGCGCAAACGACGAGTCTACGTCAGCGCCATTGCCATAGAAGCTCATGATCACGGGCTTGCCCGGTTCGGGCATGGCCAATCTCGCTCCGATCATCTGGCCGTCGCTGGAGCGAAATTGAACGGATCTCAC
Organism: Phenylobacterium sp.; assembly: GCF_013822795.1. GTDB lineage: Bacteria > Pseudomonadota > Alphaproteobacteria > Caulobacterales > Caulobacteraceae > Phenylobacterium. The sequence goes on along the minus strand of NZ_PNLB01000002.1, from coordinate 137,644 downwards.
GCCGTCAGCGGGCGGCGGCGCGTCGCTGCGGCTGAAGCGATAGACGCCATAGTTCTGGAACGCCCAGACACCGGCGAGCACCAGCGCAATGCCTGCGATCAGTGCGGTCGTCGCAATGTGCAATATCGACATGGAGCCGCTCGATAAGGTGAGATCTGGAACGCATGGCGATTTCTGCGCCGGCCGCTGATTTCAAATCTTGCAGCCGCCACTAACGACCGCAATCCCAACATCCCCTCCCGTGCCTTGCATCGTCGTACCGCCTAGGCCGCCAGCGGCACGGCTCCCGTCGCCATCGCCGCGGCCAGGACCACCAGGCAGATCAACACCGCCCATTTCAGCGCAAAGCGCTGCGCGTCGGCGACGTCGACGCCGAGCAGGCCGCAGGCCAGGTAGATCGGGGCCAGCAGCGGGCTGAGCGCGTGCACCGGCTGGCCGATCAGCGAGGCGCGGGCGATCTCCTCGGGCGGAATGCCAAAGTTGGCGGCGGTCGCCGCGATCACCGGCACGACTCCGAAGTAGTAAGCGTCGTTCGACATCACGAAGGTCAGCGGCATGCTGGCCAGGGCGGTGATCGGCGCCAGGAAGGGACCCACGCTGGGCGGGATGACCGACAGCGCCGCCTGGGCCATGGCGTCGGCCATGCCCGCGCCGTTCAGGATGCCGGTGAAGGCTCCGGCCGCGAAGATCAGCACCACCACGTTGACCACGTTCTCCGCATGCGCCGCGATCCGCGCCCGCTGCTCGGCCAGCCGCGGATAATTGAGCGTCACGGCGATGGCGAAGGCCCCCATCATCAGCACCGGCAACGGCGCGAGGCCGAGGATCATCCCGGCCACCAGGCCTGCGGTCAGGGCGAGGTTGAGCCAGAACAGTCGCGGGCGGCGGATCTCCGCCAGCGTCGGGTCAGCGCTCGCGAACGCGGGGGCGGGCGAGGCGTCGGCCGTGGGCGTCCAGGTCAGCCGCCGGCGCTCGGCGCGGCCGAACAGCCAGGCCAGCACGAAGGTCGCCGCCAGCCCGGCGATCATCGCCGGCAGCAGCGGCAGGAAGACGTCGGCGAGCTCGGCGTGCACCGCCGCTGCGGCCCTGGCCGACGGCCCGCCCCAGGGCACGAAGTTCATCAGCGAGTTGGTCAGGCCGAGCAGGGTGGCCAGGATCAGCGGGTTCATCCCCACCCGTCGATAGACCGGCAGCATGGCGCTGATCACGATCAGGGCGGTGGTCGTGCCGTCGCCGTCGAGCGAGACCGTGGCCGCTAGCACCGCGGTGCCGAGGCTGATCCGAACCGGGTCCTCGCCGACCGTGGCCAGCACCTTCCGCACCAGCGGATCGAACAGCCCAGCGTCCATCATGATCGCGAAGTAGAGCACCGCGAAGGCCAGCATCAGCGCTGTCGGGGCCACCTGCAGCACGCCCTTGATGATCATGTCGCCGAGCTGCGGTCCGGAGCCGGCCAGCAGTCCGAACACGATCGGCACGATCAGCAGCGCGGCGATCGCCGACATCCTCTTGGTCATGATCAGGGTCATGAACACGACGACCATCGCCAGCCCGAGCAGGGCCGGGTGCATGAGGGGGATCACGGCTGAGCTCCGTCGCTCGAGCGCCGCTCGCCGCGGCGCGTGGAAAGGGCGGGACGCGCGCGGCCCGGTGATTGTATCGCTCGGGGGGATCGCCCACCGTGGGGCCGATCGAAGATTCTCGGAGCGGGGCATGGCGGGCAAGACGATGGGCGGTGTCGAGGCGCTGGCCGATCCCCAGAACACCGAGCCGGCCACCCACACCGTGCTGACCCGGCTGCGCGAGATGATCGTCACGGGCGCGATCGCGCCGGGCACGCGGCTGCGGGCCGAAGGCCTGGCGACCCAGCTTGAGGTCTCGCGCACCCCGATCCGCAGCGCGCTCGCCGTGCTCTCGGCCGAGGGGCTGGTGCTCTACAGCGTCAACCGCGGCTACACCGTGCGGGCGGTGACTCTTGGCGACGTCTACGATTCGATCGACGTGCGCGCCTCGCTCGAAGGACTGGCCTGCCGCCTATCGGTCGACCGCGGCTGGACCGACGAGGAGCTGGCCTATCTCGCCGACGTCGCCGCCCGCTCGCAGGCCATCGCGACGCGCGGCGACTGGTCCGAGGCGCTGGAGCGCGACTGGTACGAGTACAACCGGATCTTCCACCGGCTGATCCACCAGGTGACCCGCAACCATGCCCTGCGCAGCGCCATCCGCATGACGCTGCTCTATCCGCTGTTCGGCGATCCGGTGCGGGTGTCGCCGACCATCGCCGCGCACGTGCCGGCCCGCGCCCGCCAGCTGCCGGCGACCACCCCGCCGCACATCGTCGAGATGCAGGCCGATCACGAAAAGATCCTCGCCCTGATCCGCGCCGGCGACGCGCAAGGCGCCGAACGGGCGATGAGCGACCACGTGCTGCGCACCAAGACCCGCATCCTCGCCATCGCCACCCTTCGATGAGGCTGCCCGTAAATGGCATCCATTTTATATAATTATTGCATCCAATCTTTTGGGCGATAGCATCGGCGCTGTCCATAGTCGCTTGCGCCTGAGGGAGTCATGAGCCGCACCCATCGCATCGCCGTCATTCCGGGAGACGGGATCGGCAAGGAGGTCCTGCCTGAGGGCCTGCGGATGCTGGAGGCGGTCTCGGCGCGCTACGGCTGCCGCTTTGAGTTCGACCACTTCGACTTCGCGTCCTGCGACTACTACCTGCAGCACGGCGCGATGATGCCCGAGGACTGGAAGCAGCAGATCGGCGGCCATGACGCGATCTTCTTCGGCGCGGTCGGCTGGCCCGAAAGCGTGCCCGACCACGTCTCGCTCTGGGGCTCGCTGATCCAGTTCCGGCGCGAGTTCGATCAGTACGTGAACCTGCGGCCGGTCAAGCTGATGCCCGGCGTGCCCAGCCCGCTGGCCGGGCGCGGCCCCGGCGACATCGACTTCTACGTCGTGCGCGAGAACACCGAGGGCGAGTACTCCTCGATCGGCGGAACGATATTCCCGGGCACCGAGCGCGAGGTGGTGGTCCAGGAAACCGTGATGACGCGGATCGGCGTCGATCGGGTGCTGAAGTACGCCTTCGACCTGGCCCAGCGGCGCGAGAAGAAGCACCTGACCTCGGCCACCAAGTCGAACGGCATCTCGATCACCATGCCCTACTGGGACCAGCGGGTCGAAGCCATGGCCCAGGGCTATCCCGACGTGCGCTGGGACAAGTACCACATCGACATCCTGACCGCGCACTTCGTGCAGCATCCGGACTGGTTCGACGTCGTGGTGGCTTCGAACCTGTTCGGAGACATCCTCTCGGACCTCGGCCCGGCCTGCACCGGCACCATCGGCATCGCCCCGGCCGCCAACATCAACCCCGAGCGCAAGTTCCCCTCGCTGTTCGAGCCGGTGCACGGCTCGGCCCCGGACATCGCCGGGCAAGGGGTGGCCAATCCGGTGGGCCAAATCTGGTCGGCGGCGCTGATGCTCGATCATCTCGGCGAGCACGAGGCGGCCGCCGCGGTGGTGAGCGCGATCGAGACGGTGCTGGCCCGCCAGGAGCTGCGCACCCGCGACCTGGGCGGCCCGTTGGGCACGGTGGCCTGCGGCCAGGCCATCGCCGCGGCGCTGCGCTAGCGGCCGTCGGCCACCACGCATCCGGCCGCCGGATCGCCGCCGTCCAGCACCGCCACGACCGAGCGGGCAGCGACCATGTTGGTGCGCTCCAGCCCCTCGCGCGAGGAGGCCGCCGCATGCGGACTGGCGACGACGTCGCCGCGCGCCAGCAGCGCCTGCGTCACCGCCGCCCAGTCCGGATCGCTTTCGCTCATGAAAGTGTCGAGGCCCGCGCCGCCCAGCCGCCCGCTTTCCAGCGCCGCCAGCAGCGCGCGGTCGTCGACCAGCCCGCCGCGGGCGGTGTTGATCAGGATCGCACCGGGCTTCATCGCCGCCAGCGCCCGTTCGTCGATGAGGAACCGCGTCTCCGCCGTCAGCGGCGCATGCAGGGTCAGGTAATCGGACTGCGCCAGCAGGGTCGGCAGGTCGGCGTAGGCGACGCCGGCGGCGCGTGCCCAGGTCTCGTCCCGGCGCGGGCTGTGCACCAGCACCTGGGCCTCGAAGCCGCTCAGCCGCTGGACGACGCTGCGGCCGATGCGGCCGGCGCCGACCACGCCGACGGTCTTTCGGTAGAGATCCGAGCCGGTCAGGATCGACCAGGTCCCGGCCTGCATGGCGGCCTGGGACTCGCGGAACCGGCGGCCGACCGCCAGCATCAGCGCGATCGTATGATCGGCCACCGAGGCGTCGTTGCCGCCGGCCGCGATCGCCGCCACCTTGCCCAGCTCGCGCACCGCCTCCAGGTCGACGCGCTCGTAACCGACCCCGCGGCGCGAGACGATCTGCAAGCCTGGCAGCGCCGCCAGCAGCGGCCGCGTCACCCGCGCATGGCCGACGATCCAGCCGGCCGCCCCGGCCAGCAGCGCCTCCAGTTCGGCCTGCGTGTAGTCGCCGTCGCCCTTGCCCGGCGGCAGGTCGGCGACCGCCACCTCGCAGCCGTTCTCTTCCAGATAGGCGCGGGCGGCGTCGTCGAAGAACCGCTGGGTGACGACGACCCGCCGGATCATGCGGCGTCCAGCTCGACGTCCAGCAGCCGCACGTACTGCTGGCCAGCGTGCATGTCGCGCTCGACCATGCCGCCCTGCGGCGCGGCCCGCGGATAGGAGACCTTCACGACGTTCAGGCTCGGCGCGGCGAACCGCTTGACCAGGGCCGGGTCGGCCCCGAACAGCCGCGCGAACAGCTCCGGCCCCAGCACCGGGCTGTCGGCGTAGCGGGCGAAGCTCTCAGGCCCGTCGAAGAAGAAGTCGATGGTGACCCAGAACGGCCCCGCATTTTTGGACCGCACGTGGCGGCAGACGTCCTTGACCCTCGCCATCAGGCCGCCTCCTCGTCGCGCAGGTCGATCCAGGCGGTGCGCACCAGCTCCATCGGGTCGTCGACCTGGACCACGTGGTTCAGCTTGAACTCGAACACCGGCCCGCGGTCGATGTCGGCCGGCGTGAAGGCGAACCCGTAGCTCGGCAATTCCTTGTCCATCACCAGCGGGAAATGGAAGAAGTAGGGGTTGCAGGCCTTGGCGATCTGCGAGGCCATCTCCTGGGTGTCGGCGGTGGCCACGAACAGCACCCCGACCTCGCGCGGCGGCGGCGTGCCCTCCGGCGGCTTGTCGCCCGACACCGCGTTCCAGCCGTAGAGCCGTAGCGAGATGTGGAAGTCGCCGGCCGCCGCCCCGATGGTCTTGTGGACCCGCTGGTGGAGCGCGGCCAGCAGCCGGTCGTGGAAGGCGTCGATATCGGCCAGCACGTCGGGGTCCTGGATGCCGATCAGCATCACCGTCTGGAAGCGGCTGGCCGCCGCGCCTTCCAGCTTCATCGTGTAGGGTTGCGGCTCCCAGATCGAGCCGGTCACCTTCACCGCCCGCGGCGAGGCCTGGGTGTAGACCGCCTGGGTCACGTCCAGCACCCCGCCGGGCTCAGTCAGCCGGAACGGGTCGCTGTTCTCGTAGAGCATGTGCGCCGAGACGCTCTCCGGATCGCACCAGTTGTCGGCGGCCAGCGGCTCGACCTCGAAGCCGTCAGGGCCGATGCCGATCAGCACCCCGGCGCCGCCGTTGCGCACCGCCGTGCACTGGGCCCCGCACTCGGCGATCTTGGCCGCATGCCAGGCCGGCCCGGCCGGCGCGCCGTGCAGCAGCGCGAAGCAAGCCAGCACCGCAGTGTCGGTGGTGCGCCCGCCGAGCACGATGTCGGCCCCGGCCTGCAGCGCGGCCATGTAGGGCTCAGGGCCCATCGCCGCGACGATGTGCTCGCAGGCGTCGATGTCGGCGTCGTCCAGCGGTCCCAGCGGCGCCAGCGGCGAGATCTTGCCCGCCGCGTTGCGCGCCTTCAGGTCGGCCTTGTCCTGCTCGGAATAGAGCAGGGCGATCTTCGGGCGGATCCCCAGTTCACGCGCCACCTCGACGACGATTTCCGCCGTCCAGTCGAGGTTGCGGTCGCCGCCGGCCTGGCCGCAGGTGCCGATGATCAGCGGGATCTTCGCCTCGGCCCCGGCCTGCATCAGGATCGTCAGGTCGCGCTTCACCGAGCCGCGATTGTTCTTCGAGATCCCGAGCGCCAGATAGGCCGCGCCGCTGTCGGTCGATCCGGCGTCGGTGGCGATCGCCCGCGCCCCCTGGGCGATGCCGTAGGCGACTTCCTTCTCGCTGGCGCCGGCCCCGAGCGAGCCTGTCGGCACCAGAATCCTGATCGGTCCGTCCATCGCGCTCCACCCAGGCCTGCGCCCTTGCCGGGCGTTTCGGCAAGCCTATGAGGGTGAATTCAAACGGTCAATATTTTGGATGCAAAATGTATCAACCCTTGAGGACCAGGGGCAATCCGGCGCTGACCAGCACGGCGCGGTCGGCGGCCGCCGCCATCGCCTGGTTCATCCAGCCCGCCTCGTCGCGGAACCGGCGGGCCAGGGCGTTGTCGGGCACGATCCCCTGGCCGACCTCGTTGGAGACGACATAGAGCGCCGCCGGGCTGGCCTGCATCGCGGCGACCAGCTCGGCGACCTTCTGGCTCAGGTCTGCGTCGGCCAGCAGGTGATTGGTCAGCCACAGGGTCAGGCAGTCGACCACCGCCACGTCGCCCGCGCCCAAGGCGGCGACCGCCGCGGCCAGCTCCAGCGGCGCCTCCACCGTGACCCAGCCCTCGCCCCGTTCGGCCTGGTGACGGGCGATCCGCTCGGCCATCTCGGCGTCGTGGGCCTGGGCCGTGGCGACCATCACCCGACGTTTTCCGGAATGGTTCCAAGCCTCTCGCAGCGCGTAGCTGGTCTTGCCGGAACGCGCGCCGCCGAGGACGAAGGTCAGGCTCATTTGGATTGACGCTCCGCATGGCAGAGCCTAGGCAGGCCCCGCGACAGGTTCCCCGAGAGGGGATTAATAGGGAACTCAGGTGTGAAACCTGGGCTGCCCCCGCAACTGTAAGCGGCGAGCCCGCGCGTCATAGGCCACTGGACGGAAGTCTGGGAAGGCGGCGCGCAAAGGCTGTGACCCGTGAGCCAGGAGACCTGCCTGACGCGGTCGTCCTTCGTACGCTCGGTGGGAGCGCGCGAACGGGGAGTTTTCCCGAGAGACGGCGTCCGTCGACCTGCGTGCAAGCGCGGGTCATGTCGTCATGCGTCAGGGGGGATAACCCGATGAAGACCATTCTACTCGCCACCACCGCCGCGCTCTGCGGCCTCTCGACCAGCGCGCTCGCCCAGAGCGCCGCGCCGGTCGCCATCGCCAGCGTCAGCGAACTGGTGGTCACCGCCAACCGCAACCCGCAGGCTGCCGATCGCGTCGGCCAGAGCGTCAGCGTCCTCGACGACGCGGCGATCAAGGCCGCCCAGACCGCCGACGTCTCCTCCCTGCTGTCCACCCTTCCCGGCGTCTCCTTCGCGCGCAACGGCGGCGTCGGCGGCTCGACCTCGGTGCGCATCCGCGGGGCCGAGGCCGACCAGACCGTGGTGATCATCGACGGCGTCAAGCTCAACGACCCCTCGACCACGGGCGGCGGGTACAACTTCGCCAACCTGCTGGCCGGCGACATCGGCCGCATCGAAGTCCTGCGCGGCGCCCAATCGACCCTCTGGGGCAGCCAGGCCATCGGCGGCGTCGTCAACGTCATCACCCGCCAGGCCGAAACGCCGTTCGAGGCCGACCTCTCCGCCGAGGGCGGCTCGATGGGCACGAGCTATTTCCGCGCCGGTGCGGGCGGCAAGGGCGAGCATCTGACCTGGCGTCTGGCCGCCGGCCGCTACGACACCGATGGCGTCTCGTCCTACCGCCTCGGCCAGGAGAAGGACGGCTATGAGAACACCGGCGTCAGCGGCCGGGCGCTGATCACCGCCACCGACGCGCTCTCGTTCGACCTGCGCGGCGTCTACTCCAAGGGCCGCAACGGCTTCGACGGCTTCCCGCCGCCGACCTACAGCTTCGGCGACACCCGCGAGTACGGCGAGACCGAGGAGTTCGTCGGCTACGCCGGGGTCAATTTCGACCTGTTCGGCGGCGCGCTCGCCAACCGCATCGCCTACGCCTACACGCGCACCGACCGCCAGAACACCAATCCGGATCAGGCGGTGACCACCACCACCTTCGACGCCCGCGGCGAGAACAAGCGCTGGGAGTACCAGGGCGTCTGGACGATCAACGACGCCTGGACCGCGACCTTCGGCGGCGAGACCGAGGACTCCTCGATGCGCTCGGCCTCGCCCAGCGCCTTCGCGCCCAACCCGCCGGCCACCCGCGCCAAGGCCGGCATCGACGGGATCTACGCCCAGGTCCAGGGCGAGGTGATCACCGGCCTGACCCTGACCGCCGGCCTGCGCCGCGACAGCCACGACACCTTCGGCGACGCGACCCTCGGCCAGCTGGCTGCGGCCTGGTCGCTGAACGACGGAAACACCGTGCTGCGCGCCAGCTTCGGCCAGGGCTTCAAGGCCCCGACCCTCTACCAGCTCTATTCGGAGTACGGGAACCAGGCCCTGGAAGCCGAAGAGGCCGACGGCTGGGACGCCGGGATCGAGCAGCGCTTCGCCGATCGCTTCCTGGTCCGCGCGACCTACTTCAACCGCGAGACCGACAACCAGATCGACTACTTCTCCTGCACCGCCACGACCACTGATCCGATGTGCGTCGTGAACGGCGTGCGCCGCTTCGGCTACTACGCCAACACCGCCCAGACCAAGGCGCACGGGGTGGAGCTGGAAGGGACCGCCGATCTCGGCCCGCTGACGCTCGGCGCCAACTACACCTGGACCGACACCGAGAACGACTCCGCCGGCAACGCCAACCGCGGCAAGCACCTGGCCCGCCGGCCCGAGCATCAGGCCAACATCCAGGCGACCTACACCTGGGAGAACAAGGCCAGCCTCGGCGGTTCGATCCGCTATGTCGGCAAGAGCTACGACAACGCCGCCAACAGCTACACCCTGCAGGCCTACACCCTGCTGGACCTGCGCGCCTCGTACCCGGTCAACGAGACCTTCGAGCTCTACGGCCGCGTCGAGAACGCCTTCGACGACGAGTACGAAACCATCCGCAACTACAGCTCGCCGGGCCGTGGGGTCTATGCCGGTGTCCGCGCCCGCTTCTGACCTCGACGCGGGGGTCTTCCTCCGCCACGGCGGCCGCCTGGCGGCGGCGAAGGAAGCGTTCCCGGACGCTCCCGCGCCTTGGCTCGACCTGTCGACGGGGATCAACCCGCGGGCCTATCCGGCGCCGCGGGCCACACCCGATGCGCTGCGCCGCCTGCCCGATCCTGAAGAGGTGAGGGCGCTGGAAGCCGCCGCCGCCCGCGCCTTCGGGGTCGACCCCGACCGGGTGGTGGCGACGCCGGGGACGGAGGCGGCGCTGCGCGTGCTGCCGCGGATCCTTGGCGCCCGCTCGGTCGCCATCGTCTCGCCGACCTATGGCGGCCACGCCGAGGCCTGGCGGCTGGCCGGCGCCAAGGTCAAAGCCATCGCCGCCGACCAGATCGCCGCCAGCGCCGCCGAAGCGGTGGTGCTGGTCAATCCGAACAATCCGGACGGGGCGATCGTCTCCGCGCCGAATCTCGCCGACCGTTGGCTGATCGTCGACGAGGCCTTCGTCGAGACTGCGCCGCAGCTCAGCGCCGCCGCCGCCGCCGGCCCACGCACGGTGGTGCTGCGTTCGTTCGGCAAGTTCTACGGTCTGCCGGGCGTGCGGCTCGGTTTCGTGATCGCCGAGCCGGGCTTGGCCGCGCGCATCGGGGCCCAGTTCGGCGACTGGCCGGTCGGCGCCGAGGCGATCGCCGCCGGCCTGGCCGCCTACGCCGACGAAGGCTGGCGCGAGCGTACGCGCCTGCGCCTCGCCCGGGACGCTGCGCGCCTTGACGCCCTGCTGGTGGCGAGCGGCTTTGCGGTGCTGGGCGGGACCTCGCTGTTCCGGCTGGCCGCGGCGCCCGATGCCGGACGCCGCTTCGCCGAGCTCGCCCGCTGCGGGGTGCTCACGCGGCCCTTTCCCGATCAGCCGACCTGGCTCAGGTTCGGCCTGCCGAAACCCAAGGACTGGCCGCGCCTGAAGGCGGCCCTGGAGAGTTCCCGCCGATGAGCGACGAAGACCGCAAGAACGAAGAGCACAAGCAGGCCATGCAGGCGCTCAAGGCCGAGCGCGAGGCGATGATGGCCGAAAAGACCGATGAGGCTCCGGGCCTGCTGCTGGTCCACACCGGCGACGGCAAGGGCAAGTCCACGGCGGCCTTCGGCATGGTCGCCCGCGCCCTCGGCTGGAACCAGAAGGTCGGGATCGTCCAGTACATCAAGGGCAAGTGGATCACCGGCGAGCGCCAGTTCTTCAAGCGCTTCCCCGACAGCGTCCGCTACGAGGTGATGGGCGAGGGGTTCACCTGGGACACCCAGGACCGCGCCCGCGACATCGCCGCCGCCCAGGCCGCCTGGGCGACCTCGCTGGAGATGCTCAACGATCCGGAGTTGGATCTCGTCATCCTCGACGAGCTGAATATCGCCCTGCGCTACGACTATCTCGACGTCGACCAGGTGGTCGCCGACCTAATGGTCCGTCCGCGCGACAAGCACGTCGTGATCACGGGCCGCAACGCCAAGCCGGAGTTGCTCGCCATCGCCGACCTGGTCACCGAGATGACCCTGGTCAAGCATCCGTTCGAGCAGGGCATCAAGGCCCAGCGCGGGATCGACTTTTGAGCTGGATGCTCACCCGGCGGTCGGCGCTCGTCGCGGGCGCCGCGGTGGGCCTTTCCGCGGCTGCTCCTGTGCGCGAGCCGCGGCGCGTGGTCTCGCTCAATCCCTGCCTGGACGTGATCCTCGTCCATGTGGCCGACCGCGCCCAGATCGCCGCCATCAGCCACTATTCGCACGAGCCGACTTCCTCGAGCATCGGGCCGTCCGGCGCTAGCTACCCCTTCACCTACGAAAGCGCCGAGGAGGTGCTGTCGCTGCGGCCCGACCTGGTGCTGACCGGCCGCCACTCCTCGCCCGCCACCCGCGCGGCGCTGAAGCGCCTGGGCATTCCGGCCGAGCTGTTTGCGGTGCCCAACACCGTCGAGGAAAGCCTCGACCAGGTCCGCCAGGTGGCTCGTGCGGTGCATCGCCCCGAGCGCGGCGAGGCGGTGATCGCCCAGGTCCGCACTGCGCTGGCGGCCGCCGCGCCGCGGCCGGGAACGCCGCGACTGAGCGCGATCACCTACCAGGCCGGCGGCTTCGCCACCGCTCCGGGGACGATGATGGACGAGATGATGCGCCGCTGCGGCCTCGACAACGCCGCCGCCCGCTACGGGCTCAAGCGCACCGGCAACATCCCGCTGGAGCTGCTGGTCGCCGATCCCCCCGACGTCCTGCTGGCGGGGCAGGCCGAGCCCGGCGCCCCGACCTGGGCCGACCGCGTCCTCACCCATCCGGCGCTGTCGCGGGTCGCCAGCCGCATGCACCGTGCGACCTTCCCCCAGCAGCTGACCTTCTGCGGAGGCCCGGTGCTGATCGAGACCGCGCGGATGCTCGCCAAGGCCCGTGAAGACGCCCTCGCCAAGCGGAGGGGAGCATGATGCTCAAAAGTTCCGCCCCCTTTGGGGGAGGTGGATCGCGGCGTCAGCCGCGAGACGGAGGGGGCCTGCTGACTCCCCAGTCCCCCTCAGTCAGCCGATCGGCTGACAGCTCCCCCAAGGGGGGAGCAATTAGCGGATGCCCCGCATGACCTGCCGCCGCACGACCCTCCTCGTCCTCGGCATTCTGCTGGTGCTGCTGTCGCTGGTCAGCATGGCCGCCGGCCGGGTCTGGGTGCCGCTGTCCGACTGGCTGAACCCCGGTGATCCGCGCTGGTCGATCATCTTCGAGCTGCGCCTGCCGCGCACCATCCTGGCCATCGCCGTCGGCGCTGCGCTCGGCATGGCCGGCGCCGCCATGCAGGGCTACACCCGCAACCCGCTGGCCGATCCCGGCGCGCTCGGCGTGTCGTCAATGGGCGCGCTCGGCGCGGTGCTGACGCTCTATCTGGGCGCCGGCGCCGCCGAGCCCTGGGTGATCACCTCGTTCGCCATGCTCGGCGCCCTGGTCGCCGTGTTCCTGCTGCTGGCGCTGTCGGGCCGCGCCTCCAGCATCGTCACCTTCGTCCTGGCCGGCGTGATCCTGCAGACCATGGCCGGGGCCGGCGTCGCCCTGGCGCTCAGCCTCGCGCCCAACCCTTGGGCGGTGAACGAGATCGTCAACTGGCTGATGGGCTCGCTGGCCGACCGCAGCATGCCCGAGGTGCAGACCGCCCTGCCGCTGATCGTCGTCGGTTGCGGCCTGCTGCTCATGATCGGCCGCAGCCTGGACGCCCTGACCCTGGGGGAGACCGGCGCCCGATCGCTGGGCGTCAACATGGCCGCCGTCCGCTGGATGTTGGCGCTCGGCGTCGCGCTCACCGCCGGGGCCAGCGTCGCGGTCACCGGCGTCATCGGCTTCGTCGGCCTGATCGTGCCGCACCTGCTGCGGCCGCTGGTCGGAGCCCAGCCCGGCGGCCTGCTGTGGCCCAGCGCCCTCGGCGGCGCGGTGCTGGTGCTGGCCGCCGACATCGCCGTGCGCCTGACCCCCGCGGCCGGCGAAGTGAAGCTCGGCGTCGCCATGGCCGTGCTCGGCGGGCCGTTCTTCTTCGCCCTGCTGCTGTCCCTACGCCGGAGGATCGCATGAGCCGCCTGCAAGCCCAGGACGTTCAGGTCCGCCTCGGCGGCAGGCCGGTGGTGGACGGCGTCACCGCCGCCCTCGAGAGCGGCACGGTGACCGCCATCCTCGGCCCCAACGGCGCGGGCAAGTCGACCCTGCTCGCCTGCCTGGCCGGGCTGCGCAGGCCCCAGTCCGGCCGCGTCGAACTCGACCGCGACGACGTGCTGGCCATGGCCCCACGCGCCCGCGCCCGCCGCATCGGCGTGCTGCCGCAGACCCAGGAGGTCGCCTGGGCGGTCGAGGCGCGGATCCTGGTCGGGCTCGGCCGCACGCCGTTCATCGGCTCCAGCGGGCTCTCGATCGAGGACGCGGCCGCCATCGACCGGGCCATGGCCGCCGCCGGAGTGGTCGATCTGGCCGACCGCGACGTCACCACCCTGTCGGGGGGCGAGCGCGGCCGCGTGCTGATCGCCCGCGCCCTGGCCGGAGAGCCCGAGTGGCTGCTGGCCGACGAGCCGCTGACCGGTCTTGATCCCGGCCACCAGCTCGACGCCGGCGAGCTGTTCCGCAGTCTGGCGCACGACCGGGGCAAGGGCGTTATCGTCACCCTGCACGACCTGTCGCTCGCCGCGCGGATCGCCGACCGTGTCATCGTCATGGCCGCGGGTAAGGTGCTGGCCGATGGGCCGCCCGCGCAGGCTCTCTCTCCAGACGTCATGGCCCGCGCCTACGGCGTGCGCGCCCGCGTGGTCGAAGGGCAGGGCGGGCCGCTGATCGAGATCGTCGGGCGTGGCGGCTGATCCTTGGGTCGTCCTCGCCGCCGCGGCGGTCGAGGGCGTCTTCGGCTATCCGCGGCGCCTGCCCCATCCGGTGGTCTGGATCGGCGCAGGCCTGCGCCGGCTGGAAGCTGCGCTCAACCACGGCGGCGACCTGCGCCGCCGCGCCGCCGGCGTGCTGACCTTGATGCTGGTCGCCGGCGCGGCGGGCCTCGCCGGTCTCCTGCTCGACAGGTTCCTGCACGGCTGGGCGGTTATCCTGACGATAGCGCTCGCCTTCACCGGCCTCGCCGCTCGCAGCCTCTACGACCACGTGGCGGCGGTGAGCCGGGCGCTGGACCCTGGCGCCAACCTGCCGGCCGCCCGCGCCGCGGTGGCGATGATCGTCGGGCGCGACACCGAGGCGCTGAATGAGGAAGGCGTCGCCGCCGCCGCCCTGGAAAGCCTGGCCGAGAGCTTCAACGACGGGGTCGTCGCGCCGCTGTTCTGGTTCCTGGTCGGCGGTGTCGCCGGCCTCTTCGCCTACAAGGCGGTCAACACCGCCGACAGCATGATCGGCCACCGCGAGGAGCCCTATCGTTGCTTCGGCTGGGCTGCAGCGCGCGCCGACGATCTGATGAACCTGATCCCGGCCCGCATCGCCGGCGGGCTGATCGCCCTGGTCGCCGGCCGCGGCTGGCGGACCATGCTGCGCGATGCGGGAAAGCACGCCTCGCCCAACTCCGGCTGGCCCGAAGCGGCGATGGCCGGCGCGCTGGGCGTTCAGCTCGGCGGCCCGGCCAGCTATGACGGCGTCGCCCACGACCGCCCGACCTTCGGCGAAGGACCGCGCCTGTCGCCCCTGGACCTCAGGCGGGGGCTTGGGCTCTATCTGCGCGCCTGCGCGATCCTCGCCGTCGCGCTTGCTCTCGGAGGACTTGCTTGGCCGCGTTGATGATCCAGGGATGCGGCTCGGACGTCGGCAAGTCGGTGCTGGTCGCCGGCCTCTGCCGGGTGTTCGCCAACCAGGGCCTGCGAGTGCGGCCCTTCAAGCCGCAAAACATGTCGAATAACGCCGCGGTGACCGTCGACGGTGGCGAGATCGGCCGCGCCCAAGCCCTCCAGGCCATCGCCTGCCGCACCCCCGCCACCGTCGATATGAACCCGGTCCTGCTCAAGCCGCAGTCCGACGTCGGCGCCCAGCTCGTGGTCCGCGGCCAGATGGCCGGGACCTGGCAGGCGCGGGGCTATCAGGAGCGCAAGGCCGCCTTGCTGGACGTGGTTCTGGAGAGCTTCGCAAACCTCCAAGCGCAGAGCGACCTGGTCATCGTCGAGGGCGCCGGCAGTCCGGCCGAGACCAACCTGCGGGACGGTGATATCGCCAACATGGGCTTCGCCCGCGCCGCCCAGGTGCCGGTGGTGCTGGTCGGCGACATCGACCGCGGCCATGTCATCGCCGCCCTGGTCGGCGCGCATGCGGTGCTGGAGCGCGAGGACCGCGAGATGATCGCCGGCTTCCTGATCAACAAGTTCAGAGGTGATCCCAGCCTGTTCGACGACGGTCGCGCCGACATCGCCGCGCGCACCGGCTGGGCGGACCTGGGCATGGCGCCGTGGTTTGCCGCCGCCCGTCGCCTGCCGGCCGAAGACGCCGTGGTGCTGGACCGCCGCGCCGCCGGCCAGGGCCGCAAGGTCAAGATCGTCGCGCCGATGTTCTCGCGCATCGCCAACTTCGACGACTTCGACCCGCTGCGGGCCGAGCCCGAGGTCGAGTTCGGCTTTGTGCCGCCCGGCTCGCCGCTGCCGGGCGACGCTGACCTGGTGATCCTGCCGGGAACCAAGGCCACCATCGCCGACCTGGCTTTCCTGCGCGCCCAGGGCTGGGACATCGATCTCGCCGCCCACGTCCGCCGTGGCGGCCGGGTGCTGGGAATCTGCGGCGGGTTCCAGATGCTGGGACGCACCATCGCCGACCCTAACGGCGTCGAGGGGCCGCCCGGCGCCGCCACTGGCCTTGGCCTGCTCGACCTCGAAACCGTGCTCAGCGGCGACAAGGTTCTGCGCCCAGCCGCTGGCCGCCTGGCCACTGGCGCGCCGTTCACCGGCTATGAGATCCATGTCGGCCGCACCACGGGTCCGGCGCTCCAGCGTCCGCTGTTGATCCGTGAGGATGGGGCGGGGGAGGGGGCGCAGTCGGCCGACGGGCGTATCGCCGGCGCCTATGTCCACGGCCTGTTCGACCACGCCGAGGCCCGCGCCGCCCTGCTGGCGCAGCTGGGCGCGGCGTCCGACGGCCTCGACCAGACAGCCAGGGTGGACGCGGCCCTGGACGAGATCGCCGCCGTGCTGCAGTCGTCCTTCGACATCCCCCGTCTGGCGGCCATCGCCGGCCTGGAGCCTCGCGTATGACCCCCGTTCTTCCCCTCGACCGCAGCCAGGAGGCCGCCTTCCGCGCGATCGTCGATGGCAAGGCCAAGCCGCCCGGCGCCCTGGGCAAGATCGAGGACCTCGCCGTCCGTCTGGCGCTGATCGCCGGCCGCCCCGACCCGCGCTTCGACAAGGCGCTGCTGCTGGTGTTCGCCGGCGACCATGGTCTCAACGAGTCCGGGGTCTCGGCCTATCCGTCGGCGGTGACCACGGCGATGGTCGCCACCCTGCTGGCCGGCAAGGCCAGCGCCAACGCCTTCGCCGGCGCCGTCGGGGCCCAGGTCATAGTCGTCGACGCGGGCGTCGACGCCGACCTGGCGCCGCATCCGGCCCTGATCGACGCCAAGGTCCGCAAGGGCACGCGCAACGCCCAGCACGGTCCGGCGCTGACGCCCGACGAGGTCGAGCGCGCCCTGTCCCGCGGCGCGGCCATCGCCCGCAACGCCGTCGAGGCTGAGGGCGTGCAGGTGCTGGTGGTGGGCGAAATGGGCATCGGCAACAGCGCCAGCGCCGCCCTGATCCTGCACCGCTTGGCCCCGGCGCCGCTGGCCGAGTGCATCGGGTTGGGCGCCGGCCACGACGCAGAGGGCCTGGCCCGCAAGCACGCGGTGCTCAGCCAGGCCGCCGCCCGCAGCGACGCGGCCGAACCGCGCGAGGTGCTGGCCCAGTTCGGTGGGCTGGAGATCATCGCCATGGCCGGCGCGATCCTCGGCGCGGCGGCGGCGCGGACGCCGGTGCTGATCGACGGCTTTATCGCTTCGACCGCGGCCCTGGCGGCGATCCGCCTCGACCCGGCCTGCGCCGGCTTCTGCATCTTCACCCACCGTTCCGCCGAGAAGGGCCACGCGCTCGTGCTGGCGGCGGCCGAGGCCGAACCGCTGCTCGACCTCTCCATGCGCCTGGGCGAGGGGACCGGCGCGCTGCTGGCCCTTCCGATGGTGCGCGCCGCCGCGGCCATGCTGCGCGAGGTCGCCAGTCTCGACGACGTGCTGGCCGGCCGCCTGTGAGCTTCGCCGCCCGCCAGCTGCAGCTGTTCCTCTGCGCGGTGCAGTTCCTGACCCGCGTGCCGACGCCGGCCTTGCCCGGTTTCGAGCTCGACTGGATTTCGCGCAGCGCCCGCTATTTCCCGCTCGTCGGCCTGCTGGTTGGCGCGGTCTGCGCGGCGACGTTTTGGGGCGCTTCGCAGCTCTGGAACGGTGCGCTGCCGGCCCTGCTCGCCATCGGCGTCGGCGTGCTGCTGACCGGAGCATTCCACGAGGACGGCCTCGCCGACACCGCCGACGGCCTGGGCGGCGGCTCCACGCCCGAGCGGCGGCTGGAGATCATGAAGGACAGCCGGATCGGGACCTATGGCGCAATCGGCCTGGGCCTGGTGCTGGCGACCAAGGTCGCGGCCCTGGCGACCCTGCCCGCCGGGCTCGGCGCCTGGACCCTGGTCGCCGCCCACGCCGGCGGCCGCGGCGCGGCGGTGCTGGCCATGCGCTCGCTGGCCTATGTCCGCGACGTCGACGGCGGCAAGTGGAAGCCCGCGCCGTCCGACCTCGGCTTCTGGGAGGTGCTGAGCGCCCTGACTTTCGCGGCCCTGCCGCTGGCGCTGTCCCCGGCCGGCGTCGTGGTCCAGGGATTGGCGGCCGGGGCATTGCTGGCCCTGCTCTTAGCCCTGGTCGCGCGCCGGCTATTGGGCGGCTACACCGGGGACGTGCTGGGGGCGATCGAGCAGGTGTTCGAGCTTGGCTTTACGCTGGGTGTCGCCGCTGCCCTGGCCTGGTCGGTTTCCGAACGCTGAGAATCGCGCTCAAATTGCACGACCTAAGCGGGAATTATTCAGCTTTCGTGGCGCCTGGGCGCCGCATACTGTGATTCATACTGATTGAGTCCCTGGGATAACTGTTGCGAAGCGCCGAAACGGCGTGCGCAGCGGTGGATATACTCATCTCGGGGTGAGGCGACGTGGGGCTTCGAGCGAGACCATGACGGACGAAGGCGAGGACGACGTCCGAGCGGCGGAGATGCGCCACCGCGCCGCCAACACCTTCCAGCTCATTTCCGCCCTCGCTCGGATGCGGGGTCAGCGCACGGCCGAGCCGGAGGCCCGCCGTCAGCTGGTCTGGATGGCCGATGCGATCGGCGCGCTCGGCGCGCTCGAGCGGCATCGCCGGGGCTCCGGCGTCGACTTCCAGGAGTATCTGCTGGAAATGGCCCCGGTCTGGCGTCGCCGCCAGGCGGCCGGTCCGACCGAGGTGGTGGTGGCTATGGAGCCGGTCATCGCCCCCGACCAGGCCGCCTCGACCTTGGCGCTGATCGTGCACGAGCTGGTCTCCAACGCCCTGGCCCACGCCTACCCCGAGGGCCAGACCGGTCAGATCGAGGTGAGCCTGTCGCGGATCGAGGGGGGGGAGCGCTACGAACTGGTGGTCCGCGACCACGGCTGCGGCTTCGACCCGTCCTCGCCGGGCGGGCGCGAGCGCTTCGGCCTATGGTTCGTCCGCAGCCTGGCGGCCCAGGTCCGCGGGGAGCTGAAGCTCGAAACCCGCGACGGGGTCCGCGCGCAGCTGGTGTTCTCGCTCTAGGTGCGGGCGGCGGGCCGCGGCGGCGCCAGCCGTTCGTACTGCCGGCGCACCGCCTCGTAGCACTCGCAGGTCGCTGACTGCAGGCCGTCGCGGTCGACGATGTCGACGATGCCGCGGCGATAGCGGATCCAGCCCTTCTCCTGCAGGCTGCGGGCCGCGGCGGTGACCGTGGTGCGCTGCACGCCCAGCATGTCGGCCAGGAATTCCTGGGTCAGGGCGACGGTGTCGGTCGAGATCCGGTCGTGGCAGGTCAACAGCCAGCGACAGAACCGCGCCTCGACCGAATGCAGGGCGTTGCAGGCCGCCGACTGGGTGGTGTGCGCCAGCAGCGCCTCGCCGTGGCGATCGACCAGTTCGCGGATGCGCGGGCTCTTGGCCCAGGCATCGTGCAACTGGCTGGAGCCGATGCGTGAACAGCGGCAGGGTGTTTGCACGATCGCCCGCGACAGCGAGTGGCGCGGGGCGGCCGCCGCAGATAGTCCCACGGCGCCCTCCCAGCCGATGGTGGCGCTCTCGATCGCCGCGCCGTTCTCCATCAAGGTCATCATCGAGATCACGCCGTCGTGGGGGAAGTAGACGACGTCGATGCGATCGCCTGGCTCGTACAACAGGCGCGCCCGCTCCAGATCCATGTGGGTGAGGTGCGGCGCCACCAGCCCGTAATCCTCCGGAGGCAGTGCGGCGAGTAAGCGATTTTGCACTGAACTCGGAGACCTTCGCAGCGGAGAATCAAGCGTCGCCTTACGGCTTGGGATTAACCTAGTCCGAGTGCTGCTTGATGACTGTCGTGAACACGACACAACTTTGCGTTCTTGCGCCGCCGGGCCAGAATATCCGGCGAGAACTGGCGAATATAGACCGCCGTTCTTGGAAGCGTCAGGTTGGGCGGAAGTAAAACCGCATCGCCTCGACGGGAAGCGGCGGCGTCTCAGTGGAAGTGCAGGTTCGCCCGTCCGCCCAGGTGCGGTTCATGTTTCCTGGCGTTCGCCATGGCGATCTCCCAGGCGAAGGTGACGGGGCCGGCCTGCGAACACCAGACCTCGGCGTCGCGCGCGTCCAGACAGATCAGAGTCAGGTGCGGATCGGACTTGCCTTGCGGATGCCAGGCGGCGACCACGGCGTTCCAGTACTTGTCGATCCGGGCCGCGTCGTGCTGCACGCTCATGTGGCCGGTTATCGTCGCCTGCAGGTCACGTTGCTGGAACACGAACATGCCCTCACGGCCCTGGCCGATGCGGCGCGCGAGTTCGGTGTCGGTGCGACAAAAGAACCATAGCCGTTCGCCGCCGCGTTCAACGAAGGCGGTCATTGGCTGCAGGGCCGGCTCTTCGGCCAGACCCAGCATGCCGGTCTGATGGCGCTCAATGTCGTCCCACAGCTTATGTTCGACGGCGGCGCGGTCGTTCATGTCGATGCTCATGACGGCTCCTGCGGCGGTTCAATCAGCGCGCAATCGCCCGGTCCGGCTCGGCGCGCCCTAGCTTGAACCCAAAAGCACAGTCGCGGTTCCTGCACATTTCCCTTGGGTCATGCTTCCCAGGACGCCGCCGCCTGGGCCATGATGTCCGAATTCTTTCGACTGCCGATTCAAAGTTGAGATCATTTCGATGAGCGAGATCGTCGTTCCCCGCCAATTTCGGGGACCTCCCTTCACGGCCAATGGCGGCTACATCTGCGGCGTGCTTTCCAGCGCGGTCGGCGGCCGCGGCGTGGCGATGCTGCGCGCCGGCGTGCCCCTCGACACTGCGGTGACGCTGCAGCCCGGCGAGGGCGATGGCGTGCTGCTGGTCAACGCCGAGGGCGCGGTGCTTGGCTCGGCCCGTCCGGCCGATGACAGCCAGATTCCCAATCCGCCGCCGGCGCCGCCTACCGTCGAGGAAGCCAAGGCGTTCGCCGCCGCCTCGCCGTTTGCGGCCCGTTCTCTGCACCGCGGCTGCTTCTCGTGCTGCGTCGAGCGCGACGCCGGCGAGGGCCTGGGCGTGTTCGTCGGCCAGATCGACGGCGCACCAGCCGGTCATTGCGCGGGTGTCTGGACCCCGCACGCCAACTTCGCCGACGCCGACGGGAACATTCCCGACGAAGTGACCTGGGGCGCGCTCGACTGCTCCGGGTCAATGGCCTGGTGGATCAAGTCCGGCTCGCCGGTCGGCCTGCTCGGCACCATGGCCGGCGAGGTCCTGCGCAAGCCGAAGGCGGGCGAGACATATGTCGTCGTCGCCTGGGCCCGCGAGGTCGAGGGCCGCAAGCACTTCGCCGGCGTGGCGCTGTTCGACGGCGCGGGCGAAGTCATGGCCCGCTCCGGCCAGATCTGGATTGGTCGTCCGCCGGGCGCGCCGATGCCCCTGCCGTTGGGCGCGACCCAGCAGGCCTGACGGCGCCTCGCGCGCCGATCACGTTCAGTCGTCAGCGCGCCGGGAGATCGGCGCGCTGCATGGGGTTCGGCTGGGCGCCGGGCCCCTTTCGCGGTGTGTCCTGCGTGCTACGCCGAAAGCGTTCAGCGAACGAAGTTCGCGGAACCTGCGTATATTTAACCTCTCGATAACCATGCGGGCGCAAGCTTCCCCTACGTCGCGATTAGAAAGATCGTCCGATGTTCAAGGTGGAGTTTCACTTTCTGGGAGAGGGGCTTTGGGCCCGCGCGGCGCCGATGACGCAGTTGGCGGCCACGCATCTGGCTAAGACCCTTCAGGAGCTCGGCTTCGCCGATGAGGCCCGGGTCGTGCCCAGTCGTCCGCTCGAGAGCCGTGAAGAAGGCCGCGCCTTGGACGTTCGCGTCTGACCACGCCGCTTTCGGCGACTGGATGCTTGCATCGTTGCAATTGTTGATTGCGGCTTGAAGCGGACCGCGGGCGATCCTACGACGCGGAGTCTGGGAGATTAACCGTGTCGCGTGATCGTACCTATCGCAGCCTCGAGTATCTGAGGAAAAGCGCCGCGACGTCCCGCGTGCTCAATCTCTGGCAGATCGCCCAGCGCGAGGGCGGCAAGCCTGAGCATCAGGAGAACCCGTTCTTCCGCAACGCGCTGCTGAACCGGGCGATGATCCTCAAGCATCGGGTCCGCGGCAGCGAGGTCGACCTCTTCGACTATCCGGTGCAGACGGCGACCAAGATCCTGCTGCCGATCGCCGAGCGCGAGCTGCGCTACGGGGCGCGGTTCCTGTTCGTGGGCCAGCGTGATTTCGAGGACGTGGCCGCCGCCTCCTTCGCCGACGATCTGCGGCGCGGCTCGCGCGACCGGCTGGTGCTCGACATCATCGCCAATCTGCCTTCGCTTGATCCGTTTCTGATGCGCGAGAGCCTGAAGACCAACGGCTTCACGCCCGCCGCCTGTTATTTCAACCTCTCCGACGGCGATGTGGAGCGGATGTCGGCCTCGGCGCGGCTGGAGCTCGAGCCGCTGGTGCGGATGTCGTTCGGCTCGGGTCACGCCTTTGCGGCCAAGTCGGCGACGCTGCTGTCCAAGCTGCTGTCCGACGCCGGCAGCGCCGAACTCGAGCCGCTACGCCGGGTGATGAATATGGACGCCCAGCAGTTCCGCGAGGGCGTGTTCTGCTGGAAGGCGTTTCTCTATTACAAGTGGCAGCTGCGCGACCTGCTGCCGCGTATCCGCAAGGTGGTCGACGAGATCGCGCTCATCCGGCCGGTCGGGCCGATGGAGCACGACGACCGGGTCTACATCACTCGCATCAAGAAGGACCTGCGCGGCTGGATCTTCTCGGCGACGACGGCGGTGACGGAATCCCTGGCCGCCTACGACACCGCCTACGGGGCCATGACCGAGCGCAGCGATCCGGTGGCGTTCCGCGAGTTCCTGCTGCGCGCCCCGGCGATGTTCAACAGCCTGGGCGAACGGTTGTCGGCGATCGAGCACGTGGCCAGCTTCTGGCGCTTCCGCTTCCCGGCCGGCCAACTGCCGCGGATCGCGGTCGACGAGCTGATCGACATCTTCATGGATTTCGAGGCCAGCCTGAACACCGTCAGCGTCGAGCCGCTGCACCTCGCATAAGAAAGCGCCCCCGGCCGAAGCCGAGGGCGCCCTTGCGTCCGATCTAGAGCGTCTGAGCTTAGAACGCGCCGGCGGCGGCGATCACGCTCTGGCCCAGCGTGCCGCCGAACAGGTTCGTGGTCGAACCCAGCGACGCGCCGGCTTGGTCGCGGTCACGCAGGGTGCCGCCGAAGGTGTAGCGCAGGCCGATCTTGAAGATGTCGGCCTTCAGGTCGGCGTCGTCCATTTCGCCGTGCTCATAGGCGCCGGTCACGCTCCACGGGGTGCCCGCGAACTGGTACTCGGCGTCAGCGCCGATGTTCCAGATGTCGAGGTCGCCGCCCTTGGCGTCGGCCTTGGTGTAGCCGGCCGTGCCTTGGACCTTGAAGGTGTCGGTGATGAAGTAGCGCAGCTCGGCGCGGCCGGCCCAGAAGTCGACGTCGTCCAGGTCGTCCGATTGGCCGTAGCCGACTTGACCGTAGAGGGTGGTCTTCGGGGCGACGTTGTACTGGGCTTCGGCGCCGACGGCCCACAGGGTCACGTCGTCGCTCTTGTTGACGCCGACGAAGCCGCCGGCCAGGCCGCCTTCGAAGGTCTTGTTCAGGTGGCCGGTCACGGCCCAGGTGGTGGCGTCGCCGCCGTCGGCGTCAAAGTTCGTCACCGAACCATCGACGGCGCCGCGCAGCGACGAGCCGACGTCGAACGCCACCGCGCCTTCGCCTTGGAACACGTCGGCGTCGGTGTCGCCGAGCGCGCCGGCGTCGATTTCGGCGCGGCTATAGTTGGCGCCGACATGGCCGACGGTCTGGGCTTGGGCGGCGCCGGTCAGCGCGAAAAAGGCGGCCGCGGCGGCCGTCGCGATCAGTTGGGTCTTCACGTTCTTGTCCCCTTTTGGGCTTGAAACACTGGACCCCAGCTATGCCTGTCGTCGCGCTGTCACAATGGCTGAAGCCCTTGTATTTCACCGGTCTGCGAGTGGTGTGACCGGTCAGTCACAGTCCGAGGGCGACCTCTTGAAATGCGATTTGGGCGACCTATGGCCGGCGCCGAAACGGCAAGTTTCGGCCTTGAAAGGCCTCGGATCGGCGGCCCTGCGCATGGCCCGGTGCAAGCGCGTGCTGTCCGCCCCGCAAAAAAACCGTACGGATCAGTCGTTTGATATCAAACGAGATTGAAATTCGATCGGCCGCGCTTCAGATCGTGGGCGGCTGAACCGCCGCGTTCGCGGCCCCAGGACATTTCCGGACTACCCTCGCTGGGCCCGGCCCCCTATCTGGCGGTCATGCATTCGCAAGTGACGCCCGAGAACCTGCGCGAGCTGGTCGGCCGCTTTTACGGCCGCGCGCGCGAAGACGAGTTGATCGGCCCGGTCTTCAACGCCGCGATCGACGACTGGGACCATCATCTCGACCACATCGCCCAGTTCTGGGCCGCCGGCCTGCTGGGCGTCGGGCGCTTCACCGGCCGGCCGATGGCCAAGCACATGCGCCAGCCGATCACCCCGCCGATGTTCGACCGCTGGCTGGCGCTGTGGAAGGAGGCGACCGACGAGACCTACGTCCCGCAGATCGCCCAGGTGCTGCAGGCCAGGGCTGGCCGCATCGCCGAGAGCTTCAAGCTCGGCCTGTTCTATCGCCCGTCCGAAGATCGGGCGGGGGCGTCCCCCGCATGAAGCGGGTCCTGTTCGTCTGCAGCCAGAACAAGCTGCGCAGCCCGACGGCCGAGCAGGTGTTCGCCGCTTGGGAAGGGATCGAGGTCAGCTCGGCCGGCCTCAACAACGACGCCGTCGAGCCGCTCACCGCCGAGATGGTCGCCGAGTCCGACATCATCTTCGTGATGGAGAAGGTGCATCGGACCAAGCTGGCCAGGCGCTTCCGGGCGCAACTCAAGCGCGCCCGGGTGGTCTGCCTCGACATCCCCGATGACTACGAGTTCATGGATCCGGTCTTGATCAGGCTGTTGGAAGCGCGGGTCCCGCGCTTCCTGCCTTGAGCGCTCGTCAGTACACCGCCGCGTAGTTGCCCAGGGCGTTGCCGCTGGCGTCGCCGGCCCCGCTGCCGCCGTCGACCGGGATGATCGCGCCGTTCACATAGGCGGCCTTCTCGGAGGACAGGAAGATGGCCATGTCGGCGATCTCGTCCTTCTGGCCATAGCGCCGCATCGGGTTGCGGCTGTTGACCCGGGCCTCAGCTTCCGGGGTCGGGGCCAGGCGCGCCATGCCCTCGGTGTCGGCGATCGGACCGGGCGAGATGGCGTTGACCCGCACCCCGGCCGGCCCCCACTCCAGGGCCAGGCACTTGGTCAGCATGTTGATCCCGGCCTTCGCCGCGCAGACGTGCGCCTGGAACATCGAGGCGCGCTCGGCCTGGCCCGCCGTGATCGAGATCAGCGACGCGCCCGGCCGGTTCAGGAACTCGAACGAGGCGCGCAGCACGTTGAAGGTGCCGATCAGGTCGATGTCGACCACGGTCTTGAAGCCGTTGGCGCTCATGCCCAGGGCCGGGGCCACGAAGTTGCCGGCTGCGCCCGACAGCACGATGTCGATGGGGCCCAGCTCGTCATGGGTGCGCTTCAGCGCCGCCTCGATGGCCGCGTAGTCGCGCACGTCGGCGGCCATGCCGATGCAGGGGCCGAAAGCGGAGACCTCCTTTGCGGCCGCCTCGATCTTTTCGGGGCTGCGGCTGATGATGGCCACCTTGGCGCCGGCCGCGGCGAACCGCTTGGCGATGCCCAGGTTGATGCCGCTCGATCCCCCGGCCACAAACGCCGTCTTGCCCGCCAGTTCCTGGGTCATGGTGCTCTTCCTTTTTCGATCCCTTGATTGGCGATGAGCTTAGCCCTGGCGCTGACGACGGCGAAAGCCTGACCCCACGGAGCCTCGTTTTCGAAAGATGGGTTTGGCGTGCGTCACGCAGGCGCTTGACGCCGTGTCGGTGGCTTGTTCATTATCAGCGATAAGTTAGAGGCCGCCTTCGAGCGGTCCGCACTCAGGGCAAGGAAACAGATGACCGCCACCGACATGATCGCCGAGCGTCCGGCTTCCGCCGCCGTCCAACACTTCGACGTGCTCATCGTCGGGGCCGGGATTTCCGGCGTCGGCGCGGCCTATCACCTGCAGACCCAGCGTCCGGGGACCAGCTTCGTGGTGCTGGAGAGCAAGGACACCTTCGGCGGCACCTGGGTGACCCACAAGTATCCGGGCATCCGCTCGGACAGCGACCTCTACACCTTCGGCTACCGCTTCAAGCCCTGGGTCGGCGCGCCGATCGCCACCGCCCAGGAAATCCTGAACTACATGAACGAGGTGATCGACGAGAACGACCTCGGCCGCCACATCCGCTACGGCCATAAGATCGTCGACGCGAACTGGTCCAGCACCGACAACCTGTGGACCGTCGACGTGGCGCGCACCGACGGGACCACGGCGCAGTTCACCACCAACTTCCTCTTCATGTGCCAGGGCTACTACAAGCACGACCAGGGCTACACGCCCCAGTGGGACGGCATGTCGGACTTCAAGGGCCGCATCGTCCATCCCCAGACCTGGCCCGACGACATCGACTTGAAGGGCAAGAACGTCATCGTCATCGGTTCGGGCGCCACCGCCGCGACCCTGGTGCCGAACATCGCCGACCAGACCGCGCACGTCACCCTGCTGCAGCGCTCGCCGACCTACTTCGTGCCGGGCCGCAACGTCGACGAACTGGCCGACACCCTGCGCCAGCTGCAGATCGACGAGACCTGGGTCCACGAGATCGTGCGTCGCAAGCGCCTGTTCGACGGCGACGCCTTCACTAAGCGGGCGGTCGAGGAGAGCGAGACGGTCAAGGCCGAGCTGCTGGCCGGCGTGCGCATGTTCCTGGGCGACCAGTTCGACGTCGACAAGCACTTCACCCCCAGCTACCGCCCCTGGCGCCAGCGCATCGCCTTCATCCCGGACGGCGACCTGTTCCGCGGCATCGCGTCGGGCAAGGCCTCGGTCGTCACCGACGAGATCGAGCGCTTCACCGAGAACGGCATCCTGCTGAAGTCCGGCGAGGAGCTGAAGGCCGACATCGTCATCAGCGCCACCGGCTTCGACCTCAGCGTCATGGGCGACATCCCGTTCGCGGTCGACGGCAAGCCGGTCGACTGGTCCAAGACCGTCACCTATCGCGGCATGATGTTCACCGGCGTGCCGAACCTGGCCTGGGTGTTCGGTTACTTCCGCGCTTCCTGGACTCTGCGCGCCGACCTGATGGGCGACTTCGTGGCCCGCCTGCTGGCCCACATGCAGGACAAGGGCTTCAAGAAGGTCGTGCCGGCCCTACGGCCTGAGGATCAGTCCGACGAGCTGCAGCCCTGGATCGACGCGGAGAACTTCAACCCCGGCTACCTGATGCGCGGCATGCACTTGCTGCCGAAGAGCCTCGACAAGCCGGAGTGGCGTCACACCCAGGACTACTGGAGCGAAAAAGACGAACTGCCGAAGGTGGACCTCGACGAACCAGCCCTCGTCTACGGTTGATCCGGCCGCGGCGCCTCCCCCCGGAGGCGCCGCATTTCGTTACGGCCCGGTCGCCTGACACGCAGTCTCCGGGTTTCGCCCGATAGGCCCTCAGGCTTGGCCGCACGATCCTGCCTCCGCTTCAGGAGGCGGTCATGGAAGTTCTCAAGGCTTGGGTGGACGGCGCGCCGATCCTGATCCTCGGCGGCGCCGTGATCTTGTTGATGATCGCGGCGGTCGCGATCGGCGTCGTCCTGAAGCGCCGGCGTGAGTTCCGCAAGGACGACAAGGAAGAGGCCGAAGGCGAGGGCTACGTCGTCTCAGGCGTGCTGGGCCTGCTGGCGCTCTTGATGGGCTTCACCTTCGCGCTGGCCGTCGACCGCTTCGAGACCCGCCGAAGCCTGGTGCTGGACGAGGCCAACACCATCGGCACGACCTATCTGCGGACCCAGTTGCTGGAAGAGCCGCACCGCAGTCGGATCAGCGGTCTGCTGGTCGAGTACGCTGAGAACCGCCTGGCCCTGGGCAAGACCGACGCCCAGCGCGAACCCGAGCGGCTGGCCCGCAACGACCAGCTGGTGGTCGAGCTCTGGGCCGCCACCTCCTCGGCCTTCCAGAGCATCAAGGGGTTGGACTTCTCGTCGGCCTATCTCGACAGCATGAACGCCCTCATCGACCTCGACGCCTCGCGCAAGGCCGCGCGTACGGTCCATGTGCCGACCGAGGTGTTCGTCATCCTGGTGATCTACATGGTCGTCACCGCCGGCGTGCTCGGCTACGTGCTGGTCGGCGTCCGTGGCCGTGCGGCCGCGGCCTTCATGCTGCTGCTGCTGTCGATGTCGCTGCTGCTGATCGTGGACATCGACCGTCCGACCCGCGGCGGCGTCCGAGAGGGCCAGGGTCCGATGGAGCGGCTGGTGGAGTCGCTCAAGACCACGCCGGCGTCCGCCTACGACCGCTTCCGCATCGAGGACGCACGGCCGGCCGCTAGTCGCTAGCGGCAGCGGGTGATGGTGTCGGTCTGGCCCTTGGAGCGGATCTGCCCGCCGACCAGAACCAGGGTTTGCTCGGTGTCGGCGCAGGCCCGGCGCGTGCGCCCCTTGCTCTGGATGGTGGTCACCTCACGCCCGATCAGCCTGGCGCTGGCGCCGTCGCGCGCAATCTCGACCTTGTCGATCACGCCCCGTTCGCTCGAGGTCGCTCCGGCCAGGAACTTGGCCGCCTGGGCGCGGGCCTGGGCGACGCCGCTGCGGCCATACGGGATCATGCCGCCGTTCTTGATGTCGCGGGTCTGGTCGATGAACACCGCGTCCTTGGTAAAGAGGGCGAAATAGCTGTCCAGGTCGCGCGCGTTCCAGGCCGCCTCCTGCTTCTGGGCGAAGGCCCGCGCCTGCGCCTCGGTTAGCCGGGGCGCAGCCTCGGCGGACGGCGCGATCAGCGCCGCCGCCAGCAGGAGAGGGACCAGCCTCAGCGGTCCAGACCCAGCACGCGGGCCGCGTTGCCGCCCATCCACTTCTCGCGGACGGACTGCTTCAGCGGCAGCTCGTCGGTTTCGGCGACCAGTTGGTGCAGCGGCACCATCTGGGTGCCCCAGCCGGTGGCGAAGATGATCTTGTCCTGCAGGTTGCGCGCTCCGTAGTAGATCAGCGCCTCATAGCCGGCGCCGGGCGCCAGCAGGTGCTTCACCCGCTTGCAGGCGAAGTCGATGTAGATGTTCTTGTGCCGCGAGGCGATGGCGCAGGCCTCGTCCACCCACGGCCAGCCGGTCAGCCCGGCGACGATCTTCAGCTCCGGGAACCGCACCGCCACCTCGTCCAGGTACTTCGGGTGGGCATAGTCGTAGGGCCGGTCCGACAGCAGGTGCAGGCCGACCGTGATCCGCACCGGGATGTCCAGCTCGACGCACTTGGCCAGGAAGGGCCAGTAGGCCGGATCGTTGATGTAGCGCTCCTCGCGATAGGACGAGATCTCGAAGCCCTTGCAGCCCCACTCGCGCACGCCGCGTTCCAGCGCCGCCACGCCGTCCTCGCCTTCATCGCCCCAGATGCGGAACCAGGGGATCAGCCGGTCGGGATATTCGGCCGCGAACTTGGCGACGTCCTCGTTGCTGGCCCGGCGGCCGGCGTTGCCGATGCAGGCGTAGCGGACCTGGGCGGTGTCCAGCATGCCGATGACGTCGGCGTGGCTCATGACGCGGGTCATGTCGACCTCGCAGAGCTTCAGCGCCAGGCTGGTCAGCCCGTCGCGCTCCTTGGCTTCGTTGAACTGCTCGACGCTCATGCCGATCTGGGCGGCCCAGCCGGGCGCCATGTGCTGGGCGTAGCCTTCCTTGTCGAACCCGCGTCCGGACTTGATGAGCCGGACCGTGTCCTCGACCGCTTCCTTGGTCGGGGTGTCGCATTCGAAATCGATGATCATCATGGGGTGTTTCGTTCCTAATGAATCGGTGGGCTCTAGGCCCTTATGCGGCGCACCCTAGCGCGACGGCCGGCCGGTGAAAGCGCAGATCGACGTCCATCCGACAGTTGTCTAGCTTGGCCGCAACGACAGGGCGGGAACCTCATGCAGAAGACGTTGACGGTCTTGGCGGCGCTGGCCGCAATGGCGCCGGTCGCAGCGCGCGCCGACGAGACGCCGGCCCCGCTGGCCGTTCGCTTCACTGAAAGCCCAAAGGCCTATCAACGCCTGGGACCCGTCGGCCCCTACTATCCCGAAATCGCCGTCGCCCGACGCACGACCGGTTCGGCGGTGATCGACTGCGACGTCGGCCGGCTTGGCGCGCTGGATCGCTGCGCGGTCGTCGAAGAGAACCCCAAGGGCGTCTTCTTCGGCGCGGCGGCCCTGCGGATGGCCGAGCGGCGGTGGATCGGGGCCGACCTCGCGGCCGGGGCGAAGGAGGGTGCCCAGGCCCGCTTCCTGGTGCCGTTCGAGTTCGCAACGATGAAGGCCCGCTGAGGCGATGCGCCTTTATCTCTCCTCCTACCGGTTCGGGAACGCGCGCGGGCGGCTGGTCGATCTGGCCGGACGCGGCGCCCGTGTAGCGGTGGTGTCCAACGCCCTCGACCTGATCCCCGACGAGTCGCGCCGGGCCTATGCGCGCAACGTCCACGATCCGCTGGCCGACCTCGCCGACGACGGCTTCGACCCGTTCGAGCTCGATCTGCGCGACCATTTCGGCGACCCGGCGGGGCTGGCCCGCGCGCTGGGCGGCGTCGGCCTGGTCTGGGCGGTCGGGGGCAACAGCTTCCTCCTGCGCCGGGCGATGGCCCAGAGCGGCCTCGACCGTATCCTCGCCGAGCGCCTGGCCCGCGACGACATCGCCTATGGGGGCTGGAGCGCCGGGGCCTGCGTGGCCGGCGCCTCGCTGCGCGGCATTGACCTGATGGACGAGCCGGACGCGATCGCCGAGGGCTACGACCCGGCCCCGATCTATGTGGGCCTAGGCTTGGTCGACTTCGTGATCGTTCCGCACTTCGCCTCCGAGCACCCGGAAGCCGACGCCGCGAAGGTCAGCGCCGCCTGGCTGGCTGACCAGGGCATCGCCCACCGCACCCTGCGCGACGGCGAGGCGATCGTGCGGGCGGGGGACGAGGTCGAGCTTGTCGGCGACGGCTAGCCCAGGCGGCCTGCGGCTTTACGAACTTTGCGCATGCGAGGACCGCGCCGGTGGTGACGACGCGCCCAAGGCGAAGCTAGACTTGCGGTCAACAAGACGGGGGAGACAAAACCATGGAGCGGAACAGTCCGCTGGCCTGGCTGGTGCTGGCCGCATCGGTGATCGCGGGCGTCAGCTATGTCGCCTCCTGGAACCTGGCCGGCTTCCCCGAATGGGCGGCGACCACCTGGAAGGGGGCCGGGGTGGCGCTGCTGGCGGTCTATGCCGGCCTGCGTGCGCGCAGCCTGGACGGCTGGCTGATCTGCGCGGTGATGGCGTTCGGGGCGCTCGGCGACGTGCTGCTCGAGACCCACGGCCTCAATGTCGGGGCGATCGCCTTCCTGGTCGGCCACCTGGTCGCCATCGGGCTCTATCTGCGTAATCGCCGCCGCGGGTTGACGCTCGCCGACAAGCTGCTGATCGCCGTTCTGGTGCCGGGCACGGCGATCGCCGCCTACTTTCTGCCGAGCGACCGCGCGCTCGGCGGCGGGGCGGCGCTTTACTCACTGGGCCTGGCGATCATGGCGGCCTGCGCCTGGGCCAGCCGCTTCCCGCGCGCCCTGGTCGGTCTCGGCGCGCTGATGTTCGTGGTCTCCGACCTGCTGATCTTCGGGCGGGCCGGACCGTTGGCCGGCGCGGCCTGGGTCGGGCTGGCGATCTGGGGCCTGTATTACTTCGGCCAGTTCCTGATCTGCGTGGGCGTGGTCGGCGGCCTGGCGCGCGGTCGACGGCTCTGACGGTCAAGCTGCGACCTTTCGGCGCCTCGCGGCCGCCCACAATCCGCCCCTTTCGCCCCCAATTCAGGGCGCTCGCCGCGGCTGCGCCGCTCGGACGAGGTAGTCGCCAGGGGAGGGCGCGAAGATCACCGACGACCTGCCCCCGATCGGTCGGGCCGAGCTCGCCTTGCGCAGCTGGCTGATGCGTCGCCGCCGGCCGGTGGTGCTGGCGCTCAGCGTCGTCCTGCATGGCCTGATCGTGCTGCCGATGATCCTGGCCCCGTCTGAACCGATCGAGCCAGAACCGCCGCCGATGGTCGTGCAGCTGGTCGAGATCCCTAAGCCGATCCCGGTGCTCTCGCCGCCGGCCCCCGATCCCGAACCCTCGCCGGCCCCGGCCGCTGCGCCGGTCGAGACCCCCAAGCCCACCCCCGCCAAGCCGCCGCCCAAGCGCCGGCCGACCCCGCGTCCGCCGCCGCCCGAGGTGGTGACTGTTCCGGCCAGCCGGGTGGAGGCCGCCAGCGTCGGCTCCGGGGTCGAGCTGACCGACGCCCAGATCGCCGGCGCGGCCCGCGCCGGTTCCGGCTCCGGATCGGGCGACGGAGCCGGCGGCGGCGAGTGCGACATGCTCCGCTGGCTGCAGGCCAAGCTGCGCAGCGACCGTCGGGTGCAGGCGGCGATGGCCAGCGCCCATCGCGGGCGTCCGGTGATGGTCTGGAACGGCGACTGGGTGGTGCATCCGGGCGAGGAGGGCGGTGGTCTGGCCGCCGTGCGCGAAATCATGACCTGGGAGATCGCCTATGCGCCCGAGGCCTGCCGCGCTGAACGGGTGCGCGGCCTGGTGCTGATCTCGCTGCGCGACGGCGGGGGCGGCGCCCACATCGCGCTCGGCGACGGCGACTGGACCTGGAGCGACCTGATCCACGCCCGCTCGGCCGTCACCCATGGCAAGACGTTGCGGCGCTAGAACTCGACGCCCTGGGCCATGAACGCGGTGAAGACGTCATTGTCCGGGCGCACCGAATAGCGCGCGGTCGGCCGTGGCACGTGGCCGTGCGTGGCCCGGCGGATACCGTCGAAAAACGTCCGGTCCGACTGCATGCCCGGTCCCTGCGACCACCGGGCCAGGGTGGGCAGGGCGAACAGCTTGTCGATCATCAGGCAGTTGGGATCGACGAAGCCGCCGCGTTCGGCGAAGCGGCCGCGGTCGGGCCCCACCGAGTCCCAGCGGTCGATCCCCAGCTCGCGGCCGCTGGCCTCGTCGACCAGCATGCGCAGCGAATAGGCCCAGGCCTTGCCCTCGACCGCTCCGCGCAGGCTCGACAGGTGGTCGGGCTCCCAGCTGTTGTCGTCGTCGAGATAGGCCACGTGCCGGCTGCCGGCCATGAAGGTCAGGATCGAGCGCAGCGCCCCGCCGTCCGTCGCCCGGTGCACGCCGCCGTGCCGGATCGAGGTCGAGTAGGGCAGGGTGAGCAGCAGCACGGAGATGTTGGCCGGCCGCCGCGCGAGCAGCTCCAGCAGCGCCGGCGGCGTGGGTTTGGGCGCATCCACCCCGATCAGCACCTGGATGCGGCCGTCCAGATCCTGGCGGAACACTGACTCCAGGCTGACCAGCAGCGCGGGGCGCAGCACGCTCGGCGTCACCACCGCCACGTCGTAGGACGCCTGGGGATCGCCGGCGTCTCCGAACCAACTCCCCAGCGAACCTGACTGCATGCGACGCCTCGAGCTCCGCCCGACACTCGCAGCGGTGCGCAGCCCTTACATCAAACCCGCCAGAGTGGTCACGTGCGGGCGGTCGGATCGCCGACGTCGTGGTTCAGCCGATGGGCCTCGCGGGCCAGGGCGGCGACGGTCTCCGGCGCGAGGGTCTCGCCCTGCCGCAGCACGATGCGGCCCATCTCGTACTTGCCGCCGGTCTCGAGCCGCGGCTCCAGGCCGGTCAGCCGCTTGCCGCGCCAGAAGCCGAGGATCACCCGGCTCTCCTCGGCCCGGATCAGCAGCGCCGGGCCGTTGGCGAAATAGACCAGGTGGCCCCACTTGACCCTCTCGTCGAAGACCGCCGCGCTGCGCACCGCCGCGCGCAGAGCGCTGACCAGCGGCCCCTGCCAGCCCTCCAGCGCGGCGACATAGGCGTCGGGGTCGGCGGCAGGCGGGGCTTTGCGCATCGGCGGGCTCTCACTCGGCGAGGAAAGCTTCGGTCTCGCGCATGAATTCGTCCAGCTTGTCGTGATGCACCCAGTGGCCGGCGCCCTCGAAATTGACCAACCGGGCGTTGGCGAAGTTCTCGATCCGCCCGTCCTCGACCGGGTCCGAGGCCCACGACTCCAGACCGCGCATCAACAGCACCGGGCAGGTGATGTTGCGCCACAGCTGATGCTGGTCGGCGTGCGACAGCCCGCCGACCCCGCCCCAGCGGGCGTGGTTGTCGAACTTCCAGGAAAAGGTGCCGTCCTCGTTCTGGTGCGCGCCATAGACGGTCAGGTGGCGGGCCTGCTGCGCCGACAGGTGCGGGTTCTCCTCGGCCATCCGCGCCGTCGCCTCGTCCAGGCTGGCGTAGCGGCGCGGCGCGCGGCCGGAGTTCTCGCGCCGCTCGGTGATCCAGCCGCGCAGCCGCGCATCGACGCTCTTCTTGGCCTGCTGCGCCATCACCTTGGGCGAGGGGCCCAGCCCCTCGATGGCGATGATCTTCTTCACCTGGTCGGGGAAGGCGCCGCAGTAGTTGAGAGAGATGCCCGCGCCCATCGAGTGCGAAATGATCGTCACCGGCGCCATCGCCTTCTGATGCACCAGCTGGGCGATGTCGTAGAGGTAGGCGCTCATGTCGTAGCCGCCGCCGATCGCCCAGGCGCTGTCGCCGTGCCCGCGCAGGTCAGGAGCGATGATGTGATAGCGGTCGCGCAGCCGCTCGGCGACCCAGTCCCAGTTGCGGCAATGGTCGCGCCCGCCGTGCACCAGCAGCAGCGGCGGCGCCCCCTCGTTGCCCCAGTCGACATAGTGCAGGCGCAGGCGCTGCGAGAAGTAGAAGTGCGACGTCGGCCCGTGCATGCGAACTCTCCGTGGTCGGAACGGACGCCTTAGCACCCCCTGCGCCGCCGGCTCTACCGTCCCGCGCGGCGCCTGATCGACGAAACCGGCCGCTCGTACGACGAAAGCGGACGAAAATGCCAACTCTTACAGCAGCTTAATTGGACGCGGGTGGTTTCGGCGGCGCAAATGTCCGTGCTGTTTCAGGAGCCCCAACCATGAAGTCCCTGCTCGCCGCCGCCGCCGTCATCGCCCTGCTCGCGCCGGCCGTTGCTCACGCCGATCCCGCCGCCGACGCGCTGGCTCGCTACGTCGCCTGGCGCGGCGGCGCGCCGTTCGCCAGTGCTCAAGGGCTGGCCGTGCGCGGGACCATGGACAACGGTCGCTACCAGGGGACGCTCGAGCGCCGCATCGAACCGGGGCGGCTCGCAGAGCACATCGCCGTCGGCTCGGCCGACATGCGCCGCGCCCTGATCGGCGAGGGCGGCTGGACCGTCACCTTCAGCGGCCAGGTCGAGGACGCCGGCGAGGTCGCCGCGCAAGAGGCCGCCCGCCGCCGGCTCGCCGCCTTCGACGACGCCTTCGACGGCGCCCACGGCGCGGTCACCCTCGCGCCGGACGAGACCTTCGACGGCAAGCGCGTGCAGGTGCTGCGCGTGGCCTTCACCACGGGCGGCGCCTACGAGCTGCTGCTCGACCGCGCCAGCGGCGCGCTGCTCGCCGACCGCAGCACCGAGGAGGGCGTGCCCACCACCACCCGCTACGCCGACTGGCGCATGGTCGAAGGCGTGCGCATGGCCTTCCGCCAAGTCCAGACCACCGAGGGCGAGCCGCTGACCCTGACCACCACCCTGACCTCGGTCGAAATCGACCCGGCCGCCGACGCGAGCGCCTTCGCCCGTCCGGACTCGCGGCGGATCTACAGCTTCCCGCAGGGCCGCGCAGCGACCGCGCCGCTGGGCTTCGAGCTCTTCCTCGGCAACCGCATCGTCATCCCGGCCCAGGTCAACGGCGTCGCCACCCCGGTCATGCTCGACAGCGGGGCCGAGGTCACCGTCCTCGACAAGGCCTATGCCGAAAAGCTCGGCATCAAGCCCGACGGCCTGGTCGCCGCGCTCGGCACCGGCGGGCGCGACGTCGCCGAGCTGGCCAGCGGCGTCACCCTGCAGCTCGGCGAAGTGGAGCTGAAGGGCGTCACCGTCGCGATCATGGACCTCTCGCCGATCGCTGCCGGCATCGGCCGCCCGCTGCCGGCTATCCTCGGCAAGGAGGTGCTCAACGTCCTGACCGTCCAGCTCGACTTCGCCGGCAAGACCATCACCTTCCACGACCCGGCCAGCTACCAGCCGCCGGCCGGCGCCGTCGCCGTTCCGGTCAGCAATGTCGGCGGCCTGCACGCGATTCCCGTCTCGATCGAAGGCGCGGCCCCGGTGCTCATGCACTTCGACCTCGGCAATGGCTCGCCGATGCTGGTCTATCCCAACTACTGGAAGCCGCAGGCGATGCTGACCGGTCGCCCGGTCTCCAAGATCCTGTCCGGCGGCGTCGGGGCCGGCGGCCCGCGCACGCGCTCCATCGCCACGGTCAGGACCATCAGCCTTGGCGGCATCGAGGTGCGCGACGTCCCGGCCGTGTTCGGCGACGAGGACAACAGCGTCTTCAACATCGGCCACACCTCAGGCAACGTCGGCATGCCGGTGCTCAGCCGTTTTGGCCTGACCACCGACTATGCCCGCAATCGGCTGCTGCTGACCCCGCGCGCCGACGCCCTGGCCGCCCCGTTCGTCAAGGATCGCGCCGGCGCCCTGGTCCGTCCGGCCGACGGCGGCCTCACCATCGCCCTGGTCGCGCCCGGCTCCCCCGCCGAGGCCGCGGGCCTGAAGCCCGGCCAACTGATCACCGCCGTCGACGGCCGCCCGGCCGTAGAACTCGGCGTCGCCGGCTACAGCGCCCTGCGCACCGCCAAGGCCGGGAGCGTGATGACCCTCACCCTACAGGACGGCGCCCAGGCCCCGCTGACCCTGAAGGACTACTACTGAGCCGCGGCGGCGGCGCGCAGGGTTCCACCTGAGTGTCTCACTGGCGCGGCCCTTCCTAATATCGGGCCGCGCTGCAGTGGTGGTGAGCATGGGCAAGACCTTGCGGGCCGCGATCTTCGATGTGGACGGCGTGCTGGTGGCCTCACCGCATGAGCGGGCCTGGCGCGAGGCGCTGGCCCCGTTCGCCGACCCCGCCGCCTTCACGACCGAGTTCTACCAGGCCAACGTCGCCGGTCGCCCGCGGCTCGACGGCGCGCGCCGGGCCCTGGAGCTGCTCGCCCCATCGGCCGCCGAGGCGCGGGTCCAGGCCTACGCCGCCGCCAAGCAGGCGCTGGTCGCCCGCTATATCGACAGCGGCGAGTTCGACGCCTTCGCCGATGCGGTGCGGTTCGCCGCGGCGCTCGAGGCGGCCGGCGTGCGGCTGGCCATAGCCTCGTCCTCGAAGAACGCCGCGGCCATGCTGCAGCAGCTGTGGCTGCCGGACGGACGCCCGGTGCTGTCGATGTTCAAGGCCGATGTCAGTGGCCGCGAGGGGCTGGCCGGCAAGCCGGACCCGGGGATCTTCCTGGCCGCCGCCCAGGCGCTGGACGTCCCGCCGGCCGAATGCGTGGTGGTCGAGGACGCCCCCGCCGGGGTGCTGGCGGCGCTGGCCGGCGGCATGGCCGCGCTCGGCGTGGCGCGGCTCGGCGACGAAGCCCTGCTGCACGCGGCCGGCGCCCAGCTGGTGGTCTCCAGTCTCGACCAGGTCGACGTCGCGGCGCTGGCGGCCGGCGCGCTGCGGCCCTGCGCGGCGGCGCCGTCCCGGCCGATGGAGCAGGCGCTGGACCCGACCACGCACCGCGGCTGGGTGCTCAGTCATCGTGGCTACCAGGTGCTGACCGAGAGCGGCGTGGAGTCCCGGTTCGCGATCTCCAACGGCTTCCTCGGCATGCGGGCGGCGCGTTCGGTCAGCCGCGGCCCGATCTGGGTCAGCTGGCTCGGCTATCTGCGCTGGGCCTCCTGGCCGCGCTGCTACGTCGCCGGGCTGTTCGACACGCCCAATGTCGAGCCGCCGGTGCCGGCCCTGGTCCCGGTCGCCGACTGGTCGCGGGTGCGGCTGCTGCTGAACGGCGAGGTGCTGCTGGGCCGCGAGGGCGAGGTGCTGCGCAGCGTCCGCCAGCTGGACATGCGCCGCGCCGCGCTGCTGTCGGGCTGGACCCATCGCAACCCGGCCGGGGTGACCGGCAGCGGCCGCGAGCTGCGCCTGCTGTCCCAGGCCGATCGCGCGCTCGGCCTGCAGCTGCTGCA
The DNA here is from genome assembly GCF_013822795.1 of Phenylobacterium sp. Taxonomy (GTDB): domain Bacteria; phylum Pseudomonadota; class Alphaproteobacteria; order Caulobacterales; family Caulobacteraceae; genus Phenylobacterium. The sequence continues at coordinate 99,966 of NZ_PNLB01000002.1, read as the reverse complement.
GTTCGCCGTCGACCAGGACGGCGTCGACATGCAGCTCGAGGCCAGCTTCGACCTCTCGGGCCTGGGCATGGAGCCCGATCGGCTGGAACCGCACCTCGGCTCCTGGCGGACGGAAGGCGCGAACAAGGGCGTGGCGATGGCCGGCGCCGCTGAGCTGCGGCTCGGCGAGGATCTGCTCGCCGCGGACCAGCCGTTCCCGCTGCGCTGGATCTGGCGCTGGCGCTCGGTCGCCGGCCAGCCCGTCGAGTTCGCCCGCCTGGTCTCGGTGGCCCGTGGCGATGCGCCGGGCGAGGATCCGGCCCCGGCCGCGGAGGCCGCGCTCGCCCGCGCCCGCTCAGCCGGCTGGCGCGGCGTGCTCGCCGACCACGAGCGCGCCTGGGAGCACCGCTGGGGCTGCGCCGACGTGGCGATCGAGGGCGACAACGACGTCCAACGCGTGGTGCGCTTCGCCGCCTATCACCTGCTCAGCGCCGCCAACCCGGACGACGAGGCGGTCTCGGTCGGGGCGCGGGCCCTGACCGGCGACGGCTATTTCGGTCACGTCTTCTGGGACACCGAGATCTACCTGCTGCCGTTCTACACCGCCGTCTGGCCGCAGGCGGCGCGGGCGATGTTGATGTACCGCTTTCGCACCCTGCCGGCGGCGCGGGACAAGGCCGCGGCGCTCGGCTATCGCGGCGCGCTCTATGCCTGGGAGTCGGCCGACACCGGCGTCGAGACCACGCCCGAGCGCGTGGTCGCCGCCGACGGCGGCTTTGTCGACATCCTCTGCGGCAAGCTGGAGCAGCACATCAGCGCCGATGTCGCCTACGCCGTCTGGCAGTACTGGCGCGCCACCGGCGACGACGACTTCCTACAGGCGGCCGGGGCCGAGATCCTGCTGGAGACGGCCCGCTTCTGGGCCTCGCGCGCCACGCCCGAGGCCGACGGCCGGCGCCACATCCGAGGCGTCATCGGTCCGGACGAGTATCACGAGGATATCGACGACAACGCCTTCACCAACGTCATGGCGCGCTGGAACATCGCCCGCGGGCTGGAGGTCGCAGACCTGCTGCGCTCACGCTGGCCCGCGCACGCCGAGCGCCTGCTGGGCCAGCTCGCCCTCACCGACGCCGAGCTCGCCGACTGGCGCGATGCGGTCCAGCGCCTCGTCACCGGCCTGGACCCGGCCAGCGGCCTCTACGAGCAGTTCGCCGGCTATCACGGGCTGGAGGACATCGACCTGTCCGCCTATGCCGGCCGCGCCGCGCCGATGGACGTCGTGCTCGGCCGCGAGCGCATCCAACGCTCGCAGGTGGTCAAGCAGGCCGACGTCGTCGCCCTGGCGGCCCTGCTGCCCGAGGAATTCCCCGGCGACGCCGCGCGGCTCAACTTCCGCCACTACGAGCCGCGCTGCGGTCACGGCAGCTCGCTCAGCCCGGCGATGCACGCCCTGGTCGCCGCCCGGGTCGGCGACCCGGAGCTGGCCCTGAAGTACCTGCACCGCATCGCCCAGTTCGACCCCGATCCCGGCGCCGCCGGCGGCGTGCGCATCGCCGGGCTCGGCGGCATCTGGCAGGCGGTGGTCATGGGCTTCGGCGGCCTCGACCTGACCGGCGACATGCCGGCGCTCGACCCGCAGCTGCCGCCCAAATGGCGCAGCCTGTCGTTCCAGCTGTTCTGGCGCGGCCGCACCCTGGCCGTCCGTATCGCCGGCGATCAGGTCCAGGCGACGCTGCTGGCGGGCGAGCCGATGCAGGTGCGGATCGCCGGCCAGGTCCGCGCCCTGGCGCCGCGGCCGGACATGGCCCGTCAGTGAGGCCGGCTAGCCGTCCTCGTCCAGCAGCCCGTTCAGCCAATGCCCCCGCGCCACCCGCCCGCCGTGGTCGCCGAACAGCGGGCCGCAGAACGCCTCGCCCTCGCCCTCCAGCTTCACCGACGCGGTCCGCCCGCCCGGTCGATAGTGCTTGGGCGTCAGCCGCCCCAGCCGTCCCTGAAGCTGCGCCACCTGGGCCATGGCCGACCCCAACTGCGTCCAGTGGCACGAGGCGGCCACATGCTCGATCTTCAGCTCCAGCCACATGCGCTGTTCCTCGCGCGCGGCCAGGTACATGGCCTCGAACACCGGGAACCGCTTGAGCCAGGTGTAGACCGCCTTCAGCGAGGGCATGTCCGGGCGCGCGCAGATGGCGCTCAGCGCCTGCCCGGCCGCCAGCCGCACGCACACCGCCAGCGCCGCCTCCATCGTAAAGGTGCTCTTGCGTCCGGACCCGGCCGGCCGCCCCCGACGCAGGCCGCGCGCCACCTCCCGCTCGCGCAGCACCGCCGTCGCCTGCGCCCACGAGGCGTCCTCCAGCTGGCGCTTGCGGGCCAGCTGACCCCGGCAGGCGTCGTACATCGCCGCGAAGTCCGGATGCATCTTCCGCCAGTGAAAGATGGTCGCGTAGGACGGCATGGCCGGATCGGCCGCGATCTGCGCGATCGTCAGCCCGTCGCAGATCCGCTGGCAGATCTCCCAGCCGATATTGGGATGGTACTGGCTCGCCTTGGCGCCGCCCTTGTGGTCGATGACGGGCAGGGGCGGGGAGGGCGGACGGGCCATGGCGCGGATCATCGCGCGGCGGGGCGTCGGAAGCGGACGTGGAGCCCGCACGGAAGCTGCTAGGCTCTCAGCGGTCCGTGACGACGTCCGCTCTTCGGACAGCGATGGAACCTAAATCCGGTGCGTCTGCGTCGGGCTCGTCGCTGACAGACCGAAGGCCTGCTTGGCGGCGATCACGGCCAATCGGACTAAGCGCTGGTGGCGACCGTGGTCTGTTGCGCAGGCTTTTCGCCAGCCCCTAAAGTGAAGCTTCAAGTCGGGGAGGGTGCGTTCAAATGGATCGCCGCAAATTTCTGTTGGCCGGCGCTGGGGCTGTGGCGCTTGGCGTCGGCGGGCCGGGCTATGCCGCCGAGGCGCAGAGCGCCGAGCTGCAGGCGCTCTGCGACAGCACTTATGACGCCTTCCTCAGGCGCTCGCCGATCCTGTGCTCTTCGTTCGGCGTCGACAACGGGCCGTATGCGGCGCTGAAGTCGCAGCTCGACGGCGACACGCCGGCCGACCGCGAGGCCTATCGCGGCCTCCTGGAAACGGCGCTGAAGGGGCTGGGGCGGCTGGATCGCGGCCGGCTCTCGGCCACCGATCGGATCAATTACGACACCCTGGCCTGGCAATGGTCGACGCTGCTAAGCGGCGTGCGAGACTTCAGTTACGGGGTGAAATCGCCGTCCCAGCCGCAGTCGCCGTGGGTGCTCAGCCATCTCAGCGGCATGGCGCAGGCCTTGCCCGATTTCTTCGACAGCAACCACCGGATCGCGACCTCGGCGGACGCCGAAGCCTACCTCGCGCGGCTGGAGCGTTTCGGCCCCGTGCTTGGTGACGAGGTCGCTCATTTTCATGACGACGTGCGCGCCGGCGCCCGGCCGCCCGCCTTCATCCTCAAGCGCGGCATCGCCACGCTGAAGGCGTGGCGCGGACAGTCGGACGACGCGACGCTGATCGTCGCCTCGCTGGTGCGGCGAACCAACGAGAAGGGCATCGACGGAACCTGGGGAGCCCAGGCCAAGTCCATTCTCGCGACGAAGATCCGCCCCGCGCTAGAGGCGCAGATCGCGGCGCTCGAAGCCGAGCTCCCGAAGGCGACGGACGACGCCGGCGTCTGGCGGCTTCCCGAGGGCGACGCCTATTACGCCCATCAGGTGCGCAACGGCACGTCGACGAACCTGACGCCGGCAGAGATCCACAAGATGGGCCTGGAGATGGTCGCCGACCTCCGCGGGCGCGCCGACGCGCTGCTGCGCGCGCAGGGTCTTTCGCAGGGCTCGGTCGGCGACCGCCTGGCGTCGCTCTTCACCGACCCGCGGTTCATCGCGCCTAACACCGACGCCGGACGGGAGTCCGTCATGGCGTCCGCGCGCAGCCTCATGGCCGGTATCCAGAAGCGACTGCCGGAGGCGTTTTCGACCCTGCCCAAGGCGCAGGTGATCGTCCGTCGTCCGCCGCCGATCAACGAAGGCGCGAGCGCGCCCTACTATCTGGCGGGCACGGTGGATGGCTCGCGGCCTGGCGCCTACTATCTGCAACTTGCGGACACCGCCTCGACGCCGTCGTGGACCTTGCCGACGACCACGTTCCATGAGGCGTATCCGGGGCACCATCTGCAGAACTCGCTGCTGATCGAGAACCGCGCCATCCCGCTCGTGCGCAAGCTCAACCTTTGCAGGCCCAACTCGGACTTCAACGCCTATGACGAGGGATGGGCGCTCTACGCCGAGCAACTGGCCGACGAACTGGGAATGTACGCCGACGATCCCCTCGGCCGCATCGGATACCTCAATGACCAGATGTTCCGCGCCGCGCGCCTGGTGGTCGATACGGGGCTACATCACCTGCGGTGGTCGCGGGCTCAGGCGGTCGACTACATGACCGGCGTGACCGGAAAGCGCAGCGAAGCGGAGACTGAGATCGACCGCTATTGCGTGTGGCCAGGTCAAGCGCTGGGCTACATGATCGGCAAGGTCCAATGGCTGGATCTTCGCGCGGCGATGAAGGCGCGGCAGGGCTCGGCCTTCGATATTCGGCAGTTCCACGCCGTGGGCTTAGACGCCGGCTCAACTTCGCTCGATGTGCTGCGCCGTGTCTACCGCGAGCAGGGCCTGATCTGACCTCGAAACGGCAGTCGGGAGTACGCACCCGGCCTTGCCCAAATGCCTGCATGTGGCGCTTGGCGCTCCTCGGGGACCGCCAAATTCGAGCGCGCAGGTTTGCGGTCAATCAGAGTGCCTTGCGGATCTCGAGTTCTAGGGTGCGGCCAATGGCGTCGACGTAAGCCGACTGATAGCGGAGGGGCGTAACGCCGTCGGCGTTCCTCACCCGTTGCTGGGCGTCGAGCAGGTTGGTTGCAGTGAGGGTGATGCGTGCGCCTCTTGTCCACTGGGCCGAGAGGCAATATCCGCTTCTGGCGCAAAGCTGCCCCCAAACAAAAACCCCGCGGGCTCGCGCCGGCGGGGTTTTGTTTGCTCTCCATGACCCCACACCTCGACGAAACCTTGGGTGCGTCGCACGCGCCCAAGCGTTAGGCGCCTAACTCGTCCATGAACCGGAGATAGCCGTCCACAAAGTCGCGCCAGTGCGCGATTTGATCTGGAGCGATGGTCAAGGTGTGGCGGATGCCATTCGAGGTCACCACGAGCATGCACGATGGCGTGCCGCGCTCCAGCGCGCCGGCGACGCAGTCAATTCGGCCTTGATACGGCTGAGGCAGCAGCAGGCGGTCACCGCGCACATCCGGGTTTGTGGAAACGTACAGTTGAAGGCCCTCGTGCTCGCGGCGGCGCTCGTACGGGCGACCGAAGTCGAGATCGGGCCGCGACGCATCCGCGATATGAATCAAGACGTCGCCGCGTTGGTCGTCAGCCCGCGCTTCGACCGGAAGCTTCGTGAGCTTTTCAAAGTTCCGGACGGGAATAGCGGTGAACATGGGGCCGGCTTTTGAGACGTTCCACCCCGTCGAAGCTGGCAGGTCGCGAATCTGATGGCCGGCAAGGCTATGGGGCTCGCGGCGCGAGGCGCTCTCAGGGGGCATGTTCATCGTGTCCCCATCCGATGGGGCGCGGGAGCACGCCGCCAGAAGCATCAACGTGATCAGAAGCGCGGACCTGGTCATGTCCGGGAGTGTGGTGAAATCTACCTAAGGGAGTGTTGATGTATGTTGCGCGCGCCCTTCGAGGTCGGCGCTAACGGCCATCCCCCCCGAAACAAAAACCCCGCCGGCTTGCGCTGGCGGGGTTTCGTTTGCTCTCCATGACCCCGCGCCCCGGCGAGCCGGGGCGCGAAGCTCAAGGTCTTAGTAGCCCTGGATCTTGGCGTAGCGGTCGCGGTGATACGACTGGCTGCCATAGGCCGCCTCGGCTGCACGGGCGCGCTTCATGTAGAAGCCCGCGTCGTGGGCGTCGGTCATGCCGATGCCGCCGTGCATCTGGACCATCTCGTTGGACACCAGGTGGAAGACGTCGCCCATCTTGGCCTTGGCCAGCGAGACCAGCTCCGGCACGTCCGGGCTGCCGGCGTCGATCGCCGCCAGGGCGGCTTCGACGGCCGAGCGGGCCAGTTCCAGGTCGGTGAACATCTTGGCCGCGCGGTGTTGCAGGGCCTGGAACGAACCGATGACCTGGCCGAACTGAACGCGGACCTTCAGGTAGTCGAGGGTGGTTTCGAAGGCCTGGACCGCGGCGCCGAGCATTTCAGCGCTGACGCCAGCGCGGGCGCGGTCGAGGGTCGCTTCCAGCACGTCCCAGCCCTTGCCTTCGGCGCCGAGCAGCGCGCCGGCCGCCACTTCGACGTTGTCGAACGTGATGTTCGAGACGCCGCGGCTGTCAGCTTGCTTCAGGTTCTGCTTGGTCACGCCCTTGGCGTCGGCGGGGACCAGGAACAGGCTGATGCCGTCCTTGTCGCCCGGCTTGCCGCTGGTGCGGGCCGAGACGACCAGCAGGCCGGCGGCCGGACCTTCGAGCACGAAGGTCTTCTTGCCGTTCAGGGCGTAGCCGGCGCCCGACTTCTTGGCTTCCAGCGCGACCTTTTCCGGGGCGTGGTGAGCGCCTTCGTCAACGGCGAGCGTGGCGACCAGCGAGCCGTCGGCGATCTTCGGCAGGTACTCGCCCTTCTGGGCGTCGTCGCCGCCGAGGATCAGGGCGCTGGCGGCGGCCAGGCCGGAGGCCAGCAGCGGCGAGGCGGTGAGCGTGCGGCCCATCTCCTCAAGGATCAGGCCCATCGACAGGTAGCCGAAGTTCGAACCACCGAAGTCTTCCGGGATGATGACCCCGGCCCAGCCCATTTCGGCCTGCTCGTTCCAGGCGGCGGCGTCGTAGCCGAGCTCGACGCCCGAGTCGCGCATCTTGCGGAAGGCGGTGACCGGGCTCTTTTCCTGGACCCAGCTCTTCGCCGCGTCGCGGAGCATGCTCTGTTCTTCGTTCAGAACGGCCATGTCTTAAATCCTATTCTCGAAAATATCTGTGGTTGTTCTGAGGGTTAGTTGTTTTGCGTCAGGTCCGGCAGGCCGAGGATGCGCTTGGAGATGATGTTGTTCTGCACCTCCTGCGAACCGCCATAGATCGTGGTGGCCTTGCCGCCGAGCCACGAGCGCACGGCGCCCAGTTCTTCGCCGGTGAAGGCGTCGCCTTCCCAGCCCAGGCCCTGGTGACCCATGATCTCGAGGGTCAGTTCGGCCTTGTCCTGCATCCAGCGGGTGCCGGCGTTCTTCATGATCGAGGTCGCCGCCGACGGGCCGGAATTGCCCTTGGCTTCCATCATCGCGCGCACGGCGGTCTGCTGGAAGGCGCGGCCGTCGATCTCGTTCAGGATGATGCGGGTGCGCAGGTCGCTGTCGGCCAGGCGGCCTTGTTCGTCGACGCCCACATAGTCCTTGGCCAGCTTCGGCAGGCCGCGGCCGCCGGCATAGCCGCCGCCGCCGGCGCCCGACAGGCCCGAACGCTCGTGCTGCAGCAGGCGCTTGGCGATGGTCCAGCCGCCGTTCAGCGGGCCGACCAGGTTCTTCTTGTCCGCCACGGCGTCGGTGAAGAAGGTTTCGCAGAAGGGCGAGTTGCCGGCGATCAGCGGGATCGGGCGAACTTCGACGCCCGGCTGGTGCATGGTGAACAGCACGAAGGAGATGCCTTCATGCTTCTTCGAGGTATCCGTACGCACCAGGCAGAAGCACCAGTCAGCGTATTGGGCGCCGCTGGTCCAGATCTTTTGGCCGTTAATAATGAATTGATCGCCCTTATCTTCAGCTTTGCACTGAAGAGAAGCAAGGTCAGAGCCGGCGCCCGGCTCGGAGAAACCTTGGCACCACTGCAGATCGCCACGGCAGATCGGCGGAATGTGCTCTTTCTTCTGGGCGTCGGTGCCGTACTCAAGCAGAGTCGGGCCGAACATCATCACGCCCATGCCACCGATCGGGTTGTAGGCCCCGGCGCGCTGGAATTCCTGCATGATCACGCGGCCTTCGGCCGCCGACAGTCCGCCGCCGCCGTATTCGGCCGGCCAGGTCGGGGTGCCCCAGCCCTTCGAACCCACCGCCTTGCGCCAGGCTTCCTGGTCGGGGCTCGGGTTGCTGCGCTCTTCGCGCATCATCGGGTTCGGCTTGCCCTTCAGGCCCGCCGGAAAGTTGGCCTCGACCCAGCCGCGCACTTCCGTCCGGAAGGCGTCGAGATCGCCGCCGCCAAAATCTGCCATTGAAATAGTCTCCTAGAAAAATCAGGTCGTTTGAAAACTCGCGGCCGTCCGCACCATGCGAAATGACATGGCGCAAACGGCCTGGTTCGGGATCACCCTAGTGGTTCTGCGTCAGGTCGGGGAGTCCCAGGATACGCTTGGAAATGATGTTGCTCTGCACTTCGTTCGAGCCGCCGTAGATCGAGCCGGCCTTGCCCGACAGCCAGGTGCGGACCGCGGTGCGCTCCTCCTCGCTGAACGCGTCGCCTTCCCAGCCCAGGCCCTGGTGGCCCATGACCTCGAGGGTCAGTTCGGCGCGGTCCTGGGTCGCCTTCATGAAGGCGTTCTTCATGATCGAGGTGGCGGCCGAGGGGCCGGCGTTGCCCTTCGATTCCAGCGCTGCGCGGACCACGGTCTGGGCGACGGCGCGCTGGTCGATCTCGTTGAGGATGATGCGTGTGCGCAGATCCGGATCGTCCAGGCGGCCCTGTTCGTCCTCGCCGACGTACTTCTTGGCCAGCACGCCCAGCGAGACGTTCGACCCGCCGCCGGCGCGGCCGCCGTTCATGCCGCTGCGCTCGTGCTGCAGCAGGCGCTTGGCCACCGTCCAGCCGCCGTGCAGCGGCCCGACCAGGTTCTCCTTCGGCACCTTCACGTCGGTGAAGAAGGTCTCGCAGAAGGGCGAGTTGCCGGCGATCAGGCGGATCGGGCGGACTTCGACGCCCGGCTGGTGCATGTCGAAGACAACAAACGAGATGCCTTCATGCTTGCGGGTCTGGTCAGTGCGCACCAGGCAGAAGATCATGTCGGCGTACTGGCCGCCGCTGGTCCAGATCTTCGAGCCGTTAACGAGCCAATGATCGCCCTTGTCTTCCGCTTTAGTCTGCAGGGCGGCAAGGTCTGAACCGGCGCCCGGTTCGCTGAAACCTTGGCACCAGCGGATCTTTGCTGTGGCGATGTCCGGGATATACTTCTGCTTCTGCTCTTCGGTGCCGTACTCCAGCAGGGTCGGGCCGAACATGCCCACGCCCATGCCGCCGATCGGGTTCACCGCGCCGATCTTGCCCATCTCCTGGGCCAGAACGCGGGCCTCGGCCGCGCTCAGTCCGCCGCCGCCATAGGCCTTGGGCCAGGTCGGAACGCCCCAGCCCTTGGCGCCCATGCGCTCTTTCCACACGGCGAGGTCGCCGGTGGGCTTCTCCGGGCTCATCAGCGCGGCGGTTTGACCGGCCACGTCCTTGCCCAGGGACTTCGGAAAATTCGCCTCGAGCCACTCCTTGGCTTCGGCGCGGAAGGCTTCCAAATCGGGGCTGCCAAAGTCAGCCATGAAAATTCTCCCTAATAATCATTATCTTAGCGACGATTATGGTTCGCGCTCCCGTTTCCGGGCAGGTCTATGAAATCACTTGGGATCGGGAAGGCCCAGCACTCGTTTCGAAACGACGTTCAGATTGATCTCCGACGTGCCGCCTTCGATTGAGTTGCCTTTCGAGCGCAGCCAGGTGCGAACGGCCGCCAATTCGGGGTCTTCGTAGCCTTCGCCGCCCCAGCCGGCGCCGGCCGTGCCCAGGGCTTCGACGATCAGTTCGTTGCGGTCCATGGCCACCTTGGCGCCCATGTACTTCATGATCGAGGTGGCGGCCGACGGACCGTTGCCGGCCTTGGCTTCGTCGGCGGCGCGGCGGACCGTCTGCTGGAAGCTCTGCACCTCCATCAGGTGCTCGGTGATGCGGCGGCGCAGGTCGCTGTCGGCCAGCCGGCCGGTCTCGTCCAGGCCGACATACTTGGTCGCCGCGCTCTTGACGGTCAGGGCGTTGACGGGCGCACCGATCGAGCCGCCGCCGAGGCCGGCCGAAATGTTGTCGCGCTCGAACTGCAGCAGGCGCTTGGCCACAGTCCAGCCGCCGTTCAGCGGGCCGAACAGCTGGTTCTTGGGGACGACGACGTCGGTGAAGAAGGTCTCGCAGAACGGCGAAGTGCCGTTGATCAGCAGGATCGGGCGGACCTCGACGCCGGGCGTGGTCATGTCGATCAGCAGGAACGAGATGCCCTCATGCTTTTTCGACGTGTCCGTCCGCACCAGGCAGAAGCACCAGTCGGCGAGATTTGCGCCGCTTGTCCAAATTTTCGAGCCGTTGACCAGATAGGTCTCGCCCTTGTCCTCGGCGCGGGTCTGCAGCGAGGCGAGGTCGGAGCCGGAACCCGGCTCGGAGTAGCCCTGGCACCAGCGGACGTCGCCGTTGATGATGCCCGGCAGGTGCTGGCGCTTCAGCTCCTCGGTGCCGTACTCGATCAGGGTCGGGCCGAACATCATCACGCCCATGCCGCCGATCGGGTTGCGGGCGCCGATCTTGGCCATTTCTTCGTGCAGCACGCGGGCCTGCTGACGGCTGAGGCCGCCGCCGCCGTACTGCGCCGGCCAGGTCGGGACGCCCCAGCCCTTGGCGCCCATGGCCTTGCGCCAGGCCAGCGCGTCCGGCGTCTCTTCGCCGCCGCTCGCCTTGGCGACCTGGGCGGCCGGGTCGGCGGCCAGGGCCTTGGGGAAGTTCGCCTCGAGCCAAGCCGCCGCCTCGCCGCGGAAGGCCTGCAGGTCGTCGCCGCCAAAGTCAGCCATAGGAAATCTCGCCTCTCGAAATCAGGTCGATCAAATCAAGGACGGCGTCCGAAGAACAGGGCGCCGCCGTTCACACTTACTTGGGGTCGGGCAGTCCGAGAACCCGCTTGGAGACCACATTGAGGTTCACCTCGGATGTGCCGCCCTCGATGGAGTTGCCCTTCGAGCGCAGCCAGCCGTGGGTGGCGGTCAGTTCCAGCGGGGTGTAGGCCTCGCCTTCCCAGCCGAGTCCTTGCGCGCCCATGGCCTCGACCATCAGCTCCGAACGCTCTTGGGCGAAGGTCGCCGCGGCGTACTTGATGATCGAGGTGGCGGCGCTAGGGCCGTTGGAGGCCTTCGACTCCGCCGCCACGCGGGCGATGGTCTTGTAGAAGCAGTCGAAGTCCATCTTGTTCTTGGTGATGCGTGTGCGCAGGTCGCTGTCGGCCAGGGCGCCGGAGGCGTCGGTCCCGACATAGGACTTGGCGATCTGGCCCAGGTCGCCGGCCGCGCCGCCCGCGCCGCCGCCGCCGCCAAAGCCGCCGGAGATGTTCTGGCGTTCGTACTGCAGCAGCCGCTTGGCGATCTCCCAGCCGCCGTTGACCTTGCCGACCAGGGCCGGCTTGGGGATCTTCACGTCGGTGAAGAAGGTCTCGCAAAACGGGCTCTCGCCCGAGATCAGCTGGATCGGCCGGGTCTCGACGCCCGGAGTGGTCATGTCGATCAGCACGAACGAGATGCCCTCGTGCTTCTTCGACGTATCGGTCCGCACCAGGCAGAAGCACCAGTCGGCCTTGTTGGCGTACGACGTCCACACCTTTTGGCCGTTGATCAGCCAGTGGTCGCCCTTGTCTTCGCAGCGGGTCTGCAGGCCGGCAAGGTCCGAGCCGGCGCCCGGTTCGGAATAGCCCTGGCACCAGCGGATTTCGCCGCGGACGATCTTGGGCAGGTATTCCTGCTTCTGCTCCTCGGTGCCGTATTCGAGCAGCACCGGGCCCAGCATCCAGACGCCGAACGAGGCCAGCGGCTGGCGGTAGCGGCCGGCGCTGAGCTCTTGGTCGAGGATGCGGGCCTCCTGCGGCGAGAGGCCGCCGCCGCCGTAGGCCTTGGGCCATGTCGGCGCGGTCCAGCCCTGTTGCGCCATGCGCTGCATCCAGACGATCTGCGGGTCGCTGGAGCCGGCGAAGGCGCGGCCGCCCCAGACCGCCTCGTAGTCGGTCTTGGCGTTCGGATCGCGCAGTTCGGGAGGATAGTTGGCTTCGAGCCAGGCTTTCACCTCGCCGCGGAACGCGTCGAGATCGCCGCCGCCAAAGTCGGCCATGTATTTCCTCCCGTGATCGGAAACGCTTTACGCGCGGGCACATTAGCGCCGGGCGTTGCAAGAGCAAGCGGAACGAAACGCTTGTTTGACTGAACGGGTCGCCCCTGCCCAGGCGGCAAATCACGATATATACGGGCGCCAGGGGCGACCATTGGAGGGCGGATGAGGTTTTGGCGCGAACTGAAGCCGGCGGCCTTCGCCGCGGCGCCGTCAACAGCAGCGATCCTGGCCCTGCTGGCCGGGATCATGCTCCTCGCCTCGGGCGCGACGCCCACCATCCCCGACCGCTTCTTCCAGATCTACGAGATCAGCCCTGTGGTGCTGATCGAGGTCAGCCACTTCCTGTCCAGCATCCTGGGGCTGGTGTTGGTGCTGCTGGCCTTCGGGCTCCGCGCCCGGCTCGACGGCGCCTGGTGGGCGACGCTCGTGACCCTGATCATCGCCAGTCCGCTGGCCCTGCTCAAGGCCTTCGCCTGGGAGGAGGCGCTGGCGCTGGCGCTGTTCGCCGCCCTGCTGCTGCCGTTCCACGGCGCTTTCCCGCGCAAAGCGCGCTTGCTGAGCATGGAGGTCACCCCCGGCTGGCTGATTTCGGCGTTCGCCGTGATGGTCGGGGCCGGGCTGCTCGGCCTCTGGTCGTTCCAGCACGCCGACTACGGCGACAAGCCATTCTGGGTGGTGATGGCCGACGCCGATGCCGCGCGGGCCATCCGTGGTTGGGTCGGGGCGGCGATCCTGCTGCTGGCCTTTGGGATTTGGCGACTGTTCGCTTCCGCTGCGACGCCCAAGGTGGTCGGTGAGGACGACCCCGAGCTCGGGCGCGTGCGCGCCATTCTGGCCAAGGCCGAGGAGGCCGAGCCCGGCTCGAACCTGGCTCTGCTAGGCGATAAGCGGTTCCTGTTCTCGCCGTCCGGCGAGAGTTTCCTGATGTTCGGCGTCCGCGGCCGCTCGTGGATCTCGTTGGGTGCGCCGGTTGGTCGCCACGACGAGCGAATGGACCTGCTCTGGCGCTTCCGCGAGCTGGCCGACGCTCACGCTGCGCGCCCGGGCTTCTACGGCCTCGACGCCGAAGACCTGCCGGACGTCGTCGAGTTGGGCTTTGCGATCGCCAAGGTGGGCGAGAGCGCGGCCGTCGCGCTCGACACCTTCACGATCGAGGGCACCAAGCGCGGCAATCTGCGTCGGGCCTGGCGTCAGGCCGGTGAGGCCGGGGCCACCTTCGAGGTCGTGCCTCCCGAGCGCGTAAGCGAGATCATGCCGCAGCTGCAGGCGATCTCGGACGCCTGGCTCGTGCATCATGCTGGCGGCGACAAGAGCTTCTCGATGGGTGGATTCTATCCGGCCTACGTCTCGGAATTCCCGGTCGGGGTCGTGCGCTTCGAAGGCAAGATCATCGCTTTCGCCACACTCTGGATCACCGCCAACAAGACCGCCTTCTCCATGGATCTGATGCGCTACATCGAGGAGGGGCCGCGACGGATCATGGATTATCTGTTCGTCGAGCTGATCGAGTGGGGGCGGCGCGAGGGTTACCAAGCGATCGAGTTCGGTATGGCGCCGTTGTCGGGGCTGGATGATCGGCCGTTGGCGCCGGTGCTGTCGCGGGTCGGGGCGCTGATCTTCGAGCGGGGCGAGGAAATCTACAACTTCCAGGGCGTGCGGGCCTACAAGGGCAAGTACGATCCTGTCTGGCGTCCGCGCTACATGGCGGCCCCGAACAAGTGGGCGATCCCGATGCTGCTGGCCGATATGGGGCTGCTGACCTCGGGTGGCGTGGCGGGTCTCGCCAAGCGGCCGAAGAAGGCCGAGGAGGCCGCGGGACTGCCAACCGCGGCGTGACGCGCGGCCGCTTAGCGGCCCGTCTTCACCCCGAGCAAATTCGCGGCGTGGACAATCATGAACAGTGCGAACGCGCTGGCCGTCACCATGATGAAGCGCCAGGGCATCAGTCGCGGCCCCTTGAGCGGGTCGGAGGGCTTGGCGCCCCTCCAACCGGCGAAGGCGGCGAGCGCGAGCAGGACGCCGCATAGCGCCAGGGTGAGGTTCAGATCCATGCGCCAGCGCCTACAGCAGGCGTAGAGCGGGTGCAAAGGTGAACCCGCCACTAAGGCTTAACTGGCCATTAACCATGTTGGAGCTTGTTTTCTCTAGGGGACGGGGCGCCATCCACAGACTTTCGCTGTCGGCCCAACATCTAGTGTTAACCTTTCGTTTACACACCAGGGATCGGTGGTAGCGTCCAGGATGGGCTGGGAGAACGATTCGATATGACGTCGGGTGCGCCCTGGAGCGTCAAGGGGATCGACCCTAAGGCGAGGGAGGTCGCGAAAGACCTCGCGCGCCGGTCAGGCATGACCCTCGGCGAATGGTTGAACCGCATGATCCTCGAGGACGACGCGCCCGATGAGATCACTTCACAGTCCTATTTCGACGAACGCCCAGCGCGCAGCGATCGCGCCCAATTTGAGACCGCGCGAGCGCCTGAAGCGGCGCCCGCGGCGGTGACGGAACCGTCGGCCGGCCGCTATGAGCCGGTCCAGCAGTCCGGCGACGAAATGGGGCGTGTGGCGCTGGCGCTTGACCGGCTGAGCGGCCGGTTCGATCGCGCCGAGCCGCGCTTGAACCCAGCATCCCTCGCCGCAGAGAGCGTGATGCGCGAAGCCATGGCCCGCATCGAGGCGGCCGAGCGCGATGCGATCGCGGTCGCGGCCCGCTTCGAAGGCGCCGTCCAGGAAGCGCGCGCCGAGAACACCCGCCTGGCCGAACGGCTGCGCCGGGTTGAAGCGGAAGCCGCCGGGCCGCGTTCGGCCGAGGCGCTGCGCTCGCTGGAAGCGGCGCTCGGCAAGGTCGCCAACCATCTCTACGAAGGCGAGGGGCGGACTCGCGACACCCTGCACGCGATGGAGCAGAGGATCGATCAGATCTTCGCTTCCGGCGGTGGCGATCCGGCCAGTCTGCTTGAGGAAGTCGTCGATCGCGTCGATGCGCGGCTGACCGACGCCGAAACGCGGACCTCCGAGGCGCTGGTCAATCTGGGCCAGGCCTTCGCCAATCTCGACAGCAGGATGGGCGCGGGCGAGAAGGCCGTCGTACCCGAAGTCGAACGCCGCATCGAGACGTTGGCCGCGACCCTGTCGCGCCGGGTCGAGGACGTGCGCGGCGAGATCGCCGAGGCTGTGCGCAAGTCCGAGCAGGCCTCGGGTGAAGCGATCGAGCGGATGGGCCGTGAGGTCCTGACCGTGGCCGACACCCTGAACCGTCAGGTTCAGGCCGCCGAACATCGCAGCGCCGACGCGATTGAGCAGGTCGGCGGCGAAGTCGCCCGTATCGCTCAGGCGATGGAGCAGCGGCTGGGCCGCTCCGAGGGCGCGCATGCCGAAGCACTGGAAAAGTTGGGCGCGGAGATTGGTCGCATCACGGACCGGCTGACCGAGCGGATCGGCAGCTCCGAGCGCCGCTCCGCTCAGGCCATTGATGACGTCGGCGAGCAGGTCGCGCGTGTCAGCGAGCGGATCAGTCAGCGCCAGGAGCGTTCGTCTGAAGATCTCGCCGAGCGCATCCGGCAGAGCGAGGAGCGCACTGCGCGTCTGCTCGATGAAGCGCGCGGGACGATTGACCGCAGCCTGGCCGAGTCGCATCGCCGCGCCAGCGAGCAGTCGCTGGCCGCCGCAGCCGCGCCGGCCGCGCCGCGGCTGACCCGCGAGGAGCCGACGGCCAGCCCGTTCGACCACGATCCGTTCCGTGAGCTTGGTCCGGTCGCAGAGACCCGGCCCGAGAGCCTCGTGCTGCAGGCCTTCGCCGCCGCGGAGCCGCCCGCCGATTCGTTCAACGAGGCGACGAGCGGTACCGAGTGGTCTGAAGAAGCCGCCGAGCCGCCGGTCGCCGCCGATTTCCCAGAGACTGCGAACGCGCCGGTGTTTGACGCCGTCGACTTCGAAGCCGCCGATGGTTTCGATCCGATCGAGTCTTCTGCTGAGGCCGAACCTTCTGCCGAGGCCGAGCTTCTTGCCGAGGCCGAACTGATCGAGGCGGATGTCGAGCCTGACGTCGAAGCCGCAGCATCAGAGTCCCTGGACGTTGAACTGCCCGAGCCGCCGGCGTCTGAGCCGGGCGCGGGCGCCGATCCGTTCGCGCAGAGCGCCTGGACCTCGCCCGCCGACCTGGCTTCCGCGCCCGAAGCCGAGGAGGCGTCGGACGCCGCTGAAGCAGTCGGCGATCCGGCCCGGCCGCTGTCGACCCGTGAGGTCATCGAACAGGCCCGCGCGGCGGCCCGCGCCGCCTCCGGCCCTGGCGGCGACGCCAAGCGCAAGGGCGGCAAGATCGAGAAGCTGCCTCGCAGAGAAAAGGAAGGCGGTCGCTCGCTCTTCTCCGGTCTCAGCCTGCGCAAGCGCGCGGTGGGGTCCTCGTCGTTGCAGACCGCCCTGCTGGTGGCCGGCGGCGCGGCCTTCCTGAGCCTCGCCGCGACCAGCTACTTCATCACCGACGCCGAGCCTAGCGGCGCGCCGCCCAAGCGAGTGGCTGACGCCCTGGCCGTGTTCGCCAGCGACCAGGCTGGCGAGATCGCTGGCGGCGAGGCCGATACCGCGCCGAATCCGTCGACCGTTCGCGCCGCGGTGGCGCTCGCGCCCCAGCCGATCACCGCGCCCGGAACCCCGGCCCCGGCGGCCGCCGCGTCGGTGGAAGACCCTGCCGCCGTGGCCAGCCTCTACGCCGAGGCGCTGCGCGCGCTGGAGACCTCCGAGCCGGGCGGCTTGGAAAAATTGCGCAAGGCCGCGAACCTCGGTCACTCGCCGGCGCAGTTCTATCTCGCCAAGCTTTACACCGACGGCGGCGCCGGCCTGAAGAAGGACCCGGTCGAGGCCCGTCGTTGGACCGAACGGGCCGCGGAGGGCGGCAACCGCGCGGCCATGCACAATCTGGGCATCGCGCTCGCCCAGGGCCAGGGCGGACCCAAGAACCTGACCTTGGCCGCCGAGTGGTTCCGCAAGGCCGCGGACCTTGGCTTGGTCGACAGCCAGTACAATCTCGGCGTCCTTTACGAGCAGGGACGCGGCGTCACGCAGAACGCCGCCGAGGCCTACAAGTGGTACCTGATCGCGGCCCGCAGCCGCGACGAGTTGGCGCTGGACAACGCCGCGCGGGTGCGGGCGGGCCTGTCAGCCGAGGCGCGTTCGGTCTCCGAGCGCTCGGCGCGGGGCTTCCGCCCGGTGTCGCCGAACACCTCGGCCGCCGCGACGCCGACCTCATCGAGCAACGATGTCGCCACCGCGCAGAGAGCGTTGTCGCGCCTCGCCTACTACCAGGGCCCGACGGACGGCAGTGTGTCGCCGGCGCTGACCATGGCGATCGCCGCCTATCAACGGCATCAGGGCATGGCGGCGACCGGTTCGCTCGATCCCGTCACGCTTTCGCGGCTACA
Source organism: Phenylobacterium sp. (assembly GCF_013822795.1). Classification (GTDB taxonomy): domain Bacteria; phylum Pseudomonadota; class Alphaproteobacteria; order Caulobacterales; family Caulobacteraceae; genus Phenylobacterium. The sequence continues at coordinate 82,406 of NZ_PNLB01000002.1, read as the reverse complement.
GGTCTTCACGCGGTGACGCGCGCCGGGTAAGGGGCGCCCTTGGATTTCTACCTGCCCATCGCGGAAGTCTCGGTGAACGCGCCTCTGCTGATCGCGCTGGGCGCGGCGGTGGGGTTTATCTCGGGACTGTTCGGGATCGGCGGCGGCTTCCTGATGACGCCCGTGTTGGTGTTCTTAGGGATTCCTCCGGCCGTGGCTGTGGCCAGCGAAGCCAACCACGTCGCCGCCTCCTCGACCTCCAGTGTCATCTCTTACACTCGGCGCAAGGCGGTGGACTTCCGCATGGGCGGGGTGCTGGCCGCCGGCGGGGCGGTGGGGTCGCTGCTCGGGGTCGAGGTCTTCCGTTGGTTGCGGCTGCTGGGCCAGGCCGATCTGGTCGTCTCGCTGTCCTATCTCGTGTTCTTGGGCGTGATCGGCGCCCTGATGCTGTGGGAGTCGCTCGGCTCGATCCTGCGCCGCCGCCGCGGCGATGCGCCTAAGCCGCGCAAGGACCGGCGCCCCCCGTGGCTCTATGGTCTGCCGTTCAAGATGCGGTTCCCCCGGTCACGGCTCTACATCAGCGTCATTCCGCCGATTTTGCTCGGGGTGTTCGTCGGCATCCTGTCGGCGATCATGGGGGTCGGCGGCGGCTTCGTGCTCGTGCCGGCGATGGTCTACATCCTGCGCATGCCGGCCGGCGTGGTCGTCGGCACCAGCCTGTTCCAGATCATCATCACCACCTCGCTGACCAGCGTGCTGCAGGCCGGTCGCAACCAGACCGTCGACGTGGTGTTGGCGACCTTGCTGCTGATCGGCGGCGTGCTGGGCGCGCAGGTGGGCGCGCGCGCGTCGTCGCGGTTCCGCGCCGAGGAACTGCGGGCGTTGCTAGCGGTCATCGTGCTGGCCGTGGGGCTGCGGATGGGGCTGGGCCTGTTCTTCACGCCGTCCGAGCCCTTCGTGCTGATGGCGGGGAACGGCTGATGCCGCTTGACGCCGCCCCGCCGCAGACGCCGCCGGCCGCCGTTTCGGCCGCGCTGACCACCACCAATGTCAGGGTGACCTCCAGCTTCCGCGGCGCGCGCATTGTGCTCTATGGCGCCGTGCTCGATCCCAGCCAGAAGCCGAGCGACGTGGTGGTGATCGTGCGCGGGCCGGATGCGCCGGTCCGCATGGCGCGCAAGACCCGTATCGCCGGGGTCTGGGTCAATTCCCGGCCGGTGGTGTTCGAGGGCGCGCCCGGCTTCTACATGGCCGCCTCGACCCGCCCGCTGGACGAGATCGCCAGCTTCAGCACCCTGCGACGGCTGGGCGCTGGGATCGATCATCTGCGGATCAACGCGCCGATGGAGCAGCGCATCGAGTCCCGCTATGGCGTGCGTGACGTGGTGGTCAGCGGCCTGGGGGCCGACTATCTCGACTGGCGGCGCGCGGTGGTGCGGCTGAAGGAGGCCAGCGGCCTCTACGCCGCCGACTCCCGAGGGGTCAGCTTCGTCGACAAGGGGCTGTTCAAGGCCGAGATCGATCTGCCGACCGGGGCGCCGATCGGAGTCTATTCAGCCGACATCTTCCTGTTCCAGGACGGCCAGCCGGTGTCGAGCCGCACCCGCGGCCTGACCGTCGAGAAAGCCGGCGTCGAGCGGGCGCTTTACCTTTTCGCGCATCAGCGGCCATGGTCTTACGGTCTGGCTTCGGTGGCGATCGCCCTGGCCGCGGGCTGGGCCGCATCGGTGGCCTTCCGGAGGAACTGACCGCTTGGAAACTGACGGCCATGTGCACGCCGAGACCGCCGCGCCGCGCCCGCTCTGGGTGATCGCGCTGTTCGGGCTGGTCCCGTTCCCGATCTCCGCCCTGACATATGTCTATGGCGACGCCGACCTCAGCGGGCCGGCGCTGACCGTGCTGTTGACCTGGTCGGCGATCATGCTGGGGTTCCTGGGCGGGATCCGCTGGGGGCTGGAGAGCGGCCGGGCGACCCCGCGCTGGACCCGGCTGGCGACGTCGGTGGTGTCGCCGACTGTGGCCTGGACGCTGATCTTCGCTCGCGGTTCGGTGGAGACCGCCTGGCTGCTGTGCGGCTTTCTGGCCGCCTTCATCCTGCAGTGGCTGTACGACCACGCCGCGCCCGACGTGCCGGCGCGTTATCCGCGGCTGATGACCACCCTGACCCTCGGCGCCTGCCTGTCGCTGGCCTTGGCGCTCGAACAGGCGATGCGGATGTAGCTACTCGCCGGCGACGGAGCGCCAGCCGACCGCATGCACCCGTCCGGCCCCCAGCGCCCCGCACAGCGGCGGGCGCGCGAACAGCCCTAGGAACGCGGCGTCGCGGACGCTGAGCCCGCCGGCATAGGCCCCGAAGGCCGGGACCACCATGCGCGCCCCGTCGGTGACGAAGCAGCGCCGCCTTACGCTGCCGCGCGAGGCGACCACGCGGGCGCAGGGGTGCAGGTGGCCGGCGACCTCGCCGTCCTGGCGGCCGGGGGTCGGTTCGTGGCGCAGGATCAGGCCCTCGACCGCGATTTCGTCTGCGACTTCGCCCGGCAAGCGGCGCGGCCCGTCGGCGTCATGGTTGCCGATCACCCAGACGAGGCGCGTCAGGCCGCCGAGCGCGCGCAACCCCTCGGCGTCGTCGCGGGCCAGGCGGTCTTCCGAGGAACGATCATGGAAGGTGTCGCCCAGCAGGACGACGGACTCGGGGGCGGCGGCGACGACTTCGGCCTGCAGTCGGCGCAGGGTGTCGCGGGTGTCGTAGGGCGGCAGCATCTGGCCGCGCATGGCGTAGGACGAACCCTTCTCCAGGTGGAGGTCGGCGACCACCAGCATGCGCGCGGCCTCGATCCATAAGGCGCCGCTTGGCCGCAAGGTGACGGCCGCGCCGTTCAGCCGCGTGCGCAGGCCGCCGCAAGGACTGGCGGCGAAGGCGTAGGGTTCGGCGATCGCGCTCACGACATCGCCTCGGCGATCAGGTCTTCCTCAGCCTCGGCCAGGATCATCTCGGCGGCGTCGCCGGGCGAGCGCTCCTTGCCGATCTCCAAGAGGATCGGGACCGAGAACGGCGACAGGTGCTCAAGCGGCGAGTGGCGGATACGGCCGGAGATCCGCTCCAGCAACTGTCCCAGTCGCGCCACGTCGATCAGGCCGGTGGCCGCGTCCTGCCGCGCGCAGCGCAGCAGCAGATGATCGGGTTGGTGGCGGCGCAGCACGTCGTAGATCAGGTCCGTCGAAAAGGTCACTTGGCGGCCGCTCTTCTCATGCCCGGGAAAGCGCCGCTCGATGAGCCCCGAGATGATCGCGCACCCCTTGAAGGCCCGCTTCATCATGAAGCTCTCGGCGAGCCAGGCCTCGAGATCGTCGCCCAGCATGTCCTGGGCGAAGAGCTCGTCGAAATCGAGGCCGTCCATGGGCTTCAGCGCCCAGATCGCCAGGGCGTAGTCGTTGCAGACGAAGCCCAGGGGGGCGCCGCCGAGCCGCTCAAGGCGGCGGGTCAGCAGCATGGCCAGCGTGGTGTGGGCGAGGCGACCTTCGAACGGATAGACCACCATGAAGTGGCGCTTGCCGCGGGGAAACGTCTCCAGCAGCAGGTCGTCGGCCGGCGGGATCAGCGAATGATCCCGTTGAATTTCAAGCCATTCGCGGACGTCGGCAGGCAGTACCTGCCAGTGTTCCTGGTCGTACATCAGCTCGCGCACGCGTTTGGCCAGAAAGGTCGACAGCGCGAACTTCGAGCCGCCCCAGGACGGCATCTTGGGATCCCGATTTGTAGCGGGACTGACTAGCACCTCGGTGCCGGTGACGGCGACCAGCGCCCAGACCTGGCCGGCGAAGACGAAGGTGTCGCCGGGGTCGAGCATCTCCAGCATGCCCTCCTCGACCTCGCCGATCTTTCGGCCGGCGCGGCCGCGGCCCATCGAGATGCGGACGGCCAGCATGGCCGGCGAGACGATGGCCCCGACGTTCAGCCGGTGGCGCTGGGCGGTCTCGGCGTTTCGCACGCTCCAGCGACCGTCGAGGGTCTTCACGATCCGGCGGAAGCGATCGTAGGTCTTCAGCGCATAGCCGCCGGTGGAGACGAAATCGACGACCTGTTCGTAGTCTTCCCAGGCAAGGTCGCGATAGGGGCCGGCGCTGGTGATCTCGTCGTAGAAGGCCAGCAGGTCGAACGGCTCGGAGCAGGCGCAGCCCATGACGTGCTGGGCCAGGACGTCGAGCGCGCCGATGCGGGTCGGCTCGCCGTCGAAGCGGTTCTCGGCGATGGCCTCGCGGGCGGCCTGGCACTCCAGCATCTCGAAGCGGTTGGCCGGCACGAAGAGGGCGCGGCTCGGCTCGTCCAGGCGGTGGTTGGCGCGGCCGATCCGCTGGACCATGCGGCTGGCGCCCTTGGGGCTGGCCAGCTGGATGACCAGGTCGACGTCGCCCCAGTCGATGCCGAGGTCGAGCGTCGAAGTGCAGACCACGGCGCGCAACTCGCCGCGCGCCATCGCCGCCTCGACCTTGCGCCGCTGCTCGGCGGCCAGGCTGCCGTGGTGCAGGGCGATGGGAAGATTGTCCTCGTTCAGCCGCCAGAGCTCCTGGAAGGCGAACTCGGCCTGGAAGCGGGTGTTGACGAAGACGAGGGCGGTCCGGGCCTGCTTGATGGTCTCGTAGACCTCGTCCATGGCGTGCTTGGCGGTGTGGCCGGCCCAGGGGACCTTGCCCTCCGACAGCAGCATGTCGACGATCGGCGGCGCGCCGGCCGGGCCGCGGACCAGGGCGACCTGCTCGTGGGTGTCGGCGGCGCGGCCAAACCCCATCCAGCGGCGGATGACGTCGGGATCATCGACCGTCGCCGAGAGGCCCACGCGCCGCAGGTTCGGCGCGAACTGCTGCAGCCGCGCCAGGTCCAGCGCCAGCAGGTCGCCGCGCTTGGAGCCGTGCAGGGTGTGGATCTCGTCGAGGATCACGCAGGACAGGCTCTCGAAATAGAGCCGCGCGCCTTCCCAGGCGCAGAACAGCGCCAGCTGTTCGGGCGTGGTCAGCAGGATGTCCGGCGGCTTCACCCGCTGGCGCTGGCGGCGCGAGATCCCGGTGTCGCCGGTGCGGCTCTCGGCGACGATCGGAAGGCTCATCTGGAGGATCGGGGCCATCAGGTTGCGCTCAACGTCGACGGCCAGCGCCTTCAGGGGTGAGATGTAAAGCGTGTGAATGCCGCGCGGCGCGTTGGCCGGCGGGCGTTCGGCGAGCTCGATCAGGCTGGGCAGGAAGCCGGCCAGGGTCTTGCCGCCGCCGGTCGGCGCGATGAGCAGGGCGTCGCGGCCTTCGCGAGCCTTGGCCACCATGTCCAGCTGATGCGCGCGCGGGCTCCAGCCGCGGGCTTCGAACCAGGCGGCGAACTTATCGGGCAGGAGGTCGGTAGGGAGCGCTGCTGCGTCAGCCATCGCCCCATATGATGTTCGCGTTACGTTTCGCGCAAGCGTCGCCTACCGGGAACGGCCGAAGACCTTGAGTAAGCGACTGATGAAGCCAGAGTAGCGCGGTTCGGCGGTCCCGTCCGCAGCCGCGACGAAGAACTGCAAATCCTCACTGCCTTCGCCTTCTGGAGTCCAGCCGCCGAGGGCGTCGACCAAGGCCTCGGGCAGATCGAACAAGTCTTCGTCAGGCTCATCGCCTTCGTGGATTTCGGCCCGGCGTTCGGCCAACAGGCGGTCGCGGATCACAGCGAACTCCGGCGGCGGCGCGCCGTCGACCGTCAGGCCATACTGGTCATCGTAGAGTCTTTCCTCGGTGCGCAGGACTGACCAGATACGGACGCCGTTGCGATAGCCCCAAGCGTGGCTTTCGCCGACGCGGGTCTCGAACCGCCCGGCGACGAGCGAGGCTCCGCCGGAGAGCTCCGCGAGGCGGGCAGGCCCGAGCCAACCGTATCGCGTGACGAGAACAACTCGGCCCTTGGAGGCGGCCCACGCCACATCACTCCCGATGCGGTCGGTTTTCCGGCCAGTGTCCACGTATCCCAGGCGTCGCAGAGCTTCGTCTTTGTTGAGCCCGTCGACCGAAGCCATGTCTAGCGCGAAACCCATTTCCTACCTCCACGAATTGACTAGAGCTTTGTTCTTTATTTGTTCGAGTCAAGTTTGGGTTGCGCAGCGGGCCCCCTGAGTCGGTGGTCGGCGCACGCGGGGGGCGTAGACTTGCGCCCGTCGCGCATAAGCTGACAGGAGCCGAGCATGTCTCAGACGTATCCGGGTGAGTGCTTTTGCGGTTCAGTTAAGATCGAGGTCACGGGCCAACCGGCAGCCATGGGCTATTGCCATTGTAGATCCTGCCGATCGTGGTCGGGCGGGCCGGTCAACGCCTTCAGTCTCTGGGAGCCGTCGGCGGTCAAGGTGACGGCCGGCGAGGAATATGTGGCGACCTTCGCCAAGACCGAGATGAGCGAGCGCAAGTATTGCAGCAAATGCGGCGGCCATCTGATGGCCAATCATCCGCCGCTGAAGCTGGTCGACGTGTTCGCCGCGACGATCCCGACGCTTCAATTCGAGCCCGGCGTCCACGTCAACTATGCCGAGACCGTGCTGCGGATGAAGGACGGCCTGCCGAAACTGAAAGACTTTCCGGCCGAATTCGGCGGCTCCGGCGAGGCGATCGGCGAGTAAATGCGGCCTATCGGCAGGTTTTCAACGTTCCCTTTCCGTTTCCTGCCGAAAGCCGCTAGCAAGGCGGTGTGAACGCCCCGGCACCGAGTCTGGATCTTGCGCCCGCCCTGGTGGTGTTGCCGGGGCCGCGGGGCGGCGTCGCCGACGCGACCGGCGGCCAGGCGATCCGCGCGCCGGACGCCCGTGATCTGCTGCAACGCGGCCCTGTGCTCGTCGCCCACGCCTCGATGACCGCGCGGCGGCTGGGGCTCAATGCGCCGCCGCGGATGCCCGGGCTGTTCGACGCCCTCGAGCTCTACGCCTTCGCCCGGCCGGCGACCTTCTGCGCGCCGTCGTCGGTGGGTCTGGCCCTGGCGCTGGGCCAGCCCGAACCGAAGGGCGCGCAGGCGCAGGCCGAGGCGCTGCGCGCGGCCTGCACGCTGCTGCTGAACGAGATCGCGGCGACGCCGCAGCCTAGCCGGGAAGAGGCGCTGGCCCTGGCCGAGACCATGATGCGCGCCGGCTGGGCGTGGGGGCCCTCGGTGGTCGCGGCCCTGCGCTCGGCCCCGGTCGGCAACCAGTTCCGCACCTCGGGCATGGACGTCTGGACCCGCATCGCCGAGTGGGAGGATCAGGCACCGCCCGGCGAGGCGAGCTCGCGGCCCGTCGTTCCGGAGGAGGCCGGCCAGCGGCTGGCCGAGCTGCTGCAACGCTCGGGGCTGGACGAGACCCGCCCGGCCCAGGCCGAGTACGCCCAGGAGGCGGCCTTCGCCTTCGCCCCGCGCGAGCGCGAAGGCGAGCCGCGGATGATGCTGGCCGAGGCCGGGACCGGGGTCGGCAAGACCCTCGGCTATCTGGCGCCGGCCTCGCTGTGGGCCGAGGCCAACGGCCCGTCGGTCTGGGTCTCGACCTATACCCGGGCCCTGCAGCGGCAGATCGAACGCGAGAGCCATTCGATCTTTCCCGACCCCAAGGTGCGCGCCAAGAAGGCGGTCGTGCGCAAGGGGCGCGAGAACTATCTCTGCCTGCTGAACTTCCAGGACCTGGCCAACACCGCCCAGCTCGGCGGGGCCGATCTGATCGGCATGGCGCTGACCGCGCGCTGGGCGCGGGCCACCCGCGACGGCGACATGACCGGCGGCGACTTCCCGGCCTGGCTGCCGACCCTGTTCGCCGTCCCGGCCGCGGGGCAGGCGAGCGCCGCCAACCTGGTCGACCGGCGCGGCGAGTGCGTGCACACCGGCTGCCAGCACTATCGCGCCTGCTTCGTCGAGAAGGCGATCCGCGGTTCACGCAAGGCCGACCTGGTGATCGCCAACCACGCCCTGGTGCTGACCCAGGCGGCGTTCGACGGGGCCCGCGCGGCGCGCGGCTCCAAGGCCGACGGCGAGACCACCCAACTCAAGCGCATCGTCTTCGACGAGGGCCACCACCTGTTCGACGCCGCCGACGCGGCCTTCGCCGCGGCGCTGTCGGGGCAGGAGACCGCCGAGCTGCGCCGCTGGATCCGCGGTCCGGAAGGCCGCGGCCGTCGCGGGCGCGGGCTGGAAGCGCGGTTGATGGACATGCTGGGCGACCGCGAGGACGCCCGCGAAGCGCTGATCGCGGCCATCCAGGCCGCCGCCGCCCTGCCGGGCGAGGGCTGGTCCGGCCGCATCGCGCCGCCGAACGGCGAGGTCAATCCGATCGGGCCGATCGAGCTGTTCCTGGTGGCGGTGATCGAACAGCTGCGGGCGCGGGCCGCGCCGTCCGACGTCGGCATGGAGTGCGCGGCGCGCCCGGCCCTGGACCGGGTGCGGGCCACCGCCCGCGAGGCCGCCGCGGCGCTGGCCAAGATCGAGGCCCCGCTGCTGGCCCTGGCGCGGCACCTGGAGGACCTGCTCGACGAAGAGGCCAGCCAGATCGTCACCAGCGACCGCGGCCGGATCGAGGGGGCGCTGCGCGGTCTCGACCGCCGCTGCCGGATGCTGCTGCCGGCCTGGCGCTCGATGCTGCGCGCCATCGACGAGGACGCCGAGGACGATCCGGACTTCGTCGACTGGTTCGACGCGACCTTCCTCTATGGCCGGGTGGTGGACGCCGCCTGCCGCCGGCACTGGGTCGACCCGACCGAGCCGCTGACCAACGCCGTCATCGCCCCGGCGCATGGTGTGCTGGTGACCAGCGCCACCCTGACCGACCCGACCCTGGACGATCCGTTCGCCTTGGCCGAGATGCGCACCGGGGCGGCGCGGCTGCCCGACCGACCCAAGACCCTGAAGCTGGCCTCGCCGTTCGACTATGCGGCCAACGCCCGGGCCTATGTGGTCACCGACATCGGCCGCGACGATCCGCGCCAGGTGGCGGCCGCCATGCGCGAGTTGTTCCTGGCGGCCGGCGGCGGGGGCTTGGGCCTGTTCACCGCCATTCGCCGGCTGCGCGCGGTGCACGAGCGGATCGCCGCGCCGTTGGCCGACAAGGGGCTGGCGCTCTACGCCCAGCATGTCGACCCGCTGGAGGTCGGCGCCCTGGTCGATATCTTCCGCGCGGAAGAGGACGCCTGCCTGCTGGGCACCGACGCGGTCCGCGACGGGGTCGACGTGCCAGGCCGTTCGCTGCGGCTGCTGGCCTTCGACCGGGTGCCCTGGCCGCGGCCTGACATCCTGCACAAGGCCCGACGCGCCCGGTTCGGCGGCAAGGTCTATGACGACAACGTCGCCCGCGCCCGCATCTCGCAGGCCTTCGGCCGGCTGATCCGCCGGGCCGACGACAAGGGCGTGTTCGTGATGCTGGACGCCGCCGCCCCGACGCGGCTGTTCTCCGGCCTGCCCGAAGGCGTGCGCGTCGACCGGCTGTGCCTGGTCGAGGTCATCGAGGCGGTGACGGAGTTCCTGGGGCCGGCGGCGCCGATCTCGGCGGAGTAGGCGGCGCACACAAGGTGTCATCCCGGAAAGCGCGACAGCGCTTGTCCGGGACCCATTCGCGCCCGAGGGGCTGGATGGGGCGCGGCCGAGCCGAGATATGATCCATCCGGTGCTCATGGGGCCCGGTCTTGCTTCGCAGACCGGGATGACGCTCGGGGTGTGGGGCTTTCCTCCTCCGGCGAGGCGGCGAGATACTTAGCTTCTGGGAAAAGTTTTCCTTGCCACGTGCGGTGTCGGATAGTTAGCTCCTGCGGAAACTAATTGGAGCCGAGCTGATGAGCCTGGTGCTGCACTTCCACCCGCTGTCGTCCTACTGCCATAAGGTGCTGATCGGGCTCTATGAGCGCGGGACGCCGTTCGAGGCGCGGGTGCTCGATCTTTCGCAGACGGCGGACGAGTTCGCGGCGATGTGGCCGACCGCGAAGATCCCGCTGCTGGTCGATGGGGAGCGGGTGGTGCCGGAGACCAGCATCCAGCTCGAATATCTGGATACGCACTATCCCGGCCCGCCGATGCTGCCAGCGGACGCCGAGGCGCGGCTGGAGGCGCGGCTGTGGGACCGCCTGTTCGACCAGTACGTGATGACGCCGATGCAGAAGATCGTCGCCGACCGGATGCGGGCCGACGGTGAGAAGGATCCGCGCGGGGTCGAGAACGCCCGCGACATGCTGCAGATGGCCTATGGCCTGATCGACGGTCACATGGCCGGGCGCACTTGGGCGGCGGGCGAGGCCTTCAGCCTGGCTGACTGCGCGGCGACCCCGGCGCTGTTCTACGCCGGGATCGTCGAGCCGTGGGGCGCGGAACGGGGCGAGCTGGGCGGCTATTTCGAGCGGCTGCTGGCGCGGCCGTCGGTGGCGCGGACGCTGACTGAGGCGCGGCCGTTCTTCGACTACTTCCCCTATCGCGAGCTGATGCCGGCGCGCTTCCTGGAGGAGGCATGAGCGAGGGGCTGGACCGGGTGTTCACGGCCCTGGCCGATCCGGGCCGGCGGGCGATGATCGACCGGCTAGCCAGCGGCCCGGCCTCGGCCAGCCAGCTGGCGGCGCCGACCACCCTGGCGCTGCCGTCGGTGATGAAGCACCTGGCGATCTTGGAGGCCAGCGGCATGGTCTCCTCGCAGAAGGCCGGGCGGGTGCGGACCTACCGGCTGGCGCCCGACGCCTTCGCCGGGCTGGAGGCCTGGGTGAGCCAGCGCAAGCGGGCGTGGAATGCGCAGTTCGATCGGCTGGACGCCTATCTGGCCCAGACCAAGAGCGGAGACGATCGATGACGTCGGCGAGCCACACCAGCTTCGTGATCGAGCGCCGGTTCGCCGCGCCGCCGGCGGCGGTGTTCGGGGCCTGGGCTGATCTGGAGGCCAAGAAGCGCTGGTCCGACTGCCACGTCGAGGAGGGCGAGACCGCGCTGACCATGGATTTCCGGGTCGGCGGGCGGGAGAGCTATCGCGCCGAGCTGCCTGGCGGGGTGAGCCAGCGGGTGGAGAAGGTGTTCTTCGACATCGTACCCGATGCGCGGATCGTCTTCGCCTACGACGTCGAGGTCGGCGGCAAGCGGCTGTCGGCCTCGCTGGTGACGGTGGAGTTCAGCGCCGAGGGCGCGGCGACCTTCATGCGGATGACCGAGCAGCTGGCCTATTTCGATGGCCACGACGACCTGGAGGATCGCATCCACGGCACCCGCGAGGGGATCGAGCGGCTGGCGCTGGAGGTCGAGGCGGCCGGCGCCCACTGAAGCCGATCAGTGGGCCGAGCTCTTGGAGAAGACGTTGATCACCAGCACGCCGGCCACGATCAGGCCCATGCCGGCCAGGGCCGGCGGGTCGAGCCGCTGCTTGAACAGCACCCAGGCGATGATGGTGATCAGCACGATGCCGACGCCCGACCAGATCGCGTAGCCGACCCCGACCGGCACCGTCTTCATCGAGTGCGACAGGCAGTAGAAGGCGACCCCGTAGCCGACCGCCGTGATCAGCGACGGGCCAAGCTTCGAGAAGCTGTCGGAGGCCTTGAGGGCGGTGGTGGCGATCACCTCCGCGACGATGGCCAGACCTAGCCAAGCGTAACCGTTCATCCCTGCTCCTCATCGAACTCGGCGCTTGTGCAGATCGCCTAGCGGGTGGAAGCATATAGGCGGTCGGGGTCACAAGCGCCCGCTCCCAAGAGGCGGGCGCCTCCAGTTGGGAGGGCCCATAGGATGGGCAGACCAGGTTCCGGCGCCGCACGCGCCATCGCCCTCGTCGGCGCGGCGGGAGCCGGTAAGACAACCCTCATGGAAGCCATGCTGTTCGCGGCCGGCGCCATTCCGCGCCAGGGCGAGGTGGGCGCGGCCAGCGTCGGCGACGCCAGCCCCGAAGCGCGATCGCGCGGCCAGTCCATCGAGTTCAACGTCGCGGGCTTTGAATTCATGGGCGACCGCTATGCGGTGATCGACTGTCCCGGCTCGCCCGAATTCGCCGGGACCGAGGATTATGTGCTGCCGGCGGTGGATCTGGCGATCATCGTCGCCGATCCGAACCCGACGCGGGCGCATCTGCTGCAGCCGATCTTCAAGGAGCTGGAGGCGCGGCGCACGCCGCACGCGGTGTTCGTCAACAAGATCGACCAGGCGCGCGGCGGGCTGGACGAGTTGATGGCCGCCTTGGCGCCGGCCTCGGGCAACCGGCTGGTCGCCCGGCAGATCCCGCTGGTCGACAAAGAGCATGTCACAGGGTTCGTGGACCTGGCGCTGGAGCGGGCGTTCGTCTACCGGCCGGGCCAGCCGAGCCAACAGGTCGACCTGAGCGACGACGTCTTGGCGCTGGAGGCCGACGCGCGGTTCCACATGCTGGAGCAGTTGGCCGACTTCGACGACGAGCTGATGGAGCAGTTGCTCTCGGACCTCAGCCCCAGCCAGGACGCGGTGTTCGCCGACCTGGTGGCCGATCTGGCCCAGGGCCTGATCACCCCGGTGTTCTTCGGCTCGGCGCTGAACGGGTTCGGGATCCGGCGGCTGCTGAAGGCGCTGCGGCACGAGACGCCGGACGTCGTGGCGGCGGCCGCGCGCATGGGGTTGGACGGGCCCTGCAGCTACATCTTCAAGACCTCGTACGCCGGGCAGGCGGGTAAGATCGCCTATGGCCGGGTGATGCAGGGCGAGCTGGCCGACGGGCAGGAGCTGACCTTGAGCGGCGGCGACAAGGCCCGGGCCGGCGGGCTGACCACCTTCTCCTCGCCGAACGGCAAGAAGGCCGACAGGGCGGGCGAAGGCGAGGTGGTGGCGATCGGCAAGCTGGAAGCGGCGATGCCGGGCATGGTCGCCTCGATGGACGGCAAGGCGCGCAGCCTGGCCGAGCCGGCGTTCCCGCCTGCGACGCTGTATTCGATGTCGATCTCGGCCAAGGACCGCAAGGACGACGTGCGGCTGTCGGCGGCGCTGAACAAGCTGGCCGAGGAGGATCCGGCGATCGTCATCGCGCAGGACCCGGTCACCCAGGAGACGATCGTCTCCGGTCGCGGCGAGGCGCACCTGCAGGTGCTGCTGGAGCGGCTGAAGCGGCGGTTCGGGGTCGAGGCGGCGACCGGGCGGCCGAAGGTCTCGTACCAGGAGAGCTTGCGCAAACCGGTCACCCAGCGCGGGCGGCACAAGAAGCAGACCGGCGGCCACGGGCAGTTCGGCGACGTGGTGCTGGAGATCAAGCCGCGGGCGCGGGGCGAGGGGTTCTCGTTCTCGCAGAAGATCACCGGCGGGGTGGTGCCCAAGCAGTGGATCCCCTCGGTCGAACAGGGGGTGCGCGACGCCATGGAGCGCGGCGCCTTCGGGTTCCCGGTGACCGATGTCGAGGTGGTGCTGGTCGACGGCTCGTACCACAGCGTCGACTCCTCGGAGATGAGTTTCCGGGCGGCCGGGCGGCTGGCGATGAGCGAGGGTCTGCGGGCCGCCGCGCCCTATCTGTTGGAGCCGGTCGAGAAGCTGATCATCCACGCGCCGCAGGCCTCGACCTCGAAAATCACCCAGGCGGTGAGCGCCCGGCGCGGCCAGATCCTGGGCTTCTCCCCGCGCGAGGGCTGGAGCGGCTGGGACGAGATCGAGGTGTGCCTGCCGCGGGCTGAGCGTCAGGATCTGATCCAGGAGCTACGCGGCTTGACCCAGGGGTTGGGCGAGTTCACCGCCGAGTTCGATCACATGGCCGAACTGCCCGGCAAGCTGGCCGAGCAGGTGACCAAGGGCGGCGAACAGCACGTGGCTTAGCAATGATGTCATCCCGGAAGGCGCGGAGCGCCTGTCCGGGACCCATTCGCGCCGAGTCGGCGGAATGAGGCTCGGCTGAGTCAGTGTCTCAGCCATCTGGTGTTCATGGGTCCCGGTCTTGCTGCGCAAACCGGGATGACAGCTTGCGTCAGTGCTTGCCGCGGTCGCGGCCGAAGTTGGGTTCGGCGCTTTCCTGGCCGGCGGCGATGATGCCGCGGCGGATCTCGCGGGTCCGGCTGAAGAGGTCGTAGAGCTTGTCGGCCTCGCCCCAGCGGATGGCGCGCGAGAGCGCCTGCAGGTCTTCGGTGAAGCGGCCGAGGATCTCCAGCACCGCGTCCTTGTTGGCGACGAAGACGTCGCGCCACATGGTCGGGTCGGAGGCGGCGATGCGGGTGAAGTCGCGGAAGCCGCCGGCCGAGTACTTCATCACCTCGGCCTGGGTGACCTCCTCCATGTCGGCGGCGGTGCCGACGATGTTGTAGGCGATCAGGTGGGGCAGGTGGCTGGTGACGGCCAGCACCAGGTCGTGGTGGCCGGCGTCCATCTGCTCGACATTGGCGCCGAGCGCGCGCCAGAACTCGGCCAGGCGGCCGGTCGCGGCGACATAGGCCTCGTCGTCGCGCGGCTGCGGCGTCAGGATCACCCAGCGGTTCTGGAACAGCTCGGCCAGGCCGGCGTCGGGGCCGGAGTGCTCGGTGCCGGCGATCGGGTGGCCGGGAATGACGAAGACGTTTTCGGGCAGGGCCTTGGCCATCGCGTCGGCGACGCTGCCCTTGACCGAGCCGACGTCGGTGACCGTGGCGCCGGGCTTCAACGCCGAGGCGGCGGCGGCGGCGGCCTGGCCCATCGCCAGCACGGGAACGGCCAGAACCACAAGGTCGGCGTCCTTCACCGCCTGCGCGATGTCGCCGGTGACCTCGTCGGCGTAGCCGAGTTCGAGGATGCGGGCGCGGTGGGCCTCGCTGGCGTCGGCGACGAAGACGTGGCCGACGGCGCCGGCCTCGCGGGCGGCTCGGATCACCGACGAGCCGATCAGGCCGCAGCCGATCACCGCCATGCGCGGATAGATCACGCTCACTGCGCGGCTCCCTTCATGAACTCGGCCAGGGCCTCGACGACGGCGCGGTTGTGCTCTTCCAGGCCGATGGTGATGCGCAGGTGGTTGGGCAGGCCGTAGCCGGCGACATAGCGGACGATCAGGCCGCGGGCGCTGAGGAAGGCGTCGGCCTCCTTGGCGGTCTTGCCCGGCGTAGTGGGAAAGCCGACCAGCACGAAGTTGGCGGCCGAGGGCAGCGGTTCGAGGCCAAGGCCGCCGAGCTGTTGGGCCAGCCACGGCCGCCACTGGTTCACCAGCGCGAGCGAGCGGCGCTGGAAGTCCTCGTCGCCGAGCGCGGCGACGGCGGCCAGCTGGGCCGGGATGTTGACGTTGAACGGCAGGCGGATGCGGTCGACGGCGGCGGCCATCTCCGGCGGCATGTAGGCCCACCCGACGCGCAGCGCGGCCAGGCCGTGCAGCTTGGAGAAGGTGCGGGTGACGACGACGTTGTCGAACTCGCGGACCATCGACATGCCGTCCTCGTAGGCCGGGTCGTCGCAGAACTCGGCATAGGCGCCGTCGAGGCAGACGACGACGCTGGGCGGCAGGCCGGCGTGCAGGCGGCGGATCTCTTCGCCGGAGTTCCAGGTGCCGGTCGGGTTGGCCGGGTTGGCGACGAAGACGATACGGGTGCGCTCGTCGACCAGCCTCAGCAATTCGTCGACGTTGATGCGGTAACCGGGCTCGGGGGCCATGCGGATCTCCGCCTGGCAGGCGCGCGCGCCGATGGCGTAGGCGCCGAAGCCGAACTCGCCCTGGACGATGTTGTCGCCCGGCTCGAGGAAGGTCTGGTTGAGCAGCTGGAAGATCTCGTCCGAGCCGCAGCCGAACAGCAGGCGCTCGGGTTCGAGGCCGTAGGTCGCCGCCAGCGCCTCGCGCAGGATGGTCGAGCGTCCGTCCGGGTACATCTGCAGCTGGTCGAAGGCGGTCGAGAACGCCTCGCGCGCCGCCGGGCTGGAGCCGAGAATGTTCTCGTTGGCCGACAGCTTCAGCGGATGCTCGACCCCGTCGACCTTCGACTTGCCCGGCACGTAGGGGGCGATGTCGAGAATGCCCGGCTTGGGCGTCGGGCGCGGGGCGGAGGCGCGGTCGAGAACGGTGTCGGACATGGGGTCGGCGGCGGGGGCTCGGCGGCGATGGGAGGGGAGCGCCGTCTTACACGTCGATCGGCGCCGGCGCAGCCCCGATGACTCCGGTCAGCCGGCCGGGCGCGCGGGCCAGGCGCTCGTCGCCGGCCTGGTAGAAGCCCATCAGCGCGAACAGCTTCAGGCCGCCGGCCTCGGCGATCAGGTCGCCGGCGACGCCGTCGCGGCCGAGCGCGTTTTCGATGGCCTGGGCCGTGCCGCCGGCGTCGGTGACCCAGTAGGTCAGGTCCGCGCCGGTGGGCTCGACCTCGACCTCGGCGACGGCCAGGGCGACGTTCGGGCCCCAGGCCGACAGGCACGGCAGGGCGGCGAACACCTTGAGCTTGGGCTCGGCCAGCAGCCGGCCCCACCACGGGGTGTCGGATGACAGGGCGAGCACGGCGACGCCGCCGAGGGTCTTGGCGCCGGCGATGGCGTCTTCGGGCTTGGCCACCTGGCGCAGCGAGGGAGCCGCGCCGAAGCGCAGGCGCGCGCCCTCGACCGCGCGGCCAGGATCGCGACCACCGAAGACCGAGATGTGGAACGGGCCCTGACGCGAGAGGCTGTCGCCGATCAGTTCGCGCCAGATACGGACGACCAGGCTGGGACGGGCGGCGTTGCGCGGCTTGTCGAGCAAGGTGCGCAGCAGCTGGGCCTCGCGGCCGGGGCGTAGGGCGAACTTGCCCGAGTCGCCGGCGGCGGCCTTGGCGGCGGCGACCTGGACGGCCAGGCCCGCGCGCTCGTCGACCAGGGCCAGCAGCTGGGCGTCGATCGCGTCGATGCGCGCGCGCACAGCCTCGAGGGTGGGCGGAGCGGACTTGGGATCGGCCTTGGCCATACTTTCCCCCGAAAACGAAGTTTCGGCGCATAGGTCATCGCAGACGATGGCGCAATAGGCCCCTTCGCCGCAAAAAAGTTGCACGGGAAACCTGTTGCCGCGTTGGGCGGCGACAGCGGCTACCGCGGTTTGCGGAACACCAGGGTGAACTGGTCGGTCTTGCCGCGGATGGAGGGGTCGAAGACGTTGGTGGTGTGCGGATCGGCGGCGTCGTGGAACAGCGGGCTTTCGCTTTCCAGCACGAAGCCGGCGGCCTTCAGGTCGCTCTTCACCGCGGCCGGATCGATGCGGTGCAGGCTGTCGGCGGCGCTGATGCCCGAGCCGGCCAGGGCGGCGTGGTCGACCACCAGCAGCACGCCGCCGGGCTTCAGCGATTTGAACAGTTCGGCGTCGACCTTGGCGGCGGTGCCGGCCGGGAAGGGCTTCAGATAGAGGTCGTGATAGTTCTGGACGGTGACGATGGCGTCGAGGCCGTCGGGCAGGTCGAGCTGCTGGAAGCTGGCGTCGAGCGGGGTGACGTTCTTGTAGGCGTCGGCGACCTTCTTGAGGTTCTCGCCGTACGAGGCCTGGAACTTGATGAACTCGGCCGGCTGGTAGGCGTAGACGTGGCCGGTCGGGCCGACCGCAGCCGACAGGATGCGGGTGACGTAGCCGCCGCCGATCACGAAGTCGGCGACCTTGTCGCCGGTCTTGATGTCCGCCAGGGCCAGCAGTTCAGCCGGCTTGCGGGCCGCGTCGCGCGCGACGTCGGCGGCCGGGCGCGACGGATCGGCCAGGGCCGCGGCGATGTTGGCGGGGGGCGCGGCCTGGGCCGGAGCCGACAGGGTCGTCAGGCCGGCGGCGAACACGAGGGCGAGAATGCTGATGCGCGTGGTCATGGGGGACGCCTCTCCTTTTGGCGGCAGGCTAGCGGCGCCCGGGGGCTTCTGGAATATCGTTGTTATCGATTTGAGCGAGTCGACGGCCGGGCTCAGATAGGCGCGCGGCGGGGCGAGCGCTTCGCCCAAAGGGGGGATACGCCATGGATCGACGGACCTTCTTGGCCGGAGCGGCAGGCGCCGGGGCGGCGCTGAGCCTCGGCGGCGCGGCCGTCGCGCAGGTCGAGGGCCTGCGCAAGATCACCGGCGCGGCGGTTCCGATTTCCGAGCAGGAGCGGTTGGCGCGGATGGCCAAGGCCCAGCGGCTGATGAAGGCCCGGGGGTTGTCGGCGCTGGTCGTCGAGGCCGGTGCGTCGCTGACCTACTTCACCGGCGTGCGCTGGTGGCGCAGCGAGCGGGTGACCGCGGCGATCATCCCGGTCGAGGGCGAGGCGCTGATCGTCACCCCGCACTTCGAGGAGCCGTCGGTGCGCGAGACCCTGGCGGTCCCGGCGCAGGTGCGGGTCTGGCAGGAGGACGAGGACCCGGCCCTGGTCGTCGCCGACTGGCTGAAGGCCCGCAAGCTGGCGGCCGGCAAGATCGGGGTCGAGGAGACGGTCCGCTTCTTCGTCCACGACGGCCTCGCCCGACGATTGCCCGAAGCGAAATTCGTTTCCGGCGCCGACGTCGTGCGCGGCTGCCGGATGATCAAGTCGCCGGCCGAACTGGCGCTGATGCAGTTGGCCGCCGACGTGACGCTGGCGGCCTATCGCTACACCCACGGCAAGGTCGAGCGCGGCATGACCCACGCCGACGTCGGGGCGATCATGAACAAGGCCACCCGCGCGCTGGGCGGATCGCCGGAATTCGAGATGGTGCTGGTCGGCGCGGACGCGGCCCTGCCGCACGGATCGGAGAAGCCGCAGGTCGTGCGCGAGGGCGAGGTCGTGCTGATGGACTGCGGCTGCACGGTCGAGGGCTATCAGTCGGACATCTCGCGGACCTTCGTGTTCGGCGAGCCGACCGCGGCCCAGCGCAAGGTCTGGAACGAGGTGGCGCGCGGCCAGCAGATCGCCTTCGAGACCGCCCAGGTCGGCGTGGCCGCCGGCGCCGTCGACGACGCTGTGCGCCGCTATTACGAGAGCCTGGGCTATGGGCCGGACTACGGGCTGCCGGGCCTGTCGCACCGGACCGGACACGGGATCGGCATGGAGGGCCACGAGCCGATCAACTTCGTCCGCGGCGAGGCGACCAGGCTGGCGCCGGGCATGTGCCTGTCGAACGAGCCCGGGCTCTATCTGCCGGGCCGGTTCGGGGTGCGGCTGGAAGACTGCCTCTACATGACCGAGCAAGGACCGCGCTGGTTCTCCAAGCCGCCGACCGCGATCGATCAGCCGATGGGCTGACAGCCTGCTGACAGGTTTTGGCGCCGGAAGCGGCGATGATGCGTTCCGTCATCGCGGGTCTGGAGTATCGCCATGGGCAAGCACATCGCCTTCATCGTCATCGACAATTTCGCCGACTGGGAGCACGCGCAGCTCAGCGCCGCGGCCCGCACCTACTTCGACGGGGCGACGTCGTTCCACACGCCGGGCGGCCGGCCGGTCACCTCGATGGGCGGCATGACCATCGACCCGGGCACGGCCATCGAGGACCTGACGCCGGACGCTTATGACGCGCTGGTCGTGGTCGGGTCGGACGGCTGGACGGGCGACGACGCGCCCGACATCGCCCCAGTGCTGCGGGCCGCCGACGAGGCGGGCAAGGTGGTGGGGGCGATCTGCGCCGGGACGGTGGCGGCCGCCCGCGCCGGCCTGCTGGACAGCCGGCGCCACACCTCCAACGCGCTCGACTTCATGCGCCACTACACGCCGAGCTACCGGGCCTGGGACCTCTATGTCGACACCCCGGCGGCGGTGCGCGACGGGACGCTGGTGACGGCGGCCGGCTCGGCGCCGGTCACCTTCACGATCGAGGTGCTGGGCGCGCTGCATCCCGAGCAGGCCGAGAGCCTGGCGCAGTTCCGGGCGATGTGCGCGGCGGAGTTGGCGGCCTGATCGCCGAGCTTTGGCGGTCTGGTGTCACTTCATTCCTCTCCCCGCTTGCGGGGAGAGGTTAGGTGAGGGGCGGCGACGCGGAGCGGCGCATAGCTGAGTCAGCAGCCCCCTCACCCCAACCCACTCCCCCAAGGGGGCGAGGGAGCTTTTGGGCCGGATGCTTCCCGCTGGGGAGCGGCCCTAGTAGACCTTCGGGGCGGGGCCGATGGCGACCGGGCCGAGGGTGGTCTGGCCGGCCTGGAAGGTGACGTTGGCGCGGGCGACGTCGTCGTTGCCCTGGCGGGCGGCGGCGACCGCGGAGGCGGCCATGGCGGCCTCCGGTCGAATGACGCCGGTCTCGGCCATGGCGCCCAACGCTTTCGGCGCCTCGCGTAGGGTGACGTCGAGCGAGCCGTTCAGGCGGCCGTCATAGCCGACGCTGAGCACGCCGGACTGGGCGCCGACGACCGCCTCGCCGGCCGTGAGCCCGGCTTGGCGCACGGTCATGCGGCCGCCGGCCGTGGTCCAGGCGCGGACCGCCTCGGGCCAGTTGGCGCCCTGGAAAGCGCTGATCTTGGAGAGCAGCGAGTCCCAGGAGATCGAGATCGGCTTGTCGCCGGCGATGCGGGCGAACAGGCCCGACAGCCGCGCCGTGCCGGCGTCGACCTTGAAGAACACCGCGGCCTGGTCGTCGGGGCCGGGGCGGAAGTGGAACTCGACCTTGTCGGCGGCTGACAGCGCGAACGGCTGGGCGCCGGGCGTCGGCGCGAAGGTCAGCTTGGTTCCTTCGAACGAGAAGCGCGGCAGCGGCTGGTCGAGGCCGGCGAGGCTGGCGTGGATCACATCGCCCTTGACGTCGACCGGCCCGCCGACCGGGCGGGTGAAGGTCAGGCCCTGGGGCGTGGCCAGCACCCAGGTCGACAGACCGTGCATGAACGCCTGGGCTTCGAGCTTCGGCGCGGCCAGCGCCCAACCGGATGGCTCGCGGATCTTGGCGTCGTCGAGCTGGATGTTGAGCCGGAACGGGTAGCCGTAGATCCGCTTGTTGCTCCAGGCGACGTCGTAGCCGGCCTTGCGCAGCTGCTCGGCGCCGGCCTCGAGCCGCTTGTCCGCCTCGCCGCGGGCATAGACCCACAGGCCGCTCCAGCCGATGGCCGCGACCCCGGCGATGATGAACGGGATGTAGAGCGCCGCGCGTCGGGGTTTGCGGTGGTGCGCCGGATCGGGCACAGGGGAGGAAGGCGGAGCGGGATTGTCGCGGCGGGCCATGTCGGTTGAGCGTTGGGTCTTCGGTTACGGGTCGCTGATGTGGCGTCCGGGGTTCGAGTTCGTCGAGCGCCAGAGCGCCACCCTACACGGGCGGCGGCGCGCCTTCTGCATCTATTCGGTGCACCATCGCGGCACCTATCAGCGGCCGGGCCTGGTGCTGGGCCTGGCGCCGGGCGGCGCGGTGCGCGGCGCCGCCTATCGGGTCGCCGAGGAGCACTGGCCGGCGACCTACGAGTACCTGCGCGAGCGCGAGCAGCCGACCGAGACCTATGTCGAGGCCAAGGCCAACATCCGGCTGGCGAACGGCCATCGGGTCGAGACGCTGGTGTTCCTGTCCGACGTGCACCATCCGCAGTGGGCCGGGGCGCTGTCGCTCGAGCGGCAGGCGGAACTGATCGCCGGGGCCCATGGGCTGTCGGGGCGGAATGTCGATTACCTGCGGGACCTGGTCGCCCATCTCTGTGAGATGGGGGTGCACGACGCGGCGATGGAGAAGCTGCTGGGCATGGTCGAGGCGCGCGAGCTGGCGACGCGGTGAGCTCCCTCCCCACGAGGGGAGGGAAAGTCATCTCACAGCGTCAGCAGCGCGTTCGAGGCGGTTTCGGTGCGGTCCTGCAGGGTGCGCATGAACTCGGCGCGCTTCAGGCCCGGCTGGATCGGCTCCAGGTACTCGAAGACGATCGTGCCCGGCTTGCGGGTGAAGCCGTGCTTGGGCCAGTGGACGCCGGCGTTGGTGGCGATCGGGTGCACCGGCACGTCGATCTCGCGGTAGAGCGCGGCGATGCCGGGCTTGTAGTCGGGGGCCGCGCCGGGGGCGGTGCGGGTGCCTTCCGGGGCGATGATCACCTGGCGGTGTTCGGCGAAGCGTTCCTGGGCGTCCTTGACCAGCTTGCGCAGGGCGGCCGAGTGGCCCTCGCGGTCGACGACGATCATCTTGGCCTTCAGCGCGTACCAGCTGAAGAACGGGATCCACATCAGCTCCTTCTTCATGACGAAGCAGGCGTCCGGCATGAAGGCGAACTGGGCGAAGACGTCGAACATGCACTGGTGCTTGGGGGCCAGCAGGGCCGCGCCGGTCGGCATGTGTTCGCGGCCGCGGACCTCGACCTTGATGTCGCAGACCACGCGCAGCAGGAAGATGATGCCCTTGGCCCAGCCGCGCATCATCTCGGTGCACCAGCTGCGCGGGGCGGGCAGGACGATGATCGCGCAGCCGACCGCGACGAGGACTGACCACAGATAGAACAGGACGGCGAACGCCAGGGAGCGGAGGGTGGTCAAGCAGGTCAGCCTTTCTTCGGCGGGGCCGGTTCGTTGCGAGGGCCCAGTCCCAGCACCGCTTCGCGGCCCAGGATCGCCAGATACTTACAGTACTCGGTCACCATCAGCCGCGCCGCGCCGCTGGTGCGCCACCAGCGCCCGGCGTTCATCACCGAAGTCGCAACCGGATAGGGGGTGAGGCGCTTGTCGGGCATCGCGCCGCGCAGTTCGAGCATGGCGCGTGGCATGTGGTAGTCGGCGGTGACCACGATGAGGCTGTCGAAGCGCATGGCCCGGGCCCACTCCTGGGTCTCGCGGGCGTTGCCAAGGGTGTTGGCGGCGTCGAAGCCGAGGTCGACGCAGCAGTCGTAGAGCCGGCGCGCGGCGCGGCTGACCACGCGGATGTCCTCCCGCGAGGCCTCGCGGCTGACCCCGGAGACCAGCATGCGGCGGGCCTTGCCGTCGGCCAGCAGTTCCATGGCCGCGCCGATGCGCTCGTTGGAGCCGGCACCGGTCAGGGCGACGACGCCGTCGGCCGGGCGCGGCTGCGGCGCTGGGGTCGAGCGCTCGACCCGCTCGGCGAAGGCCAGCAGGCCGGCCGCCCAGATGGCGGCCACGACGAGGAGGGCGGTCAGGCCTTTCACGCCAGCTCCCGGACCATGGCCTGGGCGGTGAAGCGGGCCGCGAGCGCGGCGACGCCGCCGGCCACCAGCGGGGCGGGCAGGACGGACAGAAGATCGATCCAGGCGATCGGCAGCACGGGCGTCAAACCTTGGCCTCCCCCCGCCAAACGCAAAAGCGCCCCCATGATCGCCGCCCCGCCAGCTCCGAACAAGCCCGCCAGCGCGGCCATGCGGGCGAAACGGGCCTGGAACAGGCGGGCGATGAAGCTGTCCTCGGCGCCGGAGAGATGCAGCACCTCGACCACTTCGCGGCGGGCGGCGAGCCCGGCGCGGGTCGCGAAGGCGACGACGGCGGCGGCGGCGACGGCGATCAAGCCGAACACCGCCAGCCCGACCCAGCGGGCGGTGCGGGCCGAACGCTGGATGTCGGCCATCCAGACCGAATGGTCGTCGACGACGGCGTCGAGGCCCTGGGCCTTCAGCGCCTGGTCGAGGGCTGCGGCACTGGCCGGACGCTCGCGGGTGAGCTGCACGGCGACCAGCCGCGGCACCGGCAGGTCGGAAAGGTCGGCGTCGCCGAGCCAGGGGGCGATCAGCGCCTCGGCCTTTTCGCGCTCGATAGCGCGGGCCTCGGCGACGCCGTCGACCCCGGCCAGGGTCTCGGCGGCGCGGGCGGCCGCGCCGTCCGGCGTCTCGTTGGCCTTGGGCCGCACGATGATCGTCGCCTGGCCTTCGAGCTGGTCGGTCCAGTCGCGAGCGGCGCGGTCGGCGGCGAGCACGGCCAGCAAGGTCAGGCAGGCCAGGAAGCAGAGCACCGCGACCACGAAGGTCAGCGAGCCGTCGCGAGCGTCGGACTCCGGCAGGAACGGGGCGGGCCGCCAGCGGGCGACGTCGAAGTCGCTCATCGGCGGGCTCCCTGCGCGACGAGGCGGCCGCGCTCCAGATGCAGGACCGGCATGCCCGAGCGGGCGACCAGGTCCTGGTCGTGGGTGGCGAAGAGCACGGTGGCGCCCAGGCGGTTCAGCTCGACGAACAGCTTGAGGATGCGCAGCGCCATCTCGGGGTCGACATTTCCGGTCGGCTCGTCAGCCAGCAGGATCTCGGGGCGGTTGACCACGGCGCGGGCGATGGCCAGGCGCTGGCGCTCGCCGCCGGCCAGGGTGGCGGGCATGGCGTGCATGCGGTCCTTGAGGCCGACCCAGGCCAGCAGTTCGGCGACGTCGTCGCGATAGGTGTCGGGCTTGCGTCCTTCGATGCGCAGCGGCAGGGCGGTGTTGTCGAACACCGACAGGTGATCGAGCAGCTTGAACTCCTGGTACACGACCCCGATGCGGCGGCGCAGGAAAGGCTGAGCTTCGCGCGCGATGGACGAGACGTCCTGGCCGAACAGGTGCATGAGTCCCTTGGACGGCTTCGCCGCCAGGAACAGAAGCTTCAACAGCGAGGTCTTGCCCGCTCCCGAGGCGCCGGTCACGAAGTGAAACGACCCCGGCTCCAGAGAGAACGTCAGGTCCTTCAAGGTCTCGGGGGCGCGACCATAGCGCATCGACACATCATCGAAGCGGACAACGGCGTGATCGGCGTCGGTGGCGGCGCCTGTGGCGTTCGGGTTTCTGGACATGGGGGCCGAAATCGGCGACCTCGATGGAGGTTGCTGGAGCGTCCGATTCGGCTGTCATGATACTGACCTGTCCAGACTGCGCCACCAGCTATTTCGTGGATGATTCCAAGATCCCCACGGATGGCCGGTTGGTGAAGTGCGCCAGTTGCGGCGCGCGCTGGACTGCGACCCCTGCGCCGCCTGAAAAATCGCTGGAGCTGGAGACTTCTGAAGAAGAGGGCGCGGTGGCCCGCGAGCCGGCGCCGGAACCCGTCGAGGAGAAGCCGGCGCGTGCGCTGAGCGGCGACGAGTTGCCGAGGGCCTTCCGCGCCAAGGCCGACACCGAGCGGCGCGTGCGCGAGGCGGCGGCCACCGGCGTCATCTGGGCGGGCATGGCGGCGGCGCTGGTGCTGATGATCGCGCTGGCGATCATCTTCCGCGTCGACGTGGTGCGGCTGTGGCCGCGGACGGCCAGCGCCTATGCCGGCGTGGGCTTGCCGGTGAACAGTCTCGGACTGGTGATCGAGGGCGTGCGGTTCGAGCCGTCGCTGCAGGAAGGCCATGCGGCGCTTTCGGTCTCGGGCATGATCCGCAACATCGAGAACGAGCCGGTGGTGACCCCGCCGCTGCGCATCAGCCTGCTCGACGCCGAAGGCAAGGTGGTGGCGACCAAGATCGCCCGTCCGGCCGACGCGCGGATCCCGCCGGGCGAGACCCGCCATTTCGCGATCGCGCTGCTCGACCCGCCGGCCAGCGCCAAGGAGTTGGAGGTCGCGTTCGCTCCACGCGAGCCGGTGAATCTGAATGTGAAACAGGGCGACCCGGTCGCGGCCGCCCCGAAGGCGGCCGGCCCGACCCTGCGCGCCGCCGCCGAGCCGCCGGCCCTCGCGCCGGTGGAAGCCCAACCGCTGCCGCCGGGCAGCCCAGACGCCTTGCCGGTTCATGACTGATCCCATCGCCCAGCCCGCTCCGACCGTTCTGCTGACCGAGCAGGAGGTGGCCGGCCGCGTCGAGGCGCTGGCTCGGCAAATCGCGCCGGCGATCGACGACGAGACGGTGGCGGTCTGCTTGCTGACCGGCGGGTTGTGGTTCGCCTCAGATCTGACCCGGGCGCTGGCGCGAGCCGGGCGGTTCGTGCGCTTCGACGCGCTGTGGTTGGCGTCCTACGGCGACGAGCGGGCCAGCCTCGGCCGCTGCGAGGTGCGGGCCGACCTGCAGCGGCCCCTGGCCGGGCGAACGGCGCTGGTCATCGACGACGTCATCGACACCGGGCTGTCCTTGTCGGAGGCGCACCGGCTGGTGCGCGACGCCGGCGCCAGCCGCGTGCTGACCGCGGTATTCGCCAGCAAGCCCTGGCCGACGGCGCGGGCGATCACCCCTGACTTCGTGGCCTGGGAGGCGCCGGCCAGGTTCCTGGTCGGTTACGGGATGGACGCGGCCGGCGCGCTGCGTGGCCTGCCCTACATCGGGGCGATGGACTAGGCCGCGGTCGCGCCCAGCACCGCCAGGCGGTCGTTGCGCTCGCACCACTCGGCGACGGTGAACATCAGTTCGGCAGGCTGGATCGGCTTGGGGTGGACGTCGTCGAAGCCCAGGGCGACCAGCCGCTCGCACTCGTCGGACATGGCGTCGGCGGTGAGCGCCAGCACCGGGATGTTGCGCGGCCCAGCCTCGCCCGCTCGGATGCGGCGCAGGGCCTCGATGCCGTCCATGCGCGGCATGTGCACGTCCATCAGCACGAGGTCGATGTGGCTGGCGCTCAACGCCTCCAGGCCTTCGACGCCGTCGTCGGCGACACTGACCACCGCGCCGGCCGCTTCGAGGATGGCGCGGGCCACGGCCTGATTGACCTTGTTGTCGTCGACGACCAGCACCTGACGGCCTTCGAGGCTGACGGTCTCGGGCGTGGCTTGCGCGGCCAGCGGCGCGGCGCCGGCGGGTAGCGGGAGGGCGACGCGGAAGGTCGAGCCGGAGCCCGGCTCGCTCTCCACCGTGATCGACCCGCCCATCATCTCGGCCAACTGGCGGCAGATCGAGAGGCCAAGGCCGGTGCCGCCGTACCGGCGGGTGGTCGAGACCTCGGCCTGGGAAAAGGCCTGGAACAGCTTTTCCTGCTGATCGCGCCGCATGCCGACGCCGGTGTCGGTGACGACGATCTCGATGCCCTGCGGGGCGAGGGCGGCGATACGCACGGCGACCGAGCCCTGCTGGGTGAACTTCAGCGCGTTGGAGATCAGGTTCAGCAGGATCTGGCGCACGCGCACCGGATCGCCGACCAGCCAGGTCGGCGCGTCGCCGTCGATGTCGAGCGAGAGTTCGAGCCCCTTCTGGCGGGCGGTCTCGCTCCACAGCAGGAAGGTCTGGCGGCCCATCTTCTCCAGATCGAAGCCGACGCTTTCGAGGTTCAGCTTGCCGGCCTCGATCTTGGAGAGGTCGAGGATGTCGTTGAGGATCGCCATGAGGCCGTCGCCCGACTGGACGATCATGTCGAGATAGTCGGCTTGCTGACGGCTGAGCTTGGTGGCGGCCAGGGCGTGGGCCATGCCGAGCACGCCGTTCATCGGGGTGCGCAGTTCGTGGCTCATCATCGCCAGGAAGGCCGACTTGGCGCGGCTCGCCTCCTGGGCCTCAGCCTGGGCCTTTTCCAGCGCCAGGGCGTTGGCGCGCAGGGCGCGCGCGACGTTGGAGAGGCTGATGCCGAAGCCGACCAAGGCGAAGGCCACGACCGCGGCCCGCCAGCCGTGCAGCCCGTTGATCTGCAGGGGCGCGATGACGATGGCGACCAGCGGCGCAGGGATCATCACCAGGAAGATCGCCTGGCTGAGCGCGGCGTACTTGAGCGCGGCGATCACGGTGCCGAACAGGATCAGCAGGGCGGCGAACTTCATCGGGTCCGAGCCGTAGGCCCAGCATGCGGCCGCGAGCGTCGACCAGGTGATGCTGAACATCAGGGCCGGGGCCATTCGGCGAAAGCGCGAGACCGGCAGTCCCTGCGCCTGGCGCTTATAGAAGTGGGCGTGGGTGGTGCGCAGCAGGACTTCGAGGCCGCAGGCCGCGAGCGCCCAGGCCGCGGCCGCGTGCCAGTCGAATTCGGCCCAGACCAATGCGCCCATCAGGGCGGTGATCGTCAGACGGTTGAAGGTGCTGCGCTTGCTCATCACGAGCGTCGCGCCGACCCGGCCGTCGTCGAGAATGTCCTTCAGCGCCACCAGAAGCCCCCAATGCCTGCGACATTTTGGCAGGCAGGGTGTTCAGGAATGGTTTAGCGCCGCGAAACCCTATTGCCAGGGCGCGGGGGCTTCCCTGGCCAGCATGTCCTCATAGGTTGGGCGCGGGCGCACGACGGCGTAGGCGCCGCCCTTGACCAGCACCTCGGGGACCAGCAGGCGGCTGTTGTACTCGCTGGACATCACCGCGCCGTAGGCGCCGGCGCTGAGGAAGGCGACCAGGTCGCCGGCCTGCAGCGGCGGCAGGGCGCGCTCGCGGGTGAAGGTGTCGCCGGTCTCGCAGATCGGCCCGACCACGTCGTAGACCACCGGCTCGCCCTCACGCGGATGGACGGGCACGATCTCATGATAGGCGTCGTACATGGCCGGGCGGATCAGGTCGTTCATCGCCGCATCGAGCACGACGAACTTCTTGCCCTCGGGCCGCTCGTGGATGTGCTGCACCCGGGCCAACAGCACGCCGGCGTTGGCCGCGATCATGCGGCCGGGCTCGAAGGCGTAGCCGACGTCCAGGCCGTTCATGGTCTTGGCGATCATCCGCGCATAGTCGGCCGGCGAGGGCGGTTCGGGCTGGTTGAAGTACGGCACGCCGAGGCCGCCGCCGAGGTCGAGGCGCTTGACCGACAGGCCCTCGCCCCGCAGCCGCTCGACCAGGCCGCGCATCTTGGCGAACGCCTGGGCCATCGGCTCGAGGTCGGTGATCTGGCTGCCGATGTGGCAGGTGACGCCGACCGGGTTTAGACCCGCATCGTTCGAGGCGTTGGCGTAGAGCCGCTCGGCCTCGGAGAACGAAACACCGAACTTGTTGTCGGACTTGCCGGTCGAGATCTTGGCGTGGCCGCCGGCCGAGACGTCCGGATTGACGCGGATGGCGATGGTGGCGCGGGTCCCCAGCGACTGAGCGACCTGGCTGGCCAGGCGCATTTCCGGCTCGGACTCGACATTGATCTCGCCGACTCCGGCCTTGAGTGCGAAGGCGAGTTCGCCCGCGGTCTTGCCGACGCCGGAGAAGACGATCTTCTCGGCGGGGACGCCGGCCGCCAGGGCGCGGCGAACCTCGCCCTCGGAGACAGTGTCAGCGCCGGCGCCCAGCTTGGCCAGGGTGCGCAGCACGGCCAGGTTGGAGTTGGCCTTCACCGCGAAGGCGATCAGCGGATCGCCGCCGTCGTCGCCCTTGATCCCCTCGGCGACCAGGGCGTCGCGCAGCACCGTGTAGTGCCGCTCGAAGGTGGCGCTGGAATAGACATAGACCGGGGTGCCGACCGCCGCAGCGACGTCGGCCAGGGACACGCCCTCACAGAAGAGCTCGTCGCCCTTCAGCTCAAAATGATTCATCTCGGGTTCGCGTACGGGTCGGGCAGGGCGCCTTGCGGAGCGCTGGCGGTCGGGTTCTGGGCGGAGTCGATCGGCAGGGTGCGCGGCGGCGCCGGGCGGTCGTCGCGGGTGCGCGGGTCGACGGTGCGCACCGCGCGGGTCGGGTCGGCGCCGGCGTCGGCCCCCGAGCCCTTGCCGAACATCGGGCCCGGACGTTCGAGTTCGCCCATCTTGCCGCAGCCCGCCAGGGCGGCCGCGCCGATCAGGGCGATCATGGCGAGGGGGTGAAGGTTCATCAGAGCTTCTCCTTCCAACGCGCGATCTGGGCGCGGACCTGCTGCGGCGAGGTTCCGCCGTAGCTCATGCGGCTGGCGGCCGACGCTTGCGGCGTCAGCACGTCGTAGACGGCCGCGGTGATCCGCGGCTCGATGGCTTGCAGATCGGCGAGCGGAAGGCCGGGCAGATCGACGCCCAGACCCTCGGCCTTCTTCACCGCAGCCCCGGTCACATGGTGGGCGTCGCGGAACGGCATGTCGAGGGTCCGCACCAGCCAGTCGGCGAGATCGGTGGCGGTCGAGAAGCCGGCGCCGGCGGCGGCGGCCATGCGTTCGGCGTTCGGCTCCAGGTCGGCGACCATGCCGGCCATGGCGGCCAGCGACAGCTCCAGGGCGTCGAAGGCCTCGAAGGTCGGGACCTTGTCCTCCTGCATGTCCTTCGAATAGGTGAGCGGCAGGCCCTTCATGACCACGGTCAGCTGGGTCAGCGAGCCCAGCACGCGGCCGACCTTGGCGCGGATCAGCTCGGCCGCGTCCGGGTTCTTCTTCTGCGGCATGATCGACGAGCCGGTGGTGAAGGCGTCGGTCAGCTTCACGAAGCCGAACTGCGGCGTCATCCAGATCACGATCTCTTCGGCCAGGCGCGAGAGGTGCACGGCGCAGAGGCTGGCGGCCGACAGGCTCTCGAGCGCGAAGTCGCGGTCCGAGACGCTGTCGAGCGAGTTGGCGGTCGGGGCGGCGAAGCCCAGCGCCTGGGCGGTCGCATGACGGTCGATGGGGAACGGGGAGCCGGCCAGGGCCGCCGCGCCCAGCGGGCATTCGTTCATCCGCGCGCGGGCGTCGACGAAGCGCGAGGCGTCGCGGCCGAACATCTCGACATAGGCCATGAGGTGGTGGCCGAAGGTCACCGGCTGGGCCGGCTGCAGGTGGGTGAAGCCCGGCATCAGGGTCGCGGCGTGCGGTTCGGCCTTGGCCACCAGGGCGCGCTGCAGCGCCTGGATCTGGTGGATGGTGCGGTCGCAGGCGTCGCGGACCCAGAGCCGGAAGTCGAGCGCCACCTGGTCGTTGCGCGAGCGCGCGGTGTGCAGGCGGCCGGCCGCCGGGCCGATCAGCTCGCGCAGCCGCGCCTCGACGTTCATGTGAATGTCTTCGTACTCGTCACGGAACGGGAAGGTCCCGGCGGCGATCTCGGCCTCGATGGCCTGCAGGCCGCCCTGGATGGCGGCCTCGTCCTCGCTTGTAATCACGCCCTGCTTGAGCAACATCGCGGCGTGCGCGCGGGACCCGGCCAGGTCCTGGGCCGCGAGCCGCTTGTCGAACCCGATGGAGACGTTGATCGCCTGCATCAGTTCGGCCGGCTTGGACGAGAACCGTCCGCCCCACATGGCCTGGCCCCCGTCTTGGGGCGCTTGCGCCGGAGTTCCGGCGCCAGTCGAGGAAGAGTGCGTCATATGAACGAGAAGTCTGCCGAGAAAGCCGCTGGGGAACCCAAGGCCTTCCCGTTGAAATGGGCGCTTCGGGGCGTCGCCGTCGCTGGCGTCGCCGCGGTTGTCTACATCATCGTCCAGGCTTCCATAAACCCCCAGCGGGAAACCGAGCTGAAGTCGCTGGCCAAGGGCGAGATGGCCAAGTTCCAAGTGCCGCTCGAAGCGGCGGCTCCGCCGGCCACCAGCTTCCTGGACGCTAACGGGCAGGCCAAGCGCATCGCCGACTTCAAAGGGCAGGTGACGGTAGTGAACCTGTGGGCCACCTGGTGCGGGCCCTGCGTCATCGAAATGCCGACCCTGGCCAAGCTGGCCGCCAGCTATGAAGGCAAGCCCGTGCAGGTGGTGGCGATCAGCGTCGACCGCCCGCAGGACGCCGACAAGGCCCGCATGTTCATCACCAAGCACGCGCCGCTGGCCTTCTATCACGACCCGAACATGGCGCTGCCGTTCGCCTTTAAGCCGCCGGCGGCGGGCATGCCGACGACGGTCATCTACGGCGCCGACGGGATCGAGCGCGGCCGGCTGGCCGGGGACGCGGACTGGTCGGGCAAGGACGCCAAGGCCCTGATCGACAGAGTTTTGGCGGAAAAGTGACCGGCGTTCGCTGTTGACCGCGCAGCCTGGCCGTGTGCAAAAATTTGGCCCGCAATCCGGACTTGGGCCTGCAGACGTTCATTTCCCGCCCTTGCGGACCGAACCAGCCTTCCCAGACTTGAGATTGTTTCGGGGCGCGCGCCGAGCGTGCCTAGTTTGGACGCTAGTCAGGGAGACGAAAGCGTTATGGCCACCGGGACGGTCAAGTGGTTCAACACCACCAAAGGATACGGCTTCATCCAGCCGGACAACGGGAGCAAGGACGTCTTCGTCCACATCTCCGCGGTCGAGCGTGCGGGCCTGCGCGGCCTGAACGAAGGCCAGAAGCTCGAGTTCGTCGAGCGCGAGGAGCGGGGCAAGATCGCTGCGGTCGATCTGAAGCCGCTCTAGGCGCTCACCCACACCGAGACGCGACGAGCGCCGGTCTGCGAGGGCCGGCGCTCGTTCCGTTTAAGCCACTTCCTTCTGGCGCGCCCGCTGGCCGGCTTCAGGGTCGGTCATGACCCGCAGGAGATTGACCAGGGAGGACCTGGCCTCCTGCGGCAGGCGCTCAAAGGCGCTCAACAACTCAAGCGCGCCCGGCGTGCGCATCCGGCTGAGAAGGTCGACGTCGCCTTCGCCGGCCGGGGTATCCAAAACGTCCATCAGGTCCACAACCCGGCATCGCAACGCTCTTGCAATCTGAACGAGCCGGGAGAACGAGATCCGGTTGGCGCCGTTCTCGTATTTCTGGATCTGCTGGAAGCTTACGCCGCACTGTTCGGCAAGCGCTTCTTGCGACATGCCGATTGTCCTTCGCCGGATCCTGACCGCGGCGCCGAGGGCCACGTCCATGGGATCGGGGGTCTTGTTGGAAGGTTCAGCAGACATTGTGGTCTCCTCATCCAAAGCGCCGCCGGCGGAGTGAAGGCTCCGAGGTTCCTTTGGATTCAACGAAGTTAAGGCCCATAATTCTCCTTTGAAAAGAGTACTGTTGGCGCTCAGCCCGACGATTGCCGAGCATGCTCAGCGAACGCGTTCTGCGGCTTTCGAGTACTCGTGGTCCGAAAGCTTTGTTCTGCGAATAAATCGACGCGTGCAGGCGGGCGAAAGGCGAGATTTCGCCCGGTTTCGCCTCAGGATGGGCGCCGCGCGGCCCAAGTCGCGGTTGTGCGCGGAGGCCCGATCAGGTTGAGCGCGTTCACGGGTCGTGTCGCGTTCCTCGCCCTATGGCTGAGTTCGGCGACGATTTGAAGCAGGGCCGTAGCGGCGGCGGCGCGCCCCGCATGGGTTGCAGAAAACACAATTTCCGCAACTTGCGGACAGCCGCTGCTGGCGCGCGCGAGAGCGACCACCTAGGCGCGAAATTGCACCGCTTGAGTCGCGTTGAGTCGCGCGTGGGCAGCGGGCCGCCGTCAGGTCCGGCGCGCGCGATTTACTCACCCGGTGAAATGGCCATACTTGGGCCCATGTCCAAGTCTGGGTCGAGATGACGAGAACCCTGGTCGCGTGCGCCGGCGCCCTGTTGCTGGCGGGGTGTGTCTCCAACAAAATCGACGTGGTCGAGAGCGGCGTGCGTCCGGATCTGGCCGCCCGCGGGCTGGCGTTCGCCCCGGGCGGCGAGGCTGGGCGTCCGCTCGCCGACAAACTGCAGGCCGCGGGCCTAGCGGTGCGGGAGTCGCCCGGCGACGGCTATCTGGTGGAGCTGAGCTACAGCGAGCGGCCGCAGAAGGTCGGCGCCTATGCCGGGCCGCGGCCGGCGGCCGACGCTGCGCCGAGCGAATGGGTCGCCCCGCCCCAGAAGCGCCCGTGGTGGGCGCCGCGCAGCCGTCAGCTCTGCACCCTGACCGCCCGGGTCGTGGAGGCGGGAAGCGGGACCGAAGCCTATCGCGTACGGGCCAGCGTCCAAGGTCGGGCGCCGGACTGCGGCGAGGCGGAGGCGGGCTTGAACGCGGCCGTGGCCGGCCGGCTGGCCCCCGTCCCCGATCGGTCGAGCTAGGCGCTCGCCAGCGGCAGCCGGACCGTGAAGCTGGAGCCTTGGCCCAGTGTGCTGGCGCAGTCGATGCGCCCGCCGTGCCGCTGCACGACGGCGTGTACGAAGGAGAGGCCGAGCCCGACGCCGTCGATCCTCTCACCGCCCTTGGGACGGACGCGGTGGAAGCGCTTGAACAGGTTCGCGACCTGGGCCGGGCTCATGCCCTCGCCCTGGTCGGTGATCGTGCAGACGGCCTCGTCGTCCTCGATCCGCACGGCGCAGTCCACGCGCCCGCCGGCGGGCGAGTACTTGATAGCGTTGTCGACGAGGTTGATCAGTGCGCGGGTCAGCAGCGCGCGATCGCCCTCGACCAGGACCTCGCCGTCGGTCTCGGCCGCGACGACGGTGACCTGGCGGGCCGAGGACTGCGGCCAAAGGTCGTCGACTGCATCGAGCAGGACCTCGCCGAGATCGAGCACCTCGACAGCGTAGGCGTCGGCTTCCGCGCGGGCCAGGTTCACGAAGTTGTCGGCCAGCGACAGCGTGCGGCGCGCATAGCCGGCGATGCGATCGGCGACGGGCGCGGCGACGGCGGCCTTGGCCTCGGAGCTGCCGAGCAAGGTCAGGATGGAGACCTGCGGCGAGCGCATGTCGTGGGTCAGCAGTTCCAGGATGTGCTCGCGCTGGCGGCCGGCGTCCTTCAAGGCGGTGACGTCGGTGAAGCGGACGATCCAGCCGACCTGGTCGCCGCCCGCCTCGCTGAGCGGCGTGCGGCGGATCGCAAAGCTGCGGCCGTCGGGCACGGTCAGCTCGACGTCGGCGGCTTCACCCGCGAAATCGAGGGCCTCGGCCTCGGGCGAGAGCCCGGCGATCAGCTCGGCGACCGGCCGGTTAGCGGGGTCGCGGCCGGCGAACAGGGCCTCGGCCTCGCGGTTGGCGATCAGCACCTGGCCGTCGAGGCCGGTGACCAGGGTGGCGTCGGGCAGGCCCTGCAGCGCGTCGAGCACCTGGCGGCGCAAGTCGCGGGCCCGGTCGATGGCCGCGTGCATCAGCGCCACCTGGCGGTCGATGACGTCGGTCGGCGGGCCGCCGCGGCGCTGGGCCAGGGCCGAGAGCAAGTCGGGTTCCTGTGAGAAGGCGTGCAACTCCTGCAGCATGTAGGCGCTGGTGGCCTCGAGCCGTCGCCAGCTCCACAGCGGATAGACCAGCAAGAGCCCGGCGAGGGCGGCGGTCGGCGGCGCCCAGACCTGGGCCTGCAACAGCAGGACGGCGCTGGCGACGATGGTGGCGATCAGCAGGCCGGCGCCGAGCAGGAGGTTGGCGCGCGGGCGCAGCAGCAGGAAGCCCGCCAGCGCCAAGGCCAGCGGCGTCAGCGAGAAGGCCAGCAGCCGGGCGGGGCCGGCCGGGGCGATGGCGCGGCC
The DNA here is from genome assembly GCF_013822795.1 of Phenylobacterium sp. Lineage (GTDB taxonomy): Bacteria > Pseudomonadota > Alphaproteobacteria > Caulobacterales > Caulobacteraceae > Phenylobacterium. The sequence continues at coordinate 47,711 of NZ_PNLB01000002.1, read as the reverse complement.
GGCGAGCAGCGTGTCGAGCAGGTTCGCCTGCAGCTCGATGCCGGACATGATCTCGGTGTGATGCGACAGCGGCGTGGCGTAGCGGTCGCCGAGGCCGTCGGCGGTGGCGCCGACCAGGACCAGCTTGTCTTTCAGGAAATCGCCAGGCGTGGCGCCGTTGACGACGTCGACGAAGGAGACTGTGCGGAAATGGCCGGGCGGCCCGGCGAACGAGATCAGCAGCGGTTGTTCGCGGACCAGGGGGCGCTGCGCCGGGCCCCGAGCGGCGCCGGCGCTGGCCGGGGGCGTCGTCGCCTCAGCGGCGGACTGCATGAAGGCCATCAGGTGCGGCCAGGCGCGCGCGCCGTCGCGCTCGAGCATGTAGGTGCGGCGAATGACGCCGTCGCTGTCGAAGTCGACGTTGACCTGGCCGAGCCCAGCGGCGCGCGCGGCGAGCGGGGCGATGGGCGCCAGCACCTCGTACGGCGCGCCATTCGGGCCCGGGACGTCGAAGGTCAGCGGCAGGAACACCGGCGGTCCGGCGGCGAGGGCTGCGGCCAGGGCGTCGTCGGCGCCAGGCGTGGGGTCGGGCTCGACCAGCAAGACGTCGTAGGCGATCGCGCGCGGGGCGTAACCGGCCAAGGCCTCGAGCAGCGCCTGGTGGCGCGCGCGCGGCCAGGGCCAGCGGCCGAGCTCGGCGATGCTGCGGTTGTCGATGGCGACGACAATGATGTCCTCGTGCGGCGCGCGCACGCCCCAGCCGGAGACCGTGTCGAAGACGACGTTGTCCGCGCGCTCGGTCGCGCGGGTCAGCACGAGGGCGGCGACCAGGGCCGAGACCGCCAGCGCCACCAGCGCCCATTCGGCGATCACGCGCCGGCGCGCGGACCAGACTGCAGGCGTGCCGACGCGCGCGCTCAACGGGCGATTTCGAACCGCTCGAGGGGCGTCCATTTCTCGTAGTAGCCCCCGCCGGCGAAGGTCCGCGACATCACGCGCCAGTTGTACACGCCTGGCGCCAGGTCGGTGACAGTCAATTCCTGCAGGGTCAGGCCGGCTTCGTCGACGACCGGCGCTTGCGCGCCCTCGCGCAGCAGTTGGAGGCGATAGGTGCGCTCGCCCAAGCCGCCGGCCTGCCAACGGAACTTGTATCGGCGCACGCCGCCGTCGCGGCTGGCGACCGGCGCGTCGGCGCGCAGGGTGTTGAGACGGCGTTGGAAGGCGTAGGTCGCTGGCAGGCCGAGCAGGCCGTTGTCGTCCAGCGCCGCCAACCGCAGGAAGTAGACGCCGTCCGGCAGCTCGCCGAGCGCCACCTCGCGGCCTTCCGCGGCGGTCTCCTCGAGCACCTCGACGAAGCCGGCGTCGACGGCGAGGCGCACGTGGTAGCCGCGGGCGGCCGCCGGCGCAGCGATCTGGAAGCGCACGGCCTGTTCGTCCTGGATCTTGCCGGGCTCGGCGAGGCTGGGGGCGGGGGCCAGGCTGATTGGGTCGGAGACCCCGTCGGCGGTGGCGACCGCGCCATATGCGGCGGCGACGTCGGCGCCGTCGCGGTCGGCGCTGACGGCGACCAGCCCCTCGATGACCTCGGTGCTGGCCCGGCCGGCCTGCTCGTCATAGGCGACGCGGAACTCGGTGCCGCGCACGGCCGACACCGACATCGGCGTGCGCACGGTGTAGCTGTCGCGCGGGTCGCGCAGCGGGTTGACGTCGGATTCGAGTCGGCCGCCCTGGACCTGCAGGTCGCGGCGCACGACCCCGGTCATCTCGACCAGCGTCATCTTGCCAAGCCGCACGCGGCTCTGCGAGGGCAGCGACAGTTGCGTGCCGTCGGGCAGGTCGAGGCGCAGGAAGGCGTTGGCCCCAGTGGCGACGACCGCGCCCTCCTTGAGCATCATGCCGGTGGAGACCGGCAGGGTGCGGCCGCCGGCGGTCACCGTGACGGCGCCGCGAAAGCCGGCGACGCGGGCCTCGATCGGGGTGATCTTCAGCAGCCGCGCCGGGACCTTGAGTTGGCTGCCGACCTTCAGCCGGCGCGGGTCGGCGATGCGGTTCAGCCGCTGGACGGCGCGGTAGTCGCCGCCGACGAAATAGCGCCGGCCCAGCTCATAGAGGGTGTCGCCCGGTTGCACGACGTAGCGCTCCACGGGCTCGGCCGAGAGCGCCGGGGCAACAGCGAGCGCCTGCAGCGCCAGACCGGCGATTACCGCCGGCTTCCAACTCATTCCGCGGCCTCTTCCGGAACATCCGCGGTCAGTCGCTCGAGCCTGTAGCCGTAGCTGTAGACCGGAGCGAGGCGAAAGCCGTTCTGGGGGCGAAGCTCGAGCTTGCTGCGGATCCGCGAGATGTGCATGTCCAGCGTCCGGGTCGGCAGGTCGGGGTTGCGGCCCCAGATCGCTTCCAGGATATGGCCGCGCGACAGCGCCCGGTGAACGTTGCGAAACAACAGCAGAGCCAGGCCGAATTCCTTGGCGGTCAGGGGCACGGGCTCGCCGCCGCGGGTCACCTGCTCGGCCGGCAGATTGAAGCGATACTCGCCGTGGGTCTCGATGCCGCCGGTTGCGCGATCCGGGTAGCTGCGGCGGAGCAGGGCGTTGACGCGGGCGAGCAGCACGCCGGACTGGACCGGCTTGACCACATAGTCGTCAGCGCCGCCGTTCAGGCCGGCGACGACGTCAGCTTCGGCCGAGCGGCTGGTCAGCAGCAGGATCGGCGGGCAGGGGGTGAGGTTCTTGTGCGCCCAGGCAACCACATCCAGCCCGCTCATGTCGGGCAGGTTCCAGTCGAGCACAAGCAGGTCGAAGGTTTCCCGACGAAGCGCCGCGATCAGCGGAGTCGCCAGGTGAAAACACTGACAGTTGTGCCCGCCGCTCACCAGCAGGCGAGCGATCGCCTCTCTCTGGGCGTCGTCGTCTTCCAACGCCGCAATTCTCATGCGCATGCTCGATCGAGTTCATAGTCGACGCCGCAAAGGGACCGGCGCCCACCCAAGAACTACAGCCATGGTCCGGCTTGGCGCGGTAAACAAGTGTAAACCTGCCGGAAGTTTACACCTGCCGATCAGGGACCTGGATTACCCAGTGGGGTCAGTGTCGTCTGTTCCCGAGTGTTCCCATGAGTATCGCCGCCTATGTCGCCGGCCTGACGGCCGTCTGGCTCGTCATGGTGTTGTCGCTGGGTCTCGCTCTCAAGCGGTGTCTCGGCGACGGCCGCGCAGCGGACCGTTCCTGACGTGGCGGCGTTCGTGAACGTTCCCTATCCGGGCCTCTCGCCACAGGAACAGCTGACCTACTGGCTGTTGCGGCTGAGCGAGGCGCTGCATCGCCTGAATGAAGGGCTGCTATGGGCCGGCGCCTCGCCAGGCGAGCTCAGCCGGCTGACGTCGGCGCCGCAGTTCGAGGCCAGTTCTCTGGCTATGGACGTGGCCCACGCCTCGCGGGCCATGCGCCGCTTCGCTGATCTGATGTTGGTGACGGATCCGCAGCAGACGCCCGACAGCGACCGCTCGATCTGGGAAGACCTGATGCTGGCGCTTCGGGTGCTGCTGGCGTCCTGCGCCGTCGACAGCGAGCTATGGGTGGTCGACCCCGATGAGACGCTCAGCCCGGTCCTGACCCGCGAACTGCGGACGACGGTCTATGCGGTCGAGCGTCTCTGCGGGCACTTCGAGCGGGTGCACTAGAGCCCCCGCCGCTAGGCGGCGGTCACCGGCGGCAGGCGGTAGTCGCCTTCCAACATCGCGGCCTTGGGCAGGTAGGCGCGCATGAACAGCGCGAACGGCCCGTCGGGGGCCGGCAGCCAGTTGCTCTCGCGGCCTTCGCCCGGGTGGGCGTGGCCGATCCAGATATCAAGCGAACCATCCTCGTTATAGGTCAGGCCCTGCGTGCGGTCGCCGATCGCATAGCGGTCGATCGGGTTGTCGGTGAAGAAGAACTGGCCGTCGGGCGTCGCCTCGTAGAGGCTGAGCGACCAGAAGCTGTCCACGGCCGGCAGGCGGTCGGCCGGGAAGTGCAGCCGCCAGTCCTTGGCGCCGTCATAGAGCCCGCGGCTTTCGCCCCGGCCGCGCATGTACATCGCTTCGACTGGCGGCAGCGCCGCCAGGCCTGCGAGCGCAACGGCGGCGCGGTAGCCGTAGCTCTGGCCGAAGTCGCCGAGGTCTGCGCGCGGATAGGACCAGCCGTCGATCCAGTTCACGCCGCCGATGCCGGAGGTGCGGATCATGGTGCGGGCCTGGGCGATGCCGGCCTCGATGGCGGCCGCCTGGTCGGCGTTGAAGCGCGAAGCGTCGAAGTCGCCGCCGCCCAGTCCGAGCACGGCGATGCGCCGGAGCAGCGCCAGGTCGGTGATCGGCGGCGGGTTGGCGACCAGCAGTGCGTCGAGGCTGGCGAAGTACTCGTTCCACGGCGCGCTGCGGCGCGCATGGACCGGGGCGTCGGACGCCGGGGGGCCTTGCAGCGAGATGCCGGCCTGGACGGCGCGGGCGGCCTCCAGGTCGAAGGGGCCGTCGACCAGGATGCGGGCCAGCGCCCAGACGTGGTTGGTCGGCGAGCGCAGCGTGTTGGGGCCCTCGCTGGTCTCCTGGGGGCCGACCAGGCGGAACGTCACGGCGTCCGGCCCGGTGGTGCGCGTGCCAAGGATCGCGAAGTTGTTGGTGTAGGCGTCCATCAGCGCGAGCGAGAGATAGCGTTCGCCGCTGGCCGGCAGGGTGATGGTCACTGGCCCGCTGCTGAGGTCGATCTGAGCGCTGGTGTAGAGGGTGTCGTTGTTGGGCGTGGTTACCGCCCGCATCTTGTGGTTGGCCAGGTTGCGCATGTGCCCGAAGGTGTTCAGCGACCCGCCGAAGCCGGCGCGGCTGCCCCGGGTGGTGGCGATCTCGATGAGCGGCAGGCCGTAGATCCAGGCCTCGGAGGCAGCCTCGCGCAGGCGGTCGAGTTCGCTGGTCTGCGAGGAAGCTTGGACACCCGACATCGATGGATTCTCCCAGGCCGCGCTGTGTTCAATGGCGGCGGCCCTGCGGCTAGGCGACCGGGCCGGGAAACTGCCCGCGGCGTTCAGGCCTGGCAATGCGCGGAAGCGGGCCGCTAGACTTTACGCAGCCAGAAAGATGCCCCGTAGAGGTTCAGGCCGGCGAGCGGGCCGCCATGGAACAGATCGGCGGCGTACGCGGCGAGCGCCGGGTCCTGGCCGGCGTACCAGGCGGGGAACAGGATCTCGAAGGCGTTCGCGCCAAACAGGAGCGCCGCCGCCAACAGGTACTGTTCGTTCCAGAGCCGCTCGACATGGCCGCCGATGTAATCGTCGGGGAGGTAGATGTCGTGGATCTGGACGATCACCCCCGGCTTCAATCGCGGCAGGATGTCGAGGAAGAAGGCGGTGACGTCCGAGCCTTGGAAGGCGCGGTGGGAGGAGTCCAGGAAGAAGATGTCGCCGGGCTCGAGCACGTCGAACATCGCCGGATCGCAGGTTTCCAGCGGCTTGCGCAGAACCTGATCGCAGAGGGCGTCGATTTCGTTGCGCGGCTGCGGGTCGATTGAGATCAGCTTGGTCTTCAGGCCGTAGCGGCGGACGGCCCTGTGGGCGAACTTGGTCGAGACGCCCGAGCCGATCTCGACGAAGCGGCTGGGATTGGACTGACGCAGCATCGCGGTGAGGACCATGCCGTCCAGCGGTGGAAACCAGCCGTTCAACCAGAATGGTTCGGCGGAATCGTAGTGGCCGTTCCAGGCGATGTCGGCGAAATCGGCCTGGATCTCGGCGACGGCGGCGAGCTGCCGCGCATAGGTCTCGCGCTGGGCGTCGATCAGCTCGAACAGGCGCGAGTGCGGGGGCCGACCGGCGCCGTAGCGCACGGTGGCGCGATAGGGATAGTCGGAGAGCTTGAACTCATGCACGCCCCGTTCGGTCGCGAAAGCGATGTCGGCTGGCGGCGTCGTGGGCGGGCCATGCACGGCGCGGCCGTAGGCCTCGGCGGCCTCGTCGGAGGCGCCCATCCGGTGCAGGGCCGCGGCCAGGTCGCCCCAGGCCTTGGGCGGAGTGTCCGGATCGGCGGTCGCCTGTCGCAGCAGCTCAACGCCTTCGTCCCGGCGACCGAGCTTGAAGAGCGTCACGCCCAGGAAGCGTTGGGCGTGCGGGTGATCGGGCGTCTCGGCCAGCATCTGGCGGAAGATCTGCTCGGCATGGTGCAGGAAGTGCTCGCGGAGCCGAAGGATCCCGAGTTGCAGCAGTCGCTCCAACCTTGGGATATCTGACTCGGCCATGCTCAAATCCTGCGCCGATCCAGCTCCTGCTCCCAGCGCAGGGCGTCGGCGACGATGACGGACAGTTCGTCGAACCGCGGCCGCCAGGCGAATTCGGTCCTGATGCGCTCGTTGTCGGCGATCACCGAGCCGAGGTCTCCTGGCCGGCGGCCGCCGACGACATAGGGAATCTGGCGGCCGGCGGCGACGCTGACCGCGCCGACCACGTCGAGCACCGAATGGCCGCGCCCATAGCCGCAGTTGAGCACGTGGCTGGCGCCAGGCTCGTCGAGCAGCCGCTGCAGCGCCAGAATGTGGACCGCGGCCAGATCGCTGACATGGATGTAGTCGCGCACCCCGGTGCCGTCGTGGGTGGCGAAGTCGTCGCCATGGACGATCAGGGCTTCGCGCTTGCCCACCGCCACCTCGACGGCGGCCTTCATCAGGTGGGTGGCGCCGATGCCGGACGGGCCGGCCCGGCCGAGCGCGTCCGCGCCGGCCACATTGAAGTAGCGCAATGCGCAGTAGTTGAAGTCCGCCTTGGCGGCGGCCAGGTCAGCCAGCATCCGCTCGGTCATGAGCTTTGAACGGCCGTAGGGCGTTTCGGGTTCGACACGATCACGTTCGGTCACCGGTCGCTCGGGCGTGACGCCGTAGACGGCGGCGGTGGAGGAGAAGACGAAATGACGGACGCCTTCGCCGGTCACGCTCTCCAGCAGCGAGCGGCTGGCGGCGGTGTTGTTGCGATAGTACTTCAGCGGATCGGCGACTGACTCCGGGGCGACCGTGGAGCCGGCGAAGTGCAGCACCCCGCCGATGGCGTGCTCGCGAATGGTCCGTCTGACCAGGGCGTCGTCGTCGATGGCCCCTTCGACGAAGCTGGCGCGGGGATCGACGGCCCAGCGAAAGCCGGTGACCAGGTTGTCGATGACGACGGTGGGATAACCCGCGTCGAGCAGCTCCAGGACGGCGTGGCTGCCGATGTAGCCGGCGCCGCCCGTGACCAAGATGGCGGGCTTGGCCCGGCCGACGTCAATCGCCATTGACCTTCCTCCCCAGGGCGCGAATTTCCGCCTCGACCCTCGCGCCCCAGACGTTCCAGCGCAGACGATCTTCGAACGCCGCGCGCGCGGCGCGGGTCATGGCGAGATAACGGGGCTCGTCGGCCCAGATCTCCCGGATGCCGGCGACGTAGTTCCCGACCTCGGCGTCGGGTCCGAACAGCAGACCGTTCGAGCCGTTCTGAACGATAGCGCTGACCCCGCCGGTGTCGCGGGCGACCGAGGGCAGGCTGAAGGCGCAGGCCTCGCAATAGACCAGCCCAAAGGCCTCCTGCCGGCTGGGCATGAAGAGGAAGGACGAGGTGCGGAAGAGACTCTCGAGTTGAGCGGCCTGCTCCGGATCGGTCTTGCTGAGGTGGCCGTAATGGACGACGCCCTCGACGCCGAAGGTCTCCGCCGGCTTGCAGCCGACGATGTGCAGCTCGGCGTCGCCGATGTGGCGGCGCAGTTCTTGGAACACCTGCAGCACCAGGGCGCCGCCCTTGCGCGGCCAGTCGTAGCCGACGAAGAGAAGCTTGAGTTTGTCGCCCTGCGAGGCGCGTTCGTAGGCTATCGGTTCGACGTCGAAGTTCGCGCCCAGCGGCGCGACTCCGAAACGCTCGGTCGGGACGTCGTAGTACTCGGCCGCCGACCGCGCCGCCCAGTCGGAGGTCAGCATGATCGGCTGGTTGCGGTTGATCAGGTGCCGCTGCAGGGCGTTGCCGATGCGCCGGGTGCGCCCGTTGAGCGGGCGATACTTCGGATAGTAGTCGACCAGCGGGCCGAACAGGGCGTCGGCGACGTGAATCACGGGCCACTTGGGATCGATGTAGGCGACCTTGTGGGCCGCGCCGATCGAGACCACGGCGTCGGCGTCGGTCTCGGTCAGACGCTTGTCGAGCCAATGGCCGAAGGCGCGGGTGACCACCGGTTCGCGCGAGACCAGCACGCCGAGCGCCGCCAGGCTGGAGGCGTAGCGCAGGCTTTCATCCAGCCGCGGGGTGTCGATCACGGTCAGATCGTTGAACCGCCGGCTCAGTTCGCGCAGCGCATAGTAGGGTATGCCGCTCCATGACGAGCGGTTGAAGGGACTACCTAGCGAGACAAAGGCGATACGCACAATGACTCCCGGTCACCAGCACATTGGCTCTAGGCCGAAGGCTACCAAAGGTATTTGAATAGTGTAGTTCGAATTCTGCACGTTTTCACCGCGAAGTTGGATCATGCCGAACCTGATTTCTGTCGTCGTGCCGGCCTACAACGCCACCCCGACCCTCGCCGAGACGTTGCAGTCCGTGCTGCGGCAGACCCACGCCGAGCTCGAGGTGATCGTCGTTGACGACGGCTCGAAGGACGGCACGCGCGCCATGGCCGAGTCGATCGCCGCGCGAGACGCCCGCGTACGGGTGATTTCCAAGCCCAATGGCGGGGTCGCGGCGGCGCGCAACACCGGCATCGACGCGGCGCGCGGCGACTTCGTCGCACCGCTGGACGCGGACGATCTCTGGCATCCGGACAAGTTGCGGCTGCAGCTCGAGCGCTTCACGAACGGACCGGCCAGCCTGGGCCTGGTCTACAACTGGTATCGCCGCATCGACACGTCCGGCCGCATCATCGACGCCTCGGCGACGCCGGTGGTCGAGGGCTGGGTGCTGTACCGGCACCTGGACTGGAACTTCGTATCCAACGGCAGCACCCCGTTGATCCGGCGCAGTGCCCTGGACGACCTGCGCTACGAGCCGGGGCTGAATGCGGCCGGCGCCCAGGGGTGCGAGGACTACCTGATCCAGTTGCAGATCGCGCTGAAGCATCAGTTCGCCTGCGTCCCGGCCTATCTGACCGGCTATCGGCGAACCGACGGGGCGATGACCGAGGACGTCGGGCGCATGATCCGCTCGCACATCGCGATGTACCGGGTGCTGTGGCCTGACCTGGACGACACGGCGCGCGGCCTTGCGCGTCGCCGGATGGCGAATTTCTTCGCCGAGTATGCGCGCAATCGCGCCCGGCGCGGCCTGTTCCGCGAGGCGATCGGCGCCGTCGGCGAGGCGTTTGCGCACGACCCGATCGGCGCGCCGCTCAAGCTGGCCGAGCAGGCGCGTCTGACCGCCATCTACCTCAGCCGGCGCGGCGGCGGCGTGGACCGCTTTGTCGATCCACGCCATTTCGACGCCTATTCTGACACCGAGGTCGACACAGCTTGGGACTCGAGGCGCCGGCTTCAACGGTTCAAGAGCCTGGCGGCGCTCGACGCCGCGTACCATCCGCGCATGGTGGAGCGTCCCGCTAGCTAGGGTCCATCAGTAGCGGAGCCGGCGCCAGCGCCAGCACGGTCTTCTGCTGACCGATCTGGAGCTTGAACCATTCGAGGGTGCGGCGAATCCCGTCCTCGTAGGGAATGTCAGCCGACCAGCCAGGAAGCACCTGGTTCATCCGAGTCAGATCCGGCCGGCGATTGGTCGGGTCCTGCGGAACGGGCGGCATGAACTCGATCGACGAGCCTGGCACGAGCTTGGTGATGTATTCGGCGACCTCGAGAACCGAGATCTCGCGGTCGTTGCCGACGTTGAGCGGCCCCGGATAGCTGATCTGGTCACGCCAGAAGTAGCGCTCGAGCGCGTCGATGATGTCGTCGACATAGCCCCAGCTGCGCGACTGCAGGCCGTCGCCATAGACGGTGAGCTTGCCGGTGGTCAGCGCCTGGCCGAGGAAATTTGACACCGCGCGGCCGTCGTCGATCCGCGTGCGCGGGCCATAGACGTTGAACAGCCGCACGATGCGGATATCGATGCCGTAAACGCGGCGGCATTCAAACAGCAGCGACTCTGTGCAGCGCTTGCTCTCGTCGTACGACGAGCGTGGACCGGTGCAGTCGACCGAGCCGCGATAGTGCTCAGGCTGCGGCGAGATCAGCGGATCGCCATAGACTTCCGAGGTGGACGCGAACGAGAAGCGCCCGCCTTTGGCCAGCAGGTTGCGCAGGTTCAGCGCGCCGCCGAGGTTGGCCTGGATGACGCCGACCGGGTCGCGCATGTACCACGGCGGCGAGGCCGGTGAGGCGAGGTGGATGATTTCGTCGAAGCGCTCGGACGTGGAGAAGTGCTCCGCCGGTGCGACCTCGAGGTGCAGGCGCGGGTCCGAGATGTGCTTCAGATTATCCCGCGTGCCGGTCCAAAGATTGTCCACCACGAGGATGCGGTCGACGTCGGACCTCAGCAGGAGGCGATCGATCAGGTGTGAGCCAAGGAAGCCACACCCACCGGCAACGAGTACTGCCTTTCCCACATTCACCCCCAGTTGTGAACGGTAGAGCCAAACACCACCCGACAGTAAGCCGGCTCGACAGCCCGCTGGTTAGGGCAATCGATTTCCCGAAAAGGGGTGGGGCCAAAGGTACGCGGTAATCCGAGACTTATAGACTGTACATTAGTCGATTTACGATCGGATACATCCCGAAAAAAACGTCTTTCTCCGTTTTGGAGAATTCCGATCGAATGCACACCTTAGCCGTCATGGGTTTCTGAGCGGTTGCAGTCGATGTCGATTTTGCGCCGTCTCGACGGAGGCGATTGCCTGGACTCTTCTTCGCCGAACTGTGCGTGAGCGGCGTCTCGGCTCCCATGAAACCCCAATAATCTTTGCCACAAAAATTGGGGTATTTTTTAATATCTCATAGCGAAGATTGCATTCATCGCCGACGCGTGGGGGCGCGCGATAGTCAAGTTTGGTCTGGCTGAGCTGTAGTCGGCTAATCTCATGCATTATCGAGGCGAGATATGACGCATGAATTATCGCGTGGGTTGTCAATTGTAACAAATGGCGACGATGTTGATGTCAGTATTCTTTTAATTACCTATAATCACGCTGATTATATTTCATCTGCTCTTGACGGTGTGTTGGCTCAGCGCACCGATAGGAGGGTCGAAGTGATTGTCAGCGAGGACAGTTCGACGGACGCCACCCGCACGATCCTGGCCCGTTACGCTGAGCGGCATCCGCAGATCCGCATGCTGATGTCTCCGCAAAACTTGCGCTCCAACGAGGTGGTCGCCAGAGCGATCCGGGCTGCGCGGGGCCGTTACATTTGTCTGTTGGACGGCGACGACTACTGGACCGATCACGACAAGGTGCAGCGGCAGGCCGAGATGCTGGACGCCGATCCGGCGCTGTCGGCGGTGTTTCACAACGCCCTGGTCGACGACGGCGAGGGGGCACCGTCGCGGCGGTGGACGCCGGCCGATCAGAAGGCGCGCAGCGACATCGACGACCTCTGGAACGGCAACCCGTTCGCGACCTGCGCTGGGATGATGCGGCGCGAGGCGCTGAGCGAGCTGGGCGACTGGTACGCGGGCTTTTTCCCGATCACGGACTGGCCGCTCTACATCCTCTGCGCAGCGTGGGGGCCGATCGCGTTCGTGGACGAGCCGATCGGCGGATACCGCCTGCACTCGGGCGGGATGTTCTCGTCGCTGCCGGGCCAGGAAAAGCTCGATCGCATCGAGGGATTTTACCGGCGCATGCGGGCGGTCTCGCCGCCGAGCCAGCAGCGCGCCGCTCGCGGCGGCGCGAGCCGCTACTTCTTCGAGTGGGCCGAGGTCTACGCCGAGCGTGGCGAGACCGCGATGGCCCGCGACTGTCTCTGGCGGGCGCTGCGCGCCGGCGGCGCCCGCCAGTTAAGCCCGCGCAGCTTGCTGCGCGTAACCCGGCGCGTGTGGGGGAGCGGAGAAAGACGATGAACAACTCCCTTCAGCGCGCGCAGATCGAACCGATCATGGACAATCTGCCAAGACCGGACTGGTCGGTGATGATCCCGACCTACGACTGCGCCGGCTATCTGGCCGAGACTCTGCGCAGCGTGCTCGACCAGGCGCCCGGTCCCGAGGACATGCAGATCGAGGTCGTCGACGACGGCTCGACCGACGATCCCGAGGCGGTGGTTCGCGCGGTCGGCGGCGACCGCGTGAGTTTCTATCGGCAGCCGAGCAACGTCGGGCACATCCTCAACTTTGCGACCTGCCTGAGCCGCGCGCGGGGGCGCTATGTGCACCTGTTGCATGGCGACGACCGTGTCGAGCCCGGCTTCTACGAAGCCCTGCAGCAAGGCTTCGAGAGTTCTCCGGATATCGGAGCGGCCTTCTGCCGACACAGATACATCGACGGTGACGGGAAGGAACTCTCCATACCGGATCCTGAGCAACCGAGGGCCGGCGTTCTGACCGCCGGGGTGGAGCGGCTGGCCGAGGAGCAGCGGATCATGACGCCGTCGATCACGGTCCGGCGAGAGGTCTATGAGGAGTTGGGAGGCTTCGATCCCCGGCTGGTCTGCTCAGAGGACTGGGAGATGTGGGTGCGCATCGCCGCGCGCTATCCCGTCTGGTACGAGCCGGAGGTGCTGGCCGGCTACCGGATGCACGAGGAGTCGAACACCGGGCGTCACTTCCGCATGGCCGAAGAGCTTGGTTACACGCGGCGCGCCATCGAGATGTTCACGCCCTATCTGCCGCCGAACCGGGCGCGGGACATCGCCCGTCGGGCTCGGTCGACCTATGCCGACACGGCCCTCAACAATGCTCGCAGGTTCGCGCGCAGCGGAGATCGGCAGGGGATGCAGGCGCATTTGCTGGAAGCGGTCAGGATGAGCGCGACGCCAGGCGTTCTGCGGCAGGCGGCGCGTATCGCCCTGAGCGGCGGCTTCGTGGCCGGTGACGCGGAAGCTGCATGATCCGCATCGGATTGTCGGGATGCGGCGCGGTCAGCGCGCGCTACTACGCGCCCGCGCTGATCGCGCTGGAAGCCGCCGGCGAGGCTCGGCTCGTCGCTGTCTTCGATCCCGACGTCGCGGCCAGGCAGGCGATTTGCGATCGCCTGCCTGGCGCGCGCCCGTGCGCCAGCTACGAGGAGCTGCTGGACGCGGGGCTTGACCTGGTCCTGGTCGCCTCGCCGCCGCGCCGCCATGCCGAGCAGGTGCTGGCCGCGCTGGCCCGGGGGCTGGCGGTTCACTGTGAGAAGCCGCTGGCGATGTCGGGGGAAGAGGCGGCGACGATGATCGCCGCCGCGCAGACCGCCGGCCGCCCCCTGACCGAGGGGCTGATGCGCCGGCAGTTCCCCTCTGTGCGGGCCATCGCCGATCTTCTGCGCCGCCGGGCGATCGGGGAGCTGATGTCGGTGGAGGTCTTCGAGGGCGGCCCGTTCGATTGGCCGGTCAGTTCACCGGGCTATTTCAGCCGCGCCGAGAGCGGCGGGGGCGTGCTGCGCGACCTTGGCCCGCACGTGTTCGACTTGTTGATCGGCTGGCTTGGGGAGCCGCAGCTGGTCGCGTACGCCGACGACCGCCGCGGCGGCGTCGAGGCCAATGCGCGCGTCGAGCTCGACTTCGCCGGCGTGCCGGCGAAGATCCGTCTCAGCCGCGACTGGGCGCGGCCTAATCGCTTCGTCTTTCACGGAGCGTCCGGCAACATCGCCTGGACGCCGTACGAGACTGACCGTCTCGAGCTGAGCCTGGACGGTCAGTCCGCGGCGCTGGTCCTGGATGGCGCCGGTGAGTTTCAGGACGCCTTCACCGCGCAGCTGCGCGCCGCGATCGCCGGACCGGGCGGGGCCGGTCGAGGGGCGGAGCCGGGTCTCGCCGCCCTGCGGCTGATCGATGTCTGCTACGGGCGTCGCCAGCCGATGGCCGAGCCGTGGATCGACGCCGGAGTCAGGCCATGACCTGCATCGCCATCCTCGGCGCCAACGGGTTCGTCGGCAATCGCGCCGTCGAAATGCTGCACCTGTCGGGCCAGGCCCAGGTGCGTCCAATCGTGCGCCGCGCCAGCGCCGCGGCGTTGCCGCGCCGGTTCGATCTCGATGTTCGGGTGGCCGATGCGGGTGACCGCGTAGCGCTGGCCGCCGCGCTGCAAGGTTGCGACGTGGTCGTCTCGGCGGTGGCGGGCGATCCGCAGACCATCGTCGGCGCCGTCGAGCCGGTCTATCGCGCGGCGCAGGACGCCGGCGTTCGGCGGCTGATCTATCTGAGCAGCGCTTCAGTCCACGGCCAGGCGCCCGCCGCCGGCGTCGACGAGGACAGCGTCCTCAACGATCGCCAACCGATGGCCTACAACAACGCCAAGGTCCAGGCCGAGCGCTTGCTGGCCGACCTGCGGCGCGGCGGCGCGGTGGAGACCGTGGTGCTGCGCCCGGGCATCGTGTTCGGGCCGCGCTCGCAGTGGGTCGGCGGCTGGGCCGACGAACTGCTGGCGGGAGACGCCTATGTCGTCGAGGGCGCGCGCGGCGCCTGCAACTCCATCTATGTCGACAACCTTGTCCACGCGATCGGGCTGGCGGCGATCTCAGGACAGGCGGACGGGCGGACCTATCTGCTGGGCGATCGCGAACAGCCGTCCTGGCGCGATCTCTATGGCCCGGTCGCCGCGGCGCTGGGCGTCGATCTGGACGTCCTGCCGGACCTGCCGGCGTCAGCGGCGGCCGTGCCGGCGCCGCCCTCACGCCTGGAGCGGCTGCGGCGCTCGCCGCTGGCTAAAGGACTGGCGGGTGGACTGCCGCGGCCGGTTCGCGTGGGGATCGGCGCGGGATTGAAGTCGTATCGCGCGCGTCGTGGTCCGCCAGCGATCGCCGGCCGCGGTCCCGAAGTGTCGCTGGAGAGGGCCATGCTGCAAACCGGTACGGTCTGGCTTCCTTGGGCGCGCGCCGAGGTGGAACTTGGTTACGTTCCTGTCGTATCGTTCGATGAAGGGCTGCGCCGTTCGGTCGCGTGGCTCGAGTACGCAGGGTATCCGGTCGTTTTGTAAGAGGACAGGGTGGGGCGATGTCTGCCAGCGTAGCCGTGATCATACCGACCTATAATCACGCGCACTACTTAGCCGCAGCAATCGAGAGCGCGCTCGGCCAGACGGCGCCGCCGAGCGAAGTGATCGTCGTCGATGATGGGTCGCGCGACGACCCGGCGGCGGTGACGGCGGCCTATCCGTCCGTGAAGCTGATCCGCCAGGTGAACCAGGGCCTGTCGGCGGCGCGCAACACCGGCATGCGCGCGGCCAGCAGCGAGTACCTCGTCTTCCTCGATGCGGACGACCAGTTGATGCCCGACGCGCTGGCTAAACAGCTGGAGTTGTTCGCGCAGCATCCCGACTGCGGCATGGTCTATGGCTCGTATTGTTACGTCGACGCCGTGACCCGGCAGATCACCCCGGTGAGCCTGTTCCCGCCGGGCGAGGACCCGTTCGCGACCTTCCTGCGCTGCAACTGCATCGGCATGCATGCGACGGTGATGTATCGCGCCGATCGGCTGGAGGCGGTGGGCGCATTCGACGCCTCGCTGCGCGCCTGCGAGGACTACGACACCTATTTGCGCATGTCGCGCGACTACGCGATCGCCGCCCGTCCTGAGATGATGGCCGAGTACTGGCAGCACGATCAGAACATGTCGCGCGACACCGCGATGATGCTTCGCTCGGTGCTCGGCGTCGTGCGGCGCTATCGGGCCGCGGCCGATGAGCGGCCCGAGTGGCAGGTGGCCGTGCGCGATGGCGAAGCGCGTTGGATCCGCTTCTACTCCGACACCTGGCTGATGAATCTGCTGGCGAACCGCAAGGCGGCGGGGCTCGCGCCGTTGATGCGGCAGGCCATCGGGATCACCCGGATCGCGCCGCGCGCCCTCCCGGCCAGCGCCGCCCGTATGGCGATCTCCAACGCGCGCGAAGGCCTGCGCTCGGCGCGCTCGGCCTTCCGCCGACGGCGAGCGCAGCGGGCGGGAGGTCCGAATGGCCCCGCCTAGGGTCAGCGTCATCATCATCGTCTACGACGGCGAGACCTACCTGGCCGAAGCGATCGAGAGCGTGCTGGCCCAGACCTGGCCGGACTACGAACTGCTCGTCGTCGATGACGGATCGCGCGACGGCAGCCGCGAGCTGACCCAGAGCTACGTGGACGCGTATCCGCAGCGCGTGCGGCTGCTGCGCCACCCCGGCGGCGTCAATCGGGGGATGAGCGCGACGCGCAATCTGGGCTTGGCCCATGCGCAGGGCGAATTGGTCGCGTTCCTCGACGCGGACGACGTCTGGGCGCCGGGCAAGCTCGCCGAGCAGGTTGCGATCCTCGACGAGCAGCCCGAGGCCGGGATGGTCTACGGGCGGGCGCTGATCTGGAACGCTTGGCGGCCCGACGCCGCCGAAGAGGATTTCGTCTACGATCTCGGCGTAGAGCCCGGCCAACTTTACCGGCCGCCGCATCTGTTTCACCTGCAGCTGAAGAACGTCTACCAGACGCCCACCTCGAGCGGCTCGCTGCTGCGCAAGTCGCTGGTCGACGGGGTCGGCGGCTTCGAGGCCGCCTTCAAGGGCATGTTCGAGGACCAGGTGTTCTACGCCAAGGCCCTGCTGGCCGCGCCGACCTATGTCGGCGACGCGGTGTGGTTCAAGTATCGGCAGCATCCGCAGAGCGCGACCGCAGAGTCTGCGGCCGCGGGCGCGGACGACCGGGCGAGGCTGCGCTATCTCGGCTGGCTGTCGCGCTACCTGACCGCACAGAAGGCTGATCCGCAGGCGCGCCTAGCCGTGAGGAGCACGATCGCCGACTTGCGGCTGAGGATGGCCAAGAATGTCGTCAGGCGCCTGCTGGGCAAGGCGCCCCGCTAATGGCCGAAGTGTCGGTGATCACCCCGTTCCTCAACGCCGAAGCCTATCTCGAGCAGGCGATCGCCTCGGTGCAGGCCCAGACCTTCGGCGACTGGGAGCTGTTGCTGGTTGACGACGGCTCGAGCGACGCCAGTCCGCAGATGGCGGCGGCCGCCGCGGCCGCCGATCCTCGCATCCGTGTCGTGGCGCCCGATCCCGCCCGGCGCGGCGCGGCCGCCGCGCGCAACCGCGGCATGGACGCCGCACGCGGACGCTTCATCGCCTTTCTCGACGCCGACGATCTGTTCGAACCGACCAAGCTCGCCTTCGAGCTCGCGATGCTGGAGCGCGCGCCGCAGGCGGCGTGGGTCTACGGGCCGACGCTCTGGTGGTGGGAGGGCGAGAACCCCCGGACCTGGACCGAGACCATGCGCCGCTTCGCCGGCCGGACGCATCCGGCCCCGGCGCTGTTCAACGCCGTGCTGCTGGGTCAACAGGGCGACGTGCCCTGCACCTGCGCGGTGATGATCCGCCGCTCGGCCATCGAGGAGGTCGGCGGGTTCGAGGAACAGTTCGCGCTCTATGAGGACCAGAGCCTCTGGGCCAAGCTGCTGCTGCGCTATCCGGTCTATGTCGCCGACAAGTTCCAGTCCCGCTATCGCCAGCACCCGGATTCGACGTCGAACAAGGCCACCGAGGGCGGCGACTATGACCGCTATCGCCCGCATGCCGCGCGGATCGAATTCCTGCGCTGGGCGGCCGAGCACGCCCGGACGCATGGGTTGATGACGCCGCAGACTGAGCGGGCCTTCCGCCTGGCCTTCGCGCCCTACGATCTGCCGGAGTGGCCGCTGGGCCCCGGGGACCACATCGCCCTGGCGACGCGGCGGGCGTCGGAGGCGGCCGTGCGCGCGCGCCGCACCGTCAGGCGGTCCCTGCGCGGTATGGTCGGCCGCTAGGTCCGGCGCGAGCCGGTCAGGTAGAAGCCGAGACCGGAGAGATAGCCGCGGATCTCGAGGTCGAGGAAGCGGTCGCGGGGCTGCGAACGGCGCAGGGCGCGCCGCCCATAGCGCACCGGCAAGCTGAGGAACGCGCGGCGCAGGTCGCCGGGTCGGCCGGTTCGTTCGAACTGGACCAGCAGCGCCGCCGAGTGGCCGCGCATGTAGCTGAACAGCTGCCGGGCCAGGCCCTCGTCAGAGGCGCGGTGATAGTGGAAGGCGACCGAGGAAGGCTCGTAGCGGCAGACATAGCCATGGGCGAGCAGTCGGTGCCAGAACTCGGAGTCGCCGGAACAGCCGGCCCGGCCGACGTCCAGCCGCTCGTCGAACAGGCCGGCCGTGGCGAAGACCTGGCGGCGGAAGGCCATGCTGGCGCCGGCGCCGATATCCCAGGCCGGAAAGGCCCGCCGCTCGGCCTTGAAGGCTTCGGGCGTGTAGTCCTTGGGCTCGTAGCCGCGCGCGAAGCTCCAATAGGTCTCGAAGTGCAGTTGGGCGGGCGTCGCCAACTCGGCCGGGAGCACCAGCCCCGTCACCGCCCCGACCTCGGGCGCGTCGAACGCCGCCACCAGGTTCTGCAGCCAGTTCTGGTGCAGCAGGACGTCGTCGTCGGTGTATGCGACGATCTCGCCGCGGGCGGTCGCTGCGCCTGTGTTGCGGGCATAGTCGAGGCCGGGCCGATCTTCACGGACATAGACCACGCCGGCGTCCTGCGCGGCCGTACGGGTGGCGTCGCCGGCCGAGGCGTTGTCGACGACGATCACCTCCAGCGGGCGAAGAGTCTGGGCCGGCAGCGAGGCCAGGCAGCGGCGAAGCTCTTCTGGGCGGTCACGTGTACAGATGACCACGCTCACCGGCGGCGGAGCGGGTGGAAGGCGAGGCGGGGCTCGGCGCGCGGGCGGCGGAGAGCGGCGGGTGACTCCGTCGCTGCCCGTCAGCGACTGGCCGACGGGCAGGCCCTGGTCCCAGAAGACGGTCATCGCCGCCGCGGGATCCGGCTCGGCCGACAGCGGGCGATGGCTGACGCCGGGCGTGGCGACGCCGGGACCTAGGAGGTCGCTGGAAAGCGGGCTGTTCACCGTCGGCGGGCCGGCGGGATCAGGCGATCACGGCCGGCGCAGCTTCAGCGCGCCATTCGAACCGGGGGCGCAGGACGCCTTCCCATTCGCCGTACCAGCCGTCGCGGTCGCGGTCGCTGTCGAGGATCTCGAAGGTCATGGCGTCGGGCAGGTCGAGCACCTCCTCGCCGCCTTGTAACAGGGTCACGTGAAGCCGGTACTCGTCGGCGTTCAGCAGGTCGGCGGGGATCATGCAGCTGATCCGGTGGCGTCCCGGGGTCTGGGCCCAGGTCGATTTCGAGCTGCTGATGAAGAAGACCACGACACCGCTGCGGTTGAGGACCCGGATGTCGAAGCGCAGCGGCTGCGAGCCGCCGGTCCACTCGTAGTCGAAGGCGATCTGGAACGGGGTGTGGATGTCGACGTGATGCCGGCGGTCGGCGTCGAACGAGATCGCCTGGATCGCGTGGATCTTGGTCGAACCGCCGGTCGGGGCGTCTTCGGGCGACCAGAGGCGGACGCCCGAGGGGCCCTCGGCGCCCGCGCGAAGGTAGGCGTTCAGGACGTCGTGCGTGCGCCCGTCGGCGGCGACCTTGCCGCCCTGCAGCAGGATCGCACGCGGGCAGAGCGACTGAACGGCAGTGATGTTGTGGCTGACGAACAGCACGGTGCGGCCGTCGTGCGCCATCTCGCCCATGCGCGCCAGGCACTTCTGCTGGAAGCCGATGTCCCCGACTGCGAGTACTTCGTCGATCAGCAGGATGTCGGTCTCCAGGTGCGCGGCCACCGCGAAGGCCAGGCGCGTGTACATGCCGCTGGAGTAGCGCTTGACCGGGGTGTCGATGAAGTCGGCGACCTCGGCGAAGGCGACGATCTCATCGAACTTTCGGGCGATCTGCTGGCGCGACATGCCCAGGATGGCGCCGTTGAGGAAGACGTTGTCGCGGCCGGAGAGCTCAGGGTGGAAGCCGGTTCCGACTTCGAGCAGCGAGCCGACGTGGCCGCGGAAGCGGACCTCGCCGGAGGTAGGTTCGGTGATCTGCGAGAGGATCTTCAGCAGCGTGCTCTTGCCGGCCCCGTTCTTGCCGACGACCCCAACGATCTCGCCGCGCTTGATGTCGAAGGAGACCCCCTTCAGCGCCCAGAAGTCCTCCGGCCGCGGGCGCTGTTCGCCGCGTAGCAGTTCGGGCAGGCGTTTGACGCCCTGGGAGATCGTCTGGCGCAGGTTCGTCGAGCCGGCCCCGCCCAAGCGATAGCGCTTGGTGAGGTCGTCGACCTTAATCGCCCATGGCCGCTCGTTCTTCATATGATGTCCGCGAAGCTGCTCTCGATCCGTCGGAAGACGAAGAGACCAATGATCAGCATGACCAACGCGCTGGCGGTGGACAGGGCGACCAGATCAAACGGGAATGGGCCGGTGTTCAGCATGGCCCAGCGATAGCCCTCGACGACGCCGGTCATCGGGTTGAGGCCCAGCAGCAAGCGCCACTTCTCCGGGGCCATGCTGGCCGGATAGGCGACCGGGGTGGCGAACATCCAAAGCTGGACCAGCAGCGGCATCATCTGGCGCACGTCGCGAAACCGGACGTTGATCGCCGCGAACCCGGCGCCGACGCCGACGGTGGCGATGATCGCCAGCAGGGTGAAGGGGATGACGAACACCACCTTCCAGGACGGCCAGACGCCGTAGAAGGCTAGCATCGCGATCAGGAATGCGAAGGAGATGGCTAGGTCGGCCAGGCCGCGGACCACCGCGGCGATTGGCAGGATCAGGCGCGGGAAGTAGACCTTCTCGATCAGCTGGGTGTTGCCGATCAGGCTGTTCACGGCGCCGGTCACCGCCTGGCTGAAATAGGTCCAGATGACCAGGGCGGTGAAGCTGAACAGCGGATAGGGGACGCCGTCCGACGGCAGCTTGGCCAGCTTGCCGAACACGACCGTGAACACGACCATGGTCGCCAATGGCTGAATGATCGCCCAGGCGCTGCCGAGGATGGTCTGCTGATAGCGGACCTTGAGGTCGCGCCAGACGAGGAACATCAGCAGGTCGCGATAGAGGAGCAGTTCGCCGAGATTGAGCGAGCGCCAGCCGCTGGTCGGACGCACGACCGTCTCACGCAGCAGGTGCGGGGCGGGCGCCTCTTGGTTCGGGACTACGGCGCTGTCAGCCATGTCGTTACGAACTCCTTCGCGGTTCCCGAGCATTGGCCGGACTGGGGGTCCACATCAAGACTCCAGTTGCCAAGGCATTGACCATGACCGATGCTTAGGGAGTGTTAATATTGAAGCGCGATAGTCAATTGCTGCTTCGCTATTGAGAACTTTCCCCGCCGCTTTTGAGGAATGCTGTGTTGACCGACAGCCGCCGGCGCCATGCCTTGATGTCGAAAATCGACCGCCGCATCGGCGCGGGCCTGTTCTTGAGGTTCCTCAGCACGGAGCCGGTGAGCCGGGAATTTGGTTACGATCGCGGTACGCCGGTCGATCGATACTATGTCGAAAACTTCCTGGCGCGGCAGTCCAGTGAAATCCGCGGGCGGGCGCTGGAGATCGGCGATGCCGCCTATTGCCGACGCTTCGGCGGCGCGCAGATCACGCAGCAGGAAGTCCTGCACATCAATCCCGGCAATCCGGAAGCGACCATCGTCGGGGACATCACTGTGCCCGGAGTGCTGCCCGAGGCGGGGCTCGACTGCATCGTGCTGACCCAGACCCTGCACCTGATCTACGACATGAAGGCCGCGGTCGAGGGCATGCGCCGCGGGCTGAAGCCCGGCGGCGTGGCGCTGGTGACGGTTCCGGGCATCAGTCCGGTGGCTGAGGACGAGTGGGGCGCGACCTGGTACTGGTCGCTGACGACGCTGGCGGCCACGCGGCTGTTCGGAGACGTCTTCGGCCCGGAGAACATCGAGGTCGAGACGTTTGGCAACGCCTACGCCGCGACGACCTTCCTGCAGGGGCTGGCTCACGAAGAGGTCAGCAAGCGCAAGCTCGACGTCGTCGACGACCGCTATCCGGTGATCATCACCATCAAGGCGCGCCGCGCCGCCTAGGCGCTGAGCGCTGCGCTCAACCGCCGGGCCGGCCAGTCGCCGACCTGCAGCCTAGGCAGGCGCAGGTGATTGGCGCCCTTGCGCACCACGTCGGCGTCGGTGGTGACGGCGACGGCGAACCCCGCCTCGCGGACGACGTCGACGGTCACGTCGCTGTAGTCGCCAAACGGATAGGCGAACGTCGAGGGCGTCGCGCCCAGCAGTTCGGCGCAGACCTCGCGGCTGGTCTCGATCTCCGTGCGCTGTTCCTCGCGGCTGAGCTCGCTGAGCGCCGGGTGGTTCACCGAGTGCGCCCCGAAGCTGATCACGCCCTCGGCGGCCAGAGTCTGAATTTCCTGGCGGGTCATGCTGCGATGGCTGGACCGGCGGGCCACGGGCATGTCGTGACGCAGTGCGAGATCGGCCAGTAGCGCCCGGCGCTCGACGGGGTCGAGCAGGCGCATCGCTTGCCACAGCGCCTTGTAGGCGGCCTGGCGCTGCGGGTTGGGCGCGTGAAGGTCGCCGGCCGGGCCGAGGTCGAAGGTGTGGCGCCTGCCGTCGATCTCGACATCCATCGACGTGACCGGAGCGCCGACGACGATGCGTTCCAGGTCGTCCCACCAGTATTCATGGTCGGCCGAGATCGCGCTGGTGGCCAGGAAGACCGTCGCTGGCAGGCCGTGGGCGGCCAGCAGGGGCGCGGCGTTGAGGCCGTTGCAGGCGTAGCCGTCGTCGAAGGTGATGGCGATGGCGTCGCGGGGCAGGTCGCCGCGGGCGTGGCGCTCGGCGAACTCGACCAGCGGCAGCACCGTGCGGCGGCGCTTGAGCCAGGCGAGCTGTTCGTCGAAGTGGGCCGGGGTGACGGCCAGTTCCCAGGGGTCGTACCCCGGATCGTTGACCCGGTGGTACATCAGGATCGCGGGCCCGGCGGGCAGGCCGAAGGTGCGGCGGCCGGCGGCCTTGAGGCGATCCCTGACCTTGCGCGCGATACGTCTGATCTTCGACATCCGGTGTCATTCCCCAGCACAGCGATGCTAGCTGGCGAATTAAACGCCCAAATGCCTTAGTTGAGAATGAAGTTCGCGCCGGCCTCGCGCCGCGCGCAAAAGAAAACGGCCCGGAGCGTGAGCTCCGGGCCGTTCCCTTGTCGGTCGATGAGGTTCGCTTAGGCGAACTGGTTCATCGTGTTGTGGACGCCGCCGGCCTTCAGCGCGGCTTCGCCGGCGAAGTATTCCTTGTGGTCGTCGCCCAGGTCCGAGCCGGACATGTTCTGGTGCTTCACGCAGGCGATCCCTTCGCGGATCTCCTTGCGCTGGACGCCCTTCACGTAGCCCAGCATGCCTTGCGAACCGAAGTATTCCTTGGCCAGGTTGTCGGTCGACAGGGCCGCGGTGTGGTAGGTCGGCAGGGTGATCAGGTGGTGGAAGATGCCCGCGCGCTTGGCGCCGTCCGCCTGGAAGGTGCGGATGCGTTCGTCGGCTTCGGCCGCCAGTTCGGTGGCGTCGTAGTCCACGCTCATCAGGCCGGCGCGGTCATAGGACGAGACGTCCTTACCGGCGGTCTTCCACGCGTCGTACACTTGCTGACGGAAGTTCAGGGTCCAGTTGAACGACGGGCTGTTGTTGTAGACCAGCTTGGCGTTCGGGATGACTTCGCGGACGCGGTCCATCATGCCGGCGATCTGCTCGACGTGCGGCTTTTCGGTTTCGATCCACAGCAGGTCGGCGCCGTTCTGCAGCGAGGTGATCGAGTCCAGGACGCAGCGGTCTTCGCCGGTGCCTTCGCGGAACTGGAACAGGTTCGACGGCAGACGCTTCGGACGCAGCAGCTTGCCTTCGCGGTTGATGATGACGTCGCCGTTCTTCAGGTCGGCGGCGGCGATCTCTTCGCAGTCCAGGAAGCTGTTGTACTGGTCGCCCAGGTCGCCCGGGGTGTGGCTGACGGCGATCTGCTTGGTCAGGCCGGCGCCCAGCGAGTCGGTGCGGGTCACGATGATGCCGTCGTCGACGCCCAGCTCGAGGAAGGCGTAGCGGCAGGCGCGGACCTTGGCGAGGAAGTCTTCGTGCGGCACGGTGACCTTACCGTCTTGGTGGCCGCACTGCTTTTCGTCCGAGACCTGGTTTTCGATCTGCAGGGCGCAGGCGCCCGCTTCGATCATCTTCTTGGCCAGCAGATAGGTGGCTTCGGCGTTACCGAAACCGGCGTCGATGTCGGCGATCACCGGAACGACGTGGGTCTGGTAGTTGTCGACCGCGTCGATCAGTTCCTGCTCGCGCTTCTTGTCGCCGGCGGCGCGCGCGGCGTCGAGGTCGCGGAACATCATGCCCATTTCACGGGCGTCGGCCTGGCGCAGGAAGGTGTACAGCTCTTCGATCAGGGCCGGCACGGAGGTCTTCTCGTGCATCGACTGGTCCGGCAGCGGGCCGAATTCCGAGCGCAGGGCGGCGACCATCCAGCCCGACAGGTAGAGGTAGCGGCGGTCGGTGTTGCCGAAGTGCTTCTTGATCGAGATCAGCTTCTGCTGGCCGATGAAGCCGTGCCAGCAGCCCAGCGACTGGGTGTACTTACCGGCGTCCAGGTCATAGGCCGCCATGTCCCGGCGCATGATCGCGGCGTTGTACTTGGCGATCTCCAGGCCGGTCTTGAAGCGGTTCTGCAGACGCATGCGGGCCACGGATTCGGCGTTGATGCCGTCCCAGGTGCCGTTCTTGCTTTTGATGAGCTGGCTCATCTCGATGATGTGGTCTTGGTAGGACATGTGCCTCTTCCGCTCAGCCCGGGGAACTCGACCCGGTGTTGGCCGGTCACCTAAGGCGCGGCTGCGGCGCTGTGGAGTCGCTGCGAGGTGCGGATGTAAGACTTTACGGACGATCTCTGTAATGCTGTAATGTCTCGACAGTCTCTGGAGTAAGAAATGGCCGCCGAACGCCGCCTCTATGTCGGGCCGAGCCTGCGCCGCCTGCGCCGGGACCATGGCCTGACCCAGGCGGACATGGCTGCGGACCTGGAGGTCTCGCCCTCGTACATCGCGCTGCTGGAGCGCAATCACCGCCCGCTCAGCGCCGAGATGCTGCTGCGGCTGTCGCAGACCTACAAGATGGACATGGCCGCCCTGGCCGGCGACGGCGGGTCGGATGACGCGGCGCGGCTGCAGGCGGTGCTGAAGGACCCGATGTTCGGCGACATCGACCTGCCGACGCTGGAGAGCACCGACGTCACCACTAACTTCCCGGGCATCACCGAGGCGCTGCTGCGGCTCTACACCGCCTACAAGGAAGAGCAGTTGGCCCTGGCCGACCGCGGGGCCGAGGGTCCGGCGGGAGACGCCGCCCAGGGGCCGGACGCGGCCGATCCGGTGGCGGAGTCGCGGCGGTTCCTGGCCGCGCGGCGCAACTCGTTTCCGGTCCTCGACGATGCAGCCGAGCGTCTGGCCCAGCAGGTCGCCGCCCATGACAGCATCGCGGCCTATCTGAAGGCGCGGCACAATCTGCGGGTTCGGCGCATCCCATCCAGCTTCATGGTCGGCTCGATCCGGCGGCTCGACTGGCACCGCAAGGAACTGCTGCTCGACGACTCGCTCGACACCGCCAGTCAGGTGTTCCAGCTGGCGCTGCAACTGGCCTATCTGGAGATGCGCGAGGACGTCGATGCGGTCGCCGCCGAGGGGACCTTCGCCAGCGAAAGCGGCGAGCGCCTGACCCGCCGGGCGTTGGCAAGTTATGCGGCCGCCGCGATCCTGATGCCCTATTCAGCCTTCGCCAAGGCCGTGGAGGCGCGCCGCTACGACGTGGAGGCGCTGGCCCGCCAGTTCGGGGCCAGCTTCGAGCAGACCGCGCACCGGCTGACCACCCTGCAGAAGCCCGGCCACGAGCGGGTGCCGTTCTTCTTCATCCGCGTCGATCCGGCCGGCAACGTCTCCAAGCGCCTGGACGGCGCCGGCTTTCCGTTTGCGCGCCACGGCGGCGGCTGTCCACTGTGGTCGGTGCACCAGGCGTTCAAGACCCCGCGCGAGATCGTCACCCAGTGGCTGGAGCTGCCGGACGGCGAGCGGTTCTTCTCGATCGCCCGCACAGTCACCGCCGGCGGCGGAGCGTTCGGCACGCCGCGGGTTGAGCGGGCGATCGCGCTGGGCTGTTCGGCCGAGCACGCGCACCGGCTGATCTACACCCAGGACCGTCCGGGCCCGGAGAGCGCCACGCCGATCGGCGTCACCTGCCGGCTCTGCCATCGCACCGAGTGCACCGCACGCTCGGCCCCGCCGATCGGCCGCCAGATCCTGGCCGACGATATCCGCCGCACGAGCGCGCCGTTCGGCTTTTCCGACGCTTGAGGCAAATTCTGCCCCTGGCGCGCCAAAGCGTCGCCCCTGGCGAACAAAACGCTTCAAACCGGCGCGCTTCCGTGCAGTAAAGCGCCGGAACGGTCCGGCTCGCTGCACTGCGGCGAAGCCGAAGGACGCTTTAGTTGGGGACACGGGTCGCATGAACATCAGCAAATCCCTCACGGTCGACGACACGCTGCACGCTTTCGTGGAAGGCGAGCTGCTGCCGGGGACGGGCGTAGCGTCCGACGCCTTCTGGGCCGCGCTGGAAAAGGTGCTGGCCGACTTCACCCCCCGCAACGCAGCCCTGCTGCAGCGCCGCGACGAGTTGCAGGCGCAGATCGACAGCTGGTGGCGCGAGCGCCGCGGCAAGCCGCTGGACGTGGCCGAGGAAACCGCCTTCCTGCGCGAGATCGGCTACCTGCTGCCCGAGCCGGCCGCCTTCGAGATCAGCACCAAGAACGTCGATCCGGAGATCGCCTCGGTCGCCGGCCCGCAGCTGGTGGTGCCGGTGTCCAACGGCCGCTTCGCGCTCAACGCCGCCAACGCGCGGTGGGGCAGCCTCTATGACGCGCTCTACGGCACCGATGCGCTCGAACCGCCGACCGGCGGCAAGGGCTATGATCCGGTGCGCGGGGCCAAGGTGGTGGCGTTCGCCCGGGGCTTCCTGGACCGCGCCGCGCCGCTGGCTTCCGGCTCGCATGCCGACGCCACAGCCTATGTGGTTTCGGGTCAGAGCCTGGTCGTGCGCCTGAAGGACGGCCAAGAGGTCGCGCTGGCCACCCCGGCTCAGTTCGTGGGCTATCGCGGCGACGCCGCCGGGCCGGCCGGTGTTCTGCTGGCCCACAACAGCCTGCATCTCGAGATCCTCATCGACCGCTCGCACAACATCGGCAAGGACGACCCCGCGGGCGTCGCCGACGTGCTGGTCGAGGCGGCGCTGACCGCGATCCAGGACTGCGAGGACTCGGTCGCCGCCGTCGACGCCGAGGACAAGACCAACGTCTACCGCAACTGGCTGGGCCTGATGCGCGGCGACCTGACCTCGACCTTCTCCAAGGGCGGCCAGACCGAGACCCGCCGCCTGGACGAAGATCGCGCCTACACCGCGGCCGCCGGCGGCGCGCTGACCCTGCGCGGGCGCAGTCTGATGCTGGTGCGCAATGTCGGCCACCACATGCTGACCGACGCGGTGACCTTCGATGGCCAGCCGGTGTTCGAAACCGCGGTTGATGCCCTGGTGACGGTCGCCGCCGCCCTGCATGACCTGAAGGGCGCGCGCCGCAACAGCACGGCCGGTTCGGTTTATGTCGTGAAGCCGAAGATGCACGGCCCGGACGAGGTCGCCCTGGCCGTGCGTCTGTTCGACCTGGTCGAGGACGCGCTCGGCCTGGAACGCAACACCGTGAAGCTGGGCGTCATGGACGAGGAGCGCCGCACGAGCGCCAACCTGGCCGCCTGCATCCACGCCGCGCGTGAGCGCATCGTGTTCATCAACACCGGCTTCCTCGACCGTACGGGCGACGAGATCCACACGGCGATGGAAGCGGGCCCGGTGGTTCGCAAGGACGCCATCAAGGCCGAGCCGTGGCTGCCGGCCTACGAAAAGCGCAACGTCGAAATCGGCCTGGCCACGGGCTTCCCCGGCCGCGCCCAGATCGGCAAGGGCATGTGGGCCGCGCCCGACATGATGAAGGACATGCTGGCCGCCAAGGTCGGCCATCCGAAGGCCGGGGCGAACACCGCCTGGGTGCCGTCGCCGACCGCCGCCGTGCTGCACGCGCTGCACTACCACGAGGTCGACGTGCCGGCGCTGCAGGCCTCGATGCTCAAGTCGGGGACCAAGACCGGGACCGACGAACTGCTGACCCCGCCGCTGGCCAAGTCGAACTGGAACGCCGCGGACGTCCAGCAGGAGCTGGACAACAACGCCCAGGGCATCCTCGGCTACGTGGTGCGCTGGATCGACCAGGGCGTCGGCTGCTCCAAGGTGCCGGACATCCATGACGTCGGGCTGATGGAAGACCGCGCCACCCTGCGGATCTCCAGCCAGCACATGGCGAACTGGTTGCACCACGGCGTCTGCACCGAAGAGCAGGTGCGCGAGACTTTCGGCCGGATGGCCAAGGTGGTCGACGCCCAGAACGCCGGCGACGCGGCTTATCAGGCGATGGCGACCGACCCGGCCGCCAGCATCGCCTATCAGGCCGCGCTGGAGTTGGTGTTCGAGGGCCGCGTGCAGCCGAACGGCTACACCGAGCACGTGCTGACCCGCCGCCGCCGCGAGCGTAAGGCGCAGCTGGCCGGCGCCTGACGCCGGCAGGACCGCGCCGCGTGCGGTGCGGTCCGCCTTAGGAGGCGCGGGGCGCGAGCAGCCGGGCCAGCAGAGCCGGGCGGACGGTCAGGGTCGTCACCACGACCCCGGCCGCCAGGCCCGCGCCCAGCACGCCGGCGACGATGCCGACGCCGCCGCCGATTATTCCGAGCAGAAACGCCAGCACGAACAGCGCCTTGCTGGCGAGCCGCAGCCGCGCCCGGCGCGCGGCTGGACAGGCGTAGCCGGTCACCTGGCGATGATGGCGGTCCATGGACAGCGCCGCGCAGATGAAGGCCGCGAAGGCGAGGGGGGCGCTGGCGAGGCCGAGCAGTTCCATGCCGCTACTCCGCCGCCGCCGTGCGCGCCGCCCGACGCGGAGTCGGCGCGGCGACGCGGCCTGCCCGGCGGGCCATGAACAGGAAGCCGCCGCCCAGCGCGACCAGCGTCAGGTCGAGGGCGACCATGGCCCAGTCGCCGGCTGCGGCGCTGGCGGCCAGGTTGCGTCCGCCGGTCGCCGCCGAGAGCAGCGGGATCGCGGCGAAGGCGAAGGCGGCGAGCCAGGCGGCCTCGGTCCAGGCGCGCTTTTGCGGGCGCAGGGCGCTGTAGACGATGGTCGCAGCGATCGTGGCCAGGAAGATTCGGCCCTCGACCGCGGGCCGCTCGGCCAGGTCCGCCGGCAGCAGCCGGTCGGCCCAGAAGAAACCGGCGATCGCCAGCGGCAGGCCCATGACCGCGCCGACGTTCATCACCTCGACCAGGCGGAAGCCGAAGTAGGGCTTGGCAGGATCGGGCAGCTTGCGGCGGCGCGAGACCGTCCAGAGCACCAGGCCCGAGGCGATCAGCCCGCAGCCTGACAGCCCGGCGAAGAAGTAGAGCCAGCGCAGGGCCGGACCCGCGAATTCGGCCATGTGCAGGCCGTAGAGCAGGTCGTTGGTCGCCATGGCCGGACCCGGCGGCGGCGAGGCCGTCAGCAGCTTGCCCGTGACCCCGTCGAAGACGGCGGCGACCGCAGGACGGCTCAGCCGTCCCTCGTTGTCGCGATGCAGGGTGACGCGGGCCGAGGCGTCGCCGGGATTGTTGACGGTGAGACGCAGAACCTGGCCGCCCAACTGGCGCTCGGCGGTGGAGATCATCGGGCCGAGCGGGGCCATGACGGCGGGCTTGCCGGCGCGCTCGGGCATGCCGCGGGTTTCGGGCGCGCTGTCGGCGTAGAACGCCGCCAGGTCCTTGCCATAGCCGCCGACCATGCCGAACGGCATGAAGGTCGTGGCCAGGGTGATGATCCCGGTCAGGGCGATGAACAGGTGGAACGGCAGGGCCAGGACGCCGAGCACGTTGTGGCCGTCCAGCCAGGCGCGCTGGCCGCCCTTCTCAGGGCGGAAGGTGAAGAAGTCCGAGAAGATCCGCTTGTGGGTGATGACCCCGCTGACCACGGCGCTGGCGAAGAACGCCGCGGCCAGGCAGGCGGCCAGTCGCCCGTACGGGTAGGGGGCCATCAGTTCGAAGTGGAAGCGGTAGAACATCTCGCCGCCGCCGGTCGGCGGGTCGGCGACCGGCGCGCCGGTGGCCGGATCGAGTTCGGCCTGGCCGTAGGTCCCGTCGAGGTTGGACCAGTAGGCCTGCATGTCGCGTTCCTGGCGGCTCGGCGCCTGGACGCCGAACAGCGTCGCCTGCGGGGCGGCGGTCAGCAGATGGTCGTAGGCGCGTTGCAGGCCGGCGGCGGGATCGGGGTTGGCGCTCAGCGAGGGCCGGGCCCAGGCCTCGATCTCGTGCCTGAACACCGTCGCCGTCCCGGTCGCGAAGATAGCGAACACCAGCCAGCCGGAGATCAGGCCGGTCCAGGTGTGCAGCCAGCTCATCGATGCGCGCAGGCCGCCGTTCACGCCGGAGCTCCCGCAAGCCGAGCCGCCGCCCAGAGCAGGGCGGCGCAGGCGGCCATGACCAGGGTAGGCTTCCATGCACTGCGCGCGGCGAAGACGAACACCGGCAGCACGGGCATGGCGATGATGGCGACGAGCGTGCCGGTCACCGCCGCCTCGACGCGGCTCATGCCGGCGAGCGGCAGCAGTCGGGCCAGGGCCGTGGCGGCCAGCGCGCAAAGGACATAGTTGGCCCCCACCGCCAAGATGGCGCGCCAGGCGACCGCGAACCGGTAGGCCGCGCCCGCTTTCGCGGAAGCAGCGGCCATCAGAACCTGCGCGTCACGGCGAGGTTGATCGAGGCTAGGTGGGCGACGTGACGCAAGGGCTCTGTCCAGCTCAGCTGCGAATGGGAATGCGAGTCGTTCGCATCGGCTTCGCGCCCTCATACGCCTGGGACGGTGTCGGCTCAAGCGATCGTCGTTACGCCGCCGATGCGACGGAACGCAGCAAGGCGGCGTTCTCCAATCGCGCCATGCTCAGCGATCGCCGCCGAGGGCTTTCGACCAATCAGGCGCCTTTGACGAGCATGCTGGGTGAATCACCGATGGCCTGAAGGCTTGTTCGGGGAGACTACGTCTGAGCGGCCCGTTCGGGGTCAGCGGGGCGCAGATCATGTCCGACGAAATCGCGACGATCCAGGACCTCGAGGCGCCAGCTTCTCGTGAAGGGAAGCTGAAGGAGAAAGAGTACCGTCGCGAGCTTCAAAAGCTTCAGGTGGAGCTCTGCATTCTTCAGGATTGGGTGAAGAGCACCGGTCAGCGCATCATCATTGTGTTTGAAGGGCGCGACGCCGCCGGAAAAGGCGGTCTGATCCGGGCCCTCACGGAGCGGGTGAGCCCCCGGGTATTCCAGGTTGTCGCGCTCTCGGCGCCCTCGGATCGGGAGAAGAGCCAGCTCTACATTCAGCGCTATCTGAAGTGGTTCCCCGCGGGCGGGGAGGTCATCATCTTCGACCGCAGCTGGTACAATCGTGCAGGGGTCGAGCGGGTCATGGGCTTTGCCACGGCCAAGGAAACCAAGCGGTTTCTGCAGCTGGTTCCGAAGGTCGAAGAGCTCGCTATCCAGGATGGGATAATCCTCATCAAGTACTGGCTCGAGGTGGGTAACGCTGAGCAGAAGCGCCGTTTCGAGGCCAGGATTGGCGACCCTCTGCGCCAATGGAAGCTGTCCCCGATCGATCTTCCGTCGCGGGAGCGATGGTACGAGTACTCGCGGGCTCGCGACGACATGCTCGATGCGACGGATACCGCGCTCTCGCCCTGGCACATTGTCAGATCCGACGACAAGCGGCGCGCGCGGCTCAACTGCATCGCCGACCTGCTTTCGCGCATTCCTTATGAAAAGGTCGATCGGCCGAAGGTGAAGCTGCCGGAACGATCGGAAAAGCATGCCTACGCCGACAAGGCGTCGATGAAGCACCGCCGTTGGATCACTGAAAAATACTGACCCGTGGGAGATGGCTCATGGCCCAACTTCTGAGCCCGAACGAGCTCAAGCAGATTATGGCGGATGCGGAGAGGGCCGAGGTCGAAGAGGCGCTGGCGAGAAAGCGCCGGGACGCCGAGCAGATCGACGACCTGAAGCGAGCCTTCCAGAACCGCCAGGTCGCACCGGAGGCGATGGATCGCATCAATCTCGCGGTCCGCGTCGCCGCCGAGCAGGGAAAACGCGAGGTGCTCGTGGCGAAGTTCCCGGCGAGTTTCTGCAACGACAAGGGGCGGAGCATCAATAGCTTCGAGCCGGACTGGCCCAAGTCCCTGGAGGGATATGGCAAGACAGCCTACGAGTACTTCCAGCGGGAGCTAGAGCCCTTGGGCTACTCGCTGCGCGCCGAGATCACGAGCTATCCCGAAGGGATGCTGGGCGACGTGGGAATGTACCTGCGCTGGTGATTGCGTGTCAGGTCTAGGCGGGCGGCGCGCCACGACGCGCGGCGAAGGCTGCGACGGCGTCTTCAAGGTCATCGAAGATCATGTCGGCTCCGATCGCCGCCGCAACGCCTGAGCGGGTCAGCGTGTCGCGTGGCTCATAGTGGAGCTCCACGATGGAAAATCTCAGGCCGTGTTCTTCGGCCAGAGCCCGGATGTCGTCCAACATGACCACCGCGGTGCTGTCGATCTGGGCGGTCGCGGCGGCGTCGAAAATCAGCCACTCGGTCTCCGGGTCCGAGTTCGCGATGATTTCTTTGAGCCGGCCCTGCACGTAATCGACGTTGAAGAACAGCAAGCTGCCCTGCAGCAGATAGATGGCGAGGCCGGGAATAGGCCGCGCATTCTTGTCGCGATGCAGCTTGTAGAAGCCCTCGCGTCCCGGGATGCGTCCGAGCAAGGCGTCGCGCGGCTTCAGGCCTTTCATGATGATGTAGAGCAAGGTCGCGCTGATCGCGACGATGACGCCGTTGAGAACGCCAAGCACGATCACGCCGGTGATGCTGATCATCGCAAAGCCGAACTCGATAGGGCTGATCCGCCACAGCTCGCGCAGGGTCCTCAGGTCGATGAGGCTGACCGCGGCGGAAGCCAGGACGGCTCCAAGCGCGGGCGTGGGGAGGAGCGACAGTGCGTCGGACAGGAAGAGGACTGAAATCGCCAGGGCGGCCGCCGAGACGAGGCCGGCGACTTGGGTCTTGCCGCCCATCATGTCGTTGACGGCGGTGCGAGAGTCCGAGGCGGTTACCGCAAAACCCCCAAAGAAGCCGGAGGCGACGTTGGCCGCTCCGAACCCCACGAGCTCGCGGTTGGCGTCCACCGGATACTTGTTCTTTGCGCCGAAGCTGCGCGCCGTCACGATCCCTGCGCCGAAGCTCACGATGAGCACGGCGATCGCGCCGAGGACGAGGTCGATGATCGACACTCCGTGCGGGATGGGCAGCATCGGCATGGGCAGCTGGGAGGGGATTTCGCCGACGACGCGGATCCCCAGGCCGCGAAAGTCAAAAGCGGCCGACAGGGCTGTCGCCAGCGCTACGGCGACAAGCGGGCCCGGGATGGCTGGCAGCCAGGCGCCCAGCAGGCGGAGCAGGATGAACAGCCCTGCGCCCAGGGCCAGCGAGGGCCAGTGAATCTGGTCGATCTTGGTGGCGAATTCCAGAAGCGGTCGCAGGACGCCGTCACTGTCGATCTTCACGCTCGTGAAGCGTCCAATCTGTCCGACCAGGATCGACAGGGATATGCCGGCCATGAAGCCGGTCAGGATCGGCCGCGACAGGAAGTTGGCGATGAAGCCAAGCCGCAGGACGCTCGCCACGAAGCACAGCACGCCGACAAGCACCGCGATCGCCGCCGCCACGATGATGCGCTCGTCCGTCGCTGAAACGCCAAGGGACAAGAACACAGCCGCAAGCATCATGACGGTCCCGGCGTCGGGGCCCACGATGAGCTGCCGGGAGGAACCGAACAACGCGTAGCCGAGGACGGCGAGTATGCTCGAATAGAGTCCGACTTCTGGCGGCAAGCCCGCCAGCGCCGGATAGGCGATCGCACTGGGCAGCCCAACCGCGGCGATGGCGAGCCCCGACATGAGATCGTAACGGAGCCATTCGATGCGATAGCCGCGCAGGCTGGATATTAGGGGCAAGCTCAACTTCATGATGGCAGCGCTAGGCCCCGCTGCGGGGGCTAAGTATCGGGTCCGGACCTTAGGTCTCGACCTTAACCACCCGAGCCGCCGTCGGTGACCCTTCCGCGAACCGGACGGCGCGTCCTGACAGATGACCTAGGTTTCTTCCTTAGCAGACGGCGCCGATGACGAAGCATATGATCTTCCAATGGAAAATGGTCGGGCCTCGGTCGAGATCGAACGGAAGTTTCTCGTCGCCAACGAAACGTGGCGGGCCGCTGCCGGACCCCCGATCCGTTATCGACAAGGCTACCTTTCGAAGACTGCTCTAGGCACAGTGCGCGTCCGGGTGTCCGACGGCGGCGCCTATGTGACGATCAAGGGCCGACGGCGCGGACTGACCCGCCACGAACTCAGCTATGCGGTGCCGCTCGGCGAGGCGGAGGAGCTTCTTGCCCTCTGCGGCAGTTGGACGCTGGAGAAGGAGCGCCACCTGGTCGAGCACCAGGGATCGATCTGGGAAGTCGACGTCTATCTGGGAGCGGCCGCTGGGCTTGTCGTCGCCGAGATCGAGCTGGAACGGGAAGACCAGTTGTTCGCGATCCCGCCTTGGCTGGGCCCCGAGGTCAGCTTGGATCGGAGATATCGCAACTCGTCCATCGCGCTGCAGGCCGAGCCATATGTGACGGGCGAAAGCAGTCGAACCGTCACCCTGCAGGCCGAAGCGTGCGTTGCCTCGGAGCGGACAGTCGCGCTCTAAGCGCCGTGCAGAGCACGATCGCGATTCCAAGGGCTTTGGCGCACATGTCGCCGCCTCTTGCCGCGGCCGGGTGAGGCTTGGTACTCGCTCCGACCAATGGATAGCTTGAATTCTCCGTCGTCGCTCAACGCTCCTGATGTTTGAGGCGGCAGGCGAGGCTGAAGAACGGTTGCGGCGCGCCATCGAGCTGGCCCCGGGCGATGTTCAGGCGCACGCAAATCTCGCCTCGTTGCTCACCCGTCTTGGACGCGCCGCCGAAGCGTTGAACGTTCTTGACGAGGCGCTCGTTCGACATCCCTCGGCGGCGTGGCCATTGTCCCTGAAGGCGGCGGTCCTCGAGGGCGACGGCCGCAGCCATGAGGCGCTCGACGCCCACCAGGCTCTGGTCGCGCGCGCGCCGGGAGCCGCGCTTCCCTGGACCAACTACGGCCGTGCGCTCGCCGCCGCCGGGGATCTTCCGGGCGCCATCGAAGCCTATCGCAAATCGCTCGCGCTCGATCCGCGCCAGGGCCTGGCCTGGTGGGGCCTGGCCAACCTCCGGACAGTCAGCCTCGGGCCCGAAGACGTGACCTCGATGGAGCAGGCGCTTGCCGGCGTCACCGAAGGGCTCAACCGCACGCAACTGCACTACGCCCTGGGAAAGGCGCTTGGAGATCAGGAGCGGTTCGGCGACTCGTTCTTGCACTACGAGGCGGGAAACAAGCTGCGCGGCGGCTTCACCGCCTATAGCGCAAGCTCCCTCAGCCAGGCCGTCCATGAGACGGAGACGGTCTTCACGCTGGCCTTCCTCAAGACGCGGCAGGGGCTGGGGGCCGATGCATCCGACCCGATTTTCATCGTCGGCATGCCGCGGTCGGGCTCGACCTTGGTCGAACAGATCCTCGCCAGCCACCCGCTGGTCGAGGGCCTGGGGGAGTTGGCCGATCTTGGCGAAGTCGCCAACGAAGCGGGCGGGCCCGATGAACTCGACTCCGCCGGGGCGAAGGCGCTGGGGGAGCGCTATCTGGCCGCGGCCGCTCGCCGCCGGCGGACGGCGCGCCCATTCTTCACCGACAAGATGCCGGCGAACTGGCGACATGTCGGTCTCATCCAACTCATCCTGCCGAACGCGAAGGTCATCGACGTGCGGCGCGAACCGATGGCCTGCTGCGTCTCAAGCTTCACGACCTACTTCAACCGCCAGACAAGCTTCCCGGCCACGCTGGCCGATCTCGGCCGGTATTACCGCGACTATGTTCGCGCGATGGATCACTTCGACGGCGTGTCGCCGGGGCGGGTGCACCATGTGCAGTACGAGCGGCTGGTCGACGACCTTGAGGGCGAAACGCGACGCCTCCTGGCGCACCTGGACCTGCCCTTTGCGGCCGAGTGCCTGCGCTTCCATGAAAATCCCCGCGCCGTTCAGACGCCGAGCGCTCAACAGGTGCGCCGGCCGATCAATCGCGAAGGGCTGGAGCGCTGGCGCGGCTACGAGCCGTGGCTGGGCCCGCTGCGGAGCGGCCTGCAGGCGTTGTCGCCCGAATCGGGCGTCCCCCGATCGCGTGTGCGCGCCGCGGACTGAATTTGTGTACGCGTTCGGTTTGCAAATTGCAGTTGTTTACAATCTGGCTGCTCCGCCAGGTGTCGCCACGTGATCCTCCGAATATTGTTCAGTTTTATTGGCTCTGGATCACGCCGTTGCGGCTAGCTGGGGTCGATGCGCCGTTTCAGGCGAGTAAAGTTCACTTTCCCCGTTAGTTGTTCGTACACCCTCGCGCTACAGGTTCACCCGCGACATACAACCTTAGATTAGCGTAACGGCGGTTCGCCGTTGGCGAGCTTGCGCCCATCGCGGGCCGTCGATGGCGCACGCGCGTGTGGGGGCGTTCATGACCAGTGGTGCGGCGACGGCAGCTCAGGACCCCCGCGCCCGGCGCGGCCATCGCCATCTCCTGTGCGGGGTCTCGATCAGCGTGCTGGCCCTGGCGAGCCTTCCGGCGGCGGCGCAGGACGCCACCCGCTACTGGGACGCCAACGGCGCCCTTCCAGGCAGTGGCGGCAGTGGAACCTGGAATACGGCCAACCAGCTCTGGACCGAGAGCAACAGCGACGTCCTCGGGCCATACAAGGTCTGGAGCAACGCGGGCCTCGATAACGCCGTCTTCGGCATCACGGCGGCCGGAACCACGACCACGGCCGGCACGATCACGGTGACCCAGCCGGTCACCGTGCATCACATGAGGTTCCAGAGCGTCAACGGCTGGACCCTCGACGGCGGTACGATCACGCTTGGCGGCGTCGCGCCGATGATCATCACCAACGCCACGACGACGATCAATTCGACCCTGGCCGGGACGGCCGGTCTGATCAAATCGGGCGGGGGCGCGCTGTCGCTGACGGGGGCCAACACGTTCAGCGGGGGCGTCATTCTGGAGGGCGGGACGCTTACGGTCAGCAACGACGCGGCGCTCGGTGCGGCGAGCAATGCGATCAACGTGACCGCGAACTCCAGCTTGACGATCGGCGGCGCGCCCACCAGCCGCACCATCAACATCGCTTCCGGGACGACCGTGGTCGTGACCGGCGCAGGCGCCGGCGGCGCCCTCTACACCGGCGGCGGCAGCCTGAACTCGCGCACAGGTGTGCGCTACACCAACGACTTCAGCACCTACACCGGCTCGACGATCTTCCGCGGCGAGAACGGCTGCGTCTGCCAGACCTTCTTCTCGTCGGTGCGCAATCTTGGCGAGGCGAGTTCACTGGGCGCCCCCACCGACGCCACGGCCGGCACGATCATCTTCAATCAGCAGAGCCAGTACGCCGACAACATCGTCTACACCGGCGACGGCGACACCACGAACCGCAACTGGGACTTCAACGGCAACGGCGCCTGGCTCAACAACGAGGGCACAGGCGCTCTGATCCTGACCGGGAACATGGACATCTCGGTCGGCGGCGGCATCCGCGCGATCGGTGGCGACGTCGATCTCAGCGGGGTTCTCAGCGGCGGCCTCTTCAACTTTTCGGCCGGCGCCGGTCGCAAGGTCACGGTGTCGGGCGTCGCCAACACCTTCACGGGCGCCGCCGGGATCGGCGGCCTTGTCGAGGTCGCAAGCCTGGCCAACGCGGGCGCGAACAGTTCCCTTGGGGCGGGATCGTCGATCGCCTTGAACGTCGGGACGCTCAGCTACACTGGGGTCGCCGCAGCCAGCGACCGCACCTGGACCGTCAGCGGCGCCAACCTGCTGCGCAACGACGGCTCCGGCGCGTTGGCGCTCAGCGGCGGCCTTTCGTTCGCGGTCGGCGGGGCGGCCGACACCTTGACGTTCGGCGGCTCGTTCAGCGGCGAGAACACGTTCTCGGGCGCCATCACCGGCGCCGGCAATCTGGTCAGCGACGGCGCTGGAACCTGGGTGCTGGGCGGCGCGAACACCTATGCGGGGACGACCACCGTGACGTCCGGCACGCTGCGCGCCGGACATGCATCGGCGTTCGGGGCGACGACCAATGTTCGCGTCAACGGCGGGGTCCTCGACCTCAACGGCTTCAGCCTGAGCACCTCGGAGCTTCACGGAACCGGCGGTTCGGTCGCGCTTGGGACCAACCCCCTGACCACCCTGACCATTGATGGGGCTGCGGCCAGCGACTACGCCGGCGCCATCACCGGTGCGGGCGGGCTGACAAAGCTCGGCACGAGCACGCTGACCCTCACGGGTGCCAACACCTATACCGGCGCCACAAGCATTGGCGGCGGCACGCTGACCCTGAACTTCGCCGGGGTCGGCGCGCCCGTGAACAACATCATCGCCGGCGGCTCGGCGCTCAACATGAGCGGCGGAAAGCTCCAGGTGACAGGGGCCGCCGGGGTCACCAACGACCAGACCTTTGCGAGCACGACGGTCAGCGCCGGCGCAAACACCATCTCCGCGGCGTCGGGCGCTGGCGGCGCCGCGAACCTTCACCTGGGCGCGATCTCTCGCACCAGCGGGTTGGTCAACTTCGTCCTGCCGACCAGCGGCAGCATCACGACCGCGAGCGCCAGCCTGGGCGGGTGGGCCACGGTCAACGGCACGGACTACGCCAAGGTCGTCGGCGGCAAGATCCTTCCGTTCGCCGAGGCCGACTACACCGACAAGGACGATGTCGCGACCTGGCTGGCGGACGAATTCATCTCCGACAGCGACGGCGACGGCGTGGGCTTCTCCGGCACGCTGGCCGGCAGCATGCAACTTGGCGGCTTGCAGTTCACCGAGGCTGCGGTCTCCACGGTCACCGTGGCCGCGGGCCAGACCCTAGGCGTCGATGGCGCGATCATCGTCGCGCCGTCGGTCGGGACCAACAGTCAAACGATCGGCGGCGGCAATCTGCGGGGCGCAGCGGGCGGCGTGCTCGGCGTGCAGCACAACGGCGGCGGCCTCTTCACCATCGGATCAACCATCGTCGACAACGGCGGCGTCACCGGCCTCACCAAGGGCGGTGCTGGGCGCCTCCTGCTGACCGGGGCCAACACCTATACCGGCGCCACGACGCTCAGCGCGGGACGGCTGGAGATCACAAATCTCGCCAACGGCGGCGCGGCCAGCAGCATCGGCCAATCATCCGCCGCTTCGGCCAATCTTGTTCTCCAAGGGGGCACGCTGGCCTGGACCGGGGCGGCGGACGCCGTGACGAACCGGGGGTTCACCCTGGTGAACGGGGGCGCCGGCGATCCAATGATCGAGGTCGGCGCCGGGCGCACCATCGAATTCTCCGGGCTTGCGACGAGCTCCGACGACGCCGGCCTGACCAAGACCGGAGCGGGAACCCTCGTCCTTTCCAACGCCGCAAACGATTATGTCGGCGTCACCAGGATCACTGGGATCGGCGGCGGCGGCGCGCTGCAGGTCAACACCCTGGCGAACGG
Source organism: Phenylobacterium sp. (assembly GCF_013822795.1). GTDB lineage: Bacteria > Pseudomonadota > Alphaproteobacteria > Caulobacterales > Caulobacteraceae > Phenylobacterium. The sequence goes on along the minus strand of NZ_PNLB01000002.1, from coordinate 8,003 downwards.
CGGCCAGGTTAGCGGCATCGGCAAGTCGTCGGCCGCCTCTGCCAACCTCGTGTTGGAGAGCGGCGGGCAGCTCATCTACACGGGCGGCACGGCCAGCACCAATCGCGGTTTCACCATGGAGAATGGCGGAAGGATCGGCGTGTCGCAGGCCGCGACGATCCTGACCATCGGGGGGGCGGCGGTCGGGAACGGCAACCTGCACAAGGATGGCGACGGCACGCTCGTGCTGGCGGGCGCCAACACCTATTCGGGACCGACCCTCGTCAATGCAGGCGTCCTGCGCGCGGGTTCGACGCAGGCGTTTGGCGGCCCCAACCTCATGACGCTCGCCAATGCGGCGGGCGTTCGGCTCGAGCTTGCCGGTTTCAACAACAAGGTGGGCGGCCTGTCGGGCGGCGGCGCTGCCGGCGGGAACGTGAGCCTGGGTGCGGCGACACTTACCATCGGCGGTACGAACGCCACCTTCAACGGTACGATCGACGGGGTCGGCGGCCTGCGCAAGGACAACACCAGCACTCAGACGCTGGCGAACTGCGCCAGCACCTTTACTGGGGCCACGACCCTTCTGGCCGGAACCCTGTCCGTCGCCTGTCTCGCCAACGGCGGGCTAGCGAGCAGCATCGGCGCCTCTGGGGCCGCGTCGGCGAACCTCGCGTTCAACGGCGGCACGCTTCTCTACACCGGCGGAACCGTCACCATCGACCGTGGGATTCTCCTGCAGGGGAACGGCGCCGTCAGCATCGACAACGCCGGCACGGCGCTGGAGATCAGCGGAACGATCACCGGCGCGGGCAATTTTGCGAAGACCGGCGCTGGGACCTTGGTGTTGTCGGGCGCCAATGACTATTCGGGCGGCACGAACGTCTATGGCGGAACGCTCCGCGTGCTTTCTCCCACCGCCCTTGGGACCGGCGGCCTGCGCATGGGGCTGGCCGGAACGCGGCTGGACCTGTCAGCGGTCGCTGGTTCGGCGGTCTCGGTCGGCTGGATCGACGACAGCGGCGTCGGCGTCAACGCGGCGAGCGCGGGTGACATCGACCTCGGCGCCACCACGCTTACGATCACCCCCGGAGCGGGCGCGGCCGGCCTTGGCGGGGCGGCGAACTATGCCGGCGTCATCAGCGGGACCGGCGGGATCGTCAAGGCTGGCGGGAGCGTCCAGCAGTTCTCCGGCTGCAACAACGCCTACACAGGCGCGACGACGATCAGCGGCGGCGTACTGGCCGTCGACTGCCTGGTCGATGGGACCGCCGCCAGCAGCATCGGCGCCTCGACCGCCGACGCGGCCAGCCTGATCCTGAACGGCGGCACGCTGCGCTATGTCGGAACGGGCCATACGACGAACCGCCTGTTCACGCTTGGCGCTTCGGCGACCAGCGCCATCGACGCGTCGGGAACCGGCGCGATCGTCTTCTCCAACACGGCCCCGATCGCCTTCAGCACCCCGAACACTGCGCAGTCGGTGACCCTGACCGGCGCGAGCACGGCGGACAACAAGCTGGGGCTGCAGATCACCGACAACGGGACGGGCAAGACCGGGCTCTCCAAGACCGGGCTCGGCGTCTGGATCCTCACCAATCCGGGCAGCACCTATACCGGCGTCACCTCGATCACCGGCGGCGTGCTGGGCGTCGACAAGCTCACCGACGGCGGGGTGGCCAGCAGCCTTGGCCAGTCCTCCAATCTTGCGGCGAACCTGGTGATCGGCAGCGGCGCAACGCTGCGCTACACCGGCGCCGGCGACACGACTGACCGCCGCTTCACGCTGGGGGTCGGAACGACCGCCATTGAGTCCACGGGCTCCGGCGCGGTGGTGTTCAACAACACGGCCGGCGTTTCCTACAGCGGAAACGGCTTGCGGGTGGTCTCGCTGGGCGGGTCGAACGCCGACGACAACATCATGGGCGCGGCCATCGGCAACCAGACCGTCGCCAATGTCAGCGCACTGGCCAAGAACGGCGCAGGCAAGTGGATCCTGACCGGGAACAACACCTACACCGGCGTCACCAACATCAATGCGGGGACGCTGGTCCTCGGCGCCGGCGGCACGACCGGCTCGATCGCCAGTCAGACGGTCAACAACTTCGGCGTCCTGGGCTTCGATCGTGCTGACGCCCTGACCTATGGCGGCGTCATCTCGCAAGCCGGCTCGGTCGAACAGCTCGGCGCGGGCAAGACGACCCTCACCGGAACGAACATCTATACGGGCGGCACGACAATCCGCGCGGGCACGCTGGAGCTGGGCTCGGGCGGCGCCACGGGCTCCATCTTGGGCGACGTCACGAACGACGGCCTCTTCATCTTCAATCGAAGCAACACTTACGCCTTCACTGGGCGAGTGTCGGGCGCCGGCGGCCTGCGGCAGGCGGGTTCGGGCGAGACGGTGCTCTCCGCCGCCAACAGCTATCTGGGCGCGACGGACGTCCTGGCCGGGACGCTGCGGATCAATGGCGACCAATCGGCGGCCACAGGTCTGACCACGGTCCACGGCGGCGCGACCCTTGGCGGTTTGGGTACGATCGGCGGCGACGTCGTGGTGCAGAACGGCGGCGCGATCTCGCCCGGCGCCAGTCCGGGCACGCTGACCATCAACGGCGACCTGATTTTGAACGCGAGCTCCGCACTGAACATGGAGTTCGGCCAGGCGAACGTGGTCGGCGGGGCGCTCAACGACCTGATCGTCGTGAACGGCGACCTCACCCTCGACGGCGTGATCAACGTCACCGTGCCGACCGGCGGCGCCTTCACCGCCGGCGTCTATCGGGTGATCGACTACACTGGCGGGTTCACCGACAACACGCTCAGCGTCGGCTCCATGCCGGGCGGCGCCAGCGCCATCGTCCAGACTTCAGTCCTCGGCCAGGTGAACCTGGTCAACAACGCAGGCCAGACCCTCTACTTCTGGGATGGCCCGACCGGCGGCAAGAACGACGGCATCGTCACCGGCGGCGCCGGAACTTGGCGCTTGGGCGGCGGCGCCAACGACTGGGCCAACTCCGCGGGCTCGGTGAACAGCGACTTTGCGCCCGACGCCTTCGCCGTCTTCCAAGGAACGGCCGGGACTGTGACGGTCGACGCCGCCGGCGGTGCGGTCGGGGTCTCCGGCCTCCAGTTCGCCGTCGACGGCTATGTCGTGAGCGGCGGCGGCTTGACGCTGGCCGCGGGCCAGACGCCGATCCGGGTCGGCGACCTCACGCCGGCGGCCGCGGGTATGACCGCGACGATCAACTCCGTCCTCTCGGGCGCAGGCCAACTGGTCAAGGTCGACGCCGGGACCCTGGTTCTCACCGGAACCAACACCTACACCGGCGGCACGCTGGTCAACCAAGGCGTGCTGCAGGTTTCGCAGGAATCCAGCCTCGGCGCGGGCGGACTCACGCTGGACGGCGGGACACTGCGGACCTCCGTCGGCCTGGCGCGGGCAGTGACGCTGGGGGCGGCTGGGGGCACGATCACCCCCAGCGTCACCTCGACCTTCTCGGGCCCCATCACGGGCGTCGGCAGGCTCACCAAGGGCGGGACGGGCATCCTTCGCCTGACCGGGACCCATACCTATTCCGGCGGCACGACGATCTCGGGCGGGGCGCTGGCCCTCGGCGACGGGGCCATTGCGGGTTCGATCACGGGCGACGTCCTCAACAACGCGCAGCTGATCTTCAATAATCCCGGGGCGCAGACGTTTGACGGCCTCATCTCCGGCAGCGGCCAAGTGCGCAAGTCCGGCGGAGGCACGGAGACCCTCACCGGCGCCAACACCTATGCCGGCGCCACGACGGTGTCGGTGGGGACGCTGCTGATCAATGGCGACCAGTCAATGGCGACCGGCCTGACAACGGTGTCGGCCGGGACGCTGGGCGGATCGGGAACCATCGGCGGGGACGTCACCGCCGCAGCAGGAGCTGCGCTCGCTCCGGGCGGCGCGGTCGGCGCGCCGGGCACGCTGACCATCAAGGGCGATCTCTCCCTCGCGGGCGCTACGACCAGCCTGAATTATGAATTTGGCCAGGCCAATCTGCCGGGCGGAACGTTCAACGACCTGATCAAGATTGGCGGCGACGCCTCGCTCGGCGGAGCGACGATCAACGTGGCGTCCAGCGCGCCGAGCTTCGGCCCGGGCCTCTATCGGGTGATCGACTATACAGGGACCCGGACCGGCTCCCTGACCTTGGGCTCACAGCCGGCGGGCGCGAGCTTCCTGGTCCAGACCTCGGTCGACAAGCAGGTGAACCTCGTCAACACCGCGGGCCTGACGCTCAATATCTGGGACGGCGGCGCCGGCGGGCGCAACGACGGCGACATCGCCGGCGGGGCCGGAACCTGGCAAGGCGGGAGCGGCAACGACAACTGGACGCTGGCCGACGGCTCGGTCAACGCGCCGTTCGCAAACAGCTCCTTCGCCGTCTTCACGAAGACCGGGGGCGTCGTGACGGTCGACGGCAGTTCCGGTGGTCCGATCAACGTGTCGGGCATGCAGTTCGCAGCGACCGGATACGAGCTGACAGGCGACCAGATCAATCTGACCGCGCCGGAGTCGAATATCTGGGTCGGGGACGGTACGTCCAACAGCGAGACCATCGCCGCCGTCATCGACGCCAACCTCGGCGGCGCAGGCGGGTTGGTCAAAACTGATGCCGGTACGCTCCGCCTCCTTGGCGCCAACGCGTATGCCGGCGAAACCAAGGTCAACGGCGGGACGCTGGAGATCGGCGGCGACCAGTCCGGTGCGACTGGCGCGACCTTCGTCAACAGCGGCGGCGTGCTGAAGGGCGCCGGGATCATCGGCGGCGACGTGACGGTGGGCGCCGGCGGGACGCTGGCGCCGGGCGCTGCGATCGGGCGGCTGACCATCAACGGCGACCTGATCCTGACCGCCGACGCCACCCTGGCCATGGAGCTGGGGCAGGCGGGCACGCCGGGCGGGGCGCTGAACGACCTGATCGTGGTCGGCGGCGATCTCACCCTGGATGGCGCCTTGAACGTCACCCAGAGCGTTGGTGGAGCGTTCGGGCCCGGCGTCTACCGGCTGATCGACTACACGGGCGCGCTCACCGACAACACGCTGAACATCGGCTCGCTGCCTTCGGACTACGGGACCATTCAGACCTCGATTGCTCGGCAGGTGAACCTGGTGGTGACGGCGACCCCGCCAGGTGGCGTTGGACCGGGACCTGGCGGTCCGGGCGGCCCCGGGTCAGTCGACCCCGGCGGCCCGACGACGCCGACCTCGCCCTTCAATTTCTGGGACGGCGACCAGGGCGTGGCGGGCGACAAGGTCGTGAGCGGCGGCGACGGGACCTGGCGCGCGTCCCCGGCGAACTGGACGACCTCGACCGGACAGGCCAACGGCGCCTTCACCCCGGCCAGCTTCGCGATCTTTGCGGCGCAGGCGGGCACAGTCACCGTCGACGCGGCCGAAGGCGCGATCCGCGTCAGCGGCATGCAGTTCGCCGCGGACGGCTACGCGTTGGTCGGCGACGCCATCTCGCTGGAATCTGGCGAAGCTGTCGTGCGCGTCGGCGACGGGACGACCCTCGGAGGCGCCTTCTCAGCGACGATCGACTCCAAGCTCACCGGCGCTGGCCGACTGCTCAAGACCGACGCCGGAACGCTGATCCTGACCGGCGCCAGCGACTATGCCGGCGGCACGCGCATTAGCGGCGGGACCCTGCAGCTTGGCGACGGCGGCAAGGGCGGTTCGATACGCGGCGACGTCCAGAACGACGGCCGCCTGGCCTTCAACCGCTCTGACGATCTGGCTTTCGCCGGGAGCATCAGCGGCGGCGGCGTGATCGCCCAGATCGGCTCGGGCGTGACCACTTTGAGCGGCGACAGCTCGGCGTTCGGCGGCCGCTCGGAGGTTCGCTATGGGACGCTGGCGGTCGATGGCAAGCTCGGCGGCGCGGTCGAGGTGTTCGACGGGGCTCGCCTGACCGGGCACGGGCAGGTCGGGTCTCTGCTCAACCAGGCCGGCGGGATCGTCGCGCCAGGCGGCTTCGGCGTCCTCACCGTGGCGGGCGACTACGAGGGCCGCGGCGGGACCTTGAAGATCGACGCTGTACTCGGCGGCGACGACTCTCCGACCGATCGTCTGCTGGTCCGCGGGGCGGCGTCCGGCACGACCCTCGTGGAGGTCGCCAATCGCGGCGGCCTCGGCGCGCAGACTTCGAACGGCATTCTGGTCGTCAACGTCGAGGGCGCCTCGGACGGGGTCTTCACCCTCGCCAAGGGCGACTTCCGCCTGGGCGGCGAGAACGCGCTGGTCGCGGGAGCCTATGCCTATGTCCTGCGCCAGGACGCCCAGGGCGGCGACTGGAAGCTGCGCTCGAGCGTCAACGAGGTGGGCGGTCCGCCGCGACCGGCCGATCCCGATCACCCGGTCGGCGAGCCGGGCGCGCCGGTCGAGGGTGAGCCCCAGATCACGCTCTATCAGCCGGGCGCGCCGGTCTATGAAGCCTACGCCCACACCCTTCAGACGTTGAACGGCCTGGCGACCATGCGTCAGCGGGTCGGCGCGCGGCAGTGGTCCGACGAAGCAGGCTCCGGTGTCTGGGGCCGGATGGAGGGCGGGCGAGTAAAGCTCGTTCCCGCGGTCTCCACGACCAACGTGGAGCTCGAGACCGACCGCTGGAAGGTGCAGTTCGGGATCGATCAGGCGCTGGCCGACGACGTGGCCGGCGGCCGCCTGACCGGGGGCCTCACCGTCCACTATGGCGAGGCGAGCACCTCGGTCGGGTCGCCCTTCGGCGGCGGCTCTCTGGACGCCAAGGCCCTTGGCCTGGGCGCGACCTTGACCTGGACCAACGTGCTGGGCGCCTATGTCGACGCCCAGGCCCAGGCTAGCTGGTTCGAAACCGACCTGCGTTCGAGCATCCTCGGCGATCGCGCCGAAAACGCCGAGGGGCTGGGCTATGCGATCTCGCTCGAGGCCGGCAAGACCATGTCCGCGGCCGGCGCCTTCAGCTTTACGCCGCAGGTTCAGCTCACCTACGCCCGGGTGGATTTCGACAGCTTCGTCGATCCGCTGGGGGCGAGGGTGGCCGCTGACGAGGGCGACAGCCTGACAGCGCGCCTCGGTCTGGCGCTCGACCGCGACTGGACGGTCGCGAGCTCCGGCGGAGAAGGCCGGATTTACGGCCTCGTCAACCTCACCCATGAGTTCCTCGACGGCTCGCAGGTGGGTGTCTCGGGAACACCGCTCGTCAACCGAGCCGAGCGTACCTGGGGCGGCCTGGCCGTCGGCGCGAGCTATGGCTGGGGCGCAGGCCGCTATGCCGTCTATGGCGAAGCCGCCGTTGACGCCCCGCTCTCGGGCTTCGGCGACAGCTACGCCGTCTCGGGCACGACTGGTTTCCGCATGCTGTTTTAGGCGTGGGGCGGCTGCTCGGCCGCCCCTACGCGAATTTTCAAGGGTGTCTGCCGGCCCGGACGGACTGACCTCAACGGGTCTCCGCCTCAGGCGTGGGCGCGAGGCTCCGCGAGAGGGATCAACTCTTGCCGAATGAAGGCGATACGGCTGAGCAGCATCTCGGCGTGTTCGGCCGTCGGCGCCACCTCGATCGGGTAGCTGTCCGACAGGTCGCGCCCCGCCAGAACATTGTCGGCCCAGTCCTGTGCGATCGCGCAATAGAGGCGAAGCGCCAAGGCCGGCGTGGGGGTGTCGTCGGTCTCGAAATGCATCGGCGGCAGGTCGCCGACGACCACCCAACGTTCCGCATCTTCGGGTTTCTTGCCGGGTGCGAAGCGCGCCAGGAAGAGACCGATCATCGGCGCCACGCCGAACGCAAACACCAGCTCGACGATCGGCGGCGTCCAGCTGTCGGGCTCCATGAAGGCGTTCGCGTCCGCCGCCAGCGCTTGGAGCTGCTCGACCTCTTCGGCGCTCTCGTAGTCGAGATCGAGGCCGAAGGGGAAATCGGATGTGTCGATCATGAGGTCCATGCCTGAGCCTAGCTCAGCAACTCATGCCGCAAAAGAACAAAAGGGGATCGCGGTCTCTTCGCCAT
>NZ_PNLB01000001.1 GCF_013822795.1 Phenylobacterium sp. | reverse complement strand
AAGGACACCGACGCCGCGCTCATGGCCGACCTTGGCCTGCGGCCCATGACCATGGGCCAGCCGCGCCAGCGGGTCGACCTCGCCGAGGCCGACATCATGGGCATGGCCTAGGCCTGGGCGGGCGGCCGCCGGCAGATGAAGCCGTAGACCGCGATCCACACGTAGCAGAGGGCCGGCGCCAGCAGCGCCGCGCTCAGGCCGGCATGGTCAGCGACCATGCCGGTCAGCACCGGCACCACCGCCCCGCCGACGATCGCCAGGCAGAGCAGGCCCGAACCCTGCGGGGTGTCCTCGCCTAGGCCCTCGATGCCGAGGGTGAAGATGGTCGGGAACATCACCGAGTTGCAGAGCCCGATGGCCAGCACCGCGACCGCCGAGACCAGGCCCACGGTCCCCGCCGACAGGCAGGCCAGCAGCGCCGCCCCGATCGCACAGGCCATCAGCACAAGGCCTGCCGGGACCTTGCGCATCACCGCTGAGCCGATGAACCGCCCGACCATCGCGCCGCCCCAGTAGAGCGCCACCAATTGGCCCGCCGTGGCGGCGACCGCCCCGAGGGTCTTGTCTTCCATCAGGTAGCTGATCAGCAGCGAGCCGATCGACACCTCCGCCCCGACATAGAGAAAGATCGACAGCGCCCCGAGCGCCAGCCGCGGCCGCTTCAGCAGCGCCGGCCTAAAGCCGCCGCCCGCCTCGCCCGCAGCCGACGGCGCGGCCGGCGAGCGGCGCAGGAACCAGAACACCAGCGCCAACACCACGAGCACCGCGGCGATGCCGAGGAACGGCGCCTGGACCGCATGGGCCTCGGCCTTGCGATACACCTCCAGGGCCTCGGGCGTCAGGCTGGCGGCGTCCGGATGCTCGACCCCGCCCTTCAGGATCAGGGCCGCGCCGACCAGCGGGCCGACCGTGGTGCCGAGCGAGTTGAACGCCTGGGCCAGATTGAGCCGCGAATGCGCCAGCTCCGGCTTGCCCAACAGCGCGATCAGCGGATTGGCCGCCACCTGCAGGGTGGTGATACCCGCCGCCATCACGAACAGCGCCAGCAGGAAGGCAGGATAGATGCCCAGCTGCGCGGCCGGGGCGAACATCAGGCAACCGGTCGCCATCACACCCAGGCCCAGCACGATCTGGCGGAAGTAGCCGATCCTCGCCAGGATCATGGAGGCCGGGATCGAGAACACCAGATAGCCGAGGAAGAAGGCGAACTGGGTCAGCATCGCCTCGGCGTAGTTCAGCTGGAACAGCCCCTTGAGCTTGGGGATCAGGGTGTCGATCAGGACGGTCGCGAACCCCCAGGCGAAGAACAGCGACACCACCAGCGCGACTACCCGCCCAGCGGCGCCCACCCCCGTCGCAGCCGGCGACGCCGCCCCCACGCTGCTCTGTCCGCCAACCATCATCAGGGCTCCAGCCGATAGCCGAACCGGTAAAGCGGATCGGCGCTGTCATAGGGTTTGTCGCTCGCCTGGGCGTTGACCGCCATCATGGAGGACGGGAGTTCGAAGGGCAGTCGCCCTTCGGCCTTGGCCTTGCCGGTCAGCACGTCCAGCAGCGCGCCATCGCTGACCCCGAAGTCGCCGATCAGCACCGCCGCGCGCCCCTTCAGCCCGGTCAGCACGGCCGGCCGGTCAAGGAACACGCTGACGATCGTCGGAACCTTGGCGCTGATCGCCTTGATCGCCTCGTAGTCGGCGTCGCCGTCCTTGAAGTCGAGGTCGCCCTCGTGCTGCATCAGGCCGAACAGGTAGTTCGGATGCAGCACCTGATGCGGAGTTCCGGTGCGCACGATAGCGACATCGGCCTTTTCCGGCGCGTCGACCACCACCAGCCCAGCGGCCTGCGCCGCGGCGGCGTCGACGCCCTTCAGATAGACCTTCGAACCGGCCTTCAGCGGCAGGTTCTGCGCCCGACGTTCCAGGAACACCAACGATCGGCTCTGCGCCGCGCGCCCTTCGGCCTGGAACGCGGCCGCCCCGACCAGCCGGCCGGCGGCGGCGGGATCGACATAGGGGTTCTCGAACAGCCCCTGCTCGAACTTCTGCTCGAGGATGCGCTGCACCGACTGGTCCAGCCGCGCCTCGCTGGCCTGGCCGGCCTTGACGATGTTGACCACCAGATCGCTGTTCTCGGTGCCGCCGAACTGGTCGACGCCGGCGTCGAGCGCCTTGGCGAAACGCTGGGTCTCGGTGAGGTTGTCAACGCCCCAGGGCATGCCGATGACCGGCGGCTCGCCCGGCTTCCAGCCGCCCTGGCAGGCGGCCGGGCAATCGTTGGTGATCGCCCAGTCCGAGACGATCACGCCCTTGAAGCCGTACGTGCCGCGCAGCAGATCGGTCAGCAGGAACTTGTTGAACCCCGCGCCCACCTGCTCGACCGGCTTGCCGTCGATGCTGAGGTTTTCGAGGATCGAATAGGTCGGCATGACGCCGGCCGCCTTGGCCGCGAAAGCGCCCTCGAACGGCTTGACGTGATAAGCGAAGTTCCCCCCCGGGAAGGTCGCGTAGCGGCCGTAGGGGCTGTGGCTGTCCCAGCCTTCCTTGGCCGCGCCATAGCCGACCCAGTGCTTGACCACCGCGACGACGCTGTCCTTGTTCAGCCCGGCCTCGCCGGCCTGGAAGCCGGCGACATATGCCCGGACCATGCGCGAGGCGAGATCGGCGTCCTCGCCGAAGGTGCCGGTGATCCGCGACCAGCGCGGCTCGGTCGCCAGGTCCGCCTGCGGCGAGAGCGCCACGTGGATGCCGACGGCGCGGTACTCGGCCCGCGCCACCTCGCCGAACCGCTGCATCAAGGCCGCATCGCCGATCGCGGCGAAGCCCAGGCTCTCGGGCCACTGGGAGAAGCCCGCCGAATCCACGCCGGCCCCCGCCGTGTGCTGGAAGTGGTTGCGCGGATCGGTGCTGATGGTCGCCGGCACGCCCAGCCGGGTCTTCTCGGCCAGGGCCTGGACCTTGTTGTTCTCCTCGGCCAGCGCCGCGCCGGGCCCGCTTAGCCGGGTGATGAAGCTGGAGACGCGCTTGTCCTCGATCAGCTTGGCGGCGCCGGTCAGGTCGTAGGCTGCGCCCGATCCGAACGTATTGCCGGGCGCCGGCAGCGTGCCGTGCATCATGGTCCCGGCCTTTTCCTCCAGCGTCATGCGCCGGGTCAGGTCGGCGGCCCGCACGTCGGCCGACAGCCGCCAGTCCTCATAGGGCTCAAGCTTGCCGTTCTTATTGAGGTCCTTGAAGGCCAGGCCGTCGATCGTGAGGCGCGGCGCGGTGCGGGCGCCAAGTTCGGGCTGCTGCGCAGCCAAGGCCGGCCCTGAGGCCAAAACTCCAAGCGCCATCCAGGCGTAACGCCAGCCGGCCATCGTCCCCTCCCAATTCTTGTTCTTCTTCCAACCGCAAAGTGCGGCGGGCCCCGGGGGCATCCGGGACCCGCCAGTTCTGCGCGGGTTGGCGCGAGGCCAAACCACACGCAACTGATAACGTTGTCAATCGCTCATTTGAAACGCTTGCGGCGCAAGCCGTCGCGCGGTCCTCGCTGCGCCCAGCAGCGCCACGTGCGGCTGCACGACCAACCGCGTGGGGATCGATTCGACGAAGGCCGACAGCCGCCCCTTGGCTTCGAACCGCTGGCGGAAGACGCCGTCGGTCAGGAACCGCTCGACGCCCTGCATCAGGCCGCCGGCGAGGTAGACCCCTCCCCTCGCGCCGAAGGTCAGGGCGACATCGCCGCACACCGAACCGAACACCGCGCAGAACAGCTCCACCGCGGCCACGCACTGGCGGTCGGCCCCGGTGCAGGCGCGCGCCACCACCTCTTCAGACGACAGCGCCGGCGGCGGGGCCGCGCCCTCGATCTCGGCCAGCACGGCGTGCAGCGCCTGCAGTCCCGGTCCCGACAGCAGCCGCTCGATCGAGACCCGGCCATGGCGTCGCGTCAGCGCCCGCAGGACCTCGATCTCCAGCTCGTCGACGGGGGCGAAGGCGGCGTGGCCGCCCTCGCTGGCCAGCACCTGGGCCGGCCCTTCCGCGCGCCAGACCAGGGCCGCCAGGCCAAAGCCGGTGCCGGCCCCGGCGATCACCACAGGCTCCCGGGTCAGGCCCTCCAGCGGCGGCCCGATGGCCACGCTGTCTTCGGGAACTAGGTCGGCGACGCCGGTCGCCAGCGCCTCGAAGTCGTTGACCAGCCTGGCCCGCGAGAAGCCGAGCGACATCAGCTCGGCCTCCGAGGCGTCCCACGGCGCATTGGTCAGCCGCGCCGCGCCATCGGCCACCGGCCCGGCGACCGCAATGGTCGCCGTCGCCGGCGCGGCCGCCAGATCGGCCGAGGCCAAGAACGCGTCGGCGGCCGCCGCCAGGCTGGGGTGGTCCCGGCACAGCACGTTGCCGGTCATCACGATCGACGGACGCACGCCCTGCAGGTCCGCGATCGCAAACCGCGCATTGGTGCCGCCGACATCGCCCACCAGGGCGAAACTCGCGTCTCTCCGCATGGCCGCCCGTCAGTAGGGGGACTGGGCGACGAGCGCGGCCTCGGCCTCGCAGGCGGCCGGCTTCTCGCCCTCCGCGCGCAGCTTGGCCAGTTCGGCGCGAGCGGCGTCCATGTCCGCACGGAACTCAGGCGAGCCGTGCAGCGTCGCGTAGGTGGCCGCCGCCACCATGCCGCCGGCCTCGACGGCGCTGGCGTTATGCGCGCCGCAGACCGCCCGGCTCTGACCGTAGGCGCGGCCCCGGGCCAGGATCTCGCTCGCCCGGTCCGGGGCCAATTCGGCCAGCACCAGCGCCCACGACCAGCCCCACACCGTATGGCCGGACGGATAGTCGAAGCTGTTCGCCACCTGGGCGGTCGGCTGGCAGATCTCGCCTTGCGCGACCTGGAACGGCCGCAACCGCTTGAAGTGATGCTTGGCGCTCTCGTTGGCGACCATGGAGTCGCCCAGCACCCGCATCATCACGCCGTTCAGCTTGGGGGCGTTGGCGGGGGTGAGCTTCACACCCACCGCGCACGAGTACGCCTCCATCATCCCGCTCGGCATCATGTCGACGTCGCGGGTCGCCAGCTTCCAGCGGTCGCTGTCCTTCAACGCGCGCGTCGACTGAAAGACCTTGCGGTCCACCTGGTCGCGCGCGTCGCCATCGGTCGGGGCCGGCGGCACGATGTTCGCCGCGTTCAGTGAACCCGGCGCCAGGTAGCCCTTCGGCAGGGTTGGGAACTTGACCGGCTCGGAGCCCGCGAGAGCGGCGCCGGCCAGGATCGAAATCCCGGCGGCGACCAGCCCGGCGCGCAGCGGCCTGCGCTTCTTCATCATGTTGGTTCTCTCAAAGCGACTGGAGGAGGATCAGTTGAACTTGAAGCCGGCCTTCACGCCGACGGTCCGCGGCGCGCCGTAGCTGCCGAAGAAGTTCCGCGCCGAGTCCGTGCTGACCGACAGCAGCACCGCCTCGTCCTCGAGGTTGTCGGCGAAGGCCTCGGCGTACCAACCGCGGTCATCGTCGTAGCGCAGGCTGACGTCGGTGGCGGTGTAGTCGTCCTGCGACGCGATCCGGTACGGGAAGATGGTCGTCCCGCCGGTGACGATCGGGATGTTGTTGAACTCGGTGAAGTAGACCTTCGACTGATAGCGGGTGCTGATCCGCGCGGTCAGTTGGCCGGACGCCAACGGGATGGCGTAGGCCACGCCGATGTTGCCGTTCCAGCGCGGGGCCCGCGGCAGAGTGTTGCCCGACAGGTCATGGACCGTCCCGTAGAGCGGATCGACGGCCCCGACATAGCGGTCGAACTTGGCGTCGAGATAACCCAACGACGCATCGACGCTGAGCGCCTCGGTGATCCGCGCCCGGCCTTCGAACTCGATGCCCCAGACGGTCGAAACCCCCGCGTTGGTGGTCAGAGCTCGCACCACGCCGTTCTCGTCAGGCTGCACCGAGACGACCTGCAGGTCCTTGTAGTCGTAGTAGAAGGCCGAGAGGTTCGCGAGCAAACGGCGATCCAGGAAGTAGTTCTTCGAGCCGATCTCGTAGGCGGTCAGAGTCTCGGGACCGAAGTTGCGGTTGCTGGTGAAACCGCCGGCCTTGTAGCCGGTCGAGACGCTGCCATAGACCATGTTGTCGGGCGTGATCTCCCAGTCGGCGCCCACCCGCCAGGTGGTCTTGGCCCAGGAGCCGGCGTCGGGCCGGAAGGTGTTGAGGTTGGTCCCGATCGGCCGCGTCAGCCCGACCGGATTGCCCTTGCGGTCCTCGGAATAGCGGACGCCGGCGAAGACGGTCAGGGTGTCGGTGATGTCGTAGTCGGCCTGGCCGAACACCGCCCAGGATTCTGCGAACCGCTCCGGCCGCTGCAGGATGACGCCCGCGGTGCGCGCCAGGTTGGTGTACTGGAACAGGTTATCGTCGTTGGTTTCCTTGATGTAGAAGGCGCCGAGGATGTACTTCAGCGCCCCGTCGCCCGACGAGGCGAGGCGAAGTTCCTGCGAGAACGTCTTGTTTTTGTTGTAATAGAACGTCGTCTGAGTGCCAGTCGCGGTGCCGTCGGTGTCGCTGGTGACGTTCTGGTCGTCGGCGCGGTAGGCGGTGACCGAAACGATGTCGAGCGCGTCCAGCGAGTAGGTCGCCTCAGCGGCCACGCCCCAGATCTTGTTGTTGATGTGCCCTGCCGTGTTGGTCTCGGCACGGTAGGGCGCGCTGCGGCCCGAGGCGATGTAGCTGACCGGGCCGTTGCCGAGCAGCACATTTCCGGTCCCCGCCCCGCCCGCATGGTAGTAGTCGGCCGACAGCAGCAGCCGCAGGCGCTCGCCCGGCGTGAACAGCAGGTGGACGCGGCCCGCCTCCTCCTGCGCGTCGGCCAGGTCGGGCATGTTAGGGGTGACGTTCTCCTGATAGCCGTCGCGGCGGTTGACGATGAAGGCGGCGCGCGCGGCCAGCGTGTCGTCAATGATCGGGAAGTTGTACATGCCCTGGGCCGTGAAGCGGCCGTAGTCGCCGACCAGGATCTCGCCCGCCGCCTGGCCGGTGTTCATCACCGGCTTGCGGGTGATGATGTTCAGACTGCCGGCGGTGGCGTTGCGGCCCCAGAGCGTACCCTGCGGACCGCGCAGCACTTCCACCCGCTCCAGGTCGTAGAACACCGAGTTGGCGCCCGAAGGCCGCGGCAGGTAAACGCCGTCCAGGTGGAACGCCACAGATGGGTCGCGCTGCGGCACCACGCCGGCCGAGCTGACCCCGCGGATGCTGATGATCACCTCGTTGCCGGCCTGACCGATATTGAGGTTCGGCACCTTGCCGGTCAGGTCGCCGGCGTCGACGACGTTCTGCTGCTGAAGGACGTCGCCGCTGATCGCGCTGACGGCGAGCGGCGTCGCCTGAACAGTGCCTTCGCGCTTCTGGGCGGTGACGACCACCTCCTCGACCTGGACTTCCGACTGCGCCTGCGCGGTCCCAGCCATGGCCAGGGCGGCGGCCCCGGCCAGCCACATGAGCTTGGTCATCTTCGTTTTCCCTGATGTGCGGCCAGGGCTTCATGGCCCCGACCGTCTGTTTTCTTGAGGTGGCCGGCCCTAGAACCTGGCCGTCAGTTGCACGCCGTAGAGCCGCGGCGGGGCGTAGGCGCCCGAGCCGCCGAGGCGGTTGGCGTTCTGCGCGTCGGGCGCGGCCTGCACGAGGACGGCTTCATCCTCGAGGTTGCGGCCGTAGGCCATCACACTCCAGACTCCGCCCGGCGCGTCGTAGGTCACCATCAGGTCGGTCTTGGTGTAAGCGTCCTGATCGGTGACCGCGAAGTTGTGGTAGTCGAGGTTCTTGCTGCTCTCGTAGTGGGTCTGGACCCGCACGGTCAGCTGGCCGTCATTGGCGAAATCCCAGCTGTGCTGGTAGCCGAGATTGAAGGTCCACTCCGGCGACTTGGCCAAGGTCAGGCCCGAATAGTCCGCAAAGCCGGGCGAGAACGCATCCCCGTTCGGCAGGGTGAAATCCTCGTACTCGGCGTGCAGATAGGCGAGCGAACCGTCGATCCGATCGTTCGCGGTCAGCAGGAACGTGCCTTCCAGCTCGGCCCCGTAGAGCGTCGCTTTCGGGGCGTTGACCGTGACCGCCGACGGCTGGCCGGCGACGACCCCGGTGCCCGTCACCTGGAAGTCCTGGTAGTCGTAGTAGAAGGCCGAGACGTTGAGCTGGGCGCGGTTGTCGAGGAACCGGTTCTTGGCCCCAACCTCGTAGGCGGTCAGCTGCTCGGGCTCGTACTTGTTGTTCAGCGGCGGCAGGCCGTCGCCATAGCCGCCGGCCTTGTAGCCGGTCGAGGTCGAGGCGAAGAGCAGCGAGGTCGGGGTCAGGTCGTACTCGACGCCCAGCTTGTAGTCGGTCGACTCCCAGGTGAAATCGGCGATGTTGCCGTAGAGCAGGCATCCGGGCGGCGGCGCGCCGAAGAACGGGCGGTTCATGCCGCCGGGCAGCATGCAGCCGCCGCTGTTGTTGAGCCCGACGTAGGTCCCGCCCGTGCGGCCCTTGTGGTCGCGGGTGTAGCGCAGGCCGGCGGTCCCCCGCAGCCGCTCGGTGAAGCTGTAGGTCCCCTGGAATAACGCAGCCTTGGAGTTGGCGTAGGTGTTGGGCTGGACGAACGCCACCAACGGGAAGGCGTTGGCGAAGACGTTGTTCGTCTCCTCGAAATAGTAGAGCCCGGCCACCCACTTGAAGGCGCCCTCCGAACTGCCGAGGCGAAGCTCGTGCGTTTCCTGGCTTTCCTTGGAGTCGAAGTAGACGGTGACGCAGCCCAGATTGAGGCTCGGCTCGCAGCGGCTGGCCGGACGCGGCGTCCCGTACGGATAGTTGCGTCCCGAGCCGGCCAGGGTGTGGACGATGTCGTTCCGGATCGCGCCAAGATAGGTCAGCGTCGCGAACGGCAGGTTCCAGTCGGCCTGCAGCGTCACGCCATAGTTCTGCTGATTGCTGCTGCCCGGGATCGAGATCGGATAGGTGTAGGGATCGCCAGGACCCGCGTACTGGCCCAAGGGCGCGTTGGCCGTGCCGGCGTAGGCGTTGCGGAAGTAGTCGCCGCTGATCAGCAGCGAAATGTCCTCGGTCGGCTGCAGCAGCACGTGCAGGCGCACGGCGGTGGCGTCCTCGTCGTTGTACTCGCCGCCGGGCGCGTTCGAGGTATAGCCGTCGCGCTTCGACGACTGAAACGCCGCGCGCACCGCGATCTGCTCCGAGAACGGCAGGTTCACCGCCCCGCTGGCGCGCACCAGCGAGAAGTTGCCAAGCTCGAGCTGAGCTTCCGCCTCGTACGCCTCGGTCGGCTTGCGGGTGATGACGTTGATGCTGCCGGCGGTGGCGTTGCGGCCGTACAGGGTTCCCTGCGGACCACGCAGCACCTCGGTGCGCTCGAGATCGAAGAATAGCCCCGCCGCCGAGCGCGGCCGCGCCATGTAGACGCCGTCGACGTTGAAGGCCACGGCCGGGTCGCCGACCTCGGTGTTGTTGGTGCTGCCGATGCCGCGGACCGCGATCTCGACCGAGCCGCCGGTGGCCCCGATCTGCACTCCGGGCACGATGTTGGTCAGGTCGGTGACCGTGCGCACGCCCTGCTTGGTCAGCTGGTCGGCCGACAGCGCGGTGATCGCCAGCGGCGTCCGCTGCGCGGTCTCCTCGCGGCGCTCGGCGGTGACCACCACCTCCTCGATCTCGACATTCGATTGAGCCTGCGCGGCGCTCGCCAGCAGCAGCACTTGGGCAGCCGCGCTCACGGCCAGAATTGATCTGGTCATCCGTCGTTTCCCCCTGCGTGGCCGGTATCTGTGCCCGGCCATCCCCTCGTCCCCGGGCCATCGTTCTGGGCCCGGCACGGTGAAGGTGGACGTGATCAGATAACGTTGTCAAATCGAATCTGACAACGTTATCTGACAAAATGACGACAACCATTGAGCGACCATTGCCGATCGGGCGTTGCACCGACTGACGTTCATGCGGCCGGCACTTGCCGTCGCACGCAAAGCGCGCGAGAGCTTCTTCTCCGCGCGGCTGGAGATTGGCTTGTCCCGGCAACCGACGATCAAAGACGTCGCCTCCAAGGCCGAGGTGTCCTTCAAGACCGTCTCGCGGGTGCTCAACGGCGAGCCCCACGTCCGCAAGGAGGTGCGCGAGCGCGTGCTGGCCGCGGCCGCAGCGCTCGACTACCGGCCCAACATCGCCGCCCGCGGGCTGATCGGCGGCCGCTCGCGGCTGATCGGCTTCCTCTATGACAACCCCAACTACAGCTACGTGACCGAGGCCGAGCTCGGAGCCCTGCAGGTCTGTCGCGAGGCCGGCTACCACCTGGCGGTCGAGCCGGTGGATTCGCAGAACGACGTGGCGCGCCAGATCGAACAGATCATCTCCAGCCTGCGGCTCGACGGCGTGATCATGACGCCGCCGATCTCGGACGATGCGTCAGCGATGGCGGTGCTGGACCGGCTGGGCGTCGCCCACGTGCGGATCGCGCCCAACGCCGCCCGCGAGAGCGGCCCGTGCGTCTTCATCGACGACGAAGCGGCGGCCTTCGCCCTCACCCGTCACCTGCTCGACCTCGGCCACCAGGCCATCGGTTTCGTGCTGGGCCACCCCGACCACGGCGCCTCGGCCCTGCGCCTGGCCGGCTTCGAACGGGCGATGGCCTCCGCCGGACTGCAGGCGGGCGCCGACCACATGGTCCAAGGCTACTTCACCTTCGAGAGCGGCATGTCCGCCGGCCATCGGATGCTGTCGGGCGCCGACCGCCCCACGGCGATCTTTGCGGCCAACGACAAGATGGCCCTGGGGGTCATGGCCGCGGCGCGCGAACTGGGCCTGGCGGTGCCGGACCAGGTGTCGATCGCCGGCTTCGACGACACGCGCGCCGCGCAGATCTGCTCGCCGTCGCTGACCACCGTCCGTCAACCGGTCGACGCCATGTGCCAAGCGGCGGCCGACATGCTGATCAGCATGTCGGCGAACGAGGACCTGGCTGATCCTGCGTTGCAGCTGGACTTCGAGATCCGCGCCCGTCGCTCGACGGCCGCGCCCCCGGGCTAGGCCGCCTGGGCCGTCGAAGCCCGCAACAGCAGCGTGAAGTCGAGGCGGCGCGCCGGCCCCTGCATCGTACCGGCGTCGACCATGCCGATGACCGCGTCGGCCGCCGCAGCCGCCATGGCCTGCACCGGCTGCCGGACCGTGGTCAGTTGCGGCCAGGTGAGCGTCGAAATCTCGCCGCCGTCGAACCCGGCCACCGAGACATCGCCCGGAACCGAGAGCCCCAGGCGCTGCGCCGTCGCCATCACCCCGAGCGCCATGTCGTCATTGCCCGCGAAGATCGCCGTCGGGGGCTCGGCCAGGCCCAGCAGCGCCTCGGCCCCGGCCTCGCCGGTCGCGAACAGGAAGTCGCCCGGCGCGATCAACTGTGGATCAGCGGCAAGTCCGCATTCCGCCAAGGCCCTGCGGTAGCCTTCGAGCCGCCAGGCCGAGGCGCCGTGGTCCGGCGGCCCGCCGATGAAGCCGATCCGGCGGTGCCCCAGCTCGAACAGCGCCGAGGTCATGGCCCGCGCGGCCTCGACCTCGTCCACCGCCACCGACGCGCCGCGCTGCGGCTGAACGCTGGGCGCCAGCCGCGCATACGGCACGCCGGCCTCGTCGAGCGTATCGAGCACCGCCAGGTCGTCGCTGACCGGCGGAATCAGCAGGAAGCCGTCGGGCCGCAACGAGGCGACGGCGGCCGCCACCGCCTGCGCGGCCATGCCGGTCCGGCTGTCGAACGGCTGGACCACCAGGTGGTAGCCGGCCGAGCGGCATTGCTCGACCGCCCCCTGCTGGAACTCGGCGACATAGTCCGGAATGATCTCCGGGATCAGCATGGCGATCAGGAACGAGCGCGAACCGGGCAGGCCGCGGGCGAATACGTTACGCCGATAGCCCAGCGCCTCGATCGCCTCCTGGACCTTGTCGCGAGCCTGGTCGCTGACATGACGCTCGCCGTTGAGCACGCGCGAGACCGTCATCACCGACAGTCCAGCGCGCGCCGCCACGTCCTTGATCGTCGTCGTCACGCTCGGGCGTCCTTCATCCGCGCAGATATAACGCGGATTCTCGCGCCTCAGGGCTTCTTCGCGTCAGCCGCCTGCTCCACCAGGTCCAAGCGCGCTTTCCAGGGATCGCCCCCGGCGCGGGCGCCGTCGTTGGTCAAATCGAGGATCTGGTCGCCGACCGGCTCATAGCGCGGCCAGGTGGGACGCCCCTGCCCGTTTGGATCGCCGCTCTTGGCGAACGCCACCCAATAGGCGCTGGTCAGCTGCGCCATCGCCGCGTCGGCCGGGGTCAGCGCCTCGCCGTACTTGGCTTTCACGGTGTCGAAGACATAGGGGATCTCGGTCGCGTGCGGCGCGCCCGGCCACTCCTTGCGCATGGAGTCGGCCACATAGCTGAAGCGGTAGGCGTAGACCGGCCGCCCGGCCTTAGCCCAGGCCTTGGCCACGAACCGCGCCGGCTCGACCATCATGGTGTCGCTGGCGACCAGAGTCCCGACCTTGCGGACATCGCCGGTCTTGCCCGGATCAAACGCCGCCTCCGCCGCCGCCCGACGCTCGGCGCCGAAAGGCGCGAACACTTCGTCCAGCGACTTGGCCATCGAGAAGCCGATGTCCATGCTATTGGCCCCGACGATCAGCGGCACATCCGCCCCGCCGCCGGCCGCATAGATCTTGCCCGGCTCGTCCGTCACGATCTGGCCGTCGACCATCGGCCCGGCATAGGTCGGAGTGAACATGGTCATCATGTTCAGGCCGGCGACGACCTTGTCGGCCGGCAGCCCGCGCAACGCCGCCAGGGCGGCGGCGTCCTCGCCCTCGATCCCGACGCTCTTGGCGAACGCCAGGCCGACCTGCTCGCCGGACGGCGGGCCGCCGGGCGCCTGGCCGCTGACCTTGCGCCCCGGATTGATGTTGCCGCGCCCGCCCCCGGACTCGACAATCGCCTTGTGGAACAGCCCCTTGGCCGCCGGGGTGGTCATCAGGGTATGGATCGAGAAGCCGCCCGCAGACTCCCCGACGATGGTTACGTTGCCGGGATCGCCGCCGAACGCGCCGATGTTCCGCTGCACCCACTTCAGGGCGGCGATCTGGTCCATGAAGCCGTAGTTGCCGAGCGGGCCGCCGGGGCTTTCCTTGGTCAGGGCCGGATGGGCGAAGAACCCGAAGCGCCCGACGCGATAGTTGAAGCTGACCAGCACCACGCCCTGCTTGGCGAACTGATGGCCGGAATAGACATCGGGCGAGGAGCCGCCGTTCACGAAGCCGCCGCCGTAGATCCAGACCATCACCGGCAGCTTGGCGTTCGCCGGCGCGCCGGCCGGCCGCCAGACGTTCAGCACCAGGCAATCCTCGGCCGGCTCGGTTCCGAGCGGCGCAGCGTCGCTGGGGAACGGCTTCTGGGCGCAGTCGTGGCCATAGGCGGCGGCGCTGCGGATGCCGCTCCACTTCGCCGCCGGCTGCGGCGGACGCCAGCGCAGATCGCCGACCGGCGGGGCTGCGAACGGCACGCCCTTGAAGGCGATCACCCCGTCCTGCACGACGCCCTGCAACTGGCCGCTCTCGACCTTCACCACCTCGGCCCCTTGCGCCTGGGCCGCCAGCCCCAGCGCCATGGCCGCGCCCAGCGCGCCCGCCTTGCCGATCATCTCATCCTCCCCTCGCCGCCTCATCGCAGCGTCCTTGTTGGCTGTATGGTCAGCTTCACTGATAACGTTGTCAATCACTCACACGGCGACGCTGGCGCGGGCTGCCGACAGGTGCTCAAATATCTCCGTTCATTCAAAGGCCTGCGTCATGATTCCGCTCAAGTCCGCCCTGACCCGCGTGGGCCCGCCGCTGGCCGCCCTGGCCCTCGTCGCCTGCGGCCAGGGCTCGGCGGACCCGTTCGCCGGCTTCGGCGCCAAGCCGCAGCTGCCGCCGCCGAAATCGAGCCTGATCCCGACGCTGAACGCCCGCCAAGCGGTCGGCTGGCCCGCCGGCGCCGCGCCGGTCGCCCCGGCCGGGTTCACGGTCACCCGCTTCGCCAGCGACCTCGCTCACCCGCGCTGGCTGCTCGTCCTGCCCAACGGCGACGTGCTGGTCTCGGAGGCCTCGTCCGAGCCAACAAAGGCCAAGGGGATCACCGCCATGATCGCCAATCGCCTGCAGGACAAGGCCGGCGCGACCATGGAAAGCCCCAACCGCATCACCCTGCTGCGCGACGGCGACGGCGACGGGGTGGCCGAGGTGCGCTCCACCTTCGCCGACGGGCTCAAGCGCCCGTTCGGCATGACCCTGACCGGCGGCAAACTCTATGTCGCCAATGACGACGCGGTCGTCGCCTTCCCCTATGCGGACGGCCAGACCCAGATCATCGGCGTCGGCGAGAAGGTCTTCGACTTGCCGGGCGGGCCGATCAATCACCACTGGACCAAGAACGTCGTCGCCAGCCCGGACGGAACCAAGCTCTACGCCACCGTCGGCTCGAACTCGAACATCGGCGAGAACGGCATCGAGAACGAGACCAACCGCGCCGCGGTCATCGTCTATCCCCTGCCCGCCGGCCCGGCGCGGGTGTTCGCTTCGGGCCTGCGCAATCCCAACGGCCTGGACTTCGAGCCGACCACCGGCGTCCCGTGGACCGCGGTGAACGAGCGCGACATGCTCGGCGACGACCTCGTTCCCGACTACATGACCAGCCTGCAGGACGGCGGCTTTTACGGCTGGCCCTACAGCTACTTCGGCCAGCACGTCGACGCACGGGTGAAACCCCAGCGCCCGGACCTGGTCGCCAAGGCCATCGTCCCCGACTACGCGCTGGGCTCGCACACCGCCTCGCTGGGGCTGACCTTCTATCGCGCCGACGCCTTCCCCGCCCACTACCAGGGCGGCGTCTTCATCGGCCAGCACGGCTCGTGGAACCGCAAACCGCCCAGCGGCTATCGCGTGGTCTTCGTGCCGTTCACGAACGGCAAGCCCAGCGGCCCGCCCGAAGCGTTCCTGACCGGCTTCCTCAACAAAAAGGACGAGGCGCAGGGCCGCCCCGTCGGCGTCGCCGTCGACAAGACCGGGGCGCTGCTGGTCGCCGACGACGTCGGCAAGACGATCTGGCGTGTGGCTCCCGCCGGAACGCTCGCTACCGGAACGTCCAGATAGGACCGGTTACCAGCATCCTCGCCCGACCCGCCGTCAAACCCGCCCGGTCACCGGCAGCAGCGCGCCGGTCACCGCCCTCGCCTCCTCCGAGGCCAGGAACAGGATCGCCGCGGCCAGGTCCTGCGGCGTGACCCAGGCGCTGAAATCGGCGTTCGGCATGTCCGCGCGGTTGGTCGGGGTGTCGATGATCGAGGGCAGCACGGCGTTGACGGTCACCCCGTCAGCCTTCAGCTCCTCGGCCAGCGCCTCGGTCAGCTTGTGCACCCCGGCCTTGGAGGCGGCGTAGGCGCCCATGCCCATCGCGGCCTTCAGCGCTCCATTGGCGCCGACATTGACGATCCGGCCGCTGCCGCTGCGCTTCAGGTGCGGGATCGCCGCGCGGCTGGCGTTGGTCGCGGTCAGCACGTTCATCCGGAACAGCTGGTGCCAGGTCTCCCAGGAGCCCTCTTCCAGCGTCTCCCAACGGAACCCGCCGGCGACGTTGATCAGCGCGTCCAGCCGGCCGAAGTGACGATCCACCGCGTCGATCGCCGCGCCGGCGGCCACCGCGTCGGTCAGGTCGACCCCGCCGAGGATCAGGCCCTCAGGACCGCAGTCCTCTCCCAGACCCTCGGGCGGAATCTTCGCATAGTCGATCAGGGCGACGCGCGCGCCTTTGGCCGCCGCAGCGCGCGCGACGGCCGAGCCCAGCACGCCGAACGCGCCCGTGATTGCATAGACGCGTCCGGTCATGGGGCAGCTCCTCTAGCTGCGACCCGGCTCCGTCCGGAACCGGGGACGGGCCTTAGAGTCGCTCGACGATGGTGACGTTCGCCATACCACCGCCCTCGCACATCGTCTGCAGCCCGTAACGGCCGCCGCGCTGTTCAAGAGCGTTGAGCAGGGTCGCCATCAGCTTGGTGCCCGAGGCGCCGAGCGGGTGGCCCAGCGCGATGGCGCCGCCGTTGACGTTGATCTTGTCGCGCGCAACGCCCAGCTGCTTCATGTAAGCGACGGGCACCGAGCCGAAGGCTTCGTTGACTTCGAACAGGTCGATGTCGTCGACGCTCATGCCCGCGCGCTTCAGGGCGCG
The DNA here is from genome assembly GCF_013822795.1 of Phenylobacterium sp. Lineage (GTDB taxonomy): Bacteria > Pseudomonadota > Alphaproteobacteria > Caulobacterales > Caulobacteraceae > Phenylobacterium. Next base: position 348,455 of record NZ_PNLB01000001.1, on the reverse strand, counting down.
TTCCGAGGCCGGCAGCGGGGCTTCCAGCATGATCACCGGGTCGTGGCCCAGCAGCGACAGGTGATGGATGCGGGCCAGCGGCTTCACGCCCAGTTCCTTCAGGCCCTTTTCCGAGACGACCATCACCGCCGAGGCGCCGTCGCAGATCTGGCTGGACGAAGCGGCGGTCAGCGCGCCGCCTTCGGCCAGCAGCTTCACGCCGCGGATGCCGTCCAGGCTGGCGTCGAAGCGGATGCCTTCATCGACGGTATGCAGGGTCTTGTTGCCCTCGGCGTCGACCACCTCGATGGCGACGATCTCGTTCTTGAAGCTGCCGGCCTGGGTGGCGGCGATCGCGCGCTGGTGCGACTCGTAGCTGTACTGGTCGATCTCGTCCTTGGTCAGCCCGTACTTCTTGGCGACCATCTCGGCGCCCATGAACTGGCTGAACTGGATGTTCGGATAGCGCTCCTTCATCCGCGGGCTCATGTAGTTGCCGAAGCCGTTCTGGGCCGGCAGCGCCGCCGACAGGCCCATCGGCACGCGGGTCATGCTTTCCACGCCCGCGGCGATCACCACGTCCATGGTGCCGCTCATCACCGCCTGGGCGGCGAACTGCAGGGCTTGCTGCGAGGAGCCGCACTGGCGGTCGACGCTGGTCGCCGGCACGCTTTCCGGCAGCTTCGAGGCCAGTACCGCGTTGCGCGCGACGTTGATCGCCTGTTCGCCGACCTGGCCGACGCAGCCCATGACCACGTCTTCGACCAGAGCCGGATCGGCGCCGGTGCGCTCGATGATGTCGTTGAGGACCACAGCGCCGAGGTCGACCGGATGCCAATCCTTCAGCTTGCCGCCCTTGCGCCCGCCGGCCGTCCGCGTCGCTGCGACGATGTAGGCTTCGCCCATTGTTCCGCTCCCGATAAATGCGCGTCCGTCGCGCTTCGGCGAGTCATTTAGGAGCGCGACGTCACGTAAGCCAATGGGGTTTACGCGCACGTGAAGCGGGCCGCCGCGCCCCCGCGCCCGCCGTCCGGCGCGCGTCACACTCCAAACTTGTATCCCTGGCGCCGATGTTGCTTAGACGTGTGCAACACAGCTCAGTTTTCCCGATTTGGAACCGACATGAAGCGCCTGATCGCCATCGCCACCGCCATCGCCGCCATCGCCACCGCTGCGCCGGCCTGGGCCGCCAAGGTGTTCACCTTGGACAACGTGACCCTGCAAGGCGGCGGCACGCTGACCGGCAGCTTCACCACTGACGACGCGCTGACCTCGCTGCTGTCGGTGAACATCACCGCTTCGTCGGGCACGTTCGGGCCGGGCGTGTTCTCGACGTTCACCTACGACAACGCCGCCCTGGCCGACTGGGTCTCGCTGCCGACCCAGGGCTTCCGGATCTCCACGAGCGGCTACGCCAAGCAACTGCGCCTGGACTTCTTCCCGCTGACCGCCGGCGGCGCCAACATCCTGAACACCTCGTACGAGTACCAAAACACCGGCGGCCCGCGCGCCGTCACCGGCGGCCGCGTCGTCCTCGACGTGCCCTCGGCGGTGCCGGAACCGGCCACCTGGGCGATGATGATTATGGGCTTCGGCCTCGCCGGCGCGGCCCTGCGCAGCCACGGCCGCAAGGTCGCCTTCGCAGCCGCCTGAGCGACGCTCTGATCCGAACGAAACGCACGCCGCCGGTCGCGAGGCCGGCGGCGTTTTCGTGCTAGCTTAGTCCGAAAAGGGAGGCCGCATGTACCATTCGGGCCAACGCGGACTGCAGGCCGAGTTCGACAGCACGGCTCTGGCCGACCGCCTCGACGAGCGACTGCGCCACGACCGCTTCACCGACGCCGACAAGGCCTTCATCGAGGGCCTGCCGTTCTTCTTCCTGGCCACGGCCGACGCGGAAGGCCGGCCCGACTGCTCCTACAAGGGCGGCGATCCAGGCTTCGTCCGCATCCTCGCGCCCGACCGGCTGGTGTTTCCCGACTATGACGGCAACGGCATGTTCCGCAGCCTCGGCAACGTCGAGGTCAATCCGCACGTCGGCCTGCTCTTCCTTGGCATCGGCCCGAAGCCGGCGCGGCTGCGGGTCAACGGCGCGGCCCGCGTGCTGCGCGACGATCCGCAGATGACCGAGTGGCCGGGCGCCCAGCTGCTGGTCGAGGTCACGCCGAGCGACATCTTCCCCAACTGCCCGCGCTACATTCCCGAACTGGAACTGAAGGCTCCCTCGCCCTACGTCCCGCAGCCGGACGCCGCCCCGGTCGAACCGGCCTGGAAGAGCTTTTCGATCTTCAGCGACGTAGTTCCGCCACGACGCTGCTGAAGCCTAGGACCAGAGATCGCGCACGCAGCGGCCGTCGCTCGGCAGGTCGTCGAAGCTGTCCAACCCGTCGAAGTGGTCGATCGGCAGGTGCGCCACCGCCTCCGGCTCAGCCAGCCGCAGGTTCACCGCCATGCGCCGCCGCCCATCTGACTTCACCCGCATCCCGCGCCAGGCCAAGACGCCCGCGCAGGTCGGGCAGAACAGGATCTCCAGCGAAGGATCGTCCTTGCCGGCGCGGGTGTAGGACGAGGTCGACCCGGAGACCGTGATCCGCTCGTTCTCGAAATCGTAGGCCCACAGGGTCCCATAGCGGCGGCAGAGCGTGCAGTTGCACGCCGTCACCCGGCCCGGGTCGCCCTCCAGCGTCCAATGCGCCCCGCCGCAGTGACAGGTCCCGGTCAGCACTCGCGTCTCCTTGGCCAAGCCCCTCACCCCGCGCAGATGCTCGACCGCGCCGCAAGCCCTTCAATGGTTGGCAATCACATCTCGCATAGGTTGAACACCTTCGCCTGGAGCACCCTATGCGCGCCGCCATATCCGGTCTGTGTCTCGCAGTCGCCTTCCTCGCGTGCGGCTGCGCCCGAGCTACGCCTCCGTCCGATGAGCAGGCTGAAAGCAGCGACGTTCGCCAGCTCATGGCTCGGTCCGAAGCGGCGCGAGCCGAAATCCTCAGCGGCAAGCTTGATCCGGCAGCTGAGGCGATCGCGGCGGCGCAAGCGGGCGACTTCGGCCTGATCGAGAACCACGACATCAGCACGCAAATCCGAGGCGTGATCTGCCACACGCCCAACGGCGGCGCCCCCGCCGTCCGCTTCTCGCTCGCCGTCAGCCATGCGATCGGCCGCGAGGAGGCCGCGCTGATAGCGTACACCCAGACCTACAATCGCACCCTGGTCAGCCAACCCGCCTACGGCGACGCCGACCTGTGCCGGGTGAGCAGTCCCGCCGACACCTTCCGAAGCTATGACGTCACCTGGGTCACTCGGCCGGCGCGCCCTGTAACCTCCCCTCCCCGCAACCTGCACGAGGCCGCGCGCCGGGGCGACGCCGAGCAGGTGCGGCGGTTCCTGGCCACGACCCCGGTGGACAGGCTTGACCGCCTTGGCATGTCGCCGCTGGCCTGGGCGGTCGCGCGGGGCAATGACTCCGCGATCTCGACGCTGCTCGACGCGGGGGCTGATCCGCTGACAGGGTCGCAGAGCGTGAGCGCACTCCGCTGGGCTGCAGCCCTGGGGCGCCAGGCCAAGTTTACTCAGCTTCTGCGGTGGATAAGCCCCGAGATGGAGGCGCGACATTGGGGGAAGGACCGGGTCTGGCCAGCCGAGTATCTCGAAGCCGCCGTCGGCTCCGGCAACGTCGCCATTGTCCGCGCCATCCGCACTCGGCCTCACTACCCTGTACGAGAGCTGTGGCCGCCCCTGCCCAACGCCGAAGTGCTGGAGCTAGCGCTGCAGGACAACAGCCTTCGTCTCGCAAACAGGCTGCTCGACGCTTCCCTCGGCCGGCCCGCGGTGCGCCCGGACCTCGTGAAGCTGGCCCTGAAACACGGCGTCGACCCGAACGCGGTCCGCAACTACGAAAGCCCGCTGACTACCGCCTCCAACGGAATCTACCCAGGTACGCCCGAGGCGGTGAGGCTCCTTCTGGAGGCCGGCGCCGATCCGAACCTGATGGCCCATCGCGATCGGCCCGTCTGGATCGCTGTCCGGGCGATGACGCTGGATCGCGACCGGGATGAGCATGACGAGCGCGCGCTGGCGATCTTCCAGCAACTGGTGAAAGCCGGCGCCGATCTCAATCTACCCGACTGGCAGGGCCGCCCTGGCGCTTGGCAACTGCTCTTCCCGCTCGCCTATGCGCCGACGAAACTGGCCCCGAGCTACGACACGCCACGACTGCTCGAGCTGGTGGTCCAGAACGGGGCCGACCTGAACGCCGAGTGGAACGGCAAGCGCATGCTTGCCCTCGTGGAGGCTCAGGCCGGCCGCGAGTCCGAACTTGCCGTCACCTTGCGCAGGTTGGGCGCACGCTAGCGCCTCAGCTCACCACTCCATGATCGCACAGGTGGTCGCTGGCGCTGCCGATCATCTGCAGGAACATCTCGTCGCCCCGGTCGGTCTGGGTGACGATCATCGCCGCGAAGAAAGCGGTGGCGAACAGCAGGTAGGCGCCGCGGCCATAGAGCGGCTTCAGCTCGTCCATGCCGAAGCCGCGGACGCCGTTGGCCGCCAGGGTGTCGAGATAGAGTTGCAGCATCGCCGGCTCGTGGGCGCGGCGGACGTCGGGAGCCAGCGCCCCAGCCAGGAAATAGGCGAGGTCGGTCGGGCCGCAGCCATAGGCGTAGGACTGCCAGTCCAGCACCGCCACCGGATAGCCGCCGGCCGGCGTGCCGAACATCATGTTGTCGGGCCGAAAATCGTTGTGGGTCAGGCAGCGGGGCCCGTCCTCGGTCCGCGCGAACTCGCCGAAGCGTGGGGCCAGCCAGTCGCCGGTCGCGATCCATTCAGGCTTCATCCTCGCGCCGTAGCGCATCTTGAAGCCGGCCCAGAGCGCGGCGACCATCTCCTCGTTGGCGGCGCTGGCCGGCGCGGCCTTGGAGCCGGAAACCCACGGCAGCTCGTCCAGCCGCTCGTCGCCCCAGTGCGAGGCGTGCAGCCGCGCCGCCTGCTCGACCACCAGCTTGGCCTGCTCCAGGCTGACGCCGGCCAGCTGGTCGCCCTGCTCGGCCGGGGCGAGGTCCTCCATCATCAGCACGAAGTCGCTGGTCGCCTCGTCGACGTCGGTGAAGTAGCAGCGCGGGGTCTGCACCAGGGCGGTGGGCGCGAGCTGCTGATAGAAGCGCACCTCGCGCAGATAGTTGCCGAGCATAATCCCGGTCGCCCGGCTCTCGGCCCCCGCGGCGGGGAACTTGCCGACAATCGCGGCCGGTGCGTCGTCGCCGCCGCGATCATAGGTCAGCCGGAAGCGGACGCTGTCGCCGATCTGGCCGGTGCCGACGGGTTTGGCCTCAAAGCTGCGCACCGCCGCGTCGATGCCGCCGGCCGCCAACACAGCCGACAGCCAGGCTGCATCGATCTCGCCCGGGGCGCGGATGTCGGGACGGCGGCTCATGCTGGAAGCTGGTGCACATAGACCTCGTTCAGGGCGATCTTGTCGCCGTCGAGGATCACCAGGTCGAAGCCGCGCATCCGCCCGCCGCCGGCGATGTCGCAGTACCAACGGCCGCAGAACCCGCCCGGAATGGGCCAGGTCTCATCGGGCGTGTAGGTCATGGCCGGGGTCGCCGCGAACAGTCCGGTCAGATAGGACCGTAGCGCCGCCTGTCCGGTCAGGCCCCCGGCGGTCTGCGGATCCTTGTAGACGACGTTCTCGGCATAGAAGCCGCACAGGGCGTCGACGTCCTTGGCGGTCCAGGCCGCCAGCCAACGGGCGTTGTAGTCGGCGATGTCCACTCAGTCCTCCAGCACGCGGGCGCGGTGCGCCTCGGTGAAAATCTCGGCCGGCGCGGCCTCGGGTCCGGCCATCACCGCCAGGCTGTGCATCTTCAGGCTGGGGTCGGCGGCGGCGCGCTCGAAGTGGCGGCGGCGGCGCTCGCGGGCGGCCTCGCCGAACTCCATGTCGATGGCCGCCTGTAGTTTCGCCGCGAAGCGCAGCCGGCGCATCCGCTCGGCCCGCTCGGTCCCGTAGGGCTCGAAGTCGAGATGCTCCCAGTCGTCGGTCGACTTCAGCAGCTCGGAAACGATGCGCACGTCGCGATAGGTGATGGACAGGCCCAGGCCGATGATCGGGTCGTTCCAGCCGGCCGCGTCGCCGACCAGCACCACGCCCTGGCGATACGGCTGATCGGTCCAGCTGTCCGCGTTGACATAGGAATAGAGCGGGCCGGCCGGCGCGCCGGCGGTCAGGCAGCGATTGGCCGGACTGCAGCCCAGGTCGAAGGCGTCCAAGAACCGCCGCGCCCCGTCCGGGCCCTTGAACCGCTGCGCCTGGTCCAGCGCGTAGCCGCCGTAGACCCGCACCATCCCCTCGCCCTGCGGGAAGGCCAGGAAGGCGAAATCGCCCTCGGTGCCGATCGCCTGCAACTGCGGGTCCCAGCCGACCACGTCCTTGACCAGCAGCCCGCCGAACCAGTGGTGCGGCTTATCCTGGTGCAGCGGAATCCCCGCCGCCTCGCGCACCTGCGAGGCGCGGCCGTCGGCGCCGACCAGCAGCCGGGCAGTGGCCTCATGGGTCTGGCCGTCGTGCTCGTAGACGACGCGGGGCTTGGAGCCCGCCTCCACCGAGCCCACGATCACCCCGCGCAGGGCGACCGCGCCGGCCGCCTTGGCTGCATCGAACAGGGTCTGGCAGTGCTGCGGGTGACGCAGGCACAGCGGTCCGGGCACACCCTCCCGGAAAATGCTCAGCGGCAGGGCCGTCGCCTCGGCGGCGCCGGGATCGATCGACTCATCGAAGGTGACGTGACGGGTGATGTGGTGTCCGCCAGCCGCGACCAGCAGATCGTAGAGGCCGACGCGGTGGACCTCAGCCACGCCCCACGGCGCGATCCACTCGCCGCGGACCTTATCCTCGTAGACCTCGCTCTGCTCGAGCAACAGCACCGAGCGTCCGGCCTGAGCCATCACCGTGGCCAGGGCCGAACCGCCAATGCCGCCGCCGACGACGATCAGATCGTAAGTCTGCACGCTCGGGCGCTCCCGTACCCACGTTCTTGCACGCGAGTACGCGCCCGCCAGGCGCTCCGTGTCCAGACTGACGTCCCGTCAGCCGCCAATCAGGCCGTTGCGACCCAGCCGCGGAAGCTGAAGGCGGCATAGAACAGTTCGACGTTCCCGAACCCCGCCTCTTCCAGCAGCGCCGCGTCGCGCTCGGGCGACAGCACGGGCAAGCGCTCGTCGATCGCCGCGATCGCCCGCTCGGCGTCGGCCGCCGGTACTCCGGACGAGACGGCGAAGGCGGCGTAGCGCTTCAGCCAGGTCGCCTTGCCAGTCCCTTGCGGAAAGCTGTGATGCGCCACCACGCACGGAGCGCCCGGCCGCAGGCGGCGATGCATCTGCGACAGCGTCCGTCGCCGCTCGTCTTCGGGGATGAAATGCAGGGTCAACAGGCAGGCCGCGCCGTCGAATGGCCCGGGCGGCGCATCGTCGATGTAGCCTTGGCGCAGCCGCGTACGCGCCCCCAGCGGCCCCAGCGTCCGTTCCGCCAGCTTCAACATCTCGGCGGATGGATCGACGCCATCGAAGGTCCAGCCGGAGTAGAGCTCGGAGAGGTGCTTCAACTCCAGCCCGCCGCCGGCCCCAAGCACGAGGATGCGGGCGTCGGCGGGCGCGCGCTCGGCCAGCAAAAGCCCGGCCATGCGCTGCAGATCGCGAAAGCCGGGCACGAGCCGCAGGGGCCCCTCGGCATAGCGTGCGACGGCGTCGGGATCGGAAAAAGGACATGGCGCTCCTCGGAATTTCCGCGGAGTCTATATCGTAACCTTCGAGATTACGTGAAGCGTTCAGACGGCGAAGGTGTTCCGCACGATCTCTTCCAGCCAGCGGGCGTCGACCTCGTCGAACGCGCCGAGTTGGTCGGAGTCGACGTCCAGCACCGCGATCAGCGCGCCGGCGGAGTCGAACACCGGCACCACCACCTCGCTCTGCGAACGGCCGTCGCAGGCGATGTGCCCGGGAAAGGCGTGGACGTCCGGCACCAGCTGGGTCTGGCCGCTGGCCGCCGCCGCGCCGCAGACGCCGCGCCCGAAGGCGATGCGCAGACAGCCGAGCGTGCCTTGATATGGACCGACCACCAGCTCACGCTCCTTGTCGGGATCGACGACGTAGAAACCGGTCCAGAAGAAGGCGTCGAAGGTCGCCGCCAGCATCGAGGCGACCGTGGCCATGCGGGCGGTGCGGTTAGGCTCGCCGTCGAGCACCGCGGCGATTTCCGCGGCCAGTGCGGCGTAACGCTCGGCCTTGGCGGCCGGCAGGGTCAGTTCGTTGAAGGCTTCGGCCATGGGCGCGTATATACGGGCGCGCCTGCTTCGCCGCCAGCGTGCGGCGCCCCCTTCAGTACCGGAGCGTGACATGACCAATGGCATCGGCGGCTCGACGGCCCAGACCGAACTTGCGGACCTCGCGCCCTGGCCCACTCCGGCGCCCGCCATCACGCAACAGGAGCGGCTGGCCCGCATCGCCCGCGCCCGAGAGCTCATGGGGCAGATCGGCGCCGAAGCGCTGATCATCGGCGCCGGGCCCAGCCTGCGCTACTTCACCGGCGTCGCCTGGGGCGCCACCGAGCGTCTGGTGGCGATGGTGCTGCCGTTGGACGGCGACGTGCGAATGATCTGCCCGCGCTTCGAGCTCGGCTCGCTGGAGGCCGCCCTCGGCGTCGACGCCGAACTACTGCTCTGGGAGGAGCACGAGAGCCCCTACGAACTGACCGCCCGCGCCCTGGCCGGCGCCAAGACCCTGGCCATCGACCCGGCCCTGCCCTTCTTCGTGTTCAACGGGATCGCCAAGGCCACGCCCCAGGTCGCCCTGCTCGACGGCGCGCCGGTCGTCGACGGCTGCCGGATGATCAAGTCGCCGGCCGAGCTGGCCCTGATGTCCCAGGCCAAGGCCATGACCCTTGAGGTGCACCGGCGGGCCGCGCGCATCCTGCGCTCCGGGATCACCACCGGCGAGGTCCGCCGTTTCATCGACCAGGCCCACCGCGCCCTGGGTGCTGACAACGGCTCCTACTTCTGCGCGGTGCAGTTCGGCCAGGCCAGCGCCTATCCACACGGGCTGCCGGGCGAGCAGGCGCTGGAGGACGGCCAGATCGTGCTGATCGACACCGGCTGCCAGGTCCAGGGCTATCACTCCGACATCACCCGCACCTATGTGTTCGGCGAGGCCTCGCCCGAGCAGCGCCGGATCTGGGACCTGGAGAAGCAAGCCCAGGACGCCGCCTTCGCCGCCGTGAAGCCGGGCGTCCCCTGCGAGGAGATCGACGCCGTCGCCCGCCGGGTGCTGGCCGCCGCCGGTCTGAGCCCCGACTACGAACTGCCCGGCCTGCCTCACCGCACCGGCCATGGCATCGGCCTCTCGATCCACGAAGCGCCCTACCTGGTGCGCGGCGACAAGACCCCGCTCGCGCCCGGCATGTGCTTTTCCAACGAGCCGATGATCGTGATCCCGGATTCGTTCGGCGTTCGGTTGGAGGATCACTTCCACGTCACGGCCGAAGGCGCGGCCTGGTTCACCCCGCCGCAACCCAGCCTAGAGAAGCCGTTCGGCGAAGCTTGAGCATTCGCACCACAACCCCTCCGGGCGATCTGTAATCACAAGTCGTTTGACGCTGCGTAATTTACAGCCTTAGCTCTCAGTTCTGAACGGCCACGCTCGACGATGGCCGTCGACAAGAAGACCCCCGCCATGAACTGGGGGCTAGGGAGGGAAGAATGAGCAAAGCCTTGCTGGCTTCTGCGTCTGCGCTCGCGCTTGTCTGGTCGACGCCCGTCTGGGCGCAGTCCTCGGGCGGCACCGTCATCGAAGAATTGATCGTCACCGCCCAGAAACGGGAAGAGTCGGTACAGGACGTTCCCATCGCCGTTTCCGCCTTCAGCGAACAGGCGCTGAGGTCGCAGGGCATCGACGGCGCCGGCAACCTGGTCCAGTCGGTTCCGAACCTCACCTTCACCCGCCGCGCGCTGCGCACCAACTTCCAGATCCGCGGGGTCGGCGCCCAGCTGGTTTCGACCGGCGGCGACGACGGCGTCGGTGTCCACCACAACAACGTGCCGTTGACCGCCAACCGGCTGGCCGACGCCGAGTTCTACGACGTCGAGCGGGTCGAAGTGCTGCGCGGGCCGCAGGGCACCCTCTACGGTCGCAACGCCACCGGCGGCGTGGTCAACGTCATCACCAACAAGCCGACCGACGTCTTCGACGCCTCGGTCACCGCCGAGATCGGCAACTACAACAGCATCAAGCTGCAGGGCTTCGTGAATGTGCCGCTGGGCGACATGTTCCAGCTGCGCGCCGCCGGCTTCGCCCTCCAGCGCGACGGCTATACCGACAACACCCTGAACGGCCAGGATATCGACGACCGCGAAATCTGGGCCGCGCGGGTCACCCTGGGCTTCACCCCGACCGACAATTTCCGCGGCTATATCCTGTGGGACAATTTCTCGGAAGATGACACTCGCGGGGCCCGCAAGCAGCTCTGCCAGAAGGACGTCGGCCTGACCAACGTGCTCGGCGTGCCCACGGGCGCAGCCCAGGCGGCCTTCACCCAGGGCTGTCTGCCGGCCTCGGTCTACGGTGACAACGTCTACGGCACGACCAACCAGCTCTCGACCTTCACCGGCATCATCGCCCGCCAGATCGGCCTGCAGTCCACCGACGCCTTCGCCGGCAAGACCATCTCGCGCGACCTGCGTGAGATCGAAGTCTATGGCCGCCCGACCTATCGGCCGCGCACCGACCTCTACGAGCTGAACCTTGAGTGGGACGTCACGCCCGAGCTCACCGCCACCTCGCTGACCAGCTACAACGAGAACGAAAACTACACTCGGGGCGACTCCACGGGCGGCTTCTCCTCGGTGCCGTTCGGGATCACGCCCTTCACCCCGACCGGCGTGCTGAACGACCCGCAGTTCGGGATCACCGACCGGCTGATGAGCGAGTCAGGCGGCACCAGCCACAACGAACAGTGGACCCAGGAACTGCGCCTGCAGTCCAACTTCGACGGGCCGATCAACTTCAACGCCGGCGGCATCTATCTGAACTACAAGGCGACCAGCATCACCTATGTCGCCACCAACGCGGCGACCGCCGCGGTGCGCGTGGTCCAGCCGCTGGCCTATGTCGACCCCCTGCGCAATCCCGACTTCACGGGCCACAACTACTACATCAGCCTCAGCGAGTATGAGCTGAAGTCCAAGGCCGCCTTCGGCGAAGTCTACTGGCAGGCGATGGACGACCTGAAGTTCACGCTGGGCCTGCGCTACACCGACGACAAGAAGTGGACGCGCGGCAGCGGCTCGACCCTGTTCACCCCAGGCCGCGGCCCCAGCTTCACGCCCGACCAGAGCGTGCAGTTCAAGGAAACCACCGGCCGCCTCAACGTCGACTGGTCGCCCGACCTGTCGTTCACCGACGACACCCTGCTCTATGCGTCCTATTCCAAGGGCTACAAGGGCGGCGGCTTCAACCCGCCCGGCGTCGTCACCCTCGGCCTCAACCCCAGCTACGAGCCGGAGTTCGTCAACGCCTTCGAAGTCGGGGCCAAGAACACCCTGGCCGATGGCCGGCTGCTGCTGAACCTGACCGGCTTCTACTACGACTATCAGGGCTACCAGATCGGCCGCAGCGTGAACCGTTCGGTCTACAACGAGAACATCGACGCCAAGATCTGGGGCGTGGAGATGGAGTCGATCTGGGAGCCGATCGACAACCTGCGGCTCAACGCCAACATCGGTTACCTGAACACCGAAATCGATCAGGGCAAGGTCGTCGACACCTTCAACCGGACCCAGGGCAATTCCGCCTACATCTACGCCAACTCGACCAATGGCGGCTGCATCCTCAACGCCCAGGGCGTGGCCAACCTGCTGCAGGTTCCCGGCGGCGCAACCCTGCTGGCCAACTTCGCCTGCGGCGGCACTGGCTCGGGAACCTCGACGATCCGCGGCAGGCTGCTGGCCGCCGGCGTGCCGGCCGCCACCGCCAACGCGCTGACCAACGGCGTCTACAACTACGGCCCGGGCGTCTCGCTGTTCGCCAACGGCGCAGGCGAAGGCGTCATCCAAGACCTGTCGGGCAACGACCTGCCCAACGCCCCGGAATGGACCGTCTCGCTGGGCGCCCAATACCGCTGGGAGCTGCCGAACGGCTGGAACGCCACCCTGCGCGGCGACTACTACCGCCAGTCCGAGAGCTACATGCGCTACAACAACGCGTTCTTCGACAACATCGAGGCGTGGGAGAACGTCAACGCCAGCCTGATCGTCGCCAATCCCGACATCGACCTCAGCGTCCAGCTGTTCGTGAAGAACCTGCTCGACGACGACACCATCGTCGGCTTCGACATCAACGACGAAAACCTGGGCGCCACGCGCAGCGTGTTCCTGCTCGATCCGCGGCTCTACGGCATCTCGATCACCAAGGGGTTCTGACGGGAACTCCTGTCATGGCCGAGCTTTAATAGGAGGCGATCCAACAGGGAGACGGCGCATGGGCATCTTCAGCTCGATCATGGACAAGGTTTTTCACCGCAAGAAACCCGAGGCCGCTCCGGCCGCCCCTGCCCCGGCTCCGGCCGCAGCGCCCGTCGCTGCGGCCCCGCCTCCTCCGCCTGAGCCGGTCAATGTCGAGGCCGTGCTCGTCCAGATCGCCGAACTCAAGGGCGGCGGCGGCAACTGGCGCACCTCGATCGTCGACCTGCTGAAGCTGCTCGACCTCGACTCCAGCCTGGACGCCCGCAAAGAGCTGGCCGGCGAATTGGGCGTCGCCGCCGGTCCGCACGGCAGCGCCGAGCAGAACATAGCCTTGCAGAAGGCGGTCTGGGACGCCCTGGCCAAGAACGGCGGCGTCGTGCCGGCCAGTCTGCGGGACTGACCTCAGACCTTACGGCGGAGGCGGCAACGGAGCCCAGAGCAACGGTGTCGTCTCTCGCCAGGACTGCCCCAACGGCTGCCAGTGCTCCTCCAGCCAGTCTGACCAGAACACCACCATCGGCACGCGGCCCTCGACCAGGGCCAGTATCTCGCGCCCGTCTCGCGGCGCGCTTTCCATCGATCGCCAGATCACGTCAGAACCTCGTGGTTGACCCGAGGCGCTTCCACTCCTGCGTGCCGACGTCGAGGCCGCCCGCGTGGATATAATTCCCCAATCGATGAATAGTTCTCGGCCGCGCTAGAGGCGGCTCAGCACGTCGACCGGCAGCGCGCCGGTCAGCGCGCCCCAAACCGCAACCAGCCCGCCAGCTGCGATCGCCACGCCGTAAGGGATGCCGCGGCCGTAATCGCCTCGCCCCTTTAGCGTGAACATCACCATGGCCCGCCGCGGCCGGGCAGCCATGGTGACCACCGCCATCGCCCCGCCGGCCAGGACCGTCGCCAGCGCGAACAGGTGCAGGTAGCCAAGCCCGGTGAACAGCGCCACGGCCGCGAACAGCTTCACGTCGCCCGCGCCCATGACCCGCAGCAGATAGAGCACGAAGCCGACCGCGAACCCGATCGCCGCCGCCGCCAGCCCGGTCCCCAGGCTCGCGCCCCTGTCGGCCAGCGCCCAGAGGGCGAACAGCGCCACGACCGCGGCCACCGCCGCGTTGGGAATGCGCCGATCCATGACGTCGCTGACCGCCACGCAGATCAGGATGCCCGACAGGATGGCGGCCAGGACGGTATGCAGGTTTTCAGCGGACCACATTGGGGGCCGGCTCGCTTTGCGCCGCCAGGGCGCGCACCACCTTCAGGTTCTCGGACGCACGGCCGTAGTACTCGCTCTTCAGCTCCAGCGCCTGACCCAGCAGCGCCTCAGCCTTGGCGTAGTCGCCGCGCATGCCGGCCGCAAAGCCCGCATTGTTGAGCAGCGCGGCCTGGTCGCCCGGCGCGCCGCCGGCCAGGGCGCGGTCGTAATCGCCGCGCATCGCCAGCGCCAGCCGCAGATTGGTGCGCGCTTCGGTCAGCGACGGGCGCTTGCCCAGCGCAGCCACGAAGTCGGCGACCGCCTCGTCGCGGCGATGCTGCAACAGCCGTGAATAGCCGCGGTTGTTGAGCACCAAGGCGTCTCCGCCCGACGCGCTCATCGCCTGGGCGTAGGCGGCCTCGGCCTGGGTCCACTGGGTGCGGTTGTCGTATTCGCGTCCCAGCGCGTTCCAGGCGCGCCAGGCGCCAGGATCGGCCTCCACCGCGCGCTGCAGCGTGGCTATCGCCTCGTCCGAACGGCCTTGCAGCGACAGGGTGATCCCCTGCCCCTGCAGCGCCCGCGCCAGGATTTCTGGATCGGCCTCAGCGGCGCGATAGCTGGCATAGGCCGCGTTGAGCCGGCCGCGGCGCAGATTGAGGTCCCCGCCCAAAACCTCCAGACGCGGATCGCGCACGCCGGCGACCTGGGCGCTGTCGAGCATCCGGCCGGCGTCGATCAGCCGCTGTTCGTCCATGGCGCGCTGGATCTCGGCAACGGCCGCGGCGCTGACCTGGGGCGACGCCTTGTCATCACGCCCGAAGATCCCGGCCTGGGCTGGCGTGGCCGCAATGGCGGCGAAGATCAGGAGGGTCACGAATGTCCGCACCTCAGTCTCCTTTCAGGGCTTGGTCGCCGCGCGCCGGCCAAGTCCACTTGGCCGCGTCGGCGCCGATCGCCAGCCGGATGCCCGGACAGTTGTCGCGGCATCGAACCAGGCTCGCAGGGCCCGGCAACGTGCGCTGCAGAGCCTGGGCAACCAGGGCGTTGCGGTCGCCATAAGTAATGGTGGTGTTCGCCTGCTGACCCCCGCCGGCGGCGATCTCATCGACCGACCAGCCGAGCCGGCGCAGCGCCGCCCGCGCGCTCGCCGCGCCCCCGGCGCGTCCAGAAGCATCGGCCAGTTCCAACGGCCGACCGGTCTGTCCCGGCGCCAGCAGCGCGACCGGCGCCGGCGCGACCATCGCCAGCCGCACCACCGCCGGCCGCTGAGCCAGGCTGGGTTCGATGCGAGCAACTGGGCTCGGCGCCGGCTCGGCGCGCGCCAGGGCGTAGCTCGGCGGCGCGGCCAAGCGGGCCTGCAGGTTGGCGGAATAGGCGATGTTCCGTGCCAGGACTGGCGACCCGGGATCCAGTCGCTCGGCCTGTCCGTAGTAGCGGGCGCTGAGATCGAAGCGTCCGAGCTTGTCATAGACGACGGCGAAGGCGTTCAGCACCCGCACGTCGTCGGGCTTGGCCGCCCGCGCGCCCTGCAACAGGTCCAGAGCGGTGGCGTAGTCGCGGCGTTCGATCGCCGCAGCGGCGCTGTTGTAGTAGCCGTCCTGCCGCGAGAAGCGCTGGACCTCGCTGGTCTGCACCGCCTTAAAGTCCACCCAGGCCGCCGCGCGGGGGAACAGGGCGCAGCCGGCCAGCCCAGGAACCAGGGCCAGGACCGCGAAGGCTCGAAGCGTGATCATCGGCGTCCCCATCTCAGCTATCGCCCGGCCATGGCCGGCAGCAGCGTGCGGACCACATCGATCATCGGCGGCAGCAGCAGCGCGACCATGATCACCGGCATGAAGCAGGCGACGATCGGCACGGTCATCAAGACGGGAATCCGCATGGCCTTCTCCTCGGCCTTCATGAACCGGGTCTCGCGCATCTCGGCCGAGTACGTCCGCAGGCTCTGACCGATGCTGACCCCCAGCAGGTCCGTCTGGATCAGCAGCGCCACGAACGAGCGGATGCTGTCGACATTCAGCCGCTCGGCCAGGGCGCGCAGGGCCTCGGCGCGCCCGCGCCCAGCGGCCAGTTCGTCGGCCAGGCGGCCGAACTCGTCGGCGATGCGCGGATGCGACTCCGTGACCTCGGCGGCGACGCGCACGAAGGCTGCTTCCAACCCCAGACCGGCCTCAACGCAGACCACCATCAGGTCGAGGGCGTCCGGAAACTCGTGCTCAAGCTGTTCACGGCGGGCGTTGATGCGGTTGTCGAGCACCGCCTTGGGCGCGACCAGCCCCAGTCCGCAGATCGCCAGCGGAAAGATGAAGGCGCCCAGGCCGGTCAGCGGGCGCCCCGCCAGCGCCAGGCCGCCGATCAGCAGGACCGGCCCGCCGATCGCCAAAGAGAACCGTACGATCACGTACCAGATCGGCGCTGATGGCTGGTCGAACCCGGCCAGCGACAGGTCCGTGCGCAGCTTCTGGGTGTCCTTGGTCTCCCCGCTGGCGGTCACCGACTGCACCCAAAGCAGGATCGGGTTGCGGACCTTCTCGTCCCGCAGCACCGAGCCTTCGGCGAACTGAGGCGTGCTGACGTCGCCGCCGCCCAACCGCCGACGTACGGCCAGCTGCGAGCCGATGGCCCGCTGGGCCAGATTCACCACCGCGAACACCGCTAGGAAGGTGAAGGCTTGGATCGCCAGATCGAACCACTGGGCCATCGTCATCGCCTCAGTATTTGAAGTTGATGATGCGATGCACCATCGCCCAGCCGATCAGGTACATGACCGCCGTCAGCAGCACGACGGGCCAGAAGATCGGGTCGGAGAACTTGTCGGAGTAGACGGTTGGCCGCATGACGAGCTGCACGCCGATCAGCAGCACCGGCAGTACGCTCAGCAGCACCGCAGAGGCGCGGCCCTCGCTCGCCAGCGACCGCACCCGCTTGCCCAGCGAGTGGCGGCCGCGAATGACGCTCGCCAGCCCCTCCAGGATCTCGGCGAGATTGCCGCCGGTCTCCGACTGGATGGCGACGCTGACCGCAAAGAAGTGGCCTGCCGGCGCCCCGGTGCGCCGGGCGAAATTGGCCAGCGCCTCCTTAAAGTCGACGCCGTAAGTCGTCTCGTCCACGATCAGCCCGAACTCCGAGCCGACCGGATCGCCCATCTCGTCGGCGGCCAGCTGCACGGCCGAGATCACTGGATGTCCGGCCCGCACCGCGCGGTTGACGACGTCGAGCGCCGCCGGCAACTGCTCCTCGATCTTCTTGATCCGCTGCGCGCGTAGGCGGCGGACCCACAGGGCCACCCCCAGCACAGCCAGGACGCAGGCGCCGGCCATCGAGATCGCGCCGCTGACCAGCAGGCTCGACCCCTTGCCGGAGGTCGCCGCGCTCAGTCCCACCAACCATAGCGCCGCCGCGATCCCGGCGGTGATCGCCACCAGCCGCGCCGGCGACATCAAAAGCCCGGCCTGGCGCAGATAGCGCTCGATCCCATCGTAGGCCTGCGAGATCCAGCCGAAGCTGCGGGCGCCAGCCGGCTTGCGCACCAGCGTACTGAAGATCTCGTCCCGGCTCATGCCGGATTCCAGCATCGTCAGCCGGCGATTGACCCGCTTATTGCGGTCGCCGGCCAGGAAGATCACGCGCGCCAGCGCCTGGACCAGCACCACCACGGCGACGAACGCCAGAACGTAGATGATCGGGTTCATCATCGCCTAGACCGACCGCCTCCCTGCCGCGAACTGGATGGGCGGGAGCTCGACCCCGCGCGCAGTCAGCACGTCGACGAAGCGAGGCCGCACGCCGGTGGTTTCGAACTCCCCGGCGACGCCGCCCGCAGCGGCACGGCCTTGGCGGCGGAAGCGGAAGATCTCCTGCAGCGAGATCACGTCCTCTTCCATGCCGACGACTTCGCTGATCGAGACCACCCGCCGACGGCCGTCGTCCATGCGCTCGGCCTGAATCACCACGTTGATGGCCGAGGCGATCTGTTGGCGGACCGAGCGCGGCGACAGCTCCAGTCCAGCCATGCCGATCATCTGCTCGATGCGCGAAAGCGCATCGCGCGGGGTGTTGGCGTGGACCGTAGTCATCGACCCGTCGTGGCCGGTGTTCATCGCCTGCAACATGTCGAAGGCCTCGCCAGCCCGCACTTCGCCAACGATGATCCGGTCAGGCCGCATCCGCAGCGCGTTGCGCACCAGGTCGCGCTGGGTGATCTCGCCCCGGCCCTCGATGTTGGCCGGCCGCGTCTCCAGGCGCCCGACATGCGGCTGCTGCAGCTGCAGTTCGGCCGAGTCCTCAATGGTGACGATCCGCTCCTCGTGGGCGATGAACGCCGACAACGCGTTCAGCAGCGTGGTCTTGCCAGAGCCGGTGCCGCCCGAGATCAGCACGTTGCGATGCGACTGCACGACGGCCCGCAGCAGCCCGGCCATATCGGCGGAGATGCTGCCTAGCTCGATCAGCCGGTCGACATGGATCGGCGTCTTGGCGAACTTGCGGATCGACACCAGCGGGCCGTCCACCGCCAGCGGCGGGATGATCGCGTTGACCCGGCTGCCGTCGGCCAGCCGCGCGTCGACCATCGGCTGGGATTCATCGACCCGCCGCCCGACCGCCGCGACGATCTTGTTGATGATCCGCACCAAGTGGCGAGTGTCCTGGAACCGGACGTCGGTCGGCTCCAGCCGCCCGAAGCGCTCCACATAGACGGTGTTGTGGGTGTTGATCAGGATGTCGCTGACGCTCTCGTCCTTGAGCAGCGGCTCCAGCGGGCCCAGGCCCAGCAGCTCGTCCAGCACGTCCTCGATCAGTTGGTCGGTCTGGCTGAGATTCAAGATCCGCTTCTCGTCGGCCAGCAGCGAGCTGACCGCCCCGCGGATCTCCAGGCGCAGGCTTTCGCGCGGCGTCTTATCCAGCAGGCTGAGGTTCAGCAGCTCGAGCAGCCGCTGGTGGATCCGGACCTTGAGCGCCGTCGCGCCCTCGATCGGCGTCGGCTGCGGAGCACCGATCGGCGCGGCGGTCTCATTAGATGCGGCGGGCTTCCAAAGCATCCGATCACCCTCTCAGCCAATTGCTGGCGGCCGGCGGCGCCAGCGCAGCCAGTTTGCCGGCCAGCTCGCCGACGGCCTTTTCCAGCTTGGTGCCCTTGCGCACCGCCGACAGCTCGACGCCCTCGTTGATGGCCGCCGTCATCGTCTTGCTGTCCTCGGGGATGATGACGTCGAACTCACGCCCGATGGCGCGCTCGGCGGCCTTGACCGAGACCAGCCCGGTCTGGTCGCTGGTCAGGCCGTTGCAGACCAGGGTCAGCGGCCGGCCTTCCAGCCCCTGGGCGGTGAGCACCCGCAGCTGGCGCTTGACCAGCTGGACGTGCGGCACGCTCATCTCGGTGACCAGCACGATGCGGTCGGCCTGGTGCAGCACCTGATTGGTCCACGCCGTCCACGCCGCGGGAAGGTCCACCAGCACCAGTCCGAAGTCGCGACGCAGCCCGTCCAACAGCGCTTCGACGTGCTCGGGGGTCAGCATCTCGAGGGCGACCATCTCGCGCGGCGCGGCCAGCACCCGCGCGCCGGAGCTGTGCCCAGCCAGGGCGGTGGCGAATGGCGTCTCGGAAAGGTTCGCGCCCGAGCTCATGCAGTCCGCCAGGGTGATCGCCTCGGGCAGGTCGAAATAGAGCGCCGCGGCCCCGAACTGCAGATCCAGGTCCGCCAGGCAGACCTCGACCGACCCGCGCGCCGCCACGGCGGCGGCGACCTGCACCGCCAGCGATGTCGCTCCAACTCCGCCGCCGGCTTTCAGAAAGGCCACGACCTCGCCCTTGGGCCGGTCTTGCGCCGCCGCGGGCGCACGCGGCGCCAGCAGCCGTTCCAGGCTGAGCGCCAGCGCCGGCTCGCTGAGCGGATAGGTCAGGACGTCGGCCGCGCCAGCCCGCACCAGCCGCCGCGTGGTGGTGACGTCGGCGTCGTGCAGCGCCACGACCACGCTGGTCTGCGGCGCCGTCGCCGACAACCGGCGCATGCCGGCCTCGACCGCTTCCATCGAACCGCCTTCCAAGCTGACCACCAGCACGTCGAGCCCGGCCGGCGGCTGCGGCCAATCGCCAGGCAACGGTTCGAAGGCGACGTGCGGGAACTGCGCAGCGATCGAGGCGAAGCGCTCGGCGCCGCCGATGGCGCCGTCGGCCACGCCCACGCGGCGGCCGCGGACGGCGGGCTCTACGCGGTCGCCTCCCGACGCACCGAAACCTCGAAACATCTTTGGCATGTCCACCATCTGCTTCAGATCCGTCCGCGGTCCCCCCGAAACGTCCCCTACTTGGCCTCCATGCCGATCGACGAGGCGGAGCTGATCGAAGAGGCGGCGGCGACCGGCTCGATGACCTTGCCGGTGCGATAGCGCTCCTGCGCCAGGGCGACACGAGAGCCGTCCGAACCAGGCGCAGGATCACCGGTGTAGACGGCGTTCGGGTTGGCGATCTGCGCGACCGCGGCGGCGCGGATCGCGTAACCGAAGTCGCCGCCCAGGTGCGGCTGGGTCTGGACGCAGCCCGCCAGGCCGGCGGCCAGGATCGCGAGAACGAAGATCTGACGTGCGCGCATCGGGGCGCTCCTAATAGAGGACATGGCCGTGCGGTCCTTCGATGCCGCCGCGGGCCGGATCTGCGCTCATCAGGGCGCGGTCCTCGGGGCGCATCCACGGCCCCGCCGCCTGCGAGGCGCCGAACAGGAACAGCTCGAAGTCAGAGGGCGGGACAAAGTTGTCGCCGGGGCCGGCGATCCTGCCTTTGCGCGGCGTGACCAGATGCGGCGTCACGACGATGACCAGCTCGGTCTCTTCGCGCTTGTAGCCGTTCGACCGGAACAACGCCCCCAGCACCGGCATGTCGCCGACGAACGGAAACTGGCGCAGCTGGTTCTCGTAGTCTTCCTTCAGCAGCCCGGCGACCATGAAGGACTCGCCGTCGCGCAGCTCGACCGTGGTCTTGGCGCGGCGCACCTTGATGCCGGGGATCTTGATCAGCCCCATCTCGACCGACACCGTCGGGTCGATGCTCGACACCTCAGGGTTGACGATCAGGTTGATCAACCCGTCCTGCAGCAGGGTCGGCGTGAAGGCCAGCGACACCCCGAACTGCTTGAACTCGACGGTGATGGTCGGGGCAAGATCGCCAGCGGCGCTCGATTGCGCCACCGGAATGGGGAACTCGCCGCCGGCCAGGAAGCTGGCGGTGTCGCCCGACATCGCCACCAAATTCGGCTCGGCCAGGGTCTTGGTCAGGCCGCGGGTCTCCAGGGCGTCGAGCAGGATCTCGAGATTGCCGTTGTAGAGCGCGGCCACCGCCCCGAAGCTGTCGATCAGCAGACCGCCGTTCTTGACGATCGTATCGCCGGTGAACACCGCCATGAACGGATCATCGCCCGAGCGGCTCGCGCCGCTGGGCGGGCCCTTGGCCGGGTCCCAGTCGCTCCGGTTGACGTTGACCTTCAGCCCCTTGGCGGTGGCGCGGTTCATCTCGACGAAGCGGACCGACAGCATAATCTGCTGGGTGCCCTCGACACCCAGCATGTTGACCACCTTGGTCGGGGCGTAGGTCTCGGCCAGGGCGACCGCTTGGCCGAGCGCCGCCGGGCTGCTGACCGTGCCCGACAGCACCACCGACTGGTTGGCCGGGCGCACGCCGATGTCGCGCTCGTTGGGCAACAGCTCGTGCAGCCGCCGCTTCAGGCCATCGATATCGGCCGACACCACGATATTGGCCGCCGAGATCAGCCGCTTGCCGGGACCGTAGACGGTCAGGCCGGTGGCCCCGGCCTTCTTGCCGACCACATAGATCGACCGGTTGCTCAGCGGCAGCACGTCGGCGATTTCCGGATTGGCGACCATGACGTCGACATAGGTTCCCGGCAGTTCGATCACCTGCGACTTGCCGGCCGGCACCTCGACCTCGACGGCGCTCGCCGGGTCGAAGGCGCCCGTGCCCTGGGCCCAGGCGCTCGGTGCGATAGCCAGGGCCATGCTCGCCGCCATCAGCCCAGCGGCCAGTCGTCTTGCGTTGGTTCTCATCTTCGTCCCCCCTCGCGCCGCTCTGCGGCTGGGAATTCCGAACCGGCCCGTCAGAAGGCTCTGACCGAGTATCCGGCGGTCTCGACCCCGCGCGTCACGCGCACCTCGGTCATGCCTGCATCGCTCCGCCGGACCGGCGCGCGTTTCACCGGCGCGGGCTTGCGCGCGCCGGGCCCGGCCAGGTCGGCGACGCTCGTCACCTTCTTGGTCAAGGCCGCCACGTCCGCCGACTGGCGCAGCGACAGGCTCACCTCGCCGACCGATAGGCCGAGCGAGACCGCTTGGGCCTGGTCGGGCGTAACCTCGATGGTCACGGCCTTGGCCACCTGCGGCTTGTCGGCGTCCTGGTCGCTCATCTGGTCGACCCCCAGCACCAGGCTGTTCTCCGCCAGCACCTGGGTGATCGTGGTTTCGCTCTCGCCCCTGCTGACCGTGCGGGTCAGCAGGATGTCGACGTGATCGCCGGGCAGCACAAAGCCGCCGACCCCGGTCACGTCGGTGGAGCGCACGCTCACCGCGCGCATTCCCGGCGTCAGCGTGCCTGACAGGTTGGTCTTGCCGTCGCCGCCGCTCAGCTTGGCTGCCAGCACCGGCTCGTTGGCGATCATCGAGCGGACGGTGATCCGCGCCGGCGTATCCTTGCCGACCAGCAGATCGGCTGACCGGAACGACCCGGCGGGCACAGCATCGCTCGGATAGTTGACGGTCTTGAGCATGGCGGGCTTCAGCTCGACGCCGCGTTCGATCGGCATCATCGCCACCACGACCGGCGTCATCGCCGCCATCTGGGCGGCCGCCGGCCTCTGGGAGGTCATCACCCCCCGGACCACAAGCACGGCGATCAATCCAAGCAGGATTGCGAGCGCGAATGAGGCAAGCGTACGCAAAGACATCGGCGGCCTTCCGTAGATAGCTGCTCTATCCGTGGTGCGGGCTCAGCGAGCGCCGCGCATATCTCTTGGAGAACGGCTCCTGTAGCGCGCCGCCTGTCACAGAAACGGCGCGCTACTCGAGTCCGCGCCTTAGGGGGTCGGATTCGTGATCTGCGTGGTCGCATTGCCGAGCGCGGTCGTGATCGCGCTGCCGAGGCCAAGCGCGGCGCCGGCGATTCCGGTGCCGACGATGGCCAGGATCAGAACATACTCGGCAGCCGAGGCGCCGGACTCGTCTTTGAGGAACGCGAAAAACTTGGACATGTTTAGCCTCCCACTCATAGGACGACAGGCCGCGCCACCATGGCTACGGCGGGAATTGGTTGAAGTTTGGGGACCCCCGTCGCTTCCACCTGAGGCAAATTAATCCACAGGCTTAACGAGCTGTAAACCTAAATACATGGTTAACGCGCGCGTTTTTTAAGAATTCATTACTTAATAATTGCTCGCATCGCACAACTTCTAGTCCGCAATCTAATGTTATTAAATGTTAGAATTTTCGGACCGGCGCACCGACCAGGCGAACTCGCCCCGGCCTTTTCCCCGCGCAGGTGCACCCGCGCCCCGGGCGCCCCACCCGCCACGCGAAGACCTCAACTTTGCGATGTCTTTAAGGATCGCCTCCCTCACAACCTGGAGAGAGGTACGTAAATTCAGTAATCGCGCACGGAGGTCTTCGGCCGCCCCAGACGCGGCCAACGAAAACGCGGCGGCGAGACGCCTCTACGCAGCATTTCACTGGCGCACCACCCGGCCAGCACGGTCGCGACCGCCAGCTCGGCGATCGCCACGACCTCGACCGCCAGCGGCGCGGGTCGCACCAGCAGCATGAAGGGCGTGAACGGCGGCAGGAACGTCAGCCACGACATCTTGTCGGCCGCGCCGGTCGCCGCGGCCATGGTCGTGAAGAACGCCACCAGCAGCACCGCGAACATCGGCCGGGCCAGATTCTGAGCGTCAGCACTGTCACGCGCCATCACGCCCGCGGCGACAGTGAGGAAGCCGTAGAAGCCGAACGCCAGCAGATAGATCACCGCCGCGCGCGCCAGCGCCAACGGATCGGCGAACCCCGCCAGCGCGCCCAGGGCCGGCCCCGGCGCCAGCAGCGCCGCGGAGGCCGGCGCCGCCAGCCAGGTTCCGACCACCAGCACCGAGACTGACCCGACGCCCAAGACCTTGCCCAACACCACATCCAGCGGCCGGGCCGCCGACAGCAGGGTCTCCAGCGCCCGATTGGCGCGCTCACGCACCACCGCCTGCAGCAGCATCCCCAGCGAACCGACCAGCGTCACCCAAAGCAGCGTCACCAGCAGGAACCGTGAGAAGCTCTCCGGGTCGCGCGGCTGCGGCGGCGGGGCGGCCTGCACCGCCAGGCCCTCGCCGCGAAGAACTTCGAGCATCCGGGCTCGGCCGGCGGGCGACAGCGGGAAGGCCTCGCTGAAGCGCGCCTCCCAGGCCGCGCCGGCCTCGGCGGTGATCACCAGCTGCTCCTGCGCTGGCCGCTGAGCGCCCGCCGCCAGCATCCCGCCCACCGTGAACAGCGGCCCGATCGCCAGCGCCACCCAGAAGCTGGCGGTGGTCACATAGGCGCGGAATTCGCGGCCCGCGATGAGCCAGATCGGATGGTTCATGCGACCTTCCGCTCCGCGCGCGCCGGCGGTGCGTCCGACGCCAGCCGCCAGAACGCGCCCTCCAGGTCCGACTTGATCGGCTCGAACGCAAAGATCGGAACGGACTGGTCGGCCAGGGCGCGCATCAGCGCCGGGTGCGTCACCTCCGCCGGCAAGGTCACGCGCCAGCGCGCGGCCTCGCCGATCCGCGTGGCCATCGGCACGAGGCTCCCGCCGACCGCGGCGACGGCCCGCGCCAGTCCGCCGTCGTCAGGCGTCACCACCACCGCCCCATGCGGAGAGGCCGCAGCCGCCTCGGCGACCGCGCCTTCGAACACCGTGCGCCCGCCGGCCAGGATCACCACCCGGTCGCATAGGCTCTCGGCCGCGGACATCGCATGGGTCGAAAACAGGATCGCCCCGCCGCCGGCGCGGAATTCCGAGAACAACGAATGCACCTCGCCCTGGGCGATCGGATCGAGGCCGGAGAACGGTTCGTCTAGGAGCAGCAGGTCCGGGCCGTGGGCCAGCGCGCAGAGCAACTGCACCCGCTGGGCGTTGCCCTTCGACAGCTCCCCCACCCGCGCGCGTCGACGCTCGGCCAGGCCGATGCGCTCCAGCAATCGGTCGGCGGCGTGAAAGGCGGCCGCCTTCTCCAATCCCTTCAGCCGCGCATGAAAGGCGATGACGTCGCGCGCCCGCTCGCGCGGGAACAGGCCGCGCTCTTCGGGCAGGAACCCGACCCGTCGCCGCGCATCGCGGTCGGCGGCCGCGCCGAACATCTCAACCTTCCCGGCGTCGGGGGTCAGCAAACCAAGGATACAGCGCAGCGTCGTGCTCTTGCCGGCGCCGTTGACGCCGATGAAGCCGGTGATGCTGCCGGCCGCCAGCCGCATGGAGACGTCGACGACCCCTCCCCCGCCGGCGAAACGCTTGGCGAGCGCGTCGACGCGCAAGGCGTCAGGGGCGGCCCCAGTCTGCATGGCGGCAGGCTCCCACTGTCGCGATTAATCTTTTGCTAACGCTGCTGATTACGCCATGCTCGTTTGAACAACCGCAGTGTCCTTGGAGGGTCGAAGGTGTCCCGCTTCAAGCGACTGGCGCCCTACTTCATCATCGGCCCGATCAGCGGCCCGATGCTGGCCGGCGTCGTGATCAATTTCCGCGAGGGTCGGCCCGTCTTGGGATCGCTCTACGCGATCGCCCTGGCCCTCTACACCTTCCTGCTGCCAGGCATCACCGCCAAGCTCGGTCTCAACCTGATCTGACCGGGAACGCCGCCTTCAGGTCGCCGGATAGCAGGCCTGCGACGACAGCGTGAACGTCGTCGAGGTCAGCCCCGTCGTGAACACGTAGGGCACCGTCCCCACCACTCGACTGCCGCAGGCGGGGTTGGTGGCCGTAAAGGTCGGAACGCCCGGTCCTTTGTAGCGCCCCCGGCCATAGGTGTTGGTCGTCGCCGCGTTGGTGCAGGTCGTCTTCTTCACGGCGTTGCAACGCGCCGCGTCCTCGGCCGCATAGTTCAGGTTCGCGACCGTATAGACCATCAGGCTCAGATTGATCGCCCCAATGGTCAGCAGGACCATCGGCACGAGGATCAGCACGAATTCGACTGCCGAGGAACCGGTCTCGTCTCGCCCCAGCCTGCCCATCAAGCTCCGCATCGCGCCCATTTCAGTTCAGCCGCATCCAGGCGGTCTTGGTGATCGGCGTGGTCAGCAGGCTCGCGATCGAGGCCTGGCTGAAGATCGGCTGATAGGGATAGGTCACCGTGACCTGCACATAGTCGCCGGGAACCGTCTTTGAGCCGCTGAACTGCGCTTCGCAGGTGAACGGGTTTGGCTTGGTCGGCGCCAACCCGATCCTCCCGGCCGCGCCAACCAGGGTCAGCGCCCCGGAGCTGTTGACGCAGTAATAGCCCTCAGCCGGACTGGCCGCGGCGACGGTGACCGTCGCGCCCAGGGTCGTCGACTGCACCGCGGTCTGAATGGTCGTGGCCAGCCCCGTGCAGTTGGCCACCGCCGGCAGCTCGGCGCTCTGGTCGCACAAACGCCAAGCCGCATGCGTGCCCGCCTGGGCGGCCATCTCCACCTGCATTTTCTTGAAGACATAGACGCCGAGGTCGACGGCGTTGATCAGCGGCAAGACCAGCAGCGACAGCCACAGCACGAACTCGACCGCAGCCGCGCCGGCGTCGTCCCGCCAGAAACCTGCCCGCTTGGGCCTGCGCGCATTCATTGGACCAGCGCCGTTCGAGTGACGTAGTCGGCCGCGGTCGGCGGCTTCAGACCGGCCTGCGGGCACTCCGTCTGTTGCTCAAGGAACGTCGTCGTGCCGTTGGACCGGAATGTGTCGACCACCAAGGCGAAGCAGTTGTGGCCATTGCTCGCCTTGTTGACGATGCCGCCAATGTTTAGCGACGCATTTGGCATGTAGACCAACCCGGTAATGTTCCAGGTCGGACGATTGCCCGACACCGTGTAGTCGACGCCGCTGGTCAAGGCTGGGTCCTGGTAGACTGCAACGCCCGACCAATCGCCTGAAGTCGGCGCCGCGAAATCAGCCGTGTCCACGTTCAGATTGTGGGTGACATTGTTGGCGTGGGGGCCGGAGAAGATGATCGTCAGGTGAGAGCCGGCGGCGGTCTTTAGGGTCCGCCCACCCGGCACGGTGAGACTGCCCCTTCTGACCACGATCACACCGTTGCCCGAAATCGTGACGCCATTGCTGAACGTCACGCCGCCGCAGTAGGTCGTCGGCGTCGCGCTGACAGTCAGCGTGGTGGCGGTCACCGTAACGCCTGCGTACTTACCCTCGCAGGTGTCGGGCGGGATCTTCGCCGCGAGAATTTTGTAAGGGTCAGGAATCGGCGCCACGCCAGTCGTCCCGGCGCCGCCCGCAGCACAGTCGCTCCGGTTGCCGCCGGCGTCGGAACCGGCCGCGTTCAGATTGCCGCCGTTGCAGCGCGCCGTCCCGTTGGTGCCGACGCGGCACCCCGCCATGTTAGCTGCGTTGCAGCCGTTGCACCGGATGCCCTCGACGCCGGCACCGCCCGCAGCCAAAGCCAGAAGGCAATAGGACCCCCGCTGCCTCGGCGAGGCTACCGCAGAAGCCACAACCCTCTGCGCCGGCCCCGCGTCGGTGGTGTAATTGCCCTGGAAGCCGACGATGCGGGTCAGGTTGACCGGCATCAGCCGGGAGATCGTCACCCGATAGCAGTTCGCCTCGGTCAGCGGCGCGGGGCATTGCGCGGTGTTGATCGCCGTCACCGTGGTGTTGGCCGAGCCGTTGACGAAGCCGAACCGGCTCGCCACCGACCCGGCCTCGACGTTGTAATAGGGGGTCTTGGCGTCGACGCAGGTGGCCTGCGTGGCGTCGCAGCCGTTGGTCGCCGCGGCCAGGACGGCGGCGTCAGCCGCGGCCTGCATCGAGCGCTGGGCGAAAAACCAGCTGGAGGCCTCGGTGGCCATGCCCAGCATCCCGACCAGCGGAATGATCATCAGGGTCAGCATCGGACTGACACTGCCGCGCCGCTCCGAACCAAAGCCGGACAGCCGCGCCAGCAGCCTCCGCGAGGCGCCCTGTAATGGCTTGCAGACTCCGCCCATGACAGACAGCCCACCTGCTGGGGCGCCGCTCCAAGCGCGGCGCTGGAGCTCAATAGAAGTCCAACTCTCCGATCAATTCAATAGTCGAACACCCAATACGGGAATCTACCGCATCTACTCAAACAATGAGCGAGCGAGAGTTTCTTAACAGAAATCTTAACATGGAGATTTACTGCAAATTGCGTAATTAAATCCTCAATCGAGGCTCAGCCGATAGCCCAGCCCGGCCTCGGCGATCAGGAACCGCGGCGCCGCCGCGTCCGGCTCGATCTTGCGCCGCACCTGCCAGGCCAGCACCCGCACGTTCATGAAGTCGGCCTCGGTTCCGCGTCCCCAGATCGCCTCGATGATGGCGTCGTGGGTCACCACCTCGCCGCGCGCGTCCATCAACAGCGCCAGCAGCTCGGTCTCCTTGCGCGACAGCCGCACCGAGGCGCCGTCCACCGTCGCCCGCCGCACGGCCACATCCACGTGCAGGCCGCCGGCCGCCGCCTTGCTGGCGGACGCCGGCTGCGGGATGCGCAGCGCCACGCGGATCCGCGCCATCAGCTCGCCCATGTCGAACGGCTTGGCCACATAGTCGTTGGCGCCCAGGTCCAGGGCCGCGATCTTCTCGCGCTCCGAGCCGCGGGCCGACACCACCAGGAACGGCGCGCGCGAGATTGAACGCGCCTGGGCGATGACTTCCTTGCCGTCCATGTCGGGCAGGCCGAGGTCCAGCAACACCACCCCGAACTCGTTGCGAACCAGCTGCTCCAGGGCCTCCAACCCCGACTTGGCCGTCACCACCATGTAGCCGGCCTGGGTCAGCGCTGAGCGGAGCATCCGCTGCAGCTGTTCTTCGTCCTCGACAATCAGGATGCTCGCCGCACTCATGTTCCCCTCCCCGCCGGCAGGCTGACGCTGATCACCAGCCCGCTCTCCCCGTCCGACCGGTTCTGCGCCCGGACCGAACCGCCCAGTATCTCGACGAGACTGCGCGTGATGTAGAGCCCCAACCCCAGTCCCGGGGCCGGGGTCGATTGCCCACGAAAGAACCGGTCGAAGATCCGGTCGACCACGCCGGGGGCGACACCGCCGCCCTGGTCGGTGACGGTCATGACGATCGTCTCGCCCTCGCGCCGTGCGCGGACCGCGACCATCGAACCCTCGCCGCTGAACTTGATGGCGTTCTCGAGAATGTTGCCGGCCACCTGGGTCAGCAGGCCGTGATCGGCCACTACGCTCGTCTCGCCCACCTCGACATGCAGGAACCGCCGCGCGCCGCCGGCCTCTCCGAACGTCTCCCAGACGTCGTAGAGCAGCGGCTCCAGCGCAACCTCGGTCGGGTTGACGTCGATGGCCCCGGACTCCAGCCGCGCCACGCTGAGGAAGTTCTCGACATAGCGGTTCAGCCGATTGGCCTGCTCCTTGATGATCAGCAGCAACTCGCGCCGCGCCTCGCGGTCGTGCTGCTCGGGCAGGCTCAGAATGCTGGTGGCCGACCCGAGGATCCCGGCCAGCGGCGAGCGGAAGTGGTGCGAGACCGCGTCGAGCAGGATGGTCCGCAGTTGCTCGGTCCGGGCCCGAAACTCCATGTCAGCCTTCTCGACGCCGAGCCGCGCCCGGACGATCGCCGAGGCCCCGAGATCGATCACCGCGGCGGCGACCTCGTCGTCCGCCTCCTTGCGGCCGCGCCCTGCGCCGGGCGACCAGCGCGCCACGCCCACCACCCGGCCGTCCGAGGACAGCGCCCGCTCGCGCCAGCGCCCGCCCGCCGCCGAAGGCGTGCTCAGTCCCGCGCCGCCGGTCTCGTCGACCAGCTCGACTGCGCCGCCGCCGGTGACCTTCACCAGGCTCTCCAGCAGGATCTGGCGCACGCTCGCCTCGTCGGCCCCGGCTGCGAACTCACGGCTGGCGGCGGTCAGGCCGTCCATGGCCCGCCGCTCTTGCTGCAACCGGTCGGCCAGATAGCCGGCGCCCCAGCCGAACACGGCGTACATCAGCAGCTCAAAGGCGATCACCGACGGCGAACCTGCGAGCTGTCCAGGCGTAGGCGGGAACGCCAGCGCCGCCAACATGGTCAGCACGCCGCCGGCCAGTCCCAGGCTGCTCCCTAGCGCCGCGCCGATCAGCAGCACCGCGCCGGTCAAAATCAGCTGGGTGGCGCCCGGCCCCAAGGCGTCGCCCGCCACCCGCGCCAGCGCCCATCCGGCGCCGACGATCAGCACACAGACCCCGGTGCGCGCGGTGTTCTCGAGGATCTCGGCGCCCGACAGCCGCTCGCCGCGGACGCTGCGCATGAACTGACCAAGCGCGGTGTCCGACACATGCGCCGACAGCCGCCCGCCGACCGCCATCAGCGCCCGCGCCGCGCTCTCCCTGCGGCGCGCGACATCGGCATAGAGCCCGGCCGCGACCACCGCCGCGCCAAGCAGCGCAAACAGCAGCCCGTCTTGCGACAACCATCCCTGCGGCAAAACCGTTCGGGCCGCCAACTGCAGCGCCGCCAGCGCCGCGGCGCCCGCCGCCAAGCCATAGCCAAGCCCGAGGGCCGCGGCGATGACCAGCACCCCGGCCAGCAGCACGGCGCTGAATCGTTCAAGTCGGAGGTCGTTGATCAGGGCCAGCTCGACCGCCGCAGCGACAGCCAGGACCAGCAGAAAGGCCGCCAGGTATGCAGCCCCCTCATGGGCGATCAGGCGCCCACCTGAGAGGCGCTGCTGCCCGGCATCCTGACGCTCGACGGACATCAACACATCCCTGCACTATTGCGGCCGGAAGCATCACCCTTCGATTACTTCAATGATCGTAAGCACATAAATCCAGATTGAATAAGCCCTTTCGCCTATTGGGCGGTCTCGCCGCCCTCGCCTCGCGTCCGGAACCTGCTATCGTTCGCCGACGCCAGGATCAGGAGCCTCCCCCATGAATCCGCCCGCGATTCCGCCACGCCATTACCCGACCGCCAGCGCCAAGTGCGCCGACCTGGTCGTGCACGTCGTCGGCCTGACGCTCGCTCTGGTCGGCGGGATCGTGCTGCTCACCCTGGCGGTCAGGGCCCAGTCGCTCAGCATGGCGTTCGCGGTCGGCATCTACGCGCTTGGCTTACTGGCCATGCTCGGGTTTTCGACCGCCTACAACTTCGCCAAGCCGCGCTTTCGGCCCACCCTGCGCCGGCTCGATCACGCCGGGATCTTCCTGATGATCGCCGGCTCCTACACGCCGTTCACGACCCAGACCCTGACCGGCGCCTGGGCCTGGGGCATGACCGCGGCGGTGTGGTCGGTCGCCGCTTTCGGCGCCCTGGGCAAGGTGCTGCTGCCCGGCGTCGGACGCCGGGTCTGGGTTGCGGCCTATCTGCTGCTCGGCTGGATCGTGCTCGTGGCGTTCAAGCCGCTGCTAGCCAACGCCACCAGCCTCACCGTGCTACTGCTGGCGATCGGCGGGCTGCTCTATTCCAGCGGCGTGGCGTTCTATCTGAACAAGCAACTGCGCTATGCACGAGCCATCTGGCACGGCCACGTCGTGGCCGGAGCCGGCGTTCACTGGGCCGCGGTGCTGCTCGGGGTGGTGCTGACCGCGCGCTAGAGCCCTCAGGCCAGCCGCGGCGGCGCCCGTTCGGGCCTGATCTCCCGATCGCGGGGCGCAAACGAGCGCTCCTCCCCGGCCACGCGCTTCGCGCGACGCGCAGGCTTGATCTCCGCAACCCGCGCTAGCGGCAGCTGGGCCTTCAGCCGCAAGCCGCCATCCCCGGACTCCAGGTCCAGTCGCCCGCCGAGCTCGATCAAGCGCCCGCGCATGCTGCCGATGCCGACCCCGGTCTCGTGATCGACCACGGGGATGCGATCGCTGGCCAACTTGCCGCCGTCGTCCTCGACCATCAGCGAGACCTCGGCGCCGACATAGTTCAGCACCACGCGCACGCTGCGCGCGGCCGTATGCCGGTGCACGTTCATCAGCGCCTCCTGGAAGATGCGGAACAGGGCCCCCTCCATGGCGCTGGAGGCGTCGCGCGGCTGGCCCACTACGTCCACCGAGATGCGCAGCGAAGCCCGGCGACCGAAGCCGTCGGCGAAGACGCGCAGCCGCTCGGCCAGGTCGCCGCCGCTCGCCTGCGGCGGATGCAGCATGAACGAGAAGGTGCGGATCTCGCGATGCGCGGCCGCGATCGAATTGCGGATGTCGCGCAAGATCGCCTGATGGCTTTCGTCGAACACCGTCCGCCGCTCCAGCGCCGCCAGCGACAGGCCGATGGCCACTAGGTGCTGAGTGGTGGAGTCGTGCAGCTCACGCCCGATCCGCCGCCGCTCGTCCAGTTCGGCGCGGGCGACATCGGCCTTGGCCTGGGCCAGCGCGTTCGTCTGGGCGACCGCCGCGGTGACGTCGGAGGCGACGCCGATCACCCTGCGGACCAGCCCGTCCGGCGTGCGGGAGAACACCCGGGCTCGCGACTGCACGATCCGCCACTCGCCATCGGCGCCGCGGAGCCGCAGCTGCGTCTCGCAGACCTCGTGGTCGCCCAGGCCGGCCATGCTCTCGAGATGGCGCTGCAGCACGAGAACGTCGCTCGGATGCAGCCGATCCTGCACCTCGGCCAGCCCCGCGCCGGTCGGCGACAGTCCCAGGCTCTCGGCCAGCTGGGGGTGAATGTAACGCGTCCGCCGCTGCTGAATGTCGTAGACGTACAGCATGCCCGAACTGATCGGACCCAGGTGGTCGAACAGCGTCTCGCTGTGGGTCGTCAGGTGGTGCGAGCGGCCGGTGGGCGGGATCGACAAGATCACCTGCACGGCGCCGGCCGGGCCCCAGTCCATGGGATAGGCCCAGACGCGGACGCCGTCGGGCGTCTCGCCGGTGCGGAGCGCCCGGTCGATCCGGCCTGGCCGCCGCCCCTGCGCGCAACGCTCGACCAGCCCCTGGATGCGGCGCAGGTCGTCGTGACCGCAGACCTCCTCCAGCCGCCGGCCGCCGACATCCTGCGACGCGCCAAGCCGCGCCGCGAAGGCTGGGCTCGCTGATATGAATGTAATTCGTCCGCCGCTGAGCTCAGCGAGCGCTAGGGCAGCGCCAGGATACCCCCCCGCCACTGGCCGCGCTGCCGCGCACGAGGGGGCCGACGCGCTTGCGTCGGTGTGGGCTAACGCCATCGTCCGTCTCCCGCTTCCCTGGCCTCTCGACCTAAGGAAGTCCCAAACAGCGGTGCCCGTTCCCCCGACTAAAAGGAACACCCTCCCAGCATACATGCCCCACACTAAACGTATATGGGTGATCTTACTGATGCACTAACTAATCCAAGGGGTGTATTACCTAGGCATTCATACCTGGGGTGTTGGATGCTGAGGATTCTGATCGCCGATGATCACGAGATCGTTCGGCGGGGGATAAGGGACATCGTTGAAAGCCACCCGGGGTGGGAGGTGTGCGGCGAAGCTTCGGACGGCCAGTCCGCGGTGGAGCTCGCGGTGGTTGAACAGCCGGACGTCGCCGTGATCGACGTGTCGCTGCCGCTAATGAACGGTCTGGCCGTGACCCGCCGCCTGAGGCAGGACTCGCCGCAGACCAACGTCCTGCTCTTTACGATGCATGACGACGACGAAACCGTCAGCGGCGGTCTCGCGGCCGGGGCTCGCGGCTACCTGCTGAAGAGCGAGAGCGAGCAGCATCTCGAGGCGGCGATCTCCGCCTTGGGCGCCAATCGCCCCTACTTCTCGTCCTCGGTGTCGGAGCTGCTTCTCGAAGCGGCGGTGAGCGAACGCAAGCGCTCACGGCTGGAGAGCTTCACCATGCGCGAGCTTGAGGTGGCCCAGCTCATTGCCGAGGGCAACTCCAACAAGCAGATCGCCCGGCAGCTCCAGATCAGCGTCAAGACCGTGGAAAGCCACCGCGCCGCGGCGATGCGCAAGGCAGGCGTGCGAACCGCGGCCGAGTTCGTTCGTTTTGGAATAAAACATAATCTTATCCAGCCCTAAGTCCCTTACCGGCGACCCCGGACATCGGGTTTGACCCGATGGCGGCGATAGGCGCGCGCTGGAACGCTTCCGGGTAACACGGAGGCGTCCACGCCCATGGCGTCGCAACTACAAACGAACCCGTTCGACGCCCGGCGCACGGCCGCTGACGGTGTCGTTCTCGGGTTTCCCCTGCTGCTGGTCGATGCGGTTCGCCGCACGCATCCAGTAGGCATGAATCAGATTCTGGCTCTGCCGGGCGAGTGCAGCGTCATCACGCCTGGCCTGGCCGACGATGACGATCTGGTCGTGCGCGCCAGCGCCTGGATCGACCTCAGCGATGGGCCGATGCTGTTGGCCCTGCCCAATCTCGGCGGCCGCTATTGGGCGATCTCGCTGTTCGACGCCTGGGGGCGGCGCATCGGGCGCGTCGATCCCCGTACCCACCAACGAGGGGTCGACCTCGTGCTCGCCGGCCCCGGCTGGCGCGGCGAGGCGCCCAAGGACGCGGTCGCCCGACGTGCGCCCTCCGATCTCGTCTGGGCCGTCGTGCGGATCGCCGCCCGTTCGCCGGGCGACCGGGACTTCGCCCAAGGTCTGTTGGAAAAGCTCGCGCTCGGCCCGGCTGAACCGCCCGGCGCGCCGCTGCGCGCCCTCTCCGGCCAGGTTGACGCCCCGCTGCAGCCTGCGCTGGACGCGCTGACCACGCTCTCCCCCCACCGCCTGTTCCACCACCTGGCTCGCCTGCTGGCGCGCTATCCGGACACCGAGCGCCTCGACACCGCCGCCCTGGCGGAAATTGGCCTCACGCCCGGCAAGGCCTTCCACCTCCCCGAAGACAGCGTCATCCGCGACGCTCTGACGCTCGGCGCCGCCGACGGCTTCGCCAGGGTGATCCACGACCAGGGCCCGGCGGAGGCTACGATCTGGCGGAACGTACTGTCCGGGGCCCCGGACGGATCGGCTGCCGCAACCTTGGCGAACCTCGGCGCTGCGGCGGCCGAGGACATCCAGCAATGGGTGTGCGACTGCGACCGCGACGGGCGCCCGCTCATCGGGTCGGAACCGTATGTCGTCAGGTTCGCGCCCGGCGCGGCTCCGCCGGTCGATGGCTTCTGGACGCTTAGCCTGGCCAGCCGCTCGCCCAGCGGGGCGCTGCGGGCCGGCCGCCAGCTTATCGACAGCCGCACCGCCCTGGAGCTCGACCCCGACGGCGCGCTCACCCTGCGCATCGATCATCAGCCGGCCGAGCCCACCGCCAACTGGCTCGCCGCACCGCCGGGACGGCTGCGGCTGCGGCTCAAGCTCTACTGGCCCAAGGCCTCGGCCCTCGACGGGGGCTGGCGCCCCCCCGAGCCCGAGCGCGTCGGCGGCGCGCGTCGCTCCTCAACCGCCCAAACAGAAAACCGGGAAACCCGTTTATGAGAACGCTTCGTTGGCTCTCCGTGATGTCCGCCTGCGCGCTGATCGCCTCTCCCGTCGTCGCTCAGCCAGCGCAGACCAGCCCGCCGGCCACGGCCACCGACGCCGACAGCGATATCGATCCGGCGGCCATGGAAGCCATGAAGCGGATGAGCGCCTATCTCGGCACGCAGACCAGCTTCGAGCTGAAGACCAACGGCGCCTTCGACCTGGTGCTGGACGACGGCCAGCGCCTCCAGTTCGGCGACAACGCCACCTTCAAGGTGCGCCGTCCCAACGGCTTCGTCATCGAGCGGGTCGGCGACTACAAGGACCGCCGCTTCACCTATGACGGCAAGAAGCTGACCGTCTCCTCGCCGCGCACATCCTACTACGCGCAGGTCGACGCCCCGCCGACCATCCGCGAAACCCTCGCCCTCGCCAGCGACCGTTACGGCATCGAGCTGCCGCTGACCGACCTCTTCCGCTGGAGCGAGCCGGGCGGCGGTCGGGCCGACGACATCAAGGAAGCCCTCTATGTCGGCCCGGCGCTCGTCGACGGGACCCGCACCGACCACTACGCCTTCCGCGAGGCCGACGTCGACTGGCAGATCTGGATCGCCCAGGGCGACGCGCCGGTCCCACGCAAGATCGTCATCACCGACCGCACCGATCCCAGCTCGCCGCAGTACACCGCCACCCTGGCGTGGAATTTCCGGCCGGCCTTCGACGCCCAGACCTTCGCCTTTACGGCCCCGGCCGGGGCCATGCCCATCCGCCTGACCGCGCTTGGCAAGTAGGAGTCACCGCATGTGGAAGTTCCATAGTCTGTCCCTCACCGCCGCGGCGCTCTCGGCAGCGTTGTTTCCCGTCATCGCTGAGGCCCGCCCCGGCGGCGGCGGCGGCGGCGGTCACCAGGTCCGCGGCGGCGCTCGTTCCAGCGTCCAGGGCGCCCGGCCAGCCGCCTCGCGCGCGCCGGCGGCCCATGCGAACGTGAACCGGGGCGGCTCTCGTCCCGCGGCAGCGAACCGTTCTGCCAACGTCGACCGCGCCGCCGCCTCCAATCGGGCGGCCAACGTCGACCGCACCGCTGTCTCCAATCGGACGGCTAACGTCAATCGCGGCGCGAACGTCAATCGCAGCGGCAACAGGGTCAACACCGGCAACGTCAACGTCGGCAACAACGTCAACATCGATGTCGACCACGACAACGGCTGGGGCTGGGGCGACCACGACTATCATCCGGTCGCCGCGGGCGTCGCCCTCGGCACGGCGGCGGCCGTCACCTCGGCCGCGCTCGGCGCGCGCTACTACTCGCTGCCGCCGGCCTGCTCGCCCTACCCATACTCTGGAATGACCTATTACTCGTGCGGCGGCGCCTACTACGCGCCCCAGTATGAAGGCGATACCGTCGTCTACGTAGTCGTGGATCGTCCAGGCTAGGGTGCATGCGCGTAGCAGTCGTAGCGTTTTGCCTTGCGCTGGCCTCGCCCGCGCTCGCCGATGAAGCCGCGCCCTCGCCTGACGAGGGCGTCCCGCCCGCCAAACCATTCAGCTTCGTGGCCATGCCGATCCCGGTCTCCAATCCGGCGATCGGCAACGGCTTGGCCGTCGCCGCCCTGGGCATCTACACCCACGACAAGTCCGCGCCGCCCTGGGTCACTGGGGTGGGCGGCCTCTACACCGACACCACGAGCTGGGCCGCCTTCGCCGGCCAGCAGGCCAATTTCCGGCAGGATGCGATCCGCCTGACCATCGGCGCCGGCGGCGGCGACTTCCACCTCGACTTCTACGGCGTGGGCGCCGGCGCCGGGGCCAGAAACCGGGCTATTCCGATCGATCAGCAAGGCGGCGGCGCCGTGGCCGAGGCGCTGTTCCGCGTGCGACCCCACACCTATCTCGGGCTGCGCTATCGAGGCATCGCCCTGAAGACCAACCTCGACTTCAGCCAGATCCCATTTCCGGACCTCGCGCTGCCCAAGGTCGAACTCGACAGCGCCAGCTCGGCGCTCGGCCTCGCGGCCGAGTATGACACCCGCGACAATCAGTTCGCCCCGCGCCGAGGCGCCTACGTCACCTCGCAGTGGCTGCTCGCCGACCAGGCGTTAAGCAGCGACTTCGACTACAGCCGCTTCGAGCTGGCCGCCAACGCCTATCACGCCCTCTCCGCCAAGGCGGTGGTCGCCGCGCGGCTGGCGGTTTGCGACAGCGGCGACGGAGCCCCGTTCTTCGACCTTTGCCTGTTCGGCCAGAACAACGACCTGCGCGGTTACGATCCGGGCCGCTACCGCGACCACACCCTGGTCTCGGCGCAAGTCGAATACCGACGCGATCTATTCTGGCGGATCGGCGCGGTGGCCTTCGCCGGGGTCGGCGGGGTCGCGCCCTCGTTCGACAAGCTCGGCTCCACCCTCCTGCCCGCGGTCGGCGTCGGGCTGCGCCTCAAGGCCTCCAAGGCGCACAACGTCAACGCCAGCTTTGACTTCGCGTTCGGCGAGGACTCCCAGGCCTTCTACTTCTACATCGGCGAGGCCTTCTAACCTCGGGGTAATTCATGCCGCGCATGAGGCGCCGACCTGATCACAGTGATTAACGGCCAATGGTGTGATGACCACGTCGGAACGCTCCTTCCCCTCCCCCCGGGGACCGCTCCGTCAGTCGGGCATCGGGCCCGGCCTCCTGGACAGGCCCCGCGTCACTCTCGAGGGCGCGGGGCCTAACCGTGCGCGCCGCTCGTGATCAGGGTTTCGCCGGATCGCCAAGCGTTTCCGGCGATGCTGAGATCGCCTACAACCTTCCGCGATCGAGGACACATCGGATGCCCCAAATGCAGCGTCAGCTTCGCGCGCCTGACCAACGGCCCGACATGGTCTGGATTCCGGGCGGCGGCTTTCGCATGGGCTCGGACATCCACTACCCGGAAGAGGCGCCGATGCGCCCGGTCGAGGTCGAGGGCTTCTGGATCGACGCCCGTCCCGTCAGCAACCGCGACTTCGCCGTCTTCGTCGAGGCGACCGGCTGGGTCACCACCGCCGAGAAGCCGGCCGATCCGGCCGACTATCCGGGCGCCGACCCCGCCATGCTGGCGCCGTCCTCGCTGGTCTTCCTTCCCACCGCCGGGCCGGTGCCGCTGAACGACGTGCGCGCCTGGTGGCACTACCTCGCCGGCGCCGACTGGCGCCACCCCTATGGACCCGACAGCTCGCTGGAGGGGCTCGCCGACCACCCGGTGGTCCACGTCTCCTGGGCCGACGTCGAGGCCTACGCCGCCTGGGCCGGGGCCGAGCTGCCGACCGAGGCCGAATGGGAATACGCCGCCCGCGGCGGGCTGGACGCCAGGATCTACGCCTGGGGCGACGCCTTCGAACCCGGCGGCAAGCCGATGGCCAAGACCTGGCACGGTCGCTTCCCGTTCGAGAACCTCGACAAGACCGGCTGGCCGCGCACCGCCCCGATCGGCTCCTATCCTCCGAACGGCTATGGCCTGGTCGACATGATCGGCAACACCTGGGAGTGGACGACGGACTGGTGGTCCACCGCCTCGGCCGAGCCGGTCAAGGGCTGCTGCGCGACCAGCCGCGCCCAGGCGGCCATGGAAGCCAGCTACGACCCGAACCAGCCGGAGATCCGCATTCCACGCAAGGTGCTGAAGGGCGGCTCGCATCTCTGCGCCCCGTCCTACTGCCGCCGCTACCGGCCAGCCGCGCGCCACGCCCAGCCGGTCGACACCTCGACCAGCCACGTCGGCTTCCGCGTGGTCGTCCGCCCCTAGGACGGGATCATGTAGGTCAGCACCAAGCGCAGGCCCCAATCGGGTCCGCCGTCAGGGCTGTCGAAGTAGTAGCGGCCCATGATCCCGGCCTGCACCTTCTGGTCGCCCCACTTGTAGATGTGGGTGACCCCGACGTTCATCGGCACGGTCCACTGTTCGCGCGTCCAGTCGTAGGTGCTCTCCAGGTTCACGATGATGCCGGTCGTGTTCGGGAAGGTGTAGTTGAAGAACGGCTGCAGCAGAGTGGTGTTCACTTCCTGCGGCAAGCTGGTGTCCACCGCCCAGAGCTGCGTCGCCAGCAAGCCGTAGGTCATATGACCCTGCTGCTTCAGCACCAGCCCGGCCGGCCCCGCCGCCCACTGGTGCGCGCTGAAGCCGTCGGTGCCGGTCGGGTACGAGATGGCCGGCCCGACGCCAAGCACGAACCCCTCGGTCTTCGGGGAAAAGAAGAAGGTCTGCAGGGTGTCGCCGAACCCCATCTGATCGCCGAGGCCGGGCGCGGTCTCGCTCTGCGAGATCACCGGCACGATGGTGCGAATGATCAGGTTCCAGTCATCGGTCAGGTGCAGCGGCACCACCGGCTGGACGTTCAGCGTCACCCGTTCGCCGTCGGAGGGGCCGTAACAGCAGTCGTAGTTGAACTGGAACGGCAGGCTGACCAGGTCCGAGACCGGGTTCGCAAGCTTCTTGGCCAGCTCGACGTCGGACTCCTGGGCGCTGGCCAAGCCCGGCGCGGCCGC
Source organism: Phenylobacterium sp. (assembly GCF_013822795.1). Lineage (GTDB taxonomy): Bacteria > Pseudomonadota > Alphaproteobacteria > Caulobacterales > Caulobacteraceae > Phenylobacterium. The sequence goes on along the minus strand of NZ_PNLB01000001.1, from coordinate 308,733 downwards.
CAGCATCGCCGCACCGATTACTGCAACAAATTTCATGCCTTAGAACCCTCTTCTAATTTCCAGCCTAAGGCGGCGGGGCCACCACGACGTAGGTCACGCCGCTGCCCAGGTACTGCGGCTGGTACCAGACCGATCCGCATTGGAAGTAGGTCAGGTCTCCCCGGAACACGGTCACGCAGTTGCCCGGGAGGCTGTAGGCCGTGCTGCCCAGAGCCGCCGACGTCACCGCTGCGGCCGTCCCGGCCACGACCCCGACCGCGGCGGCCGTGGCCACCGGATAGTTCCAGTACGGGTCGTCGTCCCAACCCCACCACGGCCCCCACGCAGGCGGCGGAGGCGGCGGCGGTCGCGGAGGCGGATGTGGTCCAGGTCCAGGTCCAGGGCCGGGTCCCGGATGCCACTGTTCGCCGCCGCCGCCCTGCCCGGGCCGGCTGATCGCACCCCCGCCGCCGGCGTGCCATTGCTCGCCCGCGCCGCCGCCGCCCAGCCGCCCGCCGCCGGCGAAGGCGCCGCCGCCCGGCGCGTGGATGCTGCTGGCCGCGCCCATGTGACTGAAACCGCCGCCCAGACCAGGTCCGCCAAGTCGCGGGCGGGCCTCGACCGGCCCGGCGAGCAGCGCCAGGACCGCCGCCGCAGCCAGCCCGCGGCCGACCAGGATCGGCGTCTTCACCAGGCCGCTCATGGGTTCACCTTCGCCAGCGCGATCGGCTTGGCGTCCTTGGCGGGGTTGAAGGCGAAGGTCCCGGCCGGGAAATTCGGGGCGACGTTCCAAGTCAGAACCGACGAATAGGTCGGCTTGGCCGGGTCATCGAGAGTCGTAATCGTGATCTTGCGCGGCAGCGGCTGGGCGCCGCGCTGGATCCAGATGTCCCACTCCAGGTCGGTGCTGCGATAGCGGTAGTGGTCGGTCGCCGCCCCGCCGATCGTCTCCTGACCGACCTTGCTCGCCGAGATCACCGCCTCGGTCGGCGAGGCGCCCTCGCCCCAGTAGAACAGATCCGCGAGCGGCAGCGCGATGCCGTAGGTGTCGTAGACCACGTCCAGCGTCTGCTTGATCGTCGGCGGCGCCGAGACCGAGGCGTAGTAACCAACCTTCGGCGCGAAGACCGTGAAGGCCTTGCCGTCATAGATGAACTTGCGGGCCTTCTTCTCGCCGGCGCTCTCGATGACGAAGCCGTTCGGCCGCCGCACCTTGTAGTCGACCGATGCCTTCAACTGCCGCGGCTGGCCGTTGTCCAGCGCCCCCATGGTGACGTCCGACGTCACCTCGAAAGTCTTCAGCGACTGCAGATAGGCGCCCATTTTCTCGGCGGCCTGCAGGGCGGCTGGATCGCGCGCGTCCTGCGCTGTCGCCGCCGAGGCGAGGCAGAACGCCAGCACTACGCCGGCCGCCGCCCACCTCGCCCTTGGATGATTTGCATGCGGCATCGCCCGTTCCTCCGCCATGGACGCGCCACGGTTTCATCGGCGCCCGCACGCGCCTATCGGGTGCAACCCGGACGTTCCCGCCAGGAATGGCCGCATCAGGCCCATTGCCCTCGCCGCCTCAGGTGGACGCCCAATGGTTCGTCCGGGCCGGACGCGTGAGCATCCCTGCGACAATCGTCGCGACGAAAGGCCATGCCATGAACCGTCTCATCCTCGCCGCCGCCTTCGCTCTGCTGGCCTCCGGGTCTTTGCTGGCCACCGCGGCCGCGGCCCAGGAGTTGCTCGCCGACGCCAACAAGGACGGCAAGATCACGCCCCAGGAGTACCAGGACTCCCGGCGCAAGTTCCTCATGCGCGCCGACACCAACAAGGACGGTAAGATCACGCCGCAGGAGTGGGACCGCGCCGCCGCCAGCACCCGCATGGACCTCGAAGAGCGCGGCGTCGACCGCGCCGGGCTGGTCGGCAAGGGCGGCTGGTTCCAGGCCATGGACGCCAACAAGGACAATCTCGTCACCCCGGCCGAGATCGACGCCTACACCGCCGCGCGCTTCAAAGCCAAAGACCCCAACGGCGACGGCGTCATCACCCGGGGCGAGGCCGCCCAGCTCGAGAAGGCGGCGGCTAAAAAGATCAACTAGGCCTGCAAGCGGCGCCGGGCAGATCCGGCGGCCGCCTCAGGGTTTCCCCGATAGCCGCGCATGACGGCGTCCACTTGGCTGCCCCCATGGAATCCGCTCTCCAAGAACTGGCCACCTACGTCGCGCTGATCGCAGAGATGATCTGCGTGCTGTGCATCGCCATCGGCGTCATCGAGGGCGTCTATCTGGCTGGGCGCTACATGGTGATGCCGGCCGGGCCGGCGGCGCTCACCCGCCGGCAGGTTTGGACCCGCTTCGCGCGCTGGATCATCCTGGCCCTGGAATTCGCGCTTGCCGCCGACATCGCCCGTACCGCGATCGCCCCCACCTGGGACGACATCGGCCAACTGGCGGCCATCGCGGTCATCCGCACAGCGCTCAACTACTTCCTCGAACGGGACCTGGAAGCCTTCAGCCGCCCGCTCGGCGCCCCCGAACCCGAGAAGTGATCACCGTCTTCTCCAAGATCGGCGCCTGCGGAGACCGCTCGTCAGCCGCCCCTTAGCCCAGGGCGAGGGTTTGACCCGATTGCTGGTCTCCGGAAGGGGCCGGACATTCCCAGGCACCGCCGCAGATCGCGGCCCTGCAACCAAAGATGGGAAAGTCACATGCGTAGCGGCGTCTTGAAATCCCTGGCCCTGGCGGCGGGCGTGACCGCGGCCTCCTTGACCCTCGCCGCCTGCGAGAGCCCCGGCGGCAACGTCTCGGTGCTCAAGAGCAGCGCCGTCTCGGTCGCGCCAGGCTCGACTTGGGCCTGGGCCCCGGGCGCGCAGCCCGGATCGGGCGACAAGCGCATCGACAACGACATCATTCAGGCCCGGGTCAAGTCCGCCGTCGAAGGCGCCCTGGCCGGCAAGGGCTACCGCCAGGTCTCCGATCCGTCGTCCGCCAACCTGTTGGTGCAGTACCACATCGGCCTGCAGAACCGCACAGAGACCCGGGTCGACACGTTCGGGGGCCCGGTCGGCGGCCCCGCCGCCTGCGGCATCCGCGGCTGCATCGGCGGCTTCGGCTGGGGCATGTACGGCCCGCCCATGGATGTCGACGTTCGAAACATCAACTATGTCGAGGGCACGGTGATGCTGGACCTCATCGACCGGGCCAGCGGCAAGCTCGCCTGGCGCGCCACCTCGCAGAAGCGGCTCGACCAGAGCGATGCCGACCAGGCCGGGGTCAACGCCATCTTCGCGGACATGGTCAAGTCCCTGCCCTGAGGCCCATCATCATCGAACCGCGGAGGCGGCCGGACCATGGAAGCTCTCAAGCAGATCCTGCCGCTTCTGCTCGGCCTAAGTTTGGCCGGCCTCGTGCTCACGGTCGGCCTGCGTTCGGGCTCGGGCGCTCTGGTCTACGTGCTGCGGCGGCCCGGTCTGCTGTTCAAGGCGATCCTGGCGGTGGAGATCATTCCCCCGCTGGCCGCCGCGGCGCTGGTCTGGATGCTGCCGCTCGAACCGGTGGTCAAGGCTGGCATCATGCTGATGGCGATCTCGCCGGTGCCGCCGCTGGTGCCCGGCAAGGAACTCGGGATCGGCGCGCGCAAAGAATACGCCTACGGAATCTATTTCGCCATGGCGCTGCTGACCATCATCGCGGTGCCACTGGTCTTTGATCTTGCCGCGCAGCTGTTCGGCCACGGCAGGACGCTGCCGTTTCACCTGATCGCCTCCACTGTCTTCACCGGCGTGCTGATCCCGCTGGCCCTCGGCGCCATCATCCGCATGCTGGCCCCAGACTTCGCCTACCGCGCCGCGACGTGGGTCTACAGACTGAGCATGGCGCTGGTCGTGATCGTCTTCCTCCCGATCCTGGTGTCCGTCTGGCCGGCGATCCGGGATCTGATCGGCAACGGCACGGTGATCGCCATGGCCGTGCTCACCGTCATCACCCTGGCCGGCGGGCACCTGCTGGGCGGCCCGGCCGACCTCGACCGGGCGACCCTCGCCGTGGCCGCCTCCGTGCGCCACCCCGGCATCGCCATGCTGATCGCCAACACCGCCTTCGAGGACAAGCGCGTCACCGCCGCGGTGTTGCTCTACCTGCTGGTCAGCCTCGTCGTCGGCGTGTTCTACAAGCAGTGGTTCACGCGCACCCATCCGGCGCCGCGCGTCAGCTGAGCCTCGCCAGAGCGCCTGACCCGGCTCTCCGGGTTCCCCCCGATATCAGGGCCCTGCGGCCGGGCGCATTGTCACGCTGATCAATCGTCAGGGAGCCCCACCATGACCCGCCGTGTCGTCGTCACCGCGCTCGCCGCCATCTGCCTGCTCGGGAGCGCGGCTCCGCAGGCCCTCGCAGCCTCGCCGCCCGCCACCTGGGACGGGCTCACCAACGTGAAGTCCAAACGCTTCGATGCGGCCTATGTCCTGCCGGGCTCCGACTTCCGCACCTACACCAAGGTGATGATGGATCCGACCGAGGTGGCGTTCCGCAAGAACTGGGTGCGCGACTACAACAACGATACGATGGATCTGTCGCAGCGCATCTCCAAGGAAGACGCCCAGAAGATGCTCGACTCCGCCCGCACCGGGTTCGAAGAGGTCTTCGAGAAAGCTTACACCAAGGCCGGATACCAGGTGGTCACGGCTCCTGGGCCCGACGTCCTGCGCGTACGCACCGGCGTCGCCAACCTCTACGTCACCGCCCCGGACCGCCCGACCGCCGGCCGCTCGCGGACCTTCAGCGAAGACGCTGGCTCAGCCACCGTCGTGATCGAAGTGCGAGACTCCGAGACCGGCGCCCTGCTCGGACGCGCCGTCGACTCCCGGACCGCCGGCGACACCGGGCCATATATGCGCAACAGCGTCACCAATCGCTCGGACTTCACCATGCTGTTCGAGCGCTGGGCGAAGATCAGCATCGAGGCCATGGCCGAGCTGAAGGCCATGTCGCCGATCCCCGACAATCCGGTGGCCCCGCGCTAAAGCGCCCAGGCCTTGCCGACGTCGGCCAGCGGGATGCAGCCGTGGTACTCGCCGGGCACCGGCTCGTACCGCAGCGCCAGCGTCGCGCCGGGCTCGGAGGTGAAGTAGCCGATCGTCACGTACTCCTTCAGCAGCGAGAAGAAGTGGCGCGGCTTCCACGCCTTGCGGGCGGCGGCGGCCTCCTGATCGTAGCGGCTCAGCAGGGCCGTCTGCTGGGCGCTCGTCAGCTCGGCGAACGCCTTGCCGTGCGCGGCGCGCGCATCGACGTCCATCTGCGTCAGGCCGCTCTTCAGCAGCTCGCCCTGCGTCTTGTCGAGATAGGTGGCGATCGTCCGGTCGACGAACTGCGGGACCTTGGCCTCGCGGGCGCCAGGGGTGTCGGTCTTCGGCACGATCAGCTCGGCCGCGGCGTCGAGCGCGCGGGCCTGCTCGGCGTTGAGCGCGGCGGGCGTCCAGGCGAGCGGCGGCAGGGCGGCGGCGACCGGACCGGCGAAACCGACCGACACCATGCCCATGGTCAGGGCCAGGCCCCGGAATGCGTCGCGACGGTTCAGCATCACAGGTCCCCCTTGCGCTTGGCCTGGACCGCGTGGTCGACGGCCCGGGCGGTCAGCGCCATGTAGGTCAGCGACGGGTTCACGCAGGAGGCCGAGGTCATGGCCGCGCCGTCGGTGACGTAGACGTTCGTGCACTCGTGCACTTGGTTGTGCGCGTTCAGCACCGAGGTCTTCGGGTCCCGGCCCATCCGCGCCGTGCCCATCTCGTGGATGCCCAGGCCCGGCGCATAGCCAAGGTCGGCGGCCTGCACGTTCTTGAACCCCGCGGCTTCCAGCATCTCCACCGCGGCCGCCTGCATGTCCTTGCGCATGGCCTTTTCGTTCTCGCGGATCGTCACCTTGGCCGACAGGGTCGGCAGGCCGAACTTGTCCTTGGCCGCGTGGTTCAGGGTCACGCGGTTGTCTTCGTAGGGCAGGATCTCGCCGAACGCGCCCAGCGACATCGTCCACGGGCCAGGCTGGCTCATCGCCGCCTTGCGATCGGCGCCGAAGCCCTCTCCCGCCAGGTCGCGGTCCCAGCCCGGACGCGAGGCCCCGCCCTGGTAGCCGTAGCCGCGCAGGAAGTCCTTCTTGGTCGCCGCGTCGCCCAGGTTACGGAAGCGCGGGATGTAGATGCCGTTCGGCCGGCGGCCGGAATAGTACTTATCGGCGAACTCGGTGACGTCCGCCTTGGCCCCGACGCGGAAGTGATGGTCCATCACGTTGCGGCCCAGTTGGTCGCTGCCGTTGCCGAAGCCGTTCTCGAACCGCGAGCTGGTCGAGTTCATCAGAATCCAGGTCGAGTTGAGGGCCGAGGCGCAGAGGAAGATCACCTCGGCGTAGTATTCCTCTTCCTTCATCGTCTCGGAATCGAGGATCCGCACGCCGCTCGCCTTGCCGGCCTTGGCGTCATAGATCAGCGAGGTGACGATCGAGTTCGGCCGCAGGTTCAGGTTGCCGGTCCGCTCGGCCGCCACCAGCGTCGCCGAGTTGGAGCTGAAGTAGCCGCCGAACGGGCAGCCGCGCATGCACATGTTGCGGTGCTGGCACTTGCTGCGGCCCAGGCTCAGCTGCTCCTCGGTCGGCTCGGTCAGGTGCGCGGCGCGGCCCATCGTGATCCGGCGCTCGCCGAACCGGCCCTCGACCCGCGACTTGAAGGCCTTCTCGACGCAGTTCATCTCCATCGGCGGCTGGAACTGGCCGTCCGGCAGATGCGCCAGCCCTTCGTTCTGGCCGGAGACGCCGATGAAGCGCTCCACATAGTCGTACCACGGCGCGAGGTCCGCGTAGCGGATCGGCCAGTCGATCGCGATCCCCTCGCGGGCGTTGGCCTCGAAGTCCATCGGGCTGTGGCGATAGCTCTGGCGGCCCCAGGTCAGCGAGCGCCCGCCCACCTGATAGCTGCGGATCCAGTCGAACCGCTCTTCCTCGGTGTACGGGTTCTCGTCGTCCCGGACGAAGAAGTGCTTGGTGTATTCCGTGACCGTGTAGCCGGTGCGCGACTGCACCGGATATTGCGCCTTCAGCTCGGCGGCCGGCAGCTTGCCCTGCGGGTACTTGGTGTCCCACGGATCGGTCATCGCCGTCGGATAGTCTTCCAGGTGACGGACCATCGGCCCGCGCTCCAGCACCAGGGTCTTCAGACCCTTCTGCGTCAGTTCCTTGGCGGCCCAGCCGCCGCTGATGCCGCTGCCGACGACGATGGCGTCATAGGTGTTTTCCTGGCGCGAACGGCCGTTCAGATTGGCCATCATTTCCCCCGGTCTCGGTTCGGCGGCGCGATCCGCCTGGTTCTGTCGCGGGTCGGCTGCGGACGCGAATCCGCATCTGCGCCGACCTGCGCTTTGCGGCTCCCAGGTTTCATGAAATGGGTTACATTGCAAGCAGACAAGGGAACGCCGAAACGCGCGTCCACACCTTCCGGGAGGAGACTGACATCCCCACGCCCTCATGCCGCCCGGCCGCCGCGCTCGCGACGCTGGCCGTTTTCGCGCTGCTCGCCGCCCCCGCCCACGCCGAGGCCGGCAAGTGGCGTCCGATCTTCGATGGCCGCACGCTCGACGGCTGGACGCCCAAGATCGCCGGCTTCCCGGCGGGCGAAAACTACGCCGACACCTTCGTGGTTCGCGACGGCGCGATCGCCGTCTCCTACGCCGGCTACGACGGCAAGTTCGGCGGCAAGTTCGGCCACCTATTCTACAAGACCCCGTTCAAGGCCTATCGCCTGCGGCTGAACTACCGCGTGCTCGATCCGGCCCTGCCCGACACCCCGGCCTGGGCGCGCAGCAACAGCGGGCTGATGTTCGACAGCCAAAGCCCGCAGAGCATGAGCCTGGGCCAGTCGTTCCCGATGTCGGTCGAGTTCCAGATCCTCGGCCGCGACGGCGAGGCCCCCCGCCCCACCGGCGCAGTCTGCACGCCGGGGACGAGCATCACCTTCGGCGGGGTGAAGGCCAAGGAGCACTGCATCCCCTCGACGACCGCCCCCACCATCGCCAACGGAACCTGGACCAGCCTGGAGTTGGAAGTCCTGCCCAGCGGCCAGGTGACCCAGAAGATCAACGGCCAGGTCGTCCACCGCTACGCCGACGTCGCCCTCGACCCGACCGACAACTTCGCCGCCGTCGCCAAGCCCTACTTCGAGACCCACACCACGACCGAGGGCTACATCGCCCTGCAGAGCGAAGGCCACCCGATCGAGTTCAAGGACATCGAGGTGCAGGAGCTGCGGTGACCTCAACCACCGCTCGTCCCGGCGAAAGCCGGGACCCAAGCGGGGCTTGGTCCATGGTCGAGCACCGCCGGTCTATCTGCGATTCAGCTTGGGTCCCGGCTTTCGCCGGGATGAGCGGATCCGGGGGCGGTCCAGCCACGAGGCCTCGCCGTCTAGTTCTTCAGCGTCCCCAGGTACTGGACCAGGGCCGCGCGCTGCTCGGCGTCAGGCGCGCCGACCAGCATCTTGGTGCCCGGCACGCTCTTGCCCGGCGCCTTCAGATAGGTGTCGAGGGTGGCGGCGTCCCAGGTCAGCTTGGAGCCCTTCATCGCGCTGCTGTAGGCATAGCCCGGCAGCGTCCCGGCCTTACGTCCGGCGACGCCCGCCAGCGGCGGCCCCATCTTGCCCGGGGCCGGCGCGATCGAGTGGCAGACCGCGCAGCGCTGCTTGAACACCGCCTCGCCCGAGGGCGCGGCCGACGCCGAGCCGGCCGCCGCCAGGCTCGCGGCCAGGATGATCGCGAACTTCATACTGAGTTACTCCAGGCTTACAGGCCGAGCAGCCGCCGGTTGCGGCCGGCGTCCGGCGCGCTGCCGACGAAGTCGTCGAAGGCGTGCTCGGTGACGCGGATGATGTGGTCGCGGATGAACTGGGCGCCTTCACGCGCGCCGTCCTCGGGATGCTTCAGCGCGCACTCCCACTCCAGCACCGCCCAGCCGTCGTAGTCATACTGCGCCATCTTCGAGAAGATCGCCTTGAAGTCGACCTGGCCGTCGCCCAGCGAGCGGAACCGGCCCGGCCGCTCGACCCAGCCCTGATAGCCGCCATAGACGCCCGATCGCGCGTCCGGCCGGAACTCGGCGTCCTTCACGTGGAAGGCGCGGATGCGCTCATGATAGCGGTCGATATAGCCCAGATAATCCAGCTGCTGCAGGATCAGGTGGCTCGGGTCGTAGAGGATATTGGCCCGCTTGTGGCCGCCGACCTCGTCCAGGAACCGCTCGAAGGTGGCCCCGTCGTGCAGGTCCTCGCCCGGATGGATCTCGTAGCAGACGTCGACGCCCTGCTCCTCGTAGGCGTCGAGGATCGGCCGCCAGCGCCGGCCCAGCTCGGCGAAGGCTTCCTCCACCAGGCCCGCCGGCCGCTGCGGCCACGGATAGAAGTACGGCCAGGCCAGCGCGCCGGAGAACGTCGCATGCGCCTTCAGCCCCAGCCGGCGGCTGGCGATCGCGCCGGCCTTCACCTGCTCGACCGCCCAAGCCTGGCGCTCGGCCGGCTTGCCGCGCAGCTCCGGCGGCGCAAAGCCGTCGAACAGCTCGTCATAGGCCGGATGCACCGCGACCAGCTGCCCCTGCAGGTGGGTCGACAGCTCGGTGATCACCAGGCCGTGCTCGGCCAGCACCCCGGCGACCTCGTCGCAATAGGTCTGGCTCTCGGCGGCCCGCGCCAGGTCGAAGAACGAGTCCGCCCCGCCGGTCGGCATCTGCACGCCGACATAGCCCATCGAGGCGACCCACTTTGCCATCGTCTCCAGTTTGTCGAACGGCGGCTCGGCGCCGATGAACTGGGCCAGGAAGATCCCGGGGCCTTTGAGCGTCTTCATGCGGCGTCTCCTGACAGCGCGACCCAGCCCTCGCCCGCGGCGCTGGCGCTCACCGCGCGTTCGACGAAGGCCATGCTGCGCACGCCCTCGGCGATGTCGGGCACCAGGCCCGCATCGGCTCGGCCCGCGGCCGCCGCCTCGGCGAAGTCTCGGTAGATGTTGGCGAAGGCCTCGATGAAGCCTTCGGGATGTCCGGTCGGAATGCGCGACCCGGCCTGCGCGACCGGGCTCAGATAGCCCGAGGCCGCGTGCAGGATCTGGGTCGGCCCGTCCAGCCAGTCGACGGTGAGCTCGGTATGGCGCTCGTGCGACCAGGTCAGGCCGCCCTTCTCGCCATAGACCTTGATGGTCAGGCCGTTGCGAGCCCCGGCCGAGATCTGCGAGGCGATCAGCACGCCGCGCGCGCCGCCGCCAAAGCGCAGCAGCACGTTGCAGTCGTCGTCCAGCGTCCGGCCCGGCACTACGGCGGCCAAGTCGGCGCACAGCCGCTCGACCCGCACGCCGCTCACGAACTCGGCCAGATTGAAGGCGTGCACGCCGATGTCGCCGATCGCCCCGCCGATCCCTGCCTGGGCCGGATCGGCCCGCCAGCCTGCCTGCTTGTCGCCGTCACGCTCGATCGGCCGCGACAGCCAGCCCTGCGAGTATTCGACGATGACCTTGCGCACCGCGCCCAGGTCGCCGCGGGCGATGATCTCACGCGCCTCGCGGACCATCGGATAGCCGGTGTAGACGAAGGTCAGGCCATAGAGCTTGCCCGCCCCCGCGACCACGCCGGCCAGGTCCTGCGCCTGGGCCAGGTTCAGGGTCGCCGGCTTGTCGCTGATCACGTGCATGCCGGCCTGCAGCGCCGCGGCCGCGACCTCGAAGTGCAGGTGGTTCGGCGTCACCACCGCGACCAGCTGCGCGCCGTCGGCGCGCGCGGCCTCGGCCGCCAGCATCTGGCGATAGTCGCCATAGGCCCGGTCGCCCGCCACGCCCCAGGCCTGAGCGGCCTGGGCGTTCTTCTGCTGATCGCGGCTGAACGCGCCCGCGACCAGCTCGATGGCGCCGTCCAACTCGGCCGCCATCCGATGCACCGGCCCGATGAACGAGCCGGGTCCGCCGCCGACCATAGCCAGCCGCAGGGGAACTCCACGCGTCATCAGGCCGCCACGCTCGCCAGATAGTCGTGGCTGATCTTCGTGGACTCGATGCGCGGATGGGCGAACGGCGGCTCCTGCTCGACGAAGAACTGGCGCACGCCGGACTCGTAGGCCGCTGGCAGCAGCTTCTTCCAGTCGATCATGCCGCTGCCGACCTCGGTCGGGTCCTGCTTGAGCACGAAGTTCGACTTGGTGGTCGCCTTGATGTCCTTCACGTGCATCAGGGTGAAGCGGCCCTTGTGCTCCTTGAGCAGCGCGAAGGGGTCGTATCCCGCCGCGGTCACCCAACCAGCGTCCATCTCGAAGGTCACCAGCGACGGATCGGTCTCCTTCAGCAGGACGTCCATGCCCGTCGTGCCGTCGATCGGCGCGAACTCGTTGTTGTGGTTGTGATAGCCGACCGCGATGCCGGCGCTCTTCAGCGCCTGAGCCTTCTGGTTCAGGAAGTCGGCGTTCCACTTCCAGTCGTCGAGCGTCATCTGCCCGGCCAGCCGGCTCAGGAAGGTCGGACCGTCCTCGCCCGCCAGCGGCTTCAGCTCGAAGCGGTCGGGAAGGTAGAACAGCGGCATCACCGCCGACTTCACGCCCAGCACGTTCAGATCGTCGGCCAGCTTGCCAAGGTCGCCGCTGAACGTCTGCGGCCCCATCGCCCGGCCCTGAACGTGGGCGCTGGTGCAGGTGAGCCCGGCGCGGTCCATCGCCGCCTTCATCTCCGCCGCCGTCTTGCCCAGCAGGCCGGCCAGCTCGATGTTGCGGTAACCGATCTTGGCGACCTGGGCGAGCGTGCCGTCTAGGTCCTTCGCCGCATCCGAACCCAGCGTGTAGAGCTGCAGCCCGATCGGCAGGCCGTGCCGCTGGAAGAACAACTTACCGCCCGCCGCATTGGCGTTCGCAATTCCCGTCATGGCCGCTCCCATTCCTGCCAATCCCGCCAGCACACTGCGCCGCTGAAATCCTTGTGTCATCTCGGGTCTCCTTCTCGCGCAGCCGTCAGCGCGGCGCGGCGACGCTAGTGGTCAGGGGCTGGTCGCTCGCCTGTTTGTCGGCGGCGACGGGTCCGCGGGTCGGCGGCCGGAAGAACAGGGCCAGCAGCACGACCGCCGCCAGCGCCAGGCCGGTCGGGACCATGAACAGGGCCGGATAGTCGACGACGTTGCGCGCCACGCCGTCCGCGCCGGTGACGCTGGTCGTCAGGCGGCCCATCAGCGCCGGGAACAGGAAGCTCGCCACCACATTGCCGACCCCGAGAATCAGCAGGTTGAACAGCCCCTGGGCGCTCGAGCGCACGTCCTTGGGGAACACCGCATCGACGAAGATGTACACGGTGGCGAAGAAGAAGGCGTAGCAGATCCCGTGCAGCAGCTGCACGGCCACGATCACCGGGATGCTGTCGGCGAAGAAGGCGAACACCGCGAACCGCGCCGCGTGGCCCAGGATGCCGACGATCATCGTCACCTTCCAGCCCAGCCGGATCAGCACCCGGCCCAGCAGGAACATGGTCAGGATCTCGGCCACCTGGCCCAGGCTCAGCACCACCATGGAAAGGTTGCCGGCGATGCCGACGCGGTCGGTCAGGAAGGCGTCCGAAACCACGAAGTAGCCGTTGTGGATCACGGAATCGATGAAGGTGACGATGAACAGCACCAGCACGAACGGCGTGCCCAGCAGGGTCAACGCCCGACGCCAGGCCAGCTTGTCGATCCCGGCCGCTTCCTTGCGCGGCGGGGTGTGCGGCAGGGTCAGCGAATAGCCGGCGGCGGCGAACGAGATCAGCGCCGCGACCAGGAAGATCCAGCGCACCTGCTCGGCCGTGGCGTGCGCGCCCAGCAGGAACACGAACGGCCAGCTGACCATCACCCAGCCGACCGTGCCGCCCATCCGCACCGTCCCGAAGTCGGCCGCCGGGTCGCGCAGGTTGGCGAAGGCGATCGAGTTCGACACCGACAGGGTCGGCACATAGAGCAGGCTGTAGATCAGGTAGCAGGCGAAGAACGGCCAGAAGCTGGTCGAGAACGCCACGCCCACCAGCGCCAGGCCGCCGATCAGGTGGCTGGCGGCCAGGAACCGCTCGGCCGAGAAGTTGCGGTCGGCGAACTGGTTGGAGAAGAAGATGCCGACCAGCGCGGCCACGCCCCACGAGCTGCCGACCAGCGACTGCTGCCAGGCCTCGAAGCCCAGCATCGACATGTAGGGGAACAGCTTCGGCGCCCAGGCGCCCCAGATGGCCAGCTGCAGCACCATCATCAGGAATAGCCGAACGTTCGTCGTCATCTTCCTGGCCCTCCCCGACCGGCTTTCGCGGCGGCGTCTACGGCCCTGAATCGGCCCGCGCTCGCGCTGATGTAATCGAAATCATCCGTAACAGCCGCCCTTTCGCGCGGCAACTGCATTGTGCAGCGGCCCCTGGCCAACCTCCGCCTTGTAATGACGGGCGCTTCTCGCCAGTGTCGCGCCGATGCCTACCATTCAAGATGTCGCGCGCGACGCGGGGGTCTCCACCGCGACGGTTTCACGGGTGTTCAGCGCCCCCGACCTCGTATTGGAAGGCACCCGGCAGAAGGTCATGGAGGCGGTCGCCCGCCTTGGCTACGAGCCGAACTTCGCGGCCAAGAGCCTGCGCACCCTGCGCACCGAGAAGATCCTGGTCACCGTGCCGGACATCTCCAACCCATTCTTTTCGCGGGTCATCCGCGGGGTCGAAGAAGCCGCCCATGCGGCCGGCTACTCGGTGCTGCTCGGCGACACCCGCCACCAGGAGGAGCGCGAGGAGCAGTACGCCACCATGCTCCGCCGCAAGGAGGCCGACGGCCTGATCTTCCTCGGCCACCGGCTGCCCGACACCCTGGCCGACATGGTCGCGGCGATGGGCCCGCGCACCCCGATCGTCAACGGCTGCGAGTTCGCGCCCGACCTCGGCGTCGCCAGCGCCCACATCGACAACACCGCCGCCGCCCAGGAGGTGATGGACCACCTCTACGGCCTCGGCCACGTCCGCGTCGGGGTGATCACCGGCCCGCTGGCCAGCCCGCTCAGCGCCGACCGCCTGGCCGGCGTGCGCGCCGCCGCCGAACGTCACGGCCAGGCCGACGCGCTGCAAGTCATCACTGGCGACTTCACCATCGAGTCCGGCCTGCTGCAGGCCACCGAGCTGCTGGCCCGGCCGCTGCGCCCGACCGCGATCTTCTGCTTCAGCGACGAAATGGCCATGGGCGCGCTGGAGGCGATCCGCCGCGCCGGCCTCGTCTGCCCGCGCGACGTCTCGTTGGTCGGCTTCGACGACATCCGCTTCGCCGAGTACCTGGCCCCGCAACTGACCACGGTCAGCCAGCCGATGGACGCCATCGGCCACGAAGTCGTGCGCCTGCTGCTCGACATCCTTAAGGGCCGCGCCACCACCCTGCAGCAGGTCACCCTGCCCCACCGCCTGGTCGTCCGCGCCAGCACCGCCGCCCCGCCGGCGGCCTAGGCCCCGGCGCAGTCCTTGGCGACCGGCGCGGCCAGGCCGGTGTTCCACATCTCCCAGCTCGCATCGCCGCTGCGCCGCCGGCTCTGCACGACGTCGTCGAGGAACTCGAAGACGCCCGGCAGCAGGTCGCCCTCGGCCTTCGCCCCGTCGTCGCCGAACCGCATGTAGCCGCGCGCCTTGGCGCTGAACGCCGGCCAGTCGGCCCGCCCCGCCGCCTGCGGCCGGCCCGTGCGCGCAAAGCCCACCCAGTAGTCCATCATCGCCTGCGAGACGGCGACGTCCCGCGCACTGCTCGGCGGCGCCGGCCAGTTCTCCGGAACCGTGGCCCCCGGTCCGACCTCGCCGAACACGAACGGCACTTCGCTGGCGTGAAACGCGCCCAGCCCCCGCTCGGCGGCCGACGGATAGACGTGATCGAAGTAGTAGAGGTAAGCGCCGCCCTTGCCGGCCTGGTCGCTCGCCAGCCGCATCGCCGCCCAAGCGTAGAAGGCGTCGCGGGCCGCATCGAACGCCCCGTCCCGCGGCCGCTCGGCCGGATAGAGCCTCAGATACTCCTCCGACTGCTCGCAGTAACGGGCACGTACCGCGGCCCGATAGGCGTCCGCGTCGGCCGGGACCGGCGGTCCGAACGGCCCGTCGAACGCTCGCACCTCGCCGCTGTTGAAGCCCACCAGCAGCGGGACCGGCGCCTGCTCGCCACGCTCGAACACATCGACCAGTTGGCCCTTATGCACCCAGCCGTCGATTGTTCCCTGCGGCATGAAGAACTGGCTCGCCGCCGCGGCCAGCAGCGCCGGCGCCGGCATCGCCCGCAGGGCGGCCAACCGCCCGTCGCCAGCCTTTTCCCCGAACGCCTGACCCGCCTCCTCGGCAGCCGGGATCCCGAACCGCGCCGCCTTCAGCTCCGGCATGGCCGGCAGATAGACACTCTGTGCGATGGCTCGTTGGAACAGCCCTCGCGCCAGCGGGCTGGCCATCAGTTGCGCGGCGCTGAGCGCCCCGGCCGACTCGCCCATCACCGTCACCGCCTCGGGATCGCCGCCGAACGCCTCGACGTTCCGCCGCACCCATCGCAGCGCCTCGATCTGGTCCAGCGTGCCGTAGTTGCCCGACGCGCCCTGCGCCGACTCCGCCGTCAGCTCGGGGTGAGCCAGATAGCCGAACACGCCGAGTCGGTAGTTGATCGTCACCACCACCGCGCCCTTGGCGGCCAGCGCCCGGCCGTCGTGGTGCGGCGTGCTCGCCGTGCCCATCATCAGCGAGCCGCCATGGATCCAGACGATCACCGGCGCCTTGCGCGCGCCCACCGGCGCCCAGACGTTCAGGTAGAGGCAATCCTCGCTCTGGCTCGGCGGATCGTCCTTGTAGAATGCGATCGGCGAGGACGGCTGCAGGCAGGCCGGCGCGAACCCGCTGGCCGTCCGCACCCCGGCCCAAGGCGTCTGAGCCACCGGAGGCTTCCAGCGCAGTTCGCCGACCGGCGGCGTAGCGTAGGGCACGCCCTTGTAGCTCTCGACCGCCCCGTCGCTCTGCCCACGCAGAGCGCCCAGCGGTGTCTGGCGCAGGAGGTCGGCGCCATGGGTCGGGGTCGCCGCCAGGGCGAGGCTCGCGCCGGCCACGGCGGCGCTCCAGGCGCGCTTGGCGCGCAGGCAAGTGTCAGCCATCGGGTGTTCCTTGGAATTTTTGGGAAGCGCCCGTCCCGGCTCGGCGGCCGGGACGGGCCTTGCCGGTCAGTATTTCCAGCCGACCCGCACGCCGAGCGTGCGCGGCCGCAGGATCGAGTAGCGGCTGGTCGCCGAGCCCGACGCGTTGATCCCGACGTAGGTGTCGTTGTTCAGCACGTTCTCGCCATAGACGACGAGCTTCAGGTCGCCGCGGCTCCAGCCCGCCGCCAGGTCGAGGTTCTCGTAGGACGGGACCTTGAAGAAGTTCGGGCTTGGGGTCCCGACGCCGGGCGTGTTCGGGAACGAGTTCGGATACGAGCCGACGTGCTGGGCGGCCGCCTGCACATAGACTTCGTCGCCGCCGGCCAGCTCCCAGGTGTAGCGTGCGAAGCCCTGGGCCTGGAAGTTCGGCGAGGCCAGCCGCGCGCCGTCGACGGCGCCGGAGATCAGCGCCTCGGTCGGATTGACCGACGTCACCTTGGCGTCCTGCAGGGTCAGGTTCAGCCCCAGGTCCAGCCCATAGGTCGGCCGCGCGCGCAGCTCGACCTCAACGCCCTGCGATACCGCCTTCCCGATGTTGCCGACGAACGGGGCGCTGTCGGACTGGCGCACCAGGCTGACCTGCATCGGGCCCCAGGGAATGTAGTAGGCCGCGACGTTGGCGATCAGCCGGCCGTTCAGCCACGAGGTCTTGGCCCCCAGCTCGTAGTTCCACAGCGAGTCCGCCTCGGCCGCCGCCGGCACGATGGTCGGGTCGCTCGGGTCCACGGCGCTCTTGCCGCCGTTCAGCGACGAGCCACCGTTGGGATGTCCGCGCCGGAAGCCCTGCGAAGCCAGGGCGTAGAGCGTCGCCTCCGAGGTCGGCCGCCAGTTCAGGCTGACCTTGCCGGTGGTCTTGGTCTTGCGGCCGGTGGTCAGGTACGCCGCCGGCGTCGGGGTCAGCTCGATCGCCTGGTTCCCGCCGGTGAACACCGCGGTCAGGAAGTTGGTGGTGGCGTTGTAGCCGTCCAGCGCACGGTCGCTGTACTCGTAGTTGGTGATCCGCAGGCCGCCGGTCAGCGACAGGGTGTCGGTGAAATTGTAGGTGCCCTCGCCGTAGAGCGCCGCCTCGTAGTTCTTCCGCTTGCGCACATCGCGGGCGTAGTCGCCGCCCGGGCTGAAGCGGTTCAGCGTCGCCGGCAGGCCGCTGATGCCCATGGCGCTCAGATACGATTGCGAGGCGAAGGTCACATCCAGGAAGTCGGACTTCTGGTCGAGATAAAAGGCCCCGACCACCCAGTCGAAACGCTCGCCGCCCTTCGAGACCAGCCGCAGGTCCTCGACGAAGCTGTCGGTGACGATCTGTTCGCCGAAATAGAACTGCACCAGCGGGGCCAGCACCGTGTCGACGTCCAGCTGCCAGGCGGTGTCGGCCCGTGCAAAGGTCGTCGACGAACTCAGGTCCGCCCAGCCCAGGTCATAGGCCAGCACCGCGTTGACGCTGGTCAGCTCGATGTCGGCCTCGAACGGAATGCGCGAGGTCGCCTTGCGGAAGCCCGCCGCCGGGTCGAAGGCCGAAGCGTCGCCGATTTCGTTCTTGTCGTAGGTCGCCGTCAGGGTGGCGCTGAACAGGTCGTTCGGCGTCCAGCGCAGGCCGCCGCGCGCGCCCCAGCCGCGCGCGTTGTCGACGTTCTTCTCACCGCGAACGTCGTTGGAGATGTAGCCCCCCTCGTCGCGGTAGTAGCCGACCAGGCGCACCGCCAGCTCGTCCTCGACGATCGGCAAATTGATCATGCCGTTGTAGCGGCCGCGACCGCCGCCGCCCTGGGTGTCGCCCAGATCGACGTCGACGCTGGCGTCGAAACCGCCGGCGTCCGGCTTATTGGTGATGAAGCGGACCGCCCCGGTCAGGGTGCCGGAGCCGAACAGCGTTCCCTGCGGCCCGCGCAGCACCTCGACCCGACTGATGTCGTAGGGCCGGATCTCCGGCGTCAGGATCGAGAACGACGTCAGCGGCAGGTCGTCCATATAGACCGCCACCGCCTTCTGCTCGCCGGGGCTGGACGTCGTGTTCGAGGTCGAGATGCCGCGCACCGCGAACTTGGCGAAGCTGGCGTTGCCGGTCTGCACCACGCCCGGGACGGTCCGTGCCAGGTCGGCGAAACTCTCCACCCCGCGGTCCGACAACTGCTCGCCGCTGATCGCCGAGATGCTCAGCGGCACCTTCTGCAGCGGCTCGGCCCGCTTGGTCGCCGTCACGATGAGCTCATCGACCGTGGTCGGTGCCTCTTCCGCCGCCTGCGCCTGGGCCGCGCCGAACGCCATGGCCAGCGCCGAGACGCCCGCCATCCAGGATCCTGCTCGATACATGTTTCTCTCCCCGATGCTGTCCGACCGAGAGACCGTGATGGTCCCGCTGGCCGTTTGTTCACCGGTGAGAGGCAGTCCCTGCAGCATCACCCGCAGGGCTTCGTCGACTGTGTAGCGTCCACGGACGGGGCTCACGCCCCGCGTCATCGCCAGGTCATAGGGGTAGAGCAGCGGCGCGCCGCATTGGCGCGACAGCGCCGCGAGCGCCTGGCCCAACGTCGGCTCGGCGATCTTCACGTCGCACCGCGCCGCCGAGCCCGAGGTCCGCGTCTGTGCAGCCGCTGTCCCCGACGACACCGCAGCCAGCGCCAGGCCCGCCAGCAGGACGCCGCAGGCCAGGCGCCGCACGGCCCCCATGTCCTGGCCTGGTGTTCGGCTCACAGCTGCGCCTGGCCACCGGCCATGGCGGGAAGGACAGATCAGCGCCGAAAATCCCCCAGCGGCCGACGAAACTTTTTTGCGGCGCGGGCGCGACGGGCCGAACGCGGGGACTGGCGAAGCGGTCACGAACCTGCGGACAGCCTCACGCGCTTGTCGCCGGCCCGCTCGACGCGCACCCCGAACCCGGTCTGCAGCGCCTCGAGCATGGCCTCGACCTCGCCGGCCTTGAAATTGCCCGCCACCCGCAGATCGTTCAGGGCCGGATCGGCGATCTCGATATCGACGTCGGTGTAGCGCGAGACGTCGGCCACCACCTCGGGCAGGGTCTCTCCGGCGAACACGAGCATTCCTCGCCGCCAGGCCAGCTTGCGGTCGGCCTCTTCGGTTCCGGCCTCGCGGCTGAGCGCGCCGTCCGGGGCGATCGTCGCGCTCTCGGCTCCCATCGCCGCCGACAGCGTCGCTAGCCGCCGACGCGGGGCGGCGGCGGCCTGCTCCAGACTCGCGGGCGCGTCCAGCTTGGCCAGTTCGACCACGCCCTTGGTCAGGGTCACCTCGACCTCGCCGCCGTCGAGCCGCACCGCGAAGGCGGTGCCCAGCGCCCGCACCACTCCGCTCTGGGCGTAGACCGAGAACGGCCGCGCCGCGTCGGGCACCACCTCGAAATAGGCCTCGCCCTTCAGCAGCCGGATGTCACGGGACTTGCCGGTGTAGCGCACCTCCACCTGACCGCCGGTGTTGAGGTCGATCTTCGATCCATCCGCCAGCGCGATCAGCCGGTGGGTCCCGACCGGCGCGTCATAGAGGGTCGGCGCCGCGGCAGGCCGTTGCGCCATCCACAGACCAGCGGCCAGCGCCACGCTCGCGGCCATCGCCGCCCCCGCCGCCAGAACCCGCCGCCGCCCGCTCGCCTTCACGGCAGGGGCTGGCGCAGTCTCGGCCAGGGCGTCGAGATCGGTCCACAGCGCGGCCAGGTCCTGGGCGGCCTGCGCATGGCGCGGGCTCTGCGCCTGCCAGACCTCGAACTCCGCCACCAGTTCAGGACGCGGGCCCTCGCGGTCGAGGCGCGCGATCCAGGCCGCAGCTTCCTCCTGCACGACGTTGGAATGGACCAAGCGGACGATCTTGTCAGACATCGCGGCCGCTCCTTGCCTGGGCCCGCGCCGCTTCGGGGGCCTTGACCCGTCCCGCATCATAGCCCCGCTGGCGCAGGTACTGCGCGCACTTCACGAGCCCCGCGGCGACGTGCTTCTCCACCGTCCCCTCCGAGACCCCGAGCCGGCGCGCCACCTCCTTCTGCGACAGCCCATGCACCTTGCGCAGCAGGAACACCTCGCGGCACTGCGGCGGCAGCGTGTCGACCGCCTCAGCGAACAGCTCCAGCTTCTGGCGGCCATAAACGTGGGCCTCGCCCGACGGCGCCTGCACGTCCTGCGGCGGCTGCGCCTCGTCCTCCAGCGACGAGGTGCGGGTGTTGGCGTGCCGTACCTTCTCGTTGAGCGCCAGGTTCTTGGCCACGCGATAGAGGTAGGCGCGCGGCGCGGCGACGTCTTGATCGCCCTCGGCCGCATAGGCCCGCAGGAAGGTTTCCTGGGTCAGGTCGTCCACGTCCTGCGGCCGGCGCACCAGCCGCGACAGGAAGCGCCGGATGCCGCTCTCGTTCTCCAGGAATGCCCGCAGCATCCGCGACATCGTGCACGCGCCCCTCCCCGGGCGCGACCGGCATACATGCTGAAGCTTGGAAAAACAAAGCCCGAGCGGGGCCGTTGCGCCGCAGCGCCACCCCCAGCACAGTGCTCGCCATGACCTCCGACGCCCTCATCGAACAGTGGAAGCGCGACGCCGCCGCGCCGTTCGCCGGCTGGGACTTCTCTTATCTCGACGGCCGCATGATCGAAGCCGATCCGCCGTGGTCCTATCCGGACCTCGCCCGCGCCGCGGTCGCCCGGTCCCACGACATCCTCGACATCGCCACCGGCGGCGGCGAGGTGTTTTCGTCCTTCGCCCCGTTCCCCGGCCGCGCCACGGCGGTCGAGGGCTATGCGCCCAACCTGCCGGTCGCCCGCGCACGGCTGGAGCCGTTGGGCGTCCAGGTCCACCGGGCCAACACCGCCTCGGGCATGCCGTTCGAAGGCGCCGCTTTCGACCTGATCCTCAACCGCCACGGGGGCTTTCGCCCGGCCGAGATGCGCCGGGTCCTGAAACCCGGCGGCGTGTTCCTGACCCAGCAGGTCGGCGGCGACAATCTGGGCGACCTGGCCGCCGCGTTCGGCGCGCAGCTCGCCTATCCAGGCAACACGCTCGAGGCCGCCGCCAAGGCTTTCACCGAGCTCGGCTGCGAGGTCGAACTGGCGCAGGCCTGGCGCGGCCCGGTGACCTTCGCCGACGTCGGGGCCCTGGCCTACTTCCTGACCGCCATCCCCTGGGTGATCGAAGGCTTCGATGTCGAGACCCACGCGCAAACGCTGCTCGGGCTGCATCGCCAGGGCGGCCCGCTGCGCTTCACCTATTCGCGATTCCTGCTGCGCGCGGTCAGGCGCTGAGCCCGTCCCTGACCTGCGCCGCCGGCAGGGCGCGCAGCCGGCCGTCGACGAAGTCCCACAGCGCGGCGATCTCACCCGCCGCGGCGCGGTCGGGCGACTCCTCGGCCGAACGGCCCCGCTCCAGCGCCGTCTGATAGATCGAGCGCGAGCGCAGGATCGCCGGGGCGACGTCGGCGCGCATGTAGTCCAGTCCCTTCATCGCCCGCTTGACCAGCGGCGCCTCGATGTTGCCGCGCGCCACCGGGGCCTGGTTCATCACCACCGCCGACGGCTTGCCGATCTTGCGCACCAGGCTCAGCGTCCGCGCCAGCCCCGACAGGTCGATCAGGGTCGGGCGCACCACCATCAGCGCGAAGTCGGCCAGCACCACCGCCTCGCCGACCGATTCCACGGCGCCGGCCGCGGTGTCGATGATCAGCAGCTCCTTGCCCTGTGACAGCGCCCCGAACTGCGCGGCCAGCACGTTGCGCGCGGTGGCGCTCACCACCTCCGGGCCGCCGCCTTCGCGCGTCTCCAGGATGTCGCGCGCCGAGTTCTGCGGATCAGTGTCGACCAGCAGCGCCTGCGTCCCCCGCAGGTGCGCGGCCAGCGCCAGGTGGGTCGCCACCGTGGTCTTCCCCGAGCCCCCCTTCAGGGCGATGACCGCCAACGTCTTCAAACTCACCTCGTGCGAAACGCTCTGCGCCCCGGTCAACGTCTGACCCGCCGCCGCGGCCTTGTCCAGGGTCGCGACAAGTTGGCGCGGCGGCTTGCTCGGCCTAGTCTGTCGGGGTCCTGTCGCCCTGCCGTCGCGTTGCTGGCGGGCGGCTGGCGGGTTGCTGACGTGGAGCCGACAGGCCTTCATCCTTCACGGTCGGGGCGATCTCCGACGAGGACTTTGGACATGCTGATCCAGAAGCTGCGACTGCAAAAAGGCTGGTCCCAGGAACAGCTCGCAGAAGTATCGGGCCTCAGCGTCCGCACCGTTCAGCGGCTCGAGCGCGGCCAGCCCGGCAGCCTCGAGACCATGAACGCCCTCGCGGCGGTCTTTGAAACAGACCTCGACCGCTTGAAGGAGCCGTCCATGGACACGACCCGCCCCGATATCATGCAAGACGTCCGGCCCGATGAAGCCCTGGCCCTCGCCCACGTGCGCAAGGTCAAGGCGTTCTACGTCCACCTGACCCAGTACCTGATCGTCATCCCGATCCTCGCCGTCATCAACCTGATGGGCTACCCGCAGTACCTGTGGTTCGTCTGGCCGGCGCTCGGTTGGGGCCTAGGCCTCCTGGCCCACGGCGCCAGCGTATTCTCCTTCGTGCCGTTCCTCGACGGGGCGTGGGAACGCCGCCAAGTTGAGAAGCACCTCGGCCGAAAGCTCTAGGCCCACGGGGGGCGCCGCTCACGTTCGAGTGAACCTTTGCGCCAGCCCGGCGCTATCACTCAGGTAACGAAATCGAGAGGTAACCCCGTGCGAAACCTGATGCTCATTACGGCCGGCGCCGCGGCGCTGATGCTTACCGCCTGCAACAGCCCCCAGGACAAGGTGGCTGAGAAGCAGGCCGACGCCCTCGAAGCGCAGGCCGCCGCCACCCACAACGAAGCGGCCGAAAAGCAACTCAACGCCCAGGCCGATGCTATCGAACAACAGGCCGGCAACGCCGACGGCGGCGCGACGACGGCCAACACTCCGGACACCAGCCCCTCCAAGTAGGGCGCGAACCGGCGACCAGGGCCTCCGCCTTGGTCGCCTCCCGCCCCTAGGCCGGCAGCTGCGCGGCGGCGCGGGCCAGCAGCCCCTGGAACCAAGCGTGACCGCGCCGCGCCCCCGCCGCCTGGCTCCAGAAGGCGTCGATGTCCAGCCGCCGGTCAGGAAACTCGATCTCCAGCAGCCGGATGTCGCGTGAGCGGGCCAGCTCCTGGGCCAGCTTGCGGGGCACGAGCGCCAGACCTTCAGCCTCTTCGACGATCGCTCCCATCACCAGGAAGTTCGGCACCTCGCAGACCGGCGCGACCTCCAGCACCGAGGTCGGCTGGATCAGCCCGGCCCGCGCCAGGGCGCTACGCTCGCCGACCTGGTAGACCACCTGTCGCGCGGCGCGAAACTCGGCAGGGGTGATCACCTCGCCCCACCGCGCGTCGCGGCGCGCAGCGATGCAGACCATCTCGTCACGCCACAGCGCCATCCGCTCCATCCGCTTGCCGAAGGTCCGCCCGACTGGGCGCGGCACGATGAAGAAGTCGATCTGGTCGCGGTCCTCGGTCTCGCCCGGAGTCTGTTCCAGGAACCGCAGGTCGACCCGCGGCGCCTCCTGGGCGCACAGCCTCGCCAGCTGCGGGGCCAGCAGCACGGTCACATAGTCGGCGGTGCGGATGACGATGCGCAGCGCCTCGCTCTTCGGCTCGAACGCCCGCGGCGGCTCATACAGCAGCTCCAGGTCCCAGAGGATCGCCCCCAGCGGTCCCAGGATCGCCTGCCCGCGCTCGGTGAGCTTGGCCTCCCGCCCGCGGGAGACGATCAGGTCGTCGGCGAACGCCTCGCGCAACTGGCGCAACGCCTTGCTGACCGCCGGCTGGCTGATGCCCAGCTCGCGGGCGCTGGCCGTCACGCTGCGGGTCCGCAGCAGCGACAGCAGGATCGGCAGCAGGTCGAGGTTGGTCTGCCGCAGGGTCTGGGCGACCTGCCGCCGCGCCGCGCCGGCACCCTTCGTTTTCGCATGTTCGGCCATCACGGACATAACACCTGGTTATGTCGTGAATTCCAAGATCATCCGTTTCGAGCCGCCCGCGACCGGTCTAGGCTCCTCGCCAAGGTCCTCAGAGACCCACGGGAGAAACAGATGTCGAAAGCCCCTGCCTTTGCGCGCGCCGCGGAAATCGAGGCCAGCCTGGAACAGCTGGCCGAGCTCTGCGAAGACCCGACGCCCATCGTCTACAAGCGGCTGTTCGAGCTCCAGCCGCACATGGAGCCCTACTTCTGGCGCGACACCACGGGCGCCATCAAGGGCGAGATGCTGTCGCGCACCTTCGCCGCGATCCTCGATTTCATCGGCGAGCGCCGCTACGCCGACCACATGATCGAGACCGAGATCATCACCCACGAGGGCTACGACGTCCCGCGCGACGTGTTCGCCACCTTCTTCACCGTGGTCCGCGACGCCGTCCGCGAGGTGCTCGGCCCAGCCTTCACCCCGCCGTTGGCCCAGGCCTGGGACGCCCTGCTCGCCGAGATCGACGTCTACGTCCAGGCCACCCCGCGCAACGACGTGGTCAGCGCCTACCACGCCCCCCGCGTCGCCGCCTTCCAGCGTGGCGAACCACTGAGCTAGGCTTGGTAGCCTCCGCGATCCGTTGACCGGACCTTGCGGAGGCGTCCGCTTTGCTCAGACCGCGAAGCTCTTTCGACGGCGCAGGGCCGCGCCGGCTGCACCGAAGCCGGTGATCATCAGCGCCCACGTACTTGGCTCAGGAACGGGTGAGATCGGGATGTCCAGGTTAGCGCCGCTGGCGAGTCTGAGGGCCGGAGCGAGGTTCTGCTCGACTTCGTCCTGGTAGACGGGAGCGATGGACACGTTGAAAGTATGGGACGCGTCGGTCGCGCCCTGAGCGCTGTGCGATACCCCGAGGCGGGCCCAGACATAGAATGTCTCGTCAGCCGCCAGGGTGAAGGAGTCGCCGCCGCAGGAGCTGGCCGCGACGTTCAGATACTGGGTCTGAGGGCCAGGATTGAAGTTCATCGCGCCCGACTGGCCGAAGGCCAGTGCGCCGGCCGTGCCGCAACCAGCGGAGAACTCGCCGAAGTGGCCAATTCCGCCCGCCGCCGACCACAGACTCGCGACGGCAGGGTCGCGCGCGATCACATCAGTCAGGACCGCAATCCCCGCCGACACAGTGCCGGGGGCGCCGCTCATGCCGAAATCCACCACGCCCTGAAAGGCGCTCAGCGGGATGATGAGATCGCGTCCAGAGGTGTTGGTGTAGGCCTGCACCGCTTGCACCAGGGCCACGTCGACCCCGATGAAGGGATTGCTCATGTACCCAAGTCCGATTGACCGGCTCTCGGCGTAGGCGTGCAACTCCGGCAGCGCCAGCAGCCCTTGGCCGGCTTCGGCGGAGGCCCACGCATTGCCGAAGTAGCCGCCGTTCGTGACGCCGAGGTAGTCCTGCGGCCCGACGGTGGTCGAGTAAGTGAGCACGTCGCTGTCGGAAACCTGTCGCCGCGCGACCCAATTGACGCCGTTCGGCTGTCCGCAGGTCACGCCGACCTGGCAGACGCCCACCCCCGCGTACGCCGAACTCCAGGCCAGAGTGTCTTCTTCCGCTGCAGCCGCGCCAGTCGCGGTCACGCCAGTGACCACCGCCGTGGTGGCCAGCAGGCCGATGAATCGATTTTTGAAATTCGTCATTAACTCCCCCCGTGTAGCCTGAAACCCCCTCGTGCTGTCGCGATCCGCGGTGGCAGGCCTTCGGGCCAAGTTGTCAAAATCGCGGCCTGAGCCGCAATATCCGTTTGTAGGGTCCTCTTTGGGGGCGCTTCGCGCCTCCGGCGAACGGCCTTGCAGGGTTCGCGTGGGGGGCGACAGTTGGCTTTGGAGTCAGGCAGGATTTTGCCGCTGGAGGCGCATGCCCTCGGCCGCACTCTGGGCGTTTGGGTCGACGAGCTCGAACAGGCGCTGGCGGACGAGACATCGCCTTCCTGGGCCCGCGAGGTCGCCGCCCCAGTCTTCGGTCATCTGGACGTCGTGGGCCTTCCGATCATCGATGCGCGCACCGTCGCGGCGGCGGTGTATGATTCCCGGGGACACCGTTGCGCGGCCACCCCCGCCTTCGAGGACGGCGGCTTTGAACACCTGGTGGACAAGCTCCGTTTGGCCGATTTCGCTGCGGGCGCGGACCCGGCTTGGGTCTGCATCGAACGCGACGACGAACCCGCCACCTGCCTTGTCGCCTATGCGCCGGCCGACCGCGTCACCACCTGGCGAGTGCCGCGCCAGATACACGAGGCCGCCGCGGCGCACCCACGCGCGGTAGTGGTTCTGACCACCGCGCTCGACAGCGACGCTCCGCCCCTCCGTGACGCCTGTGTCGCCTATGGCTTGAATGGCCTGCAAACCCGCGTCGCTCTCGAGACGATCCGGGCCGGGGCGATCAAGGCGGCGGCCGAGAATCTGGGTCTTTCCTACCAGACCGCCCGTGAGGCCCTGGCCGAGGCCATGAGGCGCGTCGGCGCCCAGCGACTGCCGGGCTTGGTCACCCGCCTGACCACGCTTGCCTTTGGGGTCTTCCCTGGCCAGGGCGCAGCCAGCGGCGTGCTGGCCGATGTCTGGGGGCTCAGCGAACGTCAGATTGCGATCGCCGGCATGCTGGCCGAGGGCGCGACGCGAGAAGAGGCCGCCGAGCTGATGGGCGTCAGCCTGGCCCTGGTGAAAAAGGAGCTCGACGCCGCCTTCTCCCTCCTCCAGGTCACTTCGGGCGCTGAGTTGGCGCGCAAGCTGGTGGAAGCCCGCGCCTTGTCATGGCTCACCCACGCCACCGCCGGTGGCGTCGGCTACGTAGAGGATCAGTCCGAACCGCTGCGCTTCGTGCTTCGTCCGGACGGCAGCCGGATTGCGTTCTCCGACTACGGGCCCTCATCCGGCAAGCCGGTGCTGGTGCTCCATTCCTCGATGACCAGCCGGATCGTGTCGCGGAAACTGCTGCGCGCCCTCCACCAGGCCGGCTACCGACCAATCTCGATCGACCGGCCCGGTTTCGGCCTGTCTGATTCCCTGCCGTACCATGAGGCCGCCGCTGACCCCTTCGGCGCGGCCGTGGGCGACGTGCCCCAGGTGCTTGCACACCTGAAGATCCGGCGGGTCGACATCGTTTCTCGCGGCGCCGCCCAGTTCCTGGTCGCTCTGGCTCACGCCCTGCCGGACGCCATCGGACGGGTGGTCCTGGTCAACCCCGGCCCGCCGTACCGCCTGAGCGGCCGCGGTGTCGGCCCGCTCGGCGTCATCAAGACCGCCCTGGTCCGCAATCCAGCCGTGGGCCGCGTATTGGCGCCATTCCTGGCCGGCCAGCTCACTCACCAACGGCTCTCCAAGATGATGATCCAGTGGACCCGCGGCAGTCCGCCGGACCAGAAGGCCAGCAGCGATCCTGAGATCGTTGCGGACTTCTTCCGCTCGGTGCGCATGTTCGCCACCGGCCGCTGGGAGGGTTTCCTGCGGGAGCAAGCCGCCATCTCTCGAGCTGGCAAGCCGCCGCCCTTCGAGGGCGCTCGTGGCTGGCGCATCCTGCTTGGCGCTTCGGATGTGCTCTACGAGCCCGAGGTGGTCCTGACCTACTGGCGTCAGCTGCTGCCTGGGGCCGATTTCGAGATCGTAAGCGAGGGAGGCCGCTTCCTGGCGATGACCCATCCTGACCTCGTGGCCGAAGCACTCGCGGGTTAGGCAAGGTGAGCCCACGGCCGGGGAAGCGGACGCCGATGGAGTTGAGCGTAGCTACGCCGACCGAGCCGCGCCCCGTCAGCCACGGGTGGATTCCACGCCGTTCGCAGGGCAGCTTGGCCCGATGGCGAAGCTACCCGTAAATCCGCTTGCTTGGCTCGAACCCGACCGTCGCTGGCTCTATCTCGCCTTGCTGGTGCTCACCCATCATCGGCTCACCGAAGGCCGCCTCGCGGTGGCCCGCCATGTCCTGCTCGTCGATATGGAAATCCACGATGACCCGCGCCAAGGCGCGGGGAGCTGGCTGTTCCCGAATGAAGAGCCGCTGCTCGATCGGCTAGGAGAGCAACTTCAGAAATTCGGCGCGGCGGCCCTGGGTGACGATGGCTGGCGTCAGATCGTCGAGACGGCGACCGTCTTGCGCGCTCATCTCGAAGCGAACGGCGTCGGGCGGCCTCTGCGCTCAGTCGCGCCCACCAGCCGGCCATACCTCGGCGCAAGCGATCTGGAAGCCCTGCTGCAGTTCGCCAGCCGGTCGCTAGCCGAGCGATCTTCTCTAGCTTCCACCTGGCATCCCGGCGACGTCGCCTGGGCGCTTCGCGACCAGTATGACGCGCGGCGTCCGATCAGGCTTTGGGATCGGCAAGGCGCTGTTGAAGCGATCGCCTGGTTCGTCGGCCCCGGGCAGCTTTGGCTTGAGGCCACGCCCACCGGCGAACTCTGGCTGCCGGACATTATCGCGTGGGCGGAGGACTCGCTCCTGCGAAGCCGAGGCGCAGGCCAGACCACGACGCTTTCGGTCCGGGCGTTCCAGGGCGACCCGGTGCGGATCGCCGGCTTGTCGCGGTTGGGCTTTGAGCGCGGCGGGCCGGAGAGCGTCCACTTTGAACTCGACCTCGCCCAGGCCGGCCCAGACGTCGAGCTCCCTCCCGGCTTCATGGTGCGCGACAGCTCAGGCGTCGATCCCGAGCAGCGGGCCGCCTCTCATCGGGACGCTTGGAGCGCGCTCGACCACATCGGCATCGCGAACGCTCGCTCCACCTTCTCGGCCACCGCCTATGAGAGCCTGCGCACATCGCCCATCTATCGGCCCGATCTCGACCTCATAGCGTTGGCGCCCGACGGCGCTCTGGCCGCGAACTGCATCTGTTGGGCGGATGAACGCTCGGGTGTCGGGATATTTGAGCCGATGGGAACACATCCCGACTTTCGCGGGCGCAGGCTGGCTCGGGCCCTGTTGGCGGAAGGCTTGCGGCGCATGCGCGGTCTGGGCCTCCGCCGGGCGCGGATCTCCACGGCTCACTTCAACACCGCGGCGATCTCGGCCTATTCCAGCACGTTCCATCCGCTCGACCGGTCCTACTGGTGGTCCAAGGTCCTGGCGCCGCGCCCGTGATCCCCGGCTGCAGGTCCGGATCGATCGCGGTCGCGGACCTACCTCCTGGAGCTATAGGCGGCTCTGCCGCCAGCACGTCCGCAACGGGTGGAAGGAAGCCGTCACCATTCCAGGGCCTCGGGATTCTCGATCGGCCTTCCCGATTGCGAGTCCACGGCGACGCGCTCCAGCCGGCCGTCTTTGAGGATTCCGACCATGTAGGCGTGGACCTCCGAGGTCGGGTTGGAGGCGCTTCTCGCAATGCCGGCCACGACCGCCGGTGCGCCCTTCCGTGCCGCTTGTGCCGTGCGGATCGCGTCGGCTAGCGAAACCTTGGCGTCCTTGACGGCGGTCGCGCGCCGTTGGGCCTTCCAGTTCAACATCCACGACGGAACGGACGCACCGATAATCTCAACTGCGTCACTGGTCGGACTGTCGAGCCGCCAAAACCTGACGTCCGCTCCATTCAACACGATGGCCGAGTAGCCCGGCGCGCCGCCGACGTTGTCAAAAGTTACCGCAGCCACTCGACCTCCGTTCAGGGACTCGATCTTGGTCACCATGTCGGACAGGATCTTCGGATCGCCGCTAAATCCGGTGACGTCGATGCTGATATCTTGGTTCACCTTCAAGGTCTGGGCGAGAGACGGCGCTGCAGCGGCCAAGCTGCCGATGGTGGCGAGCGCAAGCAGAAAAGCACGCATGGAGGTCCTCAGCGGATGTTGTTCCCTGCCCGCGTTACACCCTTCGGCAATTGCAAAGTCATGCGCGCCGATACCTGAGCACGGGCGGCGATCCACCTGAGAGCGGACCAAAGCGAACGTCCGCTTAGGGTCGAAATCGGACGTAGCCGGCGTCAGCCGTGCAGAACGAGTCCGCCGTAGCCGGCGATATGGCCGAAGATGGCCGCTATGACACCGACGGCGACCGACACCAGGCCGACCACGAAGATGCGCACCGCCCTTTCGTAGTTGACGACGAACACCGACTTCACCGCCAGCAGATCGACCAGCGCCTTGATCTGCAGGGCGACGCCAAGGGTGATGGCCGTCACGGCGAACAGATCGGAAGTCTCCCAACGCCCAGGCAGTCCGCTCCAGCGAACCAGAAAGGCCAGCGAGAAGCCGAGCACCACCCCGATCGCGGTCATCGAGCCCGAGCGGAAAATGCCCTCGACCCGGGCAGGCTCATCCGTGGTGGGCTTTGTGGTGGGCGGTGTGCGGGCCATGGCCGAGGGCCTTTCTGCTGAGCGGCGCCGCGACCGGCAACGCTTCCGCGACGGTGCTTAACGGGTCGGGTCGACAGTACAGGATCGACCGAATGCGGTCCGCGTGAATGTCAGCGAAGGGTGGACCCTTGCCATCACAGGCATGGACTTCGAACTTGCTCAGATGAGTTGGGAAGATCACGCGGTGAAAGTGGCCGAAGGCACTTGGCTGTACGATGGCGCGGCCGAGAAGCCGGTGGCGATCATCTCGCTCCCGTTCGACTATTGGTACGAGCTTGGGAAAGCAGACGACCAACTGGCGCCGGGCGAGGAGCCCAGTCCACTGGGGCCGCTAGGGGTTCTCTACTATGCGAGCTTCACTTCTATCGACTCCGCCGGCTACCTGACCATCGGTGAGGCCAAGGCGGCTGCGCAAGCTCGTCTATCAGCGCCCATCCATTGGCGACACTGAACGTCCGCCATGGGTCGATTGCGGGCCTTCCGTGCGCAGAGCCGACGTTCCAGCCTTCAAGAAAACGCCAAAAGTCGGATGCTGGCGCGATCGCTAGGCTGATCGCCCCGTGACCCGCACATAGAACCCATCGGGATCCAGGACGCGGAAGTCGGTCAGCCCCCAAGGCTGCTCGACCAGTCCCGAGATCCCCGGCTGCCGGCTGGCGACGGCGCGGGCGTGGCTGGCCGCGACGTCTTCGACCTCAATGACCAGTTCAACGCCGAGCCCGACCCTGTGGCCAGGCTCCGGGCGAACCGGATGGTCGGCTGGAAGCTGAGACGCCGCACTCAGGCCCAGGACGGCTCCTCGCCGGCCGATGGAGACATAGCCGCCAGGCGCCTCGCGCAGAACGTCGAAGCCGAGCACGTCCCGATAGAAGGCGACCGATCGCCCGACATCGCCAACGAACAACTCGGCGCGCAGCGCAGGCTGCGTGGTCTCCGCGTCCAGCTCAGGCCCGTCTCCCATGCCCTGACCATGGGCGCGCCGGCCAAGCTTGGCAATGTCAGCGCCCTCGAGCCCGCTCCGGACGGCTAGCCTCAGATCGTCGTGATCCACCCCTCGCCCAAGCCCGACAGCTGGACATTGACCAGGGTCATGTGCCCGCCGCCGGACAGCGTGATCACGGTGTCCGCCCCCACCTGTGCTGCGCTGTAGGTGGTCCCGGCCAGCAGGCCGACACGATCGCCCGCGGCGAAGTCGAGGACCTGGTCCTCGCCCCTGCCGCCGGCGGTCACGAAGAGGTCGGCGCCGGCGCCGCCGATCAGCGTATCGTCGCCGCGGTCGCCGAACAGGGTGTCAGCGCCCTCCCCACCGGACAGAACGTCATTATCCTGCCCACCGTAAAGGAAATCGGCTCCAGCGCCGCCTTCGAGCGTATCGCGGCCGGCATTGCCCTGCAGGGTGTCGTCCCCAAGATCGCCGTTGAGACGATCATCGCCCTCGCCGCCGAGCAGAAGGTCGTTGTTCTGACCGCCAAACATCAGGTCGTTGTCGGCGCCGCCATCAAGCGTGTCGTGGCCGGTGTTGCCCTGCAAGGTGTCTTGGCCCAGGTCGCCGAACAGCAGGTCGTTGTCTGCCCCGCCGAAAACCTGGTCGTCGCCCTTGCCGCCATAGACAAGGTCGTCGCCCGCATCGCCCCGGGCGGTGTCGTTCCCGGCGTTGCCGTGCACGAAGTCCGCGCCCTCGCCGCCGAACACGACGTCGTCGCCGTCGTCGCCGTAGACTTCGTCGTCGCCGCCGGCCGAGCCCACCGTGTCGTTGCCGCCGCCGCCGTGCAGGACGTCGTCGTCCGCCCCCAGGAAGATGGTCTGCGCCGCGCCGTCGCCCCAGACGTGCTGGGAGCCCGCTCCGCCGGTCACGGTCGCGCTGCCGATGATGGCGGCGAACTCGACGTTCTGCAGTTCGATGTGGATGCCCGGGTTGGAGCGGCCGTCGATGACCAGCGCGGTCTGCGGCTGGCCCGCCGCCTGCGGCTGGCCGCTGATCGTCAGCGGCTGAGCCCCCGGGGTCGTGTCAGCGCCCGTCGTGACGATGGTCTGCACCAGCAGGGGCGTGCCGGCGCCGAGGCCGTTCACAAAGTCCGTCCCGGCGCCGCCCAGTTGTCCCTGATCCTGCGAGCCGCTGTTGGTGTGCGCCCTGATCTCGCGGATCAGGTCGGTCAGCGCATCGCCGGCCGACTTCGGCTGAGGCGAGCCGCTCGCCTGCAAGCCGTAGCCGACGGGGACCTGCAGCGCGAGCAGCGCCTGGCCGGCGCTGTCCTTCACCAGCGGGATGTCGGCGACCGTGTTGTTCCCGACTTGCTCCACGCGCCCGGGCTGGACGACCGGGACGGTCACGATCTGGCTCACGGAACCGTCCGACGCCGTGCTGGTCTGCGTCTGCACCGGCACGCCGTCCACCGTCGTCGTGACCGGCGGCGTCGTGGGCGTCGTCGTCGGCGGCGCGGCTGTCGTATTGGTGACGCTTGTGGCGGCGAGGCTCGCCGCATCGTTGCCGCCGGCGTCCTGGATGGCGTTGACGTCGTCGCCGGCGGTCGGATCGACATACCCGACCGTGACCGCCGCTCCAGCGGCGACGGGCGAGGCCAGCGTCAGGGTGACGGTGTGCGCCGCGCCATTGACCGCGACCGCGCTCACCGAAACCGGAGCGCCGCCCACCATGACGGTGAAGGCGCCTGCCGCAGGCGCATGACCCGCGTCCAGCAGACCGGCGTCGGAATAGGTCATGACGAGCGTGGCGCCGTTGACGGTCGCGCTCGTGAAGGACGGCGCGGCGGTGTCCACCAGCACGCCGGTCGTGGCGGGGACGTGGCCGGTAAGGGCGAGGTTGGCGTTGTTGCCGGCGCCGTCGCGGATCGTCCCACCGTTCAGCGAGATGCCGTTGACCGCAATGCCGTCGCCATCGTTGTCGCCGGCCTGCACCGTGTAGCTGTAGGTGATCGAATTGGTCGTCGTGCCGGTGATCGATGCGCTACGAGCCGCGCCGCCGACGGTCAGGCCGAGCGTGCTGGGGGCGCCGTTCAGGATCACGTCCTCGTCGAACGTGACGGTGAAGTTCAGCGTCTCGCCCACGACGTAGGAGTCGTTGGCCGGAACGGAGATGTTTCCGCTCACCGTCGGAACGGTGGCGTCGACCAGCACGCCGACAGTCGAACCGACGCTGTTCAGCGTCGTGTCGGCGTTGTTGCCGGCGGCGTCGCGGATCGTGCTGCCGCCGAGCGTCAGGGCGCCGATCGTGACGCCGTTCGCGTCCGTCTCGCCGGCCTGGACCACATAGCGGTAGGTGACGGTGGAGCCGGTGCTGGAATGGAAGTCGGCGCTGCGCGTCGTGCTGCCGACCGTCAGGGCGATCGAGCTGTCAGTCCCGGTGACAGTCACGTTCTCGTCGAAGTTGACGGTGAAGTCGAGGTTCTGCCCGGCCACATAGGTGGCGCTCGACGGCACGCTGACGCTGGCGACGCCCGGAGCCGAGGTGTCGACCAGGATCCCGCTGGTCGCCGGCAGGTGGCCGCCGAGGGCCAGGTTGGCGTCGTTGCCGGCGGCGTCCTTGATCGTGCTCGTGTTGAGATTGATGGCGCCGACCGAGATGCCGTTGGCGTCGGTCTCGCCCGGCTGCACCGTATAGGTATAGGTGACCGAAGCGCCGCTGCTGGAGGCGAAGGTCGCCTCGCGCGGGGTGCTGCCGATGGTCAGGCCCAGCACGCTGTCGCTGCCGGTGACCGTGACGTTTTCGTCGAAGGTGACGGTGAAGGTCAGGGTCTCGCCTTCGCCGTAGCTGCCATTGGCCGGGACGGCGATATTGCCGCTGACCGCGGGCGGGCCGCCGTCGACCAGGACACCCACGGTGGACGGCACGTGGCCGCTGAGGCTCAGGTTGGCGTTGTTGCCGGCGCTGTCGCGGATCGTCCCGCCGTTCAGCGAGATGCCCGTGACGGAGATGCCGTCGGCGTCGTTGTCGCTTGCCTGCACCGTGTAGCTGTAGGTGATCGAATTGCCCGTCGTGCCCGTGATGTCGGCGCTACGCGCAGCGCCGCCGATGGTCAGGCCGAGCGTGCTGGGAGAGCCGCTCAAGGTCACGTTCTCGTCGAACGTGACGGTGAAGCTCAGCGTCTGACCCGCCATGTACATGCCGCCGGTCGGAACGGAGATATTGCCGCTGACGCTCGGCACGGTGGCGTCGACCAGCACGCCGGAAGTCGAGCCCACGCTGTTCAAGGTCACGACGGCGTCGTTGCCGGCCGCGTCGCGGATGGTCGAAGCGCCCTTCGAGAGCGCGCCCACGGTGATGCCGTCGGCGTCCGCATCCCCCGCCTGGACCGTGTAGCTGTAGGTGATCGAGTTGGCCGTCTTCGACGCATAGGTGGCGGTGCGCGCCGTGGCGCCGATCGTCAGGGCGAGCGTGCTGTCGGTCCCGGCGACGGTGACGTTCTCGTCGAAGTTGACGGTGAAGCTCAGCGCCTGGCCGGCGGCATAGGTGCCGCCCGACGGCACGCCGACGCTGGCGACTTCGGGCGCGGTCGTGTCGACCAGGACCCCCACGGTCGACGGCACGTGGCCGCTGAGGGTCAGGTTGGCGTTGTTGCCCGCGCCGTCGCGGATGGTGGTCGCGCCCAGCGTGATCCCGCCGACCGCGATGCCGTCGGCGTCGGTCTCGCCCGCCTGCACCGTGTAGGCGTAGGTGATCGAGTTGGCCGTCTTGGAGACGAACGCCGCGTCACGCGCGGTGCTGCCGACGGTCAGGCCCAGGACGCTGTCGGTCCCGGTCACGGTCACGTTCTCGTCGAAGGTGACGGTGAAGCTCAGCGTCTGGCCCGCCGCATAGCTGCCATTGGCCGGAACCGCGATGTTGCCGCTGATCGAGGGCGCCGGGTCCACAGTGTTGTTGGTCACGCTCGTGGCGGGGAGCGAGGCGGCGTCGTTGCCGCTGAGGTCCTGAATGGCGCTGACGTCGTCGCCGCCGGTCGGGTCGCTGTAGGCCACCGTCACCGCCTGGCCCGCGGTCACCGCGCTCTGCAGCGTCAGTGTGACCGTCTTGGCCGCGGCGTTCACGGCGACGGAGTTGACGGTGACTGAAGCGCCGTCGGCCATAACCGCGAAGCGGCCGACAGCGGGCGCATTGACGGCGTCGAGCGGGCTCGCCTCGTTGTAGGTCATCACCAGCGTAGCGCCGTTGACCGCCGCGGAAACGAAGACGGGCGCCGTGACGTCGACCTGCGCGACGACGATTTGATCGATATGCAGGTCCGAAGTGCCGCCGAAGACGAAGCGGATTTCATCGATGTTCGCATAGGCGCTGCTGAACGTCAGCGTGCCGTAGGCCCCGCTCCCATCGTTCCCCCCAAGCGCGTAGTTGATGCCCCCCGTGGAGTCGGACGCGGTTAGGTTGACCGCTTCCGGTGCGACGACCTGAACGCCATTGGAATAGGCGGCGATCGTCAGAGTCTGGGTCGCACCGAAACTCTGCCCAATCTTGAACGACTCCAATTCGAAGTTGGTCCCGTCGGCCGACTTCATCGTGTAGTTCGTGATGTGAACGCCGTTGTAGTTGAGGACGACGGCGCGGTCGCTCGCACCCTCGTCACTGTTGAGCCAGACAGCGAATTCAGGTGAGGACGCTACGGCGTGATCCGCGGCGCTGCCGCTGGTGAACTGCCAATTGCCTGCGGTCAGCGTCGTGCCCAAGTCCGTGATCAGTCCCAGCGAGTCGAAGTTCTCGCTGCCGATGGCCAGCGTGCCGGCGAAGGCCTGTTGCCCCGCCGGGGTGATCGCGGCCGAGGTCTCGATCGTTCCGGTCTGTACCTCCAGCACCCAGTCGCCGCCGGCGCCGGTCAGATCGTCCGAGGCGGCGATGTCGGCGCCGGTGGCGTCGGCCAGGGCCTGGATGAAGGCCGCGCCCTCGGGGCCCGCGCCGACTTCGCACCCCCACAGCTGGATGTCCCCATCCGGCGCCAGCGCGCCGCCGATGGCGCCGAGCTCGCCGGCATAGGCCTCTATGTCGCCGGCCCCCAGCGTCGCCGAGCCCAGCATCAGGACGCCGGCCTGGCCGTGCCCGACGATGTGGATCGCCGCGAGGTCGGTGCGACCGGCCAGCGCCTGCGCCATCTGCGCAAAGCCGTCGCCGCTGGCGTCGATCAGCACCACCTCGGCGCCTGGGGCGACCCCGGCGACGATGGTCTCGTAATCCTCGATGCGGGTGTCGACGAACACAACTTCCGACCGAACTTCGGCCGCTTCACCACTCTGCACGCGCACACCCACCCACTGCTGCGACAACGAAAACGGCTGGCGGCGAGCCAGCCAACCGCAACGTCGGGTGGTAAGGTTAAGGTGACGCTTACAACAGCCCCGCTTGCCGACACACTTCATATACCCTAGGGGGGTATCCTATGGCTCACCTCTCCTCCCACAACGAGGCGCTGCTCAAGCGCGTCCGCCGCATCGCGGGCCAGGTCGAGGCGATCGAACGCTCGATCGCCGGCCACGCCGC
Organism: Phenylobacterium sp.; assembly: GCF_013822795.1. Classification (GTDB taxonomy): domain Bacteria; phylum Pseudomonadota; class Alphaproteobacteria; order Caulobacterales; family Caulobacteraceae; genus Phenylobacterium. The sequence goes on along the minus strand of NZ_PNLB01000001.1, from coordinate 271,855 downwards.
CTGCGCCGACACCCTGCACCTGGTCGCCGCCACCCGCGGCGCCATCAACGGCCTGTTGGACGAGGTGGTCGAAGCCCACCTGCGCGAGCACGTGGCCGCGCCCGGCCTTGACGACGCCGCCCGCGCCCAGGCCGCCGACGAAGTCATCGCCGCCATCCGCCGCTATTCGAAGTGAACTCGCCCATGACCACCGCCGCCGACCTCGAAGACCTCGCCCACGACCACGTGTTCCTCGGCGCGGCTCATGACGACCATGCACGGCGCACGCTGTGGGTGGTGGGCCTGACCGCCCTGATGATGGTCGCCGAGATCATCGCTGGCTACTGGACCGGCTCGATGGCGCTGCTGGCCGACGGCTTCCACATGGCCACCCACGCCGGCGCGCTCGGCGTGGCCGCCGCGGCCTATGCCTACGCTCGCAAGCACGCCCGCAGCGAACGGTTCAGCTTCGGCACCGGCAAGGTCGGCGACCTGGCCGGCTTCGCCTCGGCGCTGGTGCTCGGCATGGTCGCCCTCGGCATCGGGGTGGAGTCGGTCAAGCGCCTGCTCGAGCCGACCACCGTCGCCTTCGGCGAGGCGACCATCGTCGCCGTCGTCGGCCTGGCGGTGAACCTGGTCAGCGCCCTGCTGCTCGGCCACGGCCACCATCACCACGGCCATGGCCACGACCATCATGCCCACGATCACCACGGCCACGATCATCACCACGACCACAGCCACCACGACCACAGCCATCACGGCGTCCACCAGAGCGGCGACAACAACCTGCGCTCGGCCTACATGCACGTGCTGGCCGACGCCCTGACCTCGGTCCTGGCGATCGTGGCGCTGCTGGCCGGGCGGCTGCTCGGCTGGGTCTGGCTCGATCCGGTCATGGGCATCGTCGGCGCCCTGGTGATCGGCCGCTGGTCCTGGACCCTGATGCGCGACACCGCCGGCGTACTGCTCGACGCCACCGACGCGCACGTCGCCGCCGAGGTCCGCGAGCTGCTCGAAGGACCCGGCGACGTCCGCATCTGCGACCTGCACGTCTGGCGCGTCGGACCGCAGGCGCACGCCGCCATCGTCAGCGTGGTCGGCGGCCTGGACGCGGCCGAAGTCCGCCGCCGCCTGGCCCCGGTCCACGAGTTGGCGCACCTCACCGTCGAGGCGCGCTAGAGCATTTTAGCCCGGCACGGCCACGAACCGACCGCCGGGCGCATGCTCGTGGCCGTTCAGCCGGTCGACCAGTCCGATCAGCTCGTCCAGGTGCGCGTCGTAGAGCCCGCGCGGCGTCGTGCCGTGCTCGTTGCACAGGAACGCCGCCGCCGCCGTCGCCACCCCGTGCTGCGCCCCGTTGCCCATCAGCTTCACCGACGAGCCGGCCACGTGGGTGACGCTGATGTGCTTTCCCGCCATCAGCAGGTTGTCGATGTTGGCCGAGTAGAGGCAGCGGAACGGGATGCCGTACGGCTGTTGGTCGCGGACATCCATGATCCAGTCTTTGAGGCGGAAGTCGTACTTCCCCTCGCCCGGCCCCCACGCGCAGTGGATGCAGAAGAACCCGTCGTTGGCGACCAGCATGTCGTTGTAGCGGGTGTGATCGCGGATATCGTTCTCGGTCAGGACGTGGTCGCCCTTGTACCGCCGGAACTCGCCCTGCGCGGCGACGAACGCCATCCAGTCGAACTCCAGGTTGGCGTACTGCTCGCGGTCCGCGTTCTTGACGTTCGAGAAGGTCCCGTAGAGCGCCCGCATCAGGTAGTCGCGGACCAGCTCGCCCGAGGTGTAGGGGTCCAGCCACTGGCCGTACTCCCAATAGTGGGTGGCCGGGAACTGCATCATCCAGGCCTGGCTCGGATCGGCGCTGAACTGGAAGGTCGCGTTGTCGGGATTGGCGTTCGGCCCGGCGCCGTTCTCCTGGCCCGGCTGGGTCAGCTGGCCGCTGAGATTGGCGTAGTCCTTCGAGATCTCGGTCGCCCACGGCACGTCCGGGAACGGAACCGGCTGGTCGGCCATCTTGGTGCGGAAGAACAGCGTGTTGCCGTGGTGCATGTCGTCGGCGACTTCCGGCGCATAGGGTTCGTCGTATTCCGCGCGCGCCTCGCGACCGAACAGCGTCTCCGCCCCCGCCAGCACGCCCAGCATCGCCACGCCGCTGGTGTCGATGAACATCTTGCCCCTGAAGCGCGTCTCCGCCTCGCCCTTGGCCTGCACCGCGTCGACGCTGACGATCCTGTCGCCCACCCGCTCGGCGGCGATGATCCGGTGCTCGAGGAACACGTTGGCCGTCGGTTCGGCTTGCAGCAGCGACAGCGCCGCCAGGTCGCCGTCCGGGGTCCGCGCCGCCAATTCCAACAGCAGCTTGCCCTGCGTGCCGCGCGGCATCAGCCCGATCTCCTTGCTGGCGTTGCCGCCCAGCACCGGCCGGTCGTGGATCAGCGCCACCTTCTGGCCCAGCCGCGCCGCGGTCAGCGCCGCCGCGCAGCCGGCGACCCCGCCGCCGACCACCACCACGTCGTACGCGCCGCCGTCGACCGGATCGGCCGGCAGGCCGCGCATCGTCTTGCGCCACGCCCGGCCGGCTGGGCCTGCCTCGTTGGGCGGGACCGTGCCGTCGCGGCTGAGAAATATCGCGTCGCAGCGCCCGTCGAAGCCGGTCAGGTCATGCAGCGCCAGCGCCGTCTCGCCCTTGGCCAGCGTCACCTTGCCCGCCGACTGCCAGCTCCACTCGGGGGCGTCGAACGCAGCCTCCAGCACCACGCCGTCGATCGACAGCGAAAACCGCCCCGGATTGTGCGGTGCGGCCCAGTCGCGGGTCCGCACGAACACCTCGTACTCCCCGGCCTGCGCGATCTCGACGCGCGTCGTCGCATCGGCCACCGGCTTGCCCAGCCCGTGCGCCAGCAGATAGGGCGAGCCCATCTGCGCCTCGAACTGGGAGTCCAGCACCCAGCCGCCATGGTCGGCGAAGTCCTCCGCCTCGATCAGGATTCCCGACGACTGGCCCATGGCTCCGCTCCCTGCTTGCCCCCGGGCGCGCTTCGGCGCCTCGGTTTCTTCGGGCGCCATCTGTTAGTATGATAATCATAGTGTCAATCGCCTATGAACTTCATAGCGACCCGACTAGTGTGGAGCCGAGACAGGAGTGCGCGCGCTGGAACACCCCACCCTCTGCCCGATCGCCCGCTCCACCGACCTGATGGGCGACCGCTGGTCGCTGCTGGTCATCCGCGAGCTGTTCATGGGTCTCTCGCGCTTCCACGACCTCCAGGCCCAGACCGGCGCCACGCCGCAGCTGCTGACCGCCCGCCTCAAGCGCCTGCAGGCCGACGGCCTGGTCGAGCGCCAAGCCTATTCCCAACGGCCGCTGCGCTACGAGTACCGCCTGACCCAGATGGGCCGCGATCTGATGCCGGTGATCCTGGCCCTGCGCGCCTGGGGCGAGAAATGGTGCAAGACCCCGGACGAGGGCCTGGCCGTGCGCATGTTCCACCGCGCCTGCAGCACCGAGCTCGACCTGGACTACCGCTGCCCGAAATGCGCCATGACCGTCCCATGGGGCGAAGCCCAGCCCTGGCCCAACCCGGCCTACATCGAAGAGCGCCAGCAGCGCGCCGCCGAGTTCGGCCGCGCCTGAGTCCGCTTCACGCATGCCCGTGCAACCCCTGCAACGGCTGGCCGATGACTGCGCGCCGGCTCTCGGCGGCGCGGCGCAGCACCTCCCGCGGCAGGTTGTAGTAGGCGCTCGGCGTCATCCCCATGAAGGCGCGGAACTCGCGGGTGAAGTGCGCCTGGTCGACATAGCCTTCGTCGAGCAGGGTGTTCAGCGGCCGGTCCAATTGACCGCCGATCTGCTCCAGGGTGCGCAGGAACCGCTGGCGGCGCAGCAGCCGCTTGGGCGCAAAGCCGAACACCCGGCGGCACAGCCGGTCGAGCGTCCGGGTCGAGACCCCGGCCTGCCCTGCGAACACGGCGATGTTGCGAAGATCACCGGTGAACAGCGCATTGGCCGCCCGCTGCACCGCCGGATCGACGATCGGCGCGGCCGCCGCGCGGGCCTCCAGCCGCGCCTCCAGCACCGCCACCCGCGCCGCATCGTCGGATCGCTCGAGCAGGTCGACGAGCATCTCGCCCGCCGCCGATCCCCAGAGCTCCCCAAAATCGACCGCCGCATTCGCGTAGGGCTCGGCGCTCTCGCCGATCAGCCGGCTCCAGCCCAGCGGCGTCAGCCCAAAGCCGATCACCAGGCCGCCGTCGGTGCGGATGGTCCCGGTGCGGTCGGTCGGCCCCCACAGCCCGGCCGGGGCGGCGAACCACGGCGCGTCCTCGCTCAACCGCCAGCTCCAGTCGCCGTCGATGACGAACCGAACATTGGCCCACTCCGGATGCAGGTGATCAAGGTGCGCTCCGGCCGGCACCTCGACAAAGTAATAGGCGGTGATCAGGCCGCGCAGGCTTGGCCTCGGCGGATAGAACCGGACCTGCGGCGCAGGTGGCTGGGGGTCTTCCATCAGATCCGCCCGACTGATCATGGGCAAGCTTAGGCGCCGATCCGGCCCCGTTCAACGTCGCCTGCGCCGATTGGCGAATTTCTACAAAGTGCTCGCGACGCTCGCTCCTAGAACAAGCTCAACCGGACGAACCGTTCAGGAGCAAATGACCTTGTCCTTCAAGTATCTGGCCGCCATCGCCGCGGCTCTGGTTCCGGCGGGACCTGCTCTCGCCGCCAATCTTCTCGTCAACGGCGGCTTCGAAGCGACCCCGACCCAGCCGTTCTACTACGACAGCTACGCCCCCGGCGGACACATCCAGCACTACCCCGCCCCAGCCGTCGCCGCTCAGTACGTGCCCGGCTGGGTGCTCGGCGATCCGACCGTGTCGGACCTCTACCGGGCCCCGGTCGTCTACTCGCTGGTCCCGGCTGCCGCCGCCGAGGGCTCGCAGTTCCTGTCGCTGAACTGGTCGCCGCTGGGCGGCGTCACCCTCTTCAACTCGATCTCGCAGGACTTCGTGCTGGGCGCCGGCGCCACCGGTTTCGATTTCGCGGTCGCCATGGGCGTGGAGTCCGGCTTCAACGGTTCGACCCTGCAGGTCCAGGTCCTCGACGCCGGCCAGAACGTGGTCGCCCAGTCGGGCCTGTTCACCCACGAGGACGGCGCCCGCACCTGGTCGCAGAAGACCTGGAGCGCCGCGCTCGCCCCAGGCGCCTACACCCTGCGGCTCAACGGAACCGGAAACGGCAACGCCTGGGACGTGCTGCTCGACGACGTACGGTTGGAGCAGGTCACGGGCCTCGCCTCCCCAGTCCCGGAGCCCGCGACCTGGGCGCTGATGATCGTCGGCTTCCTTGGCGCCGGCGTCGGCCTGCGCCGCGCGCGGGGCGTCGCCGCGACGGCCTAGCGCGGGCTGCTAGGCGGCGGCCCGGTGACGTCCTGCGCCGACAGGACGACGCCGGTCGGCGTCATGGCTTCATCGGCTCCCAACCAACGGTGCTCGGAACCGCACCGCCCTCCGCGTAGTCGAGGCACGCGTCGACCGCCTCCTCAAAGGAGAAAAGGAGCCTGTCGCCGCCGCCCGGCGGCATGCCCGACCTCACCGCACGGAAATGCTCCCGTCGACCGCCCTCGCGCTTCTCCAGGGCGAAGCCGCCATCGCGCGCGGTCGCCTGCATGCAGACCTCCGAGCGCCGCTCGAGGATCAGGACGCCGCCATCCGCCATCTCGAGCAAATGGTCGTAGAGAGTCGCCGCCGTCACCGGCCCTTTTCGTCTGTGTCCATCGACATCGAGCGTGATGTCGATGGCGGCGTCCTCCAGAAGCCGGCTCATCCGCGCGGACTGGCCGGACACGGTGACCACATCAGTCAGAAATCGAACAAGCGGCTCGGCCTCGCGGCGATCGGCGTGCCCCCACCAGAGCGTCAAGCCCAAGCCCAGCATCAGGACGATGCCCCAGCCCACCGCCCAGGTGGTCGTACCTTGCCCGGCCTGCACCGCGCCGATCATGCTGATCAAGATCGCTGGGCCGAGCAGGACCATCAGTGCGATCCCGTTCAGGTCAGAGCCGGCCCGCCCCGAAATCCTGCTCCCGAAACCGTCGCTGGAGATCACGGCCAACAGGATCGGCCCTCGACTGTCGAGCGCCGAACGCCAGAGGCAAATGAATGGACCAATCATCCAGCCGCGCGAGCCGTCGATCGGATCGAACCATCCCCTCCAGCGACGACGGATCGCGCTTCGCACGGCGCGCGGCGTCATCTGAGATCGGATGTCGACGGCGTATCCGAACGGTTGGAAGGCCATCAGAGCGTTTCGCCCCGCCGCCGAACCTGACTCAAGCCGCGCTGGACCTGCGCTGGCGCAAGCACGCGCCCATTGCGCCAAACCCGCAGATCAGCAACGCCCAGGTCGTCGGCTCGGGAACCGGGCTCGCCAGACCCACGAACTGGGCCGTCCCGAAGTAGTTGACCTGTGCGACCGGGTTGTAGGTCCCCGTCACCGTGTCGTGGATCGAGGCGCTCCCCCACTCGACCCAGTAGAGAGGCCCGGCATGCATGAGCAGCCGCGCGACCCCTGCTTCGTCCAGCAAACCCGTGTCGTCGATCGGGTAGGCGCCATGCCCGCTCATCGCCCGGATGTAGTACTTTTCAAGGAACTTCCCGCCGCCCAGATCAACGGACGTCCTGACCTCATCTCCAATCGAAAAGGTGAACGATCCGACGGGCGCAGATACGCCATCGTATTCAAAGGTCTTTGTCACACCATACGACGAACTGTGGGGTCCGGTTAGTCCCACAAGGTCCATGATGGGAGCGGTCAGCGGCGAGTACCCGGGCGCGCCCGTCCCGAAGTCATAGTGCATATAGGCCGTATGACCCGGACCATTGCTGGCCTGGAAGAAGCCAGGGTTTGGGGCGACTTCCCAGTTTTGCTGGAAGTGAAACGGCGAGCACGACGGATCAACACCCCCCACACCGCGCCGCTCGTCGACCGATACATCGAAGACCAAGGTCGCCGCGCTTGCGACGCTCGCGCACGCCATGCCCCACGACGCGACGGCCAATCCCAACAGCAAGCGCTTCATCATATTCTCCCCAAACTCGGGGAACGTTACCTATGCGGGTAACAAATGGCCAACCACAACTCAAGCTAACGGCACGTCGAACACCAGCAGCCCCGGCGCGTCCAGCGGCAGCTGCGCCACCACCACGCCGTCCGGGCCCAGCACCGCCGTCGGCCCCCAGCCGACCAGCCCGTCGCGCTCGCCGGTGACGTCGGCCGACAGCAGCCATAGGCCGGTCTCGCGGCAGCGCTCGCCGCGCACCGCATTGTGCTTGTCGCGCCACTCGATCGCCGCCGGACGCGGCAGCATGTTGTTGGCCGGGCACAGCAACAGCGAAGCGCCCTGCTGCGCCACCTCCGCCGCCGCCTCGGCGAAGTTGGTGTCGAAGCAGATGTTGATCCCGAAGCGCAGCCCATCGACCTCGAAGGTCGCGGCGCCCTCGCCCGGCCGGAAGCAGCGCTCGCGCCCCAGCAGATGGCGCTTGCGATAGCGCCCCACCAACGCCCGGCGATGGAGCACCGCGGCGGTGTTGTAGAGGTCCTCGCCCTCGGCCTCGATCAGACCGACCACGAGCATCGGGCCGTCTTCGGGCAGCGCCGCCAACAGCCGCGCGAACCGCGATCCAGCCAGATCCAGCGCCGCCCCCCGGGCGCGCTCGGCGTCTGTCAGATAGCCCTGAAGAAAGCCTTCGGGAAAACACAGCAGCGACGCGCCCCGCGCCTGCTCGGTCACCTCCAGCAGGTAGGCGAAAGCCGCGTCGAGATCGTCCACGAACTCCGGCGTCTGCGCCGCGGCGACGCGCACCATCGCGGCTACCCCGCCGGGGCCAGTTCCCGCACCCAGATATTGCGGAAGCTGATCGGCTCGCTCGGGTCGCGGTGGGCCTGCAGCTTGATCGGCGACTTGCCGTGCGCCTTGTACTTGGGCTTGCCGATGAACACCGTCTCGCCGGTCAGCTCGACATGGTCCTGCACCAGCACCCCGTTGTGCAGCAGCGTGACCCGCGCGGGCTTAACCAGCGCCCCGTCCGCGCCGAACACCGGCGCGCGCCAGATCACGTCATAGGTCTGCCATTCACCCGGCTTGCGCATGGCGTTGGCCAGCGGCGGACGCTGCTTGTAGATGCTGGCGGCCTGGCCGTTGACGTAGGTCGGGTTCTGGTAGGAATCGAGGATCTGGATCTCGTAGCCGGCGTCGCCGCTGCCCGTGGACGCGAGGAACAGGCCGCCGTTGCCGCGCGCCTGGCCCTCGCCGGTGATGTTCGCCGGAACCCGCCACTCGATGTGCAGCTGGTAGTCGCCGAAGCTCTGCTTGGTCTCGATGTTGCCAGCCGCCTTGTTCACGGTCAGCACGCCATCGGCCACCGTCCACCCGGCCGGCGACTTGTCCTTGGTCGCCACCCATTGCGACAGGTCCGTGCCGTCGAACAGCACCAGCGCATCGGCCGGCGCCGCCCCGGCTTGCGCGCCCGGCGCCACGACGGGCGGTACAGGCGTCCAGACTTCAGTGTCCTTGGGCAACAGTTGCGCTCCGCAGGCGGTCCCCACCGACAGCGCGGCCAGCGCAGTCAGCGCCGCGAACCTTATCTTCATGGCTAGCGTCCTCCCAGCCCGGTCTTTCTTGGACCGCGCCGCCGCGCCTCGTCCAGCGCCGCCTGCGCGATCGGCGCCATCACCGCGTAGCCGGCGCGGTTGGGGTGCACGAAGTCCTTGCTGAAGGCCGGGCGCATCGCCCCCGCCTCCGTCGCCATCGCACTGTGATAGTCGGCGAAGGCGTAGCCGCGCTCGGCCGCGAACGCCTTCAGCCAGGCGTTCAGCTCGCCGATCTGCGCCGCCGGCTTCAGTTGCGCGCGCCACAGGAAGCGGTCGGCGGGCGGGATCGCGCCGATCGCCACGGCGATGCCGTTCGCATCAGAAATGTCCGCCATCGCCCTGATATTGTTCTTGAAATCCTCGGGTCGATTGGGCCCCAGATTGCCCGCCACGTCGTTCGTGCCAGCCAGGATGTGCACGACCTTCGGCTTCAACGCGACGACGTCGGCCGAGAACCGCAACAGCATCTGGCCGCTGGTCTGGCCGCTGATCCCGCGGTCGAGCCGCGCGGCGCTGAAGAAGCCCGGATCGGCCACCATCCAGAGCTCGGTGATCGAGTCGCCCATGAACACCGCCTCGACGTTGCGCGCCGCCGCGTTCTCGGCGCGGTAGCGGCAGAGGTCGGCCCAATCGCGGGCCGCCTGCTCGGCCTTGGCCTTCTCGTTCGCGGCCCCACGCGCCGGGTCCATCACCTTGGCCAGCAGCGCTGGCGGAAACGGCGCGTCGGCGACCATCGCCTCGGAGAGATCCTTGCCCAGCGGGTCCGGCGCGGCGGGCGGCGGACATGGATCGGCGACCATGCCGATCGGCGCGGCGGCCGCGCCGCCTCCCAGCGCCAGGGCTATCGCCCCGGCCAGCAGCAGCCTCATGCCGTCTCTCCCCCGTGCAGCGTTTCCATCAGCTTGCGCAGCAGCAGGATCGACTCGCGCACGTCGCCGACATCGGGCTCCAACACCTGCGAGATCGACAGCCCGCGCACCGCCCAGACGATCAGGCGCATCTCCGCCGGCGCGGCGGCGTAACTCCGGTCGAACCACTTGATCAGCCGCCGCCGCGACTCCTTGGAGATCCGCGCCAGCACCGGGGCCAGGCGCTCGGTCATCGCCGGGTCGCTGCGCGAACCTTGCAGGATCTCCAGCACCGCCACCCCGGCCGGACGGCTCAGCGTCTCCCAGATCGCCTCGGGGATCGCGAACACCCGCGCCTTCGGGTCGGCGATGGCGCCGAACCGGGCGTCATAGAGATCCATCTCCTCCTCGAACGCCGCCTCCACCACCGCCACCATCAGATCGGCGCGGGTCGGGAACTGGTGCAGCATCGCCCCGCGGCTGCCCGACCGCTGGGCCACCAGCGATGTGGTGGTCGCCGAATAACCCTCGGTGTGCAGGCAGTCGATCGCCGTCGCCAGCACCTTGGCCCGCGTCCTGGCGGTGCGCTCGGCTTGGGTCATGCGGCGCGGACGGTCGGTCATCGGGTCTCGTGATTCTGGACGGATCAGCGGCGCACTATCCGGGCGCCGCCCGGCGTTCGGCAAGGCTCGGCCGTCACTTACATGCAGTATTGACCGGATGTAAGTCGCCAGCTTAGGTTCAGGGCGACTCCGGGGCATCGGGTCGGGCTTCCAAGACAGCGCCGCCGCTGCGCGGCCGCACGTCCCAGTACAGCGACGTCGTCGTCACCCCCTGCGCGCCCGCGCTCGGCCAGTGATGATAACGATTACACAAGAACACCACACGGCGACCGGGTTGGCCGCCACGAAGAAAATTTGGGGAGAAAACATGCTGATCTCTGCACGCCGCGCCCTCATGGCGTCCTCTGCGCTCGTCCTGCTGGCCGCCTCGCCGGCCGCCGCCCAGTCGAACGACAGCGGCCTGCTGGCCGAACTCGTCGTCACCGCCCAGAAGCGGGCCGAGAACGTCCAGGACATCCCCAAGCCGGTCCAGGTCGTCGGCGCCGGCGAGCTGGCCCAGAACAACGTCACCGAGATCGCCGACCTCAAGAAGCTGGTGCCCTCGATCTCCGGCACGGGCCTCTCGATCCGCGGCGTCGCCACCTCGGCCTCCAGCATCGGGGCCGAGAACAAGGTCGGCGTCACCCTCGACGACGTGCCGCAGCCCTCGCGCGCCACCCTGGCCAACAACCTCATCGACATCGAGCGGGTCGAGGTGCTGCCCGGTCCGCAGGGTACGCTGTCGGGCCGCAACGCCACCGGCGGCCTGATCAACCTGGTCACCCGCTCGCCGTCCAGCACCTGGACCGGCTTCGGCACGGCGATGATCACCGACGACGGCGAGCGGCAATTCGGCGCCTTCGTCTCCGGCCCGATCAACGACTGGGCCGCGTTCAGCCTCTCGGCCTATTCGCGCCACACCAAGGGCGTGCTGACCAACCTGACCACCGGGACCGACACCTATTCCGAGGTCAACGGGATCCGCGGCAAGCTGGAGCTGACCCCGACCGAGGAACTGACCATCACGATCACCGGCTTCCACCAGCAGCGGAACGCCGTCGAACAGGGCCTGGGCGCGTTGATCCTGGGCTACTCGTCGGTGCCGACCTCGCAGATCTTCACGCCCTACGATTTCAACTTCCCCAAGCGGCCCTATTCGGAGCTGCGCCCCGCCCCGCTGTCGTTCGACCTCGACGGCTTCGTCTCGCCGCGCGACTCCAAGAGCCGCACCATGGACGACGGCGGCGTGCTGCGCTTCGACTACGACCTTGGCCCCGCCACCCTGACCTCGATCACCTCGTTCCTGCGCGAGACCAACCCGGCCACCACCGACCTGACCGCCTCGACCCTGGTCAACATGGCCATGCGGCCCGACTTCGACGGCTTCGCGCACATCTATAACAAGACCAAGTACGTGACCCAGGAGGTCCGCCTGACCTCCAGCGGCGACGGTCCGCTGCAGTACGTGGCCGGCGCGTTCTACTCGAACACCGAGAACACCTACGACTACACCCGCTTCCTGCTGCCGGTGGACTGGCATCGGGTGTTCGGCCAGGAGGCCTTCGCGCTCTTCGGCCACGCCTCCTACAACGTCACCGACAAGCTCACCGTCATGGGCGGCCTGCGCTACGAGAAGGACAAGGTCGACTACACCTGGGTCTTCAACCCGATCCTGGCCACCAGCCGCCGGCTGGAGAACGGCATCACCATCCCGTTCCCGAAGATCAACGACCTGATCGTCTCCAAGGGCGACGACAGCGGCGACTACGTGAACTACGACGCCTCGGTCCAGTACCACCTGACCGACAACGTCATGGCCTATGTCACCTACGGCAAGGCCTCGCAGGGGCCGGTCTACGACGCCGAGGACAACACCGTGGCCATGGTCGGCACGCTCAAGACCCTGGATCCGGAAAAGGTGAAAGCCGTCGAGGCGGGCCTGAAGACCGAGTGGTTCGATCGGCGCATGACGCTGAACGTCAACTACTTCGACAGCCGCTACGAGAACTACCAGCTGCAGACGATCCTCTACGACGCCACCCAGGCCAACACGATCCCGGTGCTCAAGCTGGCGTCGGTCGGCGAGGTCCGCACCCATGGGGTCGAAGTCTCGGCCGCCGCCGTCGTCACCGACGACTTCCGCCTCAACGCGGCGGTCTCCTACACCGACGCCAAGATCGAATCCTTCCCCTACGCCCCCTGCTACACCGGCCAGACTGCGGCCCAGGGTTGCGAAACCATCGTGGTGCCGGGCGAGACGGTGGCGCGTCCGGTGCAGCGCGACCTGGCCGGCCACCAGCTGGCCAGCGCTCCCGAGTGGCGCGGCACGGTCAGCGGCTCGTACACGTTCCGCCAGGTGCTGGGCGACTACGACATCGTGCTGAACGGCACGGTCCGCGCCCAGAGCAAGTCCAACACCGACCTGCTCGGCGACCCGGCCAAGAACCTCGCCGCCACCACCTTCGTCGACGCCGGCGTCAGCTTCACCAACGGGACCTACAAGCTCGACCTGCTGGCCAACAATCTCTTCGAGGAGAGCGCCGAGACCTACGGCACCACGCTGGGGATCTTCCTGCCGCCGGCCGGCACGGTGATCCGCACCCGCACCGGCATCAGCCGCGACAACACCCGCTACTTCGGGGTCCGATTCACCGCCAACTACTAGCTCCCGCCCGTCCCTGACAGCGGCGCGGCGGGTCTTCCCCCGACGCGCTGCCCTTGGTCCGGCCATGCCCCCGGACCGCCTGGCGGCGGTTGCTCCCCTGCACCGCCGCCAGGGTTATTTTCACCAGAGGCCGTCCATGCCGATCCGCCCTGCCGCCCTCGCCGCCGCCTGCGTGCTCGCCCTGCTGGGCGCCGGGCCCGCCGGCGCCGTCTCGCTGACTCCGCTGCCGCAGTCGGTGACCGAGCACGAGGGCGCCCTGCCGGTCGCCAGCCGCTTCGCCATCACCTGGACCGGCTGCCGCGACCCGATGCTCGAGCGCGCCGCCGAGCGCTTCCAGCGCGACCTCGGCCGCCTCACCGGCATCGAGACCTTCGCCGCCGGCGGTCCCACGCTCGAGATATCCTGCGCCGCCGCCGATCCCGGCGCCCTCACCCTGCAGGCGCGCGAGGGCTATCGCCTTCAGGTCGCGCCGCGCGGCGTGGCGCTGCAGGCCGACGGCCCGGTCGGCGTGCTGCGCGGCCTGGCCACCCTGCGCCAGTTGCTGGAGACCGACGCCGACGGCGCCGCCTCCCTCCCCCTGGTCTCCATCGACGACAAGCCGCGCTTCGCCTGGCGCGGGGTGATGATCGACACCGCCCGCCACTTCATGAGCGTGGCGACCATCAAGCGCCAGATCGACGCCATGGAGCAGGTTAAGCTCAACGTCCTGCACCTGCACCTCAGCGACAACGAGGCCTTCCGCGTCGAGAGTCGCCGCTATCCGCGCCTGCACGAGGTCGCCGGCCACGGCCAGTTCTATACCCAGGCTGAAATCCGCGAGCTGATCACCTATGCCGCCGATCGCGGCGTGCGCGTGGTGCCGGAGTTCGACGTTCCCGGCCACGCCCGGGCCATGACCCTGGCCTATCCGGAGCTCGCCTCCAACCCGACCGCCGCCGCCGCGGGCGCCCAGGTGCTGAGCCCCGCCAAGGAAGACACCTACCGCTTCGTCACCCGGCTGTTCGACGAGATGGCCGGCCTGTTCCCCGACGCCTACTTCCACATCGGCGGCGACGAGGTCCCCGACGACGCCTGGGCCGGCGATCTCGAGGTCGAGGCGCTGAAGACCGCCCAGGGCCTGAAGACCAAAGCCGAGGTCGAGGCGCACTCCCACCGCCGCATCCACCAGGCCCTGACCCGCCGCGGCAAGATCGTCGTCGGCTGGGAAGAGGTCATCGACACCGGGACCCTGCCGCGCGACATCGTCGTCCAGGCCTGGCGCACCTCCAACGCCACCAGCCGCGCCACCGCGCTCGGCCACAGGACCATCGTCTCGGCCGGCTCCTATCTCGACCTCCTGAACACCGCGGCGTTCCACTACGGCTTCGACCCGCTCGACACCTCGACCGCCGGCATGAGCCCGGCGGACGCCGAGGCCGCCCGCAAGCTGCACCCGCTGGTCGGCCGCTTCGTCACCGACGGCGTCATCGTCCAGCCGATGGCCCCGCTCACCCCGCAGCAGGAAGCCCTGGTGATCGGCGGCGAGGCCCCGATCTGGGCCGAGCTGATCAGCGACGAGATGCTCGACAATCGCCTCTGGCCTCGCGCCGCGGCCCTGGCCGAGCGCTTCTGGTCGCCCAAGGACGTGCGCGACGTCCCCGACATGTACCTTCGCCTCGCCGTTCAGCAGGACCGCCTGCGCCGGCTCGGCTTGCAGGACCAGGCCGCCCGCGCCCGCATGGCCTCGCGCCTGGCCCCGGGCGCCTCCGAGCCGCTGATGGTCTTCCTCGACCTGGTCGGCCCGGTCCGCCACATGGCCCACGACAAGCGCGTGCCCGCCGCCATCGCCGGCAAGAAGATCGTGCAGCACCTGACCGCCTTGGCCGACGCCGCCCCGGTCGACAGCCTCGTCGCCCGCGCCTTCGTCGCCGGGGCCGAGCGCGCCGCCGCCGGCGAGGCCGCCGACCGCGCCGCCGTCCGCGCCGACTTCGCAGTCTGGAGCGCCAACCATCAGCGCATCGTCGCGGTCGCGCAGGATCACCCCGCCGTGCGCGAAGCCCTGCCGATCTCGGCCGACATCGCCGAAATGGCCGCCGTCGGAACCGCGGCCCTCGACGCCCTGGAGGCCGGCAAGCCGCTCTCGCCCGACGTCGCGGCCCGTGCGAAAGCCGTCCTCGACCGCGCCGACGCCTTCGAGGCCGCCTCCGCCCGGCCGATCTTCTCGTTCTTCGGCAAGCGCCCGCCCGCCGACCTGCTGATCATGGTCACGCCGGGCGTGCGGCGGCTGGTGGAGGCGGCCGGGGGCTAGACCGCCGCGAGCGCGGCTTGCAGGTCAGGCAGCATCGGCGTCCGGCGTAGGCGCACGCCTGTCGCGGCGAAAATCGCGTTGGCCAGGGCCGGCGCGAGCGGCGGCACGCCCGGCTCGCCCAGGCCATTGGGAGGCTCAGGCGACTCGATGAAGCTCACGTCGATGCGCCGGGCGGCGCCGTCCATGCGCAGCATCTCGTAGTCGCTGAAGTTCCGCTGCTCGACCTGGCCGTCGCGCACGGTGATCGCTTGGCCCAGCGCCGCCGACAGGCCGTCGTTGATGCTGCCTTCGATCTGCGCGCGCGCTCCGTTTGGATTGATGATCAGGCCGGCGTCGACCGCCGCGGTGACCCGGTCGATGCGCAAGCGGCCCCCTTCGACGCTCACCTCGACGACCTCAGCGACATAGCTTTCGAACGTGAAGTGCGCCGCAAATCCGCGCCCGCGGCCCTTGGGCATCGGCTCGCCCCATCCGGACGCCTCGGCCGCCCGGCGGATGACCGCCGCGTAGCGCGCAGTGTCGAAGGTTCGGCGCGGCATCTGCGGCAGATACATGTAGCTGTGGGCGCCGCCGGTCCCGATCATGTCAAGGCGCAGCTCGACCGGATCTCGGTTCGACGCGACCGCGATCTCATCAAGGAAGCACTCGATCGCGAAAGCGTTGACGACGTGGCCTGGCCCGCGCCAGGCGCCGCGCGGGGCCGCCGACGGCAACAGGTGGTATTCGACCTCCATGTTCGGGACGTGGCCCGCCGGAAAGCCGTCGGGATAGTACTCGGTCAGCCGCGGCGCCAGGTCGCCGGCCGCCCCCGCCAGCCGTGAATGCGTCGCCAGGCGGTGCCGCCAACCCAGAATGCGGCCGCCAGGGGCCACCGCGGCATCGAGGATGTGACAGGCCCCAGGTCGGTAGAGATCGTGCTGCAGGTCGTCGTCACGGGTCCAGACGAGCTTGACCGGGCGCCTCACCGCGTTGGCGATGATGGCCGCTTCAGCGACCATGTCCTGGTCGAATTTCCGGCCGAACCCTCCCCCCATGCGGGCGAGCGTGACGTCGATCTGCAACGGGTCGATGCCGGTGACCGTTGCGATCGTCGCCGCGGCCACGTCCGGCGCCTGGGTCGCCAGGATCGCGCAGGCGCGCTTGCCGTCCGGATCGACCGAAACGATGGCGTTCGGCGGCTCCATGCAGGCGTGGGCGACCATGGCCGCCTCATACCGGGCGCTGACCGTTTTCAGGGAGCGCAAGTTGGCGAAGTCGCCGTCCTTGCGGACCACGTCGCCGGGGGTCGACTCCATTTTCGCCCAGGTGTCGGCATAGGCGCGCGCCGAGCTTTCGTCGGCCGCCGCTCCCGCCCCCCGGCTCCAGGTGATCTTGAGCGCGTCACTGGCCTGCAACGCCTCCCAGAACGACATGGCCACAACGGCGACGCCCGCCGCCAACGGCGTGCTTTGCGGGGCCAGGGGCGGCGCCGGCGCATCGGCGACGGGGATCGGCACGATCGCGACAACCCCCGCAAGTTTGAGGGCGTGGGCCTCGTCCAGGGTGGCGACCTTGCCGCCGAGATAGGGACAGCGCGCGACGACCGCATGCAGCATGCCCGGCATCTCCGCGTCGATCCCGAACAGCGCCTCGCCGCGGACGATCCGGTCCGCATCCAGGTGACGCTGCGGCTTGCCGATGACCGAGAACCGGTCCGGCGTTTTGAGGACGATCTCACCGATCGGTTCAGGGCGCTTCGCAGCCTCGCCGGCGAGTTCGCCATAGGTGGCGGCGGCGCCGGACGCAGCATGCCGCACGACGCCGTCCTCGGTTTTGAGTTCGCCCACCGGAAGACGCCAACGCTCGGCCGCCGCCTCGAGGATCATCAGCCGGGCGCGCGCGCCGGCCTGCCTGAGCGGCATGAAGCCGACCCTCACGCTGTTCGAGCCGCCGGCCGTGCTCTGGCCCGCGCCCAGGTGAGAGCGCGCTTGTCCCCGCGCGTTACGCGCCAGATGCAGGGGCATGGCTTGGATCGACACCCGCTCAAAGGGCACATCCAGCTCTTCTGCGATGAGCATCGGCAGGGCGGTCGACACCCCCTGCCCCATCTCGCCGACGTGGCAGCCGATCGTCACCGCGCCGTCGGCGTCGATACGAACGAAGGGCCCGATCTCACCGACGAAACGGGCGGTCGCGCTGGCCGCCTGCGGGCGGGCGAACACCAGCAGGGCCCCGGCCCCGGCCGCCGCCTTCAGCAGGTCGCGCCGGGAGGTCGTCAGCGGCGACGCGCTCATGCGGCGCCCTGCTTCATGAGCTTGGCCGCACGGTGGATGGCGGTCCGGATGCGCGTGTAGGTGCCGCACCGGCAAAGATTGGTGATCTGGGCGTCGATCTGCTCGTCAGACGGGCTCGGCGTTTCAGCCAGCAGGCTGGCGACCGCCATGATCTGGCCGGCCTGGCAGTACCCGCATTGGGCGACGTCCTCTTCGATCCAGGCCTGCTGCACGGGATGGAGCGTTCCCTTCGCCGCGAGCCCCTCGATGGTGGTGACCAAGCTCTGGCCAACGGCGTTGACCGGAGTGACGCAGGCGCGAACGGCCTGGCCATCGATATGAACCGTGCACGCCCCGCAGGCGCCGATGCCACAGCCGTACTTCGGCCCCTTGAGGCCGAGCTGCTCTCGCAGCACCCACAGAAGCGGTTGGTCGGGCGGCGCGTCGACCCGTCGGGTCTGGCCGTTTATGCGAAGGGCGAAGGTCATCGGGGGCCGGGAATGCTGCGACGGAATAGGTCCCTGAAGCGCGCATCCGGCCGGCTCGACAACGCCGGTTTCCGCGAATAGCGTTCGCTTTTCGCCAATGCCGAACGATGATCTCGATTCCCCGCCGAACCTGGACCTCTCCGTTCTTCATCAGCGTCTACGGCGCGATCGCTCTGGTGGTGTTTCTGGGGTTCGCTGGGCCGTTCGGCTCCTTTCAGTCGCTGGCGTCCCCGCAACGCTACGCCTACTGGTTCGGCCTTGTGACGATGGGCTACGTGCTGGCGATCGCCACCGTGCAGATCCTTCGTCCCCTGGCGGCGTTCGCTCGCCTGCCCAAGGTCGCCGCGATCGCGGTCGTGGGATTGGTCTCGACCCTGCCGATGATGTTCGTCGTGGCCTGGACGCTCGACGTGGTCTTCGGACGCTCGACACCGCCGGCTCAGCTGGTGTCGCTCTATCTCTCGGTCGTGTCGGTTCAGCTGGTCATCGCCGCCATTGCGACATGGCGGTTTCTGGCCCCGCAGAAACCAACGCCCCCTGCCGACGACGTGAACACCGATCAGTTTTTCGACCGCGTTCCCGACCGCCTGGGACGGGACCTGTTGGCGCTCGAGGCGCAGGACCATTACTTGCTGGTCCACACACGCCGCGGCTCGGCGCTCATTCACATGCGGCTCAGCGAAGCCGTACAGATCCTGCCGCCCCAGCTTGGCTTTCAAGCGCACCGGGGCTGGTGGGTGGCCCGCAACGAGATCGCCAGGTTGCGCCGCGACGGACCTCAGACGCTCATCGAGCTGACCAGCGGCCTGACCGTGCCGGTCGGCAGAACCTACCTCGCCGCGGTCCGCTCAGGCCTCGAAGGCCATAGCGTCTAAAGGGCGCTCGCTCGCGGCATCCACGTCACGACACCGGCTCGGGCCCTACTCCCCTCGCGAGAGAGAGTGGCCATGCAGCGGGTCAAATTAGAGCGCCAGCACAGCAACGCCTCCTTAAGTTGCGACATGCCAGATTGCCGATGATGATTGTGGAGGCGCGGGGGCGTGATGGGGGCTAGCAAGCTGGTGACGAGCGATCGCGCAGCCGAGTCGCGTGGCGAAGCCGCGCGTCCGTTTCGGTATCCAAACTTCGACTGGCTGCGTATCGCCGCGGCCACGGCGGTCCTGTTCTCGCACGCGTTCCTGCTGGCCCAGGGAACTGAGGAAAACGAGCCCTGGCGTCAGCTGACCGGGACGATCCTCGGCATCTACGGGGTCGGCGTCTTCTTCGTCATCAGCGGCTTCCTGATCACCCGCAGCGCCTTCAACAGCAGGACGCTGCGCAGCTTCGCCGCGGCGCGAGCGCTACGGATCTATCCGGCGCTGGCGGCGTGCGCGGCCCTGACCAGCTTCGTTCTTGGCGTCAGCTTCACCAGCATGGAGCCCGCCCGCTTCCTCGCCGACCTCATTCCGCTGAAGCACACGATCAAGACGATCCTGCATCCCGGCACGCCCTACGACCTCGTCAGCGTGCGGTTCTATCCAGACGCCCTCGGCATGGGTCGAACGTTCAACGGCTCTCTATGGACGATCCCCCAGGAGCTGGCCTGCTACGTCATCATCGGACTGCTGCTCGTGCTTCGCCTGCTGCGCTGGCCGGTGATGGTCCTGCTGCTGCTACTGCTGACCCTGCCGGCGTTCGGCCTCTTGGACATCGACGCCGCGCCCGAACCGATCGGCAATTTCTTGCTGGTCGCGGCCTCGTTCTTCGCCGGCTCGCTGGTCTTCTTCGTTTGGACGCAAAAGCAGCACCTGCCGGCCTGGCCGCTGCTGCCCTGCGCCGCTGTCCTCGCCGTCGCGATCGCGACGAACCAGGGATTCGGCCTCTTCCCGCTCTATGGCGCCTATCCGCTGCTGATGTTCGCCACTGCCCAGCGCTGGCGCCTGCCTGACCTCAATGGGTTCGGCGACATTTCCTACGGCATGTATCTCTACGGCTGGCCCGTCCAGCAGACCTTTGTGGCGCTGGCCGGCGGCGTCGGCGCGATCTCCTGGAACGCCCTCTTCGCGCTCAGCACGCTCGTCGCGGCGCTGCTCGGCTACGCCTCCTGGCACCTCCTCGAAAAGCGCGCGCTACGCTGGAAGTCGCTGCTTCTGCGGCGCCCCGTCCCGCAGGCCGTCGCCGAACTCGGCTGACCGGCAAACATGCTCCTCTAAGGGCCGTGCAGGCGACAGCCGCGCCAGAGTTCGGCCCCCGGAGGAGTGCTTTGCCCCCTACTTCGCCACGCTGACAGGCGGCGGAGCGCTGAACGGCTTGACGTTCAGGTGCTGGTAGATCTCGGCCGGGTAGTAGGCGACGCCGCCGCGCATGGTCATGCGGATCTTGCGCACGTTGCTGATGTCGGCGGTCGGATCGCCCTCGACCAGGAAGAAGTCGGCCAGCTTGCCGCGCTCGATCGAGCCCAGCTGGTGGTCGCGGCCGAAGTACTTCTCACTGTCCAGCGTCGCCAAGCGCAGCGCCTTGCCCGGCGAAATGCCGGCCTTCACATAGACCTCCAGCTCGCGCAGCAGTGAGAAGCCGGTGCCGTCGTCGGTGCCCGGCAGCAGCTGGATGCCGCGATCGTCGAGCAGCTTCAGGGTCTCCAGCACCTTGGCGAAGCCGGCCTGGTATTCGGCGTCCTGGGCCGGGCCCGAGATGGTGACGAAGTTGCGCTTGCGGTAGCGCTGATAGCCGACCGGCACGTGGTCGATATAGGGCGCGTCGCCCTCCTGCACCTGGCCCGACCGCGACAGCATCAGCCGCTCGAGGATCATCGCCGTGGTGTCCAACGCCACGCCCTTTTCCTTCATCAGGGCGATCGTCGCCTGCACGTTCGGGGCGTTCAGGTCCAGGTCCTTGGCCCGCGCCATGCCGGTCAGCCGCAGCGGCGTGCGGGTGTCTTCCTTCGGATCGAGGATCCAGCCCAGCATCAGCTGGTTGATATGGGCGATGTCGTTGTAGCCGTCCTTGATCACCCTGTCAGGGCTCGAGAACGCCGGCACGTGACCGGTCACGCCCATGCCCAGGCGGTGCGCCTCGGCCGCGATCGGGGCCACCCAGTCGGGGTTCATCGAGTTGTAGATCTTGATCTGCCAGTAGCCGTGGTCGGCGTACCAGCGCACGTCCTTCAGCGCGCCCTCCAGGCTGTCGGCGATGAAGCCGTGGCGGGCCGAATAGGGGCTGCGGCCTTCGAGGAAGCCGTTGCGGACGATGCGCGGCCCGGCCAGCTTGCCGGTCTCCAGCCCGTCGATCCAGCCCAGCAGTTCCTCGTTGTAGTTGCCCTGGTCGCGGACCGCGGTGACCCCGGCCGCCAGGTTGAACAGGTTCGACTGCAGCGTGGTGTGCGAGTGCATGTCGTGCAGGCCGGGCACCAGCGTGCCGCCCTGCCCGTCGATCACCGTCTCGCCCTTCGGAACCGGACGGCTGGCGTCCTCCGGCTCGACGCTGGTGATCTGGTCCTTGAACACGGTCACGGTCGAGAGCCCGCCGACGGTCATGGTCTTGGGATCGAAGACCTTGACGTTGCGGATGCGCACCGGGGTCTCGAAGCGGTGGGCCAGCTTGGCCTGGGCCTCGACCGCTTCCTGCAGATCGACCTCGCGGCTCACCTTCTGCAGCTGCGGGATGTTGGCTTCCGCGCCCTCGCGGATCAGCCCGCCGTCCAGCGTGCCAAACAGCTCGCCCTTCTTGTCGATCAGCACGTAGCTCGGCGACAGGTCGATGCCCGACAGCTCATAGACCGTGACCGGGACCGCGGCCTTGCCCTCGCCCAGGGTCAGCTTGCGCACCTCCTTCAGCCGCATCTCGCCCGACGGCGCCAGCGGCAAGGTGTTGTTCGGGGCCTTCAGCAGCGCCTTCACATAGACGCCCAGCATCCACGGACTGGCGTCGTTGGCGGCGTAGAGGATCGGCTTGGCGGCCGCCACCTGGCCCTTGTCGGCCTGGCTGGTCCACTGCGCCTGGCCCGCGCTCCAGGCGAAGCGCTCCTGCACCGGGCTGCCGAACAGCGACGAGCCGTCGATCGACCAGCTCACCGGCACGCCCGAGGCGTCCAGCTCGATCGCCTCCTTGGCCTTGGGCCCGCGGCCGTTGTTGCTGACTGCATAGTCGACGGCGACCTTGCGGCCCTGCACGTCGGCGGTCAGGTGGCCGACCTTCTCGCCGTTGGCGATGACCACGAAGTTCTGCACCTCGGCCGCGGCCGGACCGACGAGACCGGCGGCCAGCGCCAGGGCGAGAAACGAAACGCGAGTGGAAACCATCGGGGGAGACTTCTTCTGACGAGCAACGATTTCCTTCGCCCCTCTGGGGAGAAGGTGGCGGGCGAAGCCCGCCGGATGAGGGGTTCCGGCGCGCCTGGCGAGCGCCGCGCTGACGAGAGGCCCTTGCCCCTCATCCGACCCGCTGCGCGGGCCACCTTCTCCCCGACGGGGAGAAGAAAGCTGATGCATGCCCCAGGCCACGCCTACGGCCGGACGAACTTGCGCACCGCCGCGCTCAGCGCCGCGTGGTTGCCGGGATCGGTGAACACCGAGTGGCCGCCGTCGAAATAGGCCGCGGTCAGCCGCTCGCCCGGCACGCCGGCCTGATCGAGGGCGTAGCGCGCGCCATAGGGCGGCGTGGTGACGTCGTAATAGCCGGCCGCCCAGAACAGCCGCATCTTCGGGCTGGCCTGCATGGCCTTGCCGAGCAGGCCATTGACGTCGGCCATGCCCTGGTGGTCCCAGGCCGAATTCACGTCGAGGTTCAGCGAGTTATAGGTCTCGGCTGTGCGGAACTTTAGGGTGTCCTTGTAGTAGGACTCCAGCGCGCTCATCCCCTTGGCGACCTTCAGCGCCCCGGTCGGCGCCGGCCCCGGCTCCCGCGGCGCGGCGTAGTTCATGCCCGGATCGTCATAGGGCGGCCGCTTGGCCGGAGCGTCGAGCCGCGCCGTGGCCCGCCCGTCCAGCTGGCCGGTGCGCAGGCCCTGGTCCTTGAGCAGGTTGAACATGAAGTCCTCGCGGCTCAGCCGCAGGTCCTTGGCGAGGATGAACTCGGCCGGCAGGCCGATCATCGCCGACATCTTCTCGGCCACCGCGCGCTTCTCGGCGGCCGGCAGGCTCGCGCCCTTGATCAGGGCGGTGACATAGGCCGTGCGGGCGAATTCGACCGCCTCGTCATGCACCTGCTGCACGCTGCGCCCGGCCCGGTCGACCTTGCCGTGATACCAGGCCGTGGTCGCGAAAGTCGGCAGGGTCGTCACGAACGGCATCTCGCGCCCGGGCGGATAGCCGACCAGCGCGAACAGCAGCACGCCGTCGAGCTTCAGGTCCGCCCCGATGTCGGCGACCAGCGCCGCGCGGGTGGTGCCATAGCTCTGGCCGAGCATGTAGCGCGGCGAGGCCTCGCGGCCGTTAGCCTTCAGCCACTGCGCCATCACCGTCTTGACCGAGGCGGCGTCCCCATCGCGGCTCCAGAACCGCTTGCCGTCGACGCCGGGCAGCGGCCGGCTGTAGCCGGTGCCGATCGGATCAATGAACACCAGGTCGACCGCGTCGAGGATGCTGTCGGGGTTGTCGACCATCAGCTGGTTCGGGCCGTCCTCGGTGCGCTTCTTGGGCCCGAACGCCCCGAAGTGCAGCGGCGTGGTCGAGGCTCCCGGCCCGCCGTTGAACAGGAACAGCACCGGCCGCTCAGCCGCCGCGACGCCCTCGCGGACATAGGCGGTGGTGACCAGCGATCCGGTTTGCGCGCCGGCCGCGTCGGTCAGAAGGGTCTCGGCGACGATGGCCTTGTAGGCGACCTTCTGGCCATTGAAGGTTCCGGTGTGCTTGGTCACAGCGACGACCGGCGCGCGGGCGGCGCTGGCGGCCGTCGGCTCGGCGCTGGCGGCGGCGGTTCCGCCGACGCTGATCGCGGTCAGGCAGGCTCCCAAGAGCATGGCCCGCAGGCTGGCGCGCATATCCGTTCCCCCGATGATCTCGACATAGGATAGCCGTACCGCGCAGAATATCTTTTCGAACTGTCGGACGCGGACCCTTGGCCGCACATAGGCTAGTCAGGTTCCTGCAAGGGCGCCGATAGCTTATGCCGCCGCGCCGATAGCTGCCGAAGGCGAAACGGGGCGTTGGATAGCTTGATTGCCGAGCGCCTCGCCGTCGCATGGACCATGCACGGCCAACCTCGGCCTTTGCATAAAGACCCCGCCTTGACCGGGCGCTCATCCGAACATCGGCAAGATAATGCGGCCTGCGCCGCCTAACCTGCCGCTAGAACCGCCATCGGAGCCCGTCAAAGTGCCGCTGAAGCCCGTCGCCCTCGCCCTCCTCCTCCTCTGCGCCGGCGCCCCGCAGGCCTATGCTCAGGCCGCCCCTGCCCCGGCCGCCGCTGCGGCCGCCGAGAGCTTCGTCACCCGTCACACGGGGACCTTCAACGGCCAGAAGGTGAAGTACGTCGCCACCGTCGGCGAGACGGTGCTGCGCAACGCCGCCGGCGAGCCGACGATCCGCTTCGTGACCACCTCCTATGTGCGCGACGGCTTGAAGGACAAGGCTTCGCGGCCGGTGGTCTTCCTGTTCAACGGCGGCCCCAGCTCGGCCTCGGCCTGGCTGCACATGGGCGCCTTCGGGCCGCGCCGGATCGCCCCGCCGCAGGACGTGACCGCCGAAGTTCCCACGCCTTACAAGGTCGTGGACAACGCCTACTCGCTGCTCGACGTCGCCGACCTGGTGTTCGTCGACCCGGCCGAGACCGGCTTCACCCGCGTCCAGCCGGCCGGCAAGCGCGCCGACTTCTACCAGGTCGACGGCGACGCCCGCTCGGTCTCCGGCTTCGTCGAGACCTGGCTCAAGGCCAACGGCCGCGAGGCCTCGCCGAAGTACGTCCTGGGCGAAAGCTACGGCACGATCCGCGCCGCGGTGATGGCCGGGCAGCTGGCCAAGACCACGCCCCTCGACGGGGTGATCCTGATGGGCCAGGCGGTGAATATGATCGAGACCAGCCAGCGTCCCGGCAACCCCGTCTCATTCGCGACCAACATCACCGCCCTGGCCGCCGTCGCCGCCTATCACGGCCGCGCCGACACCGGCGGCAAGACCATCGCGGCCTTCGTCGACGAGGCCTATGCCTTTGGAATGAATGAATATCTCCCGGCGCTTGTGAAGGGCCAGGACCTGCCGGCCGCAGAGCGCCAGGCCATCGCCCGCAAGCTCCAGGCCTTCACCCGCATCAGCGCCGACTACTACCTGACCCACGACCTGATCATCTCCAAGGTCGACTTCGTCAGCGAGCTGCTCAAGGACAAGGGCCAGGTGCTGGGGATGTACGACGCCCGCTACGCCGGGCCCGCCGCCGCCCCCGGCGCGCGCCCAGCCGATCCGTTCGGCAAGGTCTCCGACATGGTCAAGCCGAGCCTCGACGCCTATCTCGCCGGCGAGCTGAAAGTGACCTGGCCGATGGCCGAGTACCGCTCCTTTGCGCCCGAAACCCTGGGCTGGGGCTGGTCGCCGACCAGCGGCATCGGCGGACCGTTCAACGACTTTGATTATCAAGCCAATTTCGGCCTGGCCCTGAAGGCCAACCCGAAGTTCCGGCTGATGATCGGCACCGGCTATTACGACACCACGACCACCATCGGGCCGGCTCGTTACCTGAAGGCCCACGGGACGCTGCCGGCCGACCGCGTGGTGCTGCACGACTACGAAGGCGGCCACATGGCCTATACCAACGAGGACGCCCTCAAGGCGTTCAGCAACGACGTGCGGGCGTTCGTGACGGGGCGCTAAGCGCCCCGTCCACACGCCGTGTCGGGCACGCCCGGCACGCGCTTCCACTGATAGATCTCGACCTCTTCGGCGCGCGGCAAGTAGCTGATCGGGAAAGTCTTTCCGTCTCGCGTGACCTGCAGCGTCAGCTGCAGCTGCGGATCGCCCTGCAGGGCGTCCAGCGCCTGGCCGTAGGTCACCACGTCGCCGTTGCGCAGCCCGGCCTTGGCCGCCTCGGAGGTCGGCTGCAGGTCGCGGATCGTCTTGACGTCGCCGACCAGCGACTTGGGCTCAAAGCCCAGCTCGAAGCGCCGGACCTTGCCGATCGTGCGCGTGAAGCACGGCCCGAAGCCGTCGACCTCCGGCAGCATCAGCCCGCCCGCCAGCATCGCCGCGTGGGTCTTGGCCCCGGCCGCGCCGAGCTCCTTGTCCAGCAGCGCCAGCCAGTCGGCCTCGCCGGTCGTCTGGCCGCGGCGGTTGCGCTCGACCATCTCGATCACGAGGTCGTCCACCGAGCGCTTGCCGCCCGAGGCCTTGCGGATCTGGCCGTCCAGCACCGCGAAGTACATCGCGCCGCGGTCATAGGGCAGCACGCGCACACGGGTGTCCTCCCAGAAGCGCGGGGCGATCTGGTCGTTCGGCGTGTCGTTCAACGGGTTGGAATAATAGCGCCGCGCCGTCTCGTTGAGATCGGCCAGGTAATCGTCAGGCGTGATCAGGCCGGCGCGCATCGGCAGAAGCGCTTGATAGAAAACAGCATTCCCTTCGCCGAACCACTGCCCCGGGCCGTCGACCGACGTCCAGGTGTGGATCATCTCGTGGGCCAGGGTGCCCTTCAGCGCCTCGCCCGATCCGGTCTTGCCATAGGTGGTCAGGAACGAGTTGGTCAGCGCCGCCCCGCCGCCGGCGTTGATCGGGTTGTAGCGCAGGAACACCCGGTACGGCGGCTCGCTGGGATCGCGGAAGAACTTGATCATCCAGGTGTGGAGCTGGTGGGTCCAGTCCATCACCGGGGCCGGATCGAACGGGGGCGTGCCCAGCCAAACGGCCGAGAAGCCGCCCTTGGGGACTTGCGGATAGCGGTGCATCGGTCCGGCCATGAACACCGTCGACATCAGCCGCCCAGCCGGCCCGACACCCAGCGAGACATCGCCGTCGCCGAAACTCGAGGTCGCCGCCGAACCCGGCAGTTGCGACAGGTCCCAACGCAGGCTGATGTCGTAGGCCTGCTGGCCTTCGGGGATCAGGACGAAGGTGTTGCCCACCCCCGACAGCCCACCGCCCTCGGTGCGCAGCTGATAGGGCGGACCCGACCCGCGCTTGGGCGGGGTGTTGTCGATCGGCGCGCGGTAGCTGACCGTCAGGTCGCCCTTCACCGCCCGTCCCGGGATCCAGTGGCGCGCATAGGCGATAGCCACCGGATCGTCCTTGAAGGTCAGCGGCACCTCGCCCGCGGCGTCGACGGCGCGCAGGTTCTGCAGGGTCGTGGCGACGGTGGCGGTATTGGCGATCACCACCGGCAGGGCCAGCAGCGGCTGGCCGGCGGCGGCGTCGACGCCCGAGAGCTTCAGGGTGACGTCCAGATGCCCCTGCTCGGCGTCGGCGGCCAACGGGCCGGGCGCCAGCAGCACCTCCATCTGCGGCGCGGCCAGGGCCGCAGGCGCGACGCTCGTCAGGGCCAGCGCGAGGAACAGCCGCTTCATTGCGCCGCCGCCTTCAGGTCGTCGCGATAGACGACCCCGCCCTTCATGACGAACTTCATGCGCTCGAGCTCCGTGATGTCTTGCAGGGGGTCCCCGGCCACCGCCACGATGTCGGCGTAGCGGCCCGGCTGGATGGATCCGACGTCGCCGCTCGCCCCCAGCAGGTCGGCGGCGTTGCGGGTGGCGGTGAAGATGGCGTCTCCGGGGCTCATCCCCTCCCCGACCATCACCGCGAATTCGCGGGCGCTGCCGTCATAGGGAATGAGACCGCTGACGTCGGTGCCGAAGGCGATCTTCACGCCGGCGCCATGGGCGCCGCGGAACATCCGGCGGATGGTCGAGACCATGCCCTGAGCCTTCTCGGCCGGCGACGGACCGCCCAGAGCCGGGCGCTTGGCGACCATTTCGGCGACCAGCTGCGGCACCAGCACCGTCGGCACGAGGTAGGTCCCGTGGTTGCGGTAGAGCTTGAAGCTCTCGGCGTCGCCGTAGGTCCCGTGCTCGATGGAATCCACGCCCAGCCGGATCGAGGCGTCGATCGCCGCCTTGCTGTGCGCGTGCGCCGCGACCTTCATGCCCAGGGCGTGAGCGGTGTCGACCACGGCCTTGATCTCGGCGTCGGTCATCAGCTTGGCGTTCGGATTGGTCGAGTCGCCGGGATTGCCCACCGCTCCGCTGGGCAGGATCTTGATCAGGTCGGCGCCGCGCCGCTTGTGGTCGCGCACCTCGCGGATCGCCTCATCGGCGCCGTCGATGACGCTCGCGCCCCAGCCGTCGTTGTGCCAGCTTCCGTCGATGTCGTTGCGCGGATCGGTCGGACCGCCGGTCGGCCCCAGGTACTCGAGCGACACCCACATGCGCGGCCCCTCGATGTCGCCGCGATTGATCGCCTTCTTGAGCGCCAGGTCGGTCCCGCCGTCCGCGCCGACATTGCGGATGCTGGTGAAGCCGCCCATCAGCAGCTTGCGCACCGCGCCGACGCCGCGCAGCGCGTCCTCCAGGTCCGAACCGGTCAGCCGCTCGGCCATCCCGCCGCGGCGATAGACGACATGGGTGTGGGCGTCGATCAGGCCAGGCAGCACCGTAGCCTGCGACAGGTCGACGACCTGCGCCCCCTGCGGGCGCACGAAGCCGGGCTCGACTCCGACGATGCGGTCGTCGCGGATGAGGATCGACACCTGGCTGCGCGGGCTAGCCGACACCCCGTCGATCAGGCGGCCGGCATGCACGACCAAGTCCTTGGCTTGCGCCGCGGTCGCGAACACCAGGGCCATGGCCGCGCCGGCCATCAGGCGCGCCAGGTTACGCATCGCCGTTCGCCGCCTGGTACAGCGCCCAGGCGCTGGCGAGGTCCTGCACCACGTGGCCGAGGGACTTGTAGATCGTCACCTGGAACGGATTCTGGCGGCCTTCGAGGTCGCCGGCGAACACCTGGCCGATTTCGCCGACCACGTGGCGCTCGTCGATCAGGCCGGCCTCCTTGGCCTTCAGATATTCCGCTCCCTGGGCCAGCACGCCCTCGCGGCTGTCGGCGATGAAGCGGGCGCGCACGACCAGTTCGTCGTCGATCTCGACCGGCCCGGCATAGCTCGAGCCGACCACATTGACGTGGGTCCCCGGCGCGACCCAGGCGCCCTTGAGGATCGGCTCCTTGGCGGCGCTGACCGTGCAGATGACGTCGGCCTGGGCGACCGCGTCCTTGGCCTCGGCGAAGGCCGTCGCCGGCACGCCGAGTTCCTTGCCGATGCTCGCGGCGAACGCCTGCGCGCGGTCCAGCGAGCGGCCCCAGACGGTGATCTGCTCCAGCGGCCGCACCTGGGCGATGGCCCGCGCATGGGTCGCCGCCTGTTCGCCATAGCCGAGCAGCGCCAGCCGGCGCGCATCCGGACGGGCCAGGGCGTCGGTGGCCGCGGCGCTGGACGCGGCGGTGCGGATGGCGGTCACCTCGCCGGCGTGGACCACGCAGGCCGGCGCGCCGGTCGCCGGGTCGAACAGCACGATCAGCCCCTGGTGCGACTGGCGGCCCTTGGCGAAGTTCTCGGGATAGACGCTGATGACCTTGGCCCCGAACGGGGCGTCCGCGCCCATCGCCCCAGGCATTAGGCCGAACATCCGTCCCTCGGCGAGCGGGATGATCGAACGCAGCAGCTGACGCGTCTGGCCGGTCGAGAACGCGATCATCGCCTCTCGGACGATCGGAATGCAGAGCTCGTAGGTCAGCCGCTGGGCGACCTCCTGGCGGTCGATGACCCGCATCAGGCCGCCGCCGCGCGCTGGCGTCCCGAGATCGCATAGTAGGCGACGCCGATCGCCGCCCAGACCGCCAGCGCCGCATAGGGCGTCCAGTCGGCCGAGAAGCCCAGCACGGCGACCACCAGCGAGGCCGCGCAGCCGGCATAGGCCCAGCCGACGGTCGCGCGCTTGGACAGCTTGAAGCGCGCGCCCTCGTAGATCTCCGGATGCTTGCGCACCACCACGGTCGCGGCGATGCAGGTGGCGGCGTATTTCAGCAACGTCGGGATGTTCACAGCCAGGAACAGGCTGGTCAGGTTCATCGGCGCCAACAGGCCCAGGCACGTGGCGCCCAGGATCGTCAGCAGCGCCATGTGCGGCGTGCCGTGCTTCTCGTGCACCTTGGCCAGCGCCGCCGGCAGCATGCCTTCGCGGGCCATGGCGAACAGGCTGCGCGAGAAGCCGAGGTAGAGCGAGTTGATCGACTTGGCGATGGCGATCACCGCCGCGCAGACGATCAGCGGCTTGGCGACCGGGCCCATGAACGGCGTGGCCGCGTCGAGCAGCGGGGTCTCGCTCTTGGCCAGCGCCTCGGGGCCGATGACGCCCATCGCGACCGCCCCGACCATCAGGTAAAGCACCACCGCCGTCAGGATCGAAAGGCCGATGCCGAGCGGGATAGTCTTCTTGCTGTCCTTGACCTCATCGCCGATCTCGGTCGCCGCCTCGATGCCGAAGAACAGCCCGATCAGCAGCGGGATCGCCGCCAGCATCCCGGCCGTCCCGTTCGGCAGGAACGGTTCGAACTGGGCAGCCTGCACGTGCGGCGCGCCCCAGGCCGAGAAGACGATGAACAGCACCACCAGCGCGCCCATCAGGATCACCTGCAGCCGCGCGGCCAGGCCGACGCCGAAATAGTTGGCGAAGAAGAAGATCACAAAGGCCGCCAGCATGGTCGGCTTGGTCGGCAGCGGAATGACCATCGACAAATAGCGGACCATGACCAGCGCCAGGATCAGCATGGCCCCGACGTTGGAGACGATGCGCATCCAGGCGATCAGGTAGCCGACGAACGGGTGCACGAACCGCCGCGACCACTCGAACGACGCGCCCGAGGTCGGCAGGGCCGAACCCATGAACGCGTAGGTCATGGCGATGACGAACATCGGCACGGCGGCCACGACGACCGCCAGCAGCATGCCAGGACCGGCCAGCGCTGTGGCCGGGGCGATGACCGAAAAGATCGCGACGCCGACGGCGGTGCCGAGGCCAAGCGCGACCACGGCCCAGAGGTCGACGCCCTTGTGCATGCGGGCGGTCTGATCGGTCATAGGGTCTTCCCGGTAGCGTCTCGATAGAGCCAGGCCGCCGCGGCCAGATCCTGGGCGGCGTGGCCGAGCGACTTGTAGAGGGTGATCTCGTCGGCGCGGGTGCGGCCCGGCCGCGCACCGGCGAGCACTTCGCCGATCTCGGCGGCGATGTTATCGTCGCCGACCAGGCCGGCGGCCTTGGCGCGCAGGAACTCCCCGCCATGCGCCAACACGTGCTCGCGATGGTCGACGATGAAGCGGCCGGCGGCGACCAGGTCGCCGGCGATCTCCGCCTGGGCCGGCCCGCTGGAGCCGACGACGTTGACGTGGGTTCCGGGGTCGACCTGCGCGGCCGAGAGGATCGGATCGACGGCGGCGGTGACCGTGCAGACGATATCCGCCCCGGCCAGGGCGACGTCCATCGGCGCGGCGTGGGCCTCGATGCCCAGCGTCGCGGCGAGTTGGGCGGCGAGCGCCTGGGCCTGCCGGTCAGAACGGGCCCACACGCGGATCTGGCGCAAGGCGCGAACCTGGGCGATCGCCTGGGCGTGGGCGGCGGCCTGCTTGCCGGCCCCCAGCAGGGTCAGGACGGCGGCGTCGGGACGGGCCAGGGCGTCGGTGGCCACGGCGCTGGCCGCCGCGGTGCGGATGGCGGTCACCTCGCCGGCGTCGGCGAGGCAGACCGGCGCGCCGCTCTGCGGGTCGAACAACAGCACCACGCCTTCGTGGGCTTTGGCCCCATCGGGGCGCTTGAAGACGCTGACGAGCTTGGCCCCGAACACGCCGCGGTCCGACATCGCCGCGGGCATGATGGCGAAGGTCTTGCCCTCGCCCCAGGGCAGGAAGCTGCGCAGCTGCTGGCGAACCCGTCCATCGGACAGCGCGATCATCGCCTCGCGGACGACCGGGATAGCCGCCGCGAACGTCAGCCGGGCGCGGACGGCGTCGGCGTCGAGCACGACCAGGTCGCCAAGATCATCCTTCGCCAAGCTCATGTCCTTACGCCCCGAAATGCGTGACGGCGCCGGCCCGTGGGTCAGACCAGCGCCGCCTGCCGCGCGCGGACGAGAGTGTTCCGCGCGACGGTTTGGCCCGGCTTAGAACCGCGCGTTCAGGCCGACATAGTACCGCCGGCCGAGGATGTCGCCGTAGTTCCGGGTCGGGAACGAGGGCTGCTCGTCGGTCAGATTGATGACGCCCGCGCGCACCGTGTACTTGTCGAAGGCGTACTGCGCCGAGATGTTGTGGCGGTAGTTTTCCTTGATCTCGGGGGTCGGGGTGCTCTCGATGGTGTCGAAGCTGTTGACCTTGGCCTCCGGCAGGTAGTGCAGCGAGTAGTACAGACGCAGCGGACCGTTGGAGTAGGTGGCGTCGAAGTCGACCACCCAATCCGGCTGACGGGTGGTGCCGTCGTAGCGATTGACGTCGAAGCCGGTGACCGATTGCTCGAAGCGGGTCGTGTGGGTGGCGTCGACCGCCAGCTCCAGCTCGCCGTAGTCCGCGTCGTTGAAGAAGCGGCCCACCGGGAAGCGGTAGTTGACGTTGTAGGTCTCGCCGCGGAACGCCACGGTACCGGCGTTGAAGGTCGTCGACAGCGCGGTCGCAATGGCGCCGGTCGAGTCGCGGGTGAAGGTGCCGCAGATCTCGGCCGACGGGCTGGTCGAGTCATAGCAGGCGGCCATGAAGTCCTGCGGCATGAACGGCGACAGACCATCCGTCAGGTCCACGTCGATGCGGTCGACCACGATGGTCAGGCCGGGCACGAAGGTCGGCTGATAGATGAAGCCGATGGTCTTGGTGTCCGACAGTTCGTTCCGCAGGTTCGGGTTGCCGCCCGAGGTGACCAGGGTGTTCGAGAAGTTCTCGGACGGGTTCTGGAACGTCGCCAGCGGGCCGAAGCTCGGATTGGCGGCGAACAGCGCCTGACAGTTGGCCAGACGCACCGCCGGGTTCGGACCCGAGTTGATGCGGTCGGCGTCGCAGGGGTCATTGCCGGCGTTGGACAGATCGGTCCGCGAGGGCGCGGCCAGTTGGTCCAGGGTCGGGGCCCGGAAGTTGCGGCTGCGCGAGCCACGGATGGTCAGGCCCTCGAAGATTTCCCAGCGCAGGCCCGCGCCCCAGATGTTCTCCGAACCGGCGATCGAGTGCTTCACGCGGCGATAGGCGCCGTCGAACTCCAGCGAGCGGACGCCCGGCAGAGTGAAGTCGCCGCCGAAGATCGGCACGAGCAGTTCGCCCGAGAACTCGTCGGTGTTGTAGGCCGCCTTGGTGGCCGAGGTGGCCACCTGCGAGCCGACGATGCCCTGCTGGTTGGCGACGAAGGGCGTGTACTTCGCCTCTTCACGGCGGTGCTCGTAGGCCGCGCTGAACTTCACGGCGCCGGCCGGCAGGTTGAAGATGTCGCCGCCGATAGTCGCCAGGTAGTCGTCCTGGGTGTTCAGGTAGTCCTGGCCGATCGGCGCGGTCAGGTACAGGCGGTTGGCCTGGGTGACATTGCCGACGCCGAACGGGTTCAGCGGGGTGCAGGCCGCGTCGTCATCGGCCGTGCTGGCGTTGGCGTTGACCGCGCAGACGATGGCGCCCGAGCTGTTGCGGACGGCGTTGACGGCCTTGTTGAAGCGCGAAGTGATCACGCCCCAGCCGGTGCTCTCGCCGTCGGTCTCGGCGCGGCTGGCCGAGAGGCTCCAGTAGAAGTTGCGATCGGCGAAGTCGAAGTCGCCGTCGAGCGAGACGACCGCACGGGCCGTGTTGGTGGTGCTGACGTTCTCGCGCGTCGGCAGCAGGTCGGTCCAGAACTTGGACACGAACAGCGGCGGACCGCCTGCGCCCAGCGCCGCCGACATGGCCGGCGTCAGGAACGGGTTGGTGCGCGACAGCGCGATGGCGCCGGCGCCGGACGCGGCGTTATTCAACACTGTGTTGCTGGCCTGCTGGCCGTAGGGGTCGCGGCCTTCGACCTTGGCGTACATGAACTCGCCCGACAGGCGGACATTGTCAGTCAGGTCCACGTGGCCGATGACGTTGCCGACCCAGCGTTCGATGCCGACCTGCAGGGCGGCTAGTTCCTGGTACGGCAGGCCGTCGCCGCCGCTGGTGAACGGCGGGACCGTCGGGTTCTTCAACGCGCCGACGTCATAGAAAATGAAGGCGTCGCCCGTGGCGTTGCTCTGGATCGGCTGGCCGGCGACCGCGCCGATCTGGCTGGCGAAGGGCGGCCCGGCGCGCGAGATCACGCCGTTGGCGTTGAAGGTCACGAAGCGGGTGTTGAGGTTCTCGACCAGCGCCGGAATGCCGTCGGTCGGCGTCCGGTTGGCTGGGTTCGACACGGTCACGCGGCCGAGGTTCGTGCGCGGCCGGTCGTAGTCGAGAAGCGAGTCGGTCTTCGACCACTCCAGGTTCGCCGCAATGTTGGCGCGGCCGTCCAGGAAGTTCTTGCCCGCTGTCGCGCGCAGCGCCTGGGTCGGATAGTCGTCACGCGAGGAGATGCCGTACTGGGCGTCTAGCTCCAAGCCCTCGAAGCTGTCCTTCAGGACGTAGTTGACCACGCCGGCGATGGCGTCGGAGCCGTAGACGGCCGCGCCGCCCGCTTGCACCACGTCGATGCGCTGGATCAGGCCGGTCGGGATGATGTTGGTGTCGACCACGCGGTCGCCCAGGCCATCGACGCCGCTCACCGCCCGCGATTGCGAGGTGGTGACCATGCGGCGGCCGTTGACTAGGGTCAGGGTGCGCCCAGCGCCCAGGCCGAACAGGTTCGGGAAGGTCTGGCCGCTACCGGCTTCGTTGCCGGTGCCGTCCGCGATCGCGAACGAGGGCACGTTGGAGCTGATCTGGTTCAGCATATCGCCGACCTGAACCACGCCGCGATCGGTCAGCGTCTGCTCGGTGACCACCGAAACCGGCGCCGAGGTTTCGGTCTCGACGCGGCGGATGCGCGAGCCGGTGACGATGATCTCTTCGACCGCCACGTCGTTCTGGGCGAAGGCGGGCTGAGCCGCCATCGAGGCTGCGATCGCCAGACCGCCCATCATGCTGGTGGCGAGCATGCGCCCGCGAACTGACTGAACCATCTTAAATCCCCCTTTTGTCGCGGAGCCCCTCCGGCTCCGACGCGACCCGCCGCTCCCCGTTCGGGGCGGGCCGCAAAGTCCGCTTTTGCGTTGTGGCGCTTGTGGAAAAGCTAGGCGCCGCAACGCGGTTTTTCTTTTCGTTCTTCAAACCGACGCCAAAGCGTCGCAGATTGTTTATGCGCCCGGCGACATGCCCCTGCATGGCCGATGCGGCGCGGGCAGACGAGGCGCACAAGGCGGCCATCAGGACGGCCGATAGCGGCGCAGGGCGTCGGCGAAGCGGCCAAGCGCCCGGTCAAGCTGCTCTGCGTCGCCACCGAACCCGATCCGCACATGCCCCGGCAGGCCGAAGAACTCGCCGGGCGCGACGGCCACGCGATGCTCGCGCCACAGCCACTGGGCCAGGGCGTAGGTGTCGGCCACACCAACCACCCGTGGGAAGTACATGCAGCCTTGCGGCGGGACGTCGCCGGCCAGCAGGCCCTCGGCGATCATGCTGGCGGCGTGCCGCTCCAGCACCGGGCGCGTCCGCGCCAGCAGGCCGCGCCAGTAGTCGTCGAACGGGGCCATATCCTCCAGCACCCGCGCGGCGACCGCATGCGATAGCTTGGAGACCCCGAGGTCGCCCTGCTCGCTGGCCGCCAGGATCGCCTTGATCTTGTCGGGCGACGCGATCGCCCAGCCGCACTTGAGCGCGAACAGGCCCTGGACCTTGGTCAGGCTGCCGACGCTGATGATCTCCGGCGAATAGGTGGCCGCGGCCGGACGCGGCCCGGCGAAGTCGCCGTAGACCTCGTCGATCACGATGCGCACGCCGCTCTTGCCGGCCAGGGCGGCCAGAGCCAACAGCGTCCCCTGCCCCAGCGCCGCCCCGGACGGGTTGTGCAGGTCGGTCAGCAGCACCAGCCGCGTCTCCGGCTGGATCAGGCTCTCCAGTTCGGCGGTGTCGATGGCGAAGTCCGGCGCGCGGCGGGACAGATAGCTGATGCTCGCCCCCGCAGCCGCAGCCAGGCCCGGCAGAAGGTCGAAGCACGGCGTCTCGACGATGATGTGGTCGCCGGGCCGCACGAAAGCGCGGATCGCCAGGCCCATGGCGCTCGTCGCGCCCGTGGTGCAGAGCACGTTGGCCGGCTGCACGCCGTAGCGGCCGGCGACGGCGGCGGCCACGAAGCGGTTGCCGTTCGCGAAGACGCTCTCGTAACGATCGGTGATCTCGCCGCCGAACGCCCCGCGCACCACCTGCGCCAGCAACTCGGTCGGCTCACGGATGGTGGAGTCGTAGAGCACCGCCGCATCGGGCGCGGCGGCGATGTTGCGCATCATCGTCCGCACCCAGTTGGAATAGTCCTCTGGCGGCGGCACGTGCGTCCCCTCAGCCTTGGGCGACTTACTCGGCATGTTCACTTCGTCGCCCCCAAGGCGCTGCCTGCGCCGTGCGGCGACAGTTGCTGACTATGGAGTGAGCCTATTCCGCCACATGGGATTATCTTGCCTTACTCGGCCTTGACATCGTCGATAGCCGCATCCGCTATGCGCCCATATCGAACCAAGGACATAAGCTATGCCCGCCGAGCTCGACGCCATCGACATGAAGATCCTGGAGCTGATGCAACGCGACGCATCGCTCTCGACCGCCGAACTGGCCGAACGGGTGGGCCTGTCGCAGTCGCCCTGCTGGCGCCGCATCCAGCGCATGCGCGAGGAGGGCTACATCAAGGCCCAGGTGGTGATCGTCGATCGCGAGAAACTCGGCTTCAAGATGCAGATCTTCGCCCAGGTGAAGATGACGACCTTGAGCGACGAGGACCGCGCCAAGTTCCACAAGGCCATCAACGACATCCCCGAAATCCTTGAATGCTATACGGTTTTCGGGGAGATGGACGCCATGCTCAAGATCCTGGCGCCGGACGTGATCTGGTATCAGGACTTCATCTTCTCGACGCTGCTGAAGCTGCCCGGGGTCATCGACGTCCGTTCGATCGTGACCCTGACCGAGTCCAAGAGCACCACCGCTATCCCGATGCGGGCGCGCAAGTTCCGCTGATCGCCCCAACGGCGCATGAGTAATGCAGCGGGTAGGCTCGACGTCGCATAATCCAAGCCGCCGCGGCGACCTTCGCCGTGGAGAACGACAAGAAAATCCGCCGGCCGAGCCATAGCGTTTCGAGCACGGCCGGCCATGGCCGCAAGAGTGCGAGATCACCATGAAGCTGACGCGCCGCGCCCTCGTCGCCGCCGCCGCCACGAGCGGGGCGCTGGCCCAGTCGGCCGCCGCCGCGGCCCAGGCCTCCCCAGCTCCTGGCCGGCTGCCGGCCAAGGACGCTTTCGCCAAGATGCCGTTCACCTATCTGGACGCCGGCTCGACCCACCCGATGCCGCTGGGCGCACGCAAGGCGCTGGAGGAGTACCTCCGCTACAAGACCCAGGATGGCACGGTCTCGAACTACAGCGTCGGGGCCAAGGAAACGGCGATGATCGCCAAGTTCGGCAAACTGGTCGGCGCCGCGCACGACGAGCTGTCACTGATCCAGTCGACCACCATGGGCGAGAACCTGGTGATCCGTGCGCTCGGCATCCCCGAGAGCGGCGGGCGGATCGTCACCGACGCCCTGCACTTCTTCGGCTCGTTCTACACCTACGGCGAGCTCGGCAAGGCCGGCATGGACGTCGTCACCCTGCCGATGACCAAGGATGGCCGCATCGACATGGGGCAGATGGCGGCGGCGGTGAACGACCGCACCAAGCTGGTCTCGATCAGCGCCGTCTCGACCACCAACGGCTTTGCGCACGACCTCAAGGCGGTCTGCGACCTGGCCCACGCCCATGGCGCCTACGTCTATGTCGACATGGTCCACGCGGCTGGGATCTCGCCGATCGACCTGCGCGCGGCCGGCGTCGATTTCGCCGCCGCATCTTCCTACAAGTGGCTGATGGGCGATTTCGGCCTGGGCTTCCTCTATGTGCGCAAGGAGATCCAGGACAAGGTCAAGCGGCCGTGGTGGGGCTACCACCAGGTCAACGCCTTCAAGTCGCACGTCTTTCCCTACGACGAACCCGGGCCCGGCGCGGCCACCTACGGCATGTCGCCCGACGCGGCCGGCAAGTTCGCCATGGGCACCACCTCCTGGACCGGCGTCGTGCAACTCGACTACTCGCTGGGCCTGATCAAGGACCTCGGCGTGCCGGCCATCGAGGCCGCACGCCAGCCGCTGATCAAGGCCGTCCAGACCGAACTGCGCGGCCGCGGCTACCAGCCGATGACCCCGCTCGACTCCCGCACCGCCCTCGTCGCCTTCGCGCTCAAGGACGCACGCGCCAAGCTGGGCGACCTGATGAAGGCCGCCAATATTCGCCTGACCGTCTCGCAGAACCGATTCCGGGTCTCGCTGGCGGTGTTCAACGACATGAACGACGTCGACCGCCTGCTGTCGGCGCTGCCACGGACCCCGCCCGCCTGATGAAGACCAAGACCCTGCTGGCCGCCGCCGCGGCCGCCCTGGCGCTCGCCTCAAGCGCCGGGGCCCAGAACGCGCCCCCGGCCCTGAACCTCACCCTCGCCCCGCATCAGAGCAGCGGCGCGGTCGACAAGGTCGCCGTCACCCTCAAGCTGCAGGCGCCGGACGCCAAGCCGGGCGAGCCCTTCCTGCGCCTGCCGATGGTCTTCGCCTCGGTCGAGACCCAGCGCTACGAGGCCGCCCAGATCCAGGTGACCGACGCCAAGGGCGCGGTGCCGCTGGTCCAGAAGGACGATCCGGCCGACCAATCGAACTTCATGTACTTCCGCCGCTGGCAGGTCGCGCGCCCGACGCAGGGCGACGTCACCGTCCGCTACACGGCGAACGCCGCCGCGTTCCGACCCAAGCTCGGCTCCGGCCCGCCCTTCGACCTACGGCCTGAGGCCGGCGGCCTCAACGGCGCCGGCGTGACCTTCCTGGCCCTGCCCGACAACAGCCGCCCCTACAACCTCGGCCTCGACTGGGACCTCGCCGCCATGCCGGCCGGTTCGCGCGGCGCCCAGAGCCTCGGCGAAGGCCAGCTGAAGCTGGTCGGCCCGGTCGATCTGCTGGCCCACACCTTCTATATGGCCGGCCCGATGAAGAGCTATCCGGAGGCCTCGAGCGGGCAGCCGTTTGCGATCTACTGGCTCGGAACTCCGCCGTTCGACGTGCCGGCCGTGGCCAGCTGGACGGAAAAGGCCCGAACCGCCATCGCCACCTTCTTCGGCGAGCCGGGCAAGTCCTATCGGGTGTTCTTCCGCCACAATCCCTATCCGGGCACGGGCGGCGCCGGGCTGATCAACTCGTTCATGTCCGGCTTCGGCGACGATCCGCCCCCGACGGTCGACGGCATGCGCCACCACCTGGCGCACGAGATCGTCCACAACTGGCCCGGCAGCCTGGACGGCCCGAACGGCGTCGTCTCCTGGTACGGCGAAGGGCTGGCAGAGTTCTACTCGGCGACCATCCCCTGGCGCGCGGGCCTGATCTCGACCGACGACTTCCTGGCCCAGATCAACGAGCGGGCGCAGAGCTACTACGGCAACCCGGTGCGCACCGCCCCGGCCAGCGAGATCGCCGCCAAGTTCTGGAGCGACACCCGCGTGCGCAAGCTGCCCTACGACCGCGGCGCCTTCTACATGGCCATGGTCGACGCCCAGGTTCGCGACAAGTCGGGCGGCAAGCGCCGGCTGGACGACCTGGTCAAGGCGATGATCGCCCGGCGCGAGGCCGGCCAATCCCACGACACCGATGCCTGGCTGGAAATGGTCACCGCCGAACTCGGCCCGCAGGCGCGTGACGAGCACGCCGCAATGATGGCCGGCGCGCTGCTGGTCCCGCCGTCGGACGCCTACGGCCCCTGCTTCAAGCGCGAAGCCGCCAGCTTCCGCGCCTTCGAGCTCGGCTTCGACAGCGCCTCGCTGACCTCCAGCCCCCGGATCGTGAAGGGCCTCGTCGCCGGATCGCAGGCCGCCATCGCCGGCGTCCGCGACGGCGACGAAGTGACCGAGGCGGTCGTGCTCGACGCCGTGCAGGCCAAGGCCGACCAGACCATCACCCTGAAGATCCGCCGCGGCGGCATGGATCTGACGATCACCTACCTGCCCCGCGGCCAGGCCCAGGACGGCTACCGCTGGACCCGCACGCAAGTTCCGGACAGCCAATGCGCCATCTGATGTCGGCCGGCCTCGCGGCCCTGCTCCTCGCCTCGGCCGCCGCGCCCGCCCAGGCCGCGCAGGACCCGGCCCCGGTCTCCGCTGCGCCGCGCGTCTTCGCCAGCGATCACGCGGGCGTCTTCATGGGCAAGAAGGTCGCCTACCGCACGACCCTGCAGGAGACGATCCTGAAGGGCGCGAATGGCCAGCCCGCCGCCAGCCTGTTCAGCTTCTCCTATGTCGCCAAGGGCGCGAAGCCCGACCGCCCGGTGGTCTTCGTGTTCAACGGCGGGCCCGGCTCGTCGTCGGTCTGGCTGCACATGGGCATGCTCGGTCCGCGCCGCATCGCCATGGCCGATCCGGTCAAGCCGCCGACGGTTCCGCCCTTCGCCCTGGAGGACAATCCCTACTCGCTGCTCGACGTCGCCGACCTAGTGTTCATCGACCCGATCGGCACCGGCTACAGCCGCCTGCTGCCCGGCGGCAAGGCCGAGGACTTCTACGGCGTCACCCAGGACGCCCGCGCCACCAGCGAGTTCATCCAGGGCTGGCTGACCGCCAACGGCCGCTGGAACTCGCCGAAGTTCCTGATGGGCGAGAGCTATGGCACCGTTCGCGCCTCGGTGGTCGCGACCAACCTGATGGGCGGGCCGATGTCGCCGGCCGGCGCGCTGGGCGCCACGACGCTGAACGGCGTCATCATCCTCGGCCCCTCCTTCGACATGAACCGCGGCGGCGGCGCCGGCGACGACCGCGGCGCGCTGACCAGCCTGCCGACCATGGCCGCCACCGCCTGGGTCCACCGCAAGACCCCGCAGGCCGGGCGCACGCCGCAAAGCGCGGCCGACGACGCTCGCAAGTTCGCCCGCGATGTCTACCTGCCCGCGCTCTACGTCGGCGAGGACCTGCCGGCCGCCGAAAAGGCCAAGGTCGCCGAAAGCCTCGCTGCTTTGACCGGGCTGCCCGCCCAGGCCTGGCTGGACGCCGACCTGCGCATCTCGCTCAGCAAGTTCGGGGAGCTGCTGCTCAAGGACCAGGGCCTGCAGATCGGCGCCTATGACGGCCGCTACACCCTGCCGCTGGCCGCCAGCGGCGGCGATCCTGTCGCCGACGATCCGGCCATGGGCCAGTACACGCCCTCGTTCGTCGCCGGCCTCAACCAGTACGTCGAGCAGGACCTGAAGGTGAAGGCGCCCTCGACCTATCAGTCGATCGCGTTCGCCGACGTCAATTCGCGCTGGAACTGGGGGGCCGGGCCCCGCAACTACGCCGAGGATCTGGCGACCGCGATGCGCCGCAACCCGGCGCTCGGGGTGTTCGTCGGCTCGGGCTACTACGACCTCGTCACCACCTTCGGCGCAGCCGAGGCTGTCGCCCGCCACTCGGGCCTAGCGCGCGATCGGCTGACCATGAAGGTCTATCCGTCCGGGCACATGCCCTATCTGGGCGACGACAGCGCCCGCCTGCTGGCCGCCGACATCCGCAACTTCCTCGCGGAGCGTTCGCGGCCTTAGGCCAGCAGCCGGCGCACCGCAGCCTCAAGCGTCAGGCGCGCGCGGGCGGGGTCAAGCCCCTGCTCGCGCCGCAACCGCGCCCAGCTTTCCCAGCTCAGCAGCAGGTCGAGGCTCTCCACCGTCAGCGGATCGACGCCGGGCGGCAGCTCGCGCATCAGGATCGCACGCAGCGCGGCCACCAGCCGCTCGCTGCCGGCCTCCAGGAACCGCGAGCGATGCCGCAGCACGTCTGAGGCGCGCTTGAACGGCGCGATTTTCTCGAACACGGCCGCGCGCCGGGCGACCAGCTCGACGACGCGCTCGCGCTGATCGGCCGACTTGAACGGCTGGTCGACCGCGGCCTGCATCTCCTGCTCGATCGCCTCGGACATCTCCGAATAGAGGCTGTCCATGTCGCTGAAGTGCCGGAACACGGTGCGCAGGCCGACGTCGGCGCGTTCGGCCACCTGCTCGGCGCCGGGCGAGACCTCGCCCTCCTGGATGATCTCGAGCATGGCCGCGACGATGCGGGCGCGGTTGTCCTCCCCGCGCCGTCGCCGTCCGTCCGCCGACCGTTCCTGACTCAAGCGCCTCGCCCCCGCAGTCTCTCTGCGCCCTGACTAAGGCCTGCGGGGATCAAGCTCCAGGGGCGAACAGCGTTTCGCAGCCGGTCCCGGCCAGCAACGCGTCGACCGCGCCGCGCGCGCCAGGGTCCAACCGCCCGTGCGACTCGCGCAGCCAGCGCAGGCACTTGGCCTGGTATGGGAACGGCTGCTGGCTCCAGGACCGTCCCTCGACCACCGCCTCGACCTGCTCGGCGCCGGCCATCACCGCCCGCGCGTTAGCCAGCATCACCGGCGCGTAGCCGCGCCCGATCTCGGCCAGCAGCGGCGCCAGGGTCGGCGGCGGCGCGGCGGGCGCGATCCAGTCGCCCTCGCCCGGCTCCAGGCCCGAGAGGTCCTCCATCAGCCCGACCCAGGCCGCCACCCGGGGCGCGGCCCGCAGGGTCAGGGCCATCGGCGTCGGATCAAAGGCCGCCAGCTGGGTTAGCTGTCCAAACACCGCGAAGTCGCCCGCCCCGGGCCGACGGCCGAGCAGATAGGGCCAGTGGCGCAGATGCGCCTCGAACGCGTCGAGGAACCGCTGGTAGCTCGCCTCGATCAGCGGCCCGGTCACCAGGTTGGAGCCGACGTAGCGCAGCCGACCGATCTGGCGCTCGGCGAACTGCCGGCCGCGCTCGGCGAGCTCCTCGTCGGTGACGCAGAAGCCGCGCCAACAGGGCAGGATCGCCGCCGACTTGGCGATGTCGGGCTCATAGGCCCAGCGGTAGTGGAACATGGCCTTGGTCAGCCACTCGTCGGCGAAGTCCTCGATCAGCTCGTCAAGGAAGGCCAGGGCCGGATCGCCTGGGATCAGGCTGCGCCCGCCGTGTTCGCGCTCCAGCCGGCGGATGATCGGACTGGAGTCGGTGACCGCCGCCAGCTCGCCGTTCTCGTCAGGCAGGTAGAAGGTCGGCAGCAGCGAGACCTTCGGCTGCGGCAGCCCGGCCAGCGCCGGCCCCGACGGCGGCAGGAAGCGGTAGGGAATGCGGCGGTAACGCAGCACCGCCAGCATCTTGCGGGTGTAGGGCGAACCGGGCGCGCCCGAGAGCGCGATGGGGTCCTTCATCTCGAACGCCTCCTATCGGAAGATCGCCAGGCGGTTAGTGTAGCGAATATCGTCGGTCCCGGCCGGCAGGCTGATCAGGTCGCCGTCGTGGCCGACCCGCAGCTGGCCCGAATAGAGCTTGCGCGAGTCCCCCAGGAACGGCCCCTCCAGCGCTCGCACCGGCAGCGGCGGAATGATGTGGGTCAGCAGCAGGTAGCGTGCGCCTGAGCGCTCGGCGATCCGCGCCGCATCCTCCGGGGCCGCGTGATACGACAGGATGTCGTGAGTGATCGCCGCGAGGTTGGCGCGCCCATGCTCGGCAGCGGCCTTATTCTGGATGGCGACCAGGTTCGGGGCCAGGGCCTCGTGCACCAGCACGTCGACGCCTTTGGAGGCCGCCTCGACCCGCGGCGAGACGGCGGTGTCGCCGCTGATCACCACGCTGCGGCCCTTGTAGACGAACTTGTAGCCGACCGCCGGTTCGACCGGCGCGTGCTCGACCGGGAAGGCCGTGACCTTCAGGTCCGGCGTCTCGATCAGCACCACGTCCGGGCCGTTGCGCGTCGCCTCGAACGGACGGGCGCTCCCCCCGAAGCCGCTCGGCGGCGTGACCTTCTCGCCGTGGTGGGCGATGCGGTAGCCGCGGTCGATCAGATAGGCGTCCTGGAACCCGGCCACGACCTTGTCGACGCCCAGCGGGCCATAGATCGGAACCGGCGCATCGCGCCCGCCGCCGGCCCAGCGCTGCAGCATCAGTTCGCCCAGGTCGTCGATGTGATCGGAATGCAGGTGGCTCAGCAGCACCGCGTCGACCATGCCGGGCGGCAGGTTCATCAGGGCGAGGTTCTTCGTGCCCCCCGCCCCGGCGTCGATGACGAACAGCTGGCGGCCGGCCAGCACCACCGTACAGGGCCCGGCCCGCCCCGGATCGGGCATCGGCGAGCCCGAGCCGCAAAGCCCGACATGCAGGCCGTCGGGCAGGTCCGAATAGGGATCGGGAGCCATGGCCTTGTCGAAGATGCGCTCCATCCCCGCCACGGCGATCTGGCCGCGGAAGGCCCACGCCGCGAGCGTCGCGACCACGACCGCCGCCGACACGGCCAGGCCGATCTTCCATCCACGCGCCATCGCGTCCCTCCCCTGCCTTGACCGGCTCGGATTATAATGACACGCATAGTGT
This sequence comes from Phenylobacterium sp., assembly GCF_013822795.1. Classification (GTDB taxonomy): domain Bacteria; phylum Pseudomonadota; class Alphaproteobacteria; order Caulobacterales; family Caulobacteraceae; genus Phenylobacterium. The sequence continues at coordinate 227,534 of NZ_PNLB01000001.1, read as the reverse complement.
CATTAGTTTCAACGACTGACTAGCCCCGAGGCCCCGATGCAGATCCTGCGCACTCCGGACGACCGTTTCGCCGACCTGCCCGACTGGCCCTACGCGCCGCGCTATCACCAGCTGACCGACGCCGACGGCACGTCCCTGCGCCTGCACTATGTCGACGAGGGCCCGCGCGACGGCGCCCCCGTCCTGCTGCTGCACGGCGAGCCGTCCTGGGCCTACCTCTATCGCAAGGTCATCGCCGGCCTGGTCGCCAAGGGCTGCCGGGTGATCGCGCCGGACCTGATCGGCTTTGGCCGCTCCGATAAGCCGGCCGAGCGCGCCGACTACACCTACGAGCGGCACGTCGCGTGGATGAGCGCCTGGCTGACCGACCTCGACCTGACCGGCCTGACCCTGTTCTGTCAGGACTGGGGCGGGCTGATCGGCCTGCGGCTGGTCGCGGCCATTCCCGAGCGCTTCGCCGGCGTCGTCGTCGCCAATACCGGCCTGCCGACCGGCGGCGGCATGACCGACGGCTTCAAGGCCTGGCTCAACTTCAGCCAGTCGATCCCGCAGATGCCGATCGGCATGTTGATCAACGGCGGCACGGTCCGCGACCTGTCGCCCGAAGAGGTCGCCGCCTACGACGCGCCCTATCCCGACGAGAGCTACAAGGAAGGCGCCCGCCAGTTCCCGGCCCTGGTGCCGGTGACGCCGGAACACGCTTCGGTCGCACAGAACATCGAGGCCTGGAAGGTGCTGGAGCGCTTCGAGCGCCCCCTGGTCACCGCCTTCAGCGACGCCGACCCGATCACCAAGGGCGGCGAGGCCCCGTTCCAGGCCCGCGTGCCGGGCGCCCAGGGCCAGCCGCACGTCACTCTGCCCGGCGGTCACTTCCTGCAGGAAGACTGCCCCGAGGCCATCGTCGAGGTGATCGGCGGGCTGATCGCCCGCCGCGGCTAGACGCCGGCTAGTTGTCCCACAGGATGTATTCGTCACTGGCCTTCTGAGGAACGCCGCCTGGCTTGTCGATCAGCACCGGCCCTTGCAGCAGCGAGGGCCAGATCGGCTTGACGCTCTGGGCGTCCTGGCGGGCGATCAGCTCCTTCAGCGCCTTGACCTTCTCGGGCTGGGCGGCGGCCATGTCGCGCTGCTCGGTCGGGTCGCTGGCCAGGTTGTAGAGCCAGGCCTTGTCGCGCGCACCGTTGACCTGCAGCTTCCAGTCGCCGTCGAGCACCGCCTTGTACTGGCCCGAGCGCCAGAACAACGTCTGGTGCGGCCGCGCCGGGTTCTTGCCCTGGACGTGCGGCAGCAGGTCGACCCCGTCGATCGGCCGGTCGGTCGGCAACGCCGCTCCGCCCGCGGCCGCCGCGGTGGCGAAGATGTCGATGTGCCCGACCGGATAGCCGTAGGTCGAACCCGGCTGGATCGCGCCGGGCCAGCGCATGAAGAACGGCGTGCGCACCCCGCCCTCGAAGAAGGTCGACTTGAAGCCGCGATAGGGCTTGTTGACGTCCGGCAGCCCGACATACCCAGCCCCACCGTTGTCGCTGGAGAAGATCACCAGCGTGTTCTCGTCCAACCCCTCGTCCTTCAGGGCCTGGAGGATCTTGCCGATGTTGGCGTCGAGGTTGCGGGTCATGGCGCCGTAGACCCGCGTGCGGTGGTCCTTGATCTGCGGTAGCGCGTCGTAGTCGGCCTTGGTGGCCTGCAGCGGCGTGTGGATCGCGTTCGGCGCGAAGTAGAGGAAGAACGGCCGGTTGCGGTTGGCCTTGATCGCCTTGACCGCCTCATCGCCCAGATAGTCGGTCATGTAGCCGCGCGGCCGGAACATCGGCGAGCCGTTGAACTGCACGCCATACGGCAGGTTCGGCCAGAGGAAGCGATCGATGGCGTCCCAGTCCTGCTTGGAGTTGACGACGTTGGGGTCCTTCTCCGGCAGGAACATCGAGCCGCCGGCGATGAAGCCCAGGCTCTCGTCGAAGCCCTGGTCCTCCGGGCGCGAGCCCTTCTTGCCGCCCAGGTGCCACTTGCCCAGATGGACGGTGTGATAGCCCTTGGCCTTCAGCACCTCGGCGATGGTGATCTCGCTGGACGGCATGCTGAGCTCGTTGACCGCGGCCGGATTGCGCGCGGTGCTGCCAGGCGGCATGTCCTTGATGCGGTCGGCGAAAAACTTCGGCTTCACGATCGCGCCAGGCTCGGCCTCGGTGCCGACCATGCGCTCGAACGCCACCGGCGCGGGCGTGAACTCGAACCCGAAGCGGGTCGGATAGCGGCCGGTCATGATCGCCGCCCGCGAGGGCGCGCAGGTGGCGTTGCCGGCGTAGCCCGCAGCGAACACCACCCCCTGCTGGCCGATGGCGTCGATGTTCGGCGTCGACACCGCGCCGTTCGCCACCCCGCCGCCATTGATGGTGATATCGTTGTAGCCAAGGTCGTCGGCCAGGATGAACACGACGTTCGGCGGCCGCTCGCCCTCGGCCGGCGCCTGCGGACCCTGGGCCCAGGTCACCGCGCGGTTGTCCTCGACCGGCGGCATCTGCGCGCGGGCGATCATCGACAGGATGGTCGTGCGATTGGCCGCCGCCAGCCCGGTCCCGGCCGCCAGCACCAGCACCGACGCGCCCAACCACTTCCAGCGCCGCTTCATCGTCGCCTCCCGATCTTATATTGACACGAACCGTGCCACTATATCGATCGAGGGACAACCCCCGGCGCAACTCCTAGTCGACGGGAGGCGGCGGCAGTGAAGCCGGTCCTCCCCGGAAGACCTCAGCGCCCATCCCTCGCGGGATGGGCGCTTTCTTTGAGGCCCGCTCAGCGCGCCATGTTCAGCACCTGGACCTGGGTGAACTCCTTCAGGCCCTCTTCGCCCAGCTCACTGCCGACGCCCGAGAGCTTCGCCCCGCCGAACGGCAGGTGCGGCTGCAGGTCGGCGTGCTTGTTGATCCAGACCGTGCCGGACTCCATGCCCGCCGCCAGGTCCCAGGCGCGCTCGGAGTCCTTGGCCCAGATCGACCCGCCCAGGCCGTAGTCCGAGGCGTTGGCGCGGGCCACCGCGTCGGCGGCGTCCGAGAACTTGATCAACGGCAACACCGGACCGAACTGCTCTTCGTCGACCAGCTTCGAGCCGTCCTTGATGTCGCGCACGATGGTCGGGCGGATGAAATAGCCGGTGTCCCCCGCCCGTTCGCCGCCGGCGATCACCTTGCCGTCGCGCTTGCCGGCCTCGATGTAGCCCAGCACCTTGTCGAACTGGGCCTTGTTCTGCAGCGGCCCGAACTCGGTGCCCTGCTCGAGCCCGTCGCCGACCACGGCGGCGTCGGCCAGCTTGGCCAGCTCGTCGCACATGGCGTCATAGATGCTCTCATGGATGTAGACGCGCTTGGCGGCGATGCAGACCTGGCCCGAGTTCTGGAACGCGGCGGCGAAGATCTTCGGCGCGGTCTCCTTGGGATCGACATCGCCCAGAACGATGGCCGCGTCGTTGCCGCCCAGTTCCAGCGTCACGCGCTTCAGCGCATCGGCCGCGCCGGCCATCACCCGCTTGCCGGTCTCGGTCGAGCCGGTGAAGCTGATCTTGCGGATATCCGGATGGGCGGTGATCGCCGCGCCCAGATCGTTGGCGTCGGCGATGACGTTGAGCACGCCCGGCGGAACCAGATCCTTGACCAGCTCGGCGATCTTCAGGGTCGATAGCGGCGTCGTCGCCGCCGGCTTCAGCACGATGGTGTTGCCGGCCAGCAGCGCGGCCGGAACCTTGAAGGCCATCAGGATCAGCGGGAAGTTCCAGGGCACGATCGCCCCGATCACGCCCAGCGGCTTGCGGCGGATCTCGACCCGTCCCTTGTCGTCGTCCTGGACCGTCTTGGCCGGCAGGTCGAGAGTGGCGAAGTAACGGAAGAAGGCGGCGGCGCCGAACACCTCGCCCATCGCCGCCTGCAACGGCTTGCCCTGCTCTTGGGTCAACAGCCGCGACAGCTCGGGCAACGCCCCCTGGATCGCGTCGGCCATGGCCAGCAGCGCCTTGCGGCGCTCGTCGATCGAGGTCGCGGCCCAGGCCGGGAAAGCGGCCTTGGCGGCGGCCACCGCCTGATCCAGTTGAGCCTTGGAGGCGCGCGAGCAGCTTGCGACCGCCTGCTCGGTCGCGGGGTTGATGACGTCCATCGTGGCGTCGCCGGCCACCAGCTGGCCACCGATCAGGAGCTTGAAGTCAGGCGTATCAGTCATGGCGGAGCGTCCTTCCCAAATTTTGGGGGCCACGCTCCGCCCGTTACGCAACGGCGGTCAAGACTTAGATCGGCCCCCTAGCGCACGTCCCGCACCCGACGCGGGCTTGCCGCTCGGCTTCGTTCAGGCCGGCCGCGCCTGACAGCTCAGCTTTGTGACGAGGACGCAGCAAACCGCATCGGATCGACACGGACACGCCATAGTGCCGCCGCAGCCGGCCCCTCGATTGACGCCCGAGGGTCCGCCGGACCTCCTTGTAAGGTTCTGCTGTGCGAAAGATGTCCGGCCTGCGCCCCGTCACGGCGATCCTGTTGGCGATCGGCTTGCACGGCTTGATCGTCGCGGGTCTGCTGCTGAGGCCGCAAGATCCGCTCCCAGAGGACGACGCCGTCATCGACGTCCTTCTAGCGCCGCCGCTGCACGCGGCCAAACCGCCGGGCCCTCCTCCCGCCGAGGCTTCATCTCGTCCTCACCAGGTACGGCCGGCCGACCGGCCGTCCAGCGGCCCGCCCGCCTCGCCGCTAGCGACAGACAACGGCGCGTGGCGCGTACGGCCTGGACAAGCCCGTGAGGGGGACGGCCTGCGCCAATCTCTCCGCGCCGGCGTCGGCTGCCAGTCAGCGGACTTCCTGGCCCTCACCAAGGCCGAGCAAGAGGCCTGTAACCGGAAATTGGCGGCGGGAGCAGAGGACGGCCCGGCCTACGCCGTGGTCAGCCCCAAGCTGAAGAAGCAGTTCGACGGCGTCTTCGAATGTCCCAAGGACGACGTCTGGTGTGAGTACCGCATCGGCAAGGGTCCCTATCCGGGCCTGTTCGCGCCGCGAAGGAAGAAGAACCCCGAATGGGACTGAGGCGCCCCTCCTCCGCCAACCGTCTTTAGCGGAACCAGCGATAGATGCGCGCGATCGCCTCCTCGACGACGACCATAACGACCACGACGATGATCAGCGGCACCAAGCCGTGCAGGATGCCTTCGAAGCGAACCTTGTCGCCGAACACGAAGGAAAGCGCCTCCAGGATCACGAACTTCGAGACGAACAGTACGAGCCAGGCGCCGAGAAACCGCATGACCTTCATGAGCGTGCCTCGCCGGGCTTTGAAGTACTCGGCGACGTAGTGCTCCACCGCGATCGTGGCCTTTAGGAGAGCTTGCATGAGCAGCCCGGCCAGCAGCGACAGGGTGAAGGATTCGACGAACACGCTGTCCGAGTACTCATCGAACAGGTTCAGGATCACGACATCGATCAGCACGCCGGTGAAGTAGCGCAGGAAGAGCCGCTGACGATCGGTCGGCATTTCCGCCGCCGCGGGAAGGAAACCATGGATCTTGTCCGCCATAGCGCCTCCCTCCTGAACTGGGTCGACTGATCCTCTGCGCTCGCCGGCTCCGCCGACGCTGCTCGTCAGATGACGGTACTAGGCGAACGGGAGGTCGCGGCACATCGGGTCTTTTCCCCAGGCTGCGACCGCTGATGATCTAAATCGGCCCCGACCACCGCGCCCGATTTTCCTTGGGCAGCGCGCAATCGAGCCCCCTGCGGGCGCCGGGCGCCTCCGCAGTCGCCCCCGCGTATCAGAGGGTTCACCCTGATAGGAGCGTCCGCGCCCCAAGCTGTAGCCTGTCGCTTGAGGGAAGCCTGTTGGCGCGCGGGAACGAGCGGGGTGAGCAAGCTCACGCAGCTATGGATGAGGGCACGCAAGGGCGCGCTGGCGGCCGCCTGCTTCGGCCTCTGCACGGCCTGCACTCTGGGGCCCGACTATGAGAGGCCGATCTCGCCGACGCCCGCCGCCTACCGCTTTAGCCCCCCAGCGACGGCGGCGCCCTCGCCGGCGTTGTCGGAGTCCGCGTGGTGGCAAGGCTTTGGCGACGATGTCCTCGACCAAATGGTCCGCGAAGCCCTTTCGGGCAGTCACGACCTTCGCATCGCCGCGGCGCGTGTTGAGGAAGCCGACGCCGTGCTCATGGGAACCCGGTCGCAGGGGCTCCCGCAGATCGGCTACGGGGCCAGCGCCACTCGCGAACGGACCGCGCCGCAGGGCGGCGTCTTACCTTCAGACGGCGGACAGACGCGCTCGATCTTCGGCGCCGCCCTGCAGGCCAGCTGGGAGATCGATCTTTGGGGCCGGATACGGCGGGAGACCGAGGCGGCCCGCGCCAACCTTCTGGCCAGCGAGCAGGCCCGGCGCGGCGTTGAGCTGACGCTGATCGCCTCCGTCATCCGCAGCTATGTCACCCTGCTCGATCTCGACAGCCAGCTGGAGATCGCGAAGGCCACAATCACCAGCCGCAAGCGATCCGTGGGCCTCTATCGCGCGCGCCTCAATGGCGGCTTCATCTCCGAATTCGAGATGGCGCAGATCCTGGCCGACTACGAAGCCGCCGTTGCGGCGGAGCCCGAGCTGCGCGCGTTGGTCGCTCAGCAGGAGGACGCGCTTTCGGTTCTGCTCGGGCGCAATCCCGGGCCGATCGAGCGCGGACGGACGCTGTATGGCCTGACCACCCCCAAGGTCCCGGCCGGACTTCCGGCCGAACTGCTCACCCGCAGGCCCGATATTCTCGAGGCCGAGCAGCAGCTGATCGCGAGCAACGCACTGATCGGCGCGACGCGCGCGCGGTACTTTCCTCGAATCTCATTGACCGGGGCCGCGGGCTTCGCCAGCGCTGAGCTGGGCGATCTGTTCGCCGGCTCGGCCCGCACCTGGTCGTTCGCCGGCGGGGTCAGCGGCCCGATCTATACCGGCGGCGGCCTGACGGCGGCCACAGGTCAGGCCCAAGCACAGCAGGCTCAGGCGCTCGCGGCCTACCAACGCACGATCCAACATGCATTCCAGGATGTGGATGACGCGCTCATCGCTCTGCAGACGTCGGGCGAAACCGTAGCCCCGCTGGAACGCCGCGTGGTGACGCTGGAACGGGCCCTGACGCTTGCGAGGGCGCGCTACGACAACGGCTATTCCGACTCCCTCGACGTTCTCGACATCGAGCGCAGTCTGTTTTCGGCGCAGCTGACGCTGGCCGCGGCGCACGGAGATCGGTTCCGCGCATTGGTCGATCTGTACAGCGCCCTTGGCGGTGACTGGATCGATGAACCTGATGAGGCGGTGGCCGTAGCAAGCGCGGCGCCTGGGCGAGGTCTGGAGCAAGCGCCATGACAGCAACGCCCGAGTCGCCTGACGCCGCCGAAAAGCGCCCCGCCCCCGCCAGCCCCGTGCGCAAGATCGTCCTGATCGTTCTCGGCCTGCTCCTGGCGATCTATGCCTACAACGTGGTTGCCGACCGCATCACGCCCTACACCTCGCAGGCCACCGTCGACACCTTCCTGGTCCAGATCGCGCCTGAGGTCACCGGCCAGGTCCAATACGTCGGGGTGTCGGACAATCTACCGGTGAAGCGAGGGCAACTGCTGTTCCGGATCGACAGGCGCCCCTTCGAGATCGCCCTCCGCTCGGCCGACGCCAACCTTGCCTCGGCCCTGCAAGCCAACCAGGTTTCATCCGTCGAGGTCGACGTGGCGCTCGCTCGGCTCCGGCGCCAGCGCGTCGATCTTGCCGCCAGCCGGGAGCTTGGCCGGATCGTCTTCGACCTTGTCGACCAGGGCGCGCTCGCGCAGACCAACGCCATCCGGGCCCGCGCCGATATCGCCAAGACGGAAGCCGATGTCAGTCGTGGCACGGCGGAGGTCGAGCAGGCGCGCCGCCAATTGGGTGAAATTGGCTATCGGAACCCAGCGGTGCAGCAGGCCCTGGCGGCGGTCGAGCAGGCGCGGCTCGACCTTAGCAACACCGATGTGGTCGCGCCGGCCGATGGCGTGGTGACCAATCTGCGGCTGGCGCCCGGCCAGTTCCTCAGTAAGGGCCAACCGGTGCTCAGCTTCATCCGCGGAGGCCCGCGCTGGATATCGGCGGACATGCGCGAAAATCAGCTCGGCAATGTAACGCCTGGCGATCGGGTGCTGATCGTGCTGGACCATAGCCCTGGGCGCATCTTCGAAGGTCGCGTCGAGAGCATCGGCTGGGGCGTCACCCAGGGCGGCGAGGCGCCGACCGGCCAATTGCCGGACGTCCAACCTGCGGCCGGATGGCTGCGCGTGCCGCAGCGCTTTCCGGTTCGCATCCGGATGATCCCCGCCGATGACGGCGAAGCGCTGGCCCTTGGCCGAAGCGGCGCCCAGGCCAACGTCATCGTGCTCACCAGCGATAAGTCGATCCTCAATCCGTTAGGACGGCTGTGGATGCGCCTGGTCTCCTGGTTCAGCTACCTGCGATGATCTCGACGTCGACAGCGCCCCACGCCAAGCCCAGCGACCCGGCCGCGCTCGCCAGACGCGACACGATGCTTCGGCTCGCCGTCGGCGTCACGCTGGCCTTCACGCTGTCGGAGCTGATGGGATGGCAGCCCACCTTTCTCGCGCCCTTATTCTTCACCATCCTGATCACCGCCCTGCCCGCCGCGCCGCCGTTCAGGACGGGCCTGATGCTGGTCGTGGTGATGACGGCGGCCGCGAGCGTCGCCTTCGTCCTCCCCTCGCTGCTGCGCGGCACGCCGATCGTAATGGTCGGCGTCCTGGGGCTGCTTGTCTTCTTTGCTCTGCTCGCCAGCGCACAGCAGCGCGCCAAGCTGCCGGCCCTGCTGCTGCTGATCTCCATGTCGACGATTCCGGTGGTGGTCATGGTGGCCCCGAACCAGGCCGGCTTGCTGCCGCTGGCGATGGTGCGGTCGATGGCGCTCGCCGTGTGCACCCTATGGCTGACCTTCGCAGCGTGGCCGCGCGTCGCGCCGCGGACGCCGCCGGCTGCGGGGGCGGTCGCCTCGCCAGCGATGACAGCGCTGGCGGGAACCTGCGTCGTCATGCCCCTCATGTTGATCTACCTGATGTTCGGTCTGGCCGACGCCCTACCCGTCCTCGTCACCACGGCGTTGCTGGTCCTCACCTTCGACGTGCGACAGGGCGCGATGCAGGGCCTGGCGATGATGCTCGCAAATCTCGTGGGCGGACTGACGGCGGTGACAGTCTACCTGCTGGTCGGGATCGCCCCCTCGCTGATCGTGCTGGCCTTGCTGAGCTTCCTGGTCGCGGTCATGTTCGCCGTCCAGATCGACAGGGGCGGACCTAGAGGCGCAGTCGCCGTGATCGCCAGCAATTCGCACCTCATCATCCTGAGTTCCGCACTGGCGGCGGGACCGGACAACTCGGGAATCTGGCTCACACGCCTCTTCCAGTTCGCGCTCGCCTGCGTGTTCGCGGTCGGCATGATGATCCTGGTCTGGGGCCTGGCGCCGTCAACGGCGACGCGCCCGACGGGGAAGTGAAGAACTGGCGGCTCAAGCGCCGACGACATGAACGTTTCCGCCGGAGCTCGTGCGGGTTTTGCCCAATAGAAGGAAGGCCTGCTCGGTGAAATCCTCACGAAGCTGTAGCTCGCGCGGGCGGTTGTCCGCGGACTGTGTACGCGCGTCTCTTCTGGCCATGAACGCCTCGTTGGGATGACCTATGAAACCGATCGCGCCTGGCGCGCCTGCACGCTCGAAGGTGTTGGACGCAGCGCTGCAGCTCGGACTCCTAGCGCTGCTGCTCTTTGCCTGTGCGCGCGTCGTGCTTCCCTTCGCCGGCGTCCTACTTTGGTCGGTTATCCTCGCGGTGATGCTCTACCCCTTGCATGTCCGCCTGGCTCGTAAGGTGGGAAATCGATGGTCCGCAGTGCTCATCGGCGTCGTTGGCGTTGCATTGATCATCGTCCCGACCATCGCCGTTGGGGCCTCCATCGCGTCATCGGCGGGGTGGTTGATTGATGGACTGCAGAACCAAACCCTCGTCATTCCCCCGGTCCCGCCCCGACTGATCGAGTTGCCAGTCGTCGGCGAAAAGCTAGCGGAGGCCTGGACCCTCGCCGCGACCGATGTTCCCGCGGCGCTAGTCAAGTACAAGGGGCAGTTGAGCGCGACGGCGGTCTGGATCGCAACCTTCTCCGGTCGTCTGGTCGCCGGCGAGCTAGCCTTCGTGCTGTCATTCGCCATCGCAGCGGTGCTGGTCGCCTACGGAAAGGGCGCGGCGACGTTCGCCCAGCGCCTCTTGGAAATCATGACGGGAAATCGCGGTCGCGGGCCTGCGCTAGCCGCATTGACCGCAGCGACCGTGCGTGGCGTGGCCATCGGCGTCGTCGGCGTAGCGGCGATCCAATCGGCGCTGGTCGGAGCAGGCTTCTTCGCAATCGGCCTGCCAACCGCCGGCCTCCTGATGCTCGCAACGCTGCTGCTCGGCATCATTCAGGTGCCCGCGACGCTGATTACCCTACCGGTCATTGTCTATGTCTTCGCGACCGAGCCGACCGTGCCGGCCGTCATCTTCATGATCTGGTCTCTCTTCGCCGGTCTCAGCGACAACTTCCTCAAGCCGCTGATGCTGGGACGGGGCCTGGAGGTGCCGATGCCAGTGATCCTCATCGGGGTGATCGGCGGAATGATCGCCGACGGGTTGCTAGGCCTCTTTGTCGGGCCTGTGGTCCTGGCGGTAGGCTACGTGCTTTTCATGGAATGGCTGGATGTTCACTCGGCCGACGGCAGCGCCACCCAAGTCGGCGCCCCGCCACAGTGATCGTCGTCGCCGCCTTTGGCCTGCTGGCGATGCTGGCCTGCCTGGGGCTGCAGGTCGCAGCCTCCGTCATCGGCGCGAACTATTTCGGCCGCACGTCACGGCTCCCGCTGGGGCCAAGGCCCTGGCGCAAGATCATCCTTCAATTTTCCGTCCTGATGCTGGTGCTCATGCTGGGCTCGTTCGCGCAGGTCATGATCTGGGCGGTGCTCTATCAGGTGTTCGGCGCCTTCGATGATCTTGAAACCGCGCTGTACTTCTCGGGCGTAACCTTCACCTCGCTAGGATACGGCGACGAGACCCTGATCGGCCGCATCAGGCTGCTGGCGCCCCTGCAGGCCGCGACGGGCCTGATGATGTTCGGGATCACGACCGCGCTGCTGATCGCCGCGGTCCAACGCGCCACCGCAAAGTGGGCCATGGAGCAATAGCCTGCCGCGCGCACTCGAGGGCGCAGGTCCAGTTGGATGGACACAGCAGCGCGGAACCCGATTTCAGGAAAGGCGCAGCTCGCCTGGACGTCCTCGTACGCATCGCTGGTGGGCCCGGTAGGACTCGAACCTACAACCAGACCGTTATGAGCGGTCGGCTCTAACCATTGAGCTACAGGCCCCTGCAGCGACGCAGGGCTGCGGGTTACCACGACCTGCACGCGCCTTAAAGCTGCCGTTCAGCTTGGCTTTGTCAGAACTGCAACCTCCACCGTCATCCGACGTTTGGAGACCTCGATCCCGCCCTACCCCCGGGGCGTTTGTGGAGATTTCGATGAAGACCTTCGTCCGCGCCGGCGCCATGGCCCTGCTGCTCGCCACCGCCGCCGCGCCCGCCGCCTTCGCTCAAACCGCGCAACCCTCGGCAGGTTCGATGTTCCAGACGACCACGCTCAACCTCTCAGCGTACGGCGAGACCCGCGTCGCTCCCGACAAGGCGACTATCAACCTCGGCGTCGTGACCGAGGCCCCGACCGCCGCCGGCGCCCTGGCCGCCAACAACGAGAAGATGAACTCGGTGATCGTCGCGCTGCGCAAGGCCGGCATCGCCGAGAAGGACATCCAGACCTCGGGCCTGAACCTCAACGCCCAGTACGACTACGTGCAGAACGAGCCGCCGAAGCTGCGCGGCTACCAGGCCTCGAACCAGGTGACCATCACCGTCAATGACCTGACCAAGCTGGGCGGGGCGGTCGACGCCACGGTCAAGGCCGGCGCCAACCAGGTGAACGGCATCTCCTTCGGCCTGAAGGACCCGAGCGCGGCCGAAAACGCCGCCCGCCAGGAAGCGGTCAAGGCGCTGGCCGCCAAGGCCGACCTCTACGCCCGGGCGACCGGTCACCGCGTCAACCGGCTGGTCAACCTCAGCGAAGGCGGCAGCTACATGCCCTCGCCGCCCCCGGTTCCGATGATGGCCTACGCCCGCAAGGAAATGGCCGACGGCGGCGCGCCGATCTCCGCCGGCGAACTGAACGTCCGGGTGGACATCACCGGTCTCTACGAACTGTCGCGGTAAGCGATCGGCCCTCCCCTTCGGGGGAGGGCTTACTTCGTGCCGAGGCCGGCCCGCGCGAAGGCCGAGGTCAGCTTGTCGGCGATGACGATGCCGGGCGGCGCCTCGCTGGCCTCCATGACCGCCGCATAGGTCATGCCCTCGCGGCCGGCGACTGGGCCGCTGGCCCAGGCGACGATGCGGGTGCCTTCGGGATTGCTGCGGCAGCTGGCGGTTTTGCGCTCAGCCGTGGCCGGCGTCGCCTTGAGCAATTGCTCTAGGGTTTGAACGCCCTGCCCTTCGCAGGTCGGCAGCGTGCGGCCGCAGACCACGTGGGTTCCGTACTGGTAGACGGTCTTGCCGCCCTCGGCGATCAGCACGCAGGTGCCCGGATCGCCGATGGCGCTGGAGACGGCCTCGTCGAGGACGGCCTTGTCCACGCCCTTGGGCGCGGCCGGCGCACAGGCGGCCAGGACTGCGGCGGAAATGCCGAGCGCGGCCAGGGCGCGCATCAGGCGGCCTGCTTGATCTCGTTACCGTCGTCGAGCAGCACCACGCTCGGCGAATAGTTGCGAGCCTCTTCGGCCGGCAGCATGCCGTAGGTGACCACGATCACCTTGTCGCCCTTTTGGACGAGGCGGGCGGCGGCGCCGTTGACGCCGATCACCTTGGATCCGCGCGGCGCTTCGATGGCGTAGGTGGTGAACCGCGCGCCGGTGGTGATGTTCAGAACGTCGACTTGCTCATGGGGAAGGATGCCCGAGGCGTCCAGCAGATCGCGGTCGATCGCGATCGAGCCTTCGTACTCGAGATCGGCCTGAGTCACCGTCGCGCGGTGAAGCTTGGCCTTCATCAGGGTCACCAGCATGGGCGGTCCTTCTAACTGCGGCGCACAATCCTTCGGAAACGAAGGGCCGCCGGATATAGCGTTGAATGGGGATCACCACAATTGCGGCGGCGCAGCAAGGTTGACCTAAGGGCAATATGTCGCGGCCGAACAGCGCTCTCTGAATGAACATTACGGCTGATAATTCAGTCGCTTACACCCCAAAACTCGGGCTCCGGATCATGGTGCGCCCTGGGTGACAAACGCGTGAGCTGACGGGGCGTCAGTGACCTGTTCCATGAAGCCGGTGATGTCGCTGAGCACGCTCGCGCGATCGCGGAACGGACGCGACATCGCCGCCATGATCTCGTTGTGGCCCACCCCCGGATAGCTGCGACTCTCGACGCGGGCGCCGGCCGCGCGCAGCGCCGCGTCCAGCGCGGCGGTCTCCTGCGGATCGACGATCGCGTCGGCCGAGCCGGTGACCAGCAGCATCGGCGGCGCATCGGCCCGCGCCAACCGCACCGGCTGGGTCGCGGCCGGCTCGCCGCCCCCGAACACGTCGGCCATGTGGCCCTTGAGGGGCAGGAAGTCGTATGGGCCGGCGATGCCGACCAAGCCGGCGATGCGGGCAGGATCCACACCCGCCTGCCGCAGATAGCTCGGCTCCAGACCCAGCATCACCGCATTGTAGGCGCCGGCCGAATGCCCCAGCAGCACGATGCGTGAGGGATCGCCTCCGTAGGCGGCGGCGTGATCGACCGCCCATCGCACAGCCTGGGCGCTATCGTTGAGGAATGCCGGAAACCGCACCTGCGGGTAGAGCCGGTAGTCGGGCAGCACCACCACGTAGCCGCGGGCGGCCAGGGCCTGGGCGACCCAGCCATAGTCCCACTTGCGGCCACGCTCCCAGCCGCCGCCGTACAGGAACACCGCCACCGGCCGCGCCACATCCATCCGCCTAGGCGCATAGACATCCAGGCTCTGGCGACCGCCCGGACCATAGGGCTGGTCATGCGCGGTCAGGATCGCCGGATCGCGGGACGTGAAGGTGGCGAACACGCCGAGCGGCGTACAGGCCGCGCAAAGCGCCGCCATGGCGGCGATAACGACAAGGCGAACCGAAGCGGACACGCGACGCGGGATCATGCACCACCGGCTAGGGCCTTTTCCGGATCGCCGCAACCAAGCCGTGGACGACGCGCTTCCCACCGGGGGACAAGGAGCACCCCAATGTCCACGCCCGCCCATTCAGGTGAAACCATCACCATCTTCAAGGTCGAGCCGCGCGACCAGAGCGGCCTAGTCGTCATGTCGCCCTCCCAAGCCCCGGACGGACGCCTGGCCGACCGCCACTCGGCCTACCACGAGAACCTCTCCCCGCCCCTGACCTGGACCGAGATCGAGGGCGCCGAGAGCTACGCGCTGATCGTCGAGGATCCCGACGCGCCGATGGAGAAGCCGTTCGTCCACTGGATGATCTGGAACATCCCGGCCGAAGCCGGCGGCCTGCCTGAAGGCGTGCCCCAGGCTCAGTACATCGATCCGCCGCATCCGATCATCCAGGGCCGCAACGACGCCGGCGACTACGGCTGGTTCGGGCCACGTCCTCCGGTCGGGCACGGCGTGCACCGCTACTATTTCCAGGTCTTCGCGCTGGACCAGAACCTGGAGGTCGGCCCCGACACGCCGCTGCATGAGCTGCTGAACATCCTCAAGGGCCACACCATCGCCCAGGGCGAGATGATGGCCACCTACGAGGCGCCGCGCCGCCAATAGTTCGAACAAAAAGTATGTTGACGGGCTCTACGTCAGCCAGGCCATAGCTGCGAAAACGCCCTGGCATGGGACCTCGGCGGACATTCTGGCGAGGCGACATGGACGGCGATCTGGCTCTGGGCGGCTTCTCTTCCGACGGTCTGGCGGCGATCCCCGCCTCCCTCCAGCCGATTGTCGACGCCGGCGACCTGTCAGGCTTCGTCACTCTGCTCTGGCGCAAGGGCGAGATCGCCCAGGTCAACACGCTCGGCTACCGCGATGTGGCGGCCAAAGCCTCGATGACCCGCGACACCCTGTTCCGCATCGCTTCGATGACCAAGCCGATCACGTCGATCGCCATCCTGATGCTGATGGAGGAAGGCAAGCTCCGCCTCGACGACCCGATCACCAAGTGGATGCCCGAGTTCAAGGACATGCAGGTCCTGAAATCGGCGACCGGTCCGGTCGACGACACGGTTCCCGCCGCGCGCGAGATCACCGTCGACGACCTCATGACCCATCGCTCGGGCCTGGCCTACGCCTTTACCTCGATGGGGCCGATCGCCCAGGCCCACGAGGCCGCGCTGGGCTCGCCGCTGGGCGGCCATCTCAGCCCCGACGAGTGGCTGAAGGCGCTGGGCCAGTTGCCGCTCTCCTACCAGCCGGGCGACCGCTTCCACTACAGCCACGCCACCGACGTGCTCGGCTTCCTGGTCGGCCGGGTGTCGGGCCAGGGCTATCGCGAGTTCATCATGGAGCGGATCCTGACGCCGCTCGGCATGAACGACACCGACTTCTGGTGTCCGCCGGAGAAGCGCGACCGGATGGCCAAGCTCTACCGGATCAACCCGAAAACCGATGCGATGGAGGACATCTCCTTCCCGCACCTGCCGGGCCCGCCGGAGTTCTGCGCCGGCGGCGGCGGCCTGATCTCGACGGCCGACGACTACCTGCGCTTCGCCCGCATGATGCTGAACGGCGGCGAGCTGGACGGGGTGCGCTACGTCAAGCGCGAGACGCTCGAGGCGATGCGCGAGAACCGCCTGACGCCCGAGCAGCGCCAGGTGCCGTTCATGGGCATTCCGTTCTGGCTGGGCCAAGGCTTCGGCCTCGGCGTCTCGGTGATCACCGACCCGGAAAAGCAGGCCTGGATGGGCGCCGGCTCAGAGGGCTCGTTCGGCTGGCCCGGAGCGTTCGGCACCTGGTGGCAGGCCGACCCCGTCGAGGACATGGTGATGATCTACCTGATCCAGAACTCGATCCCGCTGGAGCCGGAAGCCGCCTCGCAGCTGGCCACCGGGCAGCGGATGGGCGGACGCGCCGCCCTGCCCGTCTTCCAGAAGCTCACCTATGCTGCGCTCGGCAAGCCGCTCTAGTAGGTGTTGCGGCCGGTGACGCACATCGGCCGCCCTTCATAGGTGGCGCCGAGCAGGCTGCCGTTCTTGACGGCCGCCTTGCGGGCCTTCTCGTAGGCGCGGTTTTCGGCCGGCGGCTTCACGCCATCGGGGCAGATCCCGATGTCGACCTGCGTGCCCGTGCGGCAGGTGCAGAAGTCCTCGCGCTTGTCGAGACGGCTGGCCGGGACCTTGCAGGACACCGGCAGGGTCTGGCCGCCCACGTCCAGGCAGATGATGGTCTGGGTCGGCGGATTCTGCGACAGCGGCGCCTGGGCGGAGGCCGCGCCGGCGAAGGCGACAAGCGTCGCAACAGCGATCAGGGCGGAACGGATCATCGGACTAACCTCCAGTTCGACTTAACCATAACACGCGCCGGGCGTGGCCGGTTTCAGGCGCCGCATGGTGAGCGATGTCTTCATCATGTCGCTGCGCGAAGGCTTAACCGCGCACGGCGCATGATCCACGGTGGAAGGGGCCCGCCATGGATCCGATCGCCACCGCACAATACGGCATGCTGGCCGCCAGCCGGCGCTTCGACGCCTCGGCCAGCCGCGTCGCCCGCATGGGCGTCGAAGGCGAAGCCGTCGATCTGCCGGCCGAGATCGTCGAGCAGATCACCGCCAAAACCGCCTTCGCCGCCAACGCCGCGGTGATCCGCAGCGCCCAGGACATGACCGGCAAACTGCTCGACGTCCTGGCCTAGCGGCTTTGACATCGGGGCCTCGGGGCGTTAGCGCCGGGCCATGAGCCTGCGCCCCCTCTTCGTCACCCAGGTCTATGAAGCCAGCCTCGCCGGGGAGCGCGGCTTCGCCGACTTCAACGCCGAGCTTGAAGACGCCTGCCGCATGCTGGCCGACGAGGACATGGCCGGCCAAGCCTGGTGCCGCGAGCACGGCTACGGCGGCTACACCTCCTACGCCTCGCTCGACGACCTGCCGATGCGGGCCAGCATCTTCGAGGACCTAAAGCGCAAGCTCGACAAGCATGCGACCGCCTACGCCAAGGCGCTGCACCTCGACCTCGGCCGCCGACGGCTGAAGCTCGACAGCCTGTGGGTCAACATCCTCAAGCCCGGCGCGGCGCACTCGGGCCACATCCACCCGCACAGCGTGCTGTCAGGCACGGTCTATGTGGCCATCCCCAAGGGGGCCAGCGCGCTGAAGCTGGAAGACCCGCGGCTGCCGCTGATGATGGCCGCCCCGCCGCGCGAGGCCGACGCCCCCGAGGACGCTCGCAGCTTCGTCTACCTGCAGCCTGAGCCGGGCACGGTGCTGATGTGGGAAAGCTGGCTGCGCCACGAGGTGCCAGCCAACGCCGCGCGCAAGGAACGGATCTCGGTCAGCTTCAACTACGCCTGGCGCTAGCGCTTAGCGGAGCCCTTCAAGCCTGATCTCGTCGAGCTCGGCGGCGCTCATCACCCCCGCCTGGAAGAGATTGAGGAACTCCTGCGAGACGGTGGCGCCGAACATCAACGGATCGTCGGTGTTGACCGTGACCCGCACGCCGGCGTCATAGAGCCGGCGGATAGGATGATCCTCCAGCCGCGCCACCCTGCCGAGCTTCAGATTTGAGGTCGGGCAGAGGTTTAGCCGCACGCCGGCGTTGGCCAGCATTCGCATGACCTGCGGCGAGTCCGCCGCCGCGATTCCATGCTGGACCTCGTCCAACTCCAGCACCTCGACAGCGCGCCAAACGTCGTCGGCCGTTCCCCATTCGCCGACATGGGCCTTGAGCCGCAAGCCCGCCCGCTTGGCGCGGCGATATAACGGCGCAAACACCTCGATTGGCTGGATAAGTTCGTCGCCAGAGAGGTCGAGGGTCAGGAACCGTCCCAACTCCAGCAGCGGCGCCATCCAATAGTCCAACGCCCTGACCGGACAGTGCCGCGAGAACGACATCTGGGGGATCCAATCGATCTGAGGACCGCCGTTGGCGTGCGCGGTGGTCAACATGCTCCAGACAGATTGCGCCGAGTGGTCATGCAGAGTGATCTCCCAGACATCGGATCCGACCTCCAGGCGCGTGACGCCGTCGTTGCGGGCCTGGACAAAGGTCGCCTCGAAAGCCACCGCCCGGCCGGCCGCGTCGCGGAAGCAGCCCTGAGATTGCGCGTCGACCCAGGCGTGCATCTCGTCCATCGAGCCCAGCACGCCATCGAGCGGAGCGACATCGAGCCCTAGGCGCTCGCGAACGAACTCCCTGCACCCGCCCATGATGGCGTGGATGTGCAGATCAGCCTTTGGGCAAGCTCGGATGGCAGCTAGGTCGCCAGCTTCAAGCGCGGCCTGGAAGGGGGTGCTCATCAACCCCTGATAGCATCCCCTCCGTTCTAGACGCTATCAGCGCGCGCAGGCGCCGGGCTGTTCTTCCTTCTGGCGGTGATTGGCGTAGGCCTTGCCGTTGTAGCGCACCACCGGGAAGCAGAAGCCGGGACCGCCCAGGACGATGTCGGGCCAGCCGCCAACGCCCTTGGTCGGTAGGAACTCCGGTATTCCTTGGGATTGGAACAGCGTGCGCCAGCCGCTTCCGGCGCGCTCCATGATGTAGAAACCCTGACCGGTATTGCCGTAGCAGAAGGTCCCGGTCTCGGTGATGACGATCTCCTGGCGACCGTCGCCATTGAGGTCGCGGATGTCGCTGGGCTCAACGGCAGCTTCACATTCGCCTTCGCCGTTCAGCCATCGGCCGCCCTTGGCGACAAAACCTGCCGCCCGCAAGGCCGCCGCGCGGTCGGCGGCGGTGACGCTGGTGGCGGCCTGGGCCTTGGCGAACGAGGCCGGCGCGCAGGCGGCCGGACGCTGATAGCCGTCGCCGGCATACTTCCAGATACGCACGCAATCGCCGGTGACGCGGACGTCCAGCCAGCCGTTCGATCGTGAGGTTTCGAACCCCAGGGCTCCACTATCCCTCGCGATAGCCCGCCAGCGGCCGTCGCCGCCCTTGGCGAGCAGGGTGAACCACAGTCCGTCGCCGCCGTAGCAGGAGGGGTTCTTGTCGACGGCGGCGGCCTCCAGCGCGCCATCGCCGTTCAAGTCCATGAAAGCGAACTTCGGCTGCGAGGCCGTCCCGCAGACATTGATCGCCTTGCCGCCGGCGACCTTGAAACCCCCAGCCTCGAACAGCTGGACGCCTTCGGCCTGGCTCATTTTCGGCGGCGGGACGACCGTCTGGGCCAGCGCGCCCACGGCCAGCGCCAATCCCAAAGCCAGCCCGAGGAGCATCCGGTGCATATCGCCCACCTCTTCCTGATGGGCCCAGCTTGCTCGCCTATCGGCGTTCTGTCACCGCTGCCGATAGCCGAACATGAAAACGCCCCCGACCGCTTCCGGTCGGGGGCGCCATGACGCTGACAGCGCCGAAGAGTCTTAGCTGTCGAGGAAGCTGCGCAGCTTCCGCGACCGCGACGGGTGCTTCAGCTTGCGAAGCGCCTTGGCCTCGATCTGACGGATCCGCTCGCGGGTGACGCTGAACTGCTGGCCGACCTCTTCGAGGGTGTGGTCGGTGTTCATGCCGATCCCGAAGCGCATGCGCAGGACGCGCTCCTCGCGCGGCGTCAGCGACGCCAGCACGCGGGTGGTGGTCTCGCGCAGGTTCGACTGGATCGCCGCGTCGATCGGAAGGATCGCGTTCTTGTCCTCGATGAAGTCGCCCAGGTGGCTGTCTTCCTCGTCCCCGATCGGGGTTTCGAGCGAGATCGGCTCCTTGGCGATCTTCAGGACCTTGCGGACCTTCTCCAGCGGCATGGCCAGCTTTTCGGCCAGTTCTTCCGGGGTCGGCTCGCGGCCGATCTCGTGCAGCATCTGGCGGCTGGTGCGGACGATCTTGTTGATCGTCTCGATCATGTGCACCGGAATCCGGATGGTCCGCGCCTGGTCGGCGATCGAGCGGGTGATCGCCTGACGGATCCACCAGGTCGCATAGGTCGAGAACTTGTAGCCGCGGCGGTACTCGAACTTATCGACCGCCTTCATCAGGCCGATGTTGCCTTCCTGGATCAGGTCCAGGAACTGCAGGCCGCGGTTGGTGTACTTCTTGGCGATGGAGATCACGAGGCGCAGGTTGGCCTCGACCATTTCCTTCTTGGCCTGACGGGCTTCGCGCTCGCCCTTCTGGACGGTCTGGACGATGCGGCGATAGTCGTCGATCGGCACGCCGGTCTCGGTGGCGAGCGCCGCCACTTCCGAGCGGATGTCGCCGATCTGACCAGCGTCGTTCTCGACGAACTTGGTCCAGCGCACGCCCAGCGGCTTCACCTGGTCGGTCCAGTTCGGCGACAGCTCCTGGCCGAAGTAGGCCTTGAGGAACTCCGAACGGGAAATGCCGTAGCTGTCGGCCAGACGCAGCAGGCGGCCTTCCAGGCCCATCAGACGCTTGTTGATCGCATAGAGCTGCTCGACCAGAGCCTCGATGCGGTTGTTGTTCAGCTTCAGCGTCTTCAGATGCTGGACGATGGCCAGCGAGGCGCTGGTGTAGGCCTTGCGGTCGGCGTCCGAGAGGTCTTCACCCTTCAGGCGCTTGCCGACCAGCTTCTCCTGCAGCGAGCGGAACGAGTCGAACTCCGAGGCGATGGCGTCCAGGGTCGCCATGACCCCTTCGCGCAGTTCGCCTTCCATCGCGCTAATGGTCGGACCGGCGCCGTCGTCGAAGTCGTCGTCGTCCTCGGCGCCTTCGGCCTTGGCGACGGCCTCGCCGTCTTCGGTGGTCTCTTCTTCTTCGCTCTCGGCCGCCGTCTCGCCGGCCAGCTCGGCCGCCGCGGCGTTGGCGCCGCCGTAGGTCTGTTCGAGGTCGATGACCTCGCGCAGCAGGATGCGGCCAGAGCCCAGTTCCTCGCGCCACACCATGATGGCTTCGAAGGTCAGGGCGCTTTCGCACAGCCCGCGGATCATGGTGTCGCGGCCGGCCTCGATGCGCTTGGCGATGGCGATTTCGCCTTCGCGCGAGAGCAGCTCCACCGAACCCATTTCGCGCAGGTACATGCGCACGGGGTCGTCGGTCCGGTCGTAGGCCGGTTCCTTGGTCGTCTCGACGACGGCGGTTTCTTCGCGAACGGCGACTTCGCCGCCCTCGGCGTCTTCCTCAGCCTCGACGACGTTGACGCCCATCTCCGAAAGCATGGCGAGGGTGTCTTCGATGGCCTCGGAGGTGACTTCCTCAGAGGGCAAGACCTTGTTCAGCTCGTCCATAGTGACGTAGCCGCGGGCCTTGGCCTGCTTGATGAACTTCTTTACGCCGGCGTCGGTGAGGTCGAGCAGCGGACCATCACCGCCAGTCGTTTCCGTGGTTTCCGCTTCAGCCGTGTTCGTGCTCATCTAGGTCTCCGGATTTCGGCCGCGCCATGCAAGGCGCGGGCCGAAGATGCTCCAATAGCGAACAGACGGTCGTATTCCCTTACGACCCTTCTCCCGCCCAAATCGTTCCCGTTCTGATCGCGCGTTTCAGTGTGTCGCGTTCGCCTTTCAGACGCTCGAGAGCTTCCATATCGGAACGACCGCTAAGGTTACCCTTTGCGGACGCAATAGCCTCGTCGAGCGCCACGAGCCGTGAAAGGCCCGCGAAAGCTTGCGACCACTGGGATCTAGCGACGTCGAGGGAGACATCCGGTTTCAAAATGGGCGCGCCCGATTTCGCAGCGGCCCGGTCGATGTCTGTCAGCAGCGCATTAAACCCGCAAGACGCCAGATGGCGTGCGAGAGTCGCGGTGTCAAGATGATCAGCATCCAATCTGAAACCGATGATCTCCCCCGTCAGCTTCGCTAGAGCTTCGACACCGAAGCCTTTGGCGAGGAACGAGTTCTCCAGATGTTCGTCCAGAACGCTCGGATCACCGATCGCATACTTGGCGAGGGCCGCGGCCACCGGGTCGATAGACTGGGCCAGCCGCTGGGCGGCGGCTCGCCCTGCCTCGGTGGGCGCCGGATCGATCCACTCGCGCCCGCCCCCGCGCCAACCCCTTGATCCGCCTGCGCTTCCGCGTTGCGGACGGCCGCCCTGCTCGGGTTGCGAGCGGGCCTTGGGGCCGGTCGCGTCGAAGCGCTCCATCAGCGCCTCGCGGTAGGCCTGCTGCAAATCCTTGTCGGCGATCTGGCCGGCCGCGTTGCGCAGGCGGTTCTTGAAACCGGCCCGCCGCTCGGGCGTATCCAGCGGTTCCAAATCGTGTTCGCGGGTGAACAGCGCGTCGACGAAGGCCGTGGTCTGCGACAACTGGGCGCGGAGGGCCACGGCCCCCTGCTCGCGCAGCACCTCGTCCGGATCCTTGCCGCCCTCGACGATCGCGAACTTGAAGCTCTTGCCGGGCTTGAGCAGCGGCAGGGCCCGGTCGATGGAGCGCGAGGCCGCCTGGCGACCGGCGCGGTCGCCGTCGAACGAGAGGGTCGGCTCGCCGTGCAGCCGCCAGAGCATCTCCATCTGCTCTTCGGTCAGAGCCGTACCGAGCGGCGCGACAGCGGCGACGCCGGCGCGCTGGCAGGCGATGGCGTCCATATAGCCCTCGACCACCACCAGCGGCGGGGTTTCGTTGCTGGGCGCCGCGCCCAGGATCTTCCGCGCCTCGCCAATTCCGTAGAGCGTTCGACCCTTGTGAAAGAGCGGACTTTCCGGGCCGTTCAGGTATTTGGCGCGGGCCTGCGGATCCATCGCCCGACCGCCGAACGACAGGATCCGCCCGCGATGGTCGGCGATCGGGAAGATGATCCGGTCGCGGAACCGGTCATAGGGCGCGCCGCCCTCCTCGGGCGCGATCAGCAGCCCGGCCTCGACCAGCTCGCCTGGCCGGGCGCCCTTGGTGACCAGGTAGTCCTTCAGCGCCGTGCGGCCCGGCGGCGAGAAGCCGAGCCGAAACCGCGCCCACTCCGACTCAGGCAGACCGCGGCGCTCCAGATAGGCGCGCGCCTCCTTGCCCTCCGGCCGGCGCAGGGCGCCTTCGAACCACTGGGCGGCGGCGTCCATCCAGTCCGACAGGCCCTGGCGCTGGCGCTCCTGCTCGGCCGAACGGGGATCGGCCTCCGGCATGGTGAGGCCAGCTTCCGCGGCCAGCCGCTCGACCGCCTCCATGAAGGTGAGGCGCTCGGTCTCTTGCAGGAAGGTGATCAGATCGCCGTTCTTGCCGGACGAGAAATCGAAGAACTGGCCCTTCTCGTCGTTCACGTAGAACGAAGGGGTCTTCTCCTTGTTGAACGGCGACAGGCCGACATACTCCCGGCCCTGCTTGCGCAGCTTCACCGTCCGCCCGATCACATCGGAGGGCCGGAGGCGGGATTTGATCTCATCAAGGAAGTGTTCGTCGACGCGCACCACGCAGATGATACAGCGTCCGCGCTCGTGGCGTAGCCCCCTCAACGATCAAGCAGGCCCGAGACCGGCGTCTCGATGTCGACCTCGACGCCCTCGGACCCGTAGCGCCGCACCACTGCCCCCTCGGGCGACAGTCCCAGGTTGATGAGGCGGCTGCCAAATCCCGTATGTTGCGGAGGGCTGACCGGCGGGCCGCCGCACTCGCGCCAACGTAAGCGGAAGTTCCCCGCCCGCACGCTCCATTCCAGATCAACCCGGCCTTTCGGTGTCGACAGCGCCCCGTACTTGGCCGCGTTGGTGGCCAGTTCGTGCAGCAGCAGCGACAGCGACATGGTGGTGCGCACGCCGATCTGCACCTCGCGGCCCCTCAGGTGGATCTGGCCGAGGCCGTCGAGCGGCGACAGCGTCGCCTCGGCCACCCGCCGCAGCGGCACCGCCTGCCAGTTCTGGCGGAACAGCACGTCGTGGGCGTTGCCGAGCGTGACAATGCGGTCGAGGAACTCCTCGACCACACTGCGTTCGACCACCTCCTTGAGCGACTGGGCGGCCAGCGCCTGGACCGTGGCCATGGTGTTCTTGAGCCGGTGGCTCATCTCCTGGGCCAGAGTATCCAAGTCGGCGTGCGCGCGGACGGTGGCGGTCGTCTCCACCACCGTGTCGACCACGCCGCAGATGTCGCCGCTGGCCAGCCGCAGGGGGCTGAAGCAGAAGGTGAACCAAGCGTGTTCCGGCTGCTCCGAGCGCACCACCGTCAACGGATAGTCCTTGATGAAGGTCGCCTCGCCCTCGAAGGCCCGCCGCACCACCGGCTCAATCTTGTCCCAGGCCTCGGACCAGACATCGGCGAAGGACCGGCCCAGCGCCTCGGGCTTGTCGCCGAGGATCGGCAGAAAGGCGTCGTTGTAGATGGTGAGCAGGTGCTCGCCCCAGATGATCACCGCCGGAAACTGCGATTCCAGGATGAAGTTGACCATGGTCTTCAGTTCGGGCGGCCAGTCGGCGGCCGGGCCCAGTGGCGTCGAGGCCCAGTCGAAGCTGCGCACCAGCCGGATCATTCGGCCCTCCCCGTCCACGAATGGCGCAGGGGCCGCTTCCTTCTTGGGCCGTTGCATCTGACCCCGTTCCCATCCACAGGCAGTCTGGGACGGAAGAGCAATGCGGCACTAGGCTCGCGTCGCTAGCTCTCGCCGACCCGTGGTATTGGCTCAAGTCTTTCAATCAGCAGAGGTTCCCGATGGCTTCCGGACTTGTTGCGCTGCTCGACGATGTCGCGGGCATCGCCAAGATGGCGGCCGCCTCGCTGGACGACGTGGCCGGCGCCGCCGGAAAGGCCGGAACCAAGGCGGTCGGGGTGGTCGTCGACGACACCGCGGTGACGCCTGGCTACGCGATGGGCTTCTCGCCCGAGCGTGAACTGCCGATCGTCCTGCGCATCGCCATCGGTTCGCTGCGCAACAAGCTGCTGTTCCTGCTGCCTGGCGCCCTGCTGCTCAGCGCCTTCGCCCCTTGGGGCGTGACGCCGCTGCTGATGGCCGGCGGCGCCTATCTCTGCTTCGAGGCCACCGAGAAAATCATCGAGGCGATCCGCGGCGAGGACGAGGCCGATGAGCCCGAGGAGCTGGCGCTCAGCGCCACGGAGCTCGAAGACCAGAAGGTCAGCGGCGCGATCCGCACCGACCTCATCCTCTCGGCCGAGATCATGGCCATCGCCCTGGCCGACGTAGCCGACCAACCGCTCTTCGTCCAAGCTGGCGCGCTGCTGCTGGTGGGCGTCGCGATCACCGCCGCCGTCTATGGCGTGGTCGGCCTGATCGTGAAGATGGACGACATCGGCCTGCACATGGCCAAGCGCCCGGCGCGCGCCTCCCAGGCCATCGGCCGCATGCTGGTCAAGGGCATGCCAGTGGTCATGAACTGGCTGACCGTGATCGGCACCGCCGCCATGCTGTGGGTCGGCGGCGGCATCATCGTCCATGGCCTGGAGCACTTCCACCTGACGCCGATCCCGGTCTGGGTCGAAGGCGCCTCGCACTGGGCGGGGCAGGTTCCCGCGATCGGGCCGGTCACCGGCTGGGTGACCTTCGCGGTCGGCTCGGCGATCGTCGGCTTGGTGATCGGCGGCGTCATCGCCGGGGTGCTGCACCTGCTGCCGCACCGCAAGGCTCACTGATCCAGCGGCAGACGTCCCAGCTTATCGGGATTACGGACCAGATAGATGGCGGCGAGCTTGCCGTCCTCGCCCGGCTGGAACGCCACGGTCATCGGCCCGTCCTCGCGCTCCATGATCACGCCCGGATAGCCGTTGATCCGCACGGCGCGGAAGCTGATCGGCCACAGTTCGGCCCCGCCCGTGCGCCAGGCGAGCCCCTCCAGCAGCCGGATGATGTCCTCGCGCCCGCTCATCGGCCGCAGAGCCGCCGAGCGCTTGCCGCCGCCGTCGGAGATCAGCACCGCGTCCTCGGCGAGCACGGCCGACAGCGCCTTCATGTCGCCCTGGGCGGCGGCGGCCATGAACGCGGCCGCGAGCTTGGCGGCCTCGGCCTCGCTGACCGTGAAGCGCGGCCGGGAGTCCCGCACATGGGTCCGCGCCCGGGCGGCCAGCTGGCGCACCGCCGCCTCGTTGCGGCCCAGGGTCTCGGCGACCGAGGCGTAGTCCTCGTCGAACACGTCGTGCAGCAGGAACACGGCCCGCTCCAGCGGCGAGAGCCGCTCCAGCGCCAGCAGGAAGGCCACCGACACGTCCTCGGCGCGCTCGACCGGATCGACGCTCAGCTCCTCGATCAGCGGCTCCGGCAGCCAGGGGCCGCGATAGGCCTCCCGCTGGACCTTGGCCGAGCGCAAGCGGTCGATGCAGAGGCGGCTCGTCACCCGCACCAGCCAGCCGGCCGGATCGCGGACCTCCTCGTCGGTCCGGTTCCAACGCAGCCAGGCGTCCTGGACCACGTCTTCGGCCTCGGCGACCGACCCCAGCATGCGGTAGGCGAGCCGGGTCAGACGCTGTCGCTGGCTCTCGAATGTTTCGACGTCGGCGGCCATGCGCGCGATCCTACGCCGCCAGCGGGGCGCGGGCCACCGGGGCGGCCTGGCCGTCGACGATCACCTTCGAACAGGCCTTGCCGTAGCCGAGCGCGTACTTGAGCGTCGGGTACATGCGCGCGCTGGTCAGGGCCAGGCCGAGGGCCACCAGGCCGCGGTCGCCCCAGCGGCGGACGACCTCGTCCCGCAGCGGATCGGCGGCGGCCATGTCACGGGCCAGGCTGGCGCGGGCGAACCGCCAGGCCAGGGCGGCGTCCTCCCCCATCGCCGCCTCGTCGCCCGCAAGAACCCCGCGCAGGATCTGCGGCGCGACGCCCTCGGCGGCGGCCATGTCGCTGACGATCTGGGTGCAGGGCCCGCAGTCCTCGGCCAGGGTCCCGACCAGCTTGGCGGCGGCGATCGCCGCGGCCGGGGCGGCCCTGGCGTCGACCATCGAACTGACCAGCCCGAAGCGCAGCAAGCTGCCGGGGCTGGCCGCCAGCACATGCCGCATATAGCTGGCGTCGTAGCCCCAGCGGCGTTCCATCTTGTCGATCTGGCGGGCGAGCAGGGCTTTCAGCATCAGGCGGCTCCTGTCCTGGCGGGGCGGTTGAACACGGCGATGGCGGCGGCGATCAGGGCCGGGACGAAGACGCCCGGCAGGTCGCGGATCAGATTGGCGACCGGATCGGCCGAGCAGCTGGCGTCGAACACATGGATCGCGGCATGCAGCACTAGGAAGCTCGCCCCGGCGACAAGCGCGGGCCAGCCCTGAGCCGGGCGGGCGGCGAACCAGACCAGGCCGCCGGCGACGACCAGATAGGTCGCGCCGATATCGCGGACGAAGTGCGGATTGTAGGGGCCGGTGGCGATCACGCCCGGAACGGCGTTGTACCACCAGAACGAGGCCAACAGCATGGCCAGGGCGTTCAGCCCCAGCAGCAGGCCGAGGGCGGCGGCGAGGACGCGCGACATCTGATTTCTCCGAACCATCGCCCCCAAGGACGGTTCGGCGGCGCCGGCTGTGACATCGCCGGCGGAGAAATCGTCACTTCAGCCCGTCGATCCAGGCCGGCAGATCACGGATGCTGGCCAGCTCAGCGAACCGCGCATGTCCCTCCGGGGCGTCGGCCATCTCGTGGGCCCAGATCAGCGGATAGGGCACGTAGGCGCCGTAAGCCCCCGCCTCGATGGCCGGCAGGATGTCCGAGCGCATGGAGTTGCCGCACATCACCGCCTGCTCTGCGCCGGTGCCGTGACGGGCGAAGACGCGGCTGTAGGTCGAGGCGTCCTTCTCGCTGACGATCTCGACCGCGGCGAACAGGTCGCCGAGGCCCGACGCGGCCAGCTTCTGCTCCTGGTGCAGCAGGTCGCCCTTGGTGATCAGCACCAGCCGATAGCGCTTGGAAAGCTCGGCCAGGGTGTCGTCGACGCCGGGCAGCGGCTCGACCGGCTCGCTCAGCATCTCGCGGCCGACCGCCAGGATCTCACGGATCACATGGCCGGGCGGCTCGCCGCCGGTCATCTCCATCGCCGTCTCGATCATCGACAGCGTGAAGCCCTTCACCCCATAGCCGTAGAGCCGCAGGTTGCGCTTCTCGACCTCAGCTAGGCGCTGCTCAAGCGCCTGCTTGTCGGCGACGTCGGACAGCAGCTCGCTGAACCGGTCGTGGGTCAGCCGGAAGATCGTCTCGTTGTGCCAGAGGGTGTCGTCGGCATCGAGGCCGACCGTGGTGATGCTCATGGCCGTCGAAATAGACGCAAGCGGGCAAAATGCGAACCCCGGCGCCTAAAGCTTGAGCTTAACGCGCGATCCCGCGCTCCCGGCGCCTCTGTCGGCGTGGCCGCAACGCGATCAGCGTCTCATGAGCACCTTGGGGCGAATCGTCGGGGAGCGAGATGCCGAAGGTCAGGCTTCGGGAACGGATCGCCCGCCTGCTGGGCGGGCGGGCGCTGGCTGCAGCCAACGCCCAGGCCGAGGTCGCCGGCCAGCGCCTGCGCGAGGCGCTCGACCTGCTGCCCGAAGGCATCGTCTTCCTGGACCCCGACGGCCGCTATCTGCTCTGGAACAAGCGCTACGCTGAGATCTACCACCGCTCGGCCGACCTGTTCTCGTCGCAGGTCACCCTGGCCGACACCCTGCGCACTGGCGTGGCCCGCGGCGACTATCCGGACGCCGTCGGGCGCGAGGAGACGTGGCTGGCTGCGCGGCTCGACAAGCTGAAGAACCCGACCGGCGAGCGGCACGAACAGCGGCTGGCCGACGGCCGGTGGCTGATGATCGAGGAACGCCGCACCGGCGACGGCGGCGTCATCGGCCTGCGGGTCGACATCACCGAGATGAAGCGCCAGGCCGCGGCTCTGGAGGACGCCCTGCACCGGGCCGAGGTCGCCAGCCGCGCCAAGACCGAGTTCGTCGCCGACATGAGCCACGAACTGCGCACCCCGCTCAACGGCGTGGTCGGACTGATCGCGGCGCTGGAGCGCACCGCGCTGACCGCTGAGCAGCGCGGCCTGGTGGCCGACATCCAGGGATCGGCCGGCCAGCTCGACCGGCTGGTCGCCGGCCTGCTCGACTATGGCGACGCCGCGCACGAGGCCGACGCCGCCCATCAGCCGATCCAGGACGGCGAGGCCCCGCCCCTGCGGATCCTGGCCGCCGACGACAACCCGACCAACCGCAAGGTGCTGGAGCTGATGCTCGGCGCGGCGGGGGCCGAGGTGACCAGCGTCGAGAACGGCGAGGAAGCGGTGGAGGCCTGGCGGCGGGGCGGCTTCGACTTGGTGCTGATGGACCTGCGCATGCCGGTGATGGACGGGCTGACCGCGATCCGGGCGATCCGCAAGGCCGAGGGCGCAGGCCTGCCGCGCGCGCCGATCATCGTGATCAGCGCCAACACCTCGCCCGACGACCTGAAGTCGTCGACCGAAGCGGGCGCCGACCGCCATATCGGCAAGCCGGTCAGGGCCGACGCGCTGTTCGAGGCGATCTCGGGCGTTCTGGCCGACTGAACGCCGGCGGCCCCGCGGCCAGATTCCCTCAGCGCCGCATTGACCCGGCCTCCGGTAGTCATTAGGTAGCCGCCGTTTGCCGAACAAGCGGACGAGTCAAGGAACGGGCGGGGTTCACCCTGGCCCGCCTTTTTGCGAGCATGCACACTCTGATGGAGACGCCGAGATGACTGTAGAACTTCTCCAAGGTGTGACGGGCGTTCTGGTCCTGGCGAACGGGACCGTCCTGCAAGGGATCGGCGTCGGCGCGACCGGCGACGCGGTCGGCGAGGTCTGCTTCAACACCGCGATGACCGGCTATCAGGAGATCCTCACGGACCCCTCCTACATGTCGCAGATCGTGGCCTTCACCTTCCCGCACATGGGCAATGTCGGGGTGAACGTCGAAGACATCGAACAGATGTCCGGTTCGGCCGAGACTGCGGCCCGCGGCGCGATCTTCCGCGACGCGCCCACCGCGCCGGCCAACTGGCGCGCCGACGGCGACCTGGACGCCTGGATGAAGCGCCGCGGCGTCATCGGCCTGGCTGGGGTCGACACCCGCGCCCTCACCCGCTCGATCCGCGAGAACGGCATGCCGCATGGCGTCATCGCCCACTCGCCCACCGGCGAATTCGACATTTCCGCCCTGCTGGAAAAGGCCAAGGCCTGGGCCGGCCTTGAGGGCCTGGACCTGGCCAAGGACGCCTCGTGCCTGCAGCCGTTCGTCTATGACGAGGGCCTGTGGGACTGGCCCGAGGGCTACGCCAAACCGGCGCAGCAACCGAAGTATGAGGTCGTGGTCCTGGACTACGGCGTGAAGCGCAACATCCTGCGCGCCCTCACCTCGATCGGCGCGCGCGTCACCGTGGTGCCGGCCAAGACCAGCGCCGAGGACGTCCTGGCCCGCAAGCCGGACGGCGTTCTGCTGTCCAACGGCCCCGGCGACCCGGCCGCGACCGGCGAATACGCCGTGCCGGAAATCAAGAAACTGGTCGACAGCGGCGTGCCGGTGTTCGGCATCTGCCTGGGCCACCAGATGATGGCCCGCGCCCTGGGCGCCAGCACCGTGAAGATGGACCAGGGCCACCACGGCGCGAACCACCCGGTCAAGGACATCACCACCGGCAAGGTGGAGATCGTCTCGATGAACCACGGCTTCACTGTGGACCGCGACAGCCTGCCCGAACCGGTGGTCGAGACCCATGTCTCGCTGTTCGACGGCACCAACGCCGGCATCGCCCTGAAGGACAAGCCGGTGTTCAGCGTCCAGCACCACCCGGAGGCTTCGCCCGGCCCGACGGACTCGCTCTACCTGTTCGAGCGCTTCGCGGGTTACATGGACGCAGCCAAGAAATAGACAAAAGGCCGGCGCCCAGCGCCGGCCTTTTTCGTTCTACCACCCGATGTGTTGCTTGATGTCGGGCAGGAAGCTCAGCCAGACGCTGAAATTGTCGTCGAGCGCCGCGCGCGTGCCGCCGGGGCTGACATTGATGTCGTAGGTGAACCAGGGATCGCCCTCGTCGTCGATGTAGCAATCGACGTAGCGCTTGCCTGAGTTCCACTCGTTCGCCTTCTCGGCGTTGAGCTTTTGCTTCACGTTGAAGGCGGCGACCAACTGCATCGAGGCGCAGCGGTCCTGGCGACAGTCGTTGGGATAGATCTCGAAGCTGACTCCCTCGGCCGAGCTCGTGATGTAGCCCTCGCCGTCGTCCTTCTTGAGCTCGGCCTTGTAGCCGCTCTCGAGCAGCCAGGACTGGATCTCCTTCAGGGTCATGCCGTCCTTGTGCGGCTCAGGGGCCGCCGACGCCGCGCCGCCCGACAGGAGCAGAACCGCAGCGCTTACCGCAAGCAGACTCGTTCTCATGGACTAGAAACCTCTCAACTGGACGTGGAGCATAGGGCGCTTCGCGCCGCCCGCGCCAGCCGAGCGGCTAGAGGCGCGCCAGCTTGCCGACCGCCGCCAGGGGGCCCGAAGGCCCTTCCTGGCGCGAACCGCCGCGCGGC
Source organism: Phenylobacterium sp. (assembly GCF_013822795.1). Lineage (GTDB taxonomy): Bacteria > Pseudomonadota > Alphaproteobacteria > Caulobacterales > Caulobacteraceae > Phenylobacterium. Next base: position 195,969 of record NZ_PNLB01000001.1, on the reverse strand, counting down.
TCGACCGAAACCGCCAGCGAGACGCCTTCGGTGGTCATTTCCGCCATCGGCTCGGACATCGGCATGGCCTTGGAGGCGCCGGGGTCGATGAGCCCCAGCGAGCGCGGCTTGCCGTCGGCCGGGATCAGCCACAGTTCGTGACTATGGTCCGGATCGGCGCCCGGCGGCACCAGCGAAGCCACCAGGATGGACTTCCGTTCGGGGTCGTAGGCGGCCAGGAACAGCGGCTGGCCGCCGTCGCTCATGAGCCGAGCGTTCATCATCGGCCCCATCGGCGGGCGCGGTTGGGTGATCACCTCCGGCGGGCGCGCGGCCAGGAACACCACCGCCGCCAGGCTGGCGGCCGTCACCGCCAGCGAGCCGAGAGTCGCCGCGCGCCAGAACCGCAGCCGCCGTCGCACGCCCTGGCTGTTGTCGTTGGCCGCCAGCATCCGCTCGATCCGCGGCCACAGGCCGGCCGGCGCGGCCACCGGCGCGATTTCCTCGGCCAGCGGCGCGAGACGCGCGCGCCAGGCCAGCACCTCGGCGGCGAAGACCGGGTCACGCGCCATGCGCTGCTCGGCGGCGGCCCGCTCCTGAGCCGTCAGCACGCCGAGCGCGTGTTCGGCCGCCAGGGCTTCGTCGTCCGGCAATTCGGGGCCGATGTCGCTCATCGCTCCAGACACCCCCTCAGCTTCAGCAGGCCGCGGCGGATCCAGCTCTTCACCGTCCCCAGCGGCGCATCCAGCCGCCGGGCGAGGGCTTCATAGGTCAGCCCCTCGAAGAAGGCCGTGCGGATCGCCCCCTGGGTCCTGGCGTCCAGTTCGTCGAGACAGCGCGCCAGCGCCTGGCCGTCCTGGGACGCCTCCAGCAGCGCCTCGGCCCGCGGGGCCTCGTCCTCGATCTGGAGTTCGTCCACCGGCTCGGCGTAGGCAAGCGGTCCGCGCGCCCGCAGCCGATCGATGGCCCGGTTACGGGCGATGGTCGAGATCCACGCCATGACGCTGGCCCGCTCCGCCTCGTAGCGGTCGGCCCGTCGCCAGATGGTGAGATAGACCTCCTGCAGCACGTCTTCGCTCTCGTCCTTGTCCGAGAGGATACGCAGGCAGACGCCGAAAAGCTTCGCGGAGGTGGCGTCGTAGAGCCGGCGCATCGCCGAGCGATCGCCCGCCGCGATCTGCGACATCAATTCGGCCAAGGGGTCGAGCGTGGCGATCGAGGGCGGTCCCATACCGTGCAGACAGGGAAGCTGCCGCACTTCGCCGCCCGAGGAAAGGGCCGATGGCGCGCTTCGAGGCGACAGCTTGCGCCGTCCCGCGCCCCGCCGGGAACGCTTGCTGCGCTGCACCTAACGCCGCAGAGCGCCGTTCCATGGAGCGCCTTGCGAGGGGCTTTGAAGCGCGCTACGTTTAGCTCGTCAAACTCGTATGGTTCGGCTGATTTTCGACGCTCCACATTTTCTGGCGCACCGAACCTGCTCCCCGACCCTCCCGAAATTTGATGCGTGACTCAAAAGGCTTGGGTTGCGGAACGACTTACCCAAGGACGACACTTCTATGGCTACCGGCACTGTTAAATGGTTCAACGGAACCAAGGGCTATGGCTTCATCCAACCCGACGATGGCGGCGCGGACATCTTCGTTCACATCTCGGCCGTTGAACGCGCCGGACTCCGCAGCCTGAACGAAGGCCAAAAGATCACCTACGAACTCGAGCAGGACCGTCGCAGCGGCAAGATGGCCGCCGGCAACCTGCAAGTCTAAGCAGTTCGGCAAAAGGCCTTTTGGCCCTTGCATCGAAACGGCTGCGGGCCGGCGGAAACGCCGGCCCGTTTTCGTTGGCGGCCTCCTCAGCCGCCGCCCGGCCCGCCCCTGCGGCGAGATTGCCGCCATCGCCGCTTGCGTGCGGGCGACTCCGTCTCTAAACGGCCCCCTTAACCTGCAGTTTTACCGGGACCGGGCGCGCTTGAATGTGCGACCGCCCATGCGCGCGAGTGGACATGCCGAAACGCACAGACATCTCCTCGATCCTGATCATCGGCGCTGGCCCGATCGTCATCGGACAGGCCTGCGAATTCGACTACTCCGGCGTCCAGGCCTGCAAGGCGCTTCGCGCCGAGGGCTACCGCATCGTGCTGGTCAATTCGAACCCGGCCACGATCATGACCGACCCGGACGTGGCCGACGCCACGTACATCGAGCCGATCACGCCGGAGATGGTCGAAAAGATCATCGCCAAGGAACGTCCCGACGCCCTGCTGCCGACCATGGGCGGCCAGACGGCGCTGAACACTGCGCTCGCCCTCGAGGCCTCCGGCGCGCTGGCCAAGTACGGCGTCGAGATGATCGGCGCCAAGGCCGAGGTCATCGACAAGGCCGAAGACCGTCAGAAGTTCCGCGACGCCATGGACAAACTGGGCCTCGAGAGCCCGAAGTCCAAGGCCGCTCACTCGATGGACGAGGCCATGGAAGGCCTGGAGTTCGTCGGCCTGCCGGCGATCATCCGTCCGTCCTTCACCCTGGCCGGCACCGGCGGCGGCATCGCCTACAATGTCGAGGAATTCAAAGAGATCGTCGAACGCGGTCTCGACCTGTCCCCCACCACCGAGGTCCTCATCGAGGAGAGCGTGCTGGGCTGGAAGGAGTACGAGATGGAGGTCGTCCGCGACAAGGCGGACAACTGCATCATCGTCTGTTCGATCGAGAACATCGACCCGATGGGCGTCCACACCGGCGACTCCATCACCGTCGCCCCGGCCCTGACGCTGACCGACAAGGAATATCAGCGCATGCGGGCGGCCTCGATCGCCGTGCTGCGCGAGATCGGCGTCGAAACCGGCGGCTCCAACGTGCAGTTCGCCGTGAACCCGGCCGACGGCCGCATGGTCGTCATCGAGATGAACCCGCGGGTGTCGCGTTCCTCGGCCCTGGCCTCGAAGGCCACCGGCTTCCCGATCGCCAAGGTCGCCGCGCGCCTGGCCGTCGGCTACACCCTCGACGAACTGATGAACGACATCACCGGCGCGACGCCGGCCTCGTTCGAGCCCAGCATCGACTACGTCGTCACCAAGATCCCGCGCTTCGCCTTCGAGAAGTACCCGGGCTCGGAGCCGACCCTGACCACCGCCATGAAGTCGGTCGGTGAAGTCATGGCCATCGGCCGCACCTTCGCCGAAAGCCTGCAGAAGGCCCTGCGCGGGCTGGAAACCGGCCTGACCGGCCTGGACGAGGTCGAGATCGAAGGCGCCCACGACGCCGAGACCGGCCGCGCGGCGGTAATCCGCGCGCTGGGCCAGCCGACCCCGGACCGCCTGCTGGTGATCGCCCAGGCGTTCCGTCACGGCCTGAGCGTCGAAGAGGTCAACGCCGCCTGCTCGTACGAGCCGTGGTTCCTGCGCCAAATTCAGGCGCTGATCGCCGTCGAGGCCGGGATCCGCGACCGCGGCCTGCCCGCCACGGCCGCCGAGTTCCGCGCCGTGAAGGCGCAGGGCTTCTCGGACGCCCGCCTAGCCAAGCTGACCCACACCACCGAAGCCGAAGTGCGCGAGCAGCGCCGCGCCCACGGCGTGCGCCCGGTGTTCAAGCGCATCGACAGCTGCGCCGGCGAATTCCGCGCCGCCACGCCGTACATGTACTCGACCTACGAGACCGGCGCGCTGGGCCAGATCCCCGAGTGCGAGAGCGAGCCGAGCGACCGCAAGAAGGCGATCATCCTGGGCGGCGGTCCGAACAGGATCGGCCAGGGCATCGAGTTCGACTACTGCTGCTGCCATGCGGCCTTCGCCCTCGACGACATCGGGGTGGAGTCGATCATGGTCAACTGCAACCCGGAAACCGTCTCGACCGACTACGACACCTCCGACCGCCTGTACTTCGAGCCACTGACGGCCGAGGACGTTCTGGAGCTGATCGCCGTCGAACAGGCGCGCGGGACGTTGCTGGGCGTCATCGTCCAGTTCGGCGGCCAGACCCCGCTGAAGCTGGCCAAGCCGCTGGAAGACGCCGGCATCCCGATCCTGGGCACCTCGCCCGACGCCATCGACCTGGCCGAGGACCGCGAGCGCTTCCAGCAGCTGCTGCACAAGCTGAAGATCGCCCAGCCGGTCAACGCCATCGCCCGCTCGCGCGACGAAGCCTTCGCCGGCGCGCACAAGGTCGGCTACCCGATCGTCATCCGCCCCTCCTACGTGCTGGGCGGCCGGGCGATGGAGATCATCCGCGACGACGAGCAGCTCGAGCGCTACGTCAACACCGCCGTCCAGGTGTCCGGCGACAGCCCGGTGCTGATCGACCAATACCTGAGCCGCGCCACCGAGGTGGACGTCGACGCCCTGTGCGACGATGCGGGCCAGGTGTTCGTCGCTGGGGTGATGGAGCACATCGAGGAAGCCGGCGTGCACTCGGGCGACAGCGCCTGCTCGCTGCCGCCGTTCTCGCTGAAGCCGGAAACCATCGCCGAGCTGAAGCGCCAGACCGAGGCCATGGCCCGCGCGCTTGAAGTCCGCGGCCTGATGAACGTGCAGTTCGCGATCGAGGAGCCGCACTCCGACAATCCGCGCATCTACGTGCTGGAAGTGAACCCGCGCGCCAGCCGCACGGTGCCGTTCGTCGCCAAGACCATCGGCCAGCCGCTGGCCTCGATCGCCGCCAAGCTGATGGCCGGCGAAAAGCTCGCCAGCTTCAACCTGACCGAAAAGCCCTACGACCACATCGCGGTGAAGGAGGCGGTGTTCCCGTTCGCCCGCTTCGCCGGGGTCGATACGGTGCTGGGCCCGGAAATGCGCTCGACCGGCGAGGTCATGGGCCTCGACTGGATCCGGCCCGGCGAAACCAACGCCCCGGCCTTCGCCCGCGCTTTCGCCAAGAGCCAGCTCGGCGGCGGCGTGAAGCTTCCCAAGACCGGCAGCGTCTTCGTCTCGGTCAAGGACAGCGACAAGCCCTGGATCGTCGAGCCGGTGAAGCTGCTGCTGAGCCAAGGCTTCAAGGTCCTGGCCACCTCCGGCACCGGCGACTACCTGGCCGAACAGGGTCTGGAGGTCGAGCAGGTCAAGAAGGTGCTGGAAGGCCGTCCGCACATCGTCGACGCGATGAAGAACGGCGAAGTGCAGCTGGTCTTCAACACCACCGAAGGCAAGCAGTCGCTGGCCGACTCCTTCGAGATCCGCCGCACCGCGCTGATGATGAAAACGCCCTACTTCACCACCGCCGCCGGGGCCCTGGCCGCGGCCCAGGCCATCGTGGCGACCGTCGAGGACACCCTCGATGTGCGCCCGCTGCAAAGCTACGCCTGACAAGGCGCGCGAGAGGCGGATGACGCCTCTCGCGCCGCCGCCCTAAGCCCTGGGCGCCTCTTCGGATTGGCACATCGAGAGCACGTGCCCGTCGGGGTCTGAGATCTCTGCGGACGATCCGCCGGGGGCATGGCTGACCGGCGTCACGATCGTCGCCCCTTCTCGGCAAGCGCAGCGACGACGGTGTCGATCCCGCCCTTGGCCAGATCAAAGCAGAGGCCGCCGCGCCAGACGTACTTCTATCAGAACGCGAAGGCGCTGCCATGCGAGCGCCTCGCAACCTCAAGTTTGTGAACGACTTAGCTGCAAATTGTTGATTGACCGGCGTTATTTGCGGGCGCAACCTCAGAGCGTCGCCTTGCTGTACGCAGGCGCAAAGTGGGCGAGTTCCGGCGGCCCCTGATGACCAGCCGGTCGGCCCGCATGGGCGCCTGTCGCAGTCTGGCGAGGACGTGTCCTCTGATTCAGTGTGCGAAGGAAAAGTCATGCAAACCGGACACCACGAGGGTGAGGTCCACCATCACAAGAACAGGCACCTGCTAGAGCGCTTCGAGGGGTACACAGACCTTATCGTCGTGGGTCTGATCATCGCCCTTGGAGCGGCCATGCTGATTGGCCTGCTCACCGCGAACGGAAAAGTCACCTGGTAGGACGCCAGCCTCGGGTACGGCGGCCTTATAGGGATCTAGCCAGAACCAGGTCGTCGTACTCGTTGGCGCCTACGCGAAACCTCCGGACGCCCGCCTCGACATAGCCCTGGCGGGCATAGAAGGCGATTGCGCGCGCATTTCCTCCAAACACCCCCAGCAGCATGCGGGTGAATCCGGCCTTTGCCGCGCTTTCCAGCGCCGTCTCCATCAGCCGCGCGCCCAGACCGCCGCCGTGGAAGCGGTTGAGCAGATAGATCCGCTTCAGTTCGACATCGCCGTCGCCGGTGGCGACCGGCAGGTCAGGCGGCGTCAGCGCCGCATAGCCGACCGGCGCCGCGCCCTCCTCCATCTCCGCCAGCCATAGCCGATAACCGGGCTTCTTCAGCCAATCGGCGTAAAGCGCCTCGCCGTGCTGGGTGCGGCAATGGACGATTATGTCGCCGGCCGGCAGCGCCCCGGCATAGGTCTCCAGGAACGTCGCCTGCCCGACCAGGGCGAGCGCCGCCTCGTCGCCCGGGACGCAGGGACGAATGATGGTCGACATACCGATACTCCGAATCCGCAAACGCTGAAGGCTGGCCTCAATCGCCAAGCTGAGCTAGGCGTAGGACAAACTAAACAACGATCACTTAGGGAGATGAAAGCATGGCCGGAAGGGTCGAGGGTAAGGTTGCGCTGGTCACCGGCGGAGCCAGCGGCATTGGTCGCGGCTGCGCCGAGCGCCTGGCGCAGGAAGGCGCGACCATCGTCGTCACCGACCTGCAGGACGACAAGGGCGCCCAGACGGTCGCGGCGATCGAGGCGATGGGCGGCAAGGCCAGCTACCTGCACCACGACGTCACCTCCGAGCAGGCCTGGATCGACGCCGTCGCCGCTGTAAAGGCCAAGCACGGCCGCCTCGACATCCTGGTCAACAACGCCGGCATCGGCATCGGCGGCTCGGTTCTGACCATGACCCTGGCCGACTTCCAGAAGCAGACCGCCGTCAATCTCGACGGCGTCTTCCTGGGCGTGAAGCATTCAATCCCGCTGATGCGTGAAAACGGCGGCGGCTCGATCATCAACATGTCGTCGGTGGCGGGGCTGAAGGGCTCGGCGATCCTGGCCGGCTACTGCGCCACCAAGGGCGGCGTGCGGCTGTTCACCAAGGCCGTGGCCATGGAATGCGCCGCCGCCAAGGACGGCGTGCGGGTCAACTCCGTCCACCCGGGCATCATCGAGACCCCGATCTGGGACACCATCGTCGGCACCGGCGAGGTCGGCGACAACGCCCGTCCGCCGCGCGGCGCGGCGCTGGACGCGATGAGCGCCGAAGGCGTGCCGCTGGGCGTGAAGGGCTACCCGGAGGACATCGCCAACGGCGTGCTGTGGCTGGCCTCGGACGAGAGCCGCTACGTGACCGGGGCCGAGATCGTCATCGACGGCGGCCTGTCGGTGAAATAGCCGCGCCCGCCAGCCCTCTTGGGCGTTTCCGCGCTCGCGGAAATGCTCTAGGGGGCGGGGCATGACCGCCATGCTGCACGTCGTCTTCGGCCCCTCGGGCGCCGGCAAGTCCACCTACGCCAAGGAACTGGCCCGGCGCGAGCCGGCGGTCCACTTCGCCATCGACGACTGGATGGCCCGCCTGTTCGCCGCCGACATGCCCGAGCCCATCGAGTACCAGTGGATGATGGAGCGGGTCGAGCGCTGCGAGGCGCAGATCTGGTCCACCGCCGCCGGCGTAATCGCCGCCGGCACCTCTGTGGTGCTCGACCTCGGCCTGCTGCGCCGCTCCGACCGCGGCCGCGTGGCCGAGATCGCCCAGGCCGTCGACCTGCCGCTGCAGTTCCACTTTGTGACCGCCCCGGCCGAGGTGCGCCGCGCGCGCGTTCTCGAACGCAACGAAGTCCGAGGTGAAACCTTCGCGATCGGCGTGACGCCGGAGATGTTCGACTTCATCGAGGGGGTCTTCGAGGCGCCCGACGCAAGCGAACTGCAAGGCGCGATCGTCTCCGAAAGCGCCTGACGACACGACGTCTCCAGGCCCTCAACAGCTTTCGAACTCAGCTCCTGGGGCCGCCTGCCGGCGCGCCCTTGAGTTTTTCTGCTGCGACATCTAATCTCTACCCCCCCGGACGCCTGCGCCCGCGGCCGGCAACGAACTCCCAAAAGGGCGAACCCGAGTCCTCATCCACGATGGAAAAAGTCCCGATGACCGCCGAGGGCTGGCAAGCTCTCGACGATGAACTGAAGCGTTTGAAGACCGCCGAGCGTCCTGCTGTGATCGCTGCGATCGCGGAAGCGCGCTCGCACGGCGACCTCTCGGAGAACGCCGAGTACCATGCCGCCAAAGAGCGGCAAGGCTGGATCGAAGGCCAAATCGCCGAGATCGAGGACCGGATGGCCCGCGCCCAGGTTATCGACGTATCCAAGCTTTCCGGCAGCCAGGTGAAGTTCGGAGCCACCGTCTCGGTGGTCGACGAGGACACCGAGGAAGAAGCCCGCTACCAGATCGTCGGCGAACACGAAGCCGACGTGAAACAGGGCAAGATCTCCATCGTCTCGCCCCTGGCCCGCGCCATGATCGGCAAGGAAACCGGCGACGTCGTCGAGGTGAACACCCCCGGCGGCGGCAAGGCCTACGAGATCCTCAAGGTCGAGTGGATCTAGGCTCCGGAACCACCGGCTTGTCAGCTCAAAACCCGCCGTCCGCCGCGCCGCTCATCATCTGGGCGGTGTCGGACGGGCGCGCGGGCATTGAGGCCCAGGTCGTCGGACTGGCGAACGCGATCGCGCGCAAGCGTCCTGCCCAGATCGTCGTCAAGCAGATCGGCTGGAAAAGCTGGATCGGCCGCCTGCCCTGGTGGCTGACCCTGTTTCCGCGCCAGCTGCTGACCCCGCAGAGCGACATCGCCCCGCCCTGGCCGGACATCTGGATCGCGGCCGGCCGCGCCACCCTGCCCCTCTCCATCCGCATGAGGCGCTGGTCGGGCCGCAAGACCTATGTCGTCCAGGTCCAGGATCCGCGCATGCCGACACGGCTGTTCGACCTGGTCATTCCGCCCAAGCACGACCGGCTGGAGGGCGACAACGTCTTTCCGATCACCGGCTCGCCTGGCCGGGTGAACGCCGAGCGCATGGCCGGCGACCTGCGGCGGTTCCAGGCCCAGCTCGACGCCCTGCCCCGCCCGCGCGTGGCGGTGATCATCGGCGGCAAGTCCAAGGCCCACGACATCTCGCCCGAACGCGCCGCCGCCATGGCCCGCGAGATCGAGCTGCCGGTCGTCCAGGAGGGCGGCTCGGTGATGGTCAGCTTCACCCGCCGCACGCCGCAGCCGGCGCAGAACATCCTGCAGGCGCGGCTGAAGCACCTGCCTGGGGTGATCTGGGACGGCCAAGGCGACAACCCCTACTTCGCCTATCTGGCGGCGGCCGACTACATCCTGGTCACCGAGGACTCGACCAATCTGGCCACCGACGCCGCCTCCACCGGCAAGCCGGTGTTCGTGATGAAGATGGACGGCGAGAGCCTGAAGTTCCGGCTGTTCCACGAAGACCTGGAGCGCCTGGGCGCCGCGCGCCCATTCGGCGGCGCCTTCCACGGCTGGACCTACGAGCCGCTGGCCGAGACCGAACGCGCCGCCGACGAGGTCCTGCGCCGCTTCGACGCCCGACGAACCTAGGCCGTGACGATCGCGATCCGCCTGGCCGGCCCTGACGATGTCGAGATCGCCCTGGCGATGGACCCGGCCGCGGCGACCAGCCCGCATCGCGCCGCCTGGCTGCGCCGCGCCTTCGCCGGCGAGCACGGCAGGGTCGCGCGGTTGGCCCTGCTGGACGGCGAGCCGGCGGGCTTCGCCGTCGTCGGCTGGTTTTTCAGCAATCCGTTCCTCGATCTGATCGTCACCGACCCGCGCGCGCTGCGCCGGGGCGTGGCCAGCGCGCTGCTGGACGAGATCGAGCAAGCGCACGCGGCCCAGAAGCTGTTCGTCTCGACCAACGTGTCGAACGCGATCATGCGCAAGCTGCTGCCGGCCCGCGGCTACCTGCCAGCCGGCCAGGTCGACCACCTCGACCCCGGCGACCCCGAGCTGTTCTTCGTGCGCCTGCCGCGCTGAGCCAGCCCTTTCCAAGCTGCGGCTTTCGGCGTCCCATGGCTGCAAGATGATTCTGCGGCCTCGCATCCTCTTCGTCGCCAACGCCGGCCCGGCGGTCGGCGGTGGGCATGTGATGCGCTCGCTCAGCCTGGCGCGGGCGCTGGGCGAACACGGCGCGGAGTGCGTGTTCCTGGCCCCGCCCGCCGTCGCCGGCATCCTCGACGCCTTCGCGCCGGAGATGGGCCGCGAGCACGTCATCTCGATCGCCCCGGCCGACTTGCCGACCGCCGTCGCCGGCCTGACCTTCGATGCCGTCGTCTTCGATCACTACGATCTCGGGCGCGTCGATCACCAGTTCATTGCGCAGGGGCGCCCGACGCTGGTCATTGACGATCTGGCCGATCGCCCCCTGGCCGCCGACATCGTGCTCGATTCCGGTCCCGCGCGGACCGAGGCGGACTACGCCTCCCTGGCCGGCGAGGCCCGCCTGCTGCTTGGACCGCGCTATGCGCCGCTGCGGCCGGAATTCGCCGCCCTGCGCGATGCGGCGATCGCCCGGCGCGGCGGACCGGTGGAGCGGGTGCTGGTCGCCCTTGGCCTGACCGACGTCGGCGGCGTCACCTCGCGGGTGCTCGACCGCCTGCGCCAGCGCAACGGCCACCTGGCCTTCGACGTGGTGCTGGGCGCCAACGCCCCCAGCCTGCCCGGCCTGACCCGGGTGGCCGCTCACGACCCGCGCGTGACCCTGCACGTCGACGCCCAGGACATGGCCCGCCTGACCCTGGAGGCCGACGTCGCCTTCGGAGCCGGCGGATCGACCACCTGGGAGCGCTGCACCCTTGGCCTGCCCTCAGTGCTGGTGGTGTTGGCCGAGAACCAGCGCCCGGCCGCCCGCGCCCTGGCCGATCGCGACGCCGCGCTCGTTGTCGACGCGGCCGGCGAGGACTTCGCAGCCGCCCTAGACCGGGCTGCGGTGCGACTGCTGACCGACACCGCGACCCGCACCCGCCTGACCGCCTCCAGCCTTTTGCTCTGCGACGGCCTGGGCGCTGAACGCGCCGCCAGCGCTTTGCTGGAAGTCATCTCCGCCCCGCGATTGGCCGCTCGCGATCCCGGCGCCTGACGACGCGAGCCCATGCGCTGACCGACCGCGCCCGGCGCCTGTCGCAACGGCTCAGAATCTCCCCTACATAGACGCCATGTCGCAGAACGCTCCTCGCACCACCCGCTGCCTCGTCCTGGGTTCCGGCCCGGCCGGCTACACCGCCGCCATCTATGCCGCGCGCGCCTTGCTCAAACCGGTGCTGATCGCCGGCATCCAGCCGGGCGGCCAGCTGACCATCACCACCGACGTCGAGAACTACCCGGGCTTCGCCGACGTCATCCAAGGCCCCTGGCTGATGGAACAGATGCAGGCCCAGGCCGCGCATGTGGGCACTGAGATCATCAACGACATCGTCATCAAGGCCGACCTCAGCCAGCGTCCGTTCCGCCTGGAATGCGACAGCGGCGACGTCTGGCTGGCCGAGACTCTGATCATCGCCACCGGAGCCCAGGCCAAGTGGCTGGGCCTGGAGACCGAACAGAAGTTCCAGGGCTTCGGCGTCTCGGCCTGCGCCACCTGCGACGGGTTCTTCTATCGCGGCAAGGAAGTCGTCGTGGTCGGCGGCGGCAACACCGCGGTCGAAGAAGCGCTGTTCCTGACCAACTTCGCCTCCAAGGTCACCGTCGTGCACCGCCGCGACGAGTTCCGCGCCGAGAAGATCCTACAGGAACGCCTGTTCGCCCACCCGAAGATCGAGGTGATCTGGAACGTCGCCATCGACGAGGTGGTCGGCACGGCCGATCCGCTCGGCGTCACCGGCGTGAAGCTGAAGGACGTCGGCACCGGCGAGGTCCGCGAGATCGCCGCCGACGGCGTCTTCATCGCCATCGGCCACGCCCCGGCTTCGGAGCTCTTCAAGGGCCAACTGGAGATGGACGGCTCGGGCTATTTGAAGGTCATCCCCGGCAGCGCCGCGACCGCGATCAAGGGCGTCTACGCCGCCGGCGACGTGACCGACGACGTCTACCGCCAGGCCGTCACCGCCGCAGGCATGGGCTGCATGGCCGCGCTGGAAGCGGTAAGACTGCTGGCTGAAGAAGATCACGAGCAGGCCAAGCACCCCATCAGCCATCACGAGGCCCAGCGCATCGGCGCCTGGTGACCTCTGAGAGCGTCGACGAGTTCAACTTAGCGGGCGGCTGATCGCCGCCCCTTCCCGAAAGACGAGGCCACGCGCCGCCATGACGAACCTGATCGTGCGAGGCGGCCGCGCCTTGCGTGGGACCATCACGCCGTCCGCCAACAAGAACGCCGTCCTGCCGGTGCTCTGCGCCACGCTGCTCAGCGACGAGCCGATCGTCCTGCACCGGGTGCCGGACATCACCGACGTCCGCAAACTGCTGGATTTTTTCGGAAAGCTCGGCTCGTCGGTCGAGATGGACTACGCCACCGGGACCTTGCGGCTGCACCACGGCCGCGACCTTGACCCCAAGGCCGCGCACCTGCCGCTGGGCATGCGCTCCTCGATCATGCTGATCCCGGCCCTGTTGCATCGCTTCGGCCGCGCCAGCCTGGAAGAGGACGTCACCGGCTGCACCCTCGGCTCGCGTGAGATCGATCCGCACATCGAGGTGTTCCGCGCCTTCGGGGCCGAGGTCACCAGCGAACCCGGCGCGACCGTGATCACCGCCGACAAGGGCTTCACCGCCACCCAGCACTGGCTGGACTACGCCTCGGTCACCACCACCGAGAACTTCGTGCTCTGCGCGGCCACCGCCAAGGGCCTGTCGCGGCTGACCAACTCGGCCTGCGAGCCGCACGTCCAGGAGTTCTGCGAATTCCTGGCCGGCATGGGCGCGCGCATCCAGGGCGTCGGCGGCTCGCGCCTGACCGTCTCGGGCGTCGACAGCCTCGGCGGCGTCGAATTCACCTTCGCCGACGACTTCCATGAGGTGGCGACCTTCCTCGCCATGGGCGCGATCACCGGCGGCGAGATCGCCGTGCAGAACGGCTCGGTCGAACAGTTTCCGCTGCTGGACCGCACCTTCGCCAAGTTCGGCGTCGAGGTGACCCACGAGAACGGCTTCAGCCGCGCCCGCGTCGACGGCAAGCTGAAGGTCCGCGAGCCGTTCACCTCGAACATCCTGACCAAGGTCGAGGCTGCGCCCTGGCCCTACGTCCCGGCCGACCTGCTGCCGATCTTCGTGGCCCTGGGCGTGCGCGCCGAAGGCCAGGTGATGTTCTGGAACAAGGTCTATGACGGCGCGCTCGGCTGGCATTCCGAACTGGGCAAGTTCGGGGCCCACGCCCTGCTCTGCGATCCGCACCGACTGATCACCTGGGGCGGCAAGCCGCTGACCCCGGCGACGGTCGAGAGCCCCTACATCATCCGCGTGGCCATCGCGCTCTTCATGCTGGCCGCCAGCATCGAGGGCGAGAGCACCATCCTCAACGCCTCGCCGATCCAGCGCGCCCACCCGAAGTTCGTCGAGAACCTCAACGCCTTGGGCGCCGACGTCAGCTGGGTCGCGGGGGACTGACCCCCACCTAATTCCTCCCCACTAGGGGGAGGTGGCGCGCAAAGCGCGACGGAGGGGGCCAGCTGAGTCAGCAAGCCCCCTCAGTCAGCCATTCGGCTGACAGCTCCCCCAGAAGGGGAGCAATTGGATCGCTAATTGTCCCGCTTGGCCTGAGCGTTCTTGGTCGCCTGGGAGACGCTGCCGACTTTGGCTGGCGCGACTTTCGAGGTCGTCTTGGCGTTCTGCACCGGGTTCATCCCCTCGCTGGCGGTCTTGCCCGGCGCCGGGCGTGAAGCGGCGCCGGCGGCCCGGCGCATGGCCAGGGCCTTCTTGGAGGCTTCGATGTGCGCGGCCCGCGCCTCGTCGACCTGCATGCGGTGGGACTGCTTGTTCACCCGGCGCAGGGCGCTGGCGAACACCTGCTTACGCTCCTGAAGGTGCTCTGCCGTGCCGCTGCCGCGCGGCTCGCCCTTGCCCCGCACTTCACGGACCTTCTGGCGCGCGAGCGTGCGTTCTTTATCGCGCATGGCGCGCAGGCGCTTGCGGGTCTCGGCCAAATCCTTGGCGTCGAGCTGGGCGATGGCCGGATGGTGCGAGGCGCGGATCAGCTCGCCCTCTTCGTGATTGAGCAGGCTGAGTTCGCGGCGGTTGTTGATGGACATGGTCACCCCTCTCGAGTTGCACGGGTCTAAGGGAACGCGCCGAGCAGGGCTTGGTTCAGCCGTCACGCCCACGGCTAGCCTCTTGAGTGACGCAACGTCACCGTACCTAGCCTTCCAAAAATTTCCTGGGAGGAAGCCATGTACGATCTGGTCATTCGGCGTGGTCTGGTGGTCGACGGCACGGGCGCAGCGCCGCGCCAGGCCGATGTGGCGGTGTCCGGCGGCGTCATCGCCAAGGTCGGCGCGGTGCCCGAAAGGGGCCGCCGCGAGATCGACGCCGGCGGTCTGCTGGTCACCCCGGGCTGGGTCGACATCCACACCCACTACGATGGCCAGGTCACCTGGGACGCCTATCTCAGCCCGTCGTGCTGGCACGGGGTCACCACCGTGGTGATGGGCAACTGCGGCGTCGGCTTCGCCCCGGCCCGCCCCGACCGCCACGAATGGCTGATCGGCATCATGGAAGCCGTCGAGGACATCCCCGGCTCCGCCCTGGCCGAGGGCATGAAGTGGGACTGGGAGACCTTCCCCGAGTATCTCGACAGCCTGGAGCGCAAGCCGCGCGTCCTCGACGTCGCCGCCCAGGCCCCGCACAGCGCCATCCGCGCCTATGTCATGGACGAACGCGGCGCGCGCAACGAGGTGGCGACGCCCGAGGACATCGCCGAGATGGCCCGCATCACCCGCGAGGCGGTGCAGGCCGGCGCGCTGGGCTTCTCGACCTCCCGCACCGCCCTGCACCGGACCAAGGACGGCGAGGTCATCCCCGGCACCTTCGCCGGCGCCGACGAGATGATCGGCATCGGCCGGGCGTTGGGAGAAGCCGGCCATGGCGTGTTCGAACTGGCCTCCGACATGACCATCCCGGAGGACGAATTCGCCTGGATGGCCGCGTTCGCCAAGGAGACCGGGCTGCCCGTCAACTACAGCCTGCTGCAGTCGCCGTTCCAGCCGAACAAATGGCGCGACATGCTGGCCCTGACCGCCGAAGCCCAAGCGCAGGGCGCCAATATCAAGGCCGGCATCGCCTGCCGACCGACCGGCATGGTGCTGGGCTGGCAGTCCACGGTTCACCCGTTCATCCGCAAGACCGCCTACCGCGCCATCGCCGCCCTGCCCTTCGCGCAGCGGCTGGAGCGGCTGCGCGATCCGGCCGTGCGCGAGGCGATCATCACCGAGGTGACGCCCCAGGCGCCGGCCATGGGCGCCCTGCTGCAGGACTTCGGCAACATGTTCCGCCTAGAGCGCGACGGCCAGCTCGACTACGAGCCCCGCGCCGAAGACTCCGTCGCCGCCGAGGCTGCACGCCAGGGCGCGACGCCGGAGGCGGTCGTCTACGACATGCTCATGGAGAACGACGGCGCCGGCTATATCTACCTGCCCCTGCTGAACTACGCCGAGCACAGCTTCGACCACATCGTCGAGATGATGCACGATCCGAACACCGTGCTCAGCCTGTCGGACGGCGGCGCCCATTGCGGCGTGATCTGCGACGCCAGCTTCCCGACCTACATGCTGACCTACTGGGTCCGCGACCGCGCCCGCGGCCAGCGGATGCCGCTGGAAAAGGTCGTGTCCATGCAGACCCGCGAGACCGCTCAGTTCTATGGGCTGAACGACCGCGGGATCATCGCGCCGGGCATGAAGGCCGACCTCAACGTCATCGACTTCGACGCCCTGGCGATCCATGCGCCGGAGATGGTCTTCGACCTGCCGGCCGACGGCCGACGGCTGATCCAGAAGGCCAGCGGCTATCGCGCCACCGTCGTCAGCGGCGTCGTCACCTTCGAGCACGGCGAGGCCACCGGCGAGTTGCCTGGCAAGTTGATCCGCGGCCCGCAAGTCGCGCCCGCGGCCCTGGCCGCGGAATAGGCCTCGGCCTATGCTCGCGGCATGATCCGTCACGCCCGCCCTGCCGACCACGCCGCCATCCGCGAGATCGTCGCCGCCGCCTTCGGGCAAGTCGACGAGGCCGATCTCGTCGAGAGGCTGCGCGCGGACGGCGACGTGATGTTCGAGCTGGTCGAGGAGGAGAACGGCGAGGTCGTCGGCCACATCCTCTACAGCCGGCTTTGGGCCGACAGCGTGAACCTCTACGCCGCCCTCGCCCCACTGGCCGTACGGCCCGACCGCCAACGCGCCGGGGTCGGCAAGCGCCTGACCGCCGCCTCGATCGAAACCGCCAAGGACTTCGGCGCCCACGCGGTCATCGTTCTCGGTCACCCGGAGTACTACCCGAAGTTCGGCTTCAGCCGCGACGCCGCCGCCAAGGTGAAGTCGCCCTATTCCGCCAGCCCGGCCTTCATGGCCCTGGCGCTCGAGGACGGCGCCCTCGATGCGCCGATCCTGGTCGCCTATCCGGATGCGTTCGGCGGCGGCGAAGGCCACTAGCGAAGCGCCCCGCCCGCGCTAAGCTCACGCCGTCAGCTTTCTGGAAGGCGGCCATGAAAACCTACCGCATAGGCGTCATCGGACTGGGCCAACGCATCGCCCACGTGCTGGCGGCGATGAAGGAGGTCGGCTGGAGCCTGCAGGTCGCCGCGCACGTCGATCCGGCCCCGGTCGGCGCGCCGATTTTGGCCGAGGCTGGGATCGATCCCGGCCCGGCGATGGCCGACGCCGCCGAGTTGCTGGCCCAGGGGCCGTACGATCTGGTGATGATCGGCTCGCCCAATCACCTGCACTTCGAGCACATCAACCAGGCTCTCGACGCCGGCTATCCGATCTTCGCCGAGAAGCCGATCGTGCGGACGCAGTCCGAAACCCTCGCCTTGGCCCATCGCCTGGCCGCCGGCGGCGGTCCGCCGCTCTATATCGGCCTGGTGATGCGCTCGATGTCGATCGTGCGCGAGACCATCGCCCGGGTCGACGGCGGCCAGCTTGGCCAGGTGATCTCGATCGACGCCACCGAGCACCTGCCGCCCGAGCACGGCGGCTATCTGGCCCGCAACTGGCGGCGCAAGCAGGCCTACGGCGGCTCCTACCTGCTCGACAAGGTTTGCCACGACTTCGATATCTTCGGTCGCCTGACCCGCTCGCGGCCGGCCAAGGTCGCCAGTTTCGGCGGCCGAGACATCTTCACGCCCGACCGCGCCGGCCACTACGCCTACAGCGACGGCCAGCTGGCCTACGCCCTGCGCGACGCCGGCTGGGCCAGCGCCAACGACGCCTTTCATTCCGACATGGACGTCACCGACCACCAGAACGCCCTGGTGCAGTACGAGAACGGCGTGCGGCTATCGTTCCACGCCAATAGCCACGTCGCCCTGCCCGAGCGCCGCTGGTACGTCGCCGGGACCGAAGGCACGCTGATCGCCGACCTGGTCCGCAACAAGCTGATGGTCCGCCGGGCCATGGACCGCGGCAAGCCCGAGCGCATCGACTACGGCGACCGCACCGAGGACAGCCACAACGGCGCCGACCAGGCCATGGCCCGCGACCTGCTGGCCACCCTGGAGGGGCGGCAGGACTTCCCGGTGACGCCGTTCGAGTCGATGGAGGCGGGCCTCACGGTCATGGCCATCGACGAGGCGATGCAGACCGGCGACATGCTCGACTGCGGCCCGATGTGGGCCCGCTACGACGCCGCCCGCGGGGCCTAGGCGCGCGGGGCCAGCAGGCTCGCGCCCAGCAGCTCCTGCAGCAGCGGCGTCCGCGGATAGGGATGATGCCGGTACTGGCGGAACCCCTCGGCCAGTTCCGCCTCGAAGTCGCGGGCGCGCTTGCGGGTCCAGGCCTCCATCGAGGCCAGATGGTCGGGAATGTCGTGCTGTCGCGCCACCCAGGCGTCCTGGCTGACATGGCAGGCCAGCATCGCCTTCTTAGCCTCGAACACGGCCGAGACGTCGGCGCCGAAGTCAGGAACCGTCCAGACGCCCTCGCGGTCGCGACCGCCGATCGGGTCCATGAAGTAGAGATGCGGAATGGCTTCCAGCGGCGGGGCTTCGCCCGTCGCGTAGTTCGGCACCGAGGCGGCGAAGCAGGCGTCGCGCACCAGCTGGCTCACCGCCTCGTGGTCGGGATGGTAGTCGGCGGGCGAGGCGGTGATGACCACCTCGGCCTGCGCCCAGCGGATCAGCTCGGTCACCCGGCGGCGGGTCGGGTCGTCGTTGAACACCCCGAGATCGGGAACCTCGCCGCAGCGGTACTCCGCACCGATCAGCGCCGCCGCCCGCGCCGCCTCCGCCTGGCGGATGCGCGACGTTTCTTGCGGCGCGGTCGCCGCCGATCCGAGATCCCCGCCGGTCACGGTTGCGATGCGGATCTGATGCCCCGCCGCGGCCAGCACGGCGAGCGTCCCGGCGCAGAGGGTTTCGATATCGTCGGGGTGCGCGTGGATCGCGAGAACGGCGGTCATAACCGCCGAGCTTACTCCTGGAGCGCGCCTGCGCCAGTGTCCGGCGCGTGCGCGGGGGCGTCGGCCGGCGCGGCGGCGTCGTCCTTGGCCTCCATCGCCGCCAGTGAGCGGTTGATCTCCTGGATCTCCTGGGAGGTCGGCTTGCGCCGCGGGGCGTAGAGGGTGCCCAGCACCCGGGTGCGTTCACCGCCCGCGGCCGAAGCGTCGGCGACGTTGTAGGTGCGCACCTCGCCGGCCACGGCCAGGGTGACCTGGCGGCCGCCGCCGATCCCTTGGGTCTCCGGATCCAGCAACCCGTTGGTGCGCGCGTCCAGGCCGCCGAGGATCGCCGGCGAGATAAAGGCTTCGCCGCCGGCGTAGCGGCCGGTGAAGGCCGGCGGCTCCCCCCAGGGACCGGTCCAGCGATAGAAGATGTGCAGCCCGACCTGCTTCATCTTGACCAGGGTCGGGGCCCAGTACGGGGCGACGTACTCGGCGTGATAATGGGTGGCCGAGCCGACCGACTTGTTGACGTGCCCGGCCAGGGCGCGACGCGCCACCTCCTGCGCCTGCCGCCAGAGGCCGGGTTCCGGCGCGTAGCGCAGCGAGCCGTCGCAGGTGAAGCTGAACTGGCAGCCGGTGGTGCGGGCCGAGCCCTGATAAACCACCCCGCAGACCGACTTGGGATAGGCCGGATGGCGCACGCGGTTCAGCACCACCTGGGCTACGGCCTCCTGACCGAGCCGCGGTTCGCGGGCGCTCTCGTAATAGACCGCTTCAGACAGGCACTTCTGCGCCCGGCTCGCGTCCTGGCCGCCGGCGTGCAGCACGAACGGCCGCATCGGCCGGATCGGCAACTTCGAGAACGCGCGCATGGCGTTGATCTCCTCGGCCGCCTCCACCGAGCTGGTGTCGAGGCCGAGGTCGGGAATCTTGGAGATGTCGAGGCTGGTCCAGCCGACCGTCCGCCCCCACGGATCGGCCTGTCTCACCAGCGGATCGTGCCGCTTGGCCAGGGCCAGCATCGCCGGGTCCATGTCCGCGGTCAGCCGCGTCAGCCCGCGGTGAGAGAAGGTTCGCGCCACCTGCGCCAACCCTTGCGTCTTCCCGTCGCTCCCATCGGCGTAACGGGGATTGACGCAGGCAAGCAGGATCACCGCCAACCCGCAAGTCGTCGCCAGGGCCGTAATCAGGCCACGCTGGGAGATGATCTGCGACAGGGGCAGCGGCGACGTCCCAATCTGTTTCAGTACCGGCTCCATGCAGCCAGAAACTGGCAAGATAGGGGCCAAACCCGCCAAGATCGAGTGTTGCACCTCTGCGCTGAGGCTCGCATGGTCCTCAGAACGACCCGCCTGGGGCCGGAATCAGCAGAGCGTCCAAAGACATGACGCCCGCCAGATCACCGCTGCGATTCATACCGCGACGCTCGCCGCCACTGCTCGTCGCGCTGGCGATCAGCCTGGGCGCGATGGCCGCCGCCGTCGTCGTGCGCGGCCTGCTCGCCGGCTGGGACACCGCCTTCGCCCTGTCGGTCACGCACTTCCCCGCCTTCATCGTCGCCACCCTGTTCGCTGGGCAGCGCTGGGGCTGGATCACCCTGGCCACGGCCTTGGCGACCTCACTGTTGCTGCGCGGCGGCGTCCCGTCTGATCAGGCCGCCCGTGCCGGGGTGGTCCTCTACGCGCTCTCCGGAGCCGTCACCGTGTTCGTCGCCGCCACCCTGCGCGAGATCGTCCTGCGGTTGGACGAGGCGCAGGCCGCCCTCGACCGCAGCGAGGCGCGGCTGCAGATGGCCCAGAACGCGGGCGACGTCGGGCTCTGGGACTGGGACGCCGAGAGCGGCGAAGGTTTCTGGTCGCCGGCCCTCTATCGCAATCTGGGCCTGCCGATCAGCACCCGGGCGGGCGTGCGCAAGCTGCTCGACGTGGTGCATCCCGACGACCGCGAGCGGGTGCGCCAGAATAACATCGCCGCGATCCGCAACGGCCAGATGGCGCCCTGCGAGTACCGCATCGTCCGACCGGACGGCGAGGTGCGCTGGCTGCTCTCGCGCGGTGAGGTGCTGGTCAATGGCGCCGGGCGGGCCGTCCGCGCGGTCGGGGTCAATATCGACATCACCGACCGCCGACATGCTTTTGAAAAACTTAGAGAAAGCGAGGAACGCTTCCGGGCCCTGGCCGACAGCGCCCCAGCTCTGCTGTGGCTCTCCAAGCCCGACGGCCGCCGAGATTTCGTCAACCAGGCCTACGTCGACTATCTGGGCCTGCCCTACGAACAGGCGCTCGAGTTCGACTGGCGCGAGGCGCTGCACCCCGACGATTTGCAGCGGATCCTCAAGGAGCAGGTGGCGGGGGAAGCTTCCCGCAGGCCCTTTCGCCTCGAAGCGCGCTATTTGCGCAAGACTGGCGAATGGTGCTGGATCCGCTCTGTCTCGCAACCCCGCTATGGGCCGGACGGCGCGTTCTCCGGCTTCATCGGCATCGGCATCGACATCACCGACGCCAAGGAGCACGAGCACGATCTGGAGGACATCAACGAACTGCTGGCCGAGCGCGTCGCCGCCGCCCTGGCCGAGCGCGACGAGGCCCAGGCCCGCCTGCACCACGGCCAGAAACTGGAAGCCGTCGGCCAACTCACCGGCGGGGTGGCGCACGACTTCAACAATCTGCTGACGGTCATCACCGGAGCGCTCGACCTGATCCAGCGCCGGCCTGACGACGTCGAGCGGCGCGACCGGATGATCGAGGCGGCGCTGGGCGCAGCGCGGCGCGGCGAACGCCTGACCCACCAACTGCTGGCCTTCTCGCGCCGCCAGGCGCTCAAGCCCGAGGCGGTGCGCATCGACGACCTGCTGGCCGAGAGCGAACCCCTGCTGCGCCGCGCGGTCGGTGAGGCCGTCCAGTTCACGCTCACCGCCGGCGCGCCGCAGGCCGTGGCCATGATCGACCAGGGCCAGTTCGACGCGGCGATCATGAATCTGGTGGTCAACGCCAGAGACGCCGTCAGCCTGGGCGGGATCATTGAGATCCGCACCGAGGCCTGCGCTCTCGCCGACGGCCAGATCCAGGACGTCGCGGCCGGCGACTACGTCCATGTCGAAGTGCGCGACAACGGCGTCGGCATGGCCCCGGACGTGCTTGCCCGCGCCTTCGAGCCGTTCTTCACCACCAAGGAGATCGGCAAGGGCACGGGGCTGGGCCTTTCCCAGGCCTATGGCTTCGCCCGCCAGAGCGGCGGCGGCGTCGCCATCCAGACCACGGCCGGCCAGGGCGCGGCGGTCAGCCTCTACCTGCCCCGCTGCGGCGAGGCGCCGGCGCTGCCCGCCCCGGCGGCCGCCGAGCACGAACAGCCGCCGACCGCCCGACGGCTGAACGTGCTGCTCGTAGAGGACGACGCCGAGGTCGGGGAGATGGTCAGCGCCATGCTCGTTGAGCTCGGCCACACGGTCGTGCGCGCGGTCGACGTCAAACAGGCCCTGGCCGCCCTGGACCGGCATGCGGAGCTGGATGTGGTGCTCACTGACCTGGTCATGCCGGGTGGGCGGTCCGGCCTCGATCTTGCCGCCGCAGTCACCGAGCGGCGCCCCGGCCTGGCGGTGATCCTGTCGACTGGCTATGCGGGCGAAGCGCAGCCGATCGCGGCCGAAACGCCCTGGCCGCTGTTGCGCAAGCCCTACGCCGCTGACGCCCTGGCCCGGGCCCTGGCCGAGAACGTCGATCCGCGCAGCCAGGCCGCCTGAGCGCTTCCCTCACAAGGCTTCAAGATAATGTGGGCTTGTGCGGCCCCTGCCGGGGGTCTATATCAACAGCCATCGGTTTTGCTCGTTTTGAGCATAATCAAGACGCCGACGGGGCGCTGCAGACCTCCCGCGGCGTTTTTTGAGGCCGACGAAATGCTCAAATTGAGCATAAGGAGGGATACAATGGCTGACGGTTCGCAACTCGCGTTCACGCCTGCTGTCGAAGCCGCCACCTCGCCCATGTGGGAGAAGGTGAAGCATCACGTCACTCCGATGGAGTGGCGCCTCCACGCGCCGCTGATCGCCGAGATCAATCGCCTGAAGCGCGAGAAGAACGCGGTCATTCTGGCGCACAACTACATGACGCCCGAGATCTTCCACGGGGTCGGCGACTATGTCGGCGACAGCCTGGGCCTGGCCAAGGAAGCGGCGAAGTCGGACGCGGCGATCATCGTCCAGGCCGGCGTGCACTTCATGGCCGAGACCTCGAAGATCCTGTCGCCTGAAAAGACCATCCTGATCCCGGACCTGAGCGCCGGCTGCAGCCTCGCCTCCTCGATCACCGGCGCCGACGTGCGCCTGATCAAGCAGCGCTATCCGGGCCTGCCGGTGGTCACCTACGTGAACACCACCGCCGACGTGAAAGCTGAAACCGACGTCTGCTGCACCAGCGCCAATGCGGTGCAGGTGGTCGAGCATGTCGCCAAGGAGTGGGGTGTCGACAAGGTCATCCTGATCCCGGACGAATTCCTGGCCCGCAACGTCGCGCGTCAGACCGACATCAAGATCATCGCCTGGCAGGGCCGTTGCGAGGTGCACGAGCGCTTCACGGCCGACGACATCCTGGAGCTCAAGGCGTCCTATCCGAACGCCGAGATCCTGGCCCACCCGGAATGCCCGGCCGAAGTGCTGGAAGTGTCGGACTTCGCCGGCTCGACGGCGGCGATGAACGACTACGTCCTGCAGCGCAAGCCCAAGCAGGTGGTGCTGATCACCGAGTGCTCGATGGCCGACAATGTCGCCGCCGATGCGCCGTTCACCGAGTTCGTGCGCCCGTGCAACCTGTGCCCGCACATGAAGAAGATCAGCCTCCAGAACATCTACGACGCACTGCTTCACAACCGCTATGAGGTCACTGTCGATCCGGCGATCGCCGAACGCGCCCGCCTGGCCGTGCAACGGATGATCGACCTGCCGCCGCCGGCGGTTCCGGCCCGCTACGACCTCGTGAAGGCCCGTCACCACGTGGACGTCGAGCTGATCTGACCATGGAGCGGATCAAGCACGACGGCGTGCTGATCGTCGGTGCCGGCTTGGCCGGGCTGTCCGCAGCCCTGGCCGCCGGACCGCGAAAGGCCCTGGTCCTGACCGGCGCCCCGCTGAGCCAGGGCTGTTCCTCGGCTTGGGCGCAGGGCGGCATGGCCGCGGCGCTCGGCGGCGAGGACGCCCCCGAACTGCACGCCGCCGACACGGTCGCCGCCGGCGCAGGGCTGGTCGATCCGGCCATGGCCGCCATCCTGGCGCAGGAAGGCCCGCAGGCGGTCCGCGACCTGGCCGCGCTCGGCGCGCCGTTCGACCGCACCGCCGACGGCGAGTTCGCCACTAGCTTGGAGGCCGCCCATTCGCGCTCGCGCGTCGCCCGGGTGAAGGGCGACCAAGCCGGCCGCGCGATCATGGACGCTGTGATCGCCGCCACCCTGTCGTCTCGGCATGTGAAGGTGCGCGCCGGCTGTCGGCTGCGCGGCCTGCTGCGCGACGCAGACGGCCGGGTGCGCGGGGTGCTGGCCGAGGCGGACGGCCAACTGGTCGAGTTCGTCGCCCCGGCTGTCATCCTGGCCACCGGCGGCGTCGGGGGCCTCTACGGCGTGACAACCACTCCCCCCGAACTGAAGGGCGAGGGCCTGGCCCTGGCCGCCCTGGCCGGCGCTACCATCGCTGATCCCGAGTTCGTGCAGTTCCACCCAACCGCCATCGACATCGGCCGCGATCCGGCGCCGCTCGCCACCGAGGCGCTGCGCGGCGAAGGCGCCAAGCTGATCGACGGGGCCGGCGAGGCGTTCATGGCCCGCTATCATCCCGACGCCGAATTGGCGCCGCGCGATGTCGTCGCCCGCGCTATCCATGCCGAGCGCGAGGCCGGGCGCGGCGCATTCCTCGACGCCCGCGCCGCGGTGGGCGCTCACTTCCCGGACGAGTTCCCGGCGGTGTTCGCCGCCTGCCTGTCCGGCGGCGTCGATCCGCGGGTGCAGCCGATCCCGGTCGCGCCAGCCTGCCACTACCACATGGGCGGCATCGTCACCGACGCCGACGGCGCGACCAGCCTGCCGGGCCTGTTCGCCGCCGGCGAATGCGCCTCGACCGGCGTCCATGGGGCCAACCGCCTGGCCTCGAACTCGCTGCTCGAGGCCGCCGTGTTCGGCGCCCGCGCCGGCCGCGCCGCCGCGGCGATCGAGGATCCCAAGACCCGCCCGCTGCGCGCCGCCGCCGCCCCCGACCTGCCGCCCGAAGCATTGGCGCAACTGCGCGCCGCGATGAGCCGCGACGCCGGCGTGGTGCGCGACGCCGAAGGCCTGACCCGGCTGCTCGCCCTGCTCGACACCATGGAGGCCGCCCATGGCCGGGCGTTGCCTCTGGTCGCCGCCCGCCTGGTCGCCCGGGCCGCGCTCGACCGTCCGGCCAGCCTGGGCGCCCACTTCCGCGCTGACGGCCCCGCCGACGCCGCCCCCGCCCGCACCTTTGTCCACCTGGCCTCCCCGGCCGCCAGCCTGGCCGCCGAATGATCGCTCCGATTCCTGACCTGCTCATCGCCCCGGTGGTGTCCGCCGCCCTGGCCGAAGACCTCGGCCGCGCCGGCGACGTGACCGCCCAGGCCTGCATCGAGGCGCATGCGCGTCTCGACGCCGTGTTCGCCGCCCGCCAGAACGGCGTCGTCGCCGGCCTGGCCTGCGCGCGGCTGGCGGTGCTGGCGCTGGATCCGGACGCCAAGTTCGAGGCGATGGTCGCCGACGGCCACGAGGTTCAGCCCGGCGAGGTGCTGGCCAAGGTCGAGGCCAACGCCCGCGCCCTGCTTTCGGCCGAACGCACCGCCCTCAACCTGCTGGGCCGTCTCTCCGGCGTCGCCACCCTGACCCGCGACTACGTCCAGGCGGTCGCCGGGACCGGCGCGCGCATCGCCGACACCCGCAAGACCACGCCGGGCCTGCGGCATCTGGAAAAGTACGCCGTGCGCTGCGGCGGCGGGCTCAACCACCGCTTCGGGCTGGATGATGCGATCCTGATCAAGGACAACCACGTCGCCGCCAGCGGCGGGGTCGGCGAAGCCCTCCGCCGCGCACGCGCCGCGGCCGGCCATCTGATGAAGATCGAGGTCGAGGTCGACAGCCTGGCCCAGCTCGAAGAGGCGCTGCCGCACCGCCCCGACGTCATCATGCTCGACAATTTCAGCCTTGATGACCTGCGCAAGGCCGTCGCCATGACCGGCGGCGCCGTCACGCTCGAAGCCTCGGGCGGCGTCAACCTGCAGACGGTGCGCGGCATCGCCGAGACCGGCGTCCAGGTGATCAGCGTCGGCGCCCTCACCCACTCCGCCAGCGTCCTCGACATCGGCCTCGACGCGGTCTGAGCCGGGAACAAGCCGCCCCTGGGGCGGTTCCTTCCAGACCACCGGAAAGGAGCTCCCCATGAGCAAGGCGCCCCCGATCCCGAAGGAACAACGATCCTTCCGCGGCCAACGCCCCGACATCCAGGGCGAGGGTCGCGACCGCCGCGACGCCAAGACCGGCGTCCACTCGGCCGGCCACGGCGACGATTTCAACACCAAGAGCCAGGGCCGGCAGGGCAATATCCATCAGAATGTCGACACCGTGCATGCTCGCACCCAGGATCGCTGAGCACACCCTGGGATAGCATCGTTAGCCGAAGGCCACCCCTGAGACGTTAAGTCTCTTTGCGTAATTTCCGTACAACCTGCGCCGCAACAGTCGGGCGGCGTGATGAAGTTACCGGTTTTCGAGTTTGACGAGGGCTTCGACGGCGTCGCGCGCGCGGCGCGCAGGATGGCTCCGTCGCGTTGGATCACCGTGGCGGTCTACGCGATCCTCGTCGGCTGGACCCTGTCGCCGGCCATTGCGATCGGATGGGTCGCCTTCTTCGCCTTCGGCGAAGCCTGGACGATGATCGCCACCGCCCCGCACGCCCGCGGCGTGCCGACCCGGCGCCAGCGTATTTCGTATCTGGGCTCGGCGTTGACCATCAACAGCGTCTGGGTCGGTCTCGGGGTCGCCTACTGGCTGGCCGACTTCCCCGGCGCCGAGTACTTCGCACTGCTGGTCTGGTCGGCCCTGCTGTTCAACGGCATGAGCCACGCCTACCGTTCACCGCTGGCCTCGCTCGTCTTCGGCCTGCCGAGTGGGATCTGCATCCTGCTCGCCCCGCTGCTCTTCCCCCGCTTCCACGGCGCCCAGCAGGCGTTCGTCGCCCTGGGGGTCATCGTCTATGTCGGCTATGCGATCATTTCGGCGGCCCGCGGCATCGCCGCCTCGCGCCAGTTGAGCGCCGCCCTGACCGACCTGGAGGACCAGACCCGTGCGGCCCGCGCCGCCAGCGAGGCGAAATCGACCTTCCTGGCCATGATGAGCCACGAACTGCGCACGCCGATGAACGGTGTGCTCGGCATGGCCCACGCGCTCGACCGCACAGCTCTCGACGCGCGCCAGTCGCAGTACGTGAAGACCCTGCTGCGCTCCGGCGGCGGGCTGATGACCATTCTCAACGACGTTCTCGACCTGGCCAAGATCGAGGCCGGCAAGTTCGACATCGACAGCCGATCGTTCAACCTCCACCAGGCCGTTGCGCGCACCGTCGACCTCTGGACGCACACGGCCGAGGACAAGGGTCTGGCGCTGACCTGTGAACTTCCCGCGGACATCCCGCGCTGGGTCGGCGGCGACGAGGCCCGCCTGCGCCAGATCCTGCAGAACCTGCTCTCCAACGCCGTCAAGTTCACCGCTTCGGGCGAGGTGCGCCTGTCCATCAGCCGCTCGGCGTCGGGCGTCGCATTCACCGTCGCCGACACCGGCCCGGGCCTCGACCAGGCGACCCAGGCCCGCCTGTTCCAGGGCTTCACCCAGGCCGACAGCAGCATCTCGCGCCGCTTCGGCGGCACCGGCCTGGGCCTGGCCATCTCGCGCGAGCTCGCCCGACTGATGGGCGGCGACCTGACCGTCGAGAGCCGGCTCGGCGAAGGCGCCAGCTTCACCCTCGACCTGCCGCTGATCGAGGTCGAAGCCGAGCAGGAGTTCGCCGACGGCCCGGGCGACCTGGAGGCCGCCTTGCGTGTGCTCGTCGTCGACGACAACCCCACCAATCAGGAGGTCGCCCGCGCCCTGCTCGAGGCGATCGGGGCCAGCGTCGCCACCGCATCCAGCGGCGCCGAAGGCTTGGCCCGGCTCGAGGGCGCGGACTTCGACGTCGTGCTGATGGACATCCACATGCCGGAGATGAGCGGCATCGAGACCTTGGCCGCCATCCGCGCGGCCGGACGCGAGACGCTGCCGGTAGTCGCCCTGACCGCCGACGCCATGACCGGCGAGCGCGAGCGCCTCCTGGCGCTCGGCTTCAATGGCTATCTGAGCAAGCCGATCGAACCCTCGGCTCTGGTCCGGGCGCTGGCCGCCTAGACGGGCCTACCGCGCCGTCTCGAGACGGGCCGCGACCTGCTTGACCGCGTCCAGCCGCGACTGGGCGAACGGCTCCATCCGCGCCTTCACCGCGGCCAGGATCTCGGGCGAGGCCAGTTCCGGCCGCCCGGAGGCGAACGGCGGCGACGGCGCGTACTCGAGGCCCAACTGCACCGACTTGGCCAGGGTCTCGCCCGCCAACTCGGCCATGAGCACGAAGGCGAAGTCGAGGCCGGCGGTCACCCCGCCCCCGGTGATGATGTTCCCGTCGCGCGCCACCCGGCTGTCGTCGACGATCGCTCCGAACGGGACCAGCAGGTCGCGCCATGCCCAGTGGCAGGCCGCGCGCTTGCCCCTCAGAAAGCCCGCAGCGGCCAGGATCAGCGATCCGGTACAGACGCTGGTCAGGTACTTGGCCTGCGCGCCCAGCCGGCTGATCTGCGCCATGAACGCCTCGTCCAGCATGGCGTCGGTCGTGCCCAGCCCGCCGGGCACGCACAGCACGTCGCAGCGTCCGACCGCCGCCAGGTCCGCCAGCCGCGTGAAGGTCAGTCCTTCGGCCTCGATATCCCGCCCACCGCTCGAGGCGACCACGACCTCGGCGTTGGGCAGGCGCGAGAGGACCTGATGCGGCCCTGTGAAGTCGAGGTGGGTGACGCCCGGATAGAGCGCGATGACGATCTGCAGCTTGGACACGGCGGCCTCCGAAGGATTTGACGACTGACTGTGCGCGACCTAGCTTCTGGCAGAAATGACAAAGATACCTCGTTTTACGTCATGACCCGCGCCATCGGCCTGCTCATCTTTCCGGACTTCCAGATCCTTGACGCCACCGGGCCGATCGCTGTGTTCGAAATCGCCGCCCGCTTCGTGCCGGGCGCCTATTCACTGCAGGTGATGGCGCGCGATCCCGGGGCGGTCGCGTCCAGTTCCAGCGTCCAGGTCGTCGCGGCGCCGATGGAGGGCGGGTCGCTCGACACCCTGCTGGTCGCCGGCGGCGAGGGCACGCGCGGCCCGGCGATCTGCCCCCGCACCCTCGACTGGGTTCGCCAGACCGCCGCCCGGACCCGGCGCACGGCCAGCGTCTGCTCGGGCGCCTACATCCTGGCCGAGGCGGGACTGCTCGACGGGCGGCGGGCCACCACCCACTGGCAACGATGTCCCGATTTTGCGCGCCGCTATCCCAAGGTGCGGCTGGAGCCGGACCGGATCTTCGTGCGCGACGGCGAGGTCTGGTCCTCGGCGGGGATCACCGCCGGCATCGATCTTTCGCTGGCGCTCGTCGCCGACGACCACGGCGAGGACCTGGCCCGTGCGGTCGCTCAGCAGCTGGTGGTCTACCATCGCCGGCCTGGCGGCCAGTCGCAGTTCTCGGCGTTGCTGGAAATGGGCGGCCAGGGCGGCCGGTTCGCGCCACTGCTCGACTGGATGCGCGAGCGTCTGGCCGAGCCGCTCAGCGTCGAGCGTCTCGCCGACCGGGCGGCGATGAGCCCTCGTCACTTCGCCAGGGCGTTCGCGGCCGAGACCGGCATGACCCCGGCCAAGGCGGTCGAGCGCCTACGCCTGGAGACGGCGCGCGAGCGGGTGGAGAGTTCGGCTGAACCGATCGACCGGGTCGCCGCAGATACGGGTTTCGGCGATCCCGAGCGGATGCGCCGGGCGTTCCTACGCGCCTTCGGCCAGCCGCCTCAGGCGCTGCGGCGCGCCGCGCGCGCCTAGCGGCGCTGTTGCGAGAGCGCGGCGACCTCGTGGGTCAGCCGCTCGATCCGGTCGCCCTGCTCGACCAGCAGCGCCATCAGTCCCTCGCCGCGCAGGGCGTCGAGCTTGTCGTGCAGCCGCAGGATTTCCAGTTCGGCGCGCAGGTTGACCACATAGTCGTACTCGGCCGCCTTGCGGTCGGTCACGCTCTGCCGGTTCTGGCTCATCATGATCACCGGCGCCTGCAGCGCGGCCAGCGTCGAGAGCATCAGGTTCAGGAAGATGAACGGATAAGGGTCGAAGGCCAGATGCAGCGATCTGGTGGCGAGGTTCCATCCCATCCACAGCAGCAGCGCCACGCCAAAGCCGATGATGAACGCCCAGGAGCCGCCGAAGGCCGCCACCCGGTCGGCGAGCCGCTCGCCGAAGCGCCGGTCGTCATGCGTCAGCCCCGGCGCCCGGCTCGGGGTTTCGGTCACGATGAGGTCGATGACGCTCTTCTGGATCGGATTTAGGTCGTCATAACTGCAGTTGAGCAGGCCCCGGGCCAACTCGTCTCGCGCCGCTGCATCGCTCATCACGCCACCTCGCTCGACTCGCCTTGACCTTGCCCCAGGTGACCGGAGCATGGCGCAAGGCGAAGCCGAGGAGAACGGGCCCCGCAGGGCCCGAGCGATCAGTCGTCGCCGACCATGGCGTCGGCCTCGGCGACCGGCCGCGGCGCGGGCGCCTTGGCCGGATGAGCCGCGATCGGCAGCAGCTTCGGCGCGGCGGTGTCGGCTTCCTTGACCAGTTCGGGCTTCTGATCAGCTTGGACGACGGCGTCGGGCGTGCGCTCGGTCTTCATCAGCGCCGCGCGCATGTCGCTCGTCACGTCGATCGACGCCGGCGGGGGCGTGGCCGCATAGCTGGCGTAGTAGACGCGATCCTGGGCCTTCGGCGCAGCGCCGCCGCCGCGCCCCAAGCGATAGAAGACGTGCATGCCGACCTCGGCGGTCTGCACCAGGCGCGGGCCCCAGTTTGGGGCGACGTTGGTGGTGTGGAAGTGGGTCGCATCGCCGATCGCGCTCATCACCGAGCCCGAC
Organism: Phenylobacterium sp.; assembly: GCF_013822795.1. Lineage (GTDB taxonomy): Bacteria > Pseudomonadota > Alphaproteobacteria > Caulobacterales > Caulobacteraceae > Phenylobacterium. The sequence goes on along the minus strand of NZ_PNLB01000001.1, from coordinate 165,209 downwards.
AGGGCCTTGGAGGCCACCCTCTGGGCGCGGCTCCACGCCGCGGTTTCGCGGCCGCGCCGCATCGAGCCGTCGCAGGCGAAGCTGAACTGACAACCGACGCGCTTGCCCGCGCCCTGGAAGACGACGCCGCAGACGCTCTTGGGGAACGAAGGGTGGCGGACGCGGTTGAGCACCACCTGGGCGACCGCGGCCTGACCCGCCGGGGTCTCGCCGCGAGCCTCGAAGTAGACCGCCTGGGTCAGGCATTCGAGTTCACGCGAGCTCGCCAGCGCTCCAGCCATCCGGAACGGGGCCGCCGCCGGCAGGGCCGCGTTGATCGCGCCGCGCAGGGGAATGTCAGCCGCCGCGTTCGACGCCGTCTCCGGCCTTGCGGCGAAGATGGCGCTTTGGCGGTCGCGTTGGTCTGCGCCGCTGGCGTTGAGCGGATCGTGCCGGCTGGCGACGCGCAGCACGCCCGGATCCGTCACCGCAGCCTGCAGCGTGGCTTCCGAAAAGCCGCCCTCCGCGGCGCGGGCAATGCGCGCGCTCCGAGCGTCATCGGCGGCCGTACGAGCCATACCGCCAGCCATGTATGTCGCGCCCAAGGCCAGGCCAATGCCTGAACCGATCAATGCGGCGCATGCGGGCGCGCGCCAGTCGGCGCGAGCCTTACCATTGAAATTCAAGAAGATCGTGTCCTGCGTGGCGAGGGCGATATCGCCCCCCGACATCGTCGTCGCGGAGGCCCCTGCTCATGCTGGCGGCGGCGCGACTAAGAGCCTGTCGAGTACACGTGGAGTGACAGGCTACGGCGAAGTTGATGTGGTTTATGACGATCGCCGAGCGGATTCGCAATGGGCTATTGCGTCGCAGCACGGGATTTTTTTCAGGTTTCGTTAACGACGCGAACTCGCGCAGGGAACCACCATGACGCCCCGCCGTTCCCGCTGCGCAGCTTTCAAACGCGGAGACGTCACCTGATGCGCAAGTCCTTCGCCCTGTTCGCCGCGGCCGGAATCGCCCTGCTGCTGGCGGCTTGCGGGCACAGTGTCGAGCAGCGTGCGGCCACCGGCGCGGCGGCGGGCGCCTTGGTCGGCGGCCCGGTCGGCGCCGTCGCCGGCGCGGCCGCCGGCACCGCCGTCAGCAAGGCCGCCGACAAGTAGTCCCCGACAGGATCCTCTCCCCCGGATAGGATCACCAGCGCGCCGCGAGGGCGGGGCCTCCCGCCTGACGCGGCGCGCACCACTTTTGACCGGCGTTCGACGAACGAGATCTGGTTAACGGCGATCACGCATGCCAACTTGCGCCGCGCAAAGGCGCGGTTCGCCACGGACACGCCCCAATTCTGATCTCAAACTGACGCTGATGCTGAAGCACGTCATCCTGCTGACCGTTGCGGCCGGGCTCGCCACGCCCGCCGTCGCCGCGCCGTCCTGGCGGGTGGAACAGGCGTGCGCGATGCAACGCTATTTGCGCGCCACCCCCGCCTTCCCGAGCCCCGCCTGGGGTCGCGAGGCCACCAACGTCTCGACCGGAGGCGCTCGGGTCGCCCTCGCCCGCCGCGAAGACGCCGCCGCCCGCGCCCAGTTCGACACCGCCATGCGCTCAGGTCGCGCCTTCGCTGATCGCGCCGCCGAGCAGCTGGCGGCCCGCGAGCGGATCAGCCAGGACGAGGCGCTCCGGCGCATCGGTTCCGATCCCGGCCCCTGGCCGCAAGTGACGCCCGCCAAGTGCGAGGCGCTCGAGCGCCGGGCCCAACGCGCCGAGCGCTAGCCCTCGCTCCCCGATCCGTCCCGTCGTACAAGCTAGGCCATAACGGCTGGGAGGGAGCTTTGACGATCATCCTGCTGCTCGCGCTGGCGCTGGGCGCCGCCGCGCTCTGGCTGGCTGCGCGCCGCGCCGGCATCCGCCATCGGCAGGCCATCCGCTCGCCCGCGGGAATCGACGAGACCGGCTTCGTCTCGGTCGGCGGCGCCGAGCAATGGGTCTCGATCCGCGGCGAGGACGTCGCCAACCCCGTCCTGGTCTTGCTGCATGGCGGGCCTGGCACGTCGTTCCTGCCGCTCGGCTATGAGGGCTTCCGCGCCTGGGAGCGCGACTTCACCCTCGTTCAATGGGATCAGCCCGGGGCCGGCCGCACCTTCGGCCGCAGCCGGGGCGGCGACGGCGGCGACCTCAGCCTCGATCGCATCGCGGGTGACGGGCTTGAGGTGGTCGCCCATGCCCTGCGCCGCCTGGGCCAAGAGCGTGCGATCCTGCTGGGCGTCTCCTGGGGCTCGGTGCTCGGGATCGAAATGGCCCGCCGCCGACCCGACCTCTTCGAAGCCTATGTCGGGGCCGGCCAGGTCGTGGACATGGCCGCCAACGAAGCCGTCGGCTATCGGGAACTGGCCGAGCGCCTCGAAGCGCGCGGCGCTCACAAGGCCCTCGTTCGCCTGCGCGAGATCGGCCCCCCGCCCTATGACGGCGTCAAGCCGCTGCTGGCCGAACGCAAGATCCTCATGGCCCATCCGCCGGCTAGTGAACGCGGCACAATGCGCACCATGCTGGGCCGACTACTGCTGGCCCCGGGCTACGGCCTGCGCCAGGTCTCGGACTGGGTGGCCGCGGGGCAGCACACCACCACCCGGATGCTGGCCTCCCTGATGGCCTACAGCGACGACGGCCCCGCGCCGGAGATTCCCGTGCCGGTCCTGATTATCCAGGGCGACGAGGACATCCAGACCCCGACCTCGCTGGCCGCAGCCTACTTCGAGAAGATCAAGGCCCCAGCCAAACGCTGGGCGACGCTGCCGGGCGGCGGCCACAACGCCATCCTCCTGATGCCCGACAAGTTCCTGGAGGCGCTCAAGGCAAACCTGCCGCTGCTAAGCGCGACTGACACCCTGCTGACAAGTTCTGGCACGCGCCCGCGCTAGCGTCGGGGCATGATCGATCCTACCTTGACGCTCATGCCCCGCTCAGCCGATCCCGGTCCTGGCGTCGCCGACATGTCGGCGAGCTTCGACTACGACGAAACCGCCATGCCGATGCTGTGGAAGCCCCACCGGCCCGCCCGCCCGGCGAAGTCGGAAGGCGGCAAGCGGTTCAAGCTGGTCAGCGACTTCCAGCCGGCCGGCGACCAGCCGACCGCCATCGCCGACCTCGTCGCCGGCTTGGAAGGGCGCGAGCAGGACCAGGTGCTGCTGGGCGTCACCGGCTCGGGCAAGACCTTCACCATGGCCAAGGTGATCGAGGAGACCCAGCGCCCGGCGCTGATCCTCGCGCCCAACAAGACCCTGGCCGCCCAGCTCTATTCCGAATTCAAGGCCTTCTTCCCCGAGAACGCCGTCGAGTTCTTCGTCTCGTACTACGACTACTACCAGCCCGAGGCCTACGTGCCGCGGACCGACACCTACATCGAGAAGGACTCGTCGATTAACGAGCAGATCGACCGGATGCGCCACTCGGCCACCCGCGCGATCCTCGAGCGCGACGACGTCATCGTCGTCGCCTCGGTGAGCTGCATCTACGGCATCGGCTCGGTCGAGACCTACACCGCCATGACCTTCACCATCGAGCCCGGCCAGCGGCTCGACGAGAAGCAGCTGATGGCCGACCTCGTGGCCCTACAATACAAGCGCAACGACGCCGCCTTCGAACGTGGCTCGTTCCGCCGCCGCGGCGACACCATCGAGGTCTTCCCCGCCCACTACGAGGACCGCGCCTGGCGCATCTCGCTGTTCGGCGACGAGGTTGAGGCGATCAGCGAGTTCGATCCTCTGACCGGCAAAAAGACCGCCGACCTCGAAGGCATCAAGATCTACGCCAACAGCCACCACGTCACCCCGCGCCCGACCCTCAACCAAGCGGTCATCCAGATCCGCGACGAGCTGAAGGAACGGCTCGACTGGCTGGTCGCCAACGGCAAGCTGCTGGAGGCTCAGCGGCTGGAGCAGCGCACCACCTTCGACCTGGAGATGATCCAGGCCACCGGCTCCTGCGCTGGCATCGAGAACTACAGCCGCTTCCTGTCCGGCCGCCGCACCGGCGAGCCGCCGCCGACCTTCTTCGAGTACATCCCCGAAAACGCCCTCCTCTTCATCGACGAGAGCCACCAGGCGGTGCCGCAGATCGGCGCGATGTATCGGGGCGACTACCGCCGCAAGTTCACCCTGGCCGAATACGGCTTCCGCCTGCCCTCCTGCCTCGACAACCGCCCGCTCAAGTTCGAGGAGTGGGACGCCATGCGGCCGCAGACGGTCAATGTCTCGGCGACGCCCGCGGCCTGGGAGTTGGAGCGGTCCGGCGGGGTCTTCGCCGAGCAGGTCATTCGCCCCACCGGCCTGATCGATCCGCCGGTCGAGGTGCGCCCGGTCTCCAAGGACAATCACAGCCAGGTCGACGACGTCATCGCCGAGGCCCGCGACACCATCGCCAAGGGCTACCGCACCCTGATCACCGTCCTGACCAAGAAGATGGCCGAGGACCTCAGCGAGTACATGCACGAGCAGGGTCTGCGCGTGCGCTACATGCACTCGGACATCGACACCATGGAGCGCATCGAGATCATCCGCGACCTGCGGCTCGGCGCCTTCGATGTGCTGATCGGGATCAACCTGCTGCGCGAGGGCCTCGACATTCCCGAAGTCGGCCTCGTCGCCATCCTCGACGCCGACAAGGAAGGCTTCTTGCGCTCGGAAACCTCGCTGATCCAGACGATCGGCCGCGCGGCCCGGAACGTCGACGGCAAGGTCATCCTCTACGCCGACCACATCACCGGCTCGATGGAACGGGCCATGGCCGAGACCCAACGCCGCCGCGAGAAGCAGGAGGCCTACAACCTCGAGCACGGCATCACGCCTGAGAGCGTGAAGAGCCAGATCAAGGAGATCCTCGCCAGCCCGTACGAGAAGGACCGCGTGCTGGTCCCGGTCGGCGTCGCCGAAGACGCCGGCAAGCCGTTCCTGGGCGACAACTTCAAGGCCACCTTGCGCGACCTCGAGGCCAAGATGCGCCAGGCCGCCGCGGACCTGGAGTTCGAGACCGCCGCGCGCCTGCGCGACGAGATCAAGCGCCTCAAGCTGCTCGACCTGGAGTTCGCCAACGACGCCCTCACCGGCGAGGGCGAGACCGCCGACCGCGAGGTGGTCAAGAAGGTCCGAGCCGAAGCCCGCGCCGAGAGCCAGGAACGGTTCCGAAAGGGCAAACGCTAGCGTCGCAATAGGGACAACCCCTTGTTCACGCTCGGAAAACAACCGAGCGTGGCGCCAGCTTGGCCTTACGCCTGTCACCCAAACTCCACAGTGCGACAGGCCGATATCGTTAAGTCGCGGGACGCCGGAACCACGGCCCCGCTTCGTGCGTAATGCTGTCGATTGGGGGAGCGCTGTCGAGGCGGTCCGACGGGGGCCGCGGGCAAGACGCTCTGCCTGGGAAAGAACCCATGACGCCTCCGCTTTCGGTGGTGGCCGACAACTCGGCCGACAAGTCCAAGCCGCTTTCTGGCCGTGAGCTGTCCGAACGCATTCGGCGGCTTCAGGCCGAAGCCAAGTCCCTGGCCCGCGAGCATATCCACGCGCTGAGCGTGGCCCTGATCGAGGTCGAACGTCTGTCGGCCGAGATTTCCGACGGCGGCGAGGCCTATCCGGCCGGCGTCCGCGACCTCGCCCGGCGTATGGCCGAGGACTGCGAGGCGAAGGTGCAGACGCTAGAGGCGATTTCCTCGCGGGTCTGATGGGCGACTGGCGCGCATCCTGCAGCAGCGCTTCCAGACTGTGCAGCATTGGGAGCGTCAAATGGTGAGTCGGATGCGTGCGTCAGCGGCCCTCAGCGTAGTGGCCGGACATCAAACCGCGGCGGCGCCCAGCCTCGCCGATAGGATCGGGCGTCTGCAGGCTCAGGCGCGGAACCTTGCCCGCGAGCATATCGCGGCGCTGGAGACCGCCATGGCCGAGGTGGAACGCCTGTCGGGCGAAATCGCCGACGGCGGCGAGGCCTACCCGGTCGGGGTGCGAGAGATCGCCCGACGGTTGGCGGCCGAGTGCGAGGCCAGCGGCAATACGATCAAGGCCCTCGCCGGCCGAACCTAGGCCAACAGGCCGCGGAACTCGTGGCTGCGTCGCAACCAAGCGGCCGCGAACCCGCAGATCGGCACGATCTTCAGGCCGCGGGCGCGAGCGTCGGCGGCCAGCGCCGCCATCAATCGGCCTGACGCGCCGGTGCCCCGCAACGGGACCGGACTTTCGACGTGGTCGATGAACAGCCGGTCGCCGGAAAGGCGGTAGTCGGCCCAGGAGGTCATGCCCTGCTCGGTCATCTCGAACCGCTGCTCGGCTTTGTTGTCGCGAAGTTCGCTGCTCATGGCCCGCAATTTAACGTTTGTACGAAAGTATGGGTTCGGCCCGTCAACCGTACGGTGTCGAGGGGGACGCATGTACGCAATCCGGAATTTTCTCGGCGCCGCAGTAACCATCGGCGCGCTCGCCGGCTGCCAGCCCGCGACCGTAGTCGATCCTGACGGCGTCGCCCGCACCAACCTCCAGCGCCCGCCCCCGCGCCAGCCCGGCCTCTGGGAAACCCGCCTCACCATCGGCGACACCGTCACGACCACGATGGTCTGCCTCGACGAGAAGGTCGATCGCAAGGTCGACTGGATGGGCGCCCAGGGCACGCGGGGCAACTGCAGCGAAAACGCCGTCACCCGCCAGGACGACAACTCGCTGCGCTTCGCCTCGGTCTGCGACATGGGCGCTCGCGGCCAGGTCGTCACCCGCGGCGTCGCCCGCGGCGACATCTCGCTGCGCTACGAGGCCGAGGGAACCCAGGTCACGACCGGGGCCCAGCTGCCGATCGCCAACGGCGAGCGAGCAGTGAAGGTCGACGCCGCCTGGAAGGGCGCCTGCCCCAAGGAATGGCATCCCGGCGACATGTCGATCCCCAGCGGCGTCCGCTACGACGCCGCGGCCATCGGGGCGGCAGCTCCCGCCGCCGGCCGCTAGGGGGCCTAGACCAGTTCCACCGCCATCGCGGTGGCTTCGCCGCCGCCGATGCACAGGCTGGCCACGCCGCGCTTGCCGCCGCGAGCTTCCAGGGCCGAGAGCAGCGTCGCCAAGATGCGGGCGCCGCTGGCGCCGATCGGGTGGCCCAGCGCGCAGGCGCCGCCGTTGACGTTCAGCTTGGTGCGGTCGATGCCCAGTTCACGCTCAGCGATCATCGCCACCACGGCGAAGGCCTCGTTGACCTCGAACAGGTCGACGTCGTCGACGCTCCAGCCGGCCTTCTTCAGCGCCTTCTGCATCGCCGGGACCGGAGCCGTCGTGAACAGGCCCGGCTCGTGGGCATGAGCGGCGTGGCTCACGACTTTGGCGACCACCTTCAACCCCAGTTTCTCGGCCACCGAGGCGCGGGTCATCACCAGCGCCGCCGCGCCGTCCGAAATCGACGAGGCGTTGGCCGCGGTGATCGCGCCGTCCTTGCCGAACGCCGGCTTCAGGCTCGGGATCTTGGCCGGATCGGCCTTCAGCGGCTGCTCGTCGGTCGACACCGTTTCGCTGCCCTTGCGGCTCACCACCTCGACCGGAACGATTTCGCGGGCGAAGGCGCCGCTCTCAGTGGCCGCGCGCGCGCGGGCCAGCGACGAGATCGCGAACTCGTCCATCGCCTCGCGGGTGAACTGGTAGGTCCGCGCCGTCTCGTCGGCAAACGAGCCCATCAACCGGCCGGGCTCATAGGCGTCCTCCAGACCGTCGAGGTACATGTGGTCGAAGGCCGTGTCGTGACCGATGCGCGCGCCGCCGCGGTGCTTGTTCAGCAGGTACGGGGCGTTGGTCATGCTCTCCATGCCGCCGGCGATCACGATGTCGACGCTGCCGGCCGCCAGGGCGTCATGGGCCATGATTGCGGCCTGCATGCCTGAACCGCACATCTTGTTGAGCGTGGTGGCCTCGACCGAGGTCGGCAGGCCAGCGCCCAGCGCCGCCTGGCGGGCCGGCGCCTGGCCAAGGCCGGCAGGCAGCACACAGCCCATGAATATCTGCTCGACCGCCTCGGGCGACACCCCTGCCCGCTCGACCGCGGCACGCACGGCGGCGGCGCCCAGTTCAGTGGCCTTGAGCGCGCTCAGCGAGCCCTGGAAGCTCCCCATCGGGGTGCGGGCGTAGGAGGCTATGACGACGGGATCGGCGGCTTGGGTCATGCCAACGATATAATTCGCCGCCTGGCGAATTGGAATGCTGTCCCAGCGTCAGCCGGCGGCGCGTTCCGTCGTGTCGATGAAACCGCCGCCCAGCACCCGCTCCGGCTGCTCAGGCGCATAGAGAACGCAGGCCTGACCCGGCGCGACGCCCTCTTCCGGGGTGTCCAACTCGACCGCCGCCACGCCGTCGCGCAGGGCCAGGCGTCCCGGGACCGGTTCGCGGGTGGAGCGCACGCGCGCCAGCACCGGCCGCCCGACCGCGCCGGCCATGTCGTCGCCTTCGCCCAGCCAGTTGGTTTCCTTCAGCGTCAGAGCGCTGGTCAACAGCGCCTCGCGCGGCCCGACGATCACCTGGCGATTGTCGGCGTCGATCTTCACCACGAACAGCGGATCGCCGACCGCGATGTTCAGGCCGCGGCGCTGGCCGATCGTGTAGCGAGTCACCCCTTCGTGGCGGCCGAGCACCCGGCCGTCCATGTGCACGACGTCGCCCGCTTCCGCGCCTTGCGGGCGCAGGCGATCGATGACCGTGGTGTAGCGGCCTTCCGGCACGAAGCAGATGTCCTGGCTGTCGGGCTTGTCCGCCGCCGCCAGGCCGAGCTCGGCCGCCACCCGGCGCACCTCGGGCTTGGGCAGCCCGCCCAGCGGAAAGCGCAGGAAGTCGAGCTGCTCGCGGGTGGTCGCAAACAGGAAGTAGCTTTGGTCGCGGGCCGGATCGGTCGCGCGCAGCAACTGCGCCCCGTCGCGGCCTTCGGCGCGCTGGACATAGTGCCCGGTCGCCATCGCCTCGGCGCCCAGGTCGCGCGCCACGTCCAGCAGATCGCGGAACTTCACGGTCTGATTGCAGCGGATGCAAGGGACTGGCGTCTCGCCGCGCAGATAGGCGTCGGCGAAGTCCTCGATGACCTGCTGCTTGAACTTGCTTTCGTAGTCGAGGACGTAGTGCGGGATGCCGATGACGTCGGCGGCGGTGCGCGCGTCATGGATGTCCTGCCCCGCGCAGCAGGCGCCCTTCTTCTGGATCGCCGCCCCATGGTCGTAGAGCTGCAGGGTCACGCCCACGACATCGTAGCCGGCCCTGGCCAGCAGGGCGGCGGTGACGGTGGAATCCACACCGCCGGACATGGCCGCGACGACCCGCGCGCCGGGCCTCAGGCCCACGGCGGCGCGCGCGGCTTCCACGGCGGCGTCTGTGAAAAGCGCGTTCATGGCGCGCTATGTAGCGGTTGGCGCCCGGATTTGCGAGGCCACCGGCGTCAGCGCCCTACTTCAGCGCGTTCAGCAGCGAAGAATCCCGCAAAGTGATGAACACCTGCGTCGAGGCCTGCAGCGCCAGAGTCGCTTTCTCCAGCTCGACAGAAGCCAGCGGCATGTTGGCGTCGACGATGTCGCCGATCATGCCCTTCAGGCTGTTCTGACGCGCAGTCAGGTCGACCTTCACATCGTCCACCCGCGCCTGCACCATCCCGTTGCGGGCGGTCTTGTCGATGACGTCGCTGGAAACGGTGTCCCAGTTGGCGAGCTCGTTGGTCAGGAAGGTCCGCTGCGCATCGGTCATGGTGCCGCCGAACGGCGTCGCCTCGTGGAACGCCTGCAGGGTCTTGAACGCCTGCAGCATCTGGGTCCCCAGGTCGTCGGCCAGCAGTCCAGTCTTCACCGTAGTGGCGTCGTCGACCTTGTGCTCGGTGATGAAGTCGTCGTTCTGGAAAAAGTCGGCGATCGCCGGCGTCAGCGGATTGGTCAGGTCCGACAGAGCCTGGGCGGTGACCGGCATGGTGTCGATCTTGCCGCCGGCGAACAGGTACTTGCCGCCGTAGCGCGAGTTCATCGACGACACCGCGTTGCGGAACTGCGCCTCGATCTCCTGCATCAGGGTGTCGGTGCGGCCCGTGGCGATGGCCTCTTCGATCGCCTGCTTGGTCCCGGCCGCCGCGTCGCCCAGCTGGGTCATCGCAAAGTCCTGGGTGGTCAGCTTGTCGGCGATCAGCTTGTTCTGGTCGAGATAGCCACCGATGCGGGTCTCCACCGAACGCATGGCCGTGAGCATCTCGGCGTTGCGGGAATAGTCCTTGAGGTTCGCCCCGTTCTCTTGGGTCGCCACGCGGTCGCCCGCGCTCATCTGCTTCTGCTGGGCGAGCATGATGTTCCGAAGAACCAGACTGTAATTGCCGCCGGTCGTGACGCGATACATCGTCAGGCTCCGCTAAACCATGTTCGTCAGGACGTCGAACAGCTCCTTCGCCGCCTGGATCATGCGGGCAGAAGCGTTGAAGGCCTGTTGATAAGTCGTCAGTCGCACGAGTTCTTCGTCGACGTTCACGCCCTCGACGGCGTCGCGGCGCGCCTGGGCTTCGTTCGACACCGACTCCGCGGCGCTCTTGCGGTTCTCCGCCGCCTCGGCCTGGCGGCCGATGGAGCCGCCGAATTCGGCCGCATAGCGCGAGAGCGTCATCGTCACCGTGCCGAGCGTGCCGGCCGGCGAGAAGGTGGTGGTGGCGTCGCCCGACGCGGCCAGCAGCCGGGCGCCGCGGCCGTCGCCGGCAGTGACCGCCGGCTTCCCGGCCGCCACTGACAGGTCCAGCGTCGCCAGGCCGAGCTTCATCGGGTCCTGGGCGATCGTCGGATCCACCTGATAGCTGCTCGCACGGCCGCTGCGCACGATCACGCCCAGGCCGAACAGCTGGCTCATCGACGGCCCGGTCGCGCCGCGCTGGGTCTGGTCCTGGGTGATCGAGAGCGTGGCGTTCTGCGGCGCCGAGCCGGTGAATGTCAGCGCGCCCTTGGAATCCAGGCTGAAGGCGCCGTTGACGCCGACGCCGGACGCCGGGTCGTTCAGCGCCGCCACCAGATCGTCCATCGAGGTGACCGGCGGTCCCGGCACCGTAAACGTCATGTCGCGGATCGGCTTGCCGTCCGCCTGGGCCAGCCGGAAGCTGATGGTCTGGCCGGGCGTAAAGCCGTGCGGGTCTGTCCCCCGCAGCCCGGTCTCGTAGCTCATCATGTCGCCGGAGCGGACCAGGTCGTTGAGCCCGAAGAAGTGCGAGAAGCCGCGCCCCGCCTTGGTCGAGGTGCCTTCGTCGATGGCGATGCGATTGTCGCCCGTCCCGGCGATGCTCAGCGCCCCATTGGTGAAGCTGGCCGTCGCCGCCCCGCCCATTGCGGTGTTCAGGCTGGTCAGGAAGCTGGCCGGGGTGAAGGCGCCGCCCGGAACCATGGTCCCGGCGTCGAAGTCAATGTCGACGCGGCTTTGGACCACGCCGTCCTTGTCGAGGATCGCCACCGTCGTCTTGCCGGTGAACCCGCCCACTGCGGTCGGCAGATCCAGGCCCGTGTCACGGCCGTTCAGCACCTTCGGCGGCGGCGAGGCCGTGGTCTTGTTGTGCGCCGCGTTAATCTGCTCGACCGTGCGCGAGATGAACTCGCCCAACTGGTCGGCCATCCCCGGCAAGGTGGTGTCGCGCAGGTCCATCAGACCGCGGATTTCGCCGCCAGAAATCTGGATCGGTTGCGGGAAGCCCACGCCCCCTTCCGGTTCGACCGCGATGTAGCCCTTGGTGGCGTCGGTGCGGTTGTAGCTCAGCGTCGCAGCCTTGCCGTCGCCGGCCAGCAGCAGGCCTTCCGCCGAGCGGATGGTCACCCCGCCGTTGGTGCGTTGCGCCACCTGGACGTTCATCAGCGTGGCCAGTTCGTCGACCAGCTGACTCTGGATGTTTTCCGAGCCCGACGCATCGCCGCTGGTCAGCTTGGCGCGGCTGATGTCGGCGTTCATCTGGTTGATCTGCCGCAGCAGGTCGTTGATGCGGTTGACGTTCGAGGAGATGCGCGCGTCGACCGTCTCGCCCAGTTCGTTGATCTGGGTGTTGATGCGGCCCGTCTCGGTCAGGAAGTCCTCGACCTTGGAGATCCCCTGGCTGCGCAGCAGGCTCGACGACGGATCGTCCGCCGCAGCGGCGAAGGCCGTGAAAATCTGATCCAGCCGCGAGAAGTAGAACGTCTCTTTGCCGGGATTGCCGAACAGGCTCTGGGCGTTGTCGAGGTACTGCGAGAACACGTCCCAGCGCGAGGCGTCCGAAGACGACGTCAGCGAGGCGAGTTGCAGATACTGGTCCGTGATCCGCCGCACGCCCTGGATGTCGACGCCCATGCCCTGGCCGCCGACGACCAGCGGCATCTGGTCGACCTGTTTGCGGACATAGCCGGACGTGTTGACGTTGGCGATATTATCCGACGTGACGCGCAGGTTCATCTGGGCCGCATTCAGCCCGGACGAAGCCGTCTTCAGCATAGCCGTCAGTGACAAGGTTTACCCTCCGCCCGGCAAAGCCTGACGCGCGACCCGGCGAAATCTGCCGAGATATTGGTGAACGCCCGCGCGAGGGCCATGCAAAAATCCAATCTTTTCAACGAAATCCGTTTTGGAGCTCGCCGAACCGCGGAAACACGGCGCAAGACCGGCGCCAGTTCCGAAGCGCGCGCTGGCGGGCGCCTCGCGCATCGATGCGGTCAGGGCGGCAGGGACGACCCATCGCGCAGCTTCGGCTCGGCAAAAAACGCCACGCACGCCGTACTCGCCGCCCGACGGAAATCGTCTTTTCTATTTTATTTCAAATACTTGATCAGTTGGCGCGAAGGTTGCTCAGGCCCCGTCGAATGTACGCGGCGCAGAAGCGCTCCCATCGATAAGCCCAGCCGAGCGCCGGGCGGATTCATCGGAAGCCATGACAGCGCCTCTGTTCAATTTGCCGATTACGAACCCGATCGTCGGGTCCTCCGCCGCCACGAACGGCGGCCAGGGCGCGCTGGGCGGATTCGATGCGCTGCTGGCCGCGTTCTTTGGACCGACTGACCAGTCCGCGGCCGCCGGCGTCGCCGGCAGTGCGGGCCTGTTCGCCGCGGCCGCTGACGGCGAGACGCCTGAGGGCGCCGAGGGCGATCAGCAGCTGGCGGGCGACGTCGGGGTAGCCGATCCCGCAGTTCAGGCGCAGCCGGCCATGCCCGCTGACGCCATGACCATGGCCGCGCTGCTGGTTGCGCCGCAGGTTGTCCCCCAACCGATCCAGGCGGCGCCCGCGGAAGACGGCGGGGTTTCTGGCGACGCGCCGGCTCAGACGCCTACCGCACCGACCGCCGCCTTCGCCCCGGCCCCGCCGGCCGGCGAGACCCTGCCCGCCCCCCCGCCCAAGGCCGTGGCGCAGGCGGTCGCACCGTCGGACCTGCCGGAAGACGTCCAGGCGCCGCTCGCCGAGACCGCTCACGCCGCCGCCCCGCTGGCCAAGCCGGCGACCACCGCCGAGCCCGCGCCCGCGCCCGCCAAGGCGCAGACCAAGACGGCCACGCCAGCCGCCCCGACGCCGCAACCGCAGACCGCTGCGAGGCCCCAGCCCGCCGCGGCCGCCGCCGCGACCGAAGCCCCGCAGGCTCAGCTCGCTCAGGCCGAGGCCGCCGTCCCGGCCGCCGCGGACGAGGTCAAGCCGCAGGAGCCCCAGTCGGCCGCACGGCCCGCGCGCCACGCTGACGCCGCACGCCGCCGCGACGCCGCCGCCCAGCCCGGCATGGCCGCCCCTGCCGACGACGGCGTTGTCGCGCCTAACGCGGTGACCGCTGCGGCCAGCGCCGGCGATGCTGGCAAGACCGCCGCCGCGCTCGAGACCGAGGCCGCGCCGCTCGCACCCAAAGACGCCAAGAGCGAACCGGCGGCCGCCGCCGACACGCCCGACGTTCCGGCCCCCGCGCCGGCCGCCCCGGCCGCGCACGCTCATGCGCCCGCCGCGGCCGCGCCCGTGCGCGCCACGTCCGAGACCATCGCCAATCTGACCGCCCAGATCAGCAAGAAGCTGGAAGGCCGGACTACGAAATTCGAGGTTGAGCTGGCTCCCGCCGGCCTTGGCCATGTCAGCGTCTCGGTCGAGATCGCCGCCAGCGGCAAGATGACCGCGGCGATGTCGTTCGACTCGCCCCAGGCCGCCGCCGAGCTGCGCGCCCGCTCGCACGAGTTGCAGCGCGCCCTGGAACAGGCCGGCTTCGACCTGACGGGCGGCCTCTCCTTCGACGTCAACGGCGAGCGCGGCGGCGACGGCCGCGGCCTGGCCCAGCAGCAACAGCAGAACGACGGCGCCTGGCGCGGCCGGGCCTTCCAAGCGGTGCTCGGCACCGCCGGGGAAGCGGCCGAGACCGCCGCCATCGCCGCGCTTCAATACGCCCGCCGGTCCGACACCGGCGTCGACATCCGGATCTAGGGGGCCGTCATGGCGATCGATCCTACCGCAGCTGCAAGCAGCGCCGGCGCCTCGGGCACCGGGCGCACGCGCCTGGCCGACAGCTACGAGACGTTCATGAACCTCCTGACGGCACAGATCAAAAACCAGGATCCGCTGTCGCCGATGGACTCCACCCAGTTCACCCAGCAGCTCGTGCAGATGACGGGCGTGGAGCAGCAGCTGCTGACCAACGACCTGCTGGAAAAACTGGTCACCAACACCGGCTCGGGCATCCAGACCTCAGTCAGTCTGCTCGGCCGCGAAGTCCGCGCGGTCCACAACGAGGCCAAGCTCACGGCCGGCAAGGCCGACTGGTCCTACAAGCTGGACCGCGAAGCGACCGAGGTGACCATCGAAGTGGTCAACAGCCTCGGCAAGGTCGTTCAGGTCGAGAAGACCAGTGGCGACGACCTGAAGGCCGGCGACCACACCTACTCCTGGAACGGCAAGGACCGCACCGGCGCCCAGCTGCCGAACGGCGAGACCTACACCCTGCGGATCACCGCCAAGGACTCCGCCGGCGCCGCCGTGGGCGTCACCAACTTCCTGAAGGGCGTCGTCACCGGCGTCGAGCAAAGCGACGGCAAGACCTTCATCACCGTCAACGGCGTCCAGATCGGCTGGGAGAAAGTCACCTCCATCGCCGACGTGCCGAAGACGGCCTCCACCGACACCACCCCTGATCCCGACAAGCAGGACGACGACACGTCGTCCCAACAGGCCGTCTGACGGCGCCTGATCCCAGCATTCGTATAGAAAGGTAGACACCCATGAGCATCAACAGCGCCATGCTCTCCGGCGTTTCCGGGCTGATCACCAACTCGTCGGCCCTGGCGGCGATTTCGGACAACATCGCCAACGTCAACACCACCGCCTACAAGCGCAACCAGGTGAACTTCGCCAACGTCGTGACCGCCCAGGCGGTCAAGGGCCGCTACTCGGCCGGCGGCGTGCAGGCGGTCACCCGCCAGTTCATCAGCCAACAGGGCCTGATCCAGTCGGCGACCTCGCCGACCGATCTCGGCATCTCGGGCGACGGCTTCTTCGTCGTGGCGACAAAGGGCGGCGCCCTGACCGCGAACGACGAACGCGTCTTCACCCGCTCGGGCTCGTTCAGCGTCGACGCTGACGGCTATCTCGTCAACGACGCCAAGCTCTACCTGCAGGGCTGGCCGGTCCAGAACGACGGCACGTTCAACACGAACCCGTCCGACCTGAACATGATGCAGTCGATCAACGTGAAGAACCTGGGCGCGGCCGTCCGCGCCACCGGCAACATCGTGGTCAACGCCAACCTCAACAAGAGCCTGGTGGCCGACCCGGCCAAGAACACATCTTACACCACGCCCGGCATGATGGCCGATTGGGCTCTCAACCAGGATCCGGCCACCGGAGTGCAGCCCGACTTCACCTTTGAAATGAACGTCATCGACTCGGTCGGCGCCACCCACAAGGTTGCGGTGGCCTTCATCAAGGACGACGCGACGCCGAACAAGTGGAAGGCGGAAATGTACGCTGTTCCGGCGACCGACATCGACGACGGGACCACCAACGGCCTGATCGCCTCGGGCGACGTCATGTTCACCGCCGACGGTCAGCTCGACCTCACTCACGCCGACACCACCCTGTTTGGCCCGACCGCAACCCTGAACCTCGGAGCCTCGGGCACCGCCGGCACGCCCCGCTGGGCCGACAGTCTCGGCGTCCAGGCCTCGGACATCGCCCTAGACTGGAGCAAGGTCACCCAGTACGCCTCGCCCTCGACCCTGAACTCCGCAAATTCCGACGGCGCCAACGTCGGTAACGTGGTCGGCGTTGAAGTCAGCGAGGACGGCGTTGTTTCGGCGATCTTCGACAACTCTGAAGTTCGCCAGATCGCGAAGATCGGCCTCGCCAGTTTCGCCAATCCTGACGGCCTGGCGGCGGTGAGCGGTAACGCCTATCGCGCCACCATCCCTTCGGGTGAGTTCGTGATCAAGCAGCCGGGCATCGGCGGGGCCGGCGAAATCGCCGCCGGTACACTGGAAGCCTCGACCGTCGACCTGTCGGCAGAGTTCACCGGCCTGATCACTACGCAGAAAGCTTACTCAGCATCTTCGAAGATCATCACCACCGCAGACCAGATGCTTGAGGAGTTGATCAATATTAAGAGGTAATATTGGTCGTTAACAACTCACAACATCACTCGATAACTTAGACTGTACCAAAAACGGACAACGACGAATCATGAGCAAGGATTTGTTTACTATCGTGATTCACCGGCCGTTATGCCCCACCCGTTACATTCTTCCCGAACAGTGATGGTCGGAAAGGCGTAAAGCCATGTTGCAACAACAGCAGACGCGCACGAACAGCCGCGGCGAGGCGTACGTCATCGGTCCGACGGGTGCGCCCCTGACGCTTAAGGATCTGCCGCCGGCCGACACCGGTCGGTGGGTGATCCGTCGCAAGGCCGAAGTGGTCGCCGCTGTCCGCGGCGGGCTGCTGACGCTCGACGACGCCTGCGAGCGCTACTCATTGACCAACGAGGAATTCCTCGCCTGGCAGAAGTCGATCGATCGCCACGGCCTCGCCGGCCTGCGCACCACGCGTATCCAGCAGTACCGCTGATCCCGTAGACCCCTCCGGGAATTGCGAACCGCGGCCGCGCCCTCCAGGGCGCGGCCGCTTTCGTTTCAGCGCTGGTAGGCGGCCCCGAGCAGGTTCACGTCCGACAGCTTGCGCACGGTGACCGTGATCTGCTCGCGCTCGCCGGCCCGCCGCTCCACCAACAGCCGCGCCACCTGGGCGTCGTCATGAAAAGTGTAGCCCTTGATCGCGTCGAGGATCGCCTTGGCCAGGTTGTCGAGGTCGATCCAGGGCGGGTCGCCGACATACTCCATGACGATGTCGACGCCGAACTCGCCCCAACTGGGTCGCGAGCCGCGCCAAGCCTTGCGGAAGAACTCGTAGACCAGCGGCTTGTAGTACTTGGCCTGGGTGGTCAGGCCGTCGACCACCACCTCGACGACGCCTTCGGCCTCGCGCGCCCGCACCTTCCCGTGGGATATCCAATCGCCGTCCATGACCCTCCTTAGGGCCTGCGCGCCTTGCAGTCTCGCGCGCGTTCGCTAAACCGGCGCTGCGAACTCACCGGAGCTGAAGACACCATGACCGCGACCCGCACCGAGACCGACACCTTCGGACCCATCGAGGTCGCGACCAACGTCTATTGGGGCGCGCAGTCGCAGCGCTCGATCGGCAACTTCAAGATCGGCTGGGAACGCCAGCCCAAGCCGGTGATCCGCGCCCTGGGCATCGTCAAGCGCGCCGCCGCCGAAGCCAACATGGAGCTCGGCAAGCTCGACCCGAAGATCGGCGCGGCCATCGTCGCCGCCGCCCAGGAAGTCATCGACGGCAAGCTGGACGACCACTTCCCGCTGGTGGTCTGGCAGACCGGCTCCGGCACCCAGTCGAACATGAACGCCAACGAGGTGATCTCGAACCGCGCCATCGAGATGCTGGGCGGCGTCATGGGTTCCAAGAGCCCGGTGCACCCGAACGACCACGTCAACATGAGCCAGTCGTCCAACGACACCTATCCGACGGCGATGCACATCGCCTGCGCCGAACAGGTGGCCAAGGAGCTGATGCCGGCGCTGGAGCACTTGCACGCGGCCCTGAAGGTCAAGGTCAAGGCCTTCGACCACATCATCAAGATCGGCCGCACCCACACCCAGGACGCCACGCCCCTCACCCTCGGCCAGGAGTTCTCCGGCTACTCGCAGCAGGTCGCCAACGGCGTGCGCCGGATCAAGGACAGCCTCTACGGCCTTTATGAGCTAGCCCAAGGCGGCACCGCGGTCGGCACCGGCCTCAACGCGCCGGTCGGCTTCGCCGAACTGGTCGCCAAGAAGATCGCCGACATCACTCACCTGCCGTTCGTGACTGCGCCCAACAAGTTTGAAGCTCTCGCCGCCCACGACGCCATGGTCTTCAGCCACGGCGCGATCAACACGATCGCCGGCAGCCTGTTCAAGATCGCCAACGACATCCGCTTCCTGGGCTCCGGCCCGCGTTCGGGCCTTGGCGAACTGGCCCTGCCGGAGAACGAGCCGGGCTCGTCGATCATGCCGGGCAAGGTCAACCCGACCCAGTGCGAGGCCCTGACCATGGTCTGCACCCAGGTGTTCGGCAACAACGCCACGCTGACCTTCGCCGGCGCGTCGGGCCACTTCGAGCTCAACGTCTTCAACCCGGTGATGGCCTACAACTTCCTGCAGTCTTGCCGCCTGCTGGCCGACGCCTCGATCTCGTTCACCGACAACTGCGTGGTCGGCATCGAGGCCCGCGAAGACAACATCAAGGCCGCGCTCGAGCGCTCGCTGATGCTAGTCACCGCCCTGAACAGCAAGATCGGCTACGACAACGCCGCCAAGATCGCCAAGACCGCTCACAAGAATGGCACCACCCTGCGCGACGAAGCGGTCGGCGGCGGCTATGTCACCAACGAAGAGTTCGACGCCCTGGTCCGCCCGGAAAAGATGATCAGCCCGGGCTGATCATCGACGCCCTGAACGTAAAAAGGCCGCCCCCGGGGCGGCCTTTTTTGTGTTTGGGGTTCGAGGCCGCTACGCCTTCCGCTGGACTGCGAAGTCGGCGAGGTCTTCCAGCGCCGGGCGCCAGCTGTTGCTGGCCGCAAAGTCCGCCAATTGCGCCTTGGCGGTCGCGGCGTAGTCGCCGGCCAGCGCCAAGGTCGCGCCGTCGGCGCCGGTCGAGGCGACCAGTCCGCGGGCGCGCTCGAAATCCTCGTCGGTCTGCTCGCGGCGGCCGACCGTCCGATCCCAGAACGGCTTCTCGGCCGCGCCGGTCTTGGCGATGGCCAGCAGCAGCGGCAGGGTCGCCTTGCCTTCCCGGAAATCGTCGCCGGCGTTCTTGCCCAGGGTGGCCGCGTCACCGCTGTAATCGAGGGCGTCGTCGACCAGCTGAAAGGCCAGGCCCAAGTCCTGCCCGAATTTGCGCAACGCCTCGCGGCGCTCGGGGCTGGCGCCGGCCGACACCGCGCCGGCCTCGGCCGCGGCGGCGAACAGCTCGGCGGTCTTGGCCCGGATGATTTCCAGATAGAGATCCTGCGACAGGTTCAGATCGTGGGCGCGGGTCAGCTGCAGCACCTCGCCCTCGGCGATCACGCGACTGGCGCGGGCCAGGATCTCCAGCGCCTGCATCGAGCCGGCCTCAACCATCAGCTCGAAGGCGCGGGCGAACAGGAAGTCGCCCACCAGCACGCTGGCCGGCGCGCCCCAGATCAGGTGCGCGGCGACCTTGCCGCGGCGCAGCTGCGAGGAGTCGACCACGTCGTCGTGCAGCAGGGTGGCGGTGTGAATGAACTCGACCGCCGCCGCCAGCTTCAGGCAGGCGTCGTCCTGCGCCCCGGCCACACGGGCCGCGGCGATGGTCAGCAACGGCCGCAGCCGCTTGGCCGATCCGCCGATCAAGTGCTCGGCCAGGGCCGGGATCACCGACACGGGGCTTTGCATGCGATCACGGATCAGGGCGTCGACCTTGGCCATGTCGGGCTTCGCGAGCTCCAGGAGCCCGTCGATCGAGACGGGTTTTTCGCGGGCGATCGCGGCGCTGGCGGCGTCCAAAATACCGAAACTCCAAGGCGTTCGACGCCCCTCGCGAGGGGGCCGGCGTTTGCGGGGGACAATGGTCACGGGATAGACCAGGGTCAAGGCGGGCTTAGCCGTCTCCGAGCGCAAATGGAACCAGTGTCAGACCTGACAGACCCCGCATTTTCTGAGGACCGGCTGCTCGGCGGGCGAGTCCTGCTACGCCAGGGTGTGCGAGGTTACCGCGCAGGCATGGATGCGGCCCTGCTTGCAGCGTCTTGCGACGCCCCCGACGGCGCGCGCGTGCTGGAGGCCGGCTGCGGCGCGGGCGGCGCGCTGCTCGCCGCGGCGACACGCCGTCCGGGGGCGAGCTTCGTCGGCGTGGAGCGCGACGCCGCCGCCGCCGCCCTCGCCCACCAGAACGTCCAGGCCAACGGCCTGCAGGATCGCGTCGAAATCGTGGAGGCCGACGTCGCCCTCCCCTTCAAGCGCCTAGCCCTGCAGCCGTTCGATGCGGTGATGGCCAACCCGCCGTTCTTCGATGATCCCGGCGCCCTGCGCGCGCCCACGCCCGAAAAGCTCGGCGCGTGGATGGCCGACGGCGGCCTCGCCGCCTGGATCGGCTTTCTGCTGAAGGCCGTGCGCGAGGGCGGCTCGATCACTGTAATTCATCGGGCCGATCGCTTGGCCGACATCCTCGCCCTGCTCGCGCCCAAGGCCGGATCGTTCCAGATTCGCCCGATCCACTCCCACGCCGACGCCCCGGCCAAGCGCGTGCTGGTCCGCGCGCTCAAGACCGGCAAGGCCCCGCTGCAACTACTGCCGCCCCTGGTCCTGCACCCCCGCGACGGCGCCAAGCACACCAACGAGGCCGAAACGATCCTACGGGGAGAGGCGGCGCTCGGCTGGCTCTAGCTCTTGAACCACACCACCTGGTGCGAGACCGCCAGCAGGACGCCGTCGTCCGACCAGATCTCCGCGCTCTGGTCGTTGAAGCCGTGGCGGAAGACGCGGGCGTCGGCCACGCCCAGCACCGGGCGCGCGTCCTGCCGGGAGAGCGCCGCCTCGTCGGCCATGAAATAGGTCGACAGCGAGACCGTGGCGACCGGCGGAATGTCGCCGCGCACCTGCAGGATCTTGACCACGAAGGTGTCGCAGATCGCCGCCAGCGAGACGTAGTCCAGCGGCCGCGGCGGCTCGTCCCGCACCCAGCTGTGCGACAGCGCCGCCCCCGGCGCCTGCGGGCTCGCGGCCCCAGGGATCGGTTCGCCGCGCTCGAAGCGGAACTCGTAGCGACCGCGCCAGCCGGTGCGCCCGGAGGTGTCGAGCACCGGGGTCTGGGCCGCTGGCGGCACGCTTGGCGGCGCGGCCGGGGCATGGCTCCAGGTCTCGCGGTCGGGACCGGTCACGGTGCTGGCGGTGGTCACGACCACCCCGGCCTGCAGCATTTCCACCTGCCAGTGCTGAGTTGATCGCCCGTCGCGCACCAGTCGCACCACGACCTCGAACGCGCCCTCGGCGACCGCCGCGCAGAAGTTGACGGTCTGGGCCACCGGCCGGCCGCGCCGCTGCGGATGGTCGAGCACCGCCTTCATCAGAATCGCCGCCGTCGTCCCGCCGAACGGCCCGGCCATGTTCCAGTAAGGGGCCGACGTCGCGCCGCGGTAGGCGCCAGGGCCGGCAGGCTCCAGGCGGACGGCCTCATCGAGGGGGTGCAAGGCGCTCAGGGCATCAGTCATCGGAGCAGCATGGACGGCCTTTCCCGCAGCGTCGATGACCTCGCAGGTCATCGCCTTTTGCAAAGCCATTATTTTACAAAATTGGTCGGCTATTTTAGGAAAGGAACTCCTTTCCAAATCAGGAGGCCGCGATGTCGCCCATCACCCTCGAACGACCGCCGCTGGCCGGTTGCATCCTGCGGGTGGCGCGGCCGACCGACCAGATGGAGGCGGTCGTCGCCTTCTATCGCGACGGTCTCGGCTTTCCGGAACTGACACGCTTTTCAGATCACGACGGCTTCGACGGGGTGATCCTGGGCTTTCCGGGCGCGCCCTATCATCTGGAGTTCACCAGCGCGCGTGGGCACGCCGCCGGCCGCGCGCCGACGCCAGACAATCTGCTCGTGGTCTACATGCCCGACGCCCGCGCCTGGAGTCGGATGATCGGCGTCATGCGGCGACGCGGCCACGAGCCCGTCGAGTCGTTCAATCCCTACTGGGACCGGGAGGGCGTGACCTACGAGGACCCAGACGGCTATCGCGTGGTCCTCCACCAGGGGATCTGGCCGGTCTAATCAGCCACGCGCGGTGGTCATCAGCGCCGTAACGAAGTCGTCGCGCCAAGCCGCCACATCGGTGCGACGCAGGCCGTCCATCAAGGCGCTCCAACGTTCGATCCGCTCGGCCTTGTCCATGGCCAATCCGCGCACGATGGCCTCAGCCACCTCCTCGCGGTTGAATGGATTGACGATCAGCGCCTGCTGCATCTGCTCGCTGGCCCCGGCGAACTGCGACAGCACCAGCACGCCCGGGTCCTGCGGGTCCTGGGCTGCAACATACTCCTTGGCCACCAGGTTCATTCCGTCGCGCAACGGCGTCACCAAGCCGATCCGCGCGGCGCGGTAGACGCCGGCCAGCTCATCGCGCCGGTAGCCGCGGTTCACGTAACGGATCGGCACCCAGTCGACGGTGGCGAACGCCCCGTTGATGCGCCCGGTCACCGCGTCCAGCCGCGCGCGGATCTCCTGATAGGCGTCCACCTCTTCACGGCTCGGCGTCGCAATCTGCAGCAGGAAGACCTGTTCGCGCAGCTCCTCGTGGTCGGTCAACACTTGCTCATAGGCCAGGAAGCGTTCCTCCAGGCCCTTGGAGTAGTCCAGCCGGTCCACACCGACGATCATCGCCCGACCATTGAGACTGGCCTGCATCCGGTCGAATTCGGCCTTGGCGACCTCGCCGCTCGCGGCCGCTTCGAAGCTCTCGACGTCCAGCCCGATCGGAAAGGCGCCGACCCGCGCGGTGCGGCCGAAGGCATGAGCCAGACCGTCCGGCTCGACGCTGCCGCCGACCTCGGCGGTGACATAGTCCCGAAAAGCGCTGGCCGAGTCTTCGGTCTGGAAGCCCAGCAGGTCGTAATCGAACAGCGCCTCCACCAGCGCCTCGTGCTCGGGCAGGGTCAGCAGCAGCCGCCGCGCCGGCCAGGGGATGTGCAGGAAAAAGCCGATGCGGTTGCGCACACCGCGCCGCCGCAGCTCCTGGGCCAGCGGGATCAGGTGGTAGTCGTGCACCCAGATCACGTCGTCCGGCCCCACCAGCGGGGTCAATGCATCGGCGAAGCGCGCATTGACCCGCGCATAGCCCTCGCTGAACGAGCGCTCGTAGGAGCTGAGGTCCACGCGATAGTGGAACAGCGGCCAGAGCGTGCGGTTGGCATAGCCGTTGTAGTACTCCTGGCGGTCCTGCTCTTCGAGATCCACCGTCGCCACGGTGACGCCGCCGACCTTCTGGATGGCGATCTGGCCCGAGTACTCGTCGACCGTCTGGCCGCTCCAGCCGAACCACACGCCGCTATGCTCGCGCAGCGCCGCCGCCAGCGCCATGGCCAGGCCGCCGACCGCGCCCTCGCCGCCGTCGCCCGGAGGCTGCACGCGGTTGGACACCACGATCAGACGACTCATCGTGCGCACCTCGCCGCATGGCGGACGGGCACGGGTATAGATTTGACTATTACGAACAGAATTTGAGACTTTCCTTAGCCACGATCAGAATAACTGACACGCAAGGCTCTAATAGGTCAGATCGAAATCAGCGGCCCGACCGCACGCCCTCATCAAAATCGGGGCGATACTGCAAACAACTCGCGATCACATCGTAACACACCTCAAGCGCGCGTCGCCCAGGCTCACGCAACCGTGACCTTGCGCAATTAGACCAGCGACACCCGGTCACATGCTGCATCGCGGCGCGAGTCTCCATATGGACACCCAAGGGGCGAGACCGGGCCCGGCGCCGAACGCCGATCAGCCGCCATCGCAGAGGAAACGACAGACGCATGTTCCGCGCCACGACGACGCCTGCTCCCGACAAGTTCCAGATCTGGATGACTCAGACCTGGCTGACCTTGGGCGCCGCCGTTCTCGCTGCGGGCTTCCTCCAGGCCGGCGCCCATGCGGCCGCGCGCGCCAACTTCACCAGCGCGCACGGCGCCAAGCCGCTGGCGCTGGCGCTCGAACCCGTCGCGCCGCCCGCGACCGGCGAGAAGGTTCTGGTTTGGCAGGGCAAGGACGTCGACGGCGACGGCGCGGCCGACTTCGTCAATCCGACCGGCCAGTCGCCGCGCACCCATGACGCCTATGGCTTCGGCGCGTTCGGGGCCTCGCGCGACGGCGGCTCGCGCAAGCACGAGGGCGTCGACTTCATGGCGCAGGCTGGCCAGCCGGTAGCCGCGCCGATCTCCGGCTATGTCACCAAGGTCGGCATGGCCTATGCCGACGACAAGCATCTGAAGTTCGTCGAGATCACCAACCCGGCCATCAAGTACGTGGCACGGGTGTTCTACATCGACCCCAGTGTCGCCGAGGGCGACGTCGTGCGCCTGGGCCAGGACATCGGCGCCGCCCACGGCCTGCAGACCCGCTACCCGGACGGCATGACCGACCACGTGCACCTGGAACTGATGGGCCCGAACCAGAAGCGCATGGACGCCACCGCCGTGCTGTCCGAGCGCTACGTCACCCGTTTCGGCGCCTAGCCCTTGCGGCGGCAGGCGCACGCCGCTCAGCACCATCGGCCCGCCGCAGCGGTGAACGGCGCCGGACCCGCGACCAAGCCGGACACATGAAAAAGGCCCGGACGCGAGTCCGGACCTTTCTCGTCTCTGAAAGCTGAGCGCCCTTAGTTGCGGGCTTGGTCGACCAGCTTGTTCTTGGTGATCCAGGGCATCATGGCGCGCAGACGCTGGCCCACTTCCTCGATCTGGTGCTCGCTGGCGCGGCGACGGGTCGCCTTCAGGCTCGGCTGGCCGGCCTCGTTCTCCAGCATGAAGTCACGCACGAAGCGGCCCGACTGGATGTCTTCCAGCACACGCTTCATTTCCGCCTTGGTGTCGGCGGTCACGACGCGCGGACCGGTGACGTACTCGCCGTACTCGGCCGTGTTCGAGATCGAGTAATTCATGTTGGCGATGCCGCCTTCGTAGATCAGGTCCACGATCAGCTTCACCTCGTGCAGGCACTCGAAGTAGGCCATTTCGGGCGCGTAGCCCGCCTCGACCAGGGTTTCGAAGCCAGCGCGGATCAGTTCCACCAGGCCGCCGCAGAGCACGGCCTGTTCGCCGAACAGGTCGGTCTCGCACTCTTCACGGAAGGTCGTCTCGATGACGCCCGAACGGCCGCCGCCGATCGCCGAGGCGTAGGCCAGACCGAAGTCCAGCGCGTTGCCCGTCGAGTTGTGGTGGATGGCGATGAGGCACGGCACGCCGCCGCCCTTTTGATACTCGCCGCGCACGGTGTGACCCGGGCCCTTCGGCGCGATCATCAGGACGTCGATGCTGTCCTTGGGCTCGATCAGGTTGAAGTGCACGTTCAGGCCGTGCGCGAACAGAAGCGCCGCGCCGTCCTTGATGTTGGGAGCGATTTCGTTGGCGTAGATGCCGCGCTGCAGTTCGTCGGGCGCCAGCACCATGATCGCGTCGGCCCAGGCCGAGGCTTCGGCCACGGTCATCACCTTCAGGCCGTCGGCTTCCACCTTCTTGGCGGTCGCCGAGCCGGGGCGAAGCGCTACCACTACGTCTTTGACGCCGGAGTCCTTAAGGTTCAGCGCGTGAGCGCGACCTTGGCTACCATAGCCTACGATCGCAATCTTCTTGTCCAGGATGCGGGCGAGGTCGGCGTCGCGGTCATAGTAGACGCGCATGATCATTCTCCTGAAGTCGAAGGTAGCCACGGTTCCGCGCAACGGCGCCGCAGCAAAGGCCGGGCTATGGAGGGGAATTTTGCGCGGAGGTCAAGGGAAGCTCGCGGCGATGCGGCGTTTCGCCGGAAAAACTGAATGTGCGCGGTCGCCCTTGAGCCGAATCCGTCGCCGTCGGACATAGTCTATCCAGACTGGAGGGCGATAAATGGCGGCGACACCCAAGGACGTGGTCGGTTTCTGGACGGCCGCCGGGCCCGAAAAGTGGTTCGCCAAGAGCACCAAGTTCGACGAGGCGATCGCGCTGCGGTTCGAACCGGTGCACCACGCCGCCGCCCGTGGCGAGTACGATGGCTGGATGGCCTCGGCCGAGGGGTCGCTGGCGCTGCTGATCCTGCTCGATCAGTTCCCGCGCAACCTCTACCGCAATTCCGGCCACGCCTTCGCCACCGACGCCAAGGCGCGCCACGTCGCCCGCAACGCCGTCGCCTCAGGCCACGACCGGGCGACGGAAGCTGGCCTGCGCCAGTTCTTCTACCTGCCGTTCGAGCATTCCGAGGATCTCGCCGACCAAGACGAGGCCGTGCGCCTGTTCACCCGGCTGAAGGACGAGGCGGGTGACGCGGAATCGCTGCGCTGGGCCGACCTGCACCGCCACATCATCGTGCGCTTCGGTCGCTTCCCCCATCGCAACATCTGCCTGGGACGCGTCAGCACCACCGAAGAGCTGGCCTTCCTGGCCGACGGAGGCTTCGCCGGCTAGGGCGCGATCCCGGCGTTGGTCTGGATGTCGGACAGCGCCTTGCGGGCCTCGTCACGGCGGATCTTCATTTGCGACGGCGTCAGGCAGACCTTCTTGGAGAACCGGCTGCCGGTCTCCGCCTCGTACTTGCAGACGACCTTCTCTTCCTTGGGCGCGGCCTTGGCGGGCGCCGGCGGTATGACCGGCGCTGGCGTTGCGGCGGGGGGAACCGGAGCCGGCGTGGCCTCAGCGGCCGGCGCGCTGGATGCCGCGAGCATGGCGGCGATGGCGATCGAAACGAGCATCGACTTGTCCGTCGGAAAGATTGCGCCGCACGTCGACGCAACTGTGAGGGTTGTCCTGGATATCTGCGCTATTTGGGGTTGGCCGTCCAGATGTGGAGAACATGCTCGAGTGATTCGACAGGCGCCACGACTCAGTCGCGAATCGGCCGCAGTCATGAGCTCTGGGTCCCCCGCATGAACGCGCATGTCGCCATCGCCGAAACGTCGGGCGCCGCCGATCACCCCGAGCGGCAATACCTCGATCTGCTCCAGGACATCCTGGACAACGGCGCGCAGCGCGGCGACCGCACCGGCACCGGCACCCTGGGCGTCTTCGGCCGCCAGATGCGCTTCGACCTGGCCAAGGGCTTCCCGCTTCTCACCACCAAGAAGCTGCACCGCAAGTCGATCATTCTCGAGCTGCTGTGGTTCCTGCGCGGCGACACCAATGTGAAGTGGCTGCAGGAGCGCGGCGTCAGCATCTGGGACGAATGGGCCGACGCCGAGGGTGAGCTTGGCCCGGTCTACGGCAGACAGTGGCGCTCTTGGACCGCGCCGGACGGCCGCGTGATCGACCAGATCGCCAACGTGGTCGAGGGGCTGAAAACCATGCCCAACTCGCGCCGCCACATCGTCTCGGCCTGGAACCCGGCCGACGTGGACGACATGGCCCTGCCGCCCTGCCACTGCCTCTTCCAGTTCTTCGTCGCGGACGGAAAGCTGTCATGCCAGCTCTACCAGCGCTCGGCGGACGTCTTCCTGGGCGTACCGTTCAACATCGCCTCCTACGCCCTGCTGACCATGATGGTCGCCAAGGTGACCGGGCTGCAGCCGGGCGAATTCGTACACACCCTGGGCGACGCGCACCTCTACATGAACCACCTCGACCAGGCCCGTGAGCAGCTGGCCCGCGAACCGCTGCCGCTGCCGGTCATGGAAATCGCCGACAAGCGCGACCTCTTCGCCTTCGAGTTCGAGGACTTCAAGCTCCGCGGCTACAAGGCCCACGACAAGATCGCCGCCCCGATCGCGGTCTAGCCAACCTTACAGATTTGCGAGTTCGCCGACCGGCGCCTGAGGGGCCGGGGCGGTTTTCTCTCCTTGTCCGGAACGATCCGGCCGACACTTCAAGGAGAGCCTCATGCGCAATCTCATCGCCCCTGCCGTCCTCGCCCTCAGCCTGGTGGCCGGCTCGGCCGCCTTCGCAGCGACGCCCGCCCCCAGCGCCCCGGCGAAATCCACCATGGCCGCCGCCAAGCCCTCCCCGGCCGCCAAGAAGGCCGAGTGCGAAAAGTCCTGGGCCAGCCAGAAGACGCACACCGGCGACAAGGCCGCCTTCGTCAAGGCGTGCGTCGCCAAGGGGTGATCCCCACCTCCCCTGGCGCGTTGGTCGGGCGGCCGGTCTCCCGCGGCCGCCCGACCGTCTTGGAGCCTTGTGAAAACCGGGCCATCCTCGCCGCCGAGCATGACGGAGCGCCTCCATGAGCCGCCGTATCCTGCTGGTCGAGGATGACGCCGAGACGGCCGACTACATCCTCAAGGGCCTGCGCGAGGAAGGCTTCACGGCCGAGCACGTCGTCGATGGCCGCGACGGCTTCTACGCCGCATCCGGCGAAGGTTTCGACGCCATCATCATGGACCGCATGGTCCCTGGCATGGACGGCCTCAGCGTCATCAAGGCGCTGCGCGCGGCTTCCATCTCCACCCCGATCATCATTCTCTCTGCCCTCAGCCATCTCGATGAACGGGTGAAGGGCCTGCGGGCCGGCGGCGACGACTATCTGACCAAGCCCTTCGGTTACTCCGAGCTGTCGGCGCGGCTGGAAAACCTGATGCGCCGCCGACCGGGCCCCGAGATCGAGACTCGGCTGGCCTGCGGCGACCTCTCCATCGACCTGCTCTCGCGCCGGGTCAGCCGGGACGGCCGCACGCTCGACCTGCTGCCGCGCGAGTTCAAGCTGCTGGAGTACCTGATGCGGCACAAAGACCGCGTCGTCACCCGCACCATGCTGCTCGAACAGGTCTGGGATTACCGCTTCGATCCTCACACCAGCGTCGTCGACACCCACATCAGCCGCCTGCGCAAGAAGATCGACGAGGGCTTCGCCCAGCCGCTGCTCCACACCCTGCGCGGCACGGGCTATCGCCTGTCGCAGGAGCCATGAGGCCGCTCGGCTCGCGCCTGCGACCTGGCGCGGTGTTCTTCGTCCTGCTGGCGGTGGCGCTCTCGGCCCTCGCCGTCGGCCTGCTGATGGTCGACGGCATCGGCGAGGCGATCATCGGCAAGCGGCAACGCGAAGTCGCCGAGGCCGCCCGCGACTACTTCGTCGCCTTCGCGCACGAGGAGGGGGTCGCCCCCCTCGCCCGAGCTCTCGATCTGCGCGAAAAGACCGATCCCGGCGGCGGCTTCCGATACGCGCTCTACGACGCCGAGGGGCGCCTGCTGGGCGGCGCGCGGCTGGAATCCAAGCAGCCGCTGCCTGCCTCTGGGGCCGCGCGACTGAAGATCTTCGAGGATGGCCGCGGCTCGCCCTGGCGGGTCCTGGTTCAGCCGCTCTCCATGGGCGGCTCCCTGGTGGTCTATGAGGATATCGGCGAGCGCATCGCCTTCCGCCGCGCGCTCGTGGCCAGCGCCGGCGTCGCCCTGCTGGCGGCGGTCGGCGCGGTGCTGCTGGCCGCCCTGTGGTTCAACAGCCTGCTGCTCCGGCGCATCGACACCCTGGCCGCCACCGCGGGGCGCATCGCTGACGGCGATCTCTCGGCCCGCACCGAGACCCACCCCAAGGGCGACGCCTTCGACCGCCTGGGCGAGGCCATGAACGGCATGCTCGACCGCATCGAAGAGCTGATGACCGGTATGCGCACCGTCACCGACAGCCTCGCCCACGACCTGCGCTCGCCGCTGACCCGCATGCGCGCCGACCTCTCCCGCGCCATGCAGCCGGACCTGGCCGAGGACGCTCGGCTCGACGCCATCGAACAGGCCCACGACGAAGCTGACCGCGCCCTCTCGACCCTCTCGGCGCTGATGGACATCGCCCGCGCCGAGGCGGGCCTGTCACGCGACATGATGGCCCCGCTGGATCTCGCCGCCCTGGTCGCCGAGGTCGGCGAGCTGTTCGCCCCGGTGATCGAGGACGCCGGCCAGACCTTCGTGGCGCCCGCCCCACGCCCGCCCCTGGTCATGAACGGCCACGAGCTGATCTTGCGGCAGGCGGTCGGCAACCTGCTGCATAATGCGGCCCACCACGCCGGCGAAGGCGCGCTCGTCCGCCTGGCCATCGAGGAAGCTCCAGGCCGCCTGCGCATCGTGGTCGCCGACACCGGTCCCGGCATCGCGCCCGAACATCGCGGCCGCGTCCGCGAGCGCTTCGTGCGCCTGGACGCGGCCCGCTCCAAGCCTGGCGGGGGCCTTGGCCTCGCCATCGCCGCCGCCTGCGCCAAGCTGCACGGCGGGACGCTGGAGCTGGAGGACGCCCATCCAGGCCTGCGCGCCGTGATCGACCTGCCCGTGCAAGGACAGACTCTGATATGAGCGGGGGATGAGCATCCCGATCCTCACCGCCGGGCCCATCGCCCGCGACCGCAACGGCGTCATCGGCAAGGACGGCGCCCTGCCCTGGCGGCTGAAGACCGATCTCGCCAACTTCCGAGCCGTGACCATGGGCAAGCCGGTGATCATGGGCCGCAAGACCTGGGAGAGCCTGCCCAAGAAGCCGCTGCCCGGCCGCACCAACATCGTGCTGACCCGCGACGGTTCGTTCGAGGCCAAGGGCGCGGTGGTCTGCGACAACTTCAGCGAGGCGGTCTCCATCGCCCGCGAACAGGCGGCGGAGGACGGCGTCGACGAGTTTTGCGTCATCGGCGGCGCCTCGCTGTTCGAGCTGGCGCTCAGCCGCGCCCAGCGCATCTACCTGACCGAGGTCGACGCCGAGGTTCCCGGCGACGTCACCCTCTCGCCCATCGACGAGGCCCGCTGGACTGAGGTCAGCAGCGTCTCCTACCCCGCCGGCGAGGGCGACGAACACGCGTTTAATATTCGGGTGTTGGAACGCCGTTGATCGGGTCATAGTCGAGCCTTCAACGCCACCGTTCCGAGTGGCGAGCCAGGAGGAACGACCATGGACATGCAACTTGTCGCCGAGGGCTTCGAATTCCCCGAAGGCCCGATCGCCATGAACGACGGCTCGGTGATCCTCACCGAGATCAAGGGCCAGCGCCTGACCCGCGTCTATCCTGACGGGCGCAAGGAAACGGTGGTCGAAACCGGCGGCGGCCCCAACGGCGCGGCCATCGGCCCGGACGGCGCCATCTACATCACCAACAACGGCGGCTCGTTCACCTGGCCCCAGCAGGACGGCCTGACCATCCCCGGCCCGACCCCCGACACCCACAAGGGCGGCTACATCCAGCGCTTCGACCTCGCCACCGGCGAACTCAAGACGCTCTACGACAGCTGCGAAGGCCGGCCCTTCGTCGGCCCCAACGACCTGGTGTTCGACAAGCAGGGCGGCTTCTGGTTCTCCGACCACGGCTCGGGCACGGTCGACGGCCGCCGGTTCGGCGCGCTCTACTACGCCAAGATCGACGGCAGCCATGTCAGCCGCCAGCGCGACCACCTGATCTCGCCGAACGGCGTCGGCCTCTCGCCGGACGAGAAGACCGTCTACCTCGCCGACACCCAGCTGGGCCGCCTGTGGGCCTTCGACGTCGTTGAGCCCGGCGTGCTCTCGCCGCCGCTCGGCTTCGCGGCGGGCCGCTCGGTCTGCAACCTGCCGGGCGTGCAGTTCCTCGACAGCCTGGCGGTCGAAGCCTCGGGCAAGGTCTGCGTCGCCACCATCCTCAACGGCGGCATCACCGCCTTCGACCCGAACGGCACGGTCGAGCACTATCCGGTGCCTGATCTGATCACGACCAACATCTGCTTCGGCGGACCGGACATGAAGACGGCGTGGATCACCGCCTCGTCGACCGGCAAGCTCTATAAGACCACCTGGCCGCGGTCAGGTCTGAAGCTGAACTTCAACGCATAGGGATCAGATGCTCCCCCTCTGGGGGAGCTGTCAGCCGAATGGCTGACTGAGGGGGACTTGGAGCTCTTCTTTGAGAGCAGTCCCCCTCCGTCTCGGCGCTGCGCGCCGATCCACCTCCCCCAATGAGGGGAGGATCTCGTCCGTCATCAATAGAGCTTCGCCAGCGCGTCGCGCTCGAAGTTCTTCAGGTCGCCGGTGCGGCCTTCGCGGATCTTCACGACCCACTCCGGATCCTGCAGCAGCGCGCGGCCGACGCCGACCAGGTCGAATTCGCCGCGGTCCAGGCGGCGCTCCAGCTCCTCCAGCGACGCAGGCTTGGAGCCCTCGCCCGCGAACGCGGCGATGAATTCGCCCGACAGGCCGACCGAACCCACCGTGATCGTCGGCACGCCGGTGAGCTTCTTGGCCCAGCCGGCGAAGTTGAGATCCGAGCCCTCGAACTCCGGCTCCCAGAACCGACGCTGCGAACAGTGCAGGATATCGGCGCCGGCCTCGACCAGAGCGCCCAGCCAGGCTTCCAGCGCCTTCGGGTCCTGGGCCAGCTTCACGTCGTAGTCCTGCTGCTTCCACTGGCTGATGCGGATGATCACCGGATAGTCCGGCCCGACCGCCTTGCGGACCGCCTTCAGGATGTCCGCGGCGAACCGTGCCCGGCCGGGCAGGTCCTTCGAACCGTAAGCGTCCTCACGCAGGTTGGTGCCGTCCCAGAAGAACTGATCGATCAGATAGCCGTGGGCGCCGTGCAGCTCGATGGAGTCGAAGCCCAGCGCCTTGGCGGCGGCGGCGGCCTCGGCGAAGGCGCGGATCGCGTCGGCGACCTCTTCGTCGGTCATCGGAGCGCCGAATTCCTTGCCCGGCCGCGACAGGCCGGACGGGCTGTCATAGGGGCCCGGCGGGTTCCACTCCGGGTCGCGGGTCCGAACGTTTCCGACGTGCCAGAGCTGCGGCGCCATCACGCCGCCGACGGAGTGAACCTCGTCGATCACGTGCTTCCAGGCGGCCAGTTCTTTCTCGCCGTGGAATCGCGGAACGTTCTTGTCGTTGAGGGAAGCTGGCCGATCGACGCCCGTCCCCTCCGAAACGATCAGGCCGACCTGGGCCGCCGCGCGGCGCTTGTAGTATTGTGCGACCTCGTCGGTCGCCACGCCGTCGGGCGAAAATGAACGAGTCATCGGCGCCATGACGATGCGGTTGGGAAGGCGCAGCCCCTTGAATTCAAAGGGCTTGAAGAGGACGTCGGCCGACATGGTCGCTCCGGTTTCAAACAGGTGTTCGCAGATTTCGGATTTACGCACGACCGGTCGTTTTGTCAGTTCAGATTTTCTGTTGCA
The DNA here is from genome assembly GCF_013822795.1 of Phenylobacterium sp. Taxonomy (GTDB): domain Bacteria; phylum Pseudomonadota; class Alphaproteobacteria; order Caulobacterales; family Caulobacteraceae; genus Phenylobacterium. Next base: position 131,907 of record NZ_PNLB01000001.1, on the reverse strand, counting down.
CGCCAGCAACTTCCCCTGAAGCCATTCCGGCGCCATTGTCAGGTGAACAGCGGTCACCCAAGGCCGGACCTCGGAGGAAATGTGATGAGCGACGGCGCCGTCGACCTTAAGTCTGAAGCTCGCGCCAAGGCCTACGCCTTGCCGCTGGACGAAATCAATGTGGCCGATCCGGAGCTGTTCCGCTCCGACACCATGTGGCCCTATTTCGAGCGCCTCCGGAAGGAGGACCCGGTCCACTACCACAAGGCCGAGCTGCACGAGCACGGCGCCTACTGGTCGGTGACCAAGTACAACGACATCATGGCCGTCGACACCAATCACGAGGTGTTCTCGTCCGAGCCGGCGATCACGATCTTCGACCCGGAAGACGACTTCCAGCTGCCGATGTTCATTGCGATGGATCCGCCCAAGCATGACATCCAGCGCAAGACCGTCAGCCCGATCGTCTCGCCGACCAGCCTTCACGAGCTTGAGCCGCTGATCCGCGAGCGCATCCAGCGCACGCTGGACAGTCTGCCGATCGGCGAGGAATTCGACTGGGTCGACAAGGTCTCGATCGAACTGACCACCCAGATGCTGGCCACTCTGTTCGACTTCCCCTGGGAAGAGCGCCGCAAGCTCACCCGTTGGTCGGACGTCGCCACCGCCGGTCCGGAGTCGGGCCTCTTCAGCTCCAACGATCCCGAGGTCGCTGACCAGGAACGCAAGATGGAGCTGTTCGAGTGCGTGGACTACTTCACGCGCCTCTGGAACGAGCGGGTCAACGAACCGCCGAAGGGCGACCTGATCTCGATGCTCGCTCATGGCGAGGCCACGCGGAACATGGACCGCATGGAATACCTCGGGAACCTGATCCTGCTGATCGTCGGCGGCAACGACACCACCCGCAACACCATGACCGGCTCGGTCCTGGCCCTGCACCAGAACCCCGACCAGAAGAAGAAGCTCTACGACAACCCGGCGCTGATCCCGTCGATGGTGTCGGAAACCATCCGCTGGCAGACGCCTCTGGCCCACATGCGCCGCACCCTGACCCAGGACTTCGAGTTCCAGGGCAAGCAGATGAAGAAGGGCGAGAAGGTCATCATGTGGTACGTCTCGGGCAACCGCGACGACGAAGTCATCGAGCGTCCGAACGACTACATCATCGACCGCGAACGCCCCCGCAACCACATGTCGTTCGGCTTCGGCATCCACCGCTGCGTGGGCAACCGCCTGGCCGAACTGCAGCTCAAGATCCTCTGGGAAGAGATCCTCCAGCGCTTCCCCGCGATCGAGGTCGTCGAGGAGCCCAAGCGCGTCCTGTCGTCCTTCGTGAAGGGCTACGAGACCCTGAAGGTGGTCATCCCCTCGCGCTACTGATCGTCGCTCAGGGGGCCGGTCCCGGCCCCCTGAACTTTTTCTTAGAACGAAATCTGCAGCCGCCCGGCCAGGCTGTCGCCGTCGTCGACGCCGGCATACTTGCCCGCCCGGTGCGTGACCTCCCAGTGACTGAGATTGACCATCAGCCGCAGCCAGTCCTCCAGCCGCCAGTTGACGCCGAGTTCAGCCTCCTGGCCCTTGCCGCCCAGTGGCGCGTCAGTGTTGTCCAGGGTCTGGTAGCGCACCGCCACCTCCCAGGCCCCCGGCCCGCCCTCCGACACCGGCGAGCGCGGCCCGATCTTGACGAAGGTTCCGCCCCGGCTCGAGTAGGCCGAGTTCTCGCCGGTGATCATCCAGCCGGCGGTCCAGGCCGTCGCGTCGGCCGTGACATGGTCGGTGCGGGTGTCGATCACCCGACGGCCCGCCTCGAAGAACCCCCAGACCGGCCCGCGCGCGCCGCCCAGTTCGACCCCGTAGCCGGCCCCGTAGACCGGATCGGTCAGAGCGCCGAGCGGCACCTGGACCTCCTTGTTGAGATGCCCGGCCCAGGCGGTGTTGCGCGAGTGGCTGTCGAGCTCGGGAGGGAAGTCCTCGTAAAAACCCCACGCTCCCAGGTGCATGACGCCCGCCGCCGACTTCACCGGGTTCCAGTGCGCGCGGGCCAGATAGGTGGTCACGTCCTTGGCCACGCCCAGATTGCCGGGATCGTCCCCCGCCACCTGGGTCGTGACGTGCCAGTCGGGTCCGTAGACTTTGGCGATGCCGCCCCACCCGTAGTAGCCCTTCAGCGGGATCACCGCCTGGGCCACGGCGTTACGCTCCAGGAACGGCGTGCCGTCCGAGCTGCTCGACCCGTCCAGTCCGCGCTCGCTCAGACGATTGCCAAGCACCAGCTCGACGTCCTTGCCGGCCCAGCGATCGCGCCAGGCCAGATACGTCCCGCGCAGGATCGCCTTGCCGCCGGCGAAGTCGCCCTCAGCCGTGTAGAACAGATGATCGCCGACCATGCCCTCGACGCCGAAGCGGAGGGCGCGGATCTCGTCGCCGACGAGGTTACGCTCGCTGAAGGCCGAACCGCCCGTGGTCGAGGCGTCGGCCAGCAGCCGGCCTTTCGGCCGCAGGCTGAAGCCGCCGTCGGCGGTGACGAACTGGCGGCCGTCCCAATGGAAATCCACGTCCGAGGCCGCGGCGGGCGCGGCGCAGGCCGCAAGCCCAGCGGCGCAGGCCACGGCTGCTGAAAACTTGAAAATGACGACACTCCCCAGCGGCCTGCTCGACTCTGAGCCCCGCCGCAGCCGGCGTACCTGCTCGTCCATAAGACGCAGCAGATCAAGGTCTCAGCACCGGACCGCGCGATCTAATCGTCGCGGCGCCTAGATCTTCCGCCCGACCTCGCTGATCAGGGCCAGCAGCCAGGCGACCGCCCCGCGCTCGCCGCGCCGCACGACCGCCCCCAGGGTGAACGGCGGCGAAGCGCCGTCGGACTCGATCACCACCACCCGGCCCGCCTGCTCGGCCAGCATCGCGAGCCGCCGCGGCATCAGCGCCGCGACGTCCGTCTCCCCCACCATGACCAGGGCGGAATAGGCGTCGGGCACGCTGATCGGGCTGTCGACCTCGCGCAGCGCCACCCCGCCCAGCGCATAGGAGTCATGCCAGTTGGACAACCGCTGCAGGCCAAGTCCGCGGCCGCGCGCCGGCTCGCGCGGCTCGGCCCCGGAAATCAACAGTCGCGGCAGCTTGGCCAGCACCTCGTCGGAGATCCCGGACGACAGCGCGGGATGCCCGGCGCGGATCACCCACACCCCGGTCTCGTCGAACAGCGGGACATGCTCAAACCGGTCGTCGACATGGTCGAAGGCGCCGATCACCACGTCCAGCCGCCCGCGGTCGAGATCGTCGACCACGTTCGAGGTCGGCGACACCAGGTGCAGCTTGGCGCCGGGCGCCTCGGCCAGCAGCCGCCGAACCACCGCCGGCATGACCACCGAGCTGGCGTAGGGGCTGGCCGCGACATGGAACAGCCGCTCGGTCGTCGCCGGGTCGAACCGGGTCGGCGACACCGCATCTTCGAGCATTTTCAAGGCTGCGCTGATCGCCGGCGCCATTTCCAGCGCGCGCGGCGTGGCCTGCAGGCCCGCCGCGCCGCGCTCGAACAGCTCGTCGCCCAGCGAGGCGCGCAGTCGTCCCAGTGCATGGCTGACCGCTGACTGGGTCAGGCCCAACCGCTCGCCCGCGCGAGTGGCGCTCTGCTCCTCGAGCAGCGCCTGGAACACCCGCAGCAGGTTCAGGTCGAGCGTATTGAAATGCGCATCATTCATATCTGTAGTGCCAAACTATCATTTGGCTCATGGCATGTGGAGGCATATCTGCCGCGCTCCAGGTTGGGCCTCCCCGCCCTCCCCTCATCACAAGTCAGAACCCTGCGCGGACGGCGACCACCGGCCGCGCACAGACGTTGGAGCAGCGCGTGAGCGACGCGGAAGGCTATCAGGCGATCGCCGAGGCTGAACAGGAAGCGGCGAGCCATCGGCCGCCGGAACGCACCCTTGGCCAAAAACTGCGACTGCCGCTGATGATCGGCGGCCCGGTCGTGGTGCTGGCCGCGGTCGGCTATTTCGTGCTGACGGGCGGACGGTTCGAGACCACCGACAACGCCTATGTCCAGACCGCCCGCACGGCGATCAGCCCCAGCATCGACGGGCGCGTAATCGAGGTCGACGTCAAGGAGAACCAGAAAGTCCGCAAGGGCGAGGTGCTCTTCAAGCTCGACCCGGCCGACTATCAAGTCGCCGTCGCCCAAGCCGAGGCCGCCCTCGCCGCCGCCCGCTTCGATGTCGAGAGCACGCAAGGGACCTACGCCCAGCGCGGCGCCGACCTCGCCGCCGCCCAGGAGCGGGTCAGCTACACCGAGCGCGAGGCCGTCCGCCAAAAGGGTCTGGCCGCCGCTGGCGTGTCGACCCAGGCCCAGGCCGACCAGGCCGCGCACGAGGCCGAGCAGGCCCGCCGCCAGGTCGCGGTCGTGCGCCAGCAGATGGCCTCGGCTCTGGCCGACATCGGCGGCCGCGCCGGCGCCTCGCCGGACGAACACCCCAAGGTGTTGCAGGCCAAGGCCGAGCTGGAACGCGCGCGCCTGAACCTCTCCTACACCACCGTCGTGGCCCCGGCCGACGGCGTGGTCGCCAAGGTCGAACAGCTCCAGGCCGGGAACCGCGTCGCCACCGCCCAGACCCTGTTCTGGCTGATCTCCGGCACGCCGTGGATCGAGGCCAACTTCAAGGAAGACCAGCTCGCCCACATGCGGGTCGGCCAGCCGGCGAGCGTCAAGGTCGACGCCTATGATCACGAGCTGAAGGCCCACGTGGTCAGCTTCAGCCCCGGCACCGGCTCCAGCTTCGCGCTGCTCCCGGCCGAAAACGCCACCGGCAACTGGGTCAAGGTCGTCCAGCGCCTGCCCGTGCGCCTGGCGCTCGACGAAGCCGCCCCCAATCTCAGCGGCGGCCTCAGCGCCACCGCCAAGGTCGACGTCCGCTCGGCGCTCGGGAAATGACCAACGCCGCCGCCAACAAGGGCGATGGCGCCAACGTGGCGGCGATCACCATCTCCGTCATGCTGGCGACGGTGATGAACTCGCTGGACACGACGATCGCCAACGTCGCCCTGCCGCACATCCAGGGCAGCGTCTCGGCCTCGGCCGACCAGATCACCTGGGTCCTGACCTCCTACATCGTCGCGGCCACGATCATGACGCCGCTGACCGGATTTCTGTCCGATCGGCTCGGCCGCAAGACCGTGTTCCTGGTCTCGATCGCCGGCTTCACAGTCGCCTCGATGCTCTGCGGCATCGCCGGCAACTTGGTGGAGATCGTGCTCTTCCGCCTGCTTCAGGGCCTGTTCGGCGCCGCGCTGATCCCGCTGTCGCAAGCAGTGCTGCTCGACATCAATCCGCCTGAGAAGCACGGCCAGGCCATGGCCGTCTGGGGCGCCGGCGCGGTGCTCGGCCCGATCCTGGGCCCAGCGCTCGGCGGCTGGCTGACCGACAATCTCGACTGGCGCTGGGTGTTTTTCATCAACCTGCCCATCGGCATCCTCGCCTTCTCCGGGGTCTTCCTGTTCCTCTCCGAGAAGAAGAGCGCCGAGAAGCGGCCCTTCGACGCCATCGGCTTCGCCACCCTGGCCCTGGCGATCGGCGCCTTCCAGATGATGCTCGACCGCGGCCCCGGCCAGGACTGGTTCGGCTCGGCCGAGATCTGGACCTATCTGGTCGTGGCGGTGATCGCGGTCTGGATGTTCGCCGTCCAGATGGCCACTGCGCCTAAGCCCTTTGTGGCCCGGGCGCTGCTCGCCGACGCCAACTTCATCACCTGCTGCGTGTTCGGCTTCTTCATCGGCATCCTGCTCTACTCGACGCTCGCCCTGCTGCCGCCGATGATGCAGACCCTGCTCGGCTACCCGGTCGCGTTCACCGGCCTGGTCAGCATGCCGCGCGGGATCGGTTCGTTCATCGCCATGTTTGCGGTTGGCCAGTTGATCGGCCGGGTGAACATCAAGGTCATCCTGATGGTCGGGCTGTCGATCAGCGCGATCTCGCTCTGGCAGATGACCCACTTCAGCCTGGGCATGGACACCCATCTGATCATCGTGTCGGGCTTCCTCTCAGGGGTCGGCACGGGCCTGATCTTCGTGCCGCTGTCGACCATCGCCTTCGCCACCGTGCGCCCGGAGCACCGGGCCGAGGGCGCCGGCCTCTTCACCCTGATCCGCAACATCGGCTCGGCCGCCGGCATCTCGATCATGCAGGCTCGCTTCGTCAGCGGCATTGAGGTCCACCACTCGACCCTGGTCGAGCACGCGCGTCCGGACAACCCGCTCTACCAGGCCTATGCGCCGCTCGTCTTCCATACCCAAAGCGCCATCGCCGGCCTCAACGGCATGATCACCCGCCAGGCGGCGATGCTGTCCTACATCGATGACTTCCGGCTGATGCTGGGCATCACCATCCTCTGCGCGCCGCTGATCCTGCTGATGCGCTCCCCCAAGACCAGGACTGAGACGGACCACCATGTCGCTGTCGATTAACGCTCGTCGGCGCGCGCTGCTCGGCGCGAGCCTCTCCATTCTGCTGGCCGCCTGCGCGACGGTCGGCCCCGACTTCAAGTCGCCCGACGCGCCGAGCGCGAACGGCTACGCCATGGCCGGCGACTCCGCGCCGCAGGCCGCCCGGCTCGATCCGGCCACCGCGGCCAGCGGCCCCTGGTGGATCGCGCTCGGCTCGCCCGAACTCGATGCCGTGGTCCGCCAAGCGATCGCCGGCAGCCCGACCCTGGCCGAGGCCGACGCCACCCTGCGCCAAGCCCGCTCCGCCCTGGCTCAGGCCCGCGGCGAGGCTGGCCCCCAGGCCGACCTCAACGCCGGCCTCCACCGCGAGCGCGCCAACCTCCAGGCCTTCGGCTTCACCGGCTTCGGCGACGTGCAGCTGGAGAACCCGACCTTCACGCTCTACTCGGTCGGCGGCGGCGTCGGCTACGATCTCGACCTGTTCGGCGGCGAGCGGCGGCGCGTCGAGGGCGCAGGCGCCCGCGCCGAGGCTCAGGCCCGCCGCGCCGAAGCGGCCTACCTCACCCTCACCGCCAATGTCGCGCTGCAGGCGGTGACCATCGCCACGCTCCAGGCCCAGATCGAGGCCACCGAGCAGATGCTCGCCGCCGACGAGGCCAATGTCGAACTGGTCCGCAGGGCCAACGAACTTGGCGGATCGACCAGCACTGCGCGCGTCGCCGCCCAGAGCCAGCTCGAACAGGACCGCACCCTGCTGCCGCCGCTACGCGCCCAGCTCGCCGCCGCCCGCCACGCCCTGGCCGTGTTGGTCGGACAGGCGCCGGCCGACTGGACGGCGCCGGACTTCCAGCTGACGCACCTGACGCTCGCCGCGCCGATCCCCGTCACCTTGCCCTCCGAGCTGGTGCGCCGCCGTCCCGACATCCTGGCCGCCGAAGCCGACCTGCATGCGGCCACCGCCGACATCGGCGTGGCGACGGCCGACCTCTATCCGAAACTGCAGCTGACCTCGTCGATCGCCCAAGGCTCGCTGAAGGGCGCCAACCTGTTTGGTTACGGCGCCACCGGCTGGGACATCGGCGCCGGCCTGACCGCCCCGCTCTTCAACGGCGGCGCCTTGAAGGCTCGCCGTCAGCAGGCCCGCGAGGCGGCCGGCGCCGCCTCGGCCCGCTATCAGCAGACGGTGCTGACCGCCTTCGCCCAGGTGGCCGACGCCCTCTCGGCCCTATCCGCGGACGAGGAATCGCGCGCCGCGCACCAGCGCAGCCTGTCTCAGGCGGACGAAAACCTGCGCCTGGCCAAGGTCGCCTACGAACGCGGCGGCGGGGCCTTTCTCGACGTGCTCGACGCCCAGCGGCGGGTCAATGAGGGGCGCTCGTCCCTGGCCCGCGCGGAAGGACAGCGCCTCGCCGACGCCGTCCGCCTGTTCGCCGCGACCGGCGCCGACTGGCGCACGGGCGCCTCGCCGGCGTCTTCTGGCGGCTAGGCCAGACGCCGCGAACGCCGATCTTCGAAACCCGATCGCCCGCTCCCGCGTTCACAGCAAGCTGAACCGGACGATTGGGGGCGCGCGGCCATGGTCGGTAGTCATCCACGCTGCAGCGCTTGGGCTATAGTCATAAGCGTCAGTATGGGCCTGGCGTTGCTGGCCGGCTGCAGCCGCGGCGGCCAGACAGCCGCGACGCCGCCCCCGCCAGAGGTCGACGCCGTCACCCTCACCCCGCGCACGGTCGACGAGAGCGTCGGGCTTCCCGGTCGGGTCGAGGCCGTCCGCACCGCTGAGGTCCGCGCCCGTGTCGACGGCATTGTCGAACGGCGACTGTACGACGAAGGCACTGATGTGCCCGCAGGCGCCCCGCTGTTCGCCATCGACCCGCGTGAGATGCGCGCCAACGAGGCCAGCGCCCGCGCCGCCCTCCAGCGAGCGCAAGCCACGCTGAACAACGCCCGCAAGGACCTTGCCCGCTACACCCCGCTCGTTCAGCGCAAGGCCATCAGCGCTCAGGAGTTCGACGCCGCCCAGGCCGCGGTTCGCCAGGGCGAGGCCGACGTCGCCTCCGCCGAGGCGGTGGTCGAAAAGGCCAAGCTCGACCTCAGCTACACCACCGTCACCGCTCCGATCGGGGGCCGCGTCGGCCGCGCCGAGGTGACAGAAGGCGCGCTGGTCTCGGCCTCCCAGGCGACATTGCTGACCCGGGTCGAGCAGCTCAGCCCGATCTATGTCCGTTTTTCGCTGCCCAACGTCGAGATCCTCGAGCTGCGCCGCCGCGCCGCCAACGCCAAACTCACCCTGCCGCAGCTAAGCCGGGTCGAGGTCCGGCTGGTGCTTGAGGACGGCAGCACCTATGGCCCGGTGGGGCACCTCAACTTCCTTGACCAGGCGGTCGATCCATCGACCGGCGGCCTGCTGCTCCGGGCGGAATTTCCCAATCCCGACCGCTTGCTGCTGCCCGGACAGTTCGTCCGCGCCCGCTTGGCCGGCGCCCCCAACCCCAACACCCTGACCGTGCCGCAGCAGGCCGTGCAGATGTCGGGCGAGAAGGCGAGCGTCATGGTCGTCGGCCCCGACGGGACCATCGAGGCCCGTCCGGTGGAGCTGGGGGCGATGATCCGCGACCAGTTCGTCGTCGGCTCCGGCCTCAAGGCGGGCGAGCGGGTGGTCGTCGACGGCCTGCAAAAGATCAAGCCCGGCCAGAAGGTGACGATCGCCAAGCCGAAGGCCGCAACGGCCCCGGCCGGCAAGCCTTAGAACCAGGGAGGGCGGGCCATGAACAGCAGCTTCTTCGCCCATCGCCCGGTCTTCGCCTGGGTCATCGCCCTGGGGATTCTGCTGGCCGGGCTGATCGCCCTGCGCTCGCTGCCGATCGAACAGTATCCAACCGTCGCACCGCCCTCGCTCACCCTATCGGTCACCTATCCCGGCGCCGACGCCGCCACCCTCGACCAGAACGTCACCTCGGTGATCGAGAAGGAGATGAACGGCGTCCCCGGCTTCCTCTACATGGAGGCCACCAGTCGCTCGAACGGCACCGCCTCGCTGACCGTGACCTTCGAGTCGGGGACCGACATCAACGTCGCCCAAATGGAGGTCCAGAACCGGCTCAGCCGGGTCGAGCCGCGCTTGCCCGAAGAGGTCCGCCGCCAAGGCGTGCAGGTCAACGCCGCCAACACCGGCTTCCTCATGCTGGTCGCGCTGACCTCCAAGAGCGGCCGCACCGATAGCCTCGGCCTGGGCAACTTCGCCTCCAACAGCGTCGTCGACGAACTGCGGCGGGTGGCCGGCGTCGGCGACGTGCGATTGTTCGGCACCCAGTACGCCATGCGCATCTGGCTCGATCCGCAGAAGCTGGCGGGCTACGGACTTTCGGCCTCCGAAGTGCTCGCCGCCGTGCAGGAGCAGAACAGCCAGACCGCCGGGGGCAGCCTCGGCGATCAGCCCACCTCAGGCAAGACCCAGCTCAACGCCACCGTCATCACCCAGAACCGGTTCACCAACCCCGAGCAGTTCCGCCAGATCATCCTGCGCGCCAATCCTGACGGCTCGGCCATCCATCTCGGCGACGTCGCCCGGGTCGAACTGGGCGCGGACAACTATCTGACCGGGTCAACCCTGAACGGGGCGACCATGGCCGGCATCGGGATCCAACTGGCGACCGGGGCCAACGCCCTGGCCACCGCCGAGGGCGTCCGCGCGCGGCTCGACGAGCTGTCCCGCACCTTCCCCGCGGACATCGCCTGGTCGACGCCCTACGACACCACGCCGTTCATCCGCGCATCGGTCGACGAAGTGGTGAAGACGCTGATCGAGGCGATGGTCCTCGTCTTCATCGTGATGTTCCTGTTCCTGCAGAACTGGCGGGCGACTCTGATCCCGACCATCGTTGTGCCTGTGGCCCTGGCCGGGGCGTGTTTCGGCCTGCTGATCTTCAACTACTCGATCAACATCCTCTCGCTGTTCGGCATGGTGGTGGCCATCGGCATCCTGGTCGACGACGCCATCGTCGTGGTCGAAAACGTCGAGCGCATCATGGCCGAAGAGGGCCTTTCCCCGCGCGAGGCGACGGTGAAGGCGATGGGCCAGATAACCTCGGCGATCATCGGCATCACCCTGGTGCTGATGACCGTTTTCCTGCCGATGGCGTTCTTTCCGGGCACGTCCGGCGGCATCTATCGGCAGTTCTCGATCACCCTGGCGGTGTCGATCGGCTTCTCAGCCCTGCTGGCCCTCACCCTGACGCCGGCGCTCTGCGCGACCCTGATCAAGCCGCACCGGGCGCACGCCGCACCGAAGCTCCCCTACTTCGCGTTCATCGACCGGTTTCTGGGCGGCTTCAATCGCGGCTTCAACAACGTCACCCACCGCTACGAGGCGGGGGTCGGCCGGATCCTCAGCGCGCCGCTGCGCTGGCTGGTCGTGTTCCTGGTCGCGGTGCTGGTCACCGGTCTGCTCTACATGCGCCTGCCCGGCGGCTTCCTGCCGTCCGAGGACCAGGGGGTGATGCTGGTCACCATCGACGCCCCGCCCGGCGCCACGGCCCAGCGCACCCAAACCGCCATCGACCAGGCCAGCGCCTTCTTCAAGGCCCAGCCTGAAGTGCGGAACATCGTGATGATCCACGGCTTCAACTTCTTCGGTCAGGGTCAAAACGCCGCCATGGGGTTCATCGCCCTGCACCCCTGGGAGGAACGCCCCGGCGCCGCGCACGGCGTCGACGCCCTCAGCGCCCGCGCCATGGCCGCCCTATCTGGGGTGAAAAGCGCGAACATCTTCGCCCTGAACCCGCCGCCGATCCCCGCACTCGGCACCTCCAGCGGTTTCAGCATGAAGATCCAGAACCGTGGCGGAGCCGACGCCGCAGACCTCACCGCCGCGCGCGACCAGATGCTGGCTGAAGCCTCGCGAAGTCCGTTACTGGTCGGCGTGCGCCCCGAGGGCCAGCCCGACGCGCCGCAGCTCTATCTCGACATCGACCGGGTCCGGGCCCGGGCGCTCGGCGTCGCCATCGGCGACATCAACAACACCCTCTCGATCGCGCTGGCCTCATCTTACGCCAACGACTTCACCTATAACGGGGCCATAGCCCGGGTGCTGATCCAGTCGTCGGCTGAGCAGCGCATGACCCCGGAGAACCTGCTGAATCTCCAGGTCCACAACTCCAGCGGCCAGATGGTGCCGTTCTCCGCCTTCAGCCGCACCAAGTGGACCGCGGGACCGCCTCAGCTCCAGCGCTACAACGGCTATCCCTCGCTCACCATCTCCGGCGCCGCCGCCCCCGGCCAGTCCAGCGGCGCGGCCCTGGACGAGATGGAGAAGATCGCCGACCGCGTCCTGCCCGCCGGCTTCGGCTACGAGTGGACCGGCATCGCCTTCGAGGAAAAGCAGGCCGGTTCCCAGGTCGCTTCGCTGCTGGCGCTGTCGATGCTGATCGTCTTCCTGGTGCTCGCCGCCCTTTACGAGAGCTGGCCGATCCCGCTCTCGGTGCTGCTGGGGGTGCCGATCGGGGTGATGGGCGCGGTGCTGTTCACCCTGCTGCGCGGCCTGTCGGCCGACATCTACTTCAATGTCGGGCTGATCACGATCATCGGGCTGTCGGCCAAGAACGCCATCCTGATCGTCGAATTCGCCATTGAGCAGGAAGAGGCCGGCAAGAGCACGCGCGAGGCGATCCTGGAGGCGGCGCGGCTGCGCCTGCGCCCGATCGTCATGACCTCGCTGGCATTCATCCTCGGCATGGTCCCGCTGTTCACGGCCAGCGGCGCCGGCGCGGCCAGCCGTCAAGCGGTCGGCACCGGGGTCATCGGCGGCATGATTGCGGTGACCCTGCTCGGGGTCTTCCTCACCCCCCTGTTCTACCTCTCGGCCCGCCGCTGGCTGACCCGCGGGCGCATACACGCCGGTCAGGCCCCGCAGGAGCCGCCCCATGCGTAGCTGGCCGCTGCTGTTCGCCCTCGCCGCGAGCGCCTGTTCGCTGGCCCCGCGCTATGAGCAGCCGGTCCTACCGGTCGCCCAGACCTTCCCGACCTACGGCGTCACCCCGGACAATACCGTGAAAGCGGCCCAGCTCGGCTGGCGCGACTTCTTCAATGACTCGCGCCTGGAGATCGTCATCGCCACCGCGCTGGCCAACAACCGCGACCTCGCCGTCTCGGTCGCCCAGGTCGAGCAGGCCCGCGCGCAGTATCGCATCGCCCGCTCCGCCCAGTTGCCGAACGTCGACCTTGAGGCTTCGGGGGGCCGCACCCGCCAGCCCGGCGACATCACCGCGACCGGCCAGCCGATCACCGCCGAATCCTACGACCTCGACCTGGGCATAACGGCCTTCGAGCTCGACTTCTGGGGCCGGGTCCGCAACCTCTCGGACGCCGCCCGCTACCGCTATCTGGCCAGCGTCGAGGGCCAGCGCGCCTTCCGCCTGTCGCTGATCCGCCAGGTCGCCATCGCCTACATGACCCTGCGCGAGAACGGCGAGCGCATCGCCCTGGCCGAACGCACGCTCGCCTCGCGCCGCGAAGGGCTCGAGATCGCCCGCCTGCGCCTCGAGGCCGGGGTCACCTCCTCGGCCGACTACGATCAGTCGGTGTCCCTGCTGACCGACGCCCAGACCCAGCTGGCCGAACTGCGCCGGACAGAAGCCGTCGCCATCAACCTGCTCACCGTCCTGGTCGGCGGGCCGATCGACACCTCGACGCTCCCGCGGGCCCTGCCGCTGGCCCAGCAGCAGATGTTCGACCGGCTTGACGTCGGCCTGCCGTCCGAGCTGCTGATCAACCGCCCCGACATCATGCAGGCCGAGGCCGAACTGCGCGCCGCCAACGCCGATATCGGCGCGGCGCGGGCCGCGTATTTCCCGCGCATCTCGCTGACCGGCGCCACCGGGTACGCCTCCCGCGAGCTCGACGGCCTCGTCGGCGCCGACCGCCAGGCCTGGAATTACGGCGTCGGGATCGTCCTGCCGCTGCTCGACTGGGGCGCCCGCCGCGGGCAGCTCGACACCGCTCGGGCTCAGCGCGACATCGCCGTCGCCACCTACCAACGAACCGTGCAAGGCGCCTTCCAGGATGTCGCCGACGCACTGGCCGGCCGGCGCTACATCGCCGACCAGATCACCGCCCAGGAGCTCGCCGTCGCCGCCCAGGAGCGGCTCGCCGAAACCGCACACCTGCGCTACGCGAACGGGATCGCCATCTATCTCGAAGTGCTCGACGCCGAACGGAACCTGTTCTCGGCCCAGCAATCGCTGCTCCAACTGCGCGGAGCCAACCTGCGCAACCAGGTATCGCTCTACATCGCCCTTGGCGGCGGCCAGACCGACTGACGCTTAGAAGAGCACCGCCCCGCCGCAAACGTTGAGCGCCTGACCGGTGATGCCGCGCGCCTGGTCCGAAGCGAGGAACCCAGCCATGTCGGCGATCTCCTCTGGGTCGAGCAACCGGCGCTGAATGCTCTTGGACGCCACCGCCTTCTTGATGAACTCGTCGCGCGTCATCCGGCTCTTGGGCAGCATGTGGTCGGTGATCTGGTCCATCATCGGAGTGTCCGTCGTCCCAGGGCACAAGGCGTTGGCGGTGATCCCGTTCTTGCCCAGGATCCCCAGTTCCAGCGCCAGCGCCTTGGTCAGGCCGATCACCCCGTGCTTGGAGGCCGCATAGTCGCTGTTCATCGCCGCCGGCAGCTTCCCGGAAATCGACGAGACGGTGATGATCCGGCCGCTGTCGCGCGCCAGCATGCCCGGCAGGAACGCCTTGATGCAGTAGAAGCCGGCGTTGAGGTTGACCTCGATCGTCTTGCGCCATTCCTCGACCGGCGTGTCGGTCAGGAAGGCGCGTGCGCCCATAACGCCGGCGCTGGTCACCAGGATGTCCGCCCGGCCGAATTCCGCCTCGACTGCTGCGGCCAGCTCGACCACCGCAGCAGCGTCGGTGACGTCCACCACGCGCGCCCCGCCCTTTCGCCCGAGAGCGCTGACCTCGTCGGCCACCGCCTGCGCCTGCGACGCGACATTGGAGACCACGACCACGTCGGCGCCGTCGCGCGCCAGCCGCAGGCTGATCGCCCGTCCGATGCCGGTGCCGCCGCCGGTGACGACGGCGACCTTGCCCGCCAGCCCGCTCACGCCTTCACCGCCTGGGCGCGGCGCCCGTCCGGCTTGGGGAACAGGTCATGCGGCTCGATTTCGACCTCGAAGACATTCAGGAAGTTGCTGACCAGCTGGTAGAAGCCGACGGTCATCACGAAGTCCGCAAAGCCGTTGACGTCGAGGATCTTCAGCCCCTCGTCCCGCTCGGCCGCGCTCAGCGTGTGGCGTTCCACCAGGGCGTCGGTCAGGCGCAGGATCGTGCGCTCGTCGTCCGATAGCGCCGACTGATCAGCGCCAAGAGCGCAGGCCGCCAGCTGTTCGTCGCTCAAACCCATCAGCCGGCCGATCTGTTCGTGCTGATGGACTTCGTAGGGAGAGTTGTAGAGCCGGCCGACCCGGACGATCGCCAGCTCACGCCAGGTCGCGGGCCACTTCTTGCTCCACATCGCCGCGTCGGCCAGGGCGGTGAAGCCTGGGGCCAGGTTCGGCGAGTGCATCAGCATCTTGTAGACGTTGGCGTCACGCTTGCCGGCCAGGATCTCCTTGAGCTCGGGCGACAGATTTTCGAGGTCGGGATAGTGCATCTTGGGCCTCCGGCCGCTCAGTCGATGGTCAGGACGATTTTTCCGAAGTGCCGATTGGCCGACATCTTCGCGAAGGCCGCCGGCGCGTCGGCCAGGTCAAAGCAGGCGTCGACGGGGATGGTCAGCCGTCCCGCGGCCAGGGCCGGGGCCAGTGCAGCGCGCGCCTTGCCAACCAGCTCGATCACTTCACGCCCGCTGCGGGTGCGGAAGGTGACGCCGACATAGGTGATCCGCCGCATCGAATGCAGGTCGAAGTCGACCTCGCCGCGTTCGCCGGCCATGCGGCCGACATTGACGATCCGGCCGCCGATCTTCGTAGCTCGCAGGGTGTCGTTGAACAGCGGCCCGGCCAGCATGTCGACGACGAGGTCGACGCCCTTGCCGTCGGTCGCCGCCAGCACCGCCTCGACCCAGCCCGGCTCGCTCGTCGACACCACGACGTCGGCCCCGAACTGCGGCAGACGCGCGGCCTTGTCGGGCGAGCTCGAGGTGCCGATCACCAGCCCAGCGCCCAGCTCGCGAGCGATCTGCAAGCCCATCAGCCCGACGCCCGAGCTTGCCCCCAGGATCAGCACGCTCTGCCCGGCCGCCAGCGCGCCATGCGTGGTGATGGCGTCGTGCATGGTCTGGATCGCCACCGGCATCGCCGCGGCTCGGGCGAAGTCGAGCCCCTCGGGGATCGCGTGGATCAGCGCCGAATGGCCCAGGGCATACTCAGCGAAGCCGCCGCCGCCCGCAGACATCACCTGATCGCCGATCTTCCAGCCGCTGACTCCCTCGCCGAGCGCTGCGATCTCGCCCGCCCACTCCAGGCCCAGCGGCGCACCCTTGCCGCCGACCGTGCCGTGCGAGGCCCCGCGCAGCATCGCCAGATCGGCTCTGTTCAGCGGCGCGGCGCGCACTCGCACCAGCACCTGGCCAGGTCCCGGCTCCGGCCGCGGCGCCTGCGCCAGCTTCGGACCTTCGGCCGACGGCAGCAGCGCGCGCATGGTCGGGCCGCTCACTTGATGATCCGGATCGGGTCGGTCCCGTCCCAGCCCTCGGCGACCTTGCGGATGTGCTCGAAGGTGCGGCCCTTCGTGCCGCTGATGTCGGAAATCTCGACGATGGTGCCCGGGTGCGCCTGGGTGTCGAAATAGGCGAAGCGGCCTTTCTCGCCGCCGATCGCGCCCTCGTGGCCGACGACGTAGCCCAGTCCCAGCGCCTTGTCGTAGAGCCCCTGATAGTCGTGGGTCCAGTAAGACATGTGCTGCAGGCCTTCGAGCCCTGCGTCCAGAAACTCCTTGTACATCGAGGGGGCGTCGTTGCGCTGCTGGATCAGCTCGATCTGCAGGTCGCCGGAATTGGCCAGCGCGATCGACATCTTCACGTCGGAGTCGACGCCGCGGTGCTTGAACCAGTCGGTCTTGACGTCCTCGATGTAGAACCAGGGGCCAACGCCCATGACGTCGATCCAGTGGTTCATGGCCGCCTGGATGTCGCGCACGACGTAACCGTTCTGGCAGACCTTCCCGAAAATCCGGCTCATGGTTCCTCCCTGGAGCTTGTCGCCGGCGGCTTACGCGCCGGTCCACGAACGATCGTTCGCCGCGTTGACGCAACTCGTAACGAACGTTCGTTCGTGTCACAAGGGCGATTGTTGAGCCGGGTGGTTTCAGCGTACGACCGGGCCATGCAGGTGATGGACAGAGCTGAGGAAGGCACGACGCGGCGGCGGATCATGGACGCCGCGCTGGAGCTGTTCGCCCAGCATGGTTTCGCCGGAACCTCGATGCGGATGCTGGCCCGGGCGGCGGGCCTGCGCGAGAGCAGCCTCTACAACCACTTCGCGGGCAAGGACGACCTCTACAACGCCCTGATCGCCCAATGGGGCCCGGCTGAATTCGTCCAGCGCCTGAAGAGCCCGGAATATCGCGCCCTGGCCGACGACCCGCCTGCCTTCTTCCGGCTCTGCGGTCGGCATCTGGTCGATCGCTGGATCGACCCGCGCGAGCACCGCTACATGGCGATGATCAGCAAGGAAGGCCCCGGCGGCCCCGGCCAACAGCGATTCAACGACGCCCTCTACCGCGAGGAGATCCAGCTGCTCGCCGACTACTGCGCCCACTTCGCGCAGGCGCACGGCTTGATCGCCCCAGACCCGCGCGAAACTGCGCGGATGTTCGCCGCCGGCCTGACCCTGATCCGCCGCGAGCACTTCACCACCACGACCGAGATGCCGCCGCGCCCGCAGGTCGACGCCGCCGTCGCGCGCTACATCGACAACTTCATCGGCACCGTCCTGCGCTGACCGGCCCTGCGGTGCACGCCTGATGGCGCGCGCGCTCCGAAGATAGTATCGAGAACGACGTTATCTCGGAGAGCGCCAGATGAATCCTAACAAGGCCCTGTGGGAGAAAGGCGACTTCACGCGCCTGGCTTCCACCATGCGTGAAAGCGGCGACGAAGTGGTCGCCGGCCTGGACGTCAAGGCGGGGATGGACGTCCTCGACCTCGGCTGCGGCGACGGCACCACCGCCCTGCCCTCAGCCCAGCGAGGCGCCAACGTGCTCGGCGTCGACATCGCATCCAACCTCGTGGCCGCCGGCCGCGAACGCGCCAAGGCCGCCGGCCTGTCAAACCTGCGCTTCGAGGAGGGCGACGCCTCCAACCTCGAAGGGATCGCCGACGACAGCTTCGACCTGGTGGTCAGCATGTTCGGGGCGATGTTCGCGCCGCGCCCGTTCGACGTCGCGCGCGAGATGGTCCGCGTCACCCGACCGGGGGGCCGCATCGTCATGGGTAATTGGATTCCCGGCGACCCGACCCTGATCGCCAAGATCCTGCAGACCAGCGCGGCTTATACGCCGCCGCCGCCGGAGGGCTTCATCAGCCCCGTCACCTGGGGGCTGGAGGACAATGTCCGCGACCGCTTCGGCCAGGCCGGCGTGCCGGCCGACCGGATCAGCTGCGAGCGGGCGACCTACACCTTCCGCCACCCGGGCTCGCCCGACAGCTTCCTGGCAGTGTTCCGCGACTACTACGGCCCGACCATGAACGCCTTCGCCGCCGCCAAGGACGACGGCCGCGAGGCGCAGCTGCAGTCGGAACTCTCAGCCCTGTTCGAAAGTCAGAACCGCGGCGACGCAGGACGCACCGAGATCCCCGCCACCTTCCTCAAGGTGACCGTGACCGCCTGACTCCTACTCGATCCGGCAGGCGTCTTCGAACAACAGCCTCGGCAGTCGGGCGAAGGCGCCGCTGTGGTCCGCGTAGCCGATGTTGCAGACGAAGTTGCTGACCAGCGAAGTCCCGGCGAAGAACTCGGCGTCAACGCCGGCATGGTCGAAACCGGACATCGGCCCGCAGTCCAGGCCCAGCGCGCGGGCGGCCAGCATCAGATATGCGCCCTGCAGCGTGCCATTGCGCAGCGCCGTGATCGCCGCCAGCTCGGGATCAGCGAACCACGCCTTGGCGCCGGGATTGTGCGGGAACAGCTCGGGGATCTTCTCGGCGAAGTTCAGATCATAGCCGATGATCGCAGTGACCGGGGCGGCCAGCGACTTGGCGCGGTTGGCGCTGGACAGGTGCGGCGCGAGCCGGGCCTTGGCCTGCGGCGTGACCAGGAACACGAACCGGGCTGGCGAGACGTTGGCCGAGGTCGGGCCGAGTTTAACGAGATCATAGAGTTGCCGCAGCAGGCTCTCGGGCACCGCCTCCGACGTCCAGGCGTTGGCCGACCTGGCGCTGCGGAACAGCTGATCGAGGGCGGGATCGGAAAGGGCGTCGTGTTCGCTCATAGTTTCAGGACCGCGGTTTGCATGAGATCGGCTAGTCGAGAGATCGTCTGGTGCGGCTCATGCCGCGTATGGCTCGCGTAGCCGACCGCCGGCAGCGCCGGCAGGCCGACGCCCTCGAGCGTCCGGTCGGAGAACATCTCGGTGCGGCAGGTGACGCCCAGTCCCGCGGTCACCGCCGCGCGCAGCACCGACAGGCTCGGGGTCTCGAGCACCACCCGATACGGCCGGCCGGCGGCCTTCAGCGCCGCCAGCGCCGCATCGCGGAAGCGGCAAGGCTCCTCTAGAATCGCCAACGGCAGCACCTCCTGCTCGAGCAGCGCCGCATCGCCCATCCAGATCGTCGGCGCGACGCGCACGGCCGACGGGTCATCGCCGGCCCCCATGCACAGCACCACGTCCAGGCGGTCGGACTTCAGCAGCTCCAGCAGTTCCTGCGACCCGCCCACCCGCACCTGCAGCTGGACGTCGGGGTTCAGCTGGGCGAACTGCGCCAGCACGCCCGACAGCAGCGTCTCGGCGAAGTCCTGCACCAAGCCCACGCGGGCCGGCCCCGCCAAAGCTCCGCCGGTCAGGGCGGCCACCGCGCGGTCGTTGGTGGCCAGCATTTCGCGCGCGAAGCCCAGCAGGCTCTGACCGACCGGCGTCAGCACCAGACGGCGGCCGTCGCGGTGGAACAACGGCGCCTGGACCGCCTCCTCCAGCCGCTTCATCTGCAGGCTCAGCGCCGACTGGGTGACATAGACCCGCTCGGTCGCGCGCAGCATCGATCCGGAATCCACGATGGCGGCGAAGCTTCGCAGCAGCTCGGTCGGCAAGTTCACAGCCAAGGGCTTACCTATGAGTTTCTCTGATAGCTCAGTTGAATATAAGTCTATTGAGTTGATAGGAATTAATGGGCTTTCTGACGAAACGCCAAGCGGAATTTTCCCTTGTGCGGCAAACGTTCGGAGCCTTTTCAGTGTCTCTATCGACCGCCGCCAGAAAACCTATCGAGCTTCGCCTGCCACGGCTGAGCATTAGCAATGCTCGTTGGTTGTCGCCGGTGCTGCTGCTGCTGTTGTGGGAGTTGGGCTCGCGCACCGGGGTCATTCCGCCGCGCATCCTGGCTGCGCCCTCGACAGTCATCGGCGCGCTCTGGGAGCTGACGATCAGCGGCGAACTGCCGTCGAACCTGCTGGTCTCGCTGGCGCGCGCCAGCGTCGGCCTGGCGATCGGCGTGGTGGCCGGAACCGCCCTGGCGCTGATCGCCGGACTGTCGCGCGCAGGCGAGACGGCGGTCGATCCGCTGATGCAGATCAAGCGCACGATCCCCAGCCTGGCCCTCACCCCGCTGTTCATCGTCTGGTTCGGGATCGGCGAGGCGCCGAAGATCACCCTGATCGCCGTGGCGACGGTGTTCCCGATCTACCTCAACCTGTTCTCCGGCATCCGCGGCGTCGACGTCCGACTGGTCGAGGCCGCGCGCAGCTTCGGCCTGAGCCCGGCCCAGCAGATCACTCAGGTGATCCTGCCCGGCGCCCTGCCCTCGTTCCTGGTCGGCCTGCGCTACTCCATGGGCGTCGCGCTGCTGGTCCTCGTCGTCGCCGAGCAGATCAACGCCTCCGCCGGGCTCGGCCACCTGATCAACAACGCCCGGGACTTCATGCGCACCGACATCATCGTCGTCTGCCTGCTGGTCTACGCCCTGCTGGGCCTGACCGCCGACCTCATCGTCCGCACCGTCGAGCAACGCGCGCTCGCCTGGCGGCCGGCCCTCATCAAATCCTGAGCCTCGGCTCCGACCTCCGCACGAAAGGCCGCGACCCGTGTCCATCTCGCCTCTTCGCTCCGCCGCCACGCACGACCGCGAACCGGTCGTCCGGGTTCGCGGCTTCACCCGCCGGTTCGGCGACACCGTGGTCCTGAAAGACCTCGACCTCGACATCGCCCCGGGCGAGTTCGTCGCCCTGCTGGGCCGCAGCGGGTCGGGCAAGACCACGCTGCTGCGCACGCTCGCCGGGCTCGACCCCGCGCCCGGCCAGGACGTCGTCACCCCGGCGGCCCGCGCCGTCGTGTTCCAGGACGCCCGGCTGCTGCCCTGGAAGCGGGTGTGGCGCAACGTGGCCCTGGGCCTCAAAGGCAAGGACGTCCGCGCCCGCGCCGAGGCCGCGCTCGGCGAGGTCGGCCTCGATCACCGGCTGGATGTCTGGCCGGCGACGCTGTCCGGCGGCGAGAGCCAGCGCGTGTCTCTGGCCCGCGCCCTGATCCGCGAGCCCGGCCTGCTGCTGCTCGACGAGCCGTTCGCCGCCCTCGACGCCCTGACCCGGCTGCGGATGCACGAGCTGGTGCTGTCGCTGTGGCGCAAACATGCCCCGGCGGTGCTGCTGGTCACCCACGACGTCGACGAGGCCATCGCCCTCGCCGACCGCGTGCTGGTGCTCGATCACGGCCAGATCGCCGCCGAGGAGGTGATCGCCCTGCCCCGCCCGCGCGAGGCCGACGCCGCCTTCCAAGCCGTCCGCCAGCGGCTGCTCGGGCATCTGGGCGTGCAGAACCTGCGTCCGGTCGCCCAAGAGGGCGCGCTGATCTCGTTCCCGAGCGGCGAGGTGGTCGCGTGAGCGCGCTTGCCGCCACGGCGATCGCGCCGGACCAGGATCTCGACGCCCTGCTGCCCGAGCTCACCGCGGCCTTCGCGGCCGGGGCCGAGCAGCATGATCGCGACTCCAGCTTCCCGTTCGAGAACTTCGCGCGGCTGCATCAGGAGCAGTTGCTGGCGCTGACCGCCCCGGCCCGCTTCGGCGGCCGCGCGGCCGACCTGCCGACGACGTTGAAGGTGGTCGCGGCCGTGGCGAGAGGAGAGCCCGCCACCGCCCTGGTGCTGACGATGCAGTACCTGTTCCACGCGTCGCTCGACGGCCGCGCGGGCTTCACCGACGACCTCAAGGCCAAGGTGGTCCGCGACGCCGTCGAGAATGGCGCGCTGATCAACGCCCTGCGGGTCGAGCCCGATCTCGGCACCCCCGCGCGGGGCGGCCTCCCCGCGACCGTGGCGCGGCGCACGGCCGATGGCTGGAGCCTGTCTGGACGCAAGATCTACTCGACTGGCTCGCCGGCCCTGACCTGGATGATCGTCTGGGCGCGCACCGACGAGGACGAGCCCCGCGTCGGAGGCTTCCTTGTGCACAAGGACGCCCCCGGCCGACGGATCGAAGAGACCTGGGACCACACCGGCCTGCGCGCCAGCGGCAGCCACGACGTGATCTTCGAGGCTGCCCCGATCCCCGAGCACCATGCGTTGTCGCCGCGGCCGCCAAGCTCGCCGCAGCCGCCGGACCCCGCCATGGCCGTCTGGTCGCCGGTGCTCACCGCCGCGATCTACGACGCCGCCGCCCGCTCGGCCCGCGACTGGTTCGTGCATTTCGTCGTCGACCGCAAGCCGGCCAATCTGGGCGCGTCGCTGGCCACCCTGCCGCGCTTCCAGGAACTAGTCGGCGAGATCGACGGCCTGCTGCTGCAGAACCGCGTGCTGCTCGACTCCGCCGCCGAGGGCAGGCTGGGCGCGCCGTACGGCGGCCTGGTCAAGCACCTGGTCACCGAGAACGCCATCGCCGCCGTCGAGAAGGCCATCGCCGCCAGCGGCAATCCCGGCCTCTCGCGTCACAACCCGCTGCAGCGCCACTACCGCGACGTCCTCTGCGGCCGCGTCCACACGCCCCAGGCCGACGTCGTCCTGGCCGGCGCCGGCAAGGCGGCCTTCGCCGCGCTCGCCCGCTGATCCCTTCCCCTCCCTCCCCGGAGCACTCCCCATGACCGATACGCCCGACCTTGAGATCCTGGGCCTGATCTCGACCCAGTACGCGTCCGAGACCCACCCGGCGAAGAGCGGCCTGATCGACAAGGCCTACCTCGCCGCCCACGCCAAGGCCCATGAGTACGCCGGCTTCGACCGCGTGCTGATCGGCTACAACTCGGCCTCGCCCGACGGCTTCCAGGTCGCAGCCTACGCCGCCCAACAGACCGAGAAGCTGAAGTTCCTGCTCGCCCATCGTCCGGGCGTGACGTCCCCAACCGTGGCCGCCCGGCAGCTGGCGACGCTGGACCATCTCAGCGATGGGCGCTTGGCGGTGCACATCATCACCGGCGGCTCGGACGAGGAGCAGCAGCGCGACGGCGACTTCCTGACCAAGGAGGAGCGCTACGCCCGCACCGACGACTACATCACCGTCCTCAAGAAGGCCTGGACCAGCAACGGCCCCTTCGACCACGACGGCCCGCATTACCGGGTGAAGGGCGCGCCGGCGGCTGTGAAGACCCTGCAGCAGCCGCACCTGCCGGTGTTCTTCGGCGGCTCTTCGGACGAGGCGCTCGAGATCGCCGGCCGCCAGGCCGACGTCTACGCGCTGTTCGGCGAGACGGTTGAGCAGGTCCGCGAAATCGTCGGACGCGTCCGGGCCGCGGCCGCGCAAAACGGCCGCGAGATCAAGTTCTCGCTGTCGCTGCGCCCGATCCTGGGCCGCACCGAGGAAGACGCCTGGGCCCGCGCCGAGCGGATCCTGGAGGACGCCAAGGCGCTGAAGGCCGCCGGCGGCGGGGCGCCGACCCGCTACGCCACCGCGCGCGGCGGCCAGCGCCTGCTGGAGGCCGCGGCCGGCGGCAAGGTGCGCGACAAGCGGCTCTGGACCGAGATCGCCGCCCTGACCGGCGCGCAGGGCAATTCCACCTCGCTGGTCGGCACGCCCGAGCAGGTCGTCGACTCCCTGCTCGACTACTACGACCTCGGGATCACCAAGTTCCTGTTCCGCGGCTTCGACCCGCTGGAGGACGCGATCGAGTACGGCCGCGAACTGCTGCCGCAGCTGCGCGCGGCGGTGGCCCAGCGCGGCGCGCCGAAAATCCTGGCGGCCGAATAGCCATGAGCCGGCTCGTCGTCGCCAGCCAGCTGAACGAGGCGTTCAACACCGCCTTCGCCGAACAGCTTCCCGACGTGGACATCGTCGGGGTTCCAGTCGGAACCCCGGCGGGCCTGCCGCGCGAGGCCCAGGTGCTGATCGCCGCGCCCTTCCGCAAGGCCGGCGGCTCGCTGCCGGTCGCCCCGCCGCCGGGATGGCCGTTCAATGTGAAGTGGGTGCAGCTCGTCTCGGTCGGCATCGACTTCTATCCGGAGTGGCTGTTCGACGGTCCTGCGGTGACCTCAGCGCGCGGGTCGTCGGCGGTGGCCCTGGCCGAGTTCGCCCTGGCTGCGATCTTCGCCGAGGCCAAGCGCCTGCCGGAGATCTGGATCGACAGGTTCGAGCAATGGGCGCCGACCCCGCTCAGCCTCGTCGCCGGCAAGACCCTTGGCCTGGTCGGCTTTGGCTCGATCGGCGAGGCCCTCGCCCCGCGCGCCCAGGCGCTGGGGCTGGACGTGGTCGCGGTCCGCCGTTCCACCGCCCCAATCGGCGTCCCCGGCGTCGAGCAGTTGCAGGACCTTGGCGATCTGTTCGCCCGCTCGGACTATGTCGTGCTGGCCGCACCGGCGACGCCGGAAACCGTCGGCCTGATCGGCCCCGAGGTGCTGGCCCGCGCCAAGCCCGGCCTGCACCTGATCAACATCGCCCGCGGCGCCCTGATCAACGACGCCGCGCTGCTGGAGGCGCTGGACGACGGCCGGGTGGCGCGCGCCAGTCTCGACGTCACCCACCCCGAGCCGCTGCCCTTCAATCACCGCTACTACAATCACCCGAAGGTCCGGCTCTCGCCGCACACTTCGGTCCACACCCCCGACACCCGGCGCAACCTCGCCGCCCAGTTCGCCGCCAACCTCGCTCGGTTCCGCGAGGGCGCGCCGCTGGCCGACCTGGTCGACACCGTCCGCGGCTATTGAGCCAGGAGCCCGCATGAACCTGCCCCTTCAGCGCCCCTTGCGGGCGTCCCATCCGGACAAGATCGAGACGGCCCTGCCCGAGCGCGCGTTCGGCGCGCCCGGCGTCGTGCCCCAGCAGCCGACGCTGGAAGCCGAGCGCCTTTATCGCAAGCAGCGGCTGGCCGCTGGCTACCGACTGTTTGCGCGCAACGGTTTCGACATGGGCGGCGCCGGCCATATCACCGCCCGCGATCCCGAGCATCCCGACCATTTCTGGGTCAATCCGGCGGGTGTCCACTTCAGCCGGATCACCGTCTCGGACCTGATGCTGGTCAGCCATGAGGGCGAGATCGTCCAGCCGCCGGCCCACGCCAAGCCGCGCCTGAACCGCGCGGCCTTCGCCATTCACTCCGAGCTGCACAAGGCTCGGCCCGACGTGATCGCCGCCGCCCACTCGCACTCCCTGTATGGCAAGGCCTGGTCGGCGCTCGGCCGCCTGCTCGACCCGCTGACCCAGGACGCCGCGGCCTTCTACGACGACCATTCGCTCTTCGAGGAGTTCTCCGGCGTCGTGCTCGACACCAGCGAGGGCGAAAAGATCGCCGAGGCGCTCGGCCCCCGCAAGGCGGTGATCCTGCAGAACCACGGCATCCTGACCGTCGGCCAAAGCGTCGAGGCGGCGGTCTGGCGCTACTTGGCCATGGAAAACGCCTGCCAGGTGCAGTTGCTGGCCGAGGCGGCCGGTCAGACCCGGCCTATGCCCCCCGAAGTCGCCCGCCACACCGCCGGCCAGGTCGGCAGCGAGGTCGGCGGGATCTACGCCTTCCAGCCCTACTGGGACGTGGTCAGCGAAGAAGAGCCGGACCTGTTCGACTGATGAGCGTGACCAGCTTTTCGCGCCGCGGGCTGCTGGCGGCCGGCGCGGCGCTGGCCGCCTGCGCGCCGCGCGGCGCAGCCTCGGCCGACGTGCTGCGCGTGGCCACCTACAAGGGCGGCGTGCATCACCTGCTGCAGGCGGCCGGTCTCGATCAGACGCCCTACAAGGTCCAGTGGGCCGAGTTCGCCGGCGGCAACCTGATCACCGAGGCCATCGATGCGCGCGCCATCGACATCGGCTCAATGAGCGAGATCCCGCCCGTCTTCGTGGCTGGCCGGCCCACTCATCTGCGCTTGGTCGCGGTGCAGAAGGGCGACGTCAATTCGCAGGTGACGCTGGTCCCCAAGGACTCGCCGATCCGCACCCCGGCTGATCTCAAGGGCAAGCGCATCGGCTATGTCCGCGCCACGACCGCGCAGTACTTCCTCGTGCGGCTGCTGGCCGAGCAGGGCCTGACCCTGGCCGACGTCTCGCCGATCGCGCTCTCGCCGCAGGACGGGCTGTCAGCCTTCAGCCAAGGATCGCTCGACGCCTGGGTCATCTATGGGGTGCAGGGCAACCTCGCCCGCTCTCAGCTCGGCGCACGGGTGCTGACCACCGGGCTTGGCCGGCTGTCTGGCAACTACCTGCACGCCGCCCTCGACGAGGCCCTCCTCGACCCGCCACGCCGCGCCGCGATCGTCGACCACCTGCAGCGCGTGCGCCGCGCCTACGACTGGGCCGACGCCAACCCATCGCTCTGGGCCGCGGCCCAGTCCAAGGCCACCGGCGTGCCCGTCGCGGTCTACGAGCAACAGCACCGAGAGCGCAGCGCCCGGACAGAGCTCGCCCCCGTCAACGAGGAAGCGATCGCCTCGCAGCAGACAGTCGCAGATGTCTTCGCCCAGATCGGCGCGATCCCCGCCAAAGTCGACGTCAGCAAACTCTGGACTCAAGACCTGAATACCGACCTCGCCCCCAAGTATTGAATATTCATGATCTATAGTATTCGCCATCTCGATAATAGATCACCTATACGCAAAAACAGCTAATGTACGTTGCCGCGCTTCACTCGAAGCTATTCAACGCCCTCATCTCAACACGGGGCGTCAGAATGCTTTGGAAACCTGAACATCGAAATCCGCGGCCGGCGCTGCTCGCCTCGGTCGCGCTGGCCGGCGCGGTCGCCTGGTCCGGAAGCGCGGCCGCGGAGGACGCCGCTGCAGACGCGCCGTCGGTGGAGGAACTGATCGTCACCGCCGAGCGGCGCGCGACCAACCTCCAGGAGACCCCGATCGCGATCTCCGCCTTCAGCGCCCAGACGCTGGCGGACCGCAAGATCGACAACATCCGCGATCTGGCCGGCTCGGTGCCGAACCTTTCGGTGAGCCGGGTCACGATCAGCCACACGACCCAGACCTATTCGCTGCGCGGCGTCGGCGAGAGCGATCCGATCCAGGAGCCGGTGCTCGCCGTCTATGTCGACGACGTCTACATCCCACGCCAGATCGGCTCGATGGTCGAGTTCAACGACCTGGAGCGGATCGAGGTGCTGCGCGGTCCGCAGGGCACGCTTTATGGCCGCAACTCCAGCGCCGGCGCCCTGCGCATCATCACCCGCGATCCCGGCCGCGACCTGCGGCTGAAGGGCGAAGTGGGGCTAGGCAACTACGGCGCGGTCGATGTCCGCGCCCTGGTCGAGGGGCCGCTCACTGACACGCTGTCGGGCAGCTTCTCCTATATCCACCACAAGCGCGACGGCGTCACCGACGACCCGACCCTCGGCCACGACGTCAACCGTATCAACCTTGACGCCTACCGCGCCAAGCTGCGCTGGACGCCTAATGATCGGCTGGACGCGCTGCTGACCATCAACGCCCTGCGCGACCGCAGCGACACACGTTCCTACATCCCGGTCCGCCAGCCGGGCGGCGTCTTCGACAAGACCAAGTCCTATTCCGAGGTCCCGCCGACCCAGGACCTCGACCAGATCTCCGGCTCGTTGCGGATCACCTACGACCTCTCAGACCGCCTGCAACTGAAGTCGATCAGCGCCTACGGCGGCTTCAACCTCAACCCCGTGAACTACGACAACGACGGGGAAGCAGCCCTCATCCAGAAGAACCTGATCCACTACAACGATCAGTACTACACCCAGGAAATCCAGCTGAACGGCGACTACGGCGCGGTCACCTTCACCACCGGGCTCTTCTATCTGCACGAGCGCTTCTTCGTGGAGCGCGACGGCTACAGCCGCCGCAACGCCCTGAACACCGACCCGGTCACGACGCCGGGCAACTACAACTTCCTACGCGCCCACAACGTCACCAACACGGACGCCTATGCGGTGTTCGGCGAGGCGACCTGGAGCGTCAGCGACAAGCTGAAGCTGACCGGCGGCCTGCGCTGGACCAACGAAGAGAAGACCTTCACCTTCGACAACGCCGTGCTGAACCTGGCCGGCCAGGTCGTCGCCCCCTCGATCAAGGGCGAGGCTCAGAAGATCTGGTCGGCGATCACGCCGAAGCTGTCGGTGCAGTACGCCTGGACGCCGGACGTGCTCGGCTACCTGACCTATTCCAAGGGCTTCAAGTCGGGCGGCTTCGACAACCGCGCCACGCGCCTCGACCTCGCCACCCTGCCCTTCGCGCCCGAGGACGTGATCACCTACGAGGCGGGCCTCAAGAGCGAGTGGCTCGACCACCGCCTGCGGGCAAACCTGGCGGTGTTCTACAACGACTACCAGAACCTGCAGGTGGCCTTCTACGACCCGGCCTATGTCGGCAGCCGCCGCGGCAACGCCGGCCAGGCGCACAGCTATGGCGTTGAACTGGAGACCGACGCGCGGCTCAGCGAGCAGCTCTCAGCCCAGTTCTCGGCCGGCTACCTGTTTGCGATCTACGACGAGTACAAGGGCGCCGGCGGGGCCGGGGTCGACGCCGACGGCAATCGGCTGACCAACTCGCCGCGCTGGAGCCTGTCTGGCGGCCTGACCTGGGATGTGCCGGTCGATATCCCTGGTGCGCTGCGGCTGGGCGTCAACGCCCAGTACCAGACCAAGACCTACTCGAACGCGATCCCCTCGCCCGGGGGCCAGCACACGATCCCGGCCCAGGGCTTCCTGAACGCCGTCGCGACCTGGACGTCGCCCGATCCACGTTGGTCGCTGGTGCTTTCGGGCCGCAACCTGCTGGACTCTGACAAGCCAGTGAGCGCCACCTACACGCCCAGCACCGGGGTCTACTACCAGAACTTCCCCGACCCGCGGACCGTCCTCCTGACGCTGAGGTACGCCCTGTGAACCTTCCCCGCCTCCGCACCTTCGTCTCCGACATCGCCGCACTCCTGGACGCAAACGCGGCCGAGGCGCAGGTGCTGGAGGCGGGGAAGACCCTGCTGGCCGACTTGGTCGCCCACGACGACTGGTTGCCGGACGCCTTCGCCCAGTCCAATCCCGAGCGCTACAGCCAACACCTGCTGCATTGCGACAGCCGCCAGCGGTTCTCGATCGTCAGCTTTGTGTGGGGTCCCGGACAGCAGACCCCGGTCCACGATCACACCGTCTGGGGTCTGGTCGGCGTCCTGCGCGGCGCCGAGATCTCCCAGGCTTTCGAGCGGGGACCGGACGGCCTGCTCGCGCCCCACGGCCCGCCGCACCGGCTGGAGCCCGGCGAGGTTGAGACCGTGTCCCCGACCATCGGCGACATCCACCAGGTGTCCAACGCCTTTGACGACCGCGACTCCGTCAGCATCCACGTCTACGGCGCCAACATCGGCGCGGTGCGGCGCTCGACCTACGACGCCGAAGGGCGGCCCAAGCCCTTCATCTCCGGTTACTCCAACAGCGTGCTGCCCAATCTCTGGGACGCCTCCAAGAGCCTCTGAAGCATGATCTCGGAAACCTCACCCGCCGACGTTCGCCTGGACTGGATCGCCCGCCGCGAGGTGGCGCTGATCGACCTGCGCGAGGAAGACCCCTTCGCCAAGGACCATCCGCTGTTCGCCGCCCAACTGCCGCTCAGCCGGCTGGAGCTGGAGATCCTCGACCGGGTTCCGCGGCGCGCCACCAAGATCGTGCTCTACGACAACGACGAAGGCCTGGTTCCTAAGGCGGCCGAGCGGCTGCGCGCCCTCGGCTACACCCAGGTCTCGGCTCTGGCCGGCGGCCTTGCCGGCTGGCGCCAGGCCGGCCTGGAGCTTTTCCAGGACGTCAATTCGGCCAGCAAGGCCTTCGGCGAGCTGGTCGAGAGCCGGCGGCACACGCCCTCGGTCCCCGCCCCCGACGCCAAGGCGTTGATCGAACAGGAACAAAACCTGGTCGTCCTCGATGCGCGCCGGTTCGAGGAATACAACACCATGAGCATCCCGCGCGGCGTCAGCGTGCCGGGCGCAGAACTGGTGCTGCGAGCGCGCGAGATCGCGCCCGATCCCTCGACCACCATCATCGTCAACTGCGCCGGCCGCACCCGCAGCATCATCGGCGCCCAGTCGCTGATCAACGCCGGCCTGCCCAACAAGGTCTTCGCCCTGCGCAACGGCACCATCGGCTGGACGCTGGCCGGCCAGACCCTGGAACATGGTCGCCAGGATCGCTTCCCGGAGGTCTCCGAGGGCCGCGCCGGCGAGGCGCTGAAGGCCGCGCAGGCGGTGTCCTACCGCGCCGGGGTCAAGGTGATCGACGTGCGCGGGCTGGAGATCCTGGGACGCGATGCGGCCCGCACCCTCTACCGCTTCGACGTGCGCCCGCCCGAGGACTACGCAAGCGGCCACATTCCGGGGTTCCGCAGCGCCCCCGGCGGCCAGCTGGTGCAGGAGACCGACGTCTTCGCCCCAGTCCGCGGTGCGCGGATCGTGCTGGCCGACGACCGTGGCGTGCGGGCCCACATGAGCGCCTCCTGGCTCGCCCAGATGGGCTGGGGGGTCTACGTGCTGGACGGCGGTTTCGACGGGGAGCTGGCCAAGGGCCCCTGGCGCGCCGCCGCCCCAGCGTTGCCCGACACCCCGACCCTGACCGCCGCCGAACTCCATGCCCGCCTCGGCGAGGTGACCGTCATCGACCTGGCCCCCAGCCCGGCCTATCGCCGCGGCCACATCCCCGGCGCCTGGTTCGCGATCCGCAGCCGCCTGGAGGCGGCGCTGACACAGCTGCCGCAAGACCGCGAACTCGTATTGACCTCGCCGGACGGAGCTCTGGCCCGCCTCGCGGCCGACGATCTGGGCGCGCTCACCGGCCGCACGCCGGCGGTGCTGGAAGGCGGTACGGCCGCGTGGATCGTCGGACGCCTGCCGCTCGAAGACGGATTCACTCAAGCCGCTAGCGCCCCCGAAGACGTCTATCGCCGTCCCTACGAAGGCACCGACAACGCCGCCGAGGCCATGCAGGCCTATCTCGACTGGGAATTCGGCCTGGTCGACCAACTGGCGCGCGACGGCGCGCACGGCTTTTACGTCATCTGAGGTCCGCCATGTCGCTCACGCTCTACTTCGCCGGCGGTTCCTGCTCCCTGCCCGCTCTCGTGGGTCTGGAGGAGGCGCGCGCCAACTTCGACGCCGTCCGCCTCGTGCTCGCCGAGGGCGATCAGCGCTCGGCCGAGTACTTGGCCCTGCACCCGCGCGGCCGCGTCCCGGCCCTGGCGATCGACGGCCAAGCGATCGGCGAGAACGCCGCGGTGCTCACGCTGATCGCCCAGGCCTATCCTTCCGCTCGGTTGCTCCCGGCCGGCGACCTGATCGCCGTCGGCCGCGCCTATGAGCTGATCGGTTGGTTCTCCAGTTCGGTGCATGTCTCGTTCGCCCAAGTGTTCCGGCCCGAGCGTTTCACCCGCGACGAGGCCGCCTGGCCCGCGCTCCGCGCCGGCGGCCGCGAGAACGTGCTGTCCGCCTTCGCCGAGCTGGACGAACGGCTGTCGCACGGCGGGCCCTGGCTGCTCGGCGAGACCTTCAGCCTGCTCGATCCCTATGCCCTGGTCTTCCATCGCTGGGCGCCGCGGCTCGACATTACGACCTCAGATTTCCCAGCTTTCGACACCCATGCTCGGCGGACCCTGGCGCGGCCGTCCGTAGGCCGGGCCATCGCCCGCGAAACCTCGCCCGACCGGCTGCTGGTCCGCGCCTGACTTCAGCGTCGCTGATAGGGCCGATGAGAACAATTCGTTCCTGATCCGGCAATTCCCAGCACTACACTCGGAATTGAAGAACACCCTGATCGGAGACCGGCATGCCCGTCGAATTCATCGGCTACATCGGCGCCAACCATTCATCGGAAATCCATCCGCCCAAAGGGCCGGTACTGGATGTCGCCTATGTCGAGGAGGTCGCCAAGGCCCACGACGCCGGCGGCTTCGATCGGGCCCTGGTGGCCTTCGGTTCGACCTCGCCCGAAAGCGTCGGGATCGTCCAGCACGCGGCCAGCGTAACCGAGAAGCTGGGCTTCATGATCGCCCACCGTCCGGGCTTCACCGCCCCGACCATCGCCGCGCGCCAGCTCGCCACCCTCGACCACTTCAGCAAGGGGCGGATTGCGGTCCACATCATCACCGGCGGCGCCGATGACGAGATGAAGAAGGACGGCGACCACCTGACCAAGGCCCAGCGCTACGCGCGCACCAGCGAGTACCTGGACATCGTCCGGCAGGAATGGACCAGCGAAAAGCCCTTCGACTACAAGGGCGACTACTACGACGTCGTCCAGGCGTACGGCGCGGTGAAGCCGCTGCAGAAGCCGCACATTCCAATCTATTTCGGCGGCTCGTCGGACGAGGCCATTCCAGTGGCCGGCAAGCACGCCGACATCTTCGCGCTGTGGGGCGAGAGCCAGGCCCAGGTGCGCGAGACCATCGCCCGCGTCCGCGCCGCTGCGGCCAAGCACGGCCGCGACGTCCGCTTCTCGTTGTCGCTGCGTCCCGTCATCGCCGGCACCGAAGAGGCGGCCTGGAAACGCGCCGACGACATCGTCGCGCGCACCATCGAATTGCGGAAGGCCGCCGGCCTGGCGACCGAGGGCCACGCCCCGCCGAACGTCGGAGCCCAGCGCCTGTTGCAGGCCGCCGCCCAGGGCCACCGGATCGACAAGCGTCTGTGGACCGGCGTCGCCGCCGTCACCGGCGCGTCCGGCAACTCCACGGGCTTGGTCGGCACGCCCGAACAGGTGGCCGAAGGCCTGCTCGACTACTACGACCTCGGCGTCAGCACCTTCCTGATCCGCGGCTTCGACCCGCTGGACGACGCCAAGGCCTATGGCGCCGAATTGCTGCCTCTCGTCCGCCAGCTCGTCGCCGAACGCGACGCGCGGGCCGCCGCGGTCGCCAGTTAAGGGGTCGCGCCATGGCCGACGGTAGCGTGCGGGCGGCGAGCGCCGCCGAGGGGACCTGCGATGTCGTCCGGCTCTGGCCGCCGGTGGACGAGGCCGCGTTCCGCGACGGGCTGGCCAAGCTTGCCTCGGGCGTGGCGGTCGTCGCCTGCTGGACGCCAGAGGGTCCGCGCGGGCTGCTGGTCAGCTCGCTGACCGGCCTCTCCAGCGATCCGCCGCGAATTCTGTTTTGCGTGCGCAAGGCGGCCAGCGCCCACCAGGCGCTGCTGCACGCCGACGCTGTCAGCCTGTCGATCCTGGCCGACGACGACCAGGCTGAGGCCGAGCGCTTCTCCCGCCCGGACCGCGCCGGCGAGCGCTTCGCGGCCGATCGCTGGGCCCTGCAGCCGCAATCGCCGCCGGCCTATCGCCAAGCGCTGGTTTCGCTGGCCGGCCCGGTCTGCTGCCGTATCGACGCGGCGAGCCACACGGTCTTCATTCTGGACGTCAGCGACGCCAGGACCCAGGGCGGCGCTCCCCTGCTCTACTTCGAGCGCGGCTTCCACCAATTGGCGTAGCCTCCGCCCCCTCTCCACGCCGTGGAGAGGGGGTTCTTTTTCGGCTCAGATCGCCGGAACGCTCAGCGCCTCGAGCACCGTCTCGGCCTCAGCGCGGACCAGCCAGTCGGGGCTGACCTCGGCGAACCGTACGACCCGGTCTTGCCCGATCACCACCACCGCCGGCTGCGGCAACTCCCAGGTCCCCAGGCCAGTCGTATCGCCGATGAACGAGCCCTTGGCTCGCGATGCGGCCTTCGACGCCTCGTCCGGCTCGTAGAGGATCCCGAACCGCCGGCCGAGTTCGTTGCGGTCGGAGGCGACCAGGAACGTAAGGTCGTGACGACGCTTGATCTCGGCCAGCTTCTCCGGAACCTGCGGGCTGACCGCGACCAGGGTCGCGCCCAGCTTGGCCAGGCCGGGCGCCAGCCGCTCCTGATAGTACGGCAGGGCGATGTTGCAGGCCGGGCAGCCGGCGAACCGGAAGAACACCAGCACTAGCGGCCCTTTGACCAGCAGACCATCGAGCGTCAGTTCCTGCCCGTCGACCTCGCTGAGCGTGAACGGGGCGACCACGTTGCCGGCCCTCACCCACGAACCCGGATCGGCCGCCTCCACCAGCCGCCGGCGCTGGTCGATGTTGGCCTGCAGCGCCGCCGGCTCCCAGGTCCGCTTGCGCTCCTCGTGCAGCGCCGCCAGCCGGCTCCTCAATGTATCTTGCACAGCCATGCCGCTTCTCCTTGTTTTGCGGGGGTTCAGGTGCGGGGCGTCGCCAAGGCGCGGGCGCGGGCGAAGATCTCGCCCATCCGCCAGTGCTCGTTGGCGTAAACGTCGGCCCACTCGCCCCAGCCGGACTCGCGTCGGTACTGGCCGAGCAGCGGCGCAGCCTGCGCCGGGTCGACAGGCCGGACGGTCTCGCAGTCCGGGTCGACGTAGAGCGCGTCCGCGGGACAGTAGAGCTCGCAAAGAAAGCAGGTCTGGCACTGCGTCTGGCGCGCGATGACCGGGCGCCCGCCCGGCCCCGCCTCGAAGACATTCGCCGGGCAGACGGCGACACAGGCGCCGCATGGCTCGCAGCGGTCCTCGGCGACGAACGAGATCATGGGACGGCCTCCGCCGGCTGGCGCTCGAAACGGGTCCAGACGCTCTCCAGCCCGCCCGAGCGCTGGCGGCTGGCGAACTGCGCGCGGCTAGCCGGCGCGTCGGAGCGGTGGTGCATGCCGCGGCTCTCGGCCCGCGCCAGGGCCGAGGCCTTGCTCCAGCGAGCAGCGGCCAGCATCCCGGCCGCCTCACGCAGCCGCTGGCGCTCGCCCCCAAGCGCCGAGCCATGCGTCGCCAGCTCGGCGAATGCGCTACTCAGGCGGTCCAGCGAGGCCGCAAGGTCCTCGCCGCGACGGAACATGTTCTTGTCGAGATCGCCCATCTCACGGCGAGCCAGCTCCACCGCCGCGCCAACATCGAAGCTGCGCGCCCCGGCTGACGGCCGCAGGCCGGCGCGGCCGGCGACATAGGCGATGCGCTGCACGCCGCGGCCTTCGCGCAGGGCGAGGCCGGCCGCCGCCGCCCCGGCGATCTGGCCGGACGACAGCGCCCAGGCCGAATTCTGATTGCCCCCGCCGGAGGTGGCGCCCGCCACCAGCTCGCGGGTCGCCGCGTCGCCGGCCGCATAGAGCCCCCTCACGCGCGTGCGGCAGTCCTGGTCCTGCAGCCGCAGGCCGCCGATCCCGCGCACGGTGCCCTCGGCGCGCAGCGTCACCGCGAAGCGGTCGCGATAAGGATCGATCCCCTGCCGCGCGAAGGTCAGCACGAAGTTCGGCTGCACCTGCGGCATGCGCTCGCGGATGTCCTGCGGCACGCGGTCCAGACGGCAGAACACCGGCCCCTTCAGCAGCGCCTCGCCCAACGCCCGGTTCATGTCCGGCCCGGGATGGATCCCCAACTCGCGATCATCGGCGTCGAAGTAGCGGCCGAAGGTGTAGGCCATCGACCGGGTCATCGTCGTGCCGGCCGGGGCGACGGTGTAGTAGTTGGTGAACTCCATGCCCGAGAGATCGGCGCCGGCCTCGACCGCCATCAGCAGCCCCTCACCGGTGTTGTTGCCGGCCCCCAGCAGATGCGAGGCGAAGGCGCAGCCGCCGGTGGCGATCACCACTGCCCCGGCTCGCACGATCCAGTCGCGGCCCTCCTGCCGACGATGCCCGGCCGCTCCCGCGACCGTCCCGTCGTGGCGGGTGAGCAGTTCAAGAGCCGGGCTCTGGTCCAGGATCGTCACGCCCAGGTGCTCGACCAGCGCGCGCATGGCCCGCATGTATTCCGGGCCGCGCAGGCCGCGGTGCTGAACCTGTCCCTGGTCGTCGACTGAGAACCGATAGAACGGCGCCAGCGTCGGCAGCGTCCGCCAGGTGATGTCGAGGATCCGCGCCATCCAGGCCGGGTCCGAAAGGCCAAAGCCGCGGGCGTGACGCTCGGCGATCGCCTGTTCGCGGGCGGCGGGCGGTTCGGGCGGGACCCACCAGTGCGAAGGGCCAGCGGTGGCGGTCACGCCGCTGGTCCCGCAATAGCCCTTCTCGGCCAGGATCACGCTGGCCCCTGCCTGCGCCGCGGCCGCGGCGGTCCAGCAGCCGGCCAGCCCGCCGCCGATCACCAGCACGTCCGCCTCCAACCGCAGCGGGTCGTTCATGACGTCAGCGCCGCATTGAACGCCGGCGCGAACGCCGCGCCGACCTCGGGGGCCGCCTTCAGCTCCCCGGCCGCACGGAACACCGCCAGCACCTCGGAAAGCTCGCCGATCACCGCTTGGTCGATCGGCACCGGTTCGCCACGAGTGTTGGCCACCGTGTAGGCGGCGATCGACAGCTCCAGCCCGGTCTCCTTGGCCAGCACCTTGGCGTACTCGTCGCGATGGCCGCCGACCCAGCGCTTGGCCTGGGCCAGCCGACGCAGGAAGTCGGTCAGCTCAGCCGACTTGCCGGCGATGGCCCGGTCGCCGGCGACCTCGAAACCATAGCCGCTCAACAGGCCGCGCCCGTCGCTCAGCACCCGCGCGCCGTCATGCTCGATGGCCAGCGCGACGTACGAACCCCAGGTCACCCAGGCGTCCACCGCCCCCGTCGCGAAGGCGGCCTTGGCGTCGCCGGGCGCGAGGAAGACCAGATCCACGTCACTGCGCTTCAGCCCCTCGCGCTCCAGCACCTTGAGCAGCAGGAAGTGGCCGATCGAGCCGCGGCCAGTGGCGACGCGCCGGCCCTTCAGCTGGGCGGCGCTGGTGAGCGGCGAGTCACCCCGCACGAGCACGGCGGTCGAGGCCCCGCCCCCCGAGGAGCGCGAGGCCTGCACCGCCTTGATCGGCGCCCCGGCGGCGTAGGCGAACAGGAACGGCGCGTCGCCCACCGCGCCCAGGTCGACCGCGCCCGCCCCGATCGCCTCCAGCAGGTGCTGGGCGGCGGGAAACTCGCTCCACTCCACCCGATAGGGCGCGCCCTCCAGCACGCCGGAGGCCAGGACCAGCGCCTTGGCGCCGCCCTTCTGGCTGCCGACCTTGAGGACGGCGCCCTTGTCGCCGGCGGGCGAGCAGGCCGGCAGCGCCGCCCCCAGCATCAACCCCGCGCCCAGTTGCAGAATGCGCCTGCGATCCATGCGGCCCTCCATCAGAAACGCCGCTCGAACCGGGCGTAGTAGTAGCCGCCGGTGATGCCGAACGGAGAGAAGCTCCCAAACCGGCCCGTGCCGGTGTCCGGGCTCAGCAGCCCGATCTCGTCGGGGTACTGATCGAAGAGGTTGTTGGCGCCGATCCCCAGGGTGGTGTTGGCGTCCAGGTCGACGGAAACGTCGAGATCGACGACCCACTGGGGGCTGTAGGTGCGGTCGTTGACCGGCTGGGACCCGGCCTCGGTGTACTCGCCGTAGCGGGTCTGGCGCAGGCTGACCTTCCAGCGGTCCAGGCTCCAGATCTCCGAGAGCGAGAACTTGTCCCGCGGCGTGCCGATGGTCAGGTCGGCCTGCTTCTGGCGGTCGAACAGCGCATAGCCGAGGTTGGCCAGCACCGCCGGCGTCGGCTTGATCCGGGTGATCTCAGTCTTGTTCCAGGCATAGGCCGCCGACAGCCGCAGGTCGCCGTAAGCAGCCAGGTCGACAGCGTACTCGACCACGGCGTCGACCCCGCGGGTCCGGGTGTTCACCGCATTGGTGTAGTACGAGACCGACAGGTCGCTCTGCAGCCCATTGGCCGCCAGGATGGCGCCGACGACCGGCCCCCGGATCACGCTGGCGTCGACGATGCGATCGTCGATCTCGATCTGGTAGGCGTCGACGGTCACCCGCAGCTTCGGCAACGGCTCGGCGGTGATCCCGAAGCTGTAGTTGACCGAGGTCTCGGGTTCGAGCGGCTCGGCCCCCAGCGAGATCGCCGCCGGGCTGAAAGTCGGCAGCACCTTGGTCGGCGCCGAGACGTACGGGACGCCCGGCTGGCAGTTGGCGACCACGCCGGCCGGCGGCGGGCACTGGATGCTCGAGAAGGTCGACGAGCCGAAGATCGTCTGCGCCAGCGACGGCGCGCGGAAACCGTTGGAGACCGTCGCACGGACCGCATAGCCCGGCGCGAACTCCCAGCGGGTCGAGAGCTTGCCGCTGACGGTGGAGCCGACGCCGCCGGTATAGTACTCGGCCCGCGCCGCGGCCCCGACGTACCAGTTCTCCAGCACGTCGCCCCCGACGTCGACATAGGCCGCATAGCTGTTGCGGCTGATCTTGCCCGCATCGTCCGGCGTCGTGCCGGCATAGGAGGACAGGCCCGGGGCTGGCGGGCGACCGGCGAACGGCTGCCCGGCCGGGATGACATAGTCGCCGATCACGTACGACGCCTCGTCGCCCGGATGGATCTCGAACTGCTCGAAGCGGTGCTCGGCGCCCAGCGCCAGGGTCAGCGGCCCGGCCAGACCCACCTCGTACTCACGGGCGATGTCGAAGTTGGTCGTCGCCTGATCGAAGACGTGGGTCGAGAGGTGGAAATAGGTCGGACTGGACGGGCCCAGCGTCGCGTTCAGCGTGTTCTGTCCGTCCAGCTGGGCGTTGTCGTGGGCGACGGTGGTCGACAGGTCCCAGCGCCAGTCGCCGCGCTCGCCCCGCGCCCCGAACGCCACCTGGGTGTCGAGCTGGAAGATCCGCCGCAGGGCGTTGAAGCCCTCCGGATAGACCTCGGGCAGCGCCGTGGTCGTATTCGGCCGGGTGACGTTGTTGGGCAGATAGCTGCCGGTGTTCTTCTTCGAGCTGCGGTGGCTCAACGTGCCGAACGCATAGAGCTGGGTCTTGTCCGAGATCGGCAGCTCGGCGTTGACCGAGGTGGCGATCACGTCCTCTTCGCCAGGTCCATAACTCTGGCCCCAGAAGTCCCGCGGGATGGTCGCATCACGCGGGTCGGCCGCCCCGCCCGGCAGGGCCGGATAGATGTACTTGGCGGTCGACTGGATGGCGCGCGAGGCCGCGCGGCTGTTCTTCCAGTTGATCCCGAAATCGACGAAGCCGTCCTCGCCGAGCGGCCGCGCGTAGGTGGCCGAGGCCCCGATGGTCTCGCCGTCGCCAAGATAATTGCGGCCGGTGTTCACTCCGAACTGGCCGCCCTCGTCGTCGCTCTTGAGGATGATGTTGATGACGCCGGCGATGGCGTCCGAGCCGTACTGCGCGGCGGCGCCGTCGCGCAGCACCTCGATGCGCGCGATCGAGGCGGCCGGGATCAGGTCGAGATCGACCGGCACCCCGCCGCGTCCTACCCGCGCCAGGTTGTTGATCAGCGATGTCGTGTGCCGCCGCTTGCCGTTGACCAGGAACAGGGCCTGGTCGCCGTTCAGGCCACGAAGCGTCACCGACCGGACGGTCCAGGACGTCCCGCCCCCGTTGACGCCCGGCAGGTTGAACGAGGGCAGCAGCGTGTTCAGCACCTCCTTCAGGCCCTGCTTGCCGGTGTCGGTGAGCTGCTCGGCCGAGACCACGTCGATCGGGGCCGGACTGTCGACGATGCTCCGGGCCTGCCCCCGCAGGCCGGTGACCACCAGTTCGGCGACGGCGTCGTCGGCCGCGTCCACTCCGGACTGGCTGGCATTGGGCGCGCCCGACTGGGCCAGGGCGGGCGTGGAAACAAGCGCGGCGGACGCGATCAGCGCCGCGCGAAGGGAAACAATGCGCATGAGGACTCCGGCGGCTCTGACGGCCGCCTGTTGGTTTGATCTGAAAGAAGGTCGGGCGCCGTCTCTCCGCCGGCGCCCAGGGCCGGCTAGCGGCGGACGCGGTAGGGAATGTCGTCGCTGGCGATCAGCACCCGCTCCATCACCCGCGGGAAGTCGCCATAGTCGCGGACCGCAAAATGCAGCCCCGCGCGGTTGTCCCAGAAGGCCACCGAGTTCTTCCGCCAGCGGAAACGGGCGTGATACTCGGGCCGCTTCACCTCTTCGTAGAGCCGCGCCAGCAGCGCATCGCTCTCGGCCTTGTCGAGGTCGACGATCCGCGGCTTCAGGCCGAAGTTGACCCAGAAGATGTCTTCGCCGGTCTCCGGGTGCGTGCGCACGATCGGATGGGCGACCAGCGGGTACTTCACGCCCGAGCGGCGCAGGGCGTCCTGGTAGTCGTGGATCACGTAGAGGTCGTCGATCCTGGCCTTCAGGTCCTCGGGCAGCCCCCGGTAGATCGCCGCCCCGTCGGCCCAGATCGTGTCGCCGCCGACCTCGGGAATGGTCACCGCCCGCAGCACCGCGCCGAACGACGGATCGATCCGCCAGCTGGTGTCGGTGTGCCAGTGGCTCTCGTTGCTGGCCGTGTACTTCTTGATGTTCTCCGCGGCGATCGGCTGGACCACGCGATGGGTCTCCACCCCGCCGGTCGGGTGGGCGTAGAGTTCGCCGAAGTTCAGGGCGAAGGCGACCTGCTGGTCGCGGGTGATGTCCTGGTCGCGGAAGAACAGCACCTTGTGCTTCAGCAGCAGCTCGCGAAGCTGCTCGCGCAACTGGGCGCTCAAGGGACGGGTCAGGTCCACGCCGCCGACCTCGGCGCCGATGGTCGGGTTGAGGCGGTCGATCGTCAGCTGCAGGTCGCTGGCTTCAAGTACGGCGGAGCTCATCGGGCTCTCCCTGGTGATGGACGCCCATCACAGGAACAACAGGCGGCCACGCCCAGCGACCAACAATTTCTGCCGAACCGAAGAGATTTTTCTATATCTAAATCAACAATATAACTCATGAGCCGAAGTCATCTTCGCGACCTTTGCAGCGCTCATCGAACCCATCAGAAGAATTCATATGCGCCCACCGCGCGGCCGAACCCGGACACCGCCAGGGATCGCGGCCCCGCCCTAGCAAAAAGGCGCCGCTGAACTAGAAAATCTGGGTTCCGCCCCCGCCGGCCGGCGGTCGATGCCTGAGGCTCGCAACTGTGAGGTCAGCGCGTGGGGCTCAGCCGTCGTCGTTTCATCAGCCGCCTGGCCGCCGGCGGCGGCTACGGGGCCGCCTATGCGGGCATGCAGGCGCTCGGCCTGCTCTCGACCGCGCCGGCCCAGGCCGCGCCCGCCCTGCCCGCAGCGTTCGGCGGCGGGCGAAAGGTCACCGTGCTGGGCGCCGGGATCGCCGGCCTCGTCGCCGCCCACCAGCTGGAGAAGGCCGGCTTTGCGGTCACCGTGCTCGAGGCGCGCGAGCGGGTCGGCGGACGCACCTGGACGATCCGCGACGGCGACC
The DNA here is from genome assembly GCF_013822795.1 of Phenylobacterium sp. Taxonomy (GTDB): domain Bacteria; phylum Pseudomonadota; class Alphaproteobacteria; order Caulobacterales; family Caulobacteraceae; genus Phenylobacterium. The sequence continues at coordinate 90,809 of NZ_PNLB01000001.1, read as the reverse complement.
GGGTCGAGATGCGCGGCGAGAACGACCAGGTCGCCCGGCTCTCCAAGGGGCTTTACTTCAACGCCGGCCCGGCCCGGATCCCCAGCCATCACCAGGGCGTGCTCGACTACTGCAAGGCGCTCGGCGTGCCACTGGAGGTCGAGGTCAACACCAGCCGCAGCGCCCTGTTGCAGTCGGACGGCGCCCTAGCCGGCCGGCCCGTGCAGCAGCGTCAGGTGGTCAACGACGTCCGCGGCCAGATCTCCGAACTGTTGGCCAAGGCCGCCGATCGCGGCGCGCTGAATGCCGATCTGACCACCGACGACCGCGAACGGCTGCTGTCGTTCCTCAAGCTCTACGGCGACCTGCAGCCCGACCTCGCCTACCGCGGCTCCGAGCGCTCAGGCTACGTGACCGCGCCCGGCGCCGGCGAGGACGCCGGGACGCGGCGCCCGCCGCTGGATCTGCGCGACCTGCTGCGCGGCGAGTCGACCCCGAACATCCTGTTCGAGGACAACATCCTTATGCAGGCGACGATGTTCCAGCCGGCCGGCGGCATGGACCGCCTGCCGCGCGCCCTGGCGGGCTCGCTGAAAGGCCCAGTGCGACTGGGCGCCGAGGTGCTGTCGATCCGCCAGACGCCCGGCGCGGCGGAGGTCGCCTGGCGCGAGCGGCGCACCGGCGCCGTGCGGCGCCTGGCGTCAGACTATCTGGTCGTCACCCTGCCGCTGAGCACCCTGGCCCAGGTCGAGACCGACTTCGATCCGGCCTTCAAGGCGGCCATCTCCGGCGCCGTGCAGGACCAGGCGGCCAAGGTGGCGTTCGACGCCCCGCGGTTCTGGGAAGCAGAGCAGATCTATGGCGGACTGTCGTTCCCCAGCGGCGGCACCGGCGCGGTCTGGTATCCGAGCAACGACTTCAACGCCCCGCGCGGCCTGCTGGTCGCGGCCTATATGGTCGCCAAGCCGGCCGCCGCCTTCCAGGCCCGCCCACTGAACGAACAGGTGGCCCTGGCCCGCGCCGCCGTCGAGCGGCTGCATCCGGGCCAGAGCGACAAGCTGACGGCGCCCATCGTCGTCAACTGGAACAAGATCCCGTTCAACCTCGGGCCATGGCTGCACTGGAACGCCGACGGCAACAACCTCGCCGCCTATCGCCAGCTGCTCGCCCCCCAGGGCCGCATCCACTTGGCCGGCGCGCATCTCAGCCATCTGCCGAGCTGGCAGGAAGGCGCGGTCGCCTCGGCCCACCGCACCGTCGCCAACATCGCCGAGCAGGCGCGGACGTTCAGGCTGGCCGGCGCGTAGAGGGCCCGCACATCGCGCGGGCCCTTCACGCTCCTAGGCGGTCTGCAACCGGCGAGCGCTGCGCTCGAGCACCTGTTCGGCCTGGCCCATGATGTTGCGCACCATTTCGGCGACAGTCGGGATGTCGTGGATCAGGCCCTGGCTCTGGCCGACGGTCCAGATGCCGTCGTCGGTGTCGCCCTTGCCCATCACGTTGGTCCGGCCGCGGACGCCGGCGACCAGGTGGCGCACGTCCTCGATGGTCTTGGTCGGGTCCTGCTGGATGCGCACGACTTCCTCGGAGACCGCATTGCGCGCCACGCGGCTGGTGTTGCGCAGCGTGCGGTTGGTCAGCAGCGTGTCGCGCTCGGTGTTTTCGACGATCTTCTTCTTCACGTTCTCATGGATGGCGCACTCCTGAGTGGCCATGAAGCGCGTGCCCATGTTGACGCCCTCGGCGCCCAGGGCCAGGGCGGCGGCCAGGCCGCGGCCGTCGGCCATGCCGCCCGAGGCGATCACCGGCACGTCCACGGCGTCCACCGTGGCCGGCAGCAGCACCACCAGGCCCACATCGTCCTCGCCCGGGTGGCCGGCGCATTCGAAGCCGTCGATGGAGATCACGTCGATGCCGTGGCGCGCGGCGGTCACCGCGTGGCGGACCGAGGTGCACTTGTGGATCACCTTCACCCCGTTCTCCTTGAAGCGCGGCAGGTGGTCGGTCGGGTTGCGGCCGGCGGTCTCGACGATCTTGATGCCGCTCTCAATGATCGCCTCGCGGTATTCGTCATAGGGGATGGGGTTCAGCGACGGCAGCAGGGTCAGGTTGATCCCGAACGGCTTATCGGTCAGCTCCTTACAGCGCTTGATCTCCTCCCAAAGCGCCTCGGCGGTCGGCGAGTGGTGCGCGGTGATGAAGCCGAGCGCGCCAGCGTTGGCCACGGCGGCGACCAGCGGCGCATAGCCCACGCCGGTCATGCCGCCCATGATAAGCGGCGTCTCGACACCGAACATCTCGGTAATGCGGGTCTTGATCATGGCGCTCCTCCCTGTTTCGCCTGTTCTTTGGCTCCAAGCCCTAGAGGAAGCGGGACGCGCGGCCAAGCACCTAAGGCGTGCGGCGTAGCACCAGCTCATGCCTGCCGGAGGCCAGCGCCAGCGGCCCGGCGCCAGCGGCCAACTCCCAGCCGCGCGGGACATCGAACCGGCCCCGCGCACCGGGCGGGATGTCCAGCTCGACCCGCAGCGAAGCGTCCTCGTCCACCCGCCAGGCGATTGCGGCCCGGCCGTAAGGCGTCTCGATGCTCGCCCGCGCGTGCGAAAGCCCGCCTCCGGGCCGGGGTGCAAAGGCGATCAGCCCGTACCCCGGATCGGAGGCTACCGGCGCGAGGCCGGCCACCGATCGGTACAGCCACTCGGCCACCGCGCCGTAAGCGTAGTGGTTGAAGCTCAGCATGGATGCGCCCTCGCCGCTCGCCATGGCGCCGGGATGGATCGAACCGTCGGGACGGATCGCGTCCCAGCGCTCCCACATGGTCGTGGCGCCCAGCTTCACCTGATAGAGCCAGCCTGGGCAGGCCTCGTTCAGCAGCAAGCGATAGGCGGCGTCGATCTGGTCGCCGCGGGTCAGCGCCGGCAACAACAGGGGCGTGCCCAGGAAACCGGTGGCGATCCGCCCATCGCCGGCCTCGACCAGCGCGGCGAGCTGCGCGGCGACGGCCGCGACCTCGGGCTCGGGACAGATGTCGAACATCACCGCGATGGCGCAGCCGGCCTGGGTGGTGAGCGCATGTTCGCGCCAGCGCCGCCAGGTCGCATCGGCGACTTGGTCACCCAACCTCCGATAAACCTGGGCATCGCCGATCTTGCCGAGCAGGAGCGCGGCCCGCGACAGCGTCCTGGCGCTATGGGCGAGATAGGCGTTGGTGACGTAGTCGCTGCGCGTCGTCGCCTTCTGCGGCCTGTCGGGCGGAGCGCCCGGATCGAGCCAGTCGCCGAACTGGAAGTCGCCGGTCCAGAACCCGTCCGCGCCGCGGCGCGAGGCGCACCAGTTCACCCAACGGGACATGCTCGGATACTGGCGCTCCAGCACGCCGATGTCGCCGTAGGCCTCGTAGAGCACCCAGGGCGTCAGCGTCGCCGCGTCGCCCCAACCGACCGCGCCCCAGGCCATAGGATGATCGCCCAGCACATGCGGAACCGTCACCGCCACGCAACCGTCAGGCCGCTGCTCGATCGCCAGGTCCTTCAGCCAGCCGTTCAGGAAGGTCCTGGCGTCAGCGTTCGCGCAGGCGGTCGGCGCAAACACCTGGATGTCCCCGGTCCATCCCATCCGCTCGTCCCGCTGGGGACAATCGGTCGGAAGCGCCAGGAAGTTGCCAAGCTGCGACCAGCGGACGTTCTGGAACAGCTTGTCCAACCGCGGGTCGCTGCACGCAAACTCGCCGGTCTGGCGCAAGTCGGACGACAGCGCGCAGACCTCGGCCGCCTCGATCTTGACGCCCGGGTCGCACTCGATTTCGACGTAGCGAAAGCCGTGGAAGGTGAACGGTGGAGTCAGCTCGACCGCCTCTCCGGCCAACACGTAGCGGTCCGTCGCCGCCGCGGTCCGCAGCGCCTCGGTAAAGAGCCGCCCCTCTGGCCCCAGCAATTCGGCGTGGCGCACCGTGATCGTCGATCCGCTGGGCCCGCGGACACGCAGCTTCACATAGCCGGCTAGGTTCTGCCCGCAGTCGGCGATCCAGGTTCCCCAACTGCTGGCGTGCAGCTCCAGCGGCCAGCTGTCGACCACCCGCACCGGCGGGGCCCCGCGCAGCTCCAGCCCCTTGGGCTGCGCCAGCGTCTCGACGGCTTCCCAGGCCTGATCGTCAAACCCGGCGCGGCGCCAATCGGTCAGCTCCTTGCGCAGGTCCATGCTGGCGCCATCGTAGAGATCGGCGGCCAGGATCGCCCCGCTCGCGCCCCGCCATGCCCCGTCGGTGCCGATCACCTGCTCCGTGCCGTCGGCGAACCGGATTTCCAGCTGGGCCAGCAGCGCGGTGGTGTCGCCATAGACGGCGCGGCGTTTGAACCAGGTCAGATGCCCACGCCACCAGCCGTCGCCCACCGCGGCCGAGACGACGTTTTCGCCCTGCTGCAGCAGGTCGGTGACGTCATAGGCCGCATACAGCAGGCGCTGTTGATAGGCGGTCCAGCCGGGATCGAGCACCGCATCGCCCACCCGCTCGCCGTTCAGCCAGGTCTCATGGACCCCGAGCGAGGTCACGTAGAGCCGCGCGTGCTCCACCGGCCGGTCGACGACGAACCCGCGCCGCAGCAACGGCGCAGGGCCGGGCTCGCGCATCGCGACGTTGAAGCGCGGCGAGACCGGCCGCGCCGTCCAGTCCGACGGATCAAGCAGCGCCGCCTCGAGGCGCAGGGGCGGACTCCAGTCGGTCGATCCGCGCTCGGTCCAGACCCGAACCCTGGCGAAGCGCGCTTCGCGGCTGCTCAGCGGAACGCCAGGCCAGCCGGCCGCGACCGGGGACGTTGAAGCGACATGACCCGACGTCTCGACGCCGCTTGAGAACCCCGCATCGCCGGCCAGCTGGATCTCGTAGCCCAGTTGCCGCACCGCCGGGCGATCAGCTTCCAGCCGCCAGCTGAGCCGGGGCGCCGCCATGCCGACCATGGCTCCGTCCGCGCTGTCCTGCGCGAGCAGCCCGACCGGGCGAACCGTGTCGTCGCGCGCTTCGGCCGACATCGGTCAGGCGGTCCTGGTCGCGCCGTCGCGTTCGGCCTCGATCTCTTCCAACGACTTGCCCTCGTTGCGCGGAGCCCAGATGGTCCCGATCAGGCCGCTGACCATCAGGAAGCCGGTCAGGATCCAGGCCAGGGTGTGGAAGCCGGTCGCGGTCAACATCGGTACAAAGAAACTCCAGATCCCCAGTCCGAACCGCACGACGGCGAAGGTCACGCCCTGCGCGGTGCTGCGGATCCTGGTCGGAAACAGCTCCGAGCTCCAGAGCTGGAAGAACGATTGCGCGCCAAAGCCGACAGCGATGCCGCCCAGCACCACGTGCAGCAGCGCGACCGGCAGGGTTAGCGGGAAGATCGCCAACAGCGCCATGGCGACGACCTGCATCAACGCCGAGATCGCAAACAGCAGCCGCTGGTTCACCCGGTCGGCGAACTTCATGAAGATGAAGATGATCGAGACGATCCCGAGGCCGAAGTTCAGCGCCTGCACCGCCACGCTGACCGCCTGGGTCTGATTGCCGACCGTGCTCAGAATGTAGGGGAAGAAGAAACCGTTGGTCCCGGCCCACAGGTTCCACATGCCGTACATGCCGATCAGGAACGCCATGGCCTTCAGGTTCTTGGGCTGCATCAGCTCGCGCCAGGGCGACACCGTCGCAGAAGCCTCGCCCGCCAGCTTGGCGCGCTTGGCCTCCTCCTGGGCCTGCGTCCAGCGCTCCGATTCCTTCATGCGCGAGCGCAGCAGGGTCAGCACCAGCGCCAGGATCGCCAGGTGGGCGAACACGATCCGCGCGCCCAGCAGGCCCAGCGGCGCCAGCACGAAGAACATCACCATCACCACGACCGGGCCGAGGTACCAGAGCACCTGGGCCACGCCGCTGTGCTTGCCGCGTTTGCCCTTGGGGGCCTGCTCGGCGATCAGCGACCAGGAGGCCGGAATGTCCGCGCCGACCGCCAGTCCGACCAGCACGAAGCCGACCACGATCATCCAGGGCGCGGTGGCGAACACCAGCCACAGCATGCCGAAGGCGTAGAACAGCATGTCGTACTGGTAGATGCGCTTGCGGCCGAAGCGGTCGCAGAGCCGACCGCCGATCAGCGCTCCGACGCCCGCCGAGATCGCGTTGGCGCTGAACGCGCCGAGCAGGCCGATAAACGTCGTGCTGAGCCCATAGGCGCTCGCCCACAGCGCAAGCGCCGCCGAGCCGGCGACGATCGAACCGGCGTCGATGTAGTTCGCCAGCCCCGCAAGGATGGTGTTCTTCCAATCCTCGCGCGTCTCGGACGCCTCGACGGCGACATCGGCGGTCGCGGCGGACGTTCGCTCGGAGCCCATGTTTCTTCCCTCTTGCCTCGAACGTCGCGCCCTCCCCGCTGGTCGGCAGGGAGGGCGCACGCGGTCTCTCCTCAGGCGTCGTCCGCCGGGCGGCTCAGAAGCGCTTGCGCACGCCCAGGTTCACGAACCGGCCCAGGGTCGAACCGTTCACCGGCGCGCCGACGCCCGGGGTGATGTTGAGGAACGGGACCTCCTCGTCGAACACGTTGTCGATGTTCAGCGTCAGGGTCAGGTCGCGGTCCCAGGTCTCGCCGCCGAAGTCGTAGACGAAGGCCAGGTTCACCGGCGAGAAGGAGTCGGTGCGGGTCTGGGTCCCGGCCCCGGTCACGTCATAGCCCTCGCTGTGATTGACCGTCGCCGACGCCGTCAGCTTGTCCCAGGTCGCGCCCAGGGTGGCGCCGAGCTGCAGGCGGCTGACATTGGCGTCCAGCAGGTCGGTCTTCGGCGCGCCGTCATACGCTTCGCTCTCGCGGTTCAGGGTGTAGGTCCCGCTGACGCTGGCGAACACCGTACCGAACGACACCGGCTGAGCGTAGTTGGCGTAGAAATCCAGGCCCGAGACGTAGAGCGAGCCGACGTTCTTCCGCCGCGCGTCGATGATCGCGTAGGGGCTGGAGAACGGCGAGTAGAGGGCCGCGACGCTCGGCGCGCCGTCGATGACCAGGCCGGCGGTCGCCGCCTGCGCCTGCGCCAGGGTCGGGTTGATGGTGATGAACTTCTGGAACGCCGGGACCGTGAACAGCGAGGCTGGGAAGCCCGGCGGCACCACGGTGATCGCGTCCTCCAGCTCCACGTTCCAATACGTCAGGCCGGCCTCGAGCGTGGGGAGGAAGTCGGGCTTCCAGTCGACGCCGACCGACCAGGTATCGGCCGTCTGCGGCTTCAGGTCGGGATTGCCGCCGGCCAGCACGATGGTCGGCCGGAACAGATCGGTGATCGGCGAGGTCGGGGCGCGGATCGGGCTGACCGGCAGCACCTGGGCGCGGCTGTCGACTGCGCCGGTCGTGTCGGCCAGGCTCGGCGCGTTGAAGGCGGTGCCGTAGTTGCCGCGCACGCTGAAGCCCGCGCCCACCTCCCAGGTGAAGCCGACCTTCGGGTTCGTGGTGTCGCCGAAGTCGCTGTAATCGTCGTAGCGGATCGAGGCGTCGAGGATGAAGGACCGGACCAGCGGCAGGGCGTTATCCGCACCGATCACCGGCACGACCACCTGGGCGAACACCGAGGTCACGTTGCGATCGGCGTCTTTGATGGTCAGGTCGCCGAACCCGCCGGGCGGGCCGTCGACGCTGCTCGCGCGCGAGGTCTGGATCTGGTGCTCGGCGCCCACGGCCATGCGGACGTCGCCGCCCGGCAGCGAGAACAGCGGGCCGTCGGCGATGGCGCGCAGGTCGGTCAGCGACTGGATCGCCCTGGCGTCCTTGCCATAGTTGGTGATGGCGCTGATCACCGCCGGATTGGTCTGCGAGAGATTGAACGGATTGAGCGCCGTCGTGGTCGTCGTCCCCGCCGCCGCCAGCGCCAGCGCCAGCGGATTGACCAACGGCGAGAAGGTCTCGGTCTCGCTGCGGCCGTAGTTGAACATCGCCTTCAGCTGCCAGTCGCCGCCCAGCTTGGCGGTGAGCTCGGGGGTGACGCCCCACTGCTTCAGCGACGCGTTCGAATAGGCGTAGTCGCCCAGCACCGGCGAGAAGCTGAAGGCCAGCGTCTCGCTGGTCCCCGGCGCCAGACGCACGAAGAACGGGTTGGTCTGCGGCACCACCACGCCGGACGCCGTCAGCTGGGCGTTGGCCTGGGTGGTTTTGCGCTCGCTCCAATAGGCCGTGCCGTTGAAGCTCAAGCTATCGGAGAGTTCCTGGCTGAACGAGCCGAACAGCCCCCACTGGCGCTCTTCCGGCACGATGTCGTCAAACAGCGACGTGTCACAGCGATTCAGCGAGCCGGCGGCGAAGCCCGGCGCGGCGAAGGTCACGGCGCCGACCGTCACGTTCGGGGCGGCGCAGTTGGTGACCCGGAAGTCGTCGCCGCCCTGCGGACGCAGGTCCTGGCGCGGATAGCTGCGCTTGGAAGCCGTGAGGTTGCTGTTCTCGCGATACGACGCCGCGATGTACGCCGAGCCGCCGGTCCAGCTGGTCCCCGCCGTCAGGTTCAGGTCGCCGGCCCAGTAGCCAGGATCGGCCACGCCATAGTGGCCGGACACCTCGAAGCCGTCGGCCTTGCGCTTGGTGATGTAGTTGATGATCCCGCCCACTGCGTCGGCGCCGTAGAGCGACGAGCCGCCGTCGGCCATCACCTCGACTCTCTGCAGCACGCTAGGCGGCAGGATGCTGGAGTCCGGCGTGGTCATCAGGATGCCGGCGCCGACCACGTTGCGCCCGTCGATCAGCACCAGGGTCGTGTTGCCGCCGGCTCCGCCCAGGTTGCGGATGTTCGGCCGCTGGGTGGTCGCGCCGATGCCGGTCACGGTCGACGGCGTGCGGTTGAACTGGCTGGTGATGGTCGGGATCTGCGCCAGCACCTGCTGGGTGCTGACCGCGCCCAGCTTCTGGATCTGCTCTTCGTTGACGCCGATGACGTTGGTGCCGACCGGCGCGACGCCGCGGATCATGGTCCCGGTGACGACGACTTCCTCGACCGTCTCGGCCTGGGCGCCCTGCGCCAGGACCGGCGATGCGAGCGAGGCGAGGATTGCGGACAGCGCGGCTCCGCCGAGCAATTGGACAGCGCGATTGGAACGACGGCGCATGAATTCCCCCCAGGAAATTGTTCTTACGTTCTTGCGTGAATCTTTACGTCAGCGCGCAGCTTTGGGCAAGTTATAACTATTGCGATCATTTTCGATCATACCGCTTCACGCGCGGCCGGCCGGTTTTCTAAGGGCGAACCACCGGCATACGACCAAAATAGCCCTTTATTTACAATATGTTGCCCCACAAAAAGGAAGCCGCCTCACGCCTCGCGGGGCGATGCGCCGGCTCGCTCGCTCGTGATCACTTCAAGGCATCGCGCGAGACGAGCAGCCGCACCGGCCCCAGCAGGCCGGACGGCAGCAGCGGTGATTGCGCGGTGTAGGTCGACATCGGCGCGAAGGTCACCGGCTTAGCCCCCGGCTGCTTGTCGCCGATCAGCCGATTGGGCCACAGGTTCACGACGCGGACCGCAATCTCGTTGCGGCCGGCCTTCAAGGCGTCGGTGACGTCGAGCCGGTAGGGCGCATGCCAGGCCGTGCCCACCGGCCGGCCGTTGACCTCGACGACGGCCAGTTCATGCACCCGCCCCAGGTCGAGCAGCCAGCGCTCACCGCGCGCCAAGCCTTCCACTGTTACGCTCGAGCGATAGGTCGCCGAGCCGGAATAGTAACGGATCCGCGGATCGCTCGACTCCGCCCACGAGGTCAGCGCCCCGAAGGTCGTCGGGGCCGGCGCCGCCAGCCCCGGCCCGAAGCTCACGCTCCAGGGCGCCTCAATGGTCGCCGCGACCGAGACTTTCCGGTCCGGCGCCTGCCAGCCAGCCTGACGCGTCGCTTTGCGGAACACGACGAACAGCGCCTCGTGCGGTTCGAGCTTTAGGGCAACTTTGGTCCGCCCGCCTTCCATCGAATAGCTGAGCGGCTCGGTCGAACCGTCAGCAGCCCGCCAGATTTCGGGCGCACGGCCGGTCACCCGGAACGCCGCCGAGACTTCCGCCGCGCGGTCCTTCTGGTTGGTGACGAAATAGATGTCGGCCTCGGGCGTGCGCCGATGCAGCGCCAGCAGCTCGGAGTCGCCCGCACCGGCAAAGCTGAAGTCCGGCGCCACGCCCTCCCCCGCGAACGCATCGGCCAGCGTCGCAAAGAGCCTGCCCCGCCCGACCTTGCGGCCGCTCGCCGCCAGCGGCTCTGCGCCCCAGATCTCGCCCGCCAGGCCTTCGATCGCCTCGTCCGCCGCGGTCAGGCCAAGGCCGCCGACCGGCCGCGGCCCGACCACGACCGCACCAGCCCGGATCAGCGCGCCGATCTTGCGCAGCGCCGGCTCAGTGTGCCGGGTCACATGGTCGGGCAGGTAGAGAACCCGGTAGCTCATGCCGCTGGGGGTGACGATGCGTCCGCCCCGCACCGAGAGCAGGTCGAGCAGCGCCTCGCGGTTGACGTAGTCGTAGCGGTGACCGACCGGCACGTCGGTGTTCAGCCGGCGCCGGAACAGCTCCGAGAGATTGCGATTCTCGCCGTAGTAGTAGGCGACGTCGGCGACGTAATCGCCCTGCTGCAGCAAGTGTGAAGTCCGCGCCAGATAGTCGACCCATGGGCCCGCGTCCTCGGCCCAAGTCTCGTTGCGATTGAAGTACTGGCCGAAGATCGCCAGCGTCATCCCCGGCTTGGCGTCGACCAGCGGCTGCTGGCGCGAGTCATGGATGATGATCCGGTTGATCCCGCGCGCGAAAATCTCGTCGGCCACCGGCTTCAGCATACGCGGCGAGAACGCCCAGGGATCGGGACCGGCCGCCACCGTCAGCGACTCCGCCGCGACCAGGCGTTTGCCATAGACGTGCGCGGCGGACGCCGCCTCCTCCAGGTCGGCCTTCAGTGACAGCTGCCCGGGCCCCGAGGCGAAGTCGCGGTACCAGTACTCGGCCGTCGGGATATCGGACCGCCCCTTGATCGCCATGCCGTCGCCGAGGATGCGCGGATTGTCGCCAGACGCCTCGGTGTAATAGGTCATGCCGCGCTGGTGCAGCGCCTTGGCCAAGGTCCCATAGTGGGCGTCGGCCAGCAGTTCCTTGAGGGTCAGCCGCAGATCCCAGAGGAACCGGTCGCTGGTCTCGGCGCTATCGACCACCCGGCCGGCGAGCACCGGGGCATAGGGCGTCGGTTCATAACCGCGGCGACGACGGAACTCGTCGAATAAGGCCGGCGTCCAGTTCTGGAACCCGGCCTCCCAACTATCGGTGAGCAAGGTGGTGACGGCGTTCGCGCCGACCTTGGATCCGGTCGCCTCGTCGTAGAGCCCGAGATAGGCGTCGGCGTATCGGCGCACCGCCGCGGCGTCGAGCTTGTCGACCTCCAGGCCCGTCGCCTCCGGCTCGGCCGGCCCGTTGCTGGCGCCGGTCAGAGACCAACCGAAGCGCAGCACCGTCCAGCGCCCCGGCGGCGGCGTCCAATCGAGCGTCCCGTCGGCCCCAAGCTTGGCGGTCAAGTCGATGACGTCGGCGCGCCGCACCAGCGCGTCCTTAGCGACCGCCGGCGTCGACCCGGCTGCGCCGATGGTGGTGTCGAAGCCGGCCTTGGCCTCGAACCGATGGACGCGGCCCGACCGCTCCAGGCCGAAGGCGGCGATGTCGAACGCCTTCAGCGGCGGCCGCGGCCGGCCAAAACCGGGCGGCAGACCGGGCAGCGGCGGCGGCGGCGCGAGCTCGGTCAGCACGACCCGGAACACCCGGGCGGTGACAGCTTCGAAGGACAGCGTCTGCTGCGGGGCGGGATGATCGACGCCAGAGGTCGCAATGACCACCTCCTCGGCCACCTTGCGGAACGTGACCCCGTCGTCGCTGGCCAGAACCTCGACCGCCGCCCCGTCCTTCAAGCCGACGGTCAAAGCCATCACCCGGGTCGGCGCGGCGTAGCGCGCCTCGATCCAGGCCGACTTGGCCGGCGCCCGGATCGGCAGCTTGACCGACGCCGACAGGTCGCCGGCCGCCAGCGGCGTCAGGTCGAACGGCCCGGAGTCGGCGACATATTCCGGGACGCTCGCGCCCTCCTCTGAGGCCGGCGTCGGAAACGCCACTACGAAAGCCTCGCTGTAGACATCACCCTTCAGCTGCCGCGCCCGGCTGGCCTTGGCCATGCCCTGGAACGGACCTGTCGCCCGCGGCGGCGCCCGCAGCGGTCCTGAGATCGTCGTTCCGCCCTCGATCTCGGTGACGCTCCAGACGTACTTCTTCATTCCGTCCTGCGGCTCCACGAAGATCCCGCCGGTCTGGCTCCAGCCGGGCGAGCCGGCGATGCCGACCTCCATGCCGGCGCCGTGCGCGAACTCAGCGGAGTCGCGGAACACCTTGCGCCACACCGGGCTCATGAACGGCGCGCGCGGATCAGCCAGGGCCGGCTCGCCGATCAGCTGGCCGGAAAAGGTGTGCACGCCGCCCAGGCCCACGCGCCGCATCCATTCGAGGTCGAGCCGCGCCCCCTCGGCGGTGACGTTACCGGCCAGCCAATGCCACCAGGTCCGCGGCCGCGCGGCCTGCGGCGGGGCGCGAAAGCCGGCGAGCAGGTCGCCCGCGCCCGGCGCAGCGCCGGCGGCGGCGGGCGTCAGGGCCAGCGCGGCGCCGGAAGCGATCAGAGACCTGCGCGTCATTCGAAAGCCGCCGCTACGCATTGATGTACCCCCAGAACTCGAACAAGCCGCGCGGCTAAGCCGCGGCGCGATCCCTAGGCGCGCCCGCCAGGATCTCCGCACAGATATCCTCGACGCGCGTGACGCCGGTTAGCGCCATCGCCACCCGCATCTCGGCCTCGATCAACTGCAGAACGTGGCTGACGCCCTTGCCGCCACCGCCCGCCAGCGCATAGGCCCAGGCCCGCCCGAGCAGCACGCCCTTAGCCCCCAGAGCCATCAGCCGCACCACGTCGAGCCCCGAGCGCACGCCGCCGTCGGCCAGCACCGTCAGCCGCTCGCCGACCGCCTCGGCGATCTCCGGCAGCGCCCGCGCCGTCGACAGCGCTCCGTCGAGCTGGCGTCCGCCATGATTGGAGACGACCACCCCATCCGCGCCCAGGCTGGCGGCGTTGCGCGCATCGTCGGCGTCGAGCACGCCCTTGAGGATCAGCGGCCCGCTCCAGGCCTCGCGCACCGCCTCCAGGTCACGCCATGTGATGGTCGGGTCGAAGTTCTCCCGCATCCAACGGAAGAAATCCTCCAGCCCGGTGTCGCGCCCGAGCACCGGAGCGACATTGCCCAGTTGGTGCGGGCCGCCCAGCAGACCGACGTCGAGCGCCCAGGCCGGCCGGCAAGCGCCCTGCCACGCGCGCCGGGCGGCCCCGGCCAGTCCCGCGGCTCCGGCCAGTCCCGAGCGATAATCCCGGTAGCGCGTGCCCGGCACTGGCATGTCGACCGTGAACACCAGCGCGCTGCAGCCGAGCCACGCAGCTTTCTCCAGCATCGCGCGCATAAGGCCGCGGTCTTTGATCATGTATAGCTGGAACCAGAACGGCGCGCTGACGCCGGCGGCGACCTCGTCGAGGCTGCAGGCCGACACCGTCGAGAGCGTAAACGGCACGCTGGCCGCCTCGGCCGCACGCGCGGCCTGCACCTCGCCGCGCCGCGCGTTCATGCCCGCTAGGCCGATCGGCCCCAGCGCCACCGGCAGCCGCTGACTGCGTCCGAAGAGGGTCGTCGAGGTGTCGACCGCTGAGACGTCGCGCAGCACGCGCTGGCGCAGGGCCAAGCTTCGCAGGTCGTCGAGATTGGCGGCCAGCGTCACTTCGTCATAGGCGCCGCCGTCGATGTACTCGAACAGGAACCGCGGCAGGCGCCGGCGGGCGAGCTCGCGGTAGTCCGACGTCGACGCCGCCTTCACGCCGCCGCCTCAATCCGCTGGGCTTCGCGCTCCCACTGCTGGGCATAGTCGCGCAAGTCGACCTCCAGCGGCTTCACCCGCGTCAGCGACGACAACGGCCGCCGTTCGGGGTCGAGCAACCGCAGCGCCCCGTAGGAGACATCGTGCTCGGCGTTGGACACATAGATCGCATCGGCCGGCCGCAGCGAAGCCAAGGCCCGCACGAACACCTGCGCCTCGGCGAACCGCCCCTCGACGACGATCCGCTCGCGCGCGCCGATCAGACCGAGCGAGGCGTGGGCGGTCATCGCCAGATAGAGGCAGACCGCCGAGCGCCGCTCGACCGGGTCGGTCGGCATCGCGATCCAGCGCCCGTGGCCATTCGGGAACGGACCGACGCCCCGCGTCATGGTCGGCAGCACCCGCGCTCCGGCGCGCACCACCTCGTCGGCGGCGGCCAGCAGCAGCGGTTGGTCAGGCTTGATGTCGATCCGCCGGGTATCGATCCCTGACAGCAGCTCGACCTCCCGCCCGCCCATGAATCGGGCCGACGGAATCGGCGCGCCATAGGCGTCGACATTGACCAGGCAGTCGCGGGCCTCGGGCAGGGCGCCGAGGTCGACCGTCGAGCGGTCAGCCGCAGACCGCATCCCGACGAACCAGGTACCGGTCGAGAGCACGGTCGACTCGTGGTCGGCGATCTCGACGAAACCGCGCGCGGCCAAGAGGGCGGCATTGGAATCGTGCAGCCCGACGTGAACCTCGGTGTCAGCCGGCAGGCCCGTGCGCTCGGCCCACGACGGCCGCACGACGCCCAGCACCTCGCCCGCCCGCCGCAAGGGCGCCAGACGAGACGCCCAGCCGCGCGCCTGCGCCAGCTCGCTCGCCCGCCCCTCGATCGGCCGCCACAGATCGCTGTGACAGCCCAGGCTGGTGACCTCGCTCGCCGCCACGCCGCTGAAGACCCATGCCCAGTACTGCGGCCAGGTGACGATGACCGCGTCGTCGTCGAGCAGGTCCGGGTGCAGCGCTTGCAGCCAGGCCAGCTGGACGCCGAAGTTCAGGCCGTTCGGCAGTCGCGGCGAACCGGTCAGCGCGAAGGCGTCGCGCGCCTGATCGTAGGCCTGACCGATCGCCTGGGGCGGCGGCTCCTCATAGTCGGGCGGCGGGCAGGCCAGCGCGCCCCGGCGCAGCACCGCGAACGCCGCCCCGTGCCCAACCGGCACGATCCGGGAGATTCGCCCCTGCCGCGCGAACTCCTTCAGCACGCTCGCGACCCACGCCTCGACGCCTTCGACGTCGAGCGCGGCGTAGCGGCCGGCGTCGACCCGCTGATTGGGCCGCGACTCGCGCACCACAACGACGCCGGACGGCCCCCAAAGACTGAGCTTCGTCAGCGTCTTACCGACGTCCAGCACCACGGTCAGCCCAGACTGCAAACGCCCCCTCCTGAATTCGTTTGATTGATAGTTAGCGAAATTGATCATATAAGACCAGCGAATTGCACCAAAGCGCCGCGTCCGCGGAAGGACCCCTTTTATGAAGAGTGAAGCCGGCCCCGTGGCCGACCAGGCCGTGGCCCTCCCGTTCGCGGTCCCCGAAAGCCGGTGGGACAACGCTGCGGCGGCGACAATGTCGCCGGAGGGGCTGCTGCTCTATCGGTCGAACCTGCTGGGCTCCGACCTCACCGTCACCAACTTCGGCGGCGGCAACACCTCGGCCAAGCTCGCCGGCGTCGATCCGCTTAACGGCGAACCGGTCGAAGTGCTGTGGGTGAAGGGCTCGGGCGGCGACATCGGCTCGATGAAGCTCGATGGCTTCTCGACGCTCTACCTCGACAAATTCCGCGCCACCGAGAAGCTCTACCGCGGCGTGGCGTTCGAAGACGAGATGGTGGGCTACCTGCCCCACTGCACCTTCAACCTGAACCCGCGCGCCGCCTCCATCGACACGCCGCTGCACGGCCTCCTGCCCTTTGCGCACATCGACCACGTCCACCCGGACGCGCTCATCGCCCTGGCCGCCTCGTCCGGCGGCGAGGCGGCGACCCGCGAGATCTGGGGCGGGGCGGTCGGCTGGCTGCCCTGGAAACGCCCGGGCTTCGAACTCGGCGTGCAGATCCGCGACTACGTGGCGGCCCATCCGGGGCTGCGCGGGGTGATGCTGGCGGGTCACGGGATCATCTGCTGGGGCGACAGCTCGCAGGCCTGCTACCAGAACACCATCGACCTCATCGCCGACGCCGCCAATCACCTCAACGCCCGCATGGCCGGGCGCCCGGCGTTCGGCGGCCAAGCTCAGCCGCCGCAGCCGCCGGCGGACCGCGCCGCCGCCGCCGCCCGCCTGATGCCGCGCCTGCGCGCCAACATGCCGGGCGAACGCTCCAAGGTCGGCCACTTCTCGGACGACGCTGAAGCCCTGGAGTTCGTCGGCTCGAACGACTTCGCGCGGCTCGCGGCCATCGGCACCTCCTGCCCCGACCACTTCCTGCGCACCAAGATCGCGCCGCTGACGCTCGACCCCGCCAGGCTCGACGAAGACGCCTACTTGTCCGAGCAGTTCGCCGCCTACCGCCAGGACTACGCCGCCTACTACGAGCGCTGCGCGGGTCCCGCGGATCCCAAGATGCGCGATCCCAACCCGGTCGTGATCCTGGTCCCGGGCCTTGGCCGCCTCACCTTCGCGGCGGACAAGACCACCGCCCGCCTGGCCGGCGAGTTCTATGGCAACGCCATCAACGTGATGCGCGGCGCCGAGGCGATCGGCGACTATGTCGGCCTGCCCGAGCAGGAGGCCTTCGCCATCGAGTACTGGGCGCTGGAGGAAGCCAAGCTGCAGCGCATGCCCAAGCCAAAGGCGCTGGTCGGCAAGGTCGCGATTGTCACCGGCGGGGCCGGCGGCATCGGCCGCGCCACCGCCGCCCGGCTGCTGGCCGACGGCGCCTGTGTGATGCTGCTCGATCTCGACGCCGAGACGCTCGCGGGCGCCAAGGACGCCCTGGCCCAGACCTTCGGCCGCGACCTCGTCCGCACCGCGGTCTGCGACGTCACCGACGAGGCCCAGGTAGCGGCCGCCTTCGAGGCCTGCGCCCGCGAGTTCGGCGGCCTGGACATCCTGGTCGCCAACGCCGGCATCGCCTCCTCGGCCCCGATCGAGGCGACGAGCGTCGCGCTCTGGCGCAAGAACTACGACGTGCTGGCCGAGGGCTACTTCCTGACCTCGCGCGCCGCCTTCCCGCTGATGAAGCTGCAGAAGGCCGGCAGCATCGTCTTCATCGGCTCCAAGAACGCCCTGGCCGCGACCCCGAACGCCTCGGCCTACGCTTCGGCCAAGGCCGCCGCGCTACACTTGGCGCGCTGCCTGGCGCTGGAAGGCGCGCCGGACGGGCTGCGGGTCAACGTGGTCAATCCCGACGCGGTGATCCGCGGCTCGCGGATCTGGGACGGCGACTGGCGCCAGGAGCGCGCCGGCGCCTATGGCGTCGATCCAGGCGAGGAGCTGGAGGAGTTCTACAAGAACCGCTCGATGCTCAAGCGCAGCGTGCTTCCTGAGGACATCGCCGAAGCGGTCTGGTTCTTCGCCGGCGAGGCCTCGGCCAAGTCCACCGGCAACATCCTCAACGTCGACGCCGGCAACGCGCAGGCGTTCACCCGCTAGGCCAGGAGGAGGTCGAGCCCTCCGTCAGCCTGTCACGGCCGGGGTCGCCGATGCCCTGGAGGCTCCGGCCGTGATCTAATCAGAAGACGACAGTACCGGGACGAAACGACATGAGCGGCCTTCCCCTCTCGCAGGACGCGATCGAGAGCCACAACGACGCGCGCCGCGAGGCCCTCGCCGACGAGTACGACAGCCTTGGCCGCGCGCTCGACCGCCGCGGCGTCGACATCGAGGCGATCACCGCCCGCGTCCAGGCCTATGCCGTCGCCCTGCCCACGTGGGGCTCGGGGCGCGGCGGCACGCGCTTCGCCAAGTTCCCGATCCCGGGCGAGCCGACCAACATCCACGAGAAGCTGCAGGACTGCGCAGTCGTCAACCAGCTCAGCCGCGCCACCCCACGGGTCTCGCCGCACTTCCCCTGGGACTTCGTCGACGACTATGCCGGCCTGCGCCAGGAAGCCGCCGCGCTCGGCCTCGGCTTCGACGCGGTCAATTCCAACACCTTCCAGGACCAGCCGGGCCAGCCGCACTCCTATCGCAGCGGCAGCCTGACCGCCCGCGATCCCGCCGTCCGCGCCCAGGCCATCGCCCACAACGTCGAGTGCATCGAAATCGGCCGGAAGCTCGGCTCCACCGCCCTCACCGTCTGGCTCGGCGACGGCACGAACTTTCCGGGCCAGCAGGACCTCGGCGCCTCGCTCGACCGCTACCTCGACAGCGCCGCCGACATCTACGCCGCCCTGCCCGACGACTGGCGCATGCTGCTCGAGCACAAGATGTACGAGCCGGCCTTCTATTCGACCGTGATCCAGGACTGGGGCTCCAGCATCCTGGCCGCCCAGCAGCTCGGCCCCAAGGCCCAATGCCTGGTCGACCTTGGCCACCACGCCCCGAACGTGAACATCGAGCAGATCGTCGCGCGCCTGCACCGGTTCGGAAAGCTCGGCGGCTTCCACTTCAACGACAGCAAGTACGGCGACGACGACCTCGACTCCGGGTCGATCAATCCGCACCAGTTGTTCCTGGTGTTCAACGAGCTGGTGCAGGCCGAGCTGAACCCGCGCGAGGGCTTCGATCCGGCCTACATGATCGACCAGTCGCACAATGTCACCGATCCCATCGAGAGCATGCTGTCCTCGGCCGAGGCGATCCTCGGCGCCTACGCCAAGGCGCTGCTGGTCGACCGCGCCGCCCTGAGCGCGGCTCAGGAAGCCGACGACGTGATGATGGCCTTCCAGGCCCTGCGCCGCGGCTACCGGACCGACGTCACTCCGATCCTGGCCATGGCCCGCGTCCGGGCCGGCGGCGCCGTCGACGTGCTCGCCGCCTATCGCGACAGCGGCTGGCGCGCGCGCAAAGCGCAGGAGCGTCGCCCGGTGGGCCTCGGCGCCGGCATCGTCTGACCATCACGACGCATGATGATTGATATTGCTTGCTTGTTCACGAAGCGGCGGAAAGAAGTGTCCTTGCCCATCTGAAGGGGGAGATTCGACCGAATGCACGCCACGGAGCGCGAGCGGCTGATCCTGGAGCTGATGCGGCCGCGAGGCTTTGCGTCCTACCAGGAGTTCATCGCCAACCTCGACGCCTCGCCGGCCACCATTCGGCGTGACCTCGAGCGCATGGCCCAGGAAGGCCAGCTGGTGCGCGTGCGCGGCGGCGCGAAGCTGCCGAGCCAGGCCGGCGCCGGCGCCGTGCCGATGCTCAGCGGCGTGCCCTTCCACGAGAACATCGCCCATCACCGCAAGGAAAAAGCCGCCATCGGCAAGGCCGCGGCCGCGCTCTGCGCGCCTGGCGAGGCGGTGATGATCGACGGCGGATCGACGACCCTGCAAATGTGCCCGCACCTGGAAGGCCTGAACCTGCAGGTGCTGACCAATTCCCTGCACATCGTCGACGCCCTGCTGCCGCAGCCAGGAACCCGCGTCCTGGTCCCGGCCGGATCGGTCTTCCGCGAACAGAACATCATCCTCTCGGCCGCCGGCGAGGAGAGCATGCCGCGCTTCCATGCGCCGAAACTGTTCATGGGCGCGGCCGCCGTCGGTCCGCACGGCATCATGCAGGCCGACGTGGTGCTGGTCGCCGCCGAACGCCGCCTGATCGACCGCGCCGAGCAGCTCGTCCTGCTGGTCGACAGCTCCAAGTTCCGCGGCCCGTCCGGCAACGTGGTCTGCGGCCTCGAAGAAATCGACATCGTGATCACCGACAGCGGCGTCACCGACGACGAGCGCCGCGTCGTCGAGAAGGCCGGCGTTCAGTTGATCATCGCCGAGTGAGACGACCGCCTCCGATGGGGAGGCGGCCGCTCGACGTCAGCGCGCCTTCAGAAACCCGGCCGACTCCAGCCACCAGTAGAACTCGTCGATCCAGTGGACCGAGCTGTTGGCCTTGGCCTCAAGCCCGTAGCCGTGGCCGCCGGTGTGGTAGACGTGCAGCTCCGGCGACTTGCCGGCCGCCTGCAGCTTCGTGAACAGGTCGATGACAGTGGGCGCCGCCAGCTTGTCGTCCGACGAGACGGCCAGGAACATCGGCGGGGCGTCGTCCAGCTTCAGGTCCTCGCCGAACGCGCCGCCGTAGATCGGCGCGGCGAAGGCGGGCTTCGCGCCCGCACCAACCACCCCGACCGTCACCCGCGCGCCGGCCGAGAACCCCATGATCCCAATGCGGTTCGGATCGACCTTCCAGCTCTTGGCGTGCTCCTTGGCCACCTGCAGCGCCCGCACGCCGTCGGCGGTGGCGAAGTCCGCGCCCTCCAGCAGCCCGGCCCCGGTCGGGCTCGCCCCCAGCTTGGCGAACATCGCCTGCAGCGACTGCAGGAACTCCAGGTCGCCGGCCGGGGTCTCGACCGTCCGGTACTTGAGAACGAAGGCCGCGACGCCGCGCTCGGCCAGCCATTGAGCGACCCAGACCCCCTCGGTGTCATAGGACAGGAAGCGCATGCCGCCGCCCGGGGCGATGATCACCCCGGCCCCGGTCGCCTTGGCCGGGTCGGGCAGAAACACCTCCAGCGTCGGGGAGACGACGTTGCGGGTCAGACGGCTGCCCTGCCCGGCCATGTGCGGGGTCGTACGCTCGACCTGCTTCCAGCTCTCCGAGCCCGGGGCGACGCCCGGATAGAGCCGGATGGTTTCGACCGACTTAAGTTCGGCGCCGGGACGCGGGGTGGCCGCCAGGGCGGGCGATCCCGCCAACAGGATCGCGGCGAGCCCCGCGGCGAGCGACATCGAGACGGCCTTCATGGCGTTTCCTCTCAGATACAAAATTCTATTCCGCCGCCACACAGCTGAAGTTCGCCGCCTCGTCGGTGGAGCCGGTTCCGTTCCAGCGGGCGCGCTTGGGGAAGGCGCAGAGCGGTCGCGACTGCACGGTCTGCGTCGGCCAGCCGGCGAGCATGGCCAGCATGTTGTCGGGCTTGCTGGCGATCACCCGCTCAGGGGCCGCGCCGCTCTCGAACCAGCGGTCGAGTTCGGCCACCATGTCGAACTTGCTGGGCCCCTCGCCGCCGAAGCAGTGGCCCATGCCCGGGGCCATGAACAGGCGGGCCTGATCGGCCATCGGCCCGGCCAGCTTCGACATCTGTCCGTAGTAGGCGATGGTGTTCTCCGGCGGCAGCGCCGCGTCGTTCCAGCCGTGATAGAGGATCAGCTTGCCGCCCTGCTTCAGGAACGGGCGCAGGTCGCGGTTGTCGGAGTCGATCACCGGCCCCATCCGCTTCAGGCCGAGCGCGAAGTCGCGGTCCAGGTCGAAGCGATCCAGCGTCCAGGCCTCATCGCGATGCACGAACCAGCGGAAGGTTTCCGTCGCGAAGTTGCGCTGGTTGGACTTGGCGTTGGTGATCCACGCGGGCCAGTCGCTGGCCTCGCCGCCCGGCGCAAAGCCGGCCGAGATCTGCTTGCCGTCGCGCGTCCGCGGGCCCTGATAGATCGCCCGCAGCGCCTTCACCTCGTCGCCGCTCAGGCAGTCGGCGCTGTCGCCCGACTTGCACTGCAGCTCGGCCGGATCGAAGCGGCAGAGGCGCGGGTCTTCCAGCACCCCGTCCTTGACGCCGTCCAGCGCGTCGCAGCGCGCCATCACCGCCTTGGTCACCAGCTTCAGCTTGGCCGGCGTGAACGTCACCTTCGGCGGACCGTCCAGGGCCTGCATGTTCCAGGCGAAGCCGGTCATCGCCCGGGTCCAGGGCGCGGCCGGCGCCCCGGCGACGATGCCGTCATAGTCCTGCGGATAGCGCCAGGCCTCCATCAGCGCGTCGCGTCCGCCGTTGGAGCAGCCGTGGAAATAGGAGCGCTGGGCCTCCTTGGCGTAGTGCGAGGCGATCAGCGCCTTGGCGAACACCGCGGTGACGTGGTTGCCGCGGTGCGCCCAGTCGATGAGCTTCTCGGGCTGTCCGTTCGACCACTTCGCGTCTTCGCTGCTCGGGTGGCCGACGTCGGTGGCGGCGGTGGCGTAGCCCTGGGTCGTCAACGGCGGGAACATGATCGCCGCCGTGTCGAGGCCGCCGCTATAGCCGCCGCCGCCCAGGCCGACGAACTTGCCGTTCCAGGTCTCGGGCAGCCAGACCTCGACATTGATCAGCGAACCGGCGACCGGCGAGATCTGCGCTTTCACCCGGCAGATCGCCGCCGGCAGGGGGGCGATCGGCGCCGCGGCCCACGCGCCGGAAAGCGAGAGCTTGGCCCCGGCGGGCAGCCGTTCGGCCGACGTCACAACGCCGCCGCCGACCTTCTTGCCGACCAGGTCTTCACAGCCCGCGGCCTGCGCGCTGGCGAGCGGCCAGAGCGCCGCGGCGGCCCCGAGCGCGCCGGCGCCCAGGCGGATGGTCTTTTTCATGAGTGCCCCCGAGAAGCGGTCAGGATTTCTTGTTGGTCAGATGCTCGCGGTAGGCTTCGCGCAGCACCTTCTTGTCGATCTTGCCGGTGGCGGTCAGCGGTACGCGGGCGAAGACCACGTCGTCTGGCGTCCACCACTTGGCGATCCGCGGCGCCAGGTACTCGCGCATCTGATCGGCGGTGACCTCGGCGCCGTCATGGGGCTCGACGACCAGGATCGGCCGCTCCTCCCACTTGGGATGATGCACGCCGACCACCGCGGCGATCTTCACGCCCGGACAGCCGACGGCGACGTTCTCCAGGTCGATCGAACTGATCCACTCGCCGCCCGACTTGATGACGTCCTTGGTCCGATCGGTGATCCGCATGAAGCCGTTGGCGTCGATGGTCGCCACGTCGCCGGTGTCGAACCAGCCATCCGGGCCCGCCGCATCGTGATCCTGACGGAAGTAGCGCTGCACCACCCAGGGGCCGCGGACCTGCAACGCTCCCGGCGTCTCGCCGTCCCACGGCAGCACCTGCCCCGCCTCGTCGACGATGCGCAGCTCGACGCCGTACTGCAGGCGGCCCTGGCGCGACCAGATGGTCTCCAGCATCTCCTCCTCGCCCAACTCGGCCAGGGCCGGCGTCGGCGAAGAGATGACGCCCATCGGCGCGGTCTCGGTCATGCCCCAGATCTGCAGGGTGTCGACGCCGTAGCGGCTCTTCAGCGCCTCGGCCATGGCGCGCGGCACGGCCGATCCGCCGATCATCACCCGCTTCAGCGCACCGGGCGTCTCGCCGGTCTGCTCCAGGTGCGCCAGGTACATGGTCCAGATGGTCGGCACGCCGCCGGTGAAGGTGACGCCCTCCTGGGCGATCAGCTCCTGCAGGTTGACCCCGTCCATCTTGTCGGCGGGCAGCACCAGCTTGGCCCCGCACATCGGGGCCACGAACGGCAGGCCCCAAGCGGTGGCATGATAGAGCGACGAGCACGGCAGCACGACGTCGAACGCGGTGAACCCGAAGGCCGCGTTCAGGCCCGCGCCCATCGCGTGCAGCACCACTGCGCGGTGGGAATAGAGCACCCCCTTCGGGTCGCCCGTGGTGCCTGAGGTGTAGCAGAGGAACGCGCCGGAGTTCTCATCGAAGACCGGCCAGTCGAAACCGTCTTCCTCGGCCGCGATCAGGTCCTCGTAGCAAAGCGCGCCGGCCATCGGTTCGGCCGTCAGGCTGACGAGCGTCCGCACGGTGGCCAGCTGCGACGCCAGGCGCTCCACCACCGACGCCAGATTGCGCTCGAACAGCAGCACCCCGCTCTCGGCGTGATTGACGGTGTAGGCGATCTGCTCGTCGAACAGCCGCGGGTTGGCCGTGTGCAGCACCGCGCCCAGGCCGGTCACCGCATAGAACAGCTCCAGGTGCCGATGGGTGTTCCAGGCCAGCGACGTCACCCGGTCGCCCGGCTTGACGCCCAAGCGCTGCAACGCCTTGGCCGCCCGCTCCACCCGCTTGGCGAAGCGCGCATAGTCATAGCGCCAGACCGGCTCCTCGATCTGCCGCGAGACGATCTCGCGGGCCCCATGCGCCTGCTGCGCATACCGAAGGATGCTGGCGATCTGCAGCTGCGTCGGCTGCATGAGCCCGAGGACCATCGACGTTTTCTCCGCTGGCGCGCCGACTACATTGGCCGCGCGCATTTTTCTTCAGATGCAATCAACTCTAGTCATATGTCGCGCGTCCGTTCAACACGGAACGGCCTGCCCGGGTGAATTTCAGCCTAGCGCAGCGCCAGGCGACGGTCAGGCCTTGGCGGCCGGCCGCGGGCCGAAGGCGCCAGCCTTTACGCCGGCCCGGAACATGTCCTTGAACATCTCCACCGGCCGATCCTGGGCATCCCAGTCGGGAAGGATCATCTTGCCGATCGAAAAGCCGCGGATCGCCCACACGACCAATCGGATCGCCGCAAGCGTGCCTTCGACGTCGCCCTTGAACCTTTCACTGAGGAACTCAACGCCGATCTGCTCAAGGCCGGAGCTGACGCTCGCCACTTGTTCGGCGAGTTCGGGGTCGCTGCGCGCCGCCATCTGGATTTCCAGAAAGGCTACGCCTGACGGCCGGCTCAACACGCGCCAGCACATCTCGATCCAGTCCTCGGCCTGAAAGCCGAGGTTGAGGTCATGCTCGAGCCGCGCGTACTCCTCGCGCTCCTCCTCGAAGATCGCGCGCAGCACCTCGGCCATGAACTGGGCGCGGGTGCTGAAATGGAAGATGATGCTGCCGCGAGTGATCCCGGCCTCTTGCGCGATCACCGCCGTCGTCGCGCCGGCGTATCCCCGCTCGTAGATGGCGCGGACAGCCCCTTCCAGCAGCGCCTGGCGCGTATCGGCCGACCTCTGTTGCTGTGTGCGGCGGGGGCGCCGCGGGACCGTGCTCATGGAACCACAGTTATCCGCCCGGCGAGCGATGCCCAAGCGCCGAAGCTGGCCTGCAGTGCTTGCTAGCGCTTCTTGACGTTAGAGGCCGACTTGAGCCCCGCCAGGATCGACAATGCATAGTCGGCGCGCGCCTGCACGTCCGGGCGCGGATCCTTTGTCTTGGCCTGGCGATACCACTCCTCGATCACTTCGATGTCCTTGGTTGGAACCCCGCCCCGGAAGGCGTAGGTCCCCGGTCCCGGCTTGCGGCCGCCCGAGATCTCCGAGAACAGTTGGTCGGCGACCAGGATCGACACCAGCGGATCACCGGCCTTCTCGCCGGCGGTCCACAGCTCCATGGCCTTCTTCTCGTCCTTCGGCCCGCCGTCGCCCTTGGCGTACATCTCGCCCAGCCGCCGCGAGGCATCGAGGTTGTTCTGCTTGGCCGCCTTCTCGTACCAGCTGCGCGCCGCCTTCAGGTCGCGCTCGCCGGCGGTTCCGTTGAAGTAGGCGTTGCCCACGGCCGCCTGGGCGTCCGCGTCCCCCGCGTCCGCGGCCTCCTTGCACAGCTGCAGGCCGCGCGCCGCGCTTTGCGGATCGGCCATCAGCATCTGGCCGAGCGCGCATTTGGACTTGGTGAAGCCCATCGCCGCCGCGCGCGTATAGGCCGCTTCGGCCTTGGCCTTGTCTGGCGTCCCGGCCGCCCCGCTCTGGTGGCACATGCCGACTAGGTGCATGGCGTCCCCGCGCCGGGCGGAAGCCTTCTCCTCGTAGGCGCAGCCTCGCGCTGGATCCTTCGCAATCGCGCCGCGGCCGAACAGATAGACGAGCCCCGCATAGTATTGGGCGTCGGCGTCGCCGCCGTCGGCCAGCTTGACCAGCGGCGCCACGTCGCCGTCGTCGACCTTCTTCAGGGCCTCCTGCACCGCCGGGCTAGCGCTGGCGCTATCGGGCAACGGCTGGGCGGGAGCCTGCGCCAGGACCGGCAGCGCCAGGAGCATCGCGGCGAATTGGGACAGCGGCCATGGCACGATCGTCCTACTCCTTCGGCGAAGTGGGCGTCGGGGTCGGCGACGGCGGCGAAGCGGCCGGAGCGCTCGCGTCGCTGGGGGGCGGCTGCTTGCCGCCCGACGGATCGGGAACCGTGACGTAGACCACGGTGTCGCCCTCGTAGCGGGGCTCGTAGTAGGCGCCGCCGCAGTAGTAGTAGCCATAGCCGCCCCAGGAATAGGGCCCGCAGCCGGCCGGCAGGGCGTAGTACATCGACCCGACGACGGCCGCGGTCGTCCAGGCGAACGCCGCGCCGGCCAGGAAGGGATAGTCCACCCAGCCGCCCCAGCCGCCATCGACGTCGATATTGATGTTGTTGCCGCTGTTGATATTGCCGCCGTTGCCGATGCCGCCGGCGCCGCCGATCCCGCCCGGTCGACCGGGCCCGCCGACACCGCCAACCCCTCCAACACCGCCAACGCCTCCGACGCCTCCGACGCCGCCAATGCCGCCCGGACCGCCGACCCCGCCTGGACCACCGACGCCCCCGGGGCCGCCAACCCCGCCCGGACCGCCGACGCCTCCTGGACCGCCAATGCCTCCGGGTCCGCCCGGCCCGCCGCTGGGCCGCGTGGCGATGCCCGCGCCGCCGCTGGGTCGGCCGGCTGCGCCCATCCCGCCCGAGGGCCGGGTGAAGCTGCTTGAGCCACGGCCGCCATTGTAACCGCCGCCCCGTATGCTGGTCGCGCCGCCTCCGCGAACGCCGCCGCCGCCGCCCGCGCTGAAGCCTCCGCCGCCGCGACCGCCGCCGCCGCCAAAGCCACCGCCGCCGCCTCGGCCGCCCCGGGCCAACGCTTGATCAGCCATCAGGACGCCGGTCGCGATCAGAGCGGTCGCTAGGCCCAGCCGCTTGAAATGGCTCATTGTCCGCCTCCCTGCGCTGCCTGGTCGATACGGATCCGCGTCGCGCCCTTGCCCGGCTGGAACGCGAAGTCCGCGTCGGTGAGCGGCGGATTGAGCGTCCAGGTCAGGTCGGCGACGTAGGCGGGGTTGGTCTTGTCGCGGCGATCGGTGATCACCACCCGGCGCGGCAGCGGCTGCGCGCCCTGTTGGATCCAGACCTGCCAATCGATGTGGCCTTCACGGAAGGCGTAGTGGTCGGTGATGACGCCGTCGAACGCCTCGGTCCCGACCCGAAAGGCGGAGTCCAGCGCCTCCTCACGGCCGGCTTCCGGACTGCTCCATCGGAACAGGTCGTCCAGCGGAATGGAAATTCCGAACCGGGTCGCCACGTCGGCGAGAGTGGCCTGGATCGTCGCCTGGCTCGGCACGGTGGCATAGT
Source organism: Phenylobacterium sp. (assembly GCF_013822795.1). Taxonomy (GTDB): domain Bacteria; phylum Pseudomonadota; class Alphaproteobacteria; order Caulobacterales; family Caulobacteraceae; genus Phenylobacterium. The sequence goes on along the minus strand of NZ_PNLB01000001.1, from coordinate 63,735 downwards.
AGCCCAGCTCCGGCGCGTAGACCGTGAACTGACCGCCGGCATAGATGTATCGGCGGTTCCAGCTCGAACTGACCACGTCGATGACGAAGGCGTCGGGCTTGCGGACCTTGTACGTCGCCGTACCGACCAGCTGAATCTTCTGGTCGTCGTTGGTGACGACTTCCAGGCTGGTGTTGGCGGTGAGCGCAAACGTCGACTGCGACTGAAGGAAGTTGCTCATCCGGCTGAGCGCCTTGACCGCCGCCGGATCGACCCGGCTCGCGGCCGGCGCCGTCGCCGGCTGCTGTGACAGCGACGGCGCGCCGCCGACAAGACTGAGACTCAGGCCGGCGGCCGCAAGGCGGCCTAGCCAGATCAGGCGGACTACCCCAGACACCCGTTGCATTCGGATCCCGTCCTTCTCGCAGGTCGCCTACGAGCGGCACGATAGGTCCCGGCTCCGAGCGCCGATATCGGGGAAACTAGCTAGGCCGGGAGGGGGATCGCCAGTAGACGGTGCACGACGGCGCCACCGGTACGCAACAGAATTTTAGTTCATATTCAAAAGGTTGCGGCCGAAACCGCAACCTTTTGAAGCCGTCTGCTACAGACCCAACACCATCTTGGCCATGATGTTGTGCTGGATTTCGTTAGACCCCGCATAGATCGAGGTCTTGCGGTAGTTGAAGTAGGTCGGGGCGATGGTCGCCGCGTAGTCCGGACCGGCCCGCGGTTCGTTGCGCTCGCCGCGGATCTCGGCCCAGGTGTCGCGCACGAACGGCTGGGCGTAGACCCCCGCCGCTTCCAGCGCCAGTTCGGTCACCGCCTGCTGCGCCTGGCTGCCCTCCAGCTTCAGCATGGAGGACGCCGCCCCCATCGCCTCGCCGGACGTGCGCGCCGAGAACATCCGCAGTTCGGTGGCGTTGAGCACGTCCACCTTGATCTGCATCTCGCTGAGCTTCTTGCGGAAGTCAGGGTCGTCGATCATCCGCCCGCCGCCGTCCGACGGCTCCAGGCTGGCGATCTTGCGCACCTTGTTGAGCTGGTTGGTCAGACCCGCGGCGTAGGGATTGCCGCGCTCGAACTGCAGCAGATACTTCGCGTAGGTCCAGCCCTGGCCTTCTTCGCCGATGCGGTTGGCGATCGGCACCCGGACGTTCTCGAAGAACACCTGGTTGATCTCCTGGTCGCCCTCGGGCGGACCGTCCAGGGTCGGCAGCGGCACGATGGTGATGCCCGGCGTGTTCATCTCCAGCAGCAGGAACGAGATGCCCTGCTGGCGAATCGCCTCGTTGGAGGTCCGCACCAGGCAGAACATCCAGTCGGCCCACTGGGCGTAAGTTGTCCAAATTTTTGAACCGTTTAGGACGTAATGGTCACCGTCCCTCTCAGCTTTCATGGACAGCGAGGCGAGGTCCGAACCCGAGCCCGGCTCGCTATAGCCCTGGCACCACCAGACGTCGGTGGAGAGGATCCTCGGCAGGTGCTGGGCCTTCTGTTCGGGGGTGCCGAACGCCATCACCACCGGGGCGCACATCTTCAGCCCCATGTTCGAGGTCGAGGGCGCGCCGGCCAGGGCCATCTCCATGTCGAAGATGTACTTCTGGGCGTGGCTCCAGCCGGTGCCGCCGTATTCCTTCGGCCAGTCAGGGGCGATCCAGCCCTTGTCGTTCAGCCGCTTGAGCCAGCGGACCTGGCCCGCCTTGTCGATGTGGGCGTTCTTCGACTGCGCAGAGTGCGCGCGCATGTCGTCGTCGAAGGCCTCGGCGATAAAGGCCCGAACCTCGTCACGGAACGCCAGGTCTTCCTTCGAGAATTCGAGATCCATGGCCGCTACTCCACGGCGTCGAGGTATTCGATCTCGGGACGGCCGCCCATGCAGGGGCCCATCTTGGCGCCGGCGGCCTTGAAGTAGTCGGTGCCGCCGTGAGCCTTCAAGGCGTCCTCGTCCTTGTAGAGCTCCAGCACCTTGTAGACCGTCGGGTCGGTGCGGCTCTTGGTCAGCTGGTAGGCGATGTTGCCCGGCTCATTGGCCCGGACCTGCTTGGCGAGATCGGTGAAGATCGCCTCGAACTCGGATTGCTTGCCGTCCTGGACCTTGAGGGTCGCCACCACGCCGATCATGCCGTTTCTCCCAACGATTGTTTGAATGGGAGCCTAGAGGCGGCGTGGCCGTCGGGCAAGCCGCGACGCAGGGTCAACTCAGCGGCTTCTCGAGCAGCAGGGTCGTCAGGCCGCTCTCCCACTCCAGGTCGGGATAGCTGTCGACTTCGCGATAGCCGAGCGCGGCGTAGAACGCCCGCGAGCGGGTGTTGAAGGTGTCGGTTTCCAGCCGCGCCGAGGTCTCGCCGGCCGCAGCCATAGCCTGCTCTGCATGGGCCAGCAGCGCCTTGCCGACCCCGCGCCGCTGGGCCGCGCCGACGACGTGCAGCGCGTGCACGAAGTCGCCCGCCCAATGGACCATGCCCAGGACCTGCTCGCCCTCGACCGCCAGGACGAAGGCCGCGCCCTTCTCGGCGACATAGGCCCTGGCCGGCTGCTCGCGCCGGCGCCGGGCCAGCACCTCGGGACGCAGTTGCGGGCCCCAGGTGGACTCGAAGGTGTCGTCCAGCACGGCGATCACCCCGGCGTCGTCGCCGGGGCGGAAGGGCCTCAGGATGTACATGGAGTTTGGCCTAGCGGCCCTGGCGCTCGTTCCAGCCATAGGCCACCCAGTGGTGGCCGCCCAGGTGGCGCGCTTCGATGACGCCGTCGTCGCGATGCGTCGCGCGGGCCTTCTTGGCGCGCAGGGCCAGCCCCGCGAGCGCCAGCAGCGCCGAAGCCATGACCGCGATCACCACCACCGTAGCGGCAAAGAAGACGGCGAGCACCGCCCCAACCGCGATGGCGGCGGCGGTCGCCAAGGCCCCTCCGACCGCGGCGAAACCGCGAAGGGTGGACCCGTGCTTCCTGGCGAATTCGCGAACCATGAGCATCCTCAAGGGCGCCGCTTGTTACGGCTAAACGGATAATTCGGTCGGACGATCCCCGACGTCAACGAGAACCGGTCAGAACACAATAAAGTGGCGGCATCATGCCGCCCCTTCGAGCGCCATCGCCCGCCGTTCGCGCATGATTTCGTCAAACGCGGCGTTGATGGCGGCCGACTTGGCCTCGGCGACCTCGATGAACTCGCTGGGCAGTCCCCGCGCGCGGGCCCGGTCGGGGTGGGCCTCCGACAGGGCCGCTTTCCAGATGGCGCGAACCTCGGCGTCGGACGCATCGTGCGCCACGTCGAGCACGCCATAGGGGTCGTCGGCGCCGATCCCCAGGTGCACCGCCTTCAGCCGGCGGAACACCAGCGGCGAGAAGCCGAACAGGTCCGAGACCTGCTCCAGGTATTCGAGCTCGTCCTGCGTCACCACGCCGTCGGCGGCGGCGATGTGGAACAGCCCGTCGAGCACGTCCTCCAGAAGGGTCGGGCAGCCGGCGTAGCGCTTGGCCAGGCGGCGCGCATAGCTCTCGAAGCCGCGCGTCGTCTGGCGAGCCAGATCGTACAGGCGGTGGATGTTGCGCTCGGACGCGGCGTCCGTCTGGAAGACCTGCGAAAAGGCGTCGAACTCGCCGATGCTGGCCCGGCCGTCAGCCTTGGCCAGCTTCGCGCCGAGCGCGGTGACGGCGGTGGAAAAGGCGGGATCCTCGCCCGGCCGGGTGGCAGGACAATCGGCGCAGTCGCCCGCATCGGGCTTCTTGACTGCGAGCCCAGCAATGTTGCGCCAGAAGCTCATGGGAGTATCCAAGCTGTAAGGCCCGGAGTCGGTCCTGACAATGCAGATCGCCCCCGCGAAAGGTTACAGTTTGGACAGGCTTTGGAGCTTCTGGATCGATCGCGGCGGCACGTTCACCGACGTGATCGCCCGCGCCGACGACGGCCAGGAAGTCTCCCTCAAGCTGCTCTCCGCCTCGCCGGCCTATGCCGACGCCGCCGTCGAGGCGATGCGCCGGGTGCTGGGCGCCGCGCCCGGCGATCCCTTCCCCGCCGCGCGCGTGCGGGCGATCAAGATGGGCACTACGGTGGCCACCAACGCCCTGCTGGAGCGGGCCGGGGCCAAGACGCTGCTGGTCGTCACTGAGGGCTTCGCCGACGCCCTGGTGATCGGCGACCAAGCCCGGCCCGATCTGTTCGCCCTGAACATCGAGCGGCCCGAGCCGATCTATTCCGGCGTGATCGAGGCCGCCGAGCGGCTGGCCGCCGACGGCACGGTGGTGCGTCCGCTCGACGAGGCCGCGCTGATGGCCGCCCTGCGCCAAGCCCGCGCGGAGGACTTCACCTCGGCGGCGATCGCCTTTCTGCACGCCGACCTCAACCCGGCGCACGAGCGCCGCGCCGGAGAGCTCGCCCGCGAGGCCGGCTTCCCCTTCGTCGCACTCAGCCATGAGGTCTCGCCCCTGCCCCGGTTCGTGCCGCGGGCCGATACCACCGTCGCCGACGCCTACCTGACCCCGATCCTGCAGGCCTATGTCGAGAGAGTGGCGAGCGCGGTCGAGGGCGCGCCGCTCTACTTCATGACCTCGGCCGGCGGCCTGGTGCACGCCCAGGCGTTCCGCGGCCGCGACGCGGTGGTCTCAGGCCCGGCCGGCGGCGTGGTCGGGGTCGCGCGCACCGCCCAGATCGCCGGCGCCGAACAGGCGCTGGGCTTCGACATGGGCGGCACCTCCACCGACGTCTGCCGCTACGCCGGCCTGCTGGAGCGCCGCGACAGCGCTCGCGTCGCCGGGGTCAAGCTGCGCAGCCCGATGCTCGACGTCGAGACCGTCGCGGCCGGCGGCGGCTCGATCCTGGCCTTCGACGGCCTGCGCGCCCGGGTCGGACCGCAGAGCGCCGGCGCCGACCCTGGCCCCGCCGCCTACGGCCGTGGCGGCCCGGCCACCGTGACCGACGCCAATCTGGTGCTCGGCCGGCTCGATCCGCGCTTCTTCCCGGCGATCTTCGGGCCGAACGCCGACGCTCCGCTGGACGTCGCCGCCGCCCGCGCCGCGTTGCAGACGCTCGCCGACGCCATGGGCGCCGACACTGTGGAGGCCGCCGCCGAAGGCTTCGTCGCCATCGCCGTCGAGCAGATGGCGCGGGCCACCGACCGGATCTCCACCGAGCGCGGCTTCGATCCGCGCGACCACGTCCTGACCGCCTTCGGCGGCGCCGCCGGCCAAGTGGCCTGCGAGGTCGCCGAAGCGCTGGGCCCCTCGCAGGTGATCTGCCCGCGCTACGGCAGCGTGCTCTCGGCCTGGGGCATCGGCCAGGCGCAGCTCGCCAGCCTGCGCCAGGTCGGCCTCGGCGCGCGGCTCGACGCTGCGGGGCTGCAACGCGCCCAAGCCGCTGCGGGCGAAGCCGAGACCGCCGCCCGCGCCGCGCTCGCCGATCAGGGCGCACGGGCGAGCGAGGTCCGCCGCATCCTGCGCCTGCGCTACGACGGCGCCGACGCCGAGTTGCCCGTCCCTCTCGGGCCGCTGGCCGATGTCCGCGCCGGCTTCGAGACCGCCCACAAGCGGATGTTCGGCTTCGTCGAGGCGAATCTGCCGATCGTCATCGCCTCGGTGGAGGCCGAAGCGGTGAGCGGCGCCGAAACTCCCTCGCCCCATTCATGGGGAAAGGGTGGGGTGAGGGGCGCGTCGCCGGGCGACGCCACGCAACCTCTCCCAATCGACGGCGCGGCCGAGAGTCCCCCCTCACCCTACCCTCTCCCCCCGCAAGACGGGGGGAGAGGAAACCTGACCCGCATGTTCTTCCACCGCGCCTGGCACGACGCGCCGATCATCGCCGCCGAGGATCTGACCGCCGCCGAGGGCCCGGCCCTCATCGTCCGCCGCGACACCCAGATCGCGCTGTCCCCCGGCTGGACCGCCGCGCCCGGCCCCGACGGCATGGTCCGCCTGGAGCAGGCCGGCCGCCGCAAAGCCGCGGCCCTGGCGCTCGACAAGCCCGATCCGGTCACCCTCGAACTCTTCAACAAGCGCTTCATGGGCGTGGCCGAGGCGATGGGCGCGGCGCTGGAGCGCACGGCCCACTCGGTGAACATCAAGGAGCGGCTCGACTTCTCCTGCGCGCTGTTCGATGTCGACGGCGGCCTGGTCGCCAACGCCCCGCACATGCCGGTGCACCTAGGCTCGATGGGCGCGAGCGTGCGGGCCGTGCGCGACCGCCACGCCGACCTCAAGTCAGGCGACGCCTTCGCGCTCAACAACCCCTATGCCGGCGGCACGCATCTGCCCGACATCACCGTCGTCATGCCGGTGTTCGTGGGTGACGCAGGCCGCCCCGCCTTCTACGTCGCCGCGCGCGGCCACCACGCCGATGTCGGCGGCATCCAGCCCGGCTCGATGCCGCCCTTCTCCCATACGCTGGAGGAGGAAGGCGTGCTGCTCGACGCCCTGCCGATCATGACCGGCGGCATGTTTCTAGAGGATGCGGTGCGGCAAGCCCTGACCGCCGGGCGCTACCCGTCGCGGGCCCCGGACCGCAACATCGCCGACCTCAAGGCCCAGATCGCCGCCTGCCAGGCGGGCGCCGCGGCGGTCAGCGGCATGATCGCGACCTTCGGCGGCGAGGCCGTCGCGGCCTATATGGGCTTCGTCCAGGCCAACGCCGCCGCCTCGGTCCGCCGGGCGATCGGCAAGCTGCAGGACGGGCAGGCCCGGGCGCCGATGGACGGCGGCGGCGAGATCGTCGTGCGCACCACGGTCGATGCAGCCGCCGGCGAGGCGGTGCTCGATTTCCGCGAGTCCGCCGCCCAGCTGGGCTCGAACTTCAACGCCCCCTCGGCGATCGTCGACGCCGCCGCGCTCTATGTGTTCCGCAGCCTGGTGGACGACGACATTCCGCTCAACGCCGGTTGCCTGGAGCCGCTGAAGATCCTGACCCGCGAGGGTTCGATGCTGGCCCCGCGCTTCCCGGCCGCCGTCGTCGCCGGCAATGTCGAAACCAGCCAGCACGTGGTCGACGCGCTCTATGCGGCGCTGGGGGTGATGGCCAACGCCCAGGGCTCGATGAACAACTTCACCTTCGGCGACGAGGCCCGCCAGTATTACGAGACCATCTGCGGCGGAGCCGGCGCCACCGCCCAGCAGGCCGGGACCAGCGCCGTCCACACCCACATGACCAATTCGCGCCTGACCGATCCGGAAATCCTCGAACGTCGCTTCCCGGTCCGGGTCGAGAGCTTCGCGATCCGCCACGGCTCGGCCGGACCGGGCGCCCGGCCAGGCGGCGACGGCGCGTTCCGCCGCATCCGCTTCCTGGCGCCCATGGAGGCCGCCCTGCTCTCCACCCGCCGCCAACACGCGCCCCAGGGGATCGCCGGCGGCGGGGCCGCCCTGCCCGGCGCCCAGCGGTTGATCGCCGCCGACGGCGCGGTAAAGGAACTGCCGGGCTGTTTTTCGCTTACAGTCGAGCCTAACGATATCATCGAGATCGAAACCCCCGGGGGCGGGGGTTTCGGGGCCGTCGCCTGATCCAGTCTTCAACGAGGTTCCATGCCAGCGCTACTCATCGCTCTCGCCCTTATGGCCGTCGATCAGGCCGCCGAACCGGCCGCCGCCACGCCCGCGACCCCGGCCGGCGCCGAAGAGCTTCCCTGGCCGGTCGGTGCGCCGCACGACGACTACGGGCTGGTGTCCTGGTGCCACGGGGCGCTGAGCGGATACCTTGAGCTGCACGACCAGGTGATGCCCGAGGTCACCCGCATCGAGACCACCTATCGCCCGCCGGGCCGCTCGCTGGCCGAGGACCTCAAGGTCTACGCCGACATGCAGAAGCAGAGCCGCAAGGATCTGAAGTCGTTTGAACGCGCCATCGAGACGGCCGAGAAGGCCAGCATCCGGCCGCTCGGGCCGATCGGCGCGGCGGCGATCAAGAAGGGCCAGGCGGTCTGGGCCGGCGCGCCGAACCTGACCAAGGCCCGCCTCGCCCAGGAATGGATGAGCTGGTCGCTGCCCGTGCGCTGCGCCCCGACGGCCGAGCGCCTGGAAAAGAACGCCAAGCTGATGGGCGCCGCCTTCGATCCCACCGCTGGCCTCGAAGCCGCCGCCACGCCGGAAGCCCCGCCTCCGGTGGAGGCCCCGACCAGCTAGGACACCGCTAGACCTCCCCTCTTGCGGAAGGTGGATCGACATGACGCGTCGAGACGGAGGGGGACCGCTCTCAAGCTAGAGCGTCAACGTCCCCCTCGGTCAGCCATGCGGCTGACCGCTCCCCGCCGGGGGAGCATTTCCTCCCCTAGGACAAAGTAGCGCCGTATACCTGCTCGATAGTCCGGCTCCGGACCGCTATGGTTTACGCCTAGGTCCCGCCGGGGGGCGCCCTCAAAGAGAGACCGGCTTGCCGACAGTCGCCTTTGTCAACCCGAAGGGCGGCGCGGGGAAAACCACCGCGGCGCTTCTTCTCGCCCTTGGTCTCGTCGAACGCGGGCAGCGCGTGGCGATGATCGACTCCGATCCCAACAAACCGCTGGTGCACTGGGCCTCGCTGCCCGGCCGCCCAGATAAGGTGAGCATCCACCCCGCCCCGACCATGGAGGACATGCGCGACGCCCTGCGCGAGGCCCAGCGCAAGCAGCCCGACTGGCTGATCCTCGACACCGAAGGCTCGATCCGCGGCGCGATGGCGTTCACGACCATGCGCCTCGACCTGGTGGTGACGCCGCTCGCGGCCTCCCAGCTCGAAGCGATCCAGGCGATCAAGGCGGCCGAGATGGTCACCCAGTTCGGCCGCCGCGCCGGACGTCCGCTGCCCCACCGCTGCCTGCTGACCCGCGTGCCGGCCGCCCTGCGCCCGCGCTCGCTGAAGGAAGTTGTCGCCCAGCTGCGGACCAGCGACATCGAGATCCTGCCCACCCCGCTGATCGAGAAGGAAGCGTTCCGCATCCTGTTCGCGATCGGCGGCGGCTTCGACCAATTGGAGGCCAGCGGCGTCAGCGGCGTGCCCGCCGCGCGCGCCAACGCCGAAGCCTACCTGTCGTCGATTCTCGACCTGCTGAAGAAACCTACCGAACTCTCAAATTCTCCGGCCTAACGCCGACTGACCGGCCGTCCGAAAGGCGGACGAACGTCGTTTTCCTGGCCGGATTGCAGACATACCGATCGCTCGAATCAGAATCCCTCCCCTGTGTGGCGCCGAAGCGACATTTCTGGGCGCCACGCACAAATCGACGTTCTGGGAAAATTTGACGTCTGATTTTTATAGGAAAATTGGCACAAAATTCGAATCCTCGGTACGATTTTGCGTTTACATTAGAAATTGATGCGCGCTTTTTGATCTATTCGCCCCGAAACCCCCGCGGATACCGGCGTTATTCTCACCATGACGGATTTGAGACTTGCTTTGGGCGGTCCCCGCCGCTCTTTCCTGCGCCACGTTCAGACGACATTTGACGCGTAACGCAGTTATATTAGGGGAAACGTATGTTGCATTCTAAGTACCTTGCAGGAGCCTCCTCCCTGGCGCTCCTCGCGGTGCTGGGTCTTGCGGCTCCGGCCAACGCCCAAGACGAAACGGCGGTTGAAGAGATCGTGGTCACCGGCTCCTTCATCGCCGGTTCGCCCGAAAACGCCGCCCTGCCGGTCAACGTGATCGGCCAGGATGAAATGCAGAAGCAGGGTTCGCCGAGCACGGTCGACCTGCTGAAGTCGATCCCGGCGGTCTCGGGCGTCCTCGGTGAAGCCAACCAATACGCCGCCGCCCAATCGACGGGCTCGGGCAACGTCAACCTGCGCGGCCTCGGCGCCCAGCGCACCCTGGTGCTGATGAATGGCCGCCGCATGGCGACCTCGCCCGGCGCGATCTATGTCGACACCAACCTGCTCCCGACGGCCGCGATCGGCCGCGTGGAAGTGCTGAAGGACGGCGCCGCCGCCACCTACGGCTCGGACGCCGTCGCCGGCGTGGTGAACTTCATCACCCGTAAGAACCTCAACGGCCTCGAAGTCTCGGGCAACTACTCGTACATCGACGGCACCGACGGCGACTACACCCTGAGCGCGGCCTATGGCTGGCAGGGCGAGCGCGCCGACATCCTGCTGACCGCCGGCTACCGCAAGCGCACCGAACTGCCGGTGACCGAGCGCGACTTCGCGATGCGCTCGCTGACCGACAACCCGCAAGGCGGCTGGTCGGCCTTCGGCAACCCGGGCATCTATCAGACCCGCAACGCCGGCGGCACCTTTGGCCCGGGCGTGGGCACCCTGGTCGATCCGGGCTGTAACGCCATCTCCGGCCCGCTGAGCGCCAGCGGCTGCCAATTCCAGTTCATCGGCTTCAACAACCTGATCGAAGACGAAGATCACTGGCAGCTCTACGGCGAGATCAACTTCGACCTCACCGAAAAGACCAAGTTCCACGCTGAAGTGCTGTACGCGGCCCACGACGTGCAGCAAGAGCACTCCTCGCCGTCGTATCCGCCGAACAACTATCCGAGCTCGGCGATCACCGGCGTCAACGAGCGCAGCAACGGCTTCTACATCCCGGGCTCGAACCCCGGCCTGCAGGCCCTGCTCGGCCAGCTGACCCCGGCCCAGGCCGCGGCGGCCTCGCAAGGCGTCTTCACCTCGATCGCCTGGCGCCCGATCGGCGTCGGCGGCAACGCCCTGTTCGGCGGCCAGTCGAAGCACGACAAGCGCTACTTCGACACCTACCGCGTGTCGGCCGGCCTGAAGGGCGAGTTCGACGCGTTCGGCGGCATCGGCTGGGACGCCGCTGTCACCTACATGGACTCCAACGCCGAGATCGCCACCCCGGACATCCTGGTCGGCAAGCTGCAGCGCGCCCTGAGCGGCTTCGGCGGTGACAACTGCCAGGGCACGACCGCGGGGGCCAATGGCTGCCTGTGGTTCAACCCGTTCTCGACCGGCGTCGCCGGCAACGTGATCGACGGCCGCACCAACCCGAACTACGTCGCCTCCACGGCCAACAGCCGCGAAGTGCTCGACTACATCTTCGGCGAGTACGGCTACAAGATGCGCTCGCAGATGTTCACCGCCGACCTGGTGTTCAACGGCGAAGTGGGTGCGGTCGACTTCGGCGCGGGCCCGCTGGCCTGGGCCGCCGGTGCGCAATACCGCTGGAGCGGCGTTGAGCGTCAGAACAACAACGACACCAACATCGACGTCAGCCCCTGCCCCGACTCGTCGGTGAACCCGGGCGCGACCTGCGTGGCTCAGAACGGTCCGTTCAGCTTCTTCGGCGCCACGGCCGACTACGACCTCGACTACTCGGTCGGCGCGGCCTTCATCGAAGCGCAGATGCCGTTCACCGACAGCCTGACCGGCACCCTGGCGGTCCGCTACGAGGACTACGGCGGCAACATCGGCGCCACCACCAACCCGAAGGTGGCTCTGAAGTGGCAAGCGACCGACTGGCTGGCGTTCCGCGCCTCGGCCGGCTCGACCTTCCGCGCCCCGCCGCAGACCCAGATCGCCAACACCTCGGTCACCAACCTGTCCTACACGACGGCGGCCGGCGGCTATCGCGCCTATGACCTGTGGGGCAACCCCGACCTGGAGCCGGAAAAGGCGCAGACGCTGAACTTCGGCGCCCTGTTCGACTTCGGCGACTTCCGCGCCTCGATCGACTACTGGAACTTCGACTTCGAAGGCCCGATCAACAACGAAAGCGGCGCCCAGATCGTCAACGCGATCTTCCCGAACGGCGCTGCCGGCGCGAACAACTGCGGCAACCCGGCCTACGCCGCGCTGCAGAACCGCATCTCGTTCACCGGCGCCTGCTCGGCGGCGACCATCAACCGCGTGAAGCAGTACTATGTGAACGGCCCGGACATCAAAACCTCGGGCATCGACTTCTCGGCCAACTACACGGCCCGTGACGTCTTCGGCGGCGACATGAACTTCGGCGCCGAACTGACCTACGTGCTCGAGTTCAAGGTCGCCGAGACCAAGATCGAAGGCATCACGACCGCCAAGGAAACCGACTACGTCGGCAAGATGGACTACCTCGGCTACGGCTCGCAGCCGCAGTGGAAGGGCAGCGCGTTCGCCGAATACACCCGCGGCGACCACAACGTCCGTTGGACCATCCGCTACGTCGACGACATGGTCGACACCCGCGCTGGCTCCTCGACCTTCGCCACCAACCAGAACGGCATGAAGATCGACGCCTTCATCACCAACGACCTGGCCTACCGCGTGCTCCTGCCCTGGGACACGACGCTGACCGCCTCGGTGATCAACGTGTTCGACCAAGACCCGTCGTTCGCCCGTCTTGACCTCAGCTACGACCCGTTCACGGCCAACCCGCTCGGCCGTTACTACAAGCTCGGCGTCACCAAGAAGTTCTAGAGGTCTTCCCCCTCGAGAACGACGACTGGGGCGGCTCCTAAGGGAGCCGCCCTATTTTTTTTTGGCGGCTAGGCCGGCAGGCCAGCGGCCACCCGCCGCGCGTAGCAGGCGTCCCAGAAGGGTTCGCCGCCGAACTTCTCCAGCATCAGCTCGGTCAGCGCCCGCACCTTGGCCGACATGTGCGCGGCCGGCGGCGGGCGCACGACGTAGAGCCCCAGCGGCGGGGCCGGGAACTCGAGCAGCAGCGGGACCACCTCGCCCTTGTCGATCGACGGCCCGACCAGGAACGTCGGCAGCATCGCCACGCCCAGCCCCGCCGCCGCCGCCGCCAGGATCGCCGGGCCGTTGTCGGCCTTGAACCGTCCCTCCGGGCGCACGGTGATCGTCCGCTTGCCGTCCTGGAAGCGCCACACCTCCGAACCGCTCATCACCGCCGGCAGATTGTCGAGATCCTCGGGCCGGGTCGGGACGCCGTGCGCCTCCAGGAACGCCGGACTGGCGATCGCCGCCGCCCGGATCGGCGCGATCTTGCGCGCCACCAGGCTGGAATCCTCCAGCACCCCGATCCGCACCGCCGCGTCGTAGCGCTCGCCGATCAGATCGACATAGCGGTCGCTGTAGGAGACCTCGACCGACAGCTTGGGATGGCGCACGGCCAGCTCGGCCAGCACCGCCGACAGGTGGGTCATGCCGAACGACAGCGGCGCCGAAAGGCGCAAGCTGCCGACCATGTCCTCGCCGCGCTGCGCCAGGTCGTCTCGCGCCGCCTCCAGTTCGGCCAGCACCCGGTCGGCCCGCTCCTTGAACTCCAGCCCGGCCTCGGTGATCGAGACGCCGCGCGTCGTGCGGCTCAGCAGTTGGGCGCCCAGCTCGGCCTCCAGCCGCGCCACCCGCCGGCTGACCATCGACTTCGACAGCCCCAGCCGCTGGCCCGCGCGGCCGAAGCTCTGCGCCTCCGCCACCTCTGCGAAAGCCTGGATGTCTTCGAGGTCGATCACTGGCGTTCCCAATCATGCAACAATCTAGTGCGGAATATCGGTCTACTGTTGCACCGATCAAGGCCTCACCTCTGTCGGCGTCGAATTCACTCAACGCCTTGGAGGGCGCCTTGACCAATATTCTCGTTCTCAACAGCAGCGTCAGCGGCGAGGCCTCGATCTCGCGCCTGCTGGTCGCCGACGCCGTCACCGAACTGACCGCCCGCGACCCGGGGGCCCAGATCGTGTTCCGCGACCTGGCCGCCGATCCGATCCCGCACCTGCTGCCCTCGACCGTCGCCGGCGTGCGCGCCCAGCCGACCACCCCGGCCGAGCTGGAGGCCCGCGCCCTCTCCGACAAGCTGATCGGCGAGCTGCGCGCCGCCGACGTCATCGTCATCGGCGCGCCGATGTACAACTTCAGTGTCCCGACCACCCTGCGCTCGTGGTTCGACCACGTGCTGCGGGCCGGCGAGACCTTCCGCTACTCCGAAGCCGGCCCGGAAGGCCTGCTGACCGGCAAGAAGGTGATCGTCGTCGAGAGCCGCGGCGGCCTCTACAGCGAAGGCCCGGCCCAGTCGCTGGACTTCCAGGAGCCCTACCTGCGCCAGTTGCTCGGCTTCGTCGGCCTGACCGACGTGACCTTCATCCGCGCCGAGAAGATCGGTTACGGCCCGGAGGCGCGCGACCAGGCGGTGGCCGACAGCCGCGCCGCCCTGGCCAATATCCCGGCCTGACGAGATCGGCGCCTCGCGCCGAGACTAGAGGGGGGCCGCCCGCATCGGCCCAGATGGGCGGTCCCCCTCGGTCACACTTCCCGACGCATGAACACGCGCGCGGTCTCGTCGAGGCCGCGCGCTTCGTGCTCGGCGCGGATCTCCAGCATTCCCGGCGTCAGCACGCCGACCTCCACAAAGCCCAGCCGGGCGTAGTACGGCGCGTTGAACGGCACGTCCTTGAAGGTCGAGAGCGTCAGCGCCGGCCAACCGCGCGCCCGCGCCAGCTCCGCCACCGCTTGCAGCAAGTCGGCGCCGATCCCGCGCCGCGCATGGCTGGGCAGCACGTCGATCTGCTCGACATAGGCGCAGCCCTCGACCTCCCGGAACATCACGAAGGCGACCGGCGCCTCCGCATCGGCGGCGACCAGCAGGCCGCCCGCCCCGATCCGCGCGCCCAGCGTTTCGGCGTCGGTCGGCTCGTCATCGGCCAACTCGGCCCGGTCGGTGCCGAGAAAGCGGCTCGCCGAGATACGTTCGATCTCGCGCACGCGGTCGATCTCGTCGGCGCGGGCGGGGCGGATATGGGTCATGTGGAGGCCTGGGCAGGAGGGATCGCCGCGCCGACCTGGCGCGGGTGACAGCGGGTTCGCAGAGAACGCGGCGTCAGGCCTTCAAGGATCGTGGTCTCCATCCGGCTCGCCCAGGCGGCCGCTGCGCATTACATAGGCCCAACAAGAGGAAGCCGCCATGCAGACGCCCCGCCTGATCTACTTCGCCGACCCGATGTGCTCGTGGTGCTACGGCTTCTCGCCGGTGATCGGCCAGATCCGCCGCACCTTCGGCCGGGCGCTGCCGATCCAGCTGGTCATGGGCGGCCTGCGCCCCGGCAACGACAAGCCGACCACCGAGCAGGCCAAGACCGAACTGAAGATCCACTGGGAGCACGTCCACGAGGCCACCGGCCTGCCGTTCGACGACGCGATCCTCGACCGGCCCGGCTTCCTCTACGACACCGATCCGGCCGCCCGCGCCATCGTCCGCGTCCGGCGCGAGGACGGCGAAAAGGCGCTGCTCTTCCTGGCCCGCCTGCACCACGCCTTCTACGCCGAGGGGCAGGACGTCACCCAGGCCGAGGTCCTGGCCGATCTGGCCGCCGACTATGGGGTCGATCGCCAGGCGTTCCTCGCCGACTTCGAAACCGACGACCTCAAGCACGAAACCTGGAACGACTACGCCACCGCCCAACGCGCCGGCGTCACCGGCTTCCCGACCCTGGTCGGCGGCCCAAACGAAGAAGGCCACTACGGCATCGTCAACCGCGGCTACCAGCCGGGGTCGGCGGTGCTCTCGGTCCTGCATCAATGGCTGGGCACCGAGCCGGACGCCGCTACTCCAGCGTAAAGCCGACCTTCAGCAGCACCTGGTAATGGGCGACCTTGCCGCTCTCCACATGGCCGCGCACCTGGATCACCTCGAACCAGCGGATATTGCGGACTGTGGCGCTGGCCTTGGTGATCGCCGTCTGGATGGCGTCATCGACGCTCTTGGCCGACGAACCGGCCAGTTCGAGGATCTTATAGACATTGTCGTCGGCCATGGCGGGCCTCCCTTGTCGTTACAGGGAGGAACGGCCGCGCCGGCGGGGAAGTTGCGGCCGGCCGTAAGCCGGCCGCCTGAGGTCAGAACTTGTAGTCCAGCCCGATCCTCAGCAGGTTGGCCCGCGCATCGCCCTCGGTGGTGAACGCCGCATAGCCGTTCGGCGTCACCCACGAGGCGCGCACGTCGCCGAAGTCGGTGTAGATCCACTCGCCGCGCGCCGACAGGTTGTCGGTGATCGCATAGGCGCCGCCCAGGCCTGCGGCCCAGCCGGTCTTGGTGTCCTTGTCGCTGAAGCTGCCGGTGTTGCCGAGCGCGCGATTGTCGACGTAGCTGGCCTTCACCTCGACCTTGGACACCGCCAGGCCGGCGGTGCCATAGATCATGTACGGCCCGCTCGCCCAGCCGATCCGCGGCCGCAGAGTCCAGACCCAGTCGGTGCTGACCTCCTGGCTCACCGCCGCGGTGATCGGCGGATTGAGCACCGACGGGAGGGTATAGGCGTTGGTGCGTGTCTGGCCGATGTCCATCCAGCCGACATCGGTCTCCAGGCCGAACACCCAGCTGCCGGTCTGGTAGTTCAGGCCGCCCTGAATGCCTCCGGTGAAACCCGTGTCGTTGTCGTCGTCGGAGATCGGCGCGTTGAGCACGGCGATGTCGCGCGGGTCGATCGGCGCAGCGCCGTTGCCCCGCTCGATCTTGGTCTTGATCGAAGTGTCGCCCCAGCTCGCGCCGAGGTTTCCGCCGACATAGAAGCCGGTCCAATCATAGTCCGACTGGGCCAACGCCGAGGCTGGCGCGAGCAGACTGGCGCAGCCGGCGGCCGCCAAAACAAGCTTGAGAGTCATCTTATCCCCTCTCGTTTTCGGGTTATGGCAATCACGCTCGGTCGATGGACCGCCACCGGCGAAGGGGCGCCGGGGCCCAGCTGGGCATCCTTGTGCATCAGCGTTCGGAAGCGTCGCCGGAACAGGCTCCGGCCGGGACATTTTGGCGCCGCGGCCAGTCGCCGCACAGATCGGGTCGATGCCCGATGGGGGCCTCAGGCCCAATGCAGACTGGCGCGACAGGCTCCAGCCCGCCGCGCCTGGGACGATGAAACGCCGATCTTCGGCTCAGCCGGGGACCTGGTCGAGGAAGCCCGTGACGCTCTTCAGCCGCCCGTCCTCGACGCGCACATAGTCGGTGCCCTTGATCGGCGCGTCGGCGACGCCGTCCGGTCCCAGGCCCCAGGAGAAGCGGACGTGTTCGCCATGGCCGTCCGGCTCGCCGATCAGGGCGAAGCGGAAGCCCGGGAAGCGCTCCTGCACCCCGGCGATCAGCGCATCGACCCCGGCATGGCCTTCGACGGCGGCCAGCGGATCGACGTAGACGGCGTCGCCGGTCCAGGTGTCGGCGATCATCGCCTGGCGGGCGGCGACGTCGGTCTCGTTCCAGGCGGCGATGTAGATTTCGGCGATGTCGGCGGCGGTGGTCATGGGTCAGCTCCTTGTTGACGCCCCGACCATGCCGGCGGCGCGAAGGCCGCGCGATTACCCGCCAGGTAACGTGGCGACCGCCTTGCGAAACCCGCCGCCCAGCGCCTAGCGTCGCGCCAAACGGGAGGAGCTAGGCATGGAAAGTCACATCCGCACGATCGAGTACCACCGTGACGACGCGCTGCACGACGGCGCGCTGGTTCTGCCCGACGGCGCCAAGGGGCCCTTGCCGGGCGTATTGGTGTTCCATGGCTGGGAAGGCCGCTCGGAGGGCCAGGACGCCTTCGCCCACCGCCTCGCCGGCCTCGGCTACGGGGCCTTCTGCGTCGACCTCTACGGCAAGGGAAAGCGCGGCTCGACCCCGGCCGAGTGCGAGGCGCTGATGACCCCGCTGGTTCAGGACCGCGCCGAGCTGCGCCAGCGGCTGCTGCACGTCGTTGAGGTGGTCGCCGCCCTGCCCGAGCTGCGCGCCGACCGGCTGGCCGCGATCGGCTTCTGCTTCGGCGGCCTCTGCGTGCTTGACCTGGCCCGCGCCGGCGCCGCGCTGAAGGGCGTGGCCAGCTTCCATGGCCTGTTCACCCCGCCGGGCCTGCCGACCGTTACGCCGATCCAGACAAAGATCGCCGCTTATCACGGCTGGGACGATCCGATGGTCCCGCCAGCCGACGTCGTCGCCCTGGGCCAGGAGCTGACCGCCGCCCAGGCCGACTGGCAGATCCACGCCTTCGGCGGCGCCAAGCACGCCTTCATGAACCCCGGCGCGAACATGCCCGACATGGGCATCGAGTATCATGAGGCCACCGCGCATCGGGCCTGGACCGCCATGGCCGGCTTCCTCGGCGAGGTGCTGGCCTGACATGCTCAAGCTCACCTTCGCCCTCGTCCGCCGCCCGGAACTGACCCGCGAGCAGTTCCAGGACTACTGGCTGAACACCCACGGCCCGCTGGTCGCCAGCGTCCGCGAGACCCTGCGGATCAGGCGCTACGTGCAGTTGCACAGTCTGCTGCCGGAGGCCTCAGCTCCCTTACGCGAAACCCGCGGCGGGCCCGAGGGTTTCGACGGCGTCGCCCAGCTCTGGTGGGACAGTTTCGAGGACATGGCCAGCGCCGAGCCACAGGCCGCCCGCGCGGCCGGCGCGCTGCTGCTGGAGGACGAAAAGCGCTTCATCGATCTTGCGCGCTCGCCGCTCTGGTGGGGTCACGAGCACGTCATCTTCTGAGAGCAGGCAAAGAAAAGGGCGCTCCCAACCGAAGCTGGAAGCGCCCTTTTAGCCTGTCCCCACAGGCGGACCTCGTCGCCGTCATCGGCGCCGCGTCGAAACGATGGCGCCTTTATGACGGACGGAATGAGTCCATCCAATTAACATTCTTGTCGCAGTTGTTCTGCAGACGGTACTGCCACCACAAAATGCGCGGGCGTGGCGCCGACAACACCCTACCACAGATAGAACTGCGCCGAATTACGCCGCGCGGTCGCGCGCCTTGCCGCGCAGCCCGAAGCCGCCCTCGCCGTGGCCGCCGAGGCTGGAGAACCGCGCCTCCTCGGCCTTGTGGAAGAACTGCGAGGCCACCAGCCAGGCCTTCACAGGCCGCAGCGTGCCCAGGCAGCCGATGATCAGGGCCGGGAACACCGTCACCATGTGGAACCAGATCGGCGGGTGATAGACCACCTCCACCCAGGTGAAGACGGCGATGACGATCATGCCGATGGCGGTCATCACGAAGAAGGCCGGGCCGTCGGCGGGGTCGGCGAACGAAAAGTCGAGCCCACAGGCTTCGCAACTGGGCGCCATCTTCAGGAAACCGCTGAACAGCTTGCCCTTGCCGCAGCGCGGGCAGCGGCAGGTCAGCCCCGAAATGATCGGCAGCGGCGGGTCATAGGTTTGGTTGGCGTCGGCCATGGCCAGGTCCCTACATACAATCGTTGCATTGATGCCTACAATTGAATATCAATGTATGGATTTCTGCGTGAGATAGCAAGCATGTCAGGCCCTGCGACCCTTTGGCTGCGGCGCGTCGAACGCGGCGGCGGCCCGATCTATCTGGCCATCCTGCGCGCGCTCGAGGCGGCGATCGCCGACGGCGAACTGCAGGCTGGCGAGCAGTTGCCGCCCCAGCGGGCCGTGGCCGCCGCGCTCGGCGTCGACTTCACCACCGTCACCCGCGCCTATGCCGCCGCCCGCGCCCGCGGGCTGGTCGAGGGCGCGGTCGGACGCGGCACCTTCGTCGCCGGCCGGGCGGCCGAGGACGAGGCCGGCCTCGTCGATCTGTCGATGAACCTGCCGCCGCCGCCCAAGGGCCTCAACCTCGGAAAACTCCTGAAGGAAACCGCCGGCGCGGTGCTCGACCGCACGGATCCGCAAGCGCTGATGGCCTATCACCCGCCAGGCGGCTCGCTGGCCCAACGCGCCGCCGGCGCGGCCTGGCTCGCGCCTTGCCTCGGCGAGGTCGCCCCCGACCGCGTGGTGGTCGCCCCCGGCGCCCAGGCGGCGCTCGCGGCGGCCATCGCCCTGCTGGCCCGCCGCGGCGATGCGATCATAGTCGAGCCGCTAACCTTTCCAGGGGTCCGATCAGTCGCCGCCCTGCTGGGCCTGCGCCTCGTCGCTTGCCCGGTCGACGACCAGGGTTTTGACCCTGCCGCCCTCGCCCAACTCTGCGCCGAGACCGCGGCGCGGGCGATCTACTGCATCCCGACCCAGCAGAACCCGACCGCCGTGACCATGAGCGAGGCCCGCCGTCGCGAGGTGGCGCAGGTCGCCCGCGCGGCCGCCGTACCGATCATCGAGGACGACGCCTATGGCCGGCTGCCGGCCGCCCCCCTGCCCGCCATCGCCGCCTTCGCGCCCGAGAACGTCTGGCATCTCGCCACCACCGCCAAGGCGCTGTCGCCGGGCCTGCGCATCGCCTATGTCGCCGCTCCCGACGCCAGCGCTGCCCAGCGCCTGGCCGAGGCCCTGCGCGCCACCACCCTGATGCCCGCCCCGCTCGGCGCGGCCATCGTCACCGCATGGATCCGCGAGGGTACCGCCGACAAGGTGCTGGCCGCCGTCCGCGCCGAAGCGGTCGAGCGCCAGGCCCTGGCCCGCCAGATCCTGCCCGCCGCCAAGGGCTCGCCTGAAGCCATTCACATCTGGCTGGACACCCCCGAGCACTGGCCCGGCGAGCGACTGCGCGATACCGCCCAGAGCCGCGGCCTGTCGCTGGTCACCGCCGACGCCTTCGCCGCCGCGCCGGGCGCCCGCGCCGGCCTGCGCATCTCGCTGGGCGGCCCCGCCAAGCAGACGGTCCTGGCCCAGGCCCTGCGCGGCGTCGCCGCCATCCTCGGCGGCGAACCCACAGGCCGGATGGTGGTGTAGGTCCTAGGTCGCCGGAAACGTCAGGTAGCCGCGCTCGACCATGCGCCGCATGGCCTCATAGGCCTCGGTCAGTTCCTCGTAGGCGCTGCGCAGCGCGCCGAGCCGCTCGGTTTCCTGCACGGTCAGCGGGCGCGGATTCTCGCTCAGCGCCAGCGCCTGCGCCACCCACTGGCTGCGCGCGACGGCCGCCGCCACCGCCAGCTTCTGGAACTTGGCGGCGTCGGCCTGGCCGAGCATCTGGCCGATCACCTCGCGATTGGAGGCGTAGGCCGTGTAGTCGATCTGCTCGATGTGCCCGCGCAGGCGCTTCTGGGCCTGCGGGTCGAGCGAGCCATCGGGCTCGAAATGGTCGTGGGACCGTCGCACGCTGGACGTCCGGGTCACCGACATGCCGACCTCCCAGGTCGCAAGACCCCCGTCGCGCGAGGGCCCGGCCATCCTGTCGGCGCGCAGCTTAAGGGGGCGTTGACGGGGCCTCCCTGACGCCGCGTTGCGGGGAAACCCCGATAGGCCGCCCGCGACGGGCACGCGAAGCTGGCGTTCGAACGGAGGACGCCGTGACTCAAGCCCTGCCATCCTGGACCGACGGAGCGGCCCGCCGCGCCATCATCGACTTCGTCGCCGCCGTGACCGACGCGGCCGGCCCCGACTACGTGCCCACCCCAGAGCGCATCGCGGTCTTCGACAACGACGGCACCCTCTGGTGCGAACAGCCTCTGCAGGTCCAGGTGCTGTTCGCCTTCGACCGCGCCGCGGCGATGGCCAAGGCCGACCCCTCGCTCGCCCAGCGCCAGCCGTTCAAGGCCTTCCTTGAACACGACCAGGCCGCCATTCACGAGCTCGGCAAGGAGGGGATCTTCGAGTTCGCCTTCGCCGTGCACGCCGGCATGAGCATCGAGGCGTTTCAGGACGAGGTGCGCCAGTGGCTGACGGCCGCGCGCCACCCCAAGCTCGATCGCCCCTACCCCCAGGTCGTCTACCAGCCGCAGCTCGAACTGCTAGCCTATCTGCGCGAGCACGGCTTCAAGACCTTCATCGTCTCCGGCGGCGGCGTCGATTTCATGCGCGCCTTCGCCGAGCAGGTGTACGGCATCCCGCCCGAGCAGGTGATCGGCTCCAGCGTGAAAACCGAGCTGCAGGAGTCCGGCGGCCATTTCAGCCTAATGAAGCTGGCGAAACTCGACACCTTCGACGACCGCGCGGTGAAGCCGGCCAACATCGGCCTGCACATCGGCCGCCGCCCGATCCTGGCGTTCGGCAACTCCGATGGCGACCAGGCGATGCTGCGCTACACCCTGGACGGGCCGGGTCGACGCATGGCCTTGCTCGTCCATCACGACGACAACGAGCGCGAGACCGCCTACGACCGCGACTTCAAACTCAGCCCGCTGACCGAGACCCTCGACCGGGCAGAGGAGTTCGGCATCCAGCTGGTCAGCGTCAAACGCGACTGGGCGAAGGTTTTCCCGGACTAGGCAATCTCGCCAAGGAAGGCTAATCGGGCGCGATGAGCGACACGCGCCCGACCACTCCGCCCGACCGGCTCTCCGTGAACCCGGCCAGCCCCTATCACGACGCCGAGGCGCTGGAGCGCGGCGTCGGCGTCCGCTTCAAGGGCGTCGAGAAGACCAATGTCGACGAATACTGCGTCAGCGAGGGCTGGGTGCGGCTCAGCGTCGGCAAGACCGTCGACCGCAAGGGCAACGCCATGACCGTCAAGCTGCAAGGCGAGGTCGAGCCCTACTTCCAGGACCTGGCCGAGTAAGATCTCACGTCAGGTCGGTGAACGGATTGTGGGCCACCTCCCAGAGGTGGCCGTCCGGATCGGCGAAATAGCCTGAATACCCGCCCCAGAAGACGTCACGCGGCGTCTTCACCGGCCTGGCGCCGACTGCGACTGCGTGCGCGAACACCGCGTCCACCTCGGCCTTCGAGCCGACGTTGTGCGCCAGGCAAAAGCCGCTGAACCCGGTTCCACCCGCCGGAACCATGGCGTCCTCCGCCAGCTTGTCACGCGGATAGATCGACAACCACGTCCCCTCCAAAGCGAGCATGGCGAAGTCTTCGCCCTCCTGGGGATTGTGAACCGGGAACCCCAAGCCGTCCCGGTAGAAGGCCAGCGACACGGCGAAGTCGCGCACGCCCAAGCCGATCAGGCTGATCTTGGCTTTCATGCTGGCGGTTCTCCTTCGGGACCGCCAGCATGTTCACTCTTTGTTCGCAAGCAGTCAACCGCCTAGTGCGGCCCCGACAGGCAGTGCAGGTCGCCCGGCACATAGCCGCCCCCCGCCGCCTTCCGCGCTCCGACCTGCCCATCACGCACGGCGCGCTTGCGCGCCGCCTGGCCAAAGATCTCCTGCAGCCAAAGGACCCAGCCGAAGGGAACGTCCTTATGGATTCTGTGCAGCTCTTCCATGGTTCTGATCCGCTCCAACCGCTTTTCCGTAAGGGGAAGATCGGCGGAACGATGATCGATGACAAACGCGTCCTCCTGCTCTATGCATTAGCACACCTTATGTCAGACATCCTCGCCTCCATCCCGCTCAGCGCCATTCGCGTATTCGAAGCCGCCGCCCGGCTTCGAAGCTTCACGCGCGCCGCGCAGGAGCTGGGGATCACCCAGGCGGCGGTCAGTTGGCAGGTGAAGGCCCTGGAGAAGCGGCTCGACCAGGCGCTGTTCCAACGCTTGCCGCGCGAGGTCGTGCTCACCACCGCCGGCGAGCGGCTGTCGCGCGCCGCCAGCGAGGCGGTCGGCGTCCTGCGCACGGCGCTGCAGGACATCACCGAGGTCGGCGAAGGCGTGCTCGCCATCACCTCATTGGCCACCGCCGCCAACCAGTGGCTGGCGCCGCGGATCGGCTCGTTCCAGCTCAAGCACCCGTCGATCGCGGTCCGCCTGGACACCTCGACACGCCTGGTCGATCTCGCGCACGAGAGCTTCGACGTCGCCCTGCGCTCAGGCGAAGGCGACTGGCCCGGCATCGAAAGCCATTACCTGTTCCCCCACATCCACGCCCCGCTCTGCACACCGGCCATGCGCGAGCGGTTGGGGGGCCTGACGCGCCCGGAAGACTTGCTCGACGCGCCGCTGATCGGCTCGCCGCAGGAATGGGCGATCTGGTTCGCGGCCGTCGGCGTCGGCGGCAGCGACGCCGCCGACCTCCGCACGCCGCGCATCATCGGCGACAGCCAGACCGTGGAGATCGCCTCAGCCCTCGGGGACCAAGGCGTCGCCCTCGCCTGCCCCTTCTTCTTCCAAGCCGACCTGGACGCCGGACGCCTGGTCATGCCGTTCAAGACCGTCGCCCACTATGGCGGCGCCTATTGGCTGGCCTATCGCGCCGACCGCGCCCGCGCGCCCAAGATCAGGGCCTTCCGCGAGTGGATCCTCGACTGCGCCGCGCAGGACCCGGTCCTGCGCGACTACCCGCGGCGCGAACTCTAGGACGCCACGCAGGTCGACAGGTTGACCGGCCCGGTGGCCACTCGCTTCCACTCGCCGCCGACCTTCTGGAACTCCGCCGTCGCCGAGGTCGGGCGGTATTCGGACCGCGCGCCGTCCCAGGCCTCCCAACCGATGGCCGCGCCGATCTTCGCCGTCATGCCGTGGGCCGCCTCGTCGGAGCTCACCTCGCGCAGACCCTTGCAAGCCACCTCGAACGCCCGGCACTGCTCGCCGTCAGGCTTGCCCTTGCACTGCGGGTCGTTGGCCTTCAGCTCGGCGTGCCAACTGCGGATGGCGACATCCAGGCCGGCGTTCGGGTCGCCGCCCTGCGCCCCCGCCGTCTTCTCGCCGCAGGCCGCCAGTCCCAGCGCCGCCGCCGCGAGGATCGCCATGGAAAATGCTTTCACCGTCTGCTCCGTCCAACACGCGCCCGAAAACGCCGAGCGCAAAGGCGGAACGCTTAACTGTGCGAACATGGCGAGCAGATGACGGGGAAATCACAATCGCCGCCGCAACCGTCACCGTGGACGCGCGACGCCCAATCAGCAGTCACTGCGCGCTTCTGAGCATCGCAGTCGCGATAAACTTTCATGACAGAGTTGAATTGACTGGATTGCCGCGCCGGCATCTCGCACAACCCCGCGTGAGGGACGGAATCTTGATGATTACCCGGTGACGGGACAGCAAGGGTTCTGAGATGAAGGTTCTGGCAACGACCGTCTTTATCGTCGCGATCGCCTCGGCCCCGGCCGCCGAGACGCCGACGTTCGCCAACCGCAGCCCCTCGGCCGAGCCGCATGCCGGCGCGATGGTGTGGCTGCTCACCGGCCCGGATTTCACCGTCGTCACGCCGCGCGGCGATCCCTGGAGCGCCCACGCCCTGCCCCATCCAGCGGAGACCGCGCCTCGGTCTTAAGGCCGCGCTGGCCCATTCAGCCCGCGTTCAGCGTGATTTTGCGATTCTGTCGCCTGAACCTGGCCTCCCCATCTCGGAGCGAGGCCGGAAGGAGGCGAGCATGAAAAAGCTCCTGACAGCGACCATCGCGGCGGTCATGGCGGCCGGCGCCGTCGTCTCGAGCGCCGGTTCGGCCCAGGCCGAGTCCTATCGCTACCATCGCGGCCACGACAACAACGACGCGGCGGCGGCGGCCATCGTCGGCGGCGTGCTAGGCCTGGCCCTCGGCGCCGCCATCGCCGGGTCCAACAACAACCGCGGCTATTACAACAACGGCTACAACAACGGCTATTACAGCAACGGCTACGCTGGCGGCTCGTATGGCGGCGGCTCGTACGGCTCGCGCTACTACGACAACGGCTACAACGGCGGCTACGCCCAGCCCTACGCCTATGGCTACGGCTACGCCCCGCGCAGCTGCGTCAGCCGCGAGCGGGTCTATGATCCGTACATCGGCCGTCGGGTGATCATTGAGCGGCGCTACGCCTGCTAACGGCCGCCGCGGCGCCCCGAAGCGCCGCGGGCGACCAGCACGGCCGCCAGGCCGGCGGCGCCCAGGCCCAGCGCCAGGCCGATCGAGCGGCGCCGGCGCGGCGCGACGGTGATGCGGTGTATGTGCGGGCCTTCCACCGCCCACCAGGCGCCAGAGGCCTTGTCGAACCCGTGCCGGGCGAACCGCCCCGTCCACTCACGGGCCAGATCGGCGGCCTCGGAAGCAGATCGCCCTGTCGCGATGAAACCGCTATCAGGGGTCGTGCGTTTGGGGTCGTCGTCCAGGCGCCAGGTCTCGCGCAGCACATTGAACACGCGGCCAAGTGGCGCATGTGTGGAGATGGTGGGGCGACGGCGCAGAAAGCGCTCGATAGACTCCGCCATGCGCCGGTTCGGCTCCTGTTCGTGGATCGGTGATTCACCGGTTCGATAGTTCTGGAAATTGGCGCCTGTTGGGCGCTTGGATAGTGTTGATGCGTGAATTTGTTGAACTCCGGGGCGCTTCGGGCGCCGCCTACCGCTTCCGGGCCTGGCCGGAGAGCGATCATCACACGCCGACGGCGGGCAACTTCGCCGTGCTGGCGCTTGAAGGTCCGGAGGTGACCATCGTCGGGCTCGGCGTCTGCAGCGACCTGTCGCGCGCCAAGCAACTGGCCCAGGCGATCCTGGCGGACGCTCAGGGCCAGCTGTTCACTCGCCTCAACGTCTCGCGCGCCGTGCGCGACGCCGAACACGAAGACTTGGCCGCCGCCCAGCCGGCCGCCAAGACCCTGCATCAGGAAAGCTGAGGCGTCGCCTCCGCACACCCGCATTAGGCGAACGCCGTTTTAGTTCTCGCCCTAGCATGGTAGCGGCAGCGTTCACCATGCTCGGGAGGGGCTGCACGTGCGATTCGAGATTTTGAGAAATGCGGCCGCAGGCCTCGCCATGGCGCTCGCCCTGGCCCCAGGCGCCGCCGACGCAGCCACCAATTTGGTGGTCAATGGCGGCTTCGAGGCCGGCGACTATTCCGGCTGGACGACGAACGCCGTCTCCTACCCTCAGACGATCGTCAGCCATACCGTCCAGGAGGGAACGTACTCCGCTCAGATGGAGGGCTACTCCTTCGGCCCGAACACCCTCTCGCAGGTCCTCGCGACGGCGTCCGGACAGTCCTACGCCCTGAGCTTCTGGTACAACGCCCAAGGCAATTCGGCCAACGGGTTCAACGTGACCTGGAACGGCGTGAGCATCTTCTCCGTGACCGATCAGGTCACGACCGGATTCCAGCAGATCTCCGCCGTCGTCATGGGCTCGGGCTCGGATGCGCTCGTGTTCACCGCGTACAACGACAGGTACAACACCTTCGTCGACAACGTGTCGGTCTCGACCCCGCTGTCCCCGGTGCCGGAACCGGCGACCTGGGCGATGATGATCGTCGGCTTCGGGGCGGCGGGCGCGATGATCCGCACCTCTCGCCGCCGCAGCGTGGTCGCCTGACCCGACATCTCTGACGACACGCCCTCGCCTAGGCGGGGGCGTGTGGTTCAGCCGCCGGTCTCGTCCACGACGATCGTCACAGTCTTGCCGCGCGACAGCGGCTCCCAGCCGGCGGCGACGGCCGAGGCGATGGCCGTCGCCACGAGCGGCCGCGCGATCTGCGAGGCCTGCAGCTGCGGTGCGCCGAACCGGGGCTGCGGCCCCGGCGGAAACTCCAGCACCGCCTCGCGCTTGCCTTCCTGGTGACGCACGGCGATCGCCATGCCGCGCCACTTCGCAGTGTCGCTGGACCATTGCGGCCGCCGGTGGAGCCACCAGACATAGGGCTCCCCGTCGACCTCGATCTCGAATTCGTCGCTTTGTTTGGTCTTCGCCATGCAGGGGAGTTAACCCGGCAAGCGCCTCTACGCCACCACCGCATAGGCCGCGCCGGGCCTCGGATCGACCAAGGTCTCCAGCAGCGCCTGGCGCTGCGCCGCGGTGACGCCCTCCAGCGAACGCGCCTGCCAGGCGGCGTAGGCGAGCGCATCGGCCCAGCGGCCGATCACCAGGTATTCGCTCGGATTTTCCAGGCCGCGCGCCAGCTCGGCCTCGACGAACCCTTCGATCGCCCGCGGCCGGGTCAGCATCCCGCAGGCGGCGAAAGCGGCCTCGAACTCGGCCTCGCGCCCCGGCTTGACGGTGAAGCGGATCACGCTGCGCACCGCCCCGTTCACAGCGCGTTCTTGGCCGGCACGCCGCCGCGCATGATCAGGTCGATGCGCTCGCCCTGCCCGCACAGCACGTTGAGATCGGCCAACGGGTCGCCGTCGACCAGCAGCAGGTCGGCGAACGCTCCGGGCGCCAGCTCGCCCAGCTGGCCCTGGCGCTGCAGCAGCTCGGCGTTGACCAGGGTCGCCGAGCGCAGCACGTCGGCGTTGCTCTGCACCTGGGCGCGCAGCAGCAGCTCCTTGGACTGGGCCGGATGGGTCTCGCCCAGCAGGTCGGTGCCGAACCCGACCTTCACCCCGGCCTCCAGCGCGATCTCCACCGCCCCGACCCCGGCGTGCAGCACCTCGCCCAGTTTGCGCAGGCTCTCGCTCGGGAAGCGCAGCTGCTTGCCGGTTTCGGCGATCTGGTCGTAGGTCACCAGGGTCGGCACCAGGTAGCAGCCGGCCTGGGCCATCGCCCGCGCTGAGGCCGCGTCGATCAGGTTGCCGTGCTCGATCGAGCGCACGCCGGCTCGCACCGCCCGCTCGATCGCCTCGGGAATGTAGGCGTGAGCGAAGGCGTAGGTGCGACGCGCCCGCGCCTCCTCGACCGCCGCGCGGATTTCCTCCTCGGTGTACTGCACCATGTCGATGGGATCGGAGGGCGTCGCCACCCCGCCGCCGGCCATCACCTTGATCTGGTGCGCTCCGGACTTCAGCTCTTCGCGCGCAGCCTTGCGCACGGCGTCGGGGCCGTCGGCCACGTGGCTGAAGTAGGACGAACGGATCGAGCAGGCGCAGAGCTGCGGGCTCTCCTGCGGCAGGTCGCTGTCGCCGTGCCCGCCGGTCTGGCTCAGCACCCGGCCCGAGCGGAACACCCGCGGCCCCTTCACCAGCCCGCGATCCAGCGCATTGGCGATGCCCGGATCCAGCCCGCCGGCGTCGCGCACCGTGGTGAAGCCGCGCGCCAGCATGCCTTCCAGGATGTACTTGGTCTCGATCGCCCGCCACGAGGTCTGCCGCCGGGCCAGGGCCGCGAAGTCCATGGTGGTCAGGGCCGCGTGCACGTGGGCGTCAATCAGCCCCGGCATCAGGGTGCGGCCGCCGGCGTCGATCACCGTCACGCCGTCGCCGGCGGCGATCTCGCGCCCGCCCTCGGCCACCTCGACGATCTTGTCGCCCTCGGTGCGCAGCGAAGCGCCGCCCCGCAGCACCCCGGCCTCGAGGTCGAGCAGCCGCGCGTTGACGATCACAAAGCCAGCCATGCCAGGTCCTTTACTCAAGAGGCCCGGCGGACGGCGCCGCCGAGGGGGAAAATCCGAAGTGGTCGGTGAAGGCGCGGCTGAAGCTCGATCGGCTCGCATAGCCGACCGCCTGGGCGACCTCGCCGAGCCGCATAGTTCCATCCAGGATCAGCCGCCGGGCCCAGTCCATGCGTTGGCGCTTGGAATAGTCGTGCGGCGTGCAGCCGAACACCTGCCGGAACCCGGCCGACAGCCGGTTGCGGTTCAGGCCGATGCGCGCGGCCAGCGCGTCCACCGAGGGCGGCGCGGCCAGTTCGCGCATGTAGATCATCGCCGCGGTCTCGATCAGCACCTGCTCGCGCGGCGACAGCTCGGCCTGTCCGGCCGCGCCCGCCGCCGGCGCAGGCGCCCCTCCCAGCGAGGCGGTCAGTTCGCAGACCAGCTCGGTCATCTTGGTGGCCAGGTAGGTCTGGCGCAGCTTGCCGGAGAAGCCGCTGGCGAACACCTCGTCGAGCGCCAGCCACAGCCGCGGCGGCAGCGGCAGGCTCATGCAGAACGGCTGACTGGTCTCGCCGCGGAAGAACGCGGCCAGCGGCTCCGGCAGCGCCTCGATCTCCAATCCGAACTTATCGACCAGCAGATCGGGCGCCACCCAGGCGCCGATGTACTTGACGTCCAACCCCGCGCCGTAGCGGCGTACCTGCCGCGTCTCCTTGGGAAAGGTGGTCAGGCAGACCCGCGCGCCGGCGTGCAGGTAGCGGCCGTGCCCGGCCAGGGTCTGGCGCACCGATCCGGCCTGTACGAACTGCAGCCCGATGGAATTGCGCACCACCGTGTGATCGGTGGCCGGGGCCGCAGTCCGCCAGGCGTTGAGCGAGCAGAACAGCCCCTCCTCGACCGGCAGAAACTCCAGCGTCTCGACGTGGGCGACGCGCTCGGGCGGATAGAGTTGACGCAGGATCTCCAGGCCCGACTGGCGCTGGGCCATGGCCGTCAGCTCGGCTTGGTCGATCCAGGTGGTCATCGCGCCACCGTGGCCAGCCGGGCGCGGGCGCGCAAGCGCGCGATGACCGCGCGTGCGGATCGGTCATCGCTGCGTGCAGGAATGTGAAGCCTAGCGGGCGCCCAGGGCGTCGCGGACGACGGTCTGGAAGTCGAACACCGACATCTGCTGGCCGGCGATGCGCTGCGGCCTGCCGATGCAGACCTGCTGCATGAGGTCGTAGCGCTCGTCTCCGGCCGCCACGTCCTGCCATTCGCCCGGCGTCTCAACCGCGCGCAGGGTCTGGCCGTCCGGCGAGACGAAGCGACGGGACAGGTCCCGGGTGCGGCGCATGGCGCACGAAAACTCGCGGTAGGTCGCCACCATGCTCGCCCCGTCCATCGGGTGGGCGACGATCTGATAGACCCAGGCCTGCGCGATCGCCCCTTCGCGCCGGACGCTGCCGACGTCGTAGACCAGCGCGCTCTGTCCCTTCTTGAAGCTGACGGCTTCGAACGGCGCGGCCTGCGCGCCACTGGCCAACAGCGCCAAACCGAGTGCGGCGACCGCCGCCTTGCAATAGCTCATCCCACAGCCCTCCGAGCGAGCGTGGCCCACGTGCGCCCCGGCAGGACCGTTCGCGACTGGGACAGTTAACGTTCCACACCACCGGCTGGTTCAGGATCGGCGCCACTCATCGCCATCCCGAATCCGGCCCAGCTCGCCTGCCTCCGCACGGTGGGGGACCGGTGTTCGCCCTGCCGGCCAGCCGTGAACGCTGGAGGTTATTCGCGCACCCCCTTCAGGTATTCACCCTATGTCGCGCCCGCTCGGGTTCCTCGACGCTCGCCCTCCACCAGTCGGAGAGCGGCGATCGTGTACGCCATTGCCACGACGAGCGCCGCGCTCGCAGCGGTGGTAGCGGGCGAACAGGCTTCGGCGGCCCCCGCGGCGGCGGCGGCCGGGCCCCTCCAACCGGCGGCCGACGCGCAGACCACCGACAGCGGCGGCTTCTCGCTGGGCTCCTTACTCGACCTCGATTTCCAGCTCGGGCCTTGGACCTTCCACGGCTATCTGCAGTATGACGGCGCGATCTACGATCAGGCCGCCGAAGGCCCGCCGGAAAGCGACTTCCGACGCGGCGGCGTGCATCTCGGCGACCCGCTGGGCGCGCGCAACCTCAACGACGGCTCCTACCTGCGGCGCGCGCGCCTGGGCTGGGAGGGATCGCACGGCGAACACTTCGCCTATCGCGCCATGTTCGAGTTCGGCGACGCCGACGAGGCCGGCGAAGCGCGCATCGCCGAGGTCTGGGCCAGCTACCTTCGCAAGCCCTACTCGATCCGCGTCGGGGCCTTCTCGCCACCGACCAACATGGAGGGCGCGACCAGCTCGGACAGCAACCTGTTCCTCGAACGGGCGACCGCCGCGGACCTCGCCCGCTCGCTCGGCGGCGGCGACGGCCGCGTCGGCGTAACGATGAGGCGCGTCGTGCCCGGCTCGATGATCGCGCTCAGCCTGACCGGGCCCCAGCTCGACGCCGACGAGGACTACGCGCCGCGGGCGGCGATCCTTGGCCGCTACACCCGGGCGTTCAAAGCGCAGAACGACTATCGCTTCCACGTCGGCGTCAACGGGACGTTCGTCCTGGCGCCCGCCAGCGAGCAGGACGCCGGCCGGCCCGAACGCTTCCCGGTCCGCTTTCTCAACACGCCGGAGATCGACGTCGACGACACACCGCTGATCGACACCGGCGAGATCAACGCCGACCGGGCCCAGGTCGTCGGACTCGAGTTCGCCGCCCAGCGCCGGAACTTCTACCTCCAGGCCGAGGGCTTCCTGTTCGGCGTCGACCGCCACGGCCCGGGAGGCGATCCCCGCTTCGGCGGCTACTACGTGCAGGGCAGCTGGATCCTCACCGGCGAGACCCGGCGCTTCGACCAAACACTCGCCGCCTTCGCCATTCCCAAGCCGCTCGCCCCAATCGGCAGCGGCGGCTGGGGCGCCTTGGAGCTGGCGTTTCGCTACAGCGTCATGGACCTCAACGACCACGAGGGCGCGGCCGGCCAGCCCACGCCCGCCGGCGGCGTGCGCGGCGGCCGCCAGCAGATCCTCGGGGCGGCGCTGCTCTGGTACCCCCGGCCTCGGGTCCGGCTGATGGCCAACTATCTCCACGTCGACGTCGATCGACTGAATCCCGCCGGCCTTGCCGATCCCGAGCCCTTCGGCCCGCCGCCGGCGACGCCTCCGGTCGGCGTGCAGATCGGCCAGACCTTCAACATTCTGGCCATCCGCGTTCGGTACTCGTTCTAGACGCCTGAAGCTGCGCCCTCTCCCCAGCCCAGGCACAGCTTTCTCCGTGATCCACCTGATAGCCACAGCGATACCTGAGCTTCAACGTTCCGGCTGCGCTCGGCAGGTGAGCGACAACTGGAGGGCTGGTGATGGTTCAGTATTTGAACCGACCATTGAGTCGCTGTGCATTCGCGGCTGCTGCCGCCGGACTTGGCTTCGCGGGCGCCGCACACGCGCAGGACGCACCGAATTTCGAAGTCTATGGCTTCGCTCAACTGGACTACGTTCAGGACTTCAAGCGGGTTCACCCCGACTGGGACGCGACCCTGCGGCCATCGAAGATCCCCACCGTCGACGGCATTTACGGCGACGACGGCCAGGCCATCCTGAGCGCTCGCCAAAGCCGTCTCGGGGTCCGGGCCAACCAGCCGATCGCCGGCAACGACCTCTTCGTCCGCTTCGAGTTCGACCTCTACGGGGTCGGCGACGACGCCGGGCAGACCACCTTCCGCCTGCGCCACGCCTATGGCGAATGGGGCCCGATCCTGGCCGGCCAGACCAATTCGGTCTTCATGGACGGCGACACCTTCCCCAACACCATCGACTACTGGGGCCCCAACGGCATGGTGTTCGTGCGGACCCCGCAGATCCGCTACACCTACAAGACCGGCGGCCATCAGATCGCCGTGGCGCTGGAACTGCCTAGCAACGACATCGACCCTGGCAACGTCCGCCTGATCGACTCCGATATCGCCTCCGGCCTGCAGGGCGACGAGGAACTTCCCGACCTGACCGCGCACTGGCGCTACGGGGCCGACTGGGGCCACGTCCAGGTCGCCGGCATCCTGCGCCGCGTGGGCTTCGAGACCGCCGGCACGCCGAACAACGAGCCCTCCGACAGCAAGACCGGCTGGGGCGTCAACCTCTCCTCGAACATCAAGCTGCTCGAGAAGGACGTCATCCACCTCAGCGCCGTCTACGGCGAAGGCATCGCCACCTACATGAACGACGGCGGCACCGACCTGGCGCCGGAAGCCGACCGCCTGAATGCGCCACCGCCGGCGCCCGGCGAGCTTCCGCCGATCGGCCTGCGTGGCGACGTCGTCCCGCTGTTCGGGATGATGGCCTACTACGACCACTACTGGAACGATCAGTTCAGCTCGTCGATCGGCTACAGCCGCGTCCAGGTCGACAACACCAACTTCCAGGAAGGGACCGCCTTCCAGACCGCGCAGTACGCCTCGGTGAACCTGCTCTACACGCCCTCGGACAAGATCATGATGGGCGGCGAGTTCCTGTGGGGCACGCGCGAGGACAAGGACGGCGAGGAAGGCGAGGATTACCGCCTCCAGATCTCGTTCAAATACGCCTTCTCCAGCAACGACTTCCGCTGATCTGGGAGCACTCGATCATGCAAACCAACGCTTCCCGGCGGGACCTGGCCAAGGCTTTCGCCTTCATGGCCGCCGCCTCCGCCGCCGGCCCGGCGCTCGCCCAGTCGGCGCCCGCGGCCCCCGCCAACGTGGACGCCGCCGTCAAGGCCGCCCACGCCGAGTTCAAGGGCCTGAACGAGGGCAAGAACGCCGACTACATCCCGGCCCTCGCCCAGGTGCCCTCGAACTATTTCGGGATCGGCCTGGTCACCCCGACCAACAAGTCGTCCTTCGTCGGCGACATCGAGCCGAAGTTCTCGATCCAGTCGATCTCCAAGGTCTTCACCTTGGCCCTGGTGTTCCAGGAATCCGGCGAGGCGCTGATCGAGAACAGCATCGGCGTCGACGCCACCGGCCAGGTGTTCAACTCGATCACCGCCGTCGAGCAGTACAAGGGCAAGGAGATGAATCCCTTCGTCAATCCGGGGGCCATCGCCACCACCGGCATGGTCAAGGGCGGGAGCGCCGACGAGGTCTGGCGCAAGATCCTCGGCATCCACAGCGACTTCGCCGGCCGCCAGCTCGACGTCGACCAGGTGGTCTACAAGTCCGAGGCCGACACCAACCAGCGCAACCGCGCCATCGGCCAACTGATGTCGGCCTATGAGCGGTTCCCTGGCGACCCGGCCCAGGCGGTCGACCTCTACACCCGCCAGTGCGCCATCGCGGTGAACGCCAAGGACCTCGCGGTGATGGCCGCCACCCTGGCCAACGGCGGCAAGAACCCGGTCACCCGCAAGCAGGTGATCGATCCGCGCCACGTGCCCGGCATTCTCGCGGTGATGGCCACAGCCGGTCTCTACGACGACAGCGGCAAGTGGCTGTTCCACACCGGCCTGCCGGCCAAGAGCGGCGTCGGCGGCGGGATCATCGCGGTCTCGCCCGGCAAGTTCGGCATCGGCACCTTTGCGCCGCCGCTCGACGCGGCCGGCAACAGCGTCCGCGGCCAGCGCGCGATCACCTCGATCTCCAACGCCCTCGACGGCAATCCGTACGCAGTGCGCCCGGTCTAGTCGGAGAAAATCATGCGTATCGGGGGAGGAACGCGCAGGGCGCTGGCGGCCAGTTGCTGCGGCGCGTCCCTGCTCCTGGCGATCAGCAGCCCAGCAGCTGCGGCCGATGAAGCCCAGGCCACGGCGCTCGCCCCGCCGCCGCCTGGCGCCTCGGACGCGGCCCTGGCCGACATCCGCCGCGAGATCGCGGCGCTGAAGGCGGAGTCGGCCGCCGCCAAGGCCGCCGAAGAAGTCCGGGCCCAGCGCATCGACGCGCTCTCACGCCAGTTCAGCCTGGTGGCCGGCGATCCGTCGCCGGCGACGCCCGCGGCGGAATTGGCGGCGCCGGAAACGCAACCGAACCTCAAGCCCAGCCAGCGCGCCGAGGCGCCGCCGAAAGGCGCCAAGTGGGGCGGCTTCGAGC
This sequence comes from Phenylobacterium sp., assembly GCF_013822795.1. Lineage (GTDB taxonomy): Bacteria > Pseudomonadota > Alphaproteobacteria > Caulobacterales > Caulobacteraceae > Phenylobacterium. The sequence goes on along the minus strand of NZ_PNLB01000001.1, from coordinate 28,876 downwards.
CCGGCAAGGGCCTGATCCTGATGCGCTCCGACATCGGCGAGGTGAACCTCGGCCTGGTCAGCTACCTGCGCTACCTGAACCAGGACGGGATGGACGACACCTATACGAGCAGCTTCGGCCAGCCCTTCGACGTCACCCCGCGCGAGGACTTCCAGTTGGCGAAGGTGCAGATAACCCTACGCGGTTGGCTGTTCGATCCGCGGTTCGGCTACAACGCCTATGTCTGGACGTCCAACGCCAGCCAAGGGCTCGGCGCCCAGGTGGTCGCCGCCGGCAACCTCAACTGGACCTTCAACGAGCACTTCCGGGCCTATTTCGGGATCCAGTCGGTGCCCTCGACCCGCTCGACCAACCGCACCTTCCCCTACTGGCTGCGCAACGACAATCGGCCCATCGCCGACGAGTTCTTCCGCGGGTCCTACACGCAAGGCATCTGGGCCGACGGCAAGATCATCGACGGTCTCGAATACCGGGTGATGCTCGCCAATAACCTCAGCGCGCTCGGCGTCCAGGCCCGCCAGCTCGACGCCAACATCGACACCTTCTCCGGCGCGCTGACCTGGATGCCGACGACCAAGGAGTTCGGCCCGGCGAACGGCATGGGCGACTTCGAGGATCACCAGAAGCTCGCGACCCTGTTCAGCGCCCACTTCACGCAGAGCACCGAGACGCCGCAGTCGCAGCCGGCCACGGACTCGATCGAGAACACCCAGATCCGGCTGTCCGACGGGACCCTGATCTTCAACGCCACCGCCTTCGGGACTGGGCGGATCACCGAGGTCCGCTACCAGATGATGGCCCTGGACGCGGCCTTCAAATACAAGGGCTTCGCGCTCGAGGGCGAGTATTACGCCCGGTGGCTGGATCCGTTGAAGGTCGAGGGCGTCCTCCCCCGCGACGACTTCTTCGACCAGGGCTACTCGCTGCAAGCCTCGGCCATGGTCATCCCCAAGACGCTGATGCTCTACGCCTCGGGGTCGCAGATCTTCGGCCAGTACGGCGATCCCTGGGACCTCGCCCTCGGCCTGAACTACTTCCCGTTCCAGCGCCGCGATCTGCGCGTGAACATGATGGGCCTGTGGGTCAAGAACTCGCCGGTCGGCTACACGGCCTATCCCATCCCGGTCGGCGGCAACGGCTTCACCTTCGTCACCGACTTCTCGCTGGCGTTCTGAGGCTAGCGGCTGGCGCGGCAGATCGGCGGCGCGACGTAATCCAGGTTCAGCAGCCGGAAGTAGTTCTCACCCAGCGCGATGTTGCGGAACGCCTCGTCGTTCAGGCGCCGGTTCACCCGGCTCGTGATCTCCCGTTCCTTCCAGTATTGCTCGAACGTCTTGTCGCCGGCGGCGACGAAGTCCGTGCCGTTCAGGATCCGGGTCGGATAGGCGTCGAACAAGTCGATGAAGTCCTGCCCGTACTGGTGGTAGGCGTTGTAGATCACGTCCCACGATATATCGAGCATGAGGTTCGGATAGGTATCCAGCGCCTTGCGCATGATCGCCACATGCAGCTTGGGATCCATCTTGGTCAGCTCTTTCGAGAGCCCCATGTGCGCCCAGACGATCTTGTTGTTCGGATAGGTCTTCAGCACGTGCTGCATCAGCGGCACGAACTGCGTCGGGTTGGCGTCGTTGCCCAGGTCGGCATGCAGCGTGATCGGGATGCCGCGCTCCTGAAGCACCTTCATGAACGGGGCCCAGCGGTCGATGCTCTCCAGCGTCGGCGGCTCGAAGCCGTTCTGGACCAGGGCCTGCTTCATGACGTTGGCCTCGCCCATCCAGCCGAACATGCCCGGGAACTCCCGGTCGTAGAGCTTGATGGTCTCCACCGCGCCCTCGGGATGGGCCAGGTCCACGAACGTCATCGACAGCGTGATGTGGACGTTGTCGTGCGGGTAGACCTTCACCTCCTGGGCGTTGACGAAGTCGTTCTTGATGCTCGGCTGCGCCGCCACCCCCGGACAGTTCAGGTAGTAGGTGCAGTCCGACTTCATATCGAGCGACTGACCGATGCCCATATAGGTCACGAACCGTACGCCGGCCTTGTCGAAGTACTGGAACAGCGTCGTCGGCTCGATCGCCGGGCCGCCGAATGGCCGCGGATGAAAGTGGGCGTCTGTGACGCCGGTATAGGGTTCGGTCTTGCGGTCGAAGCACTGCTGGGCGTTCGACTTCGAAAACGACGCCAGGCTGCGCTTGAACGTCGGGACCGGCGGGGTCGGGTCGGGTTTCGGGGCCGCCTGCGCGGCGGCCACGCCGGGCAGCGCCGCCAGGGCCAGGGCGCTGGCCGCCAGCGCGATCCGCAGCATATGGATGACCATGGGCGACCTACTGCGGCGGGGGCGGCGGGGGCGGCGGCTGAGCCGGGTCCGGCACCGTCACATAGACCACCGTATCGCCCTCGTAGCGCGGCTCGTAGTACATGCCGCCGCAGGAGTAGTACGAATTGTAGTAGGGCGAGCAGCCGTAGGGCAGCGAGTAGTACATCGACCCGTAGATCGCCGCCGAGGTCACCGCCGCGGCGGTGCCCAAAGCGATGCCGGCGCCGATCGGATGGTCGTCCCAGCCGCCCCAGCCCCAGTCGTTGTCGCCGTCGATATTGATGTCGTTGCCGACGTTGACGTTACCCCGGTTGACGTTGTTGCCGCTGTTGCGGATGCCGTCGCCGCGCGTCCCTTGGCCGGCGTCCGCTCGGCCGCCTTGCCCTGCCCCGGGCCGGTTCCCGGCATAGGCGCCCTGGCCGCCGGCTGGACGATTGCCTGCAAAAGCCCCCTCGCCGCCGGCGGGACGATAGCCTGCATTGCCGCCCTGGCCGACCGCGGGTCGGCTGCCGGCGTCCCCGCGCTGACCTCCTGCCGGTCGGCTGCCGGCGTAGGCGCCCTGCGCGCCTCCGGTGCGGCCGCTGGAATAGGCGCCTTGTCCACGGCTGCCACCAGCGCTGCCACGGCTCATCGAGCTGCTCTGCCGCGGCGCCGAGCCCATGCTGCTGCGCGAGCCGCCGCCCATGCTGCCACGGCTCATCGACGAGCCGCGGCTCATGCTCGACATGCCGCCGCCGCGGACCCCGCCGCCGCCGCGGCCGCGGGCATAGCTGTCGAAGGCCGCCATGCAGACGATCGAGATGATCGCGGTGGCGAGGGTGGCTCGGTAGAGAGGCGCTTTGGTCATCGCCGCATCCTCCTCAACGCGCCGCCATGAACTTGATCGGCTTGGCGTCGCTCGCGGGCGTGAAGGCAAAATCCTGCTGGGTGTAGGTGGGGTTCTCGACCCAGTTCAGCCGCGCGACATAGGTCGGACCGGTCGGATCGGTGCGGTCGATGATGACCAGCTTCTTCGGCAGCGGCTTGGCGCCCTGCTGGATCCAGATCTGCCAGTCCATGTCCTTTTCGCGGAAGGCGTAGTGCTGGGTTTCGACGCCGTCGATGGTCGCCGGCCCGACGACGAAGCCCGAGATCAGCTTGTCCTCGCGCGTCTTGTCGCCGCTCCAATGGAACAGATCCTCGAGCGGCAGCGCGATGCCGTACTTGTCGTAGATGGCGTCCAGGGTGGCGGCGTTCGTCGCCGGCGCATCGACCGTGGCGTAGTACTTCAGCTCCGGCGCAGAGACCGTGAACGTCTTGCCGTCATAGAAGAACGTCCGCTTCTTGATGTCGCTCTTCATATCGATGACGAAGCCGTTGGGACGCCGCACCTTGTAGTTGGTCACCCCGTCGAGCTGGAGGCGCTGGCCGTCATTGGTGACGACGTCGATCGTCGTATTGGCCGTGATCCCGAACGTCTTCAGGGTGTCCAGATAGGCCCCCATGCGCTTGAGCGCCTTCAGGGCGTCCTCCTCGACCTCCTGCGGCGGCAGTTCCGCCCCGGCCGCCGGCGCCGCCGCGGCGGGGGCCGCTGAAGGCGCGGGCGTCTGCTGCGCTAGGACGGGCCCTGCAAGTAGAAACGCGATGGAACTGACGATGGCCGGAGTGGTCCGCATAGTCGGTCTCTCGGTTCGGCAAGGGCCGGGCGGCCCGATCCGTTCTGATGGCTACGATTGTCACTCCATCGGCGAGCGCTCACCATCGGTAGAAACCCTAGGCGCGCCGTCCGTGAAAAACTCGTCCAGCTCTGTTCCTGTCCCGACCGCTCCGGCGCCTGGCCGAACCGCTCGCCCCGCCCGGCTCGCCGCTCGTCCCAGGGGGCTTCCCAAGGCCGGGGCCGAGCCGATCTTCGGCCCATGATCCAGCGTTTCGCCCTCCCGGCCCTGTCCGCCCTCGCCCTCGTCGCCTGCAGCCCGCCGGCAGCCCCGACCGCCCCGGCGCCGGACGCCGACTGGCCCTATTACGGCGGCGACGCCGGCGGCCAGCGGTTCTCGCCCGCCGCCCAGATCACCCCTGCCAACGTCAAGGGGCTGAAGGTCGCCTGGAGCTACTCCACCGGCCACATGCAGAGCCACGCCGACGCGGTCCAGCGCGCCGCGTTCGAGGCCACCCCGATCCTGGCCGGCGGCCGGCTCTTCCTCTGCAGCCCGTTCAATGTCGCCAGCGCCCACGACCCCGGCACAGGCAAGGCGCTCTGGACCTTCGACCCGAAGATCGACGCAGCCGCCCGCTATCCCAACAGCTTTAACTGCCGCGGCGTCGCCTACTGGCGCGATCCGGCCGCGCCGGCGAACGCCCCCTGCGCCGAGCGCATCTTCATGGCCACCAATGACCGGCGGCTGTTCTCGCTCGACGCCGCCACCGGCCAGGCCTGCGCCAGCTTCGGCCAAGGCGGCCAGGTCGACGCCATGCCGGGCGCGCAGCTGGCGCGGCCGGGCGGCGCCCAGATCACCTCGGCCCCGGTGGTCATCGACGGGATCGTCGTCGTCGGCTCGTCGATCGACGACAACCAGCGGGTCCGCGAGACGCCCGGAGCGGTGCATGCCTTCGACGCGGTCACCGGCGCCCTGCGCTGGACCTATGACCCGCTGCAGGCGGCCGGCCCCGGCGTCGTCGCCGGCGCCGCCAATGTCTGGGCCCCGATGTCCGCCGACCCTGCCCGCGGCCTCGTCTTCCTGCCGACCTCCAGCCCCAGCCCGGACTTCTACGGCGCGGCGCGGCCGGGCGCCGCTGGCCACGCCAACTCCGTCGTCGCCGTGCATGCCGCGACCGGCCAGGTCGCCTGGGCCTTCCAGACCACTCACCACGACGTCTGGGACTACGACGTCCCGGCCCAGCCGACCCTGGCCATGCTCGGCTACCGCGGCGGCCCGGTTCGGCCGGCGGTGATCCAGGCCACCAAGCAGGGCCTGGTCTTCACTCTCGACCGCGAGACCGGCCAGCCGATCATCCCGGTCGAGGAGCGTCCGGTCCCTCAAGGCGGCGAGGTCGGCGAGGTGCTCTCCCCGACCCAGCCCTTCCCGGTCGCGCCCGCGCCGCTGGCTCCCAACCGCATCACCCCTGACGACGCCTTCGGCCTGACGCCCTGGGACAAGGACGCCTGCCGCAAGCTGATCGCCGGGGCCCGCAACGAGGGGCTCTACACCCCGCCGAGCACCAAGGGGACGATCCTCTACCCGTTCACCGGCGGCGGCTCGAACTGGGGCGGGCTGGCCTTCGATCAGCGCCGCGGCGTGGCGTTCCTCAACACCTCCTCGGCCCTGCACAAGGTGACCCTGATCCCGGCCGAAAAAGTCGCCGGCGAGAAACAGGCCCATCCCGATCTGGAGATCAGCCCTCAGGCCGGCGCGCCCTACGGCATGCGTCGCGAACTGCTGGTTTCGCCGCTGGGCCTGCCCTGCAACCCGCCGCCTTGGGGCCTGCTCACCGCCGTCGACATGACCACCGGCAAGGTGCTGTGGCGCACCCCGCTCGGTACGACCCGCGACCTGGCGCCCGGCTCCCAGCTGGTCATGCGCGGGGTCGGCACCCCCAACATGGGCGGCCCGATCGCCACCGCCTCGGGCCTGGTGTTCATCGGCGCGGCGATGGACAACTACCTGCGCGCCTTCGACGCCAAGTCCGGCCAGGAACTCTGGAAGGGCCGCCTGCCGGCCGGCGGCCAGGCCACCCCGATGACCTACGTTTGGAAGGGCCGCCAGTACGTCGTCATCGCCGCCGGCGGCCACGCCAAGGGCGACACCAAGCGCGGCGACCAGGTCGTGGCCTTCGCCCTGCCGGACTAGCGCATCCGCAGCGGGCGTGGCCGCGTTCTAGCCGTCACGCCCTCGGAGCCCCGCCATGCCCGACTATGAGCTCTACTACTGGTCCGTGCCGTTCCGCGGCCAGTTCATACGCGCCATCCTCGCCCATGCTGGCCAGGACTGGACCGAGGCTGGCGACGCCGCCATCGGCAGGCTGATGGACTCGCCGGCCCGCGACCTGCCGGTCCCGTTCATGGGCCCGCCGCTGCTGATCGACCGCCCGGCCGGCGTCGCCGTCGCCCAGACCCCGGCCATCGTCCTCTATCTGGGCGAGACCCTGGACCTCCTGCCCCGCACGCCCGTCCTGCGCGCGCTCACCTTGAAGGTCGTCGCCGACGCCAACGACGTGATCGACGACCTCACCCTCGATGGGGGCCGGCTGATGTGGACGCCCGACCGCTGGCGCGAGTTCGAACCGCGCCTGCGCAAGTGGATGTCGTTCTGGGAGGAGACCGGCCGCCGTCACGGCCTGACCGCCGAGGCCGGCCATCTGCTGGGCGGCGAAGCCCCTGGGATCGCCGACGTCGTCACCGCCGTCCTCTGGACCACTATGACCGACCGCTTTCCCGCCATCGGCGCGATGCTTGAGGACGCCGCCCCGATGACCGCGGCGCTCTCGCGGCGAGTCTCAGCGCTACCGCCGCTCGCCGAGCTCGCCGCCCGTGCGCGCCGCGACTACGGCGAGGCCTATTGCGGCGGCCAGATCGAGGCCTCGCTGCGCAAGGTGCTTCAGTTGCCCAGCGTGTAGCGGCCGCTGAGACTGATGCTGAATTGATCGTCCGAACCCAGTTGCTCGACGATCGGACTGTCGGCGGCGTCGCCGGTGATTTTGTAGTAGGTGGCCACGCTCTCGACGCTCCAACGCGGCGTCAGCCGATACTTGGCGCTGGCCACCAGGCCGGGCGACCAAGACGTACCGCTTGGCGAATAGGCGGCGAGCCCAAGCGGGCTGCGCGAGGCGTCCAGCGGCGTGACCGCGAAGTAAGTGCTGGTGAAGTCGTCGTCGCCCCAGTCTATCCGCGGCCCGGCGGTCAGCGTCCAGCGCTCGCCGCGCATGACGGCGTCGGCCCCCAGGTCGCCGACCCAGGCCTCGTGGCCGCCGAACCCGCGGCGCACCTCGGCCCGCAGCCGCAGCCAGTCGGTCGCCCACCAATTGACGAAGCCGCCGGCCTCCACGGCCGGATCGATCTTCTCGAACCCGCGCAGATCGTCCTCGTCCTCCCGCGCCGAACGCCAGCGTCCGACCACTCCGAAGGTCACCGGCCCGGTGTCGAACAGGCCCAGGCTCACCCCGTCGTCGGGCGCGCCGCTCGGGGTCGGGGGCGCATCGCGCCGCGACAGCACCACCGCGCCGGTGAACCAGGGCTTGTAATCGTCGGATCCGAGATAGTCGGGCGCATAGCTCACCCCGGCTCGGACGCTGTCGAGCGTCCATCCGAGAATGGTCGGAGCCTCCTGCGCGGCGGCCGGTGATGCCGCCGCCAGCACCAGCGCCATGGCCGTCGGAACGCGTCGCCACACCATGGACCTGACCTCCCGTCGTCGCGCGAGCAACGCGCATCCGCAACCTTCGGTCGCCGACCTTCGGCGATCGCATGGCGGGCCGCAAGGATATTGACCGAACCCGGCGCATTTATTCGGTTCCATTGATTGTCTCGATGGAAACGACAAAGTTTTCCCATTGGCCAGCGCGAAATCCAGGGCCTACGCTTTCCGGAAATCGCCGTTACGGGAGGACTTCGACATGGATGACGCAACCCCGCTCAATGACCCGCGCAAAGAACGCGGCGCCCTGCGTTCGCTGCTCGGACGCACCAATCGCGACTGGTGGCCCAACCATCTCTCGCTCGAGATCCTCCGCACCGGCGATCCGATGGGCGAGGATTTCAACTACGCTAAGGCCTTCAAGGCGCTCGACTATCAGGCGGTGAAGCGCGACCTGACCGCGCTGATGACCGACAGCCAGCCCTGGTGGCCGGCCGACTACGGCCACTACGGCCCGTTCTTCATCCGCATGGCCTGGCACAGCGCCGGGACCTATCGCAGCGGCGACGGCCGCGGCGGCGCCGGCGCCGGCCAGCAGCGGTTCGCGCCGCTGAACTCGTGGCCGGACAATGGCAACCTCGACAAGGCCCGCCGCCTGCTCTGGCCGATCAAGCAGAAGTACGGCGCCAACCTGTCCTGGGCCGACCTGATGATCCTGGCCGGCAACGTGGCCATCGAGTCCATGGGCGGGCCGGTGTTCGGCTTTGGCGGCGGCCGCGCCGACGTCTGGGAGCCCGAGCGCGACGTCTACTGGGGCACCGAGGAGCTGTGGGTCGGCCAGGAAGGCAACGAGACCCGTATCCAGCCTGAGAAGAACATGGTGCTGGAAAGCCCGCTGGCGGCGATCCAGATGGGCCTGATCTACGTCAATCCGGAAGGCCCCGGCGGCGTCGCCGACGCTCTGGCCTCGGCCCGCGACATCCGCGAGACCTTCCACCGCATGGGCATGACCGACGAGGAAACCGTCGCCCTGACCGCGGGCGGCCACACCTTCGGCAAGGCCCACGGGGCCGGCGACGCGGCCAAGGTGGGCGCCGCCCCCGAGGGCGCCGACATCGCCCAGCAGGGCCTCGGCTGGCAGAGCGGCCACGAAAGCGGCATGGGCGACCACACCATCACCTCGGGCCTGGAAGGCGCCTGGACCCCCACGCCGATCAAGTGGGACAACACCTTCTTCCACATGCTGCTCGACTACGAGTACGAGCTGGTGCGCAGCCCGGCCGGGGCCAAGCAGTGGCAGCCCATCGACCAGAAGCCCGAGGACATGGCCCCCGGCGCCCACAGCCCCGAGCGCCGCGTGCCGACCATGATGACCACCGCCGACATGGCGCTGAAGATCGATCCGGGCTTCCGGAAGATCTCCGAAGCGTTCCGCGACGACCCGGCTCACTTCGCCGACGCCTTCGCCCGCGCCTGGTTCAAGCTCTGCCACCGCGACATGGGGCCCAAGGCCCGCTACCTCGGTCCGGAAGTGCCGGCCGAGGACCTGATCTGGCAGGACCCGATCCCGGCCCAGAGCGGCCCGGTCATCGACGCCGCCGACATCAAGGCGCTGAAGGACAAGATCGCCGGCTCGGGTCTTTCGGTCGCCGATCTGGTCTCGACCGCCTGGGCCTCGGCCTCGACCTATCGCGGCTCCGACCACCGCGGCGGCGCCAACGGCGGGCGCATTCGCCTGGCGCCGCAGAAGGACTGGGAGGTCAACGATCCGGCCAAGCTCGCCCGGGTCCTCAAGGCCTATGAGGACATCAAGGCCGGCTTCGGCAAAGCCGTGTCGATCGCCGACCTCATCGTCCTCGGCGGTTCGGTCGGGGTCGAGAAAGCCGCCGCCGACGCTGGCTACAAGATCGAGGTCCCGTTCACGCCAGGCCGCACCGACGCCTCGCAAGACCAGACCGACGTCGAAGGCTTCGCGGTGCTCGAACCTCGGGTCGACGGCTTCCGCAACTACCTGCAGGTGGCCTTCAACGTCCCGACCGAGGAACTGCTGGTCGACCGCGCCCAACTGCTGGGCCTCTCGGCGCCGCAGATGACCGTCCTGGTCGGCGGCCTGCGGGTGCTGGGCGCCAACACCGGCGGCAAGGCGCATGGCGTGCTCACCGACCGCCCCGGCAAGCTGACCAACGACTTCTTCGTCAACCTGCTCGACATGAAGACGGCCTGGAAGGAGGTCGACGGCCACGCCGACGAGGTGTTCGTCGGCACCGACCGGCTGAGCAAGAAGGAGCTGTGGACCGCCACCCGCACCGACCTGGTGTTCGGCTCCAACTCCCAGTTGCGCGCGCTGTCCGAAGTCTACGCCTCGGCCGACGCCGGCGAGAAGTTCGTCAAGGACTTCGTCGCCGCCTGGACCAAGGTGATGAACGCCGACCGCTTCGACCTCGCCTGAGGTCCTGCCGGCGCCCAACTGAACAGCGCCCCCGAGGCATCTCGGGGGCGCTGCGATTCCCGGAGAGGCGCAGCCGCCAGGGGGCGCCTAGCCAAAGAACGGATTATCGGTCCAATGTGGAGTTGCGCTTCAGCGGGGTGCAGTTCGGGGTAGCGATGCGGCCATTCTGGACCTTGGATGTCGTCGACCCAGACCGGCCGGCGCTGATTTCAGCCACGGACGGCGAGACAAGCTATCGGACGCTCTCGCAGAGCGCCGAGACCTGGGCGCAGGCCCTGCGGACGCTAGCCGCGTGCTCCGTGCCGCTGGTGCTGCTGGATTTCGCCACCACCGCCGAGGCGATCGCCGCCTATCTCGGCGCCCTGCGCGCCGGCTTTCCGATCCTGCTCCAAGAGCCCGGCTTGGCCGACAGCCGCATCCACGAGGTGTGGAAGCCCGACATCCACCTGAAGACCGACGCCGCCGGGAAGCTCGTCGCCGAGGTCCGCGCCGGCTGGCAGGACGCAGCCTGGCCGCGGCCGCATCCCGACCTGGCGCTACTCCTGTCGACCTCGGGCAGCACCGGCGACCCGAAGCTCGTCCGCCTTTCGGGCGCTAACATCGCCGCCAACGCCGCGTCCATCGCGCAGTACCTGAACCTGACCGCCGACGACCGCGCGGCCGCCACCCTGCCGCTCTTCTACTCCTACGGCCTGTCGGTCCTAAACTCGTACCTCGCGGTCGGGGCGGCCCTGGTGCTGACCGACCGCTCGGTGTCGGATCCAGATTTCTTCTCCGAAGCGCGGGCGGCCGGCGTGACCAGCCTCGCCCTGGTGCCGCACCAATTCGAGCTGCTGGCCGCCGCGGCCTTCTCCGGGACCGAACTGCCGAGCCTGCGCTATGTCACCCAGGCCGGCGGCCGGCTCGCCCCAGAACTAGTCCGGCGCTTCTCGGCGCTCGGACGCGGCGCCGGCTGGGACCTCATGCTGATGTACGGCCAGACCGAAGCTGCGCCGCGCATCTCCTGGGTGCCGCCCTCGGCCCTGCCCGGCGCCGCCGACACCATCGGCCAGGCGATCCCGGGCGGGCGGATCTGGCTGGCGGACGAAGCGGGCGGCGAGATCGCCGGCGCCGGTCAGCCGGGCGAGCTGGTCTATGAAGGCCCCAACGTGATGATGGGCTACGCGCTCGAACGCGCCGGGCTGGCCGCGCCGCCGGGCGCGCCGCAGCTGCGGACCGGCGACATCGCCGAGCGCACGGCTGAGGGCTATTACCGTATCGTCGGCCGGATGAAGCGCTTCGTGAAGCTCTTCGGCCTGCGCCTCAGCCTGGATCAGATCGAACTCGCCCTGAACGAGGCCGGTGTTCGCGGCCACGCCGTCGCCGACGGCGACCGGCTGGTGCTGCTGGTGCGCGACGAGGGCCAGGTGGAAGCCGCGCGGACGCTCATCGCCGGGCTCTACGACCTGCCGGCGGCGCAGATCGCCGCCGCGCCGCTGGCCGAACCGCCGCTCCTGCCGTCCGGTAAGATCGACCACAAGGCGCTGGAGCAGATCGCCGCCGGCGTGGCCGACGCGGCGCTGGCCGCCCGCCGCCAGGCCGCGGCCTCCGTCAGCCTGGCCGCGATCCTGCGCGAGGCCACGCGCAGCGCGAGCGTCGGCCCCCAGGACAGCTTCACCAGCCTGGGCGGCGACTCGCTCAGCTACCTGATCATGCAGATGGCGCTCGAGGACCGGCTGGGCCGCGCCCCGGCCGGATGGGAGAACATGCCCCTGGCAGAGCTCGAGGCCCTGGCCCCGGCCGACACCGCCAAGCCGCCGCGCGCCCGGATCGACACCGACCTGCTGCTGCGGCTGGTGGCGATCTCGCTCGTCGTCGCCCAGCACGCCAGCGACTATCCCCTGTATGGCGGGACCTTGGCGCTGATCGCCGTCATGGGCTTTTCCATGGGCCGCTTCCAACTGCGGCAGATCGCCGAGGGCGACGCCGTCGGCTTCGCCAAGCGCCTGCTCTACCCGATCGTGCCGATCTATTTCCTGCTGCTGGCGGTCTACGGAGTGCTGCGTGAACCGCCGCCGCTCAGCTATCTCCTGCTGGTCGGCAACTACGAGCCTCTGATGTTCGGCTCCCTGCTCGGCCCGTTCTGGTTCGTCAGCCTCTATGCCCAGATCGTGGCGGCCATGGCGCTGGTCACGGCCGTTCCACCACTGCGGCGGCAAGCGGCGACGCACCCCTGGCGATCAGGCCTGGTGGTCTCGGGGCTGCTGGCCCTGGCGCTGGCGGCCTTGGCGCTTGTGGAGCACGGGCCGGGCCTTCCCTATGTCGGCCAACGCGGCCTGCCGGAGGCCTTCAGCATCTTCGTGCTCGGCTGGCTGCTGCAAACCATGCAGGGCGTGCGGCAGACCGCCATCACCGTGGTCATGGCGATCGTGACCCTGGCCTTGCTGGGCCAGATCGACCTGACGCCCCAGGTCCTCTGCGTCATCTCGGCGGCGCTGGCCATCCTGGCGCTGCGCCTGTCGATCCCGGCGCCGCGTTGGCTTGGACGCTTGGCCGCCACCCTCGGCATGGCGACGCTCTACGTCTATCTGCTGCACTCGTTCGTGCTCCACTTCCTGCGCCCGCTCGACCTCCACGATCTAGTCAACATCGCCGTGGCCTTGGGGCTGAGCTTCGCCGTCGCATTGGTCGCGTATCGGGCCTTCCTGGTCGCCGACGGTCTGCTGCGCGATCGCCTCGGCAGGCTGTTCGCCTACCGGGCCACGGGCTTGCGCTCCTAAGCGCGCTCGTCCGCCCAAGGCGTCGGGCCCGCCGCGCCCCGCATTGCGGGTTTCGCCCGATCCACCTTCAAGCGACGCCGTCGTACAGCTGCGGGACTAGAGCCGTCGCCCTGAAGGAAGGACTGCGTATGCGTCGCCGCATCCCCCTCTTCGTCGCAGCCGCGCTGCTGGCGGCCTGGCCCGCCGCGGCCCAGCCGATCCTCACCCACCTCGCGGACGGCAACGACTGGAAGCGCTCCTCGATCGAACAGCAGCGCGCCTATCTCGCCGGCGTCTCCAACATGATCTCGGTCGGCGCCGCATGGGACGCCAAGAACATGCCGGGCGCCGAGCAAACCTTCTCGCGGACCGCCCAACGCGGCCTCAAGCACACCGATCTCGAGGAAGCCATCCGCGTGGTCGACGGCTGGTACCGCGCCAACCCGACCCAGCTGAACAAGCCCGTCCTTTCCGTGGTCTGGCGCGAGATCGCCAAACCGCAATTTCCTCCGGCCAAGTAGGACCGCCGACATGAAGAAGCTCGGTCTCACCGTCGCGGCGATCGCCCTGAGCGCGATGCTCGCCGCCTGCGCCACCGCCACCGGCGCCGTCGTCGGGGCGGGAATTGGCAGCCTGTCAGGCAACGCCGGCAAGGGCGCGGCCATCGGAGGCGCCGTCGGGGCCGTCGTCGACATCGTCGACTAGGCCCTGCGCCTGAGCCCTGGCGTGTTTACATGCGGTCGCTTTCATTTATAACCGACTGGTCGGTTATAAATAGGAACACCCCGTGGGCCGCAAACGCGTCATCGATCAGCAGGTCATCCTGGACGCCGCCGAGCGCGTCGTCGCCCGCGACGGCGCGGCCGGCCTCACGCTCGACGCCGTCGCCAAGGAGGCCGGCGTCGGCAAGGCGACGGTGATCTACGACTTCAAGACCAAGCAGGCGCTGATCGAAGCGGTCGTGGACCGTTCCTTCCTGGCCGACAACGCCCGTCACACGGCGCTCGAAGCCGAGCTAGGCGATCAGGACAGCTTGGCCATCCGCGGCCGGATCCGCGGCGGCGCGCACGCGCCTCCGGAAGACTTCCGCGCCGTCGCCCTGAACCTCAGCGCCGCCCTCGCCCTCGACCCCGCCCTGCGCCGGAAGATGCAGGCCAACCAGGCCGACGTTATCGCCCGCGTGCTCGGCACCGCCGCCTCGCCGCGCGGCGCCCTGCTCGCCTACCTCGCCGTCGAGGGGCTGAAGTTCCTCGAATTCCTCGACTTCCACCACTTCCCCCCGGACGAACGCGACAGGATCGTCCGCGAGATCGAGTGGCTCGCCACCGCCCAGCCGGACGACGCCGCCCAGCGCACCTGACCCTCCCCCATAGGACAACGCTCATGACGAACCCCATCTCCGCCGTCCCCGCGGCGGCGGGCGCCCGCGCGCGCACGCGCCAAATCTTCCTGACCGGCGCCGCCGGCTATGTCGGGCGCAACCTGGCCCGCAGCTTCGTCGGCGACGGCGTGGCGGTCACCGCCCTGGTCCGCACGCCTGAGGCGGCCGAGCGCCTGCGCGCGCTCGGCGCGGTCCCGGTCGTGGGCGACATCCTCGACCCGAACCTCGCCATGCAGATGGCCGGCTGCGACGCCGTGGTCCACGCCGCGGCGGACACCGATCACGGCCACGGCGGCGGCGCGCAGATGCGAACCAACGCCGGCGGAACCGAAAACGTCCTGCGCGCCGCCCGCGCAGCGGGGATCGGCCTCGCCCTGCACCTGAGCACGGAGTCGGTGCTCAGCGACGGCCGCCCGCTCAAGAACGTCGACGAGACGCACCCCTATCCCGCCCGCCCTGCCGGCTCCTACACCCGCAGCAAGATCGCCGCCGAGAAGGTCGCGCTGTCGATGGCCGCGCCGGAGTTCGAGGTCGTGGTGGTCCGCCCGCGCTTCGTCTGGGGCCGCGACGACACCACCGCCCTGCCGACCCTCCTGCAGGCCGCGCAGGCCGGCCAGCTGGCCTGGATCGGCGGCGGCGGCTACCTGACCTCCACCACCCACATCGATAATCTCTGCCACGGCGTGGACCTGGCCCTGCGGCGCGGCCGCAGCGGCGAGATCTACTTCCTCTCCGACGGCGAGCCGGAGGCCTTCCGGACCTTCATCTCGGCGCTGCTGGAGACCCAGGGCCAAGCCGCCCCGACCTCGACCATCCCGCGCCCGGTCGTGCGCGCCATCGCTGCCGTCGGCGATCTGATCGGCAAGGCGAGCGGCGGCCGCAAGCCCGCCCCCCTGACCTTGCAGGTCTTTGCCAGCTCAGCCGTTGAAGTCAGCCTCGACATCGGCAAGGCCCGCCGCGAGCTCGGCTACGCGCCGGTCGTCTCCCGCAGCGAAGGCCTGGCGGCGCTGGCCGCGTCCGCTTCGCAATAGTCGCCAACGTCTCGGTCCCCATTGGCTTTCGCCGCGGAATGCTGGCAGTTCTCTGGCTCTGCGCCAACGAACCTGAGCCCCATCATGCTGTTTGACGACGTCATCCTCGGCCGCCGGAGCATCCGCGGCTACAAGCCCGATCCGGTGCCGCGCAAACTGATCGAGGAGATCATCGGCCTGGCGATGCGCGCGCCCTCGTCGATGAACACCCAGCCCTGGAACTTCTACGTCGTCACGGGCGAGCCGCTGGACAAGATCCGCGCCGGCAACACCGAGCGCAACCTGGCCGGCGTGCCGCACTCGCGCGAATTCCGCACGGGCGAAGCCTTCGCCGGCGCGCACCGCGACCGCCAGGTCGGCGTCGCCAAGCAGCTGTTCGCCGCCATGGGCATCGCCCGCGAGGACAAGGAAATGCGCCAGGACTGGGTGCTGCGCGGCTTTCGCCAGTTCGACGCCCCGGTCTGCGTGATCATCACCTATGACCGCGTGCTGGCCACCAGCGACGACACCCCCTTCGACTGCGGGGCGGTGACCACCGCCCTGGTCAACGCCGCCTGGTCGCGCGGCCTGGGCGCCGTGATCAACAGCCAGGGCATCATGCAGTCGCCGGTGGTCCGCGAGCACGCCGGCATCGCCGACGACCAGGTGATCATGAAGGCCGTCGCCCTGGGCTGGCCCGACGAGAGCTTCCCGGCCAACGCCGTGGTGTCCGAGCGCAAGTCCGTCGACGAAGCCACGGTGTTCGTCGGCTTCTAGCCCTCGCCGGCGACGGCCTGGAACACCGCCAGCTGATCGGCGAACGCCCGCTGGTAAGCCGGCCGCGCCTCGCCGCGCGCGACATAGGCCGCAAGGTTCGGGTAGTCGGGCAGCAGCTCGGCCCCGGCCGGCCGGCGCAGCACGCTGACCATCATCAGGTCGCCGGCGCTAAAGGCCCCGTCCAGCCACTCGGCCGGGCCAAGCCGGGCCGAGAGCTCGTCTAGCCGGCGACGCACGCGGGCCTCCAGCATCGGCGCGCGCTCGGCGTACCAGGGCTTGTCGCGCTCGATGAGCATGGTCTGCTCGCGCTCGACGATCGGCGGCTCGACCGTGTTCAGCGCCGCGAACATCCAGCCGATCGCCCGGGCCCGTGCGTCCGGATCGGCCGGCAGCAGGCCGGGCCGGCCCTCGGCTAGGTGCAGGATGATCGCGCCGGATTCGAACAGCGCCAGCCCGCCGGCCTCGAAGGTCGGGATCTGCCCGAACGGATGCAGCGCCAGGTGCGGCGGCTGCTTCATCGCCGCGAACGACACCAGCCGCACGTCATAAGGCTGGCCGACCTCCTCCAGCGCCCAACGCACGCGCATATCGCGCGCCAGGCCGCGGCCGCGGTCGGGCGCGGCTTCGAAAGCGGTGATGGTCGGCGGCATCGGTCGTCTCCTCCTATTTCCTCAAGAACGAACGGGACGCCCGCGTTCCGACACCCTGCGCGCTTTGCCGCAGGGCGTCGCCGCCGCGAACCCCGCTAGAGCTTGGCCGGGGGACATCTGATGACTGGAGTTCGTGCGTGGTCACGATGTCCCTTCGCGCGCGCCTTGTCGCGCTGCTCGCCCTGCTTTGCCTGCCCCTGCCCGCCCAGGCTCGCGGCCTTGAGGCCGAGGTGCTGGCCGAACTGAACTACGCCCGCGCCAACCCTGCCCGCTACGCCGACGAGCTGGCCCGTGGCGGCTGGGCCTTGCGCGACGAGGACCCGTACGTGGTCGACGAGGCGATCGGCTTCCTGCTGGCCCAACGGCCGCTGCCGCCGCTGCAGGCCCATCCGGGCCTGACCGCCGCGGCCGGCGCCCACGTCCGCGCCCAGGCCCGCCGCGGGGCCGAGGGTCATGGCGCCGGAGCCGGCGGCCTGGCCGCGCGGCTCAAGAACCAGGATATTTGGGCCGGCCTCAGCGCCGAGGCCATCTCCTACGGTTACGCCAGCGCGCGCGAAGTGGTGGCGCAGCTGATCGTCGACAGTCGGGTGCCGGGCCGCGGCCATCGCAAGACCATCTTCGGCGCCGGCTACAGCCTGGCCGGCGTCGCCTGCGGCTCGCACGCGGCCTATGGCGCCATGTGCGTGATCGACTTCGCCGGGGCGCTGGCTCCGCGCTAGGCGCCCTCCCCTTCCCGGCCTGACGAATTGACGGTGGTCTAGGCGCGCCCGCCCCGCGCGTCCTAAACTGCCGCCATGTCCCGCGTTCCCGCTTTCCTCTGCGCCGGCCTGGTCGGCGCCCTGGCGCTCGGCGCCTACGGCCTTCAGCAGATCCCGCGCAGCCCCGAGACCGCCCGCCTGACCTCCTGGCCGGCGCCGGGGAACATGCCGGGCTTCGGCGACGACGGCGAACTGGGGCCCTCCGAGATCGCCGACCTCACCGAGTACGTCCTGGCCCTGGCCGGCGCGCCGCGCGACCAGGCCGCCATCATCCGCGCCGTGCCGCTCTACCAGGCGCACTGCGCCTCCTGTCACGGGCTCGCCGGCGAGGGCGCGGAGATCCTCGGCACCCCGGACCTGACCCGCGGCCAGTTCCGCTACGCGGCCGACGCCCAGGGCATCACCCTGCAGATCTGGCACGGCTCGGACGGCCGCGGCCCGATGCGCGAGGCCCGCGCAGAAACGCGCCCGAAAGGCTGAAATCCCTGCTATGGCGCAGGCCTACCGGAGAGCCCAGATGAGCGACCTTCCTCGACGCAGCCTGATCGCCGCCGGCGGCCTGGTCCTCGCCGCCCCGCGCGCCGCGCTGGCCGCCGCGGGCAAGCCGCGGGTGGTCATCAAGACCCCGCGCGGGTCGATCATCGTCGAGCTGGAGCCGCGCAAGGCGCCGCTGACCACCGCCAATTTCCTGCGCTACGTCGACGCCAAGTCCTATGACGGCGGCAGCTTCTTCCGCGCCGCCCGCACGCCCGGCGTGGCCAAGGACGGCACCATCGTCGGCGCCCCCGACGCCAAGGTCCGGCCCTTCCCGCCGATCGCCCACGAGAGCACCACCAAGACCGGCCTCAAGCACCTCAACGGCACGATCTCGCTCGGCCGCTTCGCCACCGGCACGGCGACCAGCAACTTCTTCGTCTGCGTCGGCGACCAGCCCTATCTCGACGCCAACCCCAAGGCGTCGGGCGACAACCTCGGCTACGCCGCCTTCGGCCAGGTGGTCCAGGGCATGCCGATCGTCGAGAAGATCCTCTCGCTGCCGACCAACGGCGAGACCAAGTTCAAGGACCAGCGCGGCCAGTGGCTGAAGCCCCCGGTGCCGATCCTGACCATGCGCCGCGCCTAGATCGCTCCCTGCTCGAGCAGGTCGGCGGCGTGGTTCGCGGTCCGCGCCGACAGCGCCATGTAGCTCAGCGACGGGTTCATCGAGGCGCTGGAAGCCATCACCGCCCCGTCCGAGCAGAACAGGTTCGCCACCTCGTGCGCCTGGCCCCAGCCGTTGAACACCGAGGTCGCCGGGTCGCGGCCCATGCGCGCCGTGCCCATCTCGTGGATGCGGTCGCCCGGCGGCGAGATGTAGGCGGCGGCCTCCTCCCACGGGGTGATGTCGGTGCAGCCGGCGGCGGCCAGCATGGCGGCGGCGTCGCGCGCGGCCTCGCGCATCATCGCCTGCTCGTTGGCCCCGTGCGCGGCCTCGATGCGCGGCAGCGGGATGCCCCAGCTGTCGACCCGCGAGGTCGACAGGGTGACGCGGTTCTCAGGATTGGGCAGCACCTCGCCGAACGGCCCCAGCGACATCACCCAGGTCCGCGGCGCCTGGCCGTCGGGCCCCGGCGCGCCGCGCCGGATCTTGCGCGCCCCGCCCTGCATGCCGAAGCCGCGCAGGTACGGCTTGTCGGTCTCGGTGATCCCCGAATAGCGCGGGATATAGACGCCGGTCGGCCGGTCGGCCTGCCAGGCCTGGTCCTCGAAGCCGTGATAGGTCCCGATCACCTGCCCGCAGCTGACATGGTCCATCAGGTTGCGGCCGACCTGGTCGCTGCCGTTGGCCAGCCCGCGCGGGAACGCCTCGGAGCGCGAGTTCAGCAGCAGCGCCGCCGAGTTGATCGCCGAGGCGTTGAGGAACACCATCTTGGCTTCGTAGGTGGTCGCCGCCTTGCTCAGCCGGTCGATCGCCCGCACGCCGGTGACGCGCTTGGCGGCCGGGTCATAGATCACGCTCTCGACGATGGCGTCGGTGACCACCGTCAGGTTGCCGGTCGCCCGCGCCGCCGGCAGCGTCGCGGCCTGGGTCGAGAACGCCGCCCCCAGCGGACAGCCGTGGTGGCAGCGCACATAGCCCTCGCAGCGCTTGCGCCCCAGGTCCATCTGCGGCTTGGCCACCCGGCTGAGGTTGGCGCAGCGCCCCATCAGGAACCGCCGGGTCGGGAACGCCGCCTCGATCCGGTCGCGAGCCTCCTCCTCCACGCAGTTGAACGGGAACGGCGGCAGGAAGTCGCCGTCCGGCAGCTGCGGTGCCTCGTCATAATTGCCGCTGACCCCGACGAACGCCTCGACGTGGTCGTACCAGGGCTCCAGGTCCTCATAGCGGATCGGCCAGTCGACCCCGTGGCCGTCCTTGAGGTTGGATTCAAAGTCGTCCGGCGCCCAGCGATAGGACTGCCGCGCCCAGGTCAGCGAGCGCCCGCCCAGGTGATAGCCGCGGATCCAGCGGTACGGCTTTCCCTCGGCCTGCTCGTACGGATAGTCGTGGTCGCTGGCCCAGAACTTCTTGTTCGAGTTGAACATCGCATAGCTGACCGCCTCATAGTACGGGTAGTGCAGCTTGCGTTCGGCCTCCGGGATCTGGTCGTCGCGCCAGCGCAGCCGTCCAGCCTCCTCGTGGCTGTAGTCGTCCCCATGCTCGATGTTCGGCCCGCGCTCGAGCATCAGCACCTTCAGGCCGCGCTCGCACAGCTCCTTGGCGACCCAGCCGCCGCTGATGCCCGAACCCACTACGATCGCGTCGAACTGCATGGTCAAACCCTACGCCTTACCGCCCGGCGCGTCGAACACCGCCAGCGCCTGCTTGAGCGCGGCGATCGGCTCGCCGCGCGGAATGAATTCGTGGCCGACCCACTGGTCGTAGCCGAGATGGTCCAGCAGCCCGGCGATGCCGCGCCAGTTGATCTCCTGGCGGTCGTCCAGGTCGCGCCGCCCCGGCGCCCCGGCCGTATGGACATGGCCGATCAGCTCGAAATTGGCCTTGATGGTGCGGCTGAGGTCGCCCTCCATCAACTGCATATGATAGCCGTCATAGAGCAGCTTCAGCCCCGGCGAGCCGACCCCGCGCACCACCTGCGCGCCGAACTCGGTGCGGTCGCACTGCTGCCCCGGATGGTCGACCTTGCTGTTCAGCAGCTCCATCAGCAGCCGCACCCCGGACCCTTGCGCATGGTCCACGACCGGCCCCAGCCCCTCGACGCAGGCGGCCACCGCCCGGCCATCGTCGCCGTCGCCGAACCGGTTCCCCGCAAACACGATCACCGCCTCGGCCCCGCCCTGCGCCGCCGCATCGATCGTGCGCCGCACATGGTCCCGCAGCCCCGCATGCCGGGCCGGATCGTTGAAGCCTTCCTCAAGCTTGTGCCCAGTGACGGTGACGATCGACAGCCCCAGCTCGCGGGCCAGCGGCCACAGCTCGGCCGGCAGCATCTCGACGCCCTGCGCCCCGGCCAGGGCCGCCGCGCGCAGGAACCCCGCCGGCTCGACCTCGCGCCCCGCCGTAAACGACCACCAAGCGAAACTCTGCCGCACGCCCATGTCGCTCACCTCCTCCCGCGCAGCCGCGTCCCGTAAAACCCGGGCGCCGCCATCGCGCGCCAGTGTCCATACAATCGATTACACGGCAACCCCCAAGGACGCCGCAGCCCCTCCATTTTCCTTCGCGGCTTGGGGAACAGGGACAAGCGGCGCAGCGACACGTCCCCTCGCCCCCTTGGGGGAGAGGGTTAGGGTGAGGGGGCACGCCCTCTCCGCCGCAAACCGCCGCCCCAGCAGAGCGCCGCTCCGCGCCGCCTCCCCTCACCCGACCTCTCCCCTCATGCGGGGAGAGGAGAAGAACAGGGCCAACCCCACCGCAGAGCGAGAGAGCGTTCGACACTTGGTCCCCTCGCCCCCTTGGGGGAGAGGGTTAGGGTGAGGGGGCTCGCCCCCTCCGCCGCAAAACCGCCAGTCAGAAAAGCGCCGCCCTTCCCCCGCTCATCCCGGCGAAAGCCGGGACCCAAGCCGCCCCTCCGCCGCAATAACGCTAGCCCCGCAGAGCGCCGCTTCCGCGCCGCCTACCCCTCACCCAACCTCTCCCCTCAAGCGGGGAGAGGAGAAGAAGGGGTCAGCCCCCCGGCGAGGATCAGGCCCATCTCGGGAAGCGGAGAACGACAGAGCCGCCCCCACGACACATTCCCTCGCCCCCTTTGGGGGAGAGGGTTAGGGTGAGGGGGCCCCTCCGCCGCACAGCCCACAACCGCCCTAAGACCCCGCCTCCCGCCAGCCCCCATCCGGATCCGACACAAAGTTCACCAACTCGATCCCAAACGGCTGCCGCCCCTCGGCCTCTCCAGCCTCCCCCGCCGGCCCCAACATCCGCCGCAGCCCGTATTTCTTCGGCTCGATCAGCGCCACCCGCCAGCGCAGCACCTGCACCCGCAGCCGGTCGCCGCGCACCGAGTCCTCGGTCGCCTCCATCGCCACCTCGTAGGCCAGGTCGATGCAGGTCGGCGGCGATCTCCTTGGCGCGCACGTACATCTCGCGAAACCAGTCCTCGCGCCGCGCCCAGCCAAAAATCGAGCCGGCGCACGGCATGTCCGGATCGGCCGACAGCGCCAGCACCGTTTCGCCGCCGGCGATCCTCAAACAAATTTCCTCGGCCAGCTGCGGCGTCAGGATCGAGACGCTGCCCCCGCGCCGCGCGGGCGAGGCCTGGGCCATCATCCGCCGCCAGAGCTTGCCGCTGCCTGGCCGCAGGTCCGCCTCGCGGTCGGCCAAGATCTGCCGGCGCCGGCCCTCCAGCTTGGCGGCCTCGAACGCCGCCCCGAACTCAGGCTCGCGCAGCGCCCAGTCGCGAAACGTCCGCCGCGACGGCATCCCCGGCTCGCGCGCCAGCGCATGCTGGCTCTCGCCGGCCGCCACCCGCGCGCAGATCTCCCGCCCCAACTCCGGCGTAAACCGCACAGACGCCCGAACCCTGGCCCGCCCCGGGCCCGGCGACAACGAAGGCATCCCGCCCCCACGACAGCAAATGAGAAGGCTTCAGTGTCTCACAGCCACGGCGAGACGCAAGAACAAATTGGGAACACCCCCTTACCGCGACGCCGATGGCTCCCGCATAGCGGGCAAGTCGCGGCCACGGTGTCGAAGCTTGACTATATGTTCGCGCTCCGGTTGATCTGAAAATGACTGAGTCACTGGGACTCGGCGTCGCCGATCGCGAGTTTCCATGACCTACGATCTCTCCCGCTTTTCAACTCAGTCATTTGAGCGCTTTGCGCAGAGCTTAGCGGTCGCGCAACTCGGACCGTCGACCCAAATATTCGGGGCGGGCGCAGACGGCGCTAGAGAGGCGACCTTCGAAGGTGACTTCACCCCGTTTGGATCCGACCAAGCGCGCAACGGCTATGTGGTCGCCCAAGCGAAATTCCTAACAAAGTCGAAGGGCGCAGCTCAAGATCTGGCTTGGTTGAAACGGCAAGCGGATATTGAACTCCGGAAGTTCAAGTCTCCGCGGCGCGGCCTGCGCACTCCCGGCTTCTACATCCTAGTAACGAATGTGACCCTGACGCCGGGAGCCAAGAACGCCAAGGGTAAGGGCGGCGGCACCCTCGACCAAATGATCGCCCACATGGAGAGCTGGAAGCGCGACCTCGGCGTCGAGGACGTTTGGATCTGGCACGCGGACGTGCTGACCGCATTGCTTGACCTTCACCCAGGAGTGAGAACGACCTTCGGCGCATGGACCCTGGCTGGCGACGTCCTGTCGGCGATGCTCGATAGCTTCAAGGCCCCTGAGTTCGCTAGCGTCATTCATCGCGTCGTCCGAAACGAGTTAAAAGATCAACGCGGAGTGAAAAACCAGGATTCAGGTAGGACGACGGGCCAACAAATCTACGTCGACGATGTATTCGTTGACCTCCCCCTCAATCCTCACACGCTGTTTGAGCGGGTTGACTGGGCCGACGCCAATGAAGACGCTGCCACCCTAGACGAGGAAGACGAGGACGACGAAGAAGGCTCCGAAGAGCCCGACGAGCATGAAGACGGTGAGGATGAAACGCCTGAATGGGATGATCTCGTCGACAACTGGAACATTGTCCGGGCGGTCATGGAGAAACTCTCCGACAAGCTCAGCCACCTCGACAAATCACACGCCACGCCACGGGCGACTGCCTATCAGCGTCTCGTCGTACTCGGCGGACCTGGCCAGGGGAAATCGACTATCGGCCAGTACTTGGCACAACTGCTACGAGCGCGTCTCTTGCAGGCCGGTCCCGGCACCGCGGCTGAGATTGAAGCCGTGGCGGAAAGCACGATCCGGCGGGCGGCCGAAGAAGGCGTTCCTTTGACGGGGCCGCTAAGGTTCCCGATCCATGTCCCACTGCCGCGCTACGCCGACACAATCAGCAAGGCCGGCGAGGAGGCCCCCTCCCTGCTCCGGTTCGTGGCCGACGGCTTCGCACGCATCTCAGAAGAAGAAATCGAGACAAAGCGGCTTCGAGAGTGGCTTGGTTACTACCCAAGCGCAATCATTCTGGACGGTCTGGACGAAGTCCCGCGCACGGGCAACCGAGGCGAAGTAATCCGCCAGATTGAACGCTTGGTCGGCGACATCCACGAATCCGGTGCCGATACACTAGTAATCGTCACGAGCCGCCCCCAGGGCTACTTGAACGACCTTGATCGTAAGCATTGGATGCACTGGAGCCTCGCCGACCTCGATCCGCACCACGCCGTGCGCTTCGCCGAACGGCTCGGCGACGTACTGATCACAGATCCTCACCGGCGGGCTGAGGTCATCGCAATCCTGGCAGAGGCTGCGGAGGACCCTTCGACCGCGCCACTAATGATTAGTCCCCTGCAGGTATCGTTGCTATTCAGCCTAGTCCAGACCAGCAACAACATACCGAAAGATCGTTGGACTCTATTTGAGCGCCACTATGAAACCCTTCGGGATCGAGAGATCGCCAAAGGCGGTGGCAACGGCGACCTAATTCGAAAATACAAGTCACAAATCGACCGCATTCACTACGACGCTGGCTTCATTCTTCAAGTTCGAGCCGAGAAGCAGGGCAACGCGAGCGCTCACTTTACTCTCGGCGAGTTCAGAGACTTGATTAGCCGAAATGTGAAGCTGGCGATCTTGGACGAGGCGGAATGCGAGCGGGTGACCGCTCGCATCATGGACGTGGCCACCAATCGCCTCGTATTCCTCGGCGATCGCAATGAGGGCCGCATCGCGTTCGACGTACGCTCCTTACAGGAATTCATGGCAGCAGCCCGGATCATGGTCAGCCCTGAACCCCTGATCAAGGCTCGCCTAACCGCCATAGCCTACCGATCCCATTGGGCCCATGTCTTCCGCATTGCCTGTAGTAAAGTCTACGCTGAGGCAAGTCTTGAGGAATTTCGAGAAGAAATTCTCACCATATTGGGCCGATTGGATTGTGGTGACGTTGGGATCGATTACAAATCCATTCGCGCCGGTGCCCGCACGGCTATTGCTTTGCTCACCGACAGTACGGCGGGGGCGCGAGAGACGGACCGCGCCAAGCTGATGAATCGCGCTCTGCGCGTGCTTGAGCTTGAGCTTAAAGGCGCCGATGTACTGATTGGTCTCGCCGCCGTATGCGACACGGTCACCCGCCAAGCCCTGAACCTAGTCGTGGAAGAGAACCTGCGGAACACGGGCGGGCCGCTCTTCGTCAATACGTTGGGGCTGCTCCAGATCCTCACTCACGACGAACATCCCTTGGCACAGTGGGCACAGGAACGCCTCAACCAGGTTGTTGAGATTCAGCGTCGAGATGCGGTCACATTAACGGCCCTTCCATTGCCGCAAACACTAACGGCGGGAAGTGCGGATTATCTCCGAAACCTAGTGTGGGAGGCAGGGCCACTGTCGGTTCGCCGGTGGTCCGCCCGCGGCGAGGCCGTGCTCGCGCCATTCAACAGTGTTCTAGAGCACCTGTTTGTGGAAGGTGCGCCAATCCGCGTACACCAGGCTGGAACCCCATTCCTGGCCGCTCAACTCATTTACAAACCTATCACGGCGCTCGCGGGCCTTGGCTTGGACATTCCAGAGCGAGTTGGACCCAAGTCAGGTTGGAGATTGGTCGCCGCCGCCGCGCGCTTCTCAGCCTCTCCAAATCTCACGACCCTAGCCGAGGCCGTGCAGTTGTCTGACGCGGACGACGTGGAGGGCCTTTTGCTGGAACTGCCGTGGCCCGTGGCGACCTTCGTACGCATCGGCCGACGCGACGGCTCTGAGGTGACGGCTACGCGCCTGCTCGCCGGCGAGTATGGCGACGTCGAAACGATGCTCGCCGCCGAGAACTTCTGGAAAGCTCGGGGGCTTGACATGCTTAATGCGCCACTCGCGGTGTCCGGGGCCTATGATCCCAAGTGTGTGGCCGACCGAGGGCCGCCCGTACGGCGTGTTCGCCCGATCGCGCGCTCGGAGACAGAACTCGACGAACTCCTGACCACCTCTGCGACCTGGCCCACTGCGGCCCGCCTGGACTTACTTTCGCTTCTCCCGCTCTTCGTTTCCCAGCCCGCCGACGCGGTGAAGGTTGCCCAATGGATGCGGGACGACCTAATTGAATCAAATTGGGATTTAGCCATGCGGCGACGGTTGGCGGGTCTGGTGCACTTTGCGCTAGCGGATACCGAAAACATTCCTCTCGTCGAACCAGTCCGCGCAAAACTAGCGAGTTCAAAAGCTCTGACGGCACTATTGACCCGCCGCTTCATTCCTGAGGGTGTTGTAGCTCTGCTCCAGTCGCCCCAAACCGCAGAATGGGCGGCCCTAACGATCTACGGGAGCTTGCCGCTTTCCGCTCGAAAGTCTCTGTCAGCGTTGCAGGATATCGATCCTCGCTACCTGATGACGCCGCGAGACGCGTCGCCCGAACTGGCCCGCGCCCTTGCTGCCATCCGCGCGATCGCAGGTCAGGCGGATCAGAGTCAGTGCGATACGGACGCGGAAGCCCTCATGGCACCGGACGCGACAATATTCTCGTCGGTGCTGCGCAAAATTTATCGAGGGCAGCGCGAGAACGACGCCCTGGAAATCCTCGTCTGCCGGGCGGCCGAACTCGCGCTCGAAAGAGGACTCGAAGCACGTCCGGTGCTCATCGAAATAATCTCCGAACTCGTGGCATCTCGCGAAAGCGAGTTTGACGATCCGGCCCGGTTAAATGCACTCGGCTTGCCCGAAGACGTGGCGCGAGAGGAGCGTTCGGCCGCGAGATAGTGCGCGCTTTAGCTAGCTATGCGGTCACCTGTGGCTGCATCTCAACCGATAAGTAAAGCTATGGAAGGTCGGCCCGAGATCCACGTTGGCCAAAGTTTACCCCGGTTCGTAATTCAGGATCGGCGCCAGCCAGCGCTCGGCCGTCTTCAGCTCCCAGCCCTTGCGGCGCGCGTAGTCCTCGACCTGGTCCTTCTCGATCCGGCCGACGCCGAAGTAATGCGCCTCCGGGTGGGCGAAGTAGACGCCTGAGACGCTGGCCGGCGGGTTCATGGCGAAGCTTTCGGTCAGCTCCATGCCGGTCGCCGCCTGCGCGTCCAGGATCTTGAACAGGGTCGCCTTTTCGGTGTGGTCGGGCTGGGCCGGGTAGCCGGGGGCCGGGCGCACGCCGCGGTACTGTTCGGCGACCAGGGCGTCGATGTCGAAGGCTTCGTCCGGAGCATAGCCCCAAAGCTCGGTGCGGACCTTGCGGTGCATGGCTTCGGCGAAGGCCTCGGCCAGGCGGTCGGCGAGCGCGGTGGCGAGGATGGCGGAATAGTCGTCGCCGGCGTCCTTGAATTTCTTGGCGACCTCGATCTCGCCGTGGCCGGCGGTGACCGCAAAGCCGCCGACATAGTCGGGCCTGCCGCCGACCGGGGCCACGAAGTCGGCCAGGGCGACGTTGGCGCGGCCGCCGTCCTCGCGGCTCTTGTCCTTGGGCATCTGCTGGCGAAGGCTGTGCAGGCGGGTCAGCTCGGCGGAGCGGTCCTCGCCCGTATAGAGCACGATGTCGTCGCCGTCGGCGGCGGCCGGCCAGAAGCCGACCACGCCTCTAGCCTCGAACCACTTCTCGGCGATGATCTTCTCGAGCATGGCCGTGGCGTCGCGGTAGAGGTCGCGGGCCGCCTCGCCGACCACGTCGTCGTCGAGGATCTGCGGGAAGCGGCCGACCAGCTCCCAGGAGGCGAAGAACGGCGACCAGTCTATGTGGCGGGCGAGCTCGGCCAGGTCGTAGGCGACGAAGCTGCGGGTTCCCAGGAAGCTCGGCTTGGGCGGGACGTAGGTTTCGAAGTCCGGCTGGAAGGCGTTGTCGCGGGCCTCAGCCAGGGTGGCGCGGGCGCGGTTCCCCTGCCCCCGCGCGTAGCTCTCGCGGACCTTGGCGTAGTCGGCCCGGGTTTCGGCGCCGATACGGTCCTTCTCGGTGGGCGAGAGCAGGCCCGAGACCACGCCGACCGCGCGGCTGGCGTCGAGCACATAGGTGGTGCCGCCGGCCTTGTAGGCCGGTTCGATCTTGACCGCGGTGTGGGTTTTGCTGGTGGTGGCGCCGCCGATCAGCAGCGGGATGGTGAAGCCGCGGCGCTCCATCTCGCCGGCGACATAGACCATCTCGTCGAGGCTGGGGGTGATCAGGCCCGAGAGGCCGACGATGTCGACATTGTGGGCCTTGGCCTCGTCGAGGATGCGGTCGGCCGGGACCATGACGCCGAGGTCGATGACCTCGTAGTTGTTGCACTGCAGGACCACGCCGACGATGTTCTTGCCGATGTCGTGGACGTCGCCCTTGACCGTGGCCATCAGGATCTTGCCGGCGCTGGTGCGCGGCTGGCCTTCCTTCTCGGCCTCCATGAACGGCATCAGGTAGGCGACGGCCTGCTTCATCACCCGGGCCGACTTGACCACCTGGGGCAGGAACATCTTGCCCGAGCCGAACAGGTCGCCGACGACGTTCATGCCGTCCATCAGCGGGCCTTCGATGACGTGCAGCGGGCGCTCGGCGGCCTGGCGCGCTTCCTCGGTGTCGGCGTCGATATACTCGGTGATGCCGTGGACCAGGGCGTGGGAGAGGCGCGAGGCGACGGAGGCCTGGCGCCAGGCCAGGTCGACGACCTTGGCCTCGCCCTTCTGGCCCTTGTACTTCGGGGCCAGGTCGACCAGCCGCTCGGTGTTGGAGACGTTGGTGCGTTGCGGGCGGTTGAGGATCACGTCCTCGACGGCCTCGCGCAGCTCGGGGTCGATGTCGTCATAGACCGGCAGGTCGCCGGCGTTGACGATGCCCATGTCCATCCCTGCCGCAATGGCGTGGTAGAGGAAGACCGAGTGGATCGCCCGGCGGACCGGCTCGTTGCCGCGGAAGGAGAACGAGACGTTGGAGACGCCGCCCGAGACGCGGGCGTGGGGCAGGTTCTCTTTGATGCGCCGCGTGCCC